>CAVWIS010000014.1:0-72913 GCA_963755055.1 uncultured Alphaproteobacteria bacterium | reverse complement strand
TGCCGAAGGAAGGCAGCCACTACGACCTGCCGATCACGCTCGGCGCTGATGGCCGCGATCGGCGCCATCCCGCACGACGCGCTTGGCGGCTTCACCGCGCTGGGCGAGCTCGGCCTCGACGGCTCGATCTCGCCGTCGCCGGCGTGCTGCCGGCGGCGATCGGCGCCAACGCGCGCGGCAAGGGCCTGATCTGCCCGGCCGCCTGCGGCCCGGAGGCCGCCTGGGCGAGCCCCGAGATGGAGATCATCGCCGGCGCCTCGCTGATCCAGCTCGCCAACCACTTCAAGGGCACGCAGGTGCTGCCCCGGCCGCAGCCGAAGATCGCGCGAGACTCGGCGGCCGCGATGCTCGACCTCAAGGACATCAAGGGCCAGGAGAGCGCCAAGCGCGCGCTCGAGGTCGCGGCCGCCGGCGGCCACAACCTGCTGATGATCGGCCCGCCGGGCGCCGGCAAGTCGATGCTGGCCGCGCGCCTGCCCTCGATCCTGCCGCCGCTGTCGCCGCCGGAGATGCTCGAGGTCTCGATGATCGCCTCGGTCGCCGGCGAGCTCGCCGAGGCGGCGCGCTGACCAACCGGCGGCCGTTCCGCAGCCCGCATCATTCGGCCAGCATGCCGGCGCTGGTCGGCGGCGGGCTTGAGGGCGCGGCCCGGCGAAGTGTCGCTCGCCCACAACGGCGTGCTGTTCCTCGACGAGTTGCCGGAGTTCCAGGCCCAGGTGCTCGATTCGCTGCGCCAGCCGCTGGAGACCGGCGAGATCGCCATCGCCCGCGCCAACCATCACGTCGACCTTCCCGTCGCGCTTCATGCTGGTCGCCGCGATGAACCCCTGCCGCTGCGGGCAGGCCAACGACCCGGGCCATGCCTGCCGGCGCGGGCCAATCTGCGCTGCGCCGCCGACTATCAGGCGCGCATTTCCGGGCCGCTGCTCGATCGCATCGACCTGCATATCGAGGTGCCGGCGGTGTCCGCCGCCGACCTGATCCTGCCGCCGCCCAACGAGGGCAGCGCCGAGGTCGCCGCCCGGGTGGCGCGGGCGCGCGACATCCAGCTTCGCCGTTATGCGGCGCTGAACCTTCCCGACGTGCGCACCAACGCGCAGGCCCAGGGCGACGTGCTCGAGCGGGTGGCCCGCCCCGACGGATCCGGGCTGACCCTGTTGCGCGAGGCTGCCGACGCGATGCGGCTCTCCGCGCGCGGCTATCACCGGGTCCTGAAGGTCGCCCGCACGCTCGCCGATCTCGACGGCGCCGACACGGTCGGCCGGGTTCACCTCGCGGAAGCGCTGTCGTACCGCACCCTCGCCGACGAGCTGCGACGGGCCGCCTGATACCGCCACGGAACAAATAGTGGCCGAACAGCGTTCTTGATTTCACGAGCCTCGCAACGGCTGATGGGGACAGTTGAGCAAAGGAGAGTGGCTCGCAGCTTCCGGATGGGACGGTGCCATGCCACTTCGTGCATTTCAGTCAGCTCAGGAGAGCGCCGAGATCCGGTCGGCCGTCCTCAAATTGATCGGCCAGCAGCTGCGAACGGTATTGGATGCCGAGCTCGAGGCTTCTCCCTCCGGGCGTCTCGCCGAATGTCTCAAGCGGATCGAGGAGCGCGAAGAGTTTTCCCGCGATATGGGCGGTCGGGCGACGTAAGCGACGCATCGGCCGCCGGTGTCCCGGGCTTTTCCGGGATCTTTGCCGCGACAGCCAGATAAAGCTGCGTCACCCACCGTGCTGCACCGGCATCACGAGAACCGGGAGAAATCGGGCTTGCGGCGTTCCATGAAGGCGCCAAAGGCCTCGCGCGTCTCCGGTGACTGGAGCTGCCGGGCGAAATGTGCGCCCTCCTCGGCCATGCGCTCTGCCACGCCGGTCGTCTCGCTCTTGAGCAGCGATTTGGTCAGCCGCACCGCCGCGGGCGGCTTGCTCGCCAGCAGCGCGGCGCGGTCCCGCACGGCTTCGGCCAGCAACCCCGCCGGATGAACCGCATTCACCAGCCCGAGGTCTCTTGCGGTCGCCGCGTCGAAGGTCTCGCCGAACCAAAAAAGCTCCGCGGCCCGCCGGTGACCGACGAGGCGCGGCAGCAGCAGCGTCGAGGCGGCCTCGGGAACAAGGCCGAGATCCACGAAGGGAAGCCGAAAGGTCGCCGAGTTGGCCGCATGGACGAGATCGCAATGCAGCAGCATCGTCACGCCGACCCCGACGGCAAGCCCGTTCACCGCGGCGATCAGCGGCTTTTGCGCCGTCGAGATCGCACGGAGAAAACGCATGACCGGGGTTTCGCCCGGCGTCGGCTTCTGCTGCATGAAATCCACGATGTCGTTGCCGCTGGTGAAGCTGTCGGCGCTTCCGGTCAGCGTGACGACCCGCACCGCGGCATCGGCATCGGCGCGCTCCAGCGCATCCGCCAACGCGGCGTACATCGCGACCGTGAGGGCATTCTTCTTGTCTGGCCGATTTAGGCGGATGTCGAGAATCCCGTTGGCGACCGCGGTGACGATGTGCTCGACCATGACTGCCCTTGGCGTGACGGAACCCTTCCGACCCCGTAGCATTTTCCGCCAGCGGGCGGGAAGGGTCAGGGCTTCCAGAACGGCTTGCGGGCTTCCGCGGCTGCGTCGGCGCGTGTCACTCCGATGTCGATGAGCGCGGAATTGGTCAGCTCCGCAAGCCGTTGCCGCTGGCGGCGGCGGTCGAGGCTTCGGGCGACCCACGCGATCGCGCCGTGGGCGGCGCCAACGACATGCCGCCATTCCGACCGCCTCACGACATCGCGACCAACCAGCCGGACGGAGGGAACATGCGCCATTGTCTGAACTCCCGATTGCCGATGCTCGGGCCGTTATCTGTGCCGCGAGGAGGCGCTTGTCACCCCTGCATGCTTCGGCCGGGACCGAACCATCGGGGGGTGACCCGCCGCGGCGGAGCGGCTACATTGGGCCCATGACCTCGATGATTTCCGCGGTATCGATCGCCGAGATCGGCGCCCTGGTCGGCGACGCCGCCCGCGCCAACATGCTTTCGGCGCTGCTGGGCGGGCCGGCGCTCACCGCCAGCGAGCTTGCCTGGCATGCCGGGGTCACCGCGCAGACCGCAAGCGGGCACCTGGCGAAGCTCAGCGAGGCCGGCCTGCTGGCAGTCGAGCGCCAGGGCCGGCACCGCCACTATCGGCTGGCTTCTCCGCTGGTGGCGCAGATGCTCGAAGGGCTCGCCTCGGTGTCCTCGATGCACAGCGCGCCGCGCTACCGGCCGCGGTCGAAGCTCGACGACGCCATGCGCACCGCGCGCACCTGCTACGATCACTTGGCGGGCCGTCTGGGCGTGGCGCTCACCGATGCGCTCAGCGCCCGAAGCCTGATCGTCCTGTCGAACGACGGCGGCGTCGTCACCCGGCGCGGGGAAAAATTCTTTTCCGAGTTCGGCATCGATCTCGCGATGACCTCGCGGCTCAAGCGCTGCTTCTGCCGACCCTGTCTCGACTGGAGCGAGCGGCGTCCGCATGTTGCCGGCGCGCTCGGAGCACAGCTGGCGGATCGCTGTTTCGCGCTCGGCTGGATCGCCCGCATGAAGGATACGCGAGCGGTCGCGATCACGCGGGCAGGCGCTGACGGGTTTGCCGGCATGTTCGCGATCCGGCTGGAGCCGCAGAGGGAGGCCGTGTTGCGACCTTCCGCCGCCCGTCCGGCGGAGCGCCGAACCGCATGACGAGCCCGCAATTTGTCGTAACCTTAATAGCCCGCTAACGGCTTTCACTTACTCTGCGCATACGGCCCGTATGGCCGCGCGTGGAGAGTGAGCCGTGCCGCATATCAAATCGGCCTTGGCGCTCCTGGTTGCCGTCGGTCTTCCGGCGGGAGCGCAAAACTACATCCAGCCGGCGGAAGAAAAATGCTTTGCGGCGGACTCGACGACCTACCGCCTCGTCTCCCGGCCGGACCCGATCGCCTACTCGGTTCGCGTTGCCGAGGGCGCGGTGCGACCCGACCTCACCATTCGCCTCGTCGACACCCCGGAGGCGGCCGACTTCATCCTGGTCGACGATCGGGACGATGGCGAACGCACGGCCTGCCGCGGCTCCGCCCTCCCGGTCAGGACGATCAACGTCAACCCTGAGACCGACCGGCACGATCTCATCGTCGGCCTGTCCCCGGCAGGAGAACCGGCGGATTACGGGCTCTATGTGCGATCCGTTTCATTCTCCGTCGAGGAAGCCGCGGCGCTGTTCGCCACGATGATGACACCCGGTCGTCGCGCGGCCCGGTGATTGCCCGACAGCGGGTCCCGGTGAAGCGCATTCGACGGATCTCATTGTTCCCCGGTCAACCATGCCGGCGCTGTCCTTGGCGCGTGCTCCCTTCCATGAAGGGATTTGCAACGATCGCCGGACCAGACTTCGCGCCAAGAAACCGCGGTCAATCGGGATTGCGCAGGGTCGTCGGCGCAATCGGCGTATCGGGCAGCAGATGGGGACAAATCGCGACGCTGTGGGCGAGGTGCGGGCGCGCGCCCTGTTCGGTCATCGTGCCGCCGCCATCATCGTGCGCGTCGCGATCACCTTGCTCGCCTTCCGGGTCGTGCTCGGCACTTTCATGTCGGAAGGTCCGGCAGCCGATGCGGCAGGCTTTTCGGCTCCCGTCTGGGCCACCATCGGCGGCGCGCTGATTGCTGCCGCCTGCGGCGCGCTGGCGCTGCTGTCGAGGCGCAACCGGCAACTGGCGGCCGAGAACCGGCGCCTCGAGGAACGCGTCGAGGAGCTGGCCGACAGGACATTCGAGCTCAAGGAGGCCGAAGAGCGCACCCGCAGTCTCCTCGAGGCCCAGGGCGATGTCATCGTCCGCCGGGACGACGAGAACCGCGTCACCTATGCGAATGACGCGTTCTGCGCGCTGGTCGGCCGACCGCGCGCGGAGATCGTCGGCACAAGCTTCGCACCGGACATTTTTGAGCAGGGCGAGATCGTCGTCGCCGAGGACGGCACCCGCATCCACGACCAGAAGCTCGATACCGCCGCCGGCGTCCGCTGGATCGCCTGGCGCGAAGCGCCGGTCCGCAGCAGCGGCTCGGCGCGCACCGAGACGCAGAGCGTGGGCCGCGATATCACCGACCGCGCCGAGGGACAGCGCGCGCTCGGCGACGCGCGCGACCAGGCGGAGGCCGCCAACCGCGCCAAGTCGCGCTTCCTCGCCATGGTGTCGCACGAGATTCGCACGCCGCTCAACGGCATCCTGGGCATGGCCGATCTCCTGCTCGACACCGCATTGACCGCCGAGCAGGCGACCTACGCCAAGGCCGTCAAATCATCCGGCGACACGCTGCTGTCGCTCATCGCGGAGATCCTCGATTTTTCCAAGATCGAGGCCGGACGGCTCGACATCGAGGCGCGGCCCTTCGCGCTCTCCACCCTGATCGACGAGCTCGTCGAGCTCATGGCGCCGCGGGCGCAAGCCAAGGGGCTGGAGATCGCGGCCTTCGTCGACGAGCGGCTGGAACCGCGCGTCATCGGCGATGCCGTGCGTCTCCGTCAGGTTCTGCTCAACCTCGCCGGCAACGCGATCAAGTTCACCGAGACCGGCGGCGTCTCGGTGATCGTCGAGCCCGGCCTGCGGCCCGACGAGGTCACGCTCCTGGTGCGCGATACCGGCATCGGGATCGCACCCGACGCCCAGGCGCGGATTTTTCTCGAATTCGAGCAGGCCGACGCCAGCCCGACCCGGAAATTTGGCGGCACCGGGCTCGGCCTTGCCATCGCGTCGCGCATCGTCGAGCGCATGGGTGGCGCCATCGCGGTCGAGAGCCGGCCCGGCGCCGGATCGACGTTTCGCGTCGACCTCGTCCTGCCGCGCGTGGCCGATCCTGACGCGCCGCCGCAGACGGCGCCGAACCTTGCCGGGGCATCGGTCATGATCGTCTCGCCGAGCGAGATCGCCGCCTCTCTCCTTGCGCGGCGGCTCGGCCATTGGGGTGCGGCTGCCTGCGTGATTGCCGATGACCGGGCCGCGGCCGCCCTCCTGCCGGAGCGCCGATGGGATGCGATCCTGGTGGACCATGCGATCGGCACCGCGGCGAATGGCCTTGCGCGCGCCGCCGCGGCTCACGTGGAACGCCGCATCGTTCTCATCAGGCCCGGCGATCGCCACGAGCTTGCCGCGCTGCGCGAAGCGGGCTTCACCGGCTATCTGGTCAAGCCGATCCGCGCCGCCTCGCTGGCCGCCCGCTTCGCCGACGGAACCGAGGCATTCGATCGCGATCTGCCGGCATCCGCCGATGAGCCGGGCACCGAGCCGGGATCGGCGAAGAAGGGCCTGGCAATCCTGGTCGCCGAGGATAACGAGATCAATGCGCTGCTCGCCCGGGCGCTGCTGGCCAAGCTCGGCCACCGCCCGACGATCGCCGGCGATGGAAAGACCGCGGTGGAATCCTGGCTGGCAGCGCGCCGCGCCGGCGCGCCCTACGACCTCGTGCTCGTCGACCTCGATATGCCTGATATCGACGGGATCGAGGCCACCAGGCAGATCCGCCGTCTCGAGGCCGAGCTCGGCGATGGGCGCTGCCCGATCATCGCGCTGACGGCGAACGCATTGGCGGAGCATCGCGAGCAGTGCGTCGCGGCCGGAATGGACGGCTTTCTGGAAAAGCCGCTCGACCGCGAACGGCTGGCCGCAGCGCTCGCCCTCAACACGCGAGCGCGCAACCCGCTGGCCGCTTGACCTCCATGGAGATCATCGCTGAGCTGTCATAAATCCGTGCCTGGTGCATGCTGTAAGCGTGCGCGGGCAGATCCTCGGCGAGTTGTTCAGACCGAGCCAGGATCTGAACCGGTTCGGGGAGGCGACACTGATCGACATGGCCAATCGCGGCCGGGCGTTGCCGTCGGGCAGCCTGATCGAACGCTTGCGCCCGGCGATTGCGACGCCCGGGACGCCGTGGTTGCTGCCGGCGCTCAGAGCCTATAGCGGAATCCGGGTGCCGGAGGCGCGCGCCAGCCGGCGGGTCGGCACGCTGGGGCGTCTCGGCACGCTCGAGGTTCGGCTCGCCCACAACGCGGCCGATGTGCGCCGCGCGCAAAAGCTTCGCTACCGGGTGTTCTACAAGGAGATGTCGGCGATCGCCGATGCCGGGACCCTGCTCGCCCAGCGCGATGTCGATCCCTTCGATGCGATCTGCGACCATCTCATGGTGATCGACCATGCGGTGCGCGAAAAAGCATTGCCGCATCGGCCGGTGACGGTCGGCACCTATCGGCTGTTGCGCCAGGACGTGGCCGAGCGCCACGGCGGATTCTACTCGGCGGCCGAATTCGATCTCGACGGACTGATGGACCGGCACCGCGGCCTGAAATTCCTCGAGCTCGGCCGCTCCTGCGTGCTCGCCGCCCATCGCAACAAGCGAACCGTCGAGCTCTTGTGGCACGGCATCTGGACCTATGTGAAGCAGAACGGCCTCGACGTGATGATCGGCTGCGCCAGTCTCGACGGCACCGATCCCGGCCGGCTGGCGCTGCCGCTGTCGTATCTCCATCATTTCGCCGCCGCTCCCGACGCCTGGCGGGCCCGGGCGCTGGCGCACCGATATGTCGAGATGAACCGCATGCCGAAGGCCGCGATCGACCCGCGGGCGGCGCTGCGCGAGCTGCCGCCGCTGATCAAGGGCTACCTGCGGCTCGGCGCGGTCGTCGGCGAGGGCGCCGTCGTCGACCATCAGTTCGGCACCACCGACGTCCTGATCGTGCTGCCGGTCGCGGCGATCAGCACCCGCTACATCGATCATTTCGGTCCAGGCGCCGATCGCCACGCCGCCTGACCTCGCGCGCGACGATTCGCTCCAGCATCGGATTCAGAGCCGGCGCAGCGCGACCTCCTCCACCAGGTGGCTCTCCTCCTTCTTGAGGATGAGGTCGGCCCGCTGGCGGGTCGGCAGGATGTTTTCGCGGAGATTGATCAGGTTGATCCGCGTCCAGATTGAGGTCGCCGTCTCGGTCGCCTCGGCGTCGGTGAGCCTGGCATAGCGATGAAAGTACGATTTGGGGTCGCTGAAGGCGGTGCCGCGCAGGGTGAGGAAGCGGTCGACATACCAGGTCTGCAGCACCGCCTCGTCGGCGTCGAGATAGACCGAGAAGTCGAAGAAATCGGAGACGAACGGGATCGCCGAGCCGTCCTTGGGCGGCCGCCCGGCCTGCAGCACGTTGATGCCTTCGAAGATCAGGATGTCCGGGCGATCGACCTCGACGAACTGGTTCGGCACCACGTCATAGACCAGGTGCGAGTAGACCGGGGCGCGCGACGGCCGCCGGCCCGCCTTCACGTCGGTGAGGAATCGGAGCATCGCCGGCAGATCGTAGCTTTCCGGAAAACCCTTCTTGTCCATCAGGTCTTCGCGCTCGAGCACGGCGTTCGGCAACAGGAAACCGTCGGTGGTGACCAGGTCGACCTTGGGCGTGTTGGGCCAGCGCGCGAGCAGCGCCTGCAGGACGCGCGCAGTGGTCGACTTGCCGGCCGCGACCGAGCCCGCGACGCCGATGATGTAGGGCAGCTTGGCGTCCTCGGTGCCGAGAAAACGCTGCTGCGCGCGGAACAGCCGCTGGGTCGCCGCCACATACATCGAGAGCAGCCGCGACAGCGGCAGATAGATCTCCTCGACCTCCGCCATGTCGAGCCGATCGTGCAGCGAGCGCAGTCTCGCCACCTCGCCCGACGTCAGCGTCATCGGCGTGTCGTCGCGCAGGCCCGCCCACTCGGCCCGCGAGAAGATGCGGTATGGCGAAAGCCCGTCCCCGGCGCGTTGATCCATCGGATTGTTCCGCTCGTCCCGGCGTTCAGGCCCGCGGGCGCGAGGCCTTTTCTTCGAGACCGGATTGGGACAGCCGCGCCGCCAAGGCAGCCTCGACCTCGGCCAGCGCCACGCCGCGCGCCTCGAGCACGACCAGCAGATGGTAGAGCAGATCGGCGGCCTCCGCGATCACGCGCTCGCGATCCTCGCCGACGGCGGCCAATGCGGTCTCGATCGCTTCCTCGCCGAGCTTCTTGGCGCAGTGCGCGACGCCCTTGTCGAGAAGCTTTCGCGTGTACGACACCTCGGCGCTCGCCGTTGCGCGTTGCTTCACGCGCTCCGCCAGGTCGGAGAGGGTAAACGTGGTCATCGGGTTCCTCGCTGGTCCGCGATCCGGGCGGCAGGCCGGGAAGCAATCATCCGTCGAGCCGCACCGGCAGCCCGGCATGCGCCATGAAATCCTTCGCCTCCCGGATGGTATGCTCGCCGAAATGAAAGATCGAGGCGGCGAGCACCGCGGTGGCATGGCCGTCGCGGATGCCTTCGACGAGGTGCTGGAGCCCGCCCACCCCGCCCGATGCGATGACCGGAACCGGGACCGCGTCGGCGACCGCGCGGGTCAGCGCAATGTCGAAGCCGCGACGCGTGCCGTCGCGGTCCATGGAGGTCAGCAGGATTTCACCGGCGCCGAGCGAGACGACCTCCCGGGCATAGCCGACGGCGTCGAGACCGGTCGGATTGCGCCCGCCATGGGTGAAGATTTCCCAGCGCTGGGTTTCTCCGGGCTCCGATACCGCCTTGGCGTCGATCGCCACCACGATGCACTGGTCGCCGAATTTTTCCGCCGCCTGCCTGACGAAGGCCCGGTCCTTCACCGCCGCGGTGTTGATCGACACCTTGTCGGCGCCGGAGGCGAGCAGCAGCCTGATGTCCTCGATGGTGCGCACGCCGCCGCCCACGGTGAGCGGCATGAAGCAGGCCTCGGCGGTCCGCCGCACCACGTCGAGGATGATGCCCCGGTTCTCGTGGCTCGCCGTGATGTCGAGGAAACACAGCTCGTCGGCGCCGGCGGCGTCATAGGCGACCGCGGCCTCGACCGGATCGCCGGCGTCCCGCAGGTCGACGAAATTGACCCCCTTGACCACCCGTCCGTCCTTGACGTCGAGACAGGGAATGACACGGACCTTGAACATCAGGCGCTCACACCTTGGCCGTGGCGGCGCGGATCATGGCGAGCGCCGCCACGGGATCGAGGCGCCCGTCATAGAGCGCGCGGCCGCTGATGGCGCCAGCGAGACGTCTTGCCCCAGGCTCCAGCAAGGCGCGGATATCGTCGAGCGATGCCAGGCCGCCCGACGCGATGACCGGGATCGTCACCGCTTCGGCGAGTGCGATCGTGCCGGCGAGATCGAGGCCTCCGAGCAATCCGTCGCGCGCGATGTCGGTATAGATGATCGCCGCCACGCCGGCATCCTCGAAGCGCCGCGCAATCTCCAGGGCCGACACGTCCGAGCTGCGCGCCCAGCCTTCGACCGCGACCCGGCCGTCGCGGGCATCGAGCCCGACCGCGACCCGGCCGGGAAATTTCTCCGCTGCCTCCTTGACGAAGCCCGGATCGCGCACCGCCGCGGTGCCGATGATGACCCGGGTCACGCCCTTCGACAGCCATCCCTCGACGGTGGCCATATTGCGGATCCCGCCGCCCAGCTGCATCGGGATGCCGATGGCCGCCAGGATGCGATCGACCGCCGCGGCGTTCATCGGCTTTCCGGCGAATGCTCCGTCGAGATCGACGACATGGAGATACTCGAACCCCTGCGCCTCGAAAGCATGGGCCTGCGCGGCCGGCTCGCGATTGAAGACGGTGGCGCGCGCCATGTCGCCCTGCTCGAGGCGCACGCACAGCCCTTCCTTGAGGTCGATGGCGGGAAACAGGATCACGGCGCCCACGCGAGGAAATTGGCGATCAGCTTCAGCCCCAGTCGCTGGCTCTTCTCCGGGTGGAATTGCGTTCCGGCGAAGTTGTCGTGCGCCACCAGCGCGGTGACCGGGCCGCCGTAGTCGGCCTCGGCCACGAGATCGCCCCGGTCTCTCACATTGAGGTGGTAGGAGTGCACGAAATAGGCATGCAGCCCGTCAGGCCCCATGGGGATGTCGGCCAGAAGCGGGTGCGGCCTGAGCCCGGTGAGCGTGTTCCACCCCATATGGGGGATCTTCAGGGCGGGGTCCTGCGGCGCGATCTTCACGACCTCGCCGGGAACCCAGCCGAGCCCTTTGGTGACCTCGTATTCGCGCCCGCGCTCTGCCATGAGCTGCATGCCGACGCAGATGCCGAGGAACGGGCGGCCCTGGCGGTGCACCGCTTCGTCGAGCGCGTCGAGCATGCCGGCGACCGCGTCGAGCCCCCGCCGGCAATCGGCGAATGCGCCCACTCCCGGCAGCACCACCCGGTCGGCGCGCCGCACCAGATCCGGGTCGCCGGTCACCACGACCGGCTGCTCGCGCCCCGACTCGCGCGCCGCCCGCTCGAAGGCTTTTGCCGCCGAATGCAGGTTGCCGGAGCCGTAGTCGACGATCGCGACCGTCACGGGCGCGCTCCGGGCTCGGGAAACAGGCCGATCACGTCGTGGCTCGGGGTCACCGGCCCGCGGTTGGCGGGGGGCGTCGCGACCGAAGGCAATCGCGAGACATCGGCCCCCCTGACCCAGGCGTCGAAGAAGCGCCGCTCGGCCGCCTCGAGATCGTCGCCGACCACGACCCCGAGGCTCGTCCAGTCGCGCCGCGCCAGCTTCCAGCGACGCAACGTGGAGGCCTCGATTCCGACCAGCAGGGAAAAGATCTCGATCGCGATCACCATCACGAACGGCGAGGCGCCGATCGCGCGCATGCCGTAGACCAGCGCCGCCACGCCGATGAGATAGGCGACCAGCGCGAGCCACAGACGATGCCGGAGCATCCACAGCGGCCCGAACAGGAAGGCCGGCCAGGAAAACCCGTCGCGAAGGAAGACGAACCGCTCGGTATGCGCCAACGCGTCGGCTTCGCGACGGGGCGGCTCGTGCACCGTGTAGATCGCCATCGGGATCCTCCTGTCGGTGTCGCCGTCGTCAGCCGCCGAGAACGCCCTTGGTCGAGGGAACCTCGCCGGCCGCGCGCGGATCGATGGCGACCGCGGCCCGCAATGCCCGCCCGAGACCCTTGAAGCACGACTCGGCGATGTGATGGTCGTTGGTGCCGTACAGCGTCGTCACGTGAAGGGTGATTCCCGCATTCATCGCAAAAGCCTGGAACCACTCGCGGACCAGCTCGGTATCGAATGTGCCCACCTTGTCGCGGGTAAAATCGGCCTTGAACACCAGGAACGGACGCCCGGAAATGTCGATGACCACCCGGGTCAGCGCCTCGTCCATGGCCAGATGCGCGTCGGCAAAGCGGGTGATGCCCGCCATGTCGCCGAGCGCCTGCCGGACCGCCTGGCCGAGGCCGATGCCCACATCCTCGGTCGTGTGATGGTGATCGATGTGCAGATCGCCCTTGGCGGCGACGGTGACATCGATCCGCGAGTGGCGCGCCAGCAGATCCAGCATGTGGTCGAGAAAGCCGATGCCGGTCGCGACCGTCGATTGCCCGGTTCCGTCGAGATCGACCGCGATCTCGACGTCGGTTTCCCTGGTGGTACGTCGCAGCGACGCCTTGCGCATAGTGCGCCCTTCTGTGGTCTGGCCGGCGTCGTTCTATCAGGCAGGCCCGACCTTCGCCACTGGGGCACGGCAGGGCTCCCGAAGGCCGGAGCCATGCGAGAAATGGCCCTGGGCCGGGACCTGGCCGGCAACGCGGCCGGCGTCAGGCTCCTGGTTTGCATCCGCCGCCAGCTGTGCCTACATCACGGCTCACACCGCAGCGCCCCCGAGCCCCGTAGATGCAGACCCCGCAATCCGACACTTGGCACGCCACCACCATTCTGACGGTCCGCAAGGGCGGGACCGTGGCCATCGGCGGCGACGGCCAGGTCAGCATCGGTCAGACCATCGTCAAGGCCAATGCCAAGAAGGTGCGGCGGCTCGGCAAGGGCGACGTGATCGGCGGCTTCGCCGGCGCGACTGCGGATGCGTTCACGCTGTTCGAGCGGCTGGAGTCCAAGCTCGAGCAATATCCGGGTCAGCTCACCCGCGCGGCCGTGGAGCTCGCCAAGGACTGGCGCACCGACCGCTATCTGCGCCGCCTCGAGGCGATGATGATCGTCGCCGACCGCGACGTATCGCTGGTGCTGACCGGCACCGGCGACGTGCTTGAGCCCGAAGGCGGCGTGATGGGCATCGGCTCGGGAGGCAACTATGCCCTCGCCGCCGCCCGCGCGCTGATCGATGGCGAGCTCGATGCCGAGGCGGTGGTGCGCAAGTCCATGGCGATCGCGGCCGACATCTGCGTCTACACCAACCGAAATCTCACCATCGAGACGTTGCAGACATGACCGTGTCCTTCGGTACCGCCAAGGCGAGCGACCACGACGCCGCCGCAATGAGCGCATTCTCGCCGCGCGAGATCGTGTCCGAGCTCGACCGTTTCATCGTCGGGCAGGGCGACGCCAAGCGCGCCGTGGCGATCGCGTTGCGCAACCGCTGGCGCCGGCTGCAGCTCGACGACAAGCTGCGCGAGGAGGTTCTGCCGAAGAACATCCTGATGATCGGCCCGACCGGAGTGGGCAAGACCGAAATCGCACGGCGGCTGGCGCGGCTGGCCGGCGCGCCGTTCATCAAGGTGGAGGCCACCAAGTTCACCGAGGTCGGCTATGTGGGTCGCGACGTCGAGCAGATCGTGCGCGATCTGGTCGAGGTCGGGATCGCGCAGACCCGCGAGCGGAAACGCAAGGACGTCTCCGCCCGCGCGCATCTTGCCGCCGAGGAGCGGGTGGTCAGCGCCCTGGTCGGGGCCAATGCGAGCCAGGCCACCAAGGACGCGTTCCGCCGCAAGCTCAGGGCCAACGAGCTCGACGACAAGGAGATCGAGATCGAGGTGCAGTCCTCCGGCTCCGGCATGCCGATGTTCGAGATCCCCGGCATGCCGGGCGCCCAGATGGGCGCGATCTCGATCGGCGATCTGTTCGGCAAGGCGCTGGGCGGCCGCAGCAAGACGCGGCGCGTCACCGTGCGCGACTCCTACGAGATCCTGGTCAACGACGAATCCGACAAGCTGCTCGACCAGGAGCAGCTGATCAGCGAGGCGCTGCGCGCCGTCGAGAACAACGGCATCGTGTTTCTCGACGAGCTCGACAAGATCTGCGCCCGCGACGGGCGGATGGGCGCCGACGTCTCGCGCGAAGGCGTGCAGCGCGATCTGTTGCCCTTGATCGAGGGCACCACGGTATCGACCAAGCACGGCTCGGTGAAGACCGATCACATCCTGTTCATCGCGTCCGGGGCGTTCCACGTCGCCAAACCGTCGGACCTGCTGCCCGAGCTGCAAGGCCGCCTTCCCATCCGGGTCGAGCTCAAGGCGCTGAGCCGCGACGATTTCAAGAAGATCCTGACCGAGCCCGAGGCATCGTTGATCAAGCAGACGGTGGCGCTGCTGGCGACCGAAGGCGTCACGCTGCAATTCTCCGACGACGCCATCGATGCGATCGCCGACATCGCGGTCGAGGTCAATTCCAACGTGGAGAACATCGGGGCGCGACGGCTGCAGACGGTGATCGAGCGCGTGCTCGACGAGATCTCGTTCGCGGCGCCCGATCGTTCAGGCGAGACCGTCACCATCGATGCCGGCTATGTGGAAAGCCATGTCGGCGATCTCGCGCGCAACGCCGACCTGTCGCGGTTCATCCTGTGACGGCCGGTCTGGTGGTTGCGGTCCTTGGGCGTTTGGTCGATGCGCGTCGTTACCGCCGGCCGCCATTCTTCGGATCCCTTCGGCGGCGAAGGCGCACGTAGAGCGCGCCCTCGCCGCCATGTCCGACATGGGCGGCGGCAAATCCGATCACGCAATCGCGCAAGCTCCCGGCCTTGAGCCAATGCGGCACCTGGCGCCGCAACACCCCCGGCTCGCGCTCGGATGCGCCGCCGCGCGGCGTGCCTTTTCCGGTAATGACCAGCACGATGCGTGCTCCCCGGGCGGACGCGTCGCGCACGAAACTCTCGAGCAGCGTGTGCGCCTGGGCCTGGGTCAGGCCATGCAGATCGACCCTCGCATCGATCGGTTCGCTGCCGCGCCCGAGCCGCTGCCGCAACCGCCGCTCGATCGGTGCGAGCGGTGGCGGCGCGGCGGCAACGCGGGCGGCGGGCCGGCCCGGCCCGGCAGGTTTCTGCGGCGGCTCCCCGGCCAAGGGGATCACGGCCTCGGCGGCGGGCGGCTCGTCGGGAGCCTCGTCCGTGGGTACGCGCGGCCGCAGTGGCGCGATCGCCCGCGTCACCGTCGACCACAGCACGCGCTCCTCATCGCTGAGCGGACGTGCCTGCCTGGTCCTCCTGCCCTGGCTCATGGGTCTATCGTCGATGCCGGTGCCGGGATCTTGACCTCCGCTCCGGCCGCTCCTTCCGGGCAGCCTCGGCGGTGACCGTTGGTTTCGGTCGTGGCAACGGCATTGCGCGACCGGCCGCGACCGGGTCGACGTCGCGGGGAACCAGCATGACGAAGCGGCCGAGCTGGCGGATCCGACCGGCGACCCTGCCGGCTTCATCGCCGGCGCCGAAAAAAATGTCGGCACGGGCCGGACCGGTGATGGCCGATCCGGTATCCTGCGCGATCATCAGGCGACGGAACGGGGTCTTCGCCGTGACGCTGTCGAGCGGCAGCTCGGCCTCGATGAAGAACGGCGTTCCATAGGTGTGCATCGGTTGGTCGACGGCGATCGAACGGCCCGGGGTGAGGCGTACACCCTGGCCGCCAAATGTCTCGCCCTCGTCGCCCAGTCCGGTGGTGCGAAAGAACACGTAGGACTGATTCTTCCGCCTGAGCTCGCGCGCCTCGTCGGGATGGTCGCGCATCCACTGGCGGATGCGTTCGAGCGACATCTCGTCACGCGGTATGATGTTGCGCTCGATCAGAATACGGCCGACCGGAACATAGGAGTGGCCGTTATGTCCGTTGTAGCCGATCCGCAGCGTCAATCCATCCTCGAGCCGCACCCGGGCCGAACCCTGAATGTGGATCGAGAATGCCGCAACCGGATCCTTGAGCCAGCAAATCTCCAGGTGTCGCCCATCGAGCGCCCCATCCTCGATCTCTCCGCGGTCGAAGTAAGGGACCAGCTGACCGTCCGCGGCCTGCCGCTTGACCTCACCACGGTTGGGAAAGCCGTTGGCAGTGCTGCGCCCGGGAGCCACCAGATCGTCGGGACGACGATACATCGGGACGGTGAACTCCCGGGTGGGAAACCGCGAGCCGTCGACCACCGGCTCGTAATACCCGGTCAGCAGCCCCCGCGTCTCGCCGAGCTTTGCGATGAGGAACGGGCGAAAATGATCCTCGAAGAAGGCCCGCGCCTTTTCGGCGTCGAGGGCAGGCTGGCGCAGGGCCTGCCGACAAACCTCTTCAAGGGCGACCCGCAAGGGCGGCGCCTCGCGAGCGGCTCGCCTCACCATGGGCCGGCAGCTCGTCAGAAAGGCTGCGAACGCCGCCGCCTGATCATCCTTCGACCAGCCGTCGAGATCGCTCCAGGCCAGCGGTTCCAGCGCGCCGTCGGGAAGTCTGACCGGCTCGCCCGCGTCCGCCGCGGTGGCCGACCGTGCGATCAGGAAAAGCGCTACCCCGATGCCGCGCCCGTTTGCCCAAAGGGGTCGCGCCGGCATCGCGAGCCGCACGCGCTCATTGCCCGGCTTCGGTCGCGACCAGCTTCCAGTTGGGGTCGCGCGAGGACATGTCGCGAGCAAAGGTCCACACGTCGGTCACGTCGGTCACCTTGTCGGGCGAGCCCTCGATGACCGCTCCCGAACGGTCGCGCGTGACCGAGACGAGTTGCGACACGAACCGGACGGTGATCTGCGCGGTGCGGCCCCGCACCTCCGCGGCCGTCACATCGGACTTGTCGATCGCCACGAAACGGGTTTCGGCGGTCTCGCCGCGCGCCTCGCGCTCGCGGATGGCGTTCTCGAAGCCTTCATAGACCTCGCGGGACAGCAAATTCTTCAGGGCGCGCCGGTCGCCCTCCGCGTAGGCCGTCACGATCATCTCGTAGGCTGCGCGCGCGCCGGTGAGGAAGTGCTTGACGTCGAATTCGCGGTCGAGGGCCGTGATGGCGTCGAGGCCGGTGGCCGTCGGCGAGCCCACCTCGGCGATTCCCTTCCAGCGGTCCGATGCCAGCGTCGGCTCGGCCGGTGTCGGGGTCGGCTGGGCGGCACGGCCGGGCAGGGCGACGACCTTGTCGGCTCCCGGGGTGCGCACCGCATCGCGGGCCGAATAGGGATCATAGGGCGGCCGTTCCCTGCCGGTGCGCTGGCCAAGCACGCTGCGCAGCTTCAGGAAAATGAACACCGCGAGCACCAGGAAAATGATGGTGTAGATGTCGAACACGTCTTGTTTGCTCTCGGCGGCAGTGAGGGCCGGATCGACGGGTGGCCGGCGGCATCGCCGCCACAGGTGGACGCCAATTCCGCCGACATTATGTAAGCGCACGACGGCGCTGTGCAAAGAGGCCCCCCGGGGCCCCCGTTCCGAACCGGCGATCGCTCGCGATTGCCGGACCTTAGACGATCCGCGGCCCCGCGCCAACATCGCGGGGGAGAAATAACGCCGACGAATTGGGCAAAATGGGTCCAGGGGGCACGCTGTGACGGAAATCGCCGCATTCGGCCTGGTCGCCACCCGGATCGGCGCCGTCACCGCAACGGCTCGGTGCTCAGGTCCATGCTGATTCGGCACGGAATTGGGACGCGGTCCGCGGCGGCGCGCCCGCCACCGCCCGCCACCGGGGCGGTCGGGGATCTCGTCGGGCGCAACGGCGGCGGCCGGGTGGTTGGCGGGATGCCGCCGGCGGCTCCTTGTCCGACCGGAAGGCTTGTGTTAGCCACACCGCCGAGCACGCTGGATGCCTGTCCGGCGCCCGGAGGAGAGTAAATGACCATGACGAATGGCGGACCGGCGCCAGAACAGCCGCCGCAGCTCAACGTGCTTGTTCAATATATCAAGGATTTCTCGTTCGAGAATCCGAACGCGCCGCGCTCGCTGGGGGCAAATCAGCAGCAGCCGGCGATCAACATCCAGATCAACGTCAATGCCAAGCCGCTGGGCGAGACCGATATCGAGGTCGAGCTCAAGCTGGAGGGCAAGGCGGAGAGCGCCGGGACCGTGCTGTTCGGGTTCGATCTCGTCTATGCGGGAGTCTTTCGAATCCAGAACGTCCCGCAGGAGCACGTGCATCAGCTGGTGATGATCGAGTGCCCGAGGCTGCTGTTTCCGTTTGCCCGGGAGATCATCGCGACCGCCGTGCGAAACGGCGGGTTCCCGCCGCTTCTCATCGATCCGATCGACTTCGTCGGTCTGTATCGACAGAAGATGACGGAGGCCCAGGGCCAGCAGCAGGTGCCGCCGACGACTGCCTGACATCCCGTTTCAGGCTGGCGCCGCGGCGATGTCCACCGGCACATAGTCCCGCCAGATCGCCGCCTCTCCCAGGCCGGCGACGAAGGCGCGGTGCGCGTCGCGCTCCAGGCTGGTGATCCGGGGTGCGATCGGCACGGGCCTGATCCTCACGGCGGTTCGCACGATCGTCGCCACGGTGGCACCCGCCTCCTGCAGGATGAGCTGGGCCTGGCGGGCGCCGATCAGCTCGACATAGACCTCGGCGAGGATCTCGGCATCGAGCAGGGCGCCGTGCTTGGTGCGCTTGGAATTGTCGATGCCGTAGCGTGTGCACAGGTCGTCGAGCCGGTTCGGACCGCCGGGGTGCTTGCGGCGCGCCAGCAGCAGGGTATCGACAATACGGTCGCGGCCGAGCGCCGGCTTGGCGGCGCGCTCGAGCTCGGCGTTGAGGAAGCCGATATCGAAGGCCGCGTTGTGAATGATCAGCGGCGCCGCGCCGATGAATTCGAGGAACCCGTCGGCAATCTCGGCAAAGCGCGGCTTATCCTTCAGAAATTCCGCCGAAAGTCCGTGAACCTCGAACGCGCTCGTCGGCATGTCGCGCTCGGGATTGATGTAGCAATGGAAGCTCTGGCCGGTCGGTATCCGGTTGAGCAGCTCGACGCAGCCGATTTCCACCAGCCGATCGCCCTGATAGGCCTCGAGGCCGGTGGTTTCGGTATCGAGAACGATTTCGCGCATTCGCTAGATCCGCCGTCCCGGCATGGCTGCGATGGCGCGGAGAATGGCACGCACCTGGTCTCGGGCGAAATCGTAGTCCCGCGAGCTATCCACTACGAAATGGGCACGCCGGCGCTTTTCGGCATCGGGCATCTGCTTGGCAAGGATCGCGTCGAGCTTTGCCGGGGTCATGTCGGCGCGTCCGAGCGCCCTCTCGCGCTGGATGGCGGCCGGGGCTGACACCACCACCACGGCATCGACCCTGCCCTCGCCCCCGGTCTCGAACAGAAGCGGGATATCGAGCACCACCACGCGGGCACCCCCGGCCGCAGCGGCAGCGATGAAGCGCGCCCCCGCCTCGCGGACCAGCGGATGCACGATCCCTTCCAGGCGCTCGATCGCCGCCGGATCGTTCAGCACCCGTTTGGCAAGTTTTGTGCGATCGACCCGGCCGGCTTCCGTGGTTCCGGGAAAAGCCGCCTCGATCGGGGCGACCGCCTCGCCTTCATAGAAGCGGTGGACGACCGCGTCGGCGTCGTGCACCGGCACGCCGGCCTCGGCGAAAAACCGGGCGGTGGTCGATTTGCCCATTCCGATCGACCCGGTCAGACCCAAGAGCAGCATCAGGTGTCCTTGCTGGCAGCGCGGATGTCGGCCTCGAGCAGCGCCCGCAATTCGGCGGTGACGCGCGGCACGACGCCGAACCATCTGGCAAAGGCCGGAACCGCCTGGTGCATGAGCATGCCCAGGCCGTCCGCGGTGCGGTGGCCGCGCCGGAGGGCAAGCTTCAAGAGCTCGGTCTCCAGAGGCACGTAGACGATGTCGCACACCACCGCGCGGCGATCGAGGGGTGCGAGATCGATGTCCAGCGACGGCTGGCCGGCGGCGCCCAGCAGGGTCGTATTCGTGAGCAGCGACGCACCCGCCAGCAATCGAGGCAGGTCGGAGGGACTGTGCGCCGAGACCCGGGACCCGAATCGGGCGGCGAGCGCCTCGGCGTGAGCGAAGGTCCGGTTGACCACCGCGACCCTGAGGCCGCGATCGAGCAAACCATGGACGACGCTGCTGGCCGCACCTCCGGCGCCGACGACGACGGCCGATCCTCCCGCCACGTCCCAGCCCGCGGCTTGTTCGTCCAGATTGGCCAGATAGCCTGGAACATCGGTGTTGCCGCCGATGAGGCGGCCATTCTCGTGCCAGACCGTATTGACGGCACCCACGGCCTCGGCCGCCGGGTCATGCTGGTCGACGAGCCGGAAGGCCGCGCCCTTGTGCGGTTTGGTAATGTTCCCGCCGACGTAGCCGGCGCCCG
This sequence comes from uncultured Alphaproteobacteria bacterium, assembly GCA_963755055.1. Classification (GTDB taxonomy): domain Bacteria; phylum Pseudomonadota; class Alphaproteobacteria; order Rhizobiales; family Xanthobacteraceae; genus AP-16. Next base: position 52,611 of record CAVWIS010000014.1, on the reverse strand, counting down.
CCATGTTGCGGAAAAACCCGGGGAAATCGTCCGGCGCGATGTCGACGAGGCCATAGGATCCCGGCAGGCCGAGCTGCCGCAACCAATAGCCATGAAGCATCGGCGAGCGGGAATAGGTGACATGATGCCCGATGACGCAGGCGCGGGGAGCGGGGGAGTGTGTCACGCGGCCAAGCTTCCTTCGCGACGCAGGAAAGCGAGAAGCGGCAGCAATGGTAGGCCGAGGACCGTGAAGTGGTCACCCTCGACCCGCTCGAACAGCTGGACCCCGATCTTCTCCAGCTGGTAGCCGCCGACGCTTGAACGCACGGCCGACCCGGCCGCATCGAGGTAGCTTTCGAGAAACACGTCCGACAGCGCTCGCATGGTCAATCGTGCCACGTCCACGTGCTCGAAGATGATCCGGCCGGCGTGCGCGACCGCGACGGCCGAGTGCAGCTCGTGGGTCCGTGCCGACAGCGCCCGCAGCTGCTGGCGGGCGCCCATCCTGTCCGCCGGCTTCGAAAAGCGGCGGCCGGCCAGCGACAAGGTCTGATCGGCCCCGACCACGAGCCGATCCGGGGCCTCCGCTGCGACCGTCTTCGCCTTTTCGCCCGCCAGCAAGGCCGCTACTCGCCCCGGCTCGTCGAGGCCCGCCTCGGACTCGATGGCACGCTCATCGATGTGGGCAACACGAACCTCGAGGGGAATCCCGGCCGCTTCCAGAATGGTGCGACGAACGGCGCTCTGCGAGGCAAGCACGAGCGGCCAGGGGGCGCACCACAAACCCATATCAGGAGGCCGATTGACGGCGGCGCTCGGCCAGCAGCGCCAGGACGGCGGCGGCGGTTTCCTCGATGGAGCGCCGGGTCACGTCGATCGACGGCCAGCCGTGCTTGGCGCAAAGCCGGCGCGAGATCGCCACCTCTTCGGCGACCGCTTCACGATCGACATAAAGATCGTTCGGCCGCTCCGCTTTCAGGCCGAGCAGCCGGTTCTGTCGGATCTGCACGATCCGCTCGGCACTCGCATAAAGACCGACCACGAGAGGCTGACGCAGCCGGTCGAGCCCGGTCGGGATCGCCATGCCTGGCACCAGCGGCACGTTTGCGGTCTTCACCCCGCGATTCGCCAGATAGATCGAGGTCGGAGTCTTCGAGGTCCGCGAAATTCCCACCAGGACCACGTCGGCATGCTCGAGGCCGTCGGTATGCTGACCATCGTCGTGCAGCATGGTGTAGTTCAGGGCGTCGATCCTCTTGAAATACTCGGCATTGAGCGTGTGCTGGGCGCCCACCTTCGAGCTCGTCTCCGCACCGAGATACGACTGGAACAGCCGCAAGACCGGCCCGAGGATCGACAGGCAAGGCAGGCCGAACTCCCGGCACTTGCCCTCAAGGCGATCGGTCAGCTCGGGATCGAGCAGCGTGTAGAGGACGATACCCGGGGACCCCTCGATCTCGACGAGGACCCGATCGAGCTGCTTCTGGCTGCGCACCAGCGGGTAGATATGCTCGACCGGAGCGACCGTGGCGTACTGCGCGGCCGCAGCGCGGGCAACCGTGATAAGGGTTTCCCCGGTCGCATCCGAAACCAAGTGAAGATGAAAATAGTTTCCGGTTCGGCTTGGCATGGGCGTCACGGACCAGCTGTGAACAGGTGGGGAAAAGGCCATGCCTTTCGGCGGCGCGCAAGCTCGCGGATCGACCCGGGCGCCTGGGCCCGATTAATCATTCACAGTCGTGAGGCATGGGAGTGCAGACGCAACACGGACTGTACGAAAGGCGAGATGTTCAAATCCCCTGGACAACTTTCGAATCCATCGTGAATCCATGCTTTATTTCAGGGGGATGCGCAATGGACGCGCGGCCCCTATCGTGCCAGGAAAGCCTGTGCATGGGGGATTGGCTGTGGGGATCCTGTTGACAGCCCGGCAGCAACGCAATCAACCCACTAAGAAGACTCAAAAAAAATCTAGAAATTGTATTGATTTAGGAGCGTCGTGTGAACGAAGGTCACGGGCCGAAGCCACTTCTCGAAGTGCTCGACGGGAGGCGGCAAGCAAGGCCCCCGCTATGGCTGATGCGTCAGGCCGGGCGCTATCTCCCCGAATACCGCGAGATCCGCCAGCGCACTCCGAGCTTTCTCGACCTGTGCTTCACCCCTGCCCTTGCGGCGGAGGTGACGATGCAGCCGATCCGACGGTTCGGGTTCGACGCCGCCATTCTTTTCTCCGATATACTGGTCGTGCCGCATGCTCTGGGCCGACAGGTGACGTTCGATGCCGGCGAGGGGCCGAGGCTCGAGCCGATCGCTGACGCGACCTCGATCGGAAGCCTGCGGATCGACCGCAGTCTCGATCGGCTGGGGCCGGTCTACGAGACGGTGCGGCTGGTCAAGTCGATGCTACCTCCATCGGTGGCATTGCTGGGCTTTTGCGGGGCACCGTGGACGGTCGCCACCTACATGGTGGCTGGGCGAGGGACGGATGATCAGGCGCCGGCGCGGCGGTTCATCTACCGCGACCCCGAGGGGTTCGCCCGGCTGATCGATATCCTGGTCGGGACGTCAGTGGAGTACCTCGTCGGGCAATTGAAGGCCGGTGTCGATGCGGTGCAGATCTTCGACAGCTGGGCCGGCGTGCTGGCGCCGGACGAGTTTCGCCGCTGGTGCATCGAGCCGGTGCAGCGGATCGTGGCGGGGGTGCGGTCGCTTGTTCCGAATGCCAGGATCATCGGTTTTCCACGCGGAGCGGGGGTACTGCTGGCGGGATATGCCGAGCAGGTCCCGGTAAATGCGATCGGGCTCGATTGGACCGTCGATCGCGGCTTCGTGCAGAGCCATGTGCCGGAAAGAATTGCGGTACAGGGCAATCTCGATCCGCTGGCGTTGCTGGTCGGGGGCGCGGGACAGGACCGTGCCGTCGACCAGGTGCTCGAATTCGTTTTCCGATCGACCATTCATATTCAACCTCGGGCATGGCATTCTGCCGGATACCCCGGTCGAGCATGTCGAACGTCTCGTGGCGCGGGTGCGCGGCAAGTAGGCCGACCGGAAGGAACCCCGATGTACGAATGGGTGAAGGCTTTCCACGTGATCGCCGTCATCTCGTGGATGGCCGGGATGCTCTATCTTCCCCGCCTGTTCGTCTATCACTGCGGGGCGGAAGCGGGATCAAAGCAGTCCGAAACCTTCAAGGTCATGGAACGGCGGCTGCTCCGGTTCATCATCAACCCCGCAATGATCGTGAGCTGGCTGCTCGGCCTGTGGCTGACCTGGAAGGGAGGCTATTGGACGGCCGGCTGGCTGCACGCAAAGGTGTTTCTCGCCCTCGTGCTGTCCGGGGTGCACGGATTCCTGTCCCGCTGGATGCGGGACTTTGCCGCCGACCGCAACCGGAGAACCGAGAATTTCTATCGCGTAATTAACGAGTTACCTACTGTTCTGATGATCGGAATAGTGATTCTCGTCGTCGTGAAGCCGTTCTAAATCTGTCGATTTGGGGTTTGCGCCTCTTGCGCGATGGGCGGCTGCTATCATATTGTCGGCGTACTCCCCTGAACGCAGGCAGATGACTCTCGGGTTCCGGTCCACACGGGGACTGGTCGAGACATCGGGCCCGAGGCGCGTTCCGCCTAGCTCGCCCTAGACCTGCGACTCCCTCCTTCCAGACCTGACCGGCGTGTTCTGCATTTGCCGGTGGTCCCTTTCAAAAGGTTACCCGCATGCGGGAAATGAAACTCCAGGACCTCAAGACAAAAACTCCGGTCGAGCTGCTCTCGTTCGCCGAAGAGGTCGAGATCGAGAATGCCAGCACGATGCGCAAGCAGGAGCTGATGTTCGCGATCCTCAAGCAGCTCGCCAGCCGCGAGGTCGACATCATCGGCGAGGGCGTCGTCGAGGTTCTCTCGGACGGTTTCGGGTTCCTGCGCTCGCCGGAAGCCAACTACCTCCCGGGCCCGGACGACATCTATGTCTCGCCGTCGCAGATCCGGCGCTTCGGGCTGCGGACTGGCGATACCATCGACGGTCACATCCGCAGCCCCAAGGACGGCGAGCGCTATTTTGCGCTGCTCAAGGTCAACACCATCAACTTCGAGGATCCCGAGAAGGCGCGGCACAAGATCAACTTCGACAACCTGACGCCGCTCTATCCCGACGAGCGGCTGAACATGGAGATCGATGATCCGACCAAGAAGGATTATTCGGCGCGGGTGATCGACATCGTGGCACCGATCGGCAAGGGCCAGCGGGCACTGATTGTCTCGCCGCCGCGGACCGGCAAGACGGTGCTGCTGCAGAACATCGCCCATTCGATCACGGCGAACCACCCGGAATTGTATCTCATCGTGCTGTTGATCGACGAACGCCCTGAAGAGGTGACCGACATGCAGCGCTCGGTGAAGGGCGAGGTGATCTCCTCGACCTTCGACGAGCCGGCTGCCCGCCACGTCCAGGTCGCCGAAATGGTGATCGAGAAGGCCAAACGCCTGGTCGAGCACGGGCGCGACGTCGTCATCCTGCTCGATTCGATCACGCGGCTGGGACGGGCCTACAACACCGTGGTGCCGTCGTCCGGCAAGGTGCTGACCGGCGGCGTCGACGCCAACGCGCTGCAGCGGCCGAAGCGGTTCTTCGGTGCCGCGCGCAATATCGAGGAGGGCGGTTCGCTGACGATCATCGCCACTGCGCTGATCGACACCGGCAGCCGCATGGACGAGGTGATCTTCGAGGAGTTCAAGGGCACCGGCAACTCGGAAATCATTCTCGATCGCAAGGTCGCGGACAAGCGCACCTTCCCGGCGATCGACATCACCCGGTCGGGAACCCGCAAGGAAGAGCTGCTGGTGCAGCCCGACGTGCTCAAGAAGATGTACGTGCTGCGGCGAATCCTCAATCCGATGGGGACCATGGACGCCATCGACTTCCTGTTGGACAAGCTGCGGAACACCAAGAACAACGGCGAATTCTTCGAATTCGATGAATACCTGATCCGGCCGCAGGCGCCCGGTCAGGCCCGCATCTCGGCGAGCCGCTGGGCGATCTGCGCCGGATCCGTCACCGGCAGGGAGCAGCGCTCGCCGGCGCAGATGAAGGCTGCGCCGAGCGCGCCCGCCGACAGCATGGCGCGGACCGGGTGCGATGCGCCGAGCGTGTCCGGCGAGCCTGCGCGCAACACCACGCGATCGATGAACGGGATCTGGAGCGCCGCAGCAAACAGGTCGGGGCGCTCGCCGGTGATCACGATCTCGGCCGCGCGCATCCGCAGATCGAGCGCATTGAGCAAGGCCGCATGCGCGAAGAGGTTCGGTGCCGCCAGCGCCAGGATTCCATCGAGCAGGCGGTCGGCGGCGGCACGCCAGCGATCGTCGCCCGCCAGCACGGCCAGGCGAATCAGGTTGTGCGCCGCGACTGCGTTGGGGTTCGGCGTCGCCTCATCGGATGTGGCATCCGGTCGCACCACCAGGCCTTCGGCATCGTCGGCGGTGAGGAAGTAGCCGCCGGTATCCGGATTGAAGTAGTGGCGGTCGAGCGCCTGCTGCCAGCCGAGTGCGCGGTCGAGGTAGGAGCGCTCCGCCGTGGTCTCGTAGAGCGCCAGGGCGGCGCGGATCATTTGGGCGAAATCGGAAGCCAGCCCTGGATAGATGAGGCGTCCGTCGCGCCAGGAATGTCCGAGCCGATCCTGCCGCGTCATCTCGGCTACGACGAATGCGAAGGCGCGCTGGCCCATGGCGATCCACGAGGGCTCGTCGATCAGGACGCCGGCATTGACCAGGGCGGCAATCATCATTCCGTTCCAGTCCGCCAGCACCTTGTCGTCGAGACCCGGCCTGACCCGCCCGGCACGGATTGCCAGAAGCCTCGCGCGCAGCACCGCCAGACGCTCCTCCTCCTCGGCCGTGCACGGCACATCGTGCAGCCGGTTGAGGATGTTGTGGCCTTCGAAATTGCCCGCGGGGGTCGCGTCGTAATGTCGGGCAAAGAAGGCGCCGTCGTCGGGCCCCAGTGCCGCGATGATCTCGGCGAGCGACCAGACATAGAACTTGCCTTCCTCGCCCTCCGAATTGGCGTCGAGCGAGGCCGAGAAGGCGCCTTGCGGCGTCGTCATTTCGCGGGCCAGCCAGGCAACCGTCTCCTGGGCGCGCTGGCGGAAGAGGGGCGTCCGCGTCTGCGCGAAGGCGAGGGCCAGCAGCTCCAGCAGTTGGGCATTGTCGTAGAGCATCTTCTCGAAGTGGGGGACGAGCCAGCGGGCGTCGACCGAGTAGCGGGAAAATCCGCCGCCGAGATGATCGTAGATGCCGCCCTGGCAGATGCGGTCGAGGGTGAGCGCGACCAGGTCGAAGCCGCGTCGGTCGCCGGCGCGCAGGCCATAGCGCCACATGAGCTCGAAGATCGCGGCTTGCGGAAATTTGGGTGCGCCGGAAAGCCCGCCGTTCTGCGGATCGAAAGCGCTGCCGATTTGTCGGGCGAAACCGTCGAGCTCGGCCTTGCCGATCGTCATGCGGCCTTCAGGACTGGCCCGTGCGGCGAGGCGCTCCATCAGCGAGCGGCGGTTGATCTCGATGCGGCCCGGCTCGTCGCGGAACAGGCGCGCGAGCTCGCGCAGCACGTCGACGAAACCCGGCCGGCCGTAGCGGGCGCTTTTCGGAAAATAGGTGCCGCCCCATACCGGCTCGGCGGCGGGTGTGAGAAACATGGTCAGCGGCCATCCTCCGTGCTCTCCGAGCAGATGCAGGGCCGACATGTAGATCTGGTCGATATCTGGCCGCTCCTCACGGTCGACCTTGATGTTGATGAAGAGGTCGTTCATCACCGCGGCAACCTCGGCATCCTCAAAACTCTCGTGGGCCATGACGTGGCACCAGTGACAGGCCGCATAGCCGACCGACAGCAGGATCGGCTTGCCGGTGCGCCGGGCCTCGGCGAGCGCCTCCGGTCCCCACGCCCACCAGTCGACCGGATTGTGCTGGTGCTGGAGGAGATACGGGCTGGTCTCCCGCGCCAGGCGGTTGTGATGCGAGGCAAGCGAGGCGGGAGCGGTCATGGGATTTCCTGTTTCTGCGCTGACGACCACGCGCAGGATAACGCTCAACGCCGGCAGCGCGACGGGGTTTCGGCTCGCGCTGTTTGGGTCTCGGAGTGGAAAGTTATGAATATCAATTCATTTCTTTCTTTAGGCGAACCATGAACGATACTGATACCATATTCGCGCTCTCGTCCGGCCGGCCGCCGGCCGCCATCGCGGTCGTGCGGATTTCGGGCCCGCACACAAGCCACGCCCTGGAAACGCTGATCCGGCGGGTTCCGGAACCGCGCCGCGCCACTCTGGCGAAGCTGCAGAATGGTCCGGACGTCCTGGACGAAGGTTTGATTCTGTGGCTGCCGGGCCCGAAGAGCGAGACCGGTCAGGACATGGCGGAACTCCATCTGCATGGTGGCCGGGCCGTGATCGAAAGCGTCCTCGCGGCCTTGGGGCGACTGCCGGGATTTCGTCCCGCCGAAGCCGGCGAATTCACCCGCCGGGCGTTCGAGAACGGCAGGCTCGACCTCACCGCGGTCGAAGGGCTCGGCGACCTGATTCATGCCGAGACCCAGGCACAACGTCGCCAGGCCTATCGACAGCTGAAGGGGTCGCTCGCAAGCCAGGCCGAGCGGTGGCGTGGACGGCTGGTCGAGGCGCTGGCGCTGGTGGAGGTCGGGATCGATTTTTCCGATGAGGCCGATGTTCCGGCGAATCTGGTCGCGCCGGCGCTCGAGATCGCCAGGACGCTGCGCGACGAGATCGGACGTGCGCTCGCCGACGATCGACGCGGCGAGCGGCTGCGTGATGGTCTCCTGGTGGCGATCGCCGGCCCGCCCAATGCCGGCAAGTCGAGCCTGCTCAACCGCCTGGCGCGGCGCGACGCGGCGATCGTCTCTCCCTTCGCGGGCACGACACGCGACGTGATCGAGGTGCATTTTGAGCTCGACGGCTATCCGGTCACCTTGCTGGATACGGCAGGAATTCGCGATACCGACGACCCCGTCGAGCGCGAGGGTGTCCGGCGCGCCCGCGCGCGCGCGGAAGCCGCGGATCTGATCCTGTGGGTGGTCGATGCGGCGGCGGGCGAGGCTCCGCCCGCGGCACTGGCGCAGGCTGCGCCGTTCTGGACGATCCGCAACAAGGTCGATCTGGTCAAGTTCGAGCGGACGGAGAAGTTCTTGAGGCGGAAGCGGTTGCCTCCGGCGGACGCTCCCTGTCCGTATCGGCGCTGTTGGGGACCGGGCTCGACGCGCTCGCGTCGCGGCTTGCCGATCACGCCAGGAGCTTCTTCGACCATGGCGAGCCGGCCCTGGTGACGCGGGAGCGGCATCGGGTGGCGCTGACACAGACGGCCGCGTCGCTCGAGCGCGCACTTGCCGAAGGTGCGACAGGGCGAGAGGATATCTTGGCAGAAGAACTGCGGCTCGCTGCCCGTTCGCTTGGACGCCTCACCGGACGTGTCGACGTCGAGGACATTCTCGACGTGATTTTTCGGGACTTTTGTATCGGCAAGTAGATGTTTCACGTGAAACGTCGCTTACGAGGCGATGCTTTGACCCGGGCCCGCGCGGCCGCTACAAGTCCGCCTTTCAGGATCCCAGAAGATGGAAACGCGCCTCGACGTCGTCGTCATCGGTGGCGGGCACGCCGGATGCGAAGCGGCGGCTGCCGCTGCGCGAATGGGCGCGGCGACCGCGCTGGTCACCCATCGCTTCTCGACCATCGGTGCCATGTCCTGCAATCCGGCGATCGGCGGGCTCGGAAAGGGCCACCTGGTCCGCGAGATCGATGCGCTCGACGGGCTCATGGGCCGCGTCGCGGACCGGGGCGGCATCCAGTTTCGTGTGCTCAACCGCCGCAAGGGTCCGGCGGTGCGCGGACCGCGGGCCCAGGCCGATCGGGCACTCTATGCGGCCGCGATGCAGCAGGCCATCCGGCAAACTCCCGGTCTCACGGTGATCGAGGGGGAGGTCGACGATTTGACGATCGTCGATGGTCGCGTCGGTGGCGTGACGCTGACCGACGGGCGGACGCTCGGCGCCGGCGCGGTCGTGCTCACCACCGGGACGTTTCTGCGCGGGCTGATCCACATCGGGGAGCGACGCATCCCCGCCGGCCGCGTCGGCGAGGCACCGGTGCTGGGCCTGTCGGACACGCTGGCAAGGTTCGGCTTCACCCTGGGACGCCTGAAGACCGGCACCCCGCCGCGCCTCGACGGCCGCTCGATCGACTGGTCCACGGTGGAGATGCAGCCGGGCGATGAGCCGCCCGAGCCGTTCTCCGTGCTCACCACGAGCATCGACCAGCCGCAGGTCCAGTGCGGTATAACCCGCACGACCCGGGCCACGCACGACATCATTCGCCGGAATGTGCATCTTTCGCCCATGTATTCCGGCCAGATTCAGAGCCGGGGGCCGCGCTATTGCCCGTCCGTCGAGGACAAGATCGTTCGCTTCGGCGAGCGCGACAGCCATCAGATCTTTCTCGAGCCCGAGGGGCTCGACGAACTCGACGGTCTATCCCAACGGCATCTCGACCTCCCTGCCGGAGGACGTTCAGCTGGCGTTTCTGGCCACCATTCCGGGGCTCGAGAACGCCCGCATGATCAGGCCGGGCTATGCGATCGAGTACGATTATATCGATCCTCGCGAGCTCAAGCCGACCCTGGAGACCAAGCGGGTGTCCGGTCTCTACCTCGCCGGCCAGATCAACGGAACGACCGGCTACGAGGAGGCCGCGGCCCAGGGCCTGGCGGCTGGTTTGAGCGCCGCCTCCGGCGCCGGGGGTGGCGATGGAATTGTGTTCGATCGTTCCGAGGCCTATCTCGGCGTGATGATCGACGACCTGGTCACCCGGGGGGTCACCGAGCCGTATCGGATGTTCACGTCGCGGGCGGAGTATCGCCTGACGCTGCGCGCCGACAATGCGGACCAGCGCCTGACCGCCAGGGGCGTGAAGATCGGTTGCGTGGGACCACAGCGAGCCGTGTTCCATGAGGCCAGGATGGCGGCGTTGGGCACCGCCCGGCAACTTGCACTGTCGCTGACCATCACACCTGACGAGGCCGAGCGTCACGGCCTGGCGCTGAAAAGAGACGGACGTCGACGCTCGGCATGCGAACTGCTGTCCTATCCGGCGATGACGGTTGCACAGCTCGGCAGGATCTGGCCGCAGCTCGCGAGTTTGGAGCCGCGGATTGCCGAGCAGGTCGAGACCGACGCCAAGTATGCGGTCTACCTGGAGCGCCAGGCAGCGGATGTTGCGGCCTATCGGCGCGACGAGAGCCTCGAATTGCCCGACGATCTGGACTATGCGGCGCTGCCCGGCCTGTCCTCGGAGATGCGGCAGAAACTTCAGGCGATCCAGCCTCGCACGGTCGGCCAGGCGGGCCGAATTGACGGGGTTACGCCGGCCGCGCTGACCCTTCTCGCGGTGCATGTGCGTCGGCGTCGGGGCAAGCCGGCCAGGCGGGCGATAGGATAGCCCGATCCCACGCCGAGCCGAGCGAGGCTTTCAGGGTGATGAGCCGCCGCCCAGGAAAAACCGACCCTTCGTCCAACGAACCACCAGGTCTGATCGCGGATCGTGCGCGTGCGCTCGCGCTGTGCCCTGTTTCACGTGAAACAAGCAGTCGGCTGGACCAGCTCGTCGATCAGGTCCTGACCTGGCAGCGCACGACGAATCTCATCGCGCCCTCGACCGTGCACTCCCTGTGGACACGGCACGTTGCCGATTCGCTCCAGTTGCTGACGCTGGCGCCGGATGCCAGAATCTGGCTCGATCTCGGGTCCGGTGGCGGATTTCCCGGGCTTGTCATCGCGAGCGCGCTGGCGGATGTCCCAGAAACCGCGGTTCACCTGGTGGAAAGCAATGCAAAAAAGGCCGCCTTCCTGCGGGAAACGGCGCGAAAGCTGAACCTGGCCGTCCAGGTTCACCATCGACGAATCGAGGATTTCGTGAAAAGCTTCGCCGGATCTCCCGATATCGTCACAGCGCGCGCGTTGGCTCCGCTCGTCAGGCTGCTCGATTACGCGGAAATCCCCCTGAATAGGGGTGCACAAGGGTTGTTTCCCAAGGGTCAAGATGTAGATGCGGAATTGACCGAAGCCTCTAAATATTGGATGCTCGACGCCACGATGGTGCCGAGCCTGACTGATCCCCGCGCCCGCGTGGTCATCGTGCGCCACGCGCATAGATTGCTTCCGGCCGTCTGAGCAACCCATTTCCGGAGCGAGTTTCTCGATCATGAACGAGCATGTCGGGCCTCCCCGGGTCCTGGCCCTGGCCAATCAGAAGGGCGGAGTGGGCAAGACCACCACGGCCATCAACCTCGGCACGGCGCTCGCGGCGATCGGGGAGCGCGTCCTCATCATCGATCTCGATCCCCAGGGCAACGCCTCCACCGGGCTCGGCATCGATCACAAGAATCGCGCCCGGTCGACCTACGATGTGCTGGTCGGCGAGGTCACGCTGCGCAACGCCATTCGCGACACCGCGGTGCCGCGTCTGAGCATCTGCCCATCCACCATGGATTTGGCGGGGTTCGAGCTCGAGGCCGCGCACCAGCGCGACCGGGCGTTTCGCCTGCGCAACGCCCTCACGGCGCTGAATTCCGCGGACGGCGACCCCTTTACTTACGTGCTGGTCGACTGTCCCCCGTCGCTCAATCTGGTGACGGTCAACGCCATGGCGGCGGCGAACTCGATCCTGGTGCCGCTGCAGTGCGAGTTCTTTGCGCTCGAAGGACTGTCCCAGCTGCTGAAGACCGTCGAGCAGGTGAAGACCACGCTCAATCCCGGACTGACGATCCACGGCATCGTGCTCACCATGTACGACGCCCGCAACAACCTGGCCGGCCAGGTCGTCGCCGATGTCCGCGAGTTCATGGGCGACAAGGTCTACCAGACGATCATCCCGCGCAACGTGCGGGTATCCGAGGCGCCGTCCTACGGCAAGCCGGTTCTGCTCTACGACCTCAAATGCATCGGCAGCCAGGCGTATCTGCGACTCGCCTCCGAGATCATCCAGCGCGAAAAGGCGGCGCGCGCGGCCTGATGCGGCAACGCCGAAACGGATCAGGACATCTCGAGCAAACAGAGGTTGGCGAGGCGTGAGGTCGGGAGAAGCGGCGATGGCGGCTGACGAAGCGGCGAGATCGCGATTGGGGCGCGGGCTCGCGGCGCTGATTGGGGACGTCGGCGACGAGACGTCGGCGATCGAACGCACACGCAGTCAGCGGCGCCTGCCGGTCGAATTCCTGCGGCCCAATCCGCGCAATCCCCGGCGGATCTTTTCCGACATCGAGCTCGACGAGCTCGCCGCCTCGATCCGCGAGCGCGGCATCATCCAGCCGATCCTGGCGCGCACGGTCCGCGGCAGCGCCGATGCCTACGAGATCATCGCGGGCGAGCGTCGCTGGCGTGCCGCCCAGCGTGCCGGGCTGCACGACGTGCCGGTCGTGCTGCTCGAGGTCGACGATCGCGAGGCGCTCGAGCTCGCCATCATCGAGAATGTGCAGCGGACCGACCTCAATGCCCTGGAAGAAGCGATGGGCTATGAGGCGCTGGGAACCGAGTTCAAGTACGGCCAGGACGATATCGCCAGGATCGTCGGCAAGAGCCGCAGCCACGTTGCCAATACGCTGCGCCTGCTCAAGCTCCCCGAAAGCGTGAAGTCCTATCTGCGCGACGGAAAGATCTCGGCGGGTCATGCGCGCGCCTTGCTCGGCGAGCCCGATCCGGAAGCGCTCGCGCACGCCATTGTCGAGCGCGGGCTCAATGTCCGTCAGGTCGAGGCGATCGCGCAGGAGCGTGCCGGCAACGCCGGCAAGACCCCGCGGCCCCGCCGCCGCGTCGACAAGGACCCCGATACTGCCGCGCTGGAGAAACGATTGTCCGATGCCCTGGGGCTCGTGGTCACCATCGACCAGCGCGGTCACGGTGGCGAGCTGCGGATCAAATACCGGAACCTCGAGCAGCTCGACCTGGTGATCCGCCGGCTCGAGCAGGGCTGACCGCGGCTTGGCCTCAGTCAAAACGCCGGTCCGGGACACGCATGGGGAGCCGTGCGGATCAGTCCCCCTTCCGGCGCACCGCCCGGGCCACCTCGAGCAGAGCGCGGCTGACCACCGGATCGGCCAGCGACGAAAGCGATCCCGACAGCCGGCGCGCATCCAGCGCAGCCTCTGCCAGCCGCTCCATGACCCGCTCGAGCCGCGCTGCCGTCCACGCCCGCAGCGCGTCCTCGATCGCCCTTTTGCGGCGAAACTGCGCCTTCGAGACGACCTGGTCGGCGGCCTCGGGTATCGATAGCCCGCTCTCGATCGCCATGCGTGCCCGATGCAGCTGGCCGACCTGGAGCAATGCCGCCGTAGCGATGCGTCCGGCCGCGATACCGGCCTCGCGCGTGCGTGCCAGATTGGACTCGACCTCGGCAGCGCGACCGGCAAATGCCGCGTCGATCAGGTTGTCCAGCACCAGCGCCGACGCATCGGCGACCACCGCCGCGACATCGTCGAGCTCGACGCGGGTCTGTCCGCGCGCATAAAGCGCAAGCTTGCGGACCTCGTTGCGCGACGCCCGACGGTCGCCGCCGAGCAGAGGCATGAGCGCCGCGCGCGCCTCCGGCGCGATCGACAGGTTGGCGGCGCGCATCTCCTCGTCGATCAGCCGGGCAAGGTCGCGCTCGTTGTCCACATAGCAGGCGATGGCGGCGACCGAGGCGGCTCGCTCGCAGACCACCCGCAGGGGAGCATTGCGCCGCAGGTCGCCGGCCTCGATGACGACACGGCAATCGCGAATCGGCGCGGCAACGAGCGCTTCCACCGCGGCGGCGAAATCCCGTCCTCCCGCCTTCACCCAGACCGCGCGACGTCCGGCGAACAGCGGGATCGTGTTGGCCTCATCGAGCAGCCGCGAGGGGTCGGCGGCCAGCTCGTCGCCGTCGAGGCGCACCAACCCGAACGGGTCGCTGGGATCGTCGACCGATGCCCGGACCAGGGCGGCGGCCCGCTCGCTGACCAGGCCGGCATCGGGGCCGAAAACCAGAGCGACGGGCCGGGCCGGATCAGGGCGGGCCACATAGGCATCGACGTCGGCTGCCCGGAGCGCGACCATCAGGTACCCGCCCGCCTCAGGTGCGGGCGATCATGTAGGAAGCCAGCCGCGACTTGATCTGATCGGCCACCACCTTGGCGGCCCGATCCTCGGCATCGCGTTGCGCCCGCGCGCGGGCGAAGCGCTGTTGCTGGCCGGGAACATCCGAGCTCACCCGCGAAAACGACGAGGCGTTCACCACCACCTTGCCGGTCGCGAGCTCGGTCAGCGTGTAGGATACGTCGATGCCGGTGACCTCCGCCTCGGTCCGCCCGGTGGCGACGTCGACGATCAGCGCCGATTTCGACGTGGCCATGCGGATGTTCAGCCGGTGGGTCGGTGCGGTGCCGCCCTCGCCGCCGGTCAGGTCGAACAGCAGCGCGTTGCGCAGCTCGACCGCGATCCGGGCCTCGGGCGAGCCCTGGGGCGCGGCGATCTGATTCACGTCGATCGAGGCGAGCCGGCCGCGCAGCTCGGAACCCCCGGACTCGGTCTTTTCGCCATAGAGCGGCTGAAAACAGGCCGCGGTCAGGCCGGCCACCGCGCACACGACAGCCCACCGCAACGCACGCCCGATCGCTGACCGGCTCTCATGCGACCACATTGACAATCCTCTGCGCGACAACGATGACTTTTTTGGGAATTCTTCCCTCCAGCGCCCGGCGCACCGGCTCGAGCGCCAGCACGGCGCTTTCAATGTCGGCCTTGTCGGCGTTTCGTGCAACCGTCACGTCGGCGCGCTTGCGGCCATTGACCTGCACCGGCAGGGTGATCGTCTCCTCGACCAGGAGGTCGGCCTCGATGGCCGGCCAGGGCGCCGCAGCGACAAGCGTCGGATGACCGAGCGCGGTCCAGCACTCCTCGGCGAGATGCGGCATCATCGGATGGAACAGCTGCACCAGAATCTCCGCCGCTTCGCGGATCGCCCAGGCGAGCTCGGCAGGGACCCCGCCGTTGCTGCGGGTGGCAGCGAGGGCCGCCTGCAAGGAGGCGGCGAACTCGTGGATGTGAGCGATCGAGACATTGAATTGCAGCTTTTCGATGTTCTGCGACACCTCGTGCAAAGTCCGATGCGCCGTCTTGCGGACGGCGAGTGCCGCCTCGCCGAAGCTCGCCGGACGCGGGCTTCGCGGCGCGGCGGCGATCTCGGCGATCTCGTTGACGAGGCGCCACAGGCGCTGAACGAAACGCCAGGCGCCCTGCACGCCGTCCTCGGTCCATTCGCGATCACGTTCCGGCGGCGAGTCCGACAGCATGAAGCAACGTGCCGTATCGGCCCCGAAATTCTCCATGATGTCGTCGGGATCGATGGTGTTGCGCTTCGACTTCGACATCTTCTCGATGGCGCCGATCTCGACCGGCGCACCGGTGGCAGTGACGAAGGCGCGGCGGCGCTCGCCATCGGCCTCGATGGTCACGGCGACCGGCTCCATGAAGGCGCCGTCGGCCGACTGATAGGTCTCGTGGACGACCATGCCTTGCGTGAACAGTCCCTTGAACGGCTCGTCGATGTCGAGGTGGCCGCTTCGCCGCATCGCCCGCATGAAGAAGCGGCTGTACAGCAGATGCAGGATCGCGTGCTCGATTCCCCCGATATACTGATCCACCGGCAGCCACTCATCTGCCATCAGCCGGTCGGTCGGCGCCGAATCCACCCACGGATCGGTGAAGCGGGCGAAATACCAGGATGAATTCGACAAACGTGTCCATGGTGTCGGTTTCGCGCCGCCCCGGCCGGCCGCAGGCCGGGCAGGACACGTGCTTCCAGGTCGGGTGCCGGTCGAGCGGGTTGCCCGGGCGGTCGAACTCGATGTCGTCGGGAAGCCGCACCGGCAGATCCTGATCGGGAACCGGGACCACCCCGCAGGTGTCGCAGTGGATGATCGGGATCGGGCAGCCCCAATAGCGCTGGCGTGAAATGCCCCAGTCGCGCAGACGATAGTTCACCTGGCGGCGCGCGACCGGACGCCCGTCGCGGATCTCCTGCTCGAGGCGGCGCGCGACCTCCTCCTTGGCGGTGTCGGGCGTCATGCCGTCGAGGAAGCGCGAGTTGATCATTTTTCCGTCGCCGTCATAGGCGACCTCGCCGATGACGAATGACGTCGCGTCCTGCCCCTCCGGACACACCACCGGAACCACCGGCAACCGGTATTTCCGGGCGAAATCGAGGTCGCGCTGGTCGTGGGCCGGGCAACCAAATATGGCCCCGGTGCCGTAGTCCATCAGGATGAAATTCGCCACGTAAACCGGCAGCTTCCAGGTCGGATCGAACGGGTGGATCGCCACGATCCCGGTGTCGAAGCCGAGCTTCTCGGCGGTGTCGATCACCGCCTGGGCGGTGCCGGTCCGCCGGCACTCCTCGATGAAGGCGGCGAGCTCCGGACTGTCGCGGGACGCGGCGATCGCCAGGGGATGATCCGGCGCGATCGCCATGAAGCTCGCGCCGAACAGCGTGTCGTGACGCGTCGTGAAGATTTCCAGCTCGCTCGCGCGGCCCGGCGCTGTGTCGGGCTCGAGGGCAAAGCGCACCAGCAGTCCCTCGGAGCGGCCGATCCAGTTCTTCTGCATCACGCGCACTTTTTCCGGCCAGCGGTCGAGCCGGTCGATCGCCGCGAGCAGGTCCTCGGCAAAGGCCGTGATCTTGAAAAACCACTGGGTGAGCTCGCGCTGCTCGACGGGCGCATCCGAGCGCCAGCCCCGGCCGTCGATCACCTGCTCGTTGGCCAGCACCGTCTGGTCGACCGGATCCCAGTTGACCTTCGACTGCTTGCGCTCGACCAGCCCGTCCTTCAGGAAGTCGAGAAACATCTTTTGCTGATGCTTGTAGTAGGCGGGGTCGCAGGTCGCGATCTCCCGGCTCCAATCGAGGGAGAGACCCATCGACTTGAGCTGCGCCTTCATGGCGTCGATATTGGCGTAGGTCCACGACCGCGGATGGACTTTGTTGGCCATCGCGGCGTTCTCCGCCGGCATGCCGAAGGCGTCCCACCCCATCGGGTGCAGGACGTTGAACCCGGTGGCCCGCTTGTAGCGCGCCACGACGTCGCCCATCGTGTAGTTGCGGACATGCCCCATGTGGATGCGTCCCGACGGATAGGGAAACATCTCGAGCACGTAGTATTTCGGACGCGGATCCTCGTTGCGGGTGCGGAAAACCGCCTGCTCGTCCCAGACCTTCTGCCACCGCGGCTCAACCTCGCGCGGATTGTATCGTTCCGTCGTCATTGGTCACCGTTGGATCCCGGCCGTTGCGAGCCCCGCGAAATCCCATTCGGATGCGACGAGGCGCCAGACATCGGCGTTTTGCGCGATCCGCGCAAAACCTGCAAGCCGGCATATGGTGGTAAATCGGCGTGCGCCCATAGCGCGCGGCGCAATCGAATCGATCGGGCTCAGCAGGCGTGCGACAGCGCCGCTGTGGAATGCGCCACAACGGCGTTGCGGCCCGCCCGTTTCGCCGCATAGAGGGCGAAATCGGCGGTTTCGACCAGCATCTGCGGATTCTGCTCCGGCTGCGGATCGAGCGAGGCCACTCCGACGCTGATCGTCAGGTCTCCCGACGATGCCCCGGCATTGGCGATATGCAGGTCGGCGACGGCCTGGCGCAGGCGTTCCGCCGTCGCGCGTGCCCGTTCGGTATCGACGCCCGGCAGCAGCAGCGTAAACTCCTCGCCGCCATAGCGGGCGGCCAGATATGAGCCCTCGTGCGCGATGCCGGCAATGACCTCGCCGACCGCGCGCAGGCACTCGTCGCCTTCGACATGTCCGTGATTGTCGTTGAACAGCTTGAAGTGATCGACGTCGATCATGAGCAGCCCGAGCGCGTGATGCTCGTCGGCGGCCTGCTGCCATTGCGCCGCGAGCGCGGCGTCGAACGCGCGACGGTTGGCGAGACCCGACAGCCCGTCGATGCTGGCCAGCGCCGAAAGATGCGCGTTGGCGAAGCGCAGATCGTCCTCGCGTGCGCCGAGCTTGCGCGCCATGTTGTCGAGGGCAACGGCGAGAGGAGCGAACTCGGCCGCCCAGGGTCGCGCGCACAGCCGGGTGTCGTGGCTGCCCAGGCCGATTCGCGTTGCCGACCTGGCAAGCAACCGGATCGGCTGGATGATCAGGCGCTCGCCCCCGACCCACACGCCGAACAGCACGATGGCACAGATGAACGCAAGCTGCGTATAGGCGATGGACGTTTCGCGGTTGATCCGGCTGAGGACCTCGGCTTCATCGAGGCCGACCGCCACATGCGCGTCGGTCCCTTCGAGGCGCTGGAAGGCGAACATCCGGCGCACGCCGTCGACGCCGACCGTGGTGATCGTGCCCTCCGCTCGATCGAGCATGGCTTCGACCAGCGGCTTGTCGCCGAGCTTGCGGCCGAGCTGGACACCCGCCGGTGGATGAACGCCGAGCACCGTCGCCGCGCCGTCGACGACAATCGCCATCGCGCCCTGGCGATCCTTCACCGCATCGTTGAGGCGCCCGATCCAATGCACATCGATCGAGGCGGTGATCATCCCGGTCATCGACCGGTCCGGCCCGCGGGTGGGCAGTGCTGCGACGATCGCGGGGCTGTTCTGCAGCCGGCTCACCAGATAGTCGCTCACGACGAAATCGCCGGTCCGCGTGACTTCCCGGAAGTAGGGGCGGTCGGAAAGATCGAGGCCCTCGGCATTGGGGAAGGTCGAGCAGACGATCCGCCCCTCGCGATCGACGAGCGACAGGCCCTTGAGCCAGGGCACGTCGATCGCCGTATGGGCAAAGAGTTCGCTGCAGCTTTGGCCCGACCTTGCACCGGCGGCGTGGGCCCGGGCGACGACCTGCAGGACCGCGCGGGCCGCAACGACCACGTCCTGCTGTCCCTCGAGCGCCTGGCGGGCGAGCATTCTGGCCTGGCGATAGGCGGCCGCAACATGCTCGGCGCGATCGGCCTCGAGAAGACGGACGCGGTCGAACATCAGGGGTGCAATGGCGAGCACGGCGAGCATCAACAGGCGCACCCGGATGCTCGGCCTCGCCTTGACGACGTCGACGACGGCGCGATTTCCGCTTCTGCGGTCAGGCAACATGGTTCAGCCCCACTCCCCGTTCGACCACGATGCATGAAACGGGTTAATCCAGCGGGCGCAGATTTGCTAAAATTGCGCCTGATACCGGAGGCTCCTTTCCCATGGCAGCAGGCTTAAGCGAACCGACCTCCGGTGCCGACCCGGTCGCGGCACTGCAGCAGGTACATCGCGACATCGAGGCGTCGTGTCGCCGGGCGGGCCGCGATCCGGCGTCGGTGACGCTGGTTGCGGTGACCAAGACGTTTCCCGCCGCGGCGATAGCGCCCGTCATTGCGGCAGGTCAGCGCGCCTTCGGCGAGAACCGCGTGCAGGAAGCCAAGGCCAAGTGGCCGCCGCTGATGGCGCAGACCGCCGGCCTGGAGCTTCATCTCATCGGTCCGCTGCAGACCAACAAGGTCAAGGAGGCGATCGCCCTGTTCGATGTCATCCACACGCTCGATCGCGAGTTGCTGTGCGCGGCCATCGTCAAGGAGATGGCGCGTCAGGCGCGCCGGCCGGCCCTGCTGGTCCAGGTGAATACCGGCGCCGAGCCGCAGAAGGCCGGCGTCCTGCCGGAGGCGACCGACGCCTTCGTGGCGTCCTGCCGCGACGTCCATGGCCTGGACGTCGCCGGCCTGATGTGCATACCGCCCTTCCATGAGGCGCCGGCGCCGCATTTTGCCCTGCTTGGCAAGCTCGCCGCCCGCAATGGCCTGAAATTGCTGTCCATGGGCATGAGCGCCGACTATTCCCTGGCGATCGAGCTCGGCGCCACCCATGTCAGGGTGGGCAGCGCGATTTTCGGCCAGCGAACGTGACGCAACGCCGCGGACGAACTATTGAATCTCGATCCTGGTGTTTCGGTCGATCCGTGTCAGCAGGCGCCTCAGGCTTGCGGATGCCAGCGCGACGCAGCCGGCGGTGGGCATGAATCCCGGGCGGGCGAGGTGAACGAACACTGCACTGCCGCGTCCCGCAATCCGCGGTCTCGCATTGTGGTCGATCTCGATCACAAGATCGTAGAGGTGGTCGTCGCGCCACAGCCGGTCCCCCATCGAGGCACCTGGCAACCGCATCGGGCGGTTGTATCGGCGGTCGGTCCGGTCCTCGCACCAGGCGTCCCATCGCCCGATCCGCCGGGCCGGCAGCAACGTGCGCGGCCGCGGGCCACGATCGGCCCGCCACCACAGCCGTACCGGCCGGAATGTCCCGCGCGGCGTCGCGCCGTCGCCTTCGCGTTTGTCGGGGCGAATGCCCGAACGCCCAAGGGCCACCGGGTCACGCGACGACCCGGCGACCAGCCAGCCCCGGACCCGCGACCCCGCGCGCGCCCTGATCCGTACGACTTTCACTGGCGATCGGGGCATGGCGGGCCACCCGTTGCGGAGGGGGAATTTACCAGATCGCCGGAAGATCTCTCTCGAAAGCTGCAAAATTGCCTCACTGTCGCTAAACTGTTTCCGATCGCATCTTTCCGCCGGAACCCGGGGAAGCGATGGTGAACGCCGATTCCAACCTTTGGCTGCCGCTTGCTCTTTGACCGGCGATCGGTCTACTTCGCATGATGTCGCCCGGAGGCGACCTTCACGAGGCCCGTATCAATGGCCAATGCGCGAAAAATTCTGATTGTCGACGATGACGCCGACATGCGCGATGCGCTGGTCGAGCAGCTCGCATTGCATGAGGAATTCGAGGCGGTCGCGGTGGAGACCGGGACGAAGGGTGTGCAGGCCGCCAAGGCCGGTCAGGTGGACCTCGTCATCATGGATGTCGGGCTTCCCGACGTCGACGGACGGGAGGCGGTGCGCATCCTGCGCAAGAACGGTTTCAAGGCGCCGATCATCATGCTGACCGGGCACGATACCGATTCGGACACGATCCTGGGCCTGGAATCCGGCGCCAACGATTATGTCGCCAAGCCGTTCCGCTTTGCGGTGCTGCTCGCGCGCATCCGCGCCCAGTTGCGCCAGCATGAGGCGAGCGAGGACGCGGTTTTCGCCATCGGGCCCTATACGTTCCGGCCGAGCTCGAAATTGCTCATCAATCCCAAGGGCAACAAGGTCCGGCTCACCGAGAAGGAAACCGCGATCCTGCGCTATCTCTATCGCGCGGGCCAGCGGCCGGTTTCCCGGGAAATTCTGCTGCAGGAAGTGTGGGGCTACAATTCCGGCGTCACCACCCACACCCTGGAGACCCACATCTATCGCCTGCGCCAGAAGGTCGAGAGAGACACCACCAATCCGTCCATCCTGGTCACCGAAGGTGGGGGATACAAGCTGATTCCCTAACAGCGCGATCAGATGGGTGGTCGCCGGCCTCGCGCCTCCGGCCGGGCTCACTCGGCTGGACGGCGCGTTGATTTCGAGCGCGTATGAGCATCGAGGACGACATCGTCTATTTCGAACGGGTCCCCACGCTCGCCCTGCTGGGCCGGGAAGCATTGCGTATTCTGGCGATCGGGGCGGAGAACCGCTACGTGCATGGCGGCAACGTCTTGTTCCACGAAGGCGAGGCAGCCGACGCCGGCTATGTGATCCAGGAGGGATCGTTCAGCCTGGCGACGGAGCACAACAGCGGCATCGAGCCGGTCACGGTCGGCGCCGGAACGCTGCTGGGCGAGCTGGCGCTCATCACCGAGACGACCCGTCGGGTCACCGCAACGGCCCGCGAGCCCTCCACGGTCATCCGGATCGCGCGCAGCCTCTTTCTGAAGATGCTCGAGGGATATCCGGACGCGGCGGAGCGGCTGCGCGAGGACATTCTCCGCCGCGCCGAGGACTCCTCGCGCGACATCAGCAAGGTGCGCGGCGTGCTCGATGCGGTGGATTTTCGCCACTGAGATCCCGCCGAGATCGAGCGTCTTGGCCAGGAACGAAGACGTGGATGGCGCTGGACAAGCAATGGCACAAGCCCGCGCATGACGCCGTGATTTAACAAGATCGGAACATGCGCTACAGCTCGATCGTTGCCGTGACCGGAACGTGATCGGAGGGCTGCGTCCAGCCCCGCGCCTGCTTGAGCACGGTCACGGCCGACACCCGGCTGCCGAGCTCGGGCGCCACCCAGACATGGTCGAGCCGCCGCCCCTTGTCGACCGTCCGCCAGTCGGGCGAGCGGTAGCTCCACCACGTGTAGAGCTTGGTCGGCTCCGGCACCAGGTGGCGCATGGCGTCGACCCAGTTGCCTGCGGCTTTTACGGCGGTGAGCTTCTCGCACTCGATCGGCGTGTGCGACACGATCCTGATCAGCTGCTTGTGGCTCCAGACATCGTGCTCGAGCGGCGCGACGTTGAGATCGCCGACCAGGATCGCCCGTTCGCCGTCGCCGGGCCGCAGCTCCGGGCGCTCGCGCATCTCGTCGAGAAATTCGAGCTTGTGGGCGAATTTCGGGTTGACCAGCGGGTCGGGCTCGTCGCCCCCGGCAGGCACGTAGAAATTATGCAGCTTGACCGGATCCTTCAGCCCGGCCCGCTCGCCGATCACCACTGCGACATGGCGGCAGTCGGTCTTGCCGCAAAAGCCGTGACTGTCGCTGCTCTCCAGCGGCAACCGCGAGAGCACCGCGACACCATGGTAGCCCTTCTGCCCGTTGAGCGCCGCGTGAGGGTAGCCGAGCCGCCGGAACCGCTTGAGCGGAAAACGGTCGTCCGGACACTTCGTCTCCTGCAGGCACAGGACATCCGGGCGGACGGCCTTGAGGAACTTTGCCACCAGGTCGATGCGCAGGCGCACCGAGTTGATGTTCCACGTCGTGACGGTGAGCTGCATGACCTGATATCGAACGATCGCCGTACCCGGGGGAATTCCGTCGGCGCACGATCATTCGTAGCTGGCGCGACGCCTACTGCAAGACCCGCTCGTAGTTGATCTTGAACAGGCTCGCATCGAGCTTCTTGGTCTTGTCCAGGTTGTACACCGCAACCGTCGTGTCGAAGCCCTGCGGGTCGGTGATGGTCCATTGCCGAAGCTGGTAGTCCTGCGCCCCGAACATCAGCATCAACCGGTGCGTGCCGGCAAATGTCTGGCGTTCCTCGATCACCACGGTGGCGAAAAGATCGTCGGCGTAAACCCCGACCACGTTGGTGTCCTTGAGCAGATCGATGCGATCGGACAAGAGGAACCGCAACGGGGTCTGCGACAGGGGAAGCAGGTCCTGGGTCGCGAGCCGGCTGTCGCGCACCGCCACCGTCTGGCCGTCCGCGATGAGCTCGATGGTCGACGGCGAATTGTACTCGAACCGCAGGCGGCCGGGCTTCTGCAGGTAGAACGTGCCTTCGCTGCGCGCTCCGTTCGGCGCCACCTGGACGAAATCGCCGACCAGGTTCTGCACGCCGGTGAAATAGGTGTTGATCTTCTCCAGCATGGAACGCTGCTTGGCGTCGAACGCCATCGTGCCGCCGGGCTGCGCTACCCCGTCGGAGGGCCGTGTCGGTGGCGCCGCCGGGTTCGGCAAGGGCGCGGTCAGCGCCAGCGGCGGGCCCGGCTTTGGCTCGATCGAGGCGGGTGGGACGGGCGCCGTGCGCGCCGGCGGCGCGGGTTTCGGCACCGGCACCGACTGCGCCGCGGCGCCGGCCGCCAAGGCGGCGGCGCCGAGCAGGATCGCACCAGCCAATGCCGCGGGACTCGCTCTGCGCATTAAACTCCTCCGCTCCGGGGACCGCCTGCACGGCCTGTCCACGGCAATTGCGACACTCGATACGGCGCCGGATGGGCTAGCCGCGTGCTGTGGCGTTTTCGCGGCCCGGCACTCAATACCGCTCCTCCTCGCCCTCGCCAATCAGGATTTCCCGCTTGCCGGCATGATTGGCCGGTGCCACCACGCCCTCCTGCTCCATCCGCTCCATGATCGAGGCGGCGCGATTATAGCCGATTTGCAGCCGACGTTGGATGTAGCTCGTCGAGGCCTTGCGGTCGCGCAGCACAATCTGGACGGCCTGCTGGTAGAGGTCGGTGGCGTCACCCGCGGCCCCCATGGCGGTCGCGTCGAACACCGCACCGTCCTCGTCCTCCTCCCCGAGATCGGCGGTGACCGCCTCGAGGTATTGCGGGGTGCCCTGGCTCTTGAGGTGGCGGACGATTTTTTCCACCTCCTCGTCGGACACGAAGGGGCCGTGGACGCGGCTGATGCGCCCGCCGCCCGCCATGTACAGCATGTCGCCCTGGCCGAGCAGCTGCTCGGCGCCCTGCTCGCCCAAAATGGTGCGGCTGTCGATCTTCGACGTCACCTGGAAGGAGATGCGGGTCGGAAAATTCGCCTTGATGGTGCCGGTGATGACGTCGACCGACGGACGCTGGGTGGCGAGAATCACGTGAATGCCCGCGGCCCGCGCCATCTGGGCGAGGCGCTGGATGGCGCCTTCGATGTCCTTGCCGGCCACCATCATCAGGTCGGCCATCTCGTCGACGACGACCACCACATAGGGCAACGGCTCGAGCTCGAGGTTCTCCTTCTCGTAGATCGCCTCGCCCGACTCGCGGTCGTATCCGGTCTGCACGGTGCGGCTCAGCGCTTCGCCGCGCGCGGCGGCATCGGCGAGGCGCGTATTGTAGCCGTCGATGTTGCGGACGCCGAGCTTCGACATCTTCTTGTAGCGCTCCTCCATCTCCCGCACCGCCCATTTCAGCGCGACCACCGCCTTCTTGGGATCGGTGACCACCGGGGTCAGCAGGTGCGGAATTCCGTCATAGACGGAGAGCTCGAGCATTTTCGGGTCGACCATGATCAGCCGGCAATCCTCCGGTCGGAGGCGATAGACCAGGCTGAGAATCATGGTGTTGATCGCCACCGACTTGCCGGAGCCGGTGGTGCCGGCGATCAGCAAGTGCGGCATGCGGGTCAGATCGACGATGACGGCGTCGCCGCCGATCGTCTTGCCCAGGCAGAGCGGCAGCTTGGCGCTCGTCTCCACATACTCGTCACCCTCGAGGAGCTCGCGGAGATAGACTTTTTCGCGCTTGGGGTTGGGCAGCTCGATGCCGATGGCGTTGCGTCCCGGAACCACGGCGACGCGCGCGGAGAGCGCGCTCATCGAGCGCGCGATGTCGTCGGACAGGCCGATCACCCGCGACGACTTGATGCCGGGCGCCGGCTCGAGCTCGTAGAGCGTGACCACCGGGCCCGGATGGGCATTGATGATCTCGCCGCGCACGCCGAAATCCGACAGCACGCTTTCCAGCGCCGTGGCATTGGTCTGGATCTGGTCGACGCTCAACGTGAAGCGGTCGCTCGCCTTCGGCGCCGAGAGCAATCCGGTCGAGGGCAGCTCGAAGCCGCCGCGGGATCGTTTCGCCTGTTTGGCGGGCTTGCGCTTGCGGGCCTGGCGCGCGGCGGGCTCGGCCTCGTCGGCATCGTCATCGTCCGCCTCGGAAGCCTCCTCCTCGAGCTCGGGCTCGGCGTCGTGATCCGAGGGAGGTTCAGCCGCAACGCGAGGCCTCCCCCATGCAAACCTTGTCAGCGACCAGGTGGAGGGCCGCAGCAGCCGCGCCTTCAGGCTGAAGAACTTGTGATAGAGCCAGCCGAGCGAGACCGAGCTCCGCTCGCTCTCCTCCTCGTCCGACTCGTCCTCGGCGACGGCGGAGGCCGGATGGTGCAGACCGAATCCCATCGCCACGGCGAGGGCGATGACCGCCATCGCGCCGAGAACGAGGGCGATCACCAGCCGGGTGACGCCCGACAAGGGGCCGCCGGCGAGCGCCGCCGGGACCCTGAGCAGCGCATCGCCGACCACGCCGCCGAGCCCGGTGGGCAGCGGCCAGGCGCGGCTTGCCGGCAGGCAGGAGGCAAAGCCCGCCGCCAGCAGCACGCCGGCGATCCAGGCGACAAGCCGCCAACGCTCGCGGGCGAGCGGATGGTGGGTGAACAGCCGCCACCCCCAGGCGGCCACCGGCAGGACGAGCGCGATTGCCGAGACGCCGAGCAGCTGCATCATGAGATCGGCGGCCGCAGCGCCCGGCGAGCCCAGCAGGTTGCGCACCTTGGCGGCGGTCGCGTGGGTGAGGCTCGGGTCTTTTACCGACCAGCTGGCGAGCGCGATCGTCGCCGTCAGCGCGATCGCGATCAGCGCGATACCGCCGAGCTCGCAGATGCGGCGGCCGAGGGCTGCCCGGATATTGTCCGGCAGGAAGGCCGTGGCGTCGAGGCTATGTCGCGTGATCGCCGACATGCGCTAGCGCTCCGCTCTAGCCGAGGGCCGCGACGAGGCGATGCAGCGCCTCTGCCGTGGCATCCTTGTTCTGCACCATGGCGACCCGGATGTAGTCGGCGCCCGGATTGCTCCCGTCGGGCTGGTCGCGGGCGATGAACCGGCCCGGCAACACCCGCAAGCCCGCCTGGCGCCACAGCCGCAACGCCACCTCCTCGCCGCCGCCATGGCCGGCGACATCGAGCCAGAGAAAAAACCCGCCGGCGGGGCGCCGGTATCCGTAGCGGTCGCCGATGATCTGGTCGGCAAGGTCGAATTTCGCCGCATAGAGCGCCCGGTTGATCTCCACGTGGGCCTCGTCCTGGTAGGCCGCGACCGCCACTTCCTGCAGCGGGACCGGCACCTGCGGCGCCGAAACGTTGCGCAGGTCCATGTATTTCGTGATGAACCGCCGGTCGCCGGCGGCGAAGCCGACCCGCAGACCCGGCAGGTTCGAGCGTTTCGACATCGAATGGAACGACACCGCGTTGGCGAAATCCGGTCCGGCGGCTTCGAGCATCCCGGCCGGCGGATGCCGGGTGTAGATCTCCGAATAGCATTCGTCGTTGAACACCAGGAAGCCGAAGCGCTGCGCCAGGGCGGCAAGCCGCCGGAGATAGGCGATGTCGGCGACCGAGCCCTGCGGGTTGGCCGGCGACGCCAGGTAGAACGCGACCGTCCGGGCGAGCAGCGCGTCGTCGAGCAGGTCGAGATCGGGGAGAAAGCCGTTGGCGGCGGTTGCCGCGAGATAGACCGGCTCGCACTCGGCGGCGCCCGCGCCGGCCGCGTAGGCGGCGTAGAACGGATTGGGAATCAGGATCGCCGGCCTCCCGGCGCGCGGCGACACCCAGCGCTTGGCGGCGATCGCCGCAAGGAAAAGGCCCTCGCGGGTGCCGCTGAGCACGACGATCTCGTTCTCGGCGTCGAGCGGTCGCGCCAGCGCGTAACGCCAGCCGAGCCAGCGCGCCGCCGCGGTGCGGAACGACTCGGCCCCCTTGCCGGCCGGATAGCGGCCGAAATCAGCGAGATGGGCGGCGATCACCGGTCCGACGAACGACGGGATCGGGTGCTGCGGCTCGCCCACCGAGAGATTGATCGGGGGCTTGCCGGGCGCGACCTCGGCGAGCAGCTCGGCAAGGCGCACGAACGGCGACCGCGCATCGACGGCCCGAGCGGTCATGGGAGAAGACTTCGGCATTGGTCATGGATGTGGACACGAGGACATGCGCTCCCCGCCGCATGGGTCCACCTTAGCGGCGGCGAGGTTAAGGCGCGATTAACCATCGCGGTCGCGACGGCGCTTCTTTGTTATCGCGATTGTCGGCAAACGACAGGGCGACCGATTGGCGCCACCAAGCCGGGCCGCCTACAGGGCGTCGTCGTCGGTCTCGCCGGTGCGGATGCGGACGGCCCGGTCGATGCCGATGACGAAGATTTTTCCGTCTCCGATCTGTCCGGTCTTCGCCGCCCCGACGATCGCCTGCACCACGGCGTCGACCCGATCCGCGGCGACAGCGACCTCGATCTTGGTCTTGGGCAGGAAGCTCACCGCATATTCGGCGCCGCGGTAGATTTCGGTATGGCCCTTCTGCCGGCCGAATCCCTTGACCTCCGTGACCGTCAGCCCGTTGACCCCGAGCTCGGTCAGGGCGTCGCGGACGGCGTCGAGCTTGAACGGCTTGATGACTGCGATGACGATCTTCATGCGAGGCCTCGCTCCCTTGACGGTGTCCGACAATCAAGCGGCGTGCCATCCCGGGTGGCGCTTCCGCGCACCATGGCGCAGCGACCTTCCGCGGAAGGCGGCACGTGCTCCCGGTCTGATGAAATCGAAATTGCCCAATTGGTGTGCAGGTCCGCCCAAGACCTGCCCATCCGAGCGTGTCGCGAGATCCGACCCTTACTGAAGGGCCTCCTCGTGCATGCTGATATCGAGGCCCATCAACTCGGCCTCCCGGCTCACCCTCAGGTCGACGAACAGGTTGATCACCTTGAGAAGCACGAAAGTCGCGAACCCCGACCAGGCGAGCGTCACCCCGATGCCGAGGAGCTGGATCAGGACCTGTCGCGGGTTGCCGTCGATGAGGCCGGCAAAACCCGCCGGCGAATTGGGTCCGACCGAGACCGCCGCCACCGCGAAGACACCGGCCAGGATGGTGCCGACCATTCCCCCGATCCCGTGCACGCCGAACACGTCGAGGGAGTTGTCGTAGCCGAGCGCGGGCTTGAGCTTGATGCAGGCCCAGTAGCAGGCGGCGCCGGCGGCCACACCGATGACGATGCCATGCCACGGCAGCACGTAGCCCGAGGCTGGCGTGATGGTGCCGAGGCCGGCGATCGCCCCGGAAATGATCCCCAGCACGGACGGCTTGCGGCGGCCGTTCCATTCGAGAACCATCCAGGTGAGCGCCCCGGCGCAGGCGGCGAGATGCGTCGCCACGATCGCCATCGCGGCGCGCGAATTGGCCGCCAGCGCCGAGCCGCCGTTGAAGCCGAACCACCCGACCCACAAGAGGCCGGTTCCGACCACCGCCATCGACAGGTCGTAGGGCGCCAGATTCTCCGATCCGTAGCCGTGCCGCTTGCCGAGCACCAGGGCGCTGACGAGGCCGGCAATTCCCGCATTGATGTGCACCACCGTCCCGCCCGCGAAGTCGAGCACGCCGGCCTTGCCGAGGAATCCCCCGCCCCACACCCAGTGGGCGATCGGCACATAGACGACCAGCAGCCACAGCACGGCGAATGCCAGGAAGGCCGAGAACCGCATCCGGTCGGCAACCGAGCCCACCACCAGCGCGACCGTGATGACCGCAAAAGTCATCTGGTAGATCATGAACACGGCTTCCGGGATGTTTTTCGCCGCCGGGTTCACCGCATCCATCGCCATTCCGTGGAGAAACAGCCGGTCCAGCGTTCCGAGCACCGGGCCGTCGCCGGAAAACACCAGGCTGTAGCCGACCGCCGCCCACAGGATGGAAACGACCGCCGTGGCGGCGACGCTCTGCGCCATGGTGCCGAGCACGTTCTTCTTGCGGACCATGCCGGCATAGAACAACGCCAGTCCCGGGATCGTCATGGTGAGGACCAGCGCGGTTGCGGCGATCATCCAGGCGGTATCCGCCGGCTCGATCCCGGTCGGCTGGGCGCCGGCCGATGAGGTCGCCAGGATGGCAAGCGCGATCGCGCCCGCGACTGACGCGGCAAGGCGCGCCGGCGCCGATATCGTCATGATGTCCCCCCGTGGAATGTCGGCAGCCGCCTGCAAACAGCCGATCAGAGCGCGTCGTTGTCGGTCTCGCCGGTGCGGATGCGCACCGTGTGCTCGATCAGGCTGACGAAGATTTTTCCGTCGCCGATCTGGCCGGTCTTGGCGGAAGCCGTGATGGCTTCGACCACCTTGTCGGCCCGGTCCGACGGCACCGCGACCTCGATCTTGACCTTGGGCAGGAAGTTCACCGCATACTCGGCGCCACGATAGATCTCGGTATGGCCCTTCTGCCGGCCGTAGCCTTTGACCTCGCTGACCGTCAGTCCGGCGATCCCCACCCGGGTCAGCGCCTCGCGCACGTCGTCGAGCTTGAACGGCTTGATGATGGCAGTGACAAGCTTCATGGCATGGTCTCGCGTGGTGCCTTTGGCCAGGCACTGATTAACATGGCGGCGTCGCAGCGCGAAATCTAATCGGATTTTCCCCAAGGAAATGCGCGATTTGCCTGTTCGGCAGGCAGGTTGCCGGAACGGAGTGCGGAGCGGCTAGGCGGTCGGCCGGCGCAGCCGCAGCAACCCTTCCTGCGCCACCGAAGCTGCGAGGCGGCCGTCGCGGGTGAAGATCAGTCCGCGGGAAAAGCCGCGGGCGCCCCGCAGGTTGGGGCTGTCCTGCGCATAGAGCAGCCAGTCGTCGGCGCGGAACGGCCGGTGGAACCACAGCGCATGGTCGAGGCTCGCCGGCAGGATGTCTTTCTCGAACACGGTGCGGCCGTGCGGCAGCAGCGCCGCGTCGAGCAGGGTCAGGTCCGACGCATAGGCGAGCACGCACTGATGGATCACCGGGTCGTCCGGCAGCGCGCCGGTGACGCGGATCCACACGTGGAATTTCGCATCGTCGTATTTCTTGCCGAGATAGCGCTCGAACTCGACCGGGCGCATCTCGATCGCCCGCTCGCGCTCGTAATAGTGACGCACCGGATCGGGCATCATCGCCATGACGCGTTCGCGCAGCGCCACCTCGCCGGGCAGGTCCTCCGGGCCTGGCACGTCGGGCATCTTCGCCTGATGCTCGAGACCGGGCTCGTCGGCGTGAAACGACACCTGCATGGTGAAGATCGCATGGCCGTGCTGGATCGCCACCACGCGACGGGTGGTAAAACTCTTGCCGTCGCGGATCCGGTCGACCTCGTAAATGATCGGCACCTTCGGATCGCCGGCCAGCAGGAAATAGGCGTGCATGGAGTGCGGCGGTCGCCCCTCCACGGTGCGGCAGGCCGCGACCAGCGCCTGCCCGACCACCTGTCCACCGAATACGCGCTGCCAGCCGACCTGTGGGCTGCGACCACGAAACAGGTTCACCTCGAGCGGCTCG
Source organism: uncultured Alphaproteobacteria bacterium (assembly GCA_963755055.1). GTDB lineage: Bacteria > Pseudomonadota > Alphaproteobacteria > Rhizobiales > Xanthobacteraceae > AP-16. Next base: position 21,716 of record CAVWIS010000014.1, on the reverse strand, counting down.
AGGTCGAGAATATCGAGAACGTCCTGGACGGCCGATGACATGGGCCGAGACACACGCCGCCGCATCGGAAGTCAAGCCGGGCGTCTTTGGCCCCGCTTGTCGAAAGCCCGGGCCCCTGGGATAAGTCCGCCATGGCCGAAAGATCGAGCACGAAGCGCGCCGACGTCGTTATCGCCGGCGGCGGCTTTGCCGGCCTGGCGCTGGCGATTGCGCTGCGCCAGGGTCTCGGCCCCGCCTTCACGGTCATCGTCGTCGATCCGGCGCTCGGCCGGAGCACCAACAGCGACGCCCGCGCCTCGGCAATCTCGGCGGGCCCACGAAAACTGTTCGAGGCGCTCGGCGTCTGGGACGGGGTTGCCGCCGGGGCGCAACCGATCCTCGACATGGTGATCACCGACAGCCGGCTCGGCGACGCGATGCGGCCGGTCTTCCTCACCTTCGCCGGCGACGTCGAGCCGGGCGAAGCATTCGCCCACATGGTCGAGAACAACCACCTCCTCGACGCCCTGGTCGCCCGCGCCCGCGGGCTCGACGTCGGGCTCGAACCGGGAGCCGTCGGCGACTTCCGGGCCGGCGACGACGAGGTCGTCGTCGACATCGGCGAGGATGCCGGCATCGCGGCGCGCCTGTTGATCGCAGCCGACGGCGGCCGCTCGCGGCTGCGCGAGCTCGCCGGCATCGCGACCCATGGCTGGTCCTACGGCCAGTCAGCCATCGTCACCACGGTCGGCCATGAGCGCGACCATGGCGGGCGCGCCGAGGAGCATTTTCTCCCCTCGGGACCGTTCGCGATCCTGCCGCTGGCCGGCCGACGCTCGTCGATCGTATGGGCCGAGGAGCGCGACGCCGCCGAGCGGATCATCGCCCTGCCAGACCAGGACTTTCACGCCGAGCTCGAGACCCGCTTCGGCCGCCATCTCGGCGAGATCGAGGTGGTGGGGCCGCGGCAGTCCTGGCCGCTCGGCCTCCACGTTGCCCGAACGTTCATCGGCGAGCGTTTTGCGCTGGTCGGCGACGCCGCCCATGTCATCCATCCGATCGCCGGCCAGGGCCTCAATATGGGCTTACGCGACGTGGCGGCGCTGGCCGAGGCAGTGGTCGACGCGGCCCGGCTCGGGCTCGATCCGGGGGGGCCCGACGTGCTCGAGCGCTACCAGCGCTGGCGGCGCTTCGACACGCTGACCATGGGGATCGCGACCGACGGGCTCAACCGCCTGTTCTCCAACCATTCCGACCTGCTGCGCCTCGTCCGCGATGTCGGCCTCGGCCTGGTCGACCGCGCGCCACCGCTCAAGCGCCTGTTCATCCGCGAGGCCGCCGGCCTCGTCGGCGAGGTTCCAAGATTGTTGCGCGGCGAAGCGCTGTGATCGCGTTCCTCAGACCAGCTTCACCGCGGCGACGTGATCGCGAAACGCCGGGCGCTTCGCGATCTCGCCGTACCAGCGGCTCAAGTTCGGCGTCGCCGGCCGCTCGGGCACCAGTTGCCAGTAGCGGTAGGCCATGATGCCGACCGGGATGTCGCCGTAGGAAAACGCCGCGCCCGCAAGGTAAGCGTGCTTGCCCAGCGCCGCATCGAGCATCTTCATCGCCTCGATGGTTTTTGCTTGCGAGGCGGCGATCGCCGCGGCGTCGCGCTTCTCCGGCGGGGTGCGGATCAGGCCCCAGAACGCCGGTCCGATCGCCGGTCCGGCGACCGTCAGCTGCCAGTCCATCCATTGGCTCGCCAGCGCCCGCGTCTTCGCGTCGGCCGGCTCCAGCGTTCCTTTGCCGTGCAGCCCCGCCAGATAGCGCACGATGGAGTTCGACTCCCACAGGATCAGGTCGCCGTCCTCGATGGTCGGAACCAGCCCGTTCGGGTTCATCGCCAGATAGGCCGGCTCGCGGTTGCCGCCGAACGGCCCGCCGATATCGACGCGTTCATGCGGCAGACCGAGCTCGCCGATTGCCCACATCACCTTCTGCACATTGGACGAGGTTTTCCTGCCCCAGACCTTGAGCATCGTTTGTTTCCTCCATGGTTTCTGGTCGAGCGCCGGACCGGGGCCCCGTGTCCCTGAGAGTTTGCCGGCCGGCGAGAGCTAGGGTGTCGCTCAGTCGAGCCGCCGGGCCTCCTCCGGCAGCATGATCGGGATCCCGTCGCGGATCGGATAGGCGAGCTTGGCGGAGCGCGAGATCAGCTCCTGCCGCGCGGCGTCGTATTCGAGCGGCCCCCGGGTCAGCGGGCAGACCAGGATCTCCAAAAGTTTCGGATCGACGGTGCCGGGCGGACGATCGGCGGAAGGGCTGCTCATGGGGATCTGCTCGTTGTCTGGCTCAGGGACCCGGTTCCTATAGCACGTCGCTTACTGCAGCGGAGTTCTCGCCGTCGGTGTTGGCCTTGGCGATCTCGATCTCGGTCACCGCCACCAGGATTTCTGCCCGGGTCTTGAGGTCCGGGGCCTCGAGCAGAGCCTGCTTCTCCGGCGCCCCATAGGGGGACATCATGGCGAGCGCGTTGACCAGCGCCTCGTTGGGCGCATTCTCGATGCCGTCCCAGTCGGCCTTCAGGTTGTTGGCCTTGAGGAACGATGCGAGCGCCTGCAGCAGGGCATCGCGGTCGACCGCATCCTCGCCCTTGCGGGCAACGAAATCGTCCGCATAGGGCGCATAGCTTACCCGGCATTGCCGATAGGGGGTGAGAACGCTGAGCTCCTCCTCGACCCGGAAGCGGGAGATCCCGGTGAGTTCGAGCAGGTAGCGCCCGTCGCCGCTCTCGGCGATCTGGGTGATGCGGCCGACACAGCCGACCCGGTAGAGCGCGGGCTTGGTCTCCGAGGTCGAGTGCGCCGTGTCGGGCTGGATCATGCCGATCAGCCGCCGCCGGTCGGCGAGCACGTCGTCGACCATCGCCACGTAGCGCGGCTCGAAAATGTTCAGCGGCATCTGCCCGCGCGGCAGCAGCAGCGCGCCGGCGAGCGGAAAGACGGGAATTGCCGCCGGAAGATCGCCGGGCCCGCGATAGACCGCGTTCATCGGCATCGTCGCCCTCCCAGCTCTTCAGACCACAAGGTCTTCAGCCCACACCGACTTCAGCCCAAGGTCTTTGGCCCGACAACCTGACGATCGATCACGCAAAGAGGATCGACGAGAGCCGGCGGCGGCCCGCCACGGTGGCCTCGTCGGTCGGTCCCCACGCCTCGAACAGCTGGACCAGCTGCTTGCGTGCCGCGTCGTCGTTCCACTTGCGGTCGCGGCGCACGATCTCCAGGAGATGGTCGAGCGCCGCCTCGCGGTCGCCCTTGGCATTCTGCGCCACCGCGAGATCGAAGCGCGCCTGATGGTCGAGCGGGTTGGCGGCGACCTTCTGCTCGAGCTCGGCGATCGGGCCGACCGCCGCCGCCTGCTCGGCGAGCTCCAGCGCCGCGCGCGCGGCCGCGACCGCCGCGTCGTTGCGCTTGGCCTCCGGCACCAGCTCCAGGGTCTGCCGCGCCTGCTCGATGTCCCCGGTCTTCACATGGGCCCGCGCCAGGCCCGCCAGCGCTGCGACATTGCCGGGTTCCTTCTGCAGGACCTCCGCATAGATCTCGGCCGCGGCGACCGCATCGCCTTCGGCGAGCGCCGCATCGGCGACCTTCACCAGGTCCTCCTCCTCGCCGCCGATCCGGTCCTTGATCAGCCGCTCGATGAAGGCCGTCACCTGGCTTTCCGGCAGGGCGCCGAGAAAGCCGTCGATCGGCTGGCCGTTGACGAAGGCGATCACCGCCGGGATCGACTGGATGCCCATCTGGCCGGGGATCGCCGGGTGGTCGTCGATATTCATCTTGACCAGCTTGGCCTTGCCCTTGGCGGCCTTGATCGCTTTCTCCAGCACCGGGGTGAGCTGGCGGCACGGCCCGCACCACGGCGCCCAGAAGTCGACCAGGACCGGCTGGCGCCGGGATTCCTCGATCACGTCCTTGGGGAAGGTCTGCGTCGTGGTGTCCTTCACCAGGGTGTCGGCGACCGCGGTCGCGCCCCCATTCTGCAGGCTCATGGCGATTCCTTCTTGGCGCCGCGGCGGCGCCGGATTACGGGTTTTCACCGGCTTAGATGGGTCATCGCGACGGCGAATGCAATCGCCCGGCCTGCCCGGCCGGGTTCAGGCGGGCGGTTCTGCCACGGACACGATCCGCGGGCCATGGCCCGTCGCCTCGAGGAATTTGACCAGATCGGCGCTGGCGATCGAGGTGGTCATGGTGTTGGTGAGCGGATGGAAGTTGAGCACCGCCTCCTCCATCATGCGGGTGTCGAGCACGACGCTGACCCGGCGCTCGGTGTCGTTGATCGCCGCGAACGGCGTCACCGAGCCGGGCTCGACGCCGATCAGCGCGCGCATCAGCGCGGCCGAGCCGAACGAGAACCGGCCGCCGGCATCGAGCCGCCGGTGCAGGCTTTTCAGCTCGATCGCCGCGTCCTCTGGCGCCACCACCAGGAAAACCGCGTCCTTCTTGTCCTTGAGGAAGAGGTTCTTGGTGTGCCCGCCAACGAGCTCCCCGCGCAGCCGGCGGGCCTCCTCGACGGTGAACACCGCCGGGTGGGTCACGGTGGTCCGCGCAATCCCCAGGCGGTCGAGAAAGGCGAACAGGTCGTCCGGGGTGGCGGGCATGTTTTTGCGGGATCTTGTCGCGACCGGCCCAGGACGCCTTCCGGGATCGGAAAGCGCCCTAATTCGATGCTCTCGCACGTCTTTTCCGAAAGCCGGATTCACAATTCCGGAAAATGCCGCGACGGTCAACGCGGCAGGTCGATGATCCGCGGCGGATTGTCGGGATAGTTGTTGCACGGCCGGTACTTGGAAAAGTTGCAGTCGACGTGGACCGGGATGCGGTTGAGCGCCGAGGCGAGCCACACCCCGCCCGCCACCAGGCAGGCGATCGCCAGCAGCACGGCGCCGTAGACCGCCATCCGGTTCGGGTACTCCTCGTCCCAGGGCAGGCGCCGGCGCGGAAACAGCACCACGTTGCTCGTGCCGTCGCTCGGATGGTGCGAACGCGCTGCCATCGGGATCCCGGAGCCATGGACCGGCCAGTGCGCCATTGTACAACGGTTTTGCCGCCTTGCGGAGCCATCCATTGGGCGAAAATCGCCTGCCCCTCTCTCTCCCGGCCGTCCGCCGGCCGGCTGTCCTCTGTTGCCAAGGCGGGCGCCATTTGGCATAGGAGTCCGGCGGCTGTGGGCCGCGTACCCCCTTCTCGGATGCGGGCGTAGCTCAGGGGTAGAGCACAACCTTGCCAAGGTTGGGGTCGTGGGTTCGAATCCCATCGCCCGCTCCAAATAGCTCAGTCATTTCAATAATTTGTCGGAGAGCCGGTTCGCGACCGCACCCATGCCCGCTTTCGGGGAAGCTTGGGGGAAGCAGCTGGTGGAAAGCAGGCTCGCATTTCTCCCCCCGCCGCACCGCCTCGTTTTTTGGTCGTTTCATCCGAAAATGCCATCTCAAGGTTACGCGCGTGCGCCTTGTCGCTGCGAATTGCGCGTCGGCCCATGAAATCATCCTATGCTGCGCCGAGTACACCGGGGACACGGCGTCGTACTCATCCACCCAGGCCAATCGGCGATGCCCCGGTTGACGAGCCCCGCGACAGGGTTTCCAAGTCAGCAGGGCAATGTGCCTTGGCCTGTGCCTCTGCGGCAAACTGGCCGGCTCCAGTGGGGGCGGTGGCAGCGGTTGGCGCCGGAGCCGCTGGTGCGGCAGCCGGCCTGGATGGGGGTGGTGCAGCAGCCGGCTTCGCCGGGGGCGGTGCTGGCGCAGCAGGTGACGGGGTCGGTGCTGCAGCCGTGCCTGCCCTGCATTGTGCGACGTATGCCCTTTGCGTAATGCCCTTGGCCTGGAAGTCGGCCTTAGCGAGCGCATGTTCGTCGACTACGCCGGCACGACCCTCGAGGTGATCGAGCCATCGACCGGGGAGGCGATGACGGCGCAGCTGTTCGTCGCCGTGCTCGGGGCATCGAATTACACCTATGCGGAGGCCACGCGAACACAGGGCCTGTCCGATTGGATCGGCTCGCACACGCGCGGCGTCGCGTTCACGGGTGGGGTTCCGGCGATGGTGGTGTCCGACAATCTGCGCTCGGGCGTCACCAAAGCCTGCTTCTACGAGCCGGCGGTCAACCGCACCTATGCCGAGATAGGTGGCGTGGCATTTCGCGCGCTGCTCATACAAGTCTCCTAGAGCATTTCCCGAAAAGGCTGAATTGGGGATTCCCATCGGAGAGCGAATATGATTCAAGCTTCCTGCTGGAAGGAGGCCAGCATGGATGGCGAAGCCGCTTTCGGAGGATTTGCGTAGACGAGTGGTCGTGGCGATCGAGGGTGGCGCCACCATCCCGGAAGCTGCGGACCACTGCGGGGTGAGCATCAGCTCGGTCGTCCGCTTCCTTAGGCTTCACCGGGAAACGGGTAGCGTCCGCTCGGCCAAGTTTGGCGGCTATAAGGAATTCGCGCTGGTGGCGCATGAGGATCTGGTCAGGCAATTGGTGGCGGAGCAGCCGGACATCACGCTGGCGGAGTTCGAGGCCCGACTGGCGAAGAAGAAGATCACGGTCGGCAAGTCGTCGATCTCTCGGTTTCTGCATCATTTGAAGCTGACCTTTAAAAAAAAGCCTTCGGGCGGCCGAGCAGGACCGCCCGGACGTGGCCGCCGCCCGAAAGGCATTGCAGCGGCGGCAGACGAGACTTGATCCGAGAAAGCTCGTGTTCATCGATGAAACCAGCGTATCGACGACGATCACGCGTCTCTACGGCCGGGCGCCGCAAGGAGAACGGCTCGTCCAGAAGGTGCTGCACGGAAACTGGAAGACTGTCACCTTCATCGCAGCCTTGCGCCACGATCGTGTGACCGCACCCTTTGTGCTCGAAGGCGCCATGAATGGCGAGACGTTCAAGGCCTACATCGAACAATTCCTCGCTCCAACTCTGAAAAAAGACGATATCGTGTTCATGGACAACGCAAGCGTTCACATGGTCGAGGGCGTTGAAGAGGCTATCGAAGCCCGAGGGGCAATTCCGTTCTACCTTCCGGCATACAGTCCCGATCTGAATCCAATCGAGCAATTCTTCGCCAAACTCAAGTCCATGCTTCGCAAGATCGCTGCCTATTCTCTCAAGCAAGCGGCCTTCACCGTCGACAGCCTATGCGAGGCTATCGCTTCTTCCCTTCTCCAAATCTCCCGATCCGAATGTACCGCATACCTCGTCAACTCAGGATATGGTCAATCTAATCGGGAAATGCTCTAGCTGCTCGTGTTGCGCAGGATTTTGTGTGCGCAACACCCCCTCAATCCTTCATACACGAAACGCGTCTCGCCGAAAAGCTGGAGACGAGAGATAACCGATGAAATTTCTCCGCAGGAGGCTGGAGCGCGCTGCGTCCCGGTCATGTGTAACTTTTGTCCTTGGGAGGTCACAGGTGCCTGGCGCAGAAAGAGACATCGCTCTCAAGTTCGACTACATGTACGACCCGGCTGCCGTTGAACGCCTAGGGTTGGAGCCTTCCGACAACGTCGCTTGCATGGTTGGCGCGCACGTATGCGCTCAGGGTGCAAGCATTTCCTATTCCCGTAACCCCGATTTTTACCACAGGCGGGCCCCAATTTACGGGCCGGCATTCAATCGTCGCAGCGTAGTCGAAGCAGCCGATACTCTGGATCGGGCCGGCCTAATCTTTAACGAAGTAGCTCCCCGGAATTCCCATTCCGGCCGGCAGTCGCGCATGTGGGCCAATCCGGAACTGTTGGACGCATGCCCGCCGTCCGGCCTTACTTGGGTGCCGCGATACGATGTGGTCGAGCTCAGGGACGTCGACAAGAGGCCGATCCGCTTCCCGGAAAGCCCGCTGACCAAAAGCCTTCGTTGCCGGACGTGCGAGCTTAATGAGATCGTCAGGCACCTTCGGCTTGACTTCCCGGGCTACCGGATGACGGAAGCCCATGTCATCGAGTTCGACCAGGACGGAAGGGAACGGCTTATCAGTCTGCAAAAAGTTGCTGTTCGCATCTTTAACGAGCGGTTCGACCACGGCGGCCGCTTCTATGCCGCCTACCAGAATGTGCCTCGGGCCTTGCGCGCGCTCGCGCTTCTCCAAGGACAACCGATCGCCATCTGCGACTTCCGGTCCTTGCACGTCCAAATGCTGTACGACATCCTCGGCCGCGAGATGCCGGCCGATCCCTACCAATTCCGAGGCTTTTCGCGGGAAGTCGGTAAGGGCGTTGTCAACATCCTCATCAACGCCATGTGGTACGAGGCGGAAGGCGCGGTCGCCGGGAAGATCGCGGCGGAGCGCCATAAGCTAGAGAGCGGCGAAGATCATGACCCGCCGTCGATCGACCCCCATCGCGACGACGCAAGCAGGTTGATCTCAATGGCCAAGGAGAAGCACGAGCCCATTGTACGGTTCTTCGGCTCTCGGATCGGAGCCAAGTTGCAATTCCACGATTCCCAGATCCTGAGTGGCGCCCTGATTCATGCGGCAAGGGATGGAGTAATTGCGCTCCATCTCCATGACGCCATGCTGACGCAGGGTTCGAGCATCAGCTACACCAAAGACGTGATGCAGGACCACTACATGCGAGAGATGCGGACCTCCCGTCCTTGCGACGTTTCCGTAAGCTACGGTTGAATATTACGAAACCGCACCCAAGCTGGTTTACATATGGGAGAGAGTGAGGGAGAGAGTGAGAGGAGATAGAGGAGAGAGAGAGGTAGAGGTGTTGTAGTGGAGATGAGAGTCGCGTGTTGTGGGGAAGCGGTCTCTCGCCCTCTTTGCCGTGTCTGTACTTGCTGTCTCGTTGCACGCCGCCCTGGGGGAACATGATCAAATCGCGAAACACTCAGCCGCGTCGGGCTCGGACTGTATAGGGTCCAATACGTCTTGCCACAAGCTAAAATTCTCGTCAGCCGTTGGGCGCACAGAAGAGGGTTCGCGGTGCGGCTAGCTTTCTTTCCCGCCCAGGCGATCTGGGCATGAGGTTGCAAGTCTTGGCACCTGTTGCGCAGGATTTTGTGTGCGCAACACCAGCAGGAATCATAGATTACGCCACTAGCTCGGAAATACCGGAACAGGAGGGATAAGCGATGAAATTTCTTCGAAGGAAAGATGCAGCCGAATATGTTCGGACCGAGTGGGGCTTGCCTTGTGCTGTGCAAACGCTCGCGAAACTTGCGGTTATTGGCGGTGGGCCGACCTTCCGTAAAGCCGGCCGTTATCCGCTGTATCGACCTAATGACCTCGACACCTGGGTCAAGGCAAAGATTGGCGAACCATGCCGGTCCACTTCTGACATTGCAGGTGTTTGAATGCGTACACGATCAACTGACCAAGGACGGATTCTGGTCATGACCGAGACCAAACGGACGGAAGCAACTACCGGCACTGAGGTTACGCGTTTTAACGCGCTGAAACACGGCATTTTTTCGCGTTTCACAGTGCTGCCATGGGAAAGCAGAGAGGAATACGAATCTCTACTTGCTTCGCTTGTTGCCGAGCATACGCCGCAGGGCCCAACCGAAGAGCACCTGGTCGAAGAGTTGGCGCACATTATGTGGCGGGAGGGACGCTTGCGACTTGCAGAGGCAGCCGCCCACCGCAGTGCACTCGGAAGGATGTTGGACCACGGCCCTTTCTCCGGGGAGGAGACGGCCATCATCACGATCCCTCCGAAGCCTGAGGGAGAATGGATCCAAAAAGCTATCTCTGCCACCGACCAGCAATCCGTTGAGGAGTTGGCGGCGCTGAGGCAGGAGTGGGACAAAGCAAAAGCGGCCCTTGAGGTGCTTCGGGCTGGTGGTGCGGATACGTATGACGAGTCAGTTCGGACACTGGGTCCCCAAGCCCGCCAGGGATGGCAAGACCGCATCACCTATGACTTTGAGGATGGTGAAGAATTCAACGCCAACGCGGCTGATCATCTCAAATTTTTGGAAAACTACCTCCTGCCTACGCAGGACGCACGCGAAATCCAGATCAAAAGCCGCCCGGTGGTGCAGGGCAAGCGTTTGGTAAATCGTTCGATCCGAACCGCTTTGAGGTCCTTGCGCGGTACGAGGTGCACCTGGACCGCAAGTTGGAACGGATATTACTGTAACGATGCTGTTGAGCCTCAAGGACCTTCGTCGGCCAGTCGATCGCGGCTGATCCGTTTCGCAAAAGAACACCATTAAGAGGGCTGTCGCCCAAGCGAGGAACCAAAATGCCTAACTGGTGCAACAACAAAGTTGTGGTGACTGGTCCCGTAGAAGGGATTGCTCAATTCAGGCAGACGTGTATTCGAACTCGAAGAGGAAGGGAGGTCGTGCTTTGATTTCAATAGCCTTATTCACATGCCGGCGATCCTGAAAGATACGGTCGCCGGGGGGCTGGTCGATGACGCCCTACTAGTTTTCGGTCGCGATGATCTGGTTTGGATTCATAACTCACTGGAAGAACGGATGCAATATTGGCAGGTCTCTGACATCGAGGCGCTGAAGGAGAAGGTTGGTTTGGAAGCTCTTGAGAACGCGCGTCGGTCCATTGAGGCGTTTGAACAGACAGGGGCCCCTAACTGGTATGTTTGGGCAAATAGGAACTGGGGAACGAAGTGGAATGCCCGTGATTTCGTGGTAGTTTCCGATAAGCCGGGCCGCTACGAGTTCACTTTCGAGACTGCTTGGGGGCCTCCGATCCCTGTTTGGGTGAAGATGGGCGAGATGTTTTCGGGTCTCGATTTCGATCTATCTGGTTCGGAGCCGGATATGGAGGTCGCATTCGCGGGAACGATCCGGGCCGGCAAGTTGGAGTTGAGGGAACTTGACCCCGCCCCGGTGTTTGGAAAGGGGCGCGTTCGATCGCCGAACGGAGGTCGGGGCTATGTCGCAGAGGATAATGCCGGCGAGGAACTCGGGGAATTCCAAACCCAACAAGAGGCGTGGGATTTCCTAGATCGGCCGGAGATCGCGGAGAGGCTGATGGCGCAATACCGAGCAATGCGCGCCGGGGAAACGACGATGGCTAATGAAACGAAAGCAATGGACAAGGGCATGTGCCGTTCTACGGGCGATCCACCCTAGCATGGCATCTCGACTTTGATGCCCCAGGTCCGGCCTCGCACCGCATCAGCACGAACGCCGCAGGAGAGGTAGCGATTGTACACGGTGACTGGCTCCATTGTGACAGCTGTGGCAGTCCAGTCTCGCCCGAGCAGTGGATCTCGATTTTCGACTGCTACGTCGATCGGTAATTGCGGCTGCACCGTGCCGCCACGACGATCCGCTCCGCCACGCCAAAAGGCTCACGGCGAAACTCCAAGAATCCTATTGGAGGCCATTAACACAGTGAAAGCTACCAAGCGCAAATCCACCGCTAGGGCGAAGAAGGCCAAGCGCGGTCAAGCCGCATAAATTCAGGGAGGCACCAGTGTCGGGATACGGTAGCAACGCGGACGGCGAATTCAATCCTCTTACCAAGGCATATAAAGAAGACCCTTCAATCGACCTGTACGTGAAATTGCGCCGCGAGAACCCTAACGCCGAGATTGAAATCAGTTTTATCGGGGGGATGGAATCGCTCTTCTTTATGGAGCCCGAGCTACGAAAGTTCGGATTTGACCCTGACTTAGTTGCTTCGGTCATGGATGCCGACTCGGAAGCGATCACCGAGTTATCGCTTCAAATTATGGAGAAGATGATTTTATCCAAGGCCCGGTCCAGAGCCGGAGAAACGCATCTTTCGCGGAGAGGCTTGGTTGTTCCAGACAAACTCATAAATTGGCTCATTGCCTATATGATGGAAGGGTTGAGCTGGAACGACAATCTGTATATCCCGAGAGATTTGATTGTATTGATCCGCGAACGACTAAGCGGATCAAATCCAGAATATAAGCATGCCGCGCTTGCTCACGAAATGCGCGGGCATGCGATAACTATCGGCGGTCAACTAATGGCGCGAGGAGTGATGCCCACATTCAGAATGCTCGCTCGGATTCTTGGAGTCGCCCCGAGCACCGTGAAGCGGTGGTTTCCGGCAGGGGATTTTGTACGCGAAGTCAAAAGGGCGTCGTCCCAGTTCGACGAAAAAGGGCAACCTAAACCGTTTGGTGGTCTTCGAACGACCGGTAATAAATGAGCTGTGGAATAGCATTGGCGAGCGTGATCGGTTCGCCTGACGATTTTGCTTTTCGGGCTGCTCCACGCGGAGGCTTCTCGCGGCAATCATATCATTGTAGCTTTATCCAGTTATAATCCGCGATGGACAATTCATCGGATCAAGATCCGCGTCACAATACGGCATATTTGAGTCGTCGCTAGCCTCCCCGCCGGAATGTCGGCGCCTAGCGGACTGCAAATCGACTTCACCGTAATTGCCGAGTGATTTGTCCAAAAATCGACATCCGCATCGAGCGTCACCAGTGGCGGAAACGGCGCACCCCTCTTGGCGGCAGATATTTTTTGCCGATCTGCCACAGTCGACCGCGAGGGATCGACGTTAAAGGTAGCCAGGAACAATCCCGGCAGGCAAAGTTTAAAATCCAAGCGGCAACATAGCAATACTACAATATGATGGCGTCTTCGGGCCGCATCCGTAAGCTCAGATTGAATGGCGGGTGACGGGGAGCGGCGGACACGCCCGAGCGAACCGTCAGGCCAAGCCGATCGAGTAGACGCGCAAGCGAGCCCGCCAAGCGCGCGTGCTTTTCGGCGTCAATTGGCTTGACGGCGATCTGATCGGCCTCGATTCCCTCAAGCGTAATCTCGATTGCAACAGCGCGCGCGATCAAGGACCGTGTCGCCGGTGACAAGGCACTGCCGATTTGCGCCTCGTAGGCCGCAACCAGAGCGCGCTTCCGCTTCGCAGGTGCCGTGCGCCCATCAATCTTGCCTCCTTGCTTGGATTGCTTTGCCATGTGTCATCCTTCCTGGCCCCCATCCGAGGCCTATTCACCCCCTTTCGGGGTAACTAAGCGGGGGTTTTTTCGTGCTTGCGCCACCGATCGTGAGTGGGCGCATCAAACCTGCCAATTAGTGAAAGTGGAATAAGGCTCGCGTTTTCAATGCGCTGACGGGGCCAAAAGCGAGGGCTGCCAAATGCGAAGCGACTGCCGATCGTTAAAGATATAACCGCAAATTTTCTTTATGATCTCTGGATAAGGGCGGCGACAGATGCGCCATGTCGCTGATCCGTCCTCGGGACAGGCGCGAACGCCACATACCGGGATGTTTGGCATCGGGGATCACCTCGCCCATGCGGCGACGGCCGAACATCAGGTTTCCCGTCAGCTTTGAACCAGCAGAGCGACCGCTTCATCGGGACGGCCTCGTGGGCCGCGTAGGACGGGCCGTGGTGCGTTGTTTGGGGATCGAGCATCACAGACGGCTTGCTGGCCCGCGCGGGGCTGGGCGACAGTGCGAACGGGGCGCTTAGGCCGCTTAGCTGGTGCCTTGGCGCGCAGGATCTCATCCGTCAGGGCGGGACGCTGAATGATCGAGGTGCGCCCAGGACTGAGGCGATGTTCCTTGCCGAATTCAAACTTGGTTAGATCAACGGAAATTCGGCGCTTGGCGGCGTTGGCGCGGCGGCGCTGGCGTTTGGCTTGGTTTGTATCAGTCATCCCTTAGCTTTCCGGGGAGGCAACCCGGCATCGCTCGGGACGTACTCCGACCTATATTGATTCAAACCTAAAATAGGCGAATCATAATTAGTTATGCATAGAACATAACGGGAACGTTGTCAATAGAAAGGTCTGAAGTAGGTAGCAATATTCACAGCGGGCAAGACGCCATGGGGCGGTTTCCTGAATTCAGTACTCGGGACGACTGGCGGGAATGCTTGCACCAGCTACAGACTGATGGTCGCGTTGTGAGAAGTGCCTGTGCCGCAGCTATAAGTCGCGCTGTTCGCCGTGTCATGGCCCGGTTTGGGAAACGGCTGGGAAAGGTTTGCCCCCCGCACGACCAGGGCGGTGTTGCTCAAAAGACATAGTCGGAATCGAGGGCGGTTTATAGCAGGGCGCGGGCGCCTTAGCGGTATTTATTCAGATCGTTTTGCCGCTTGCGCTCACGCTCCAGGTCACGCTCCTGATTGCTGCGCAATTGGCGCGCAACAAATTTCTGGCAGCTTTCGGCGGTGCGAAAAAAGACCCACCGAAAGCCTTGTGCGATGACATCGACACGATCCCCGCCCTGATCGATGATCTGGGCATCGCGGCGATCCCCGTTATTTTCGTAAATCTCTGCCGGCGATACGTCGCTTAGTTTGCATGCGCGGCTTAAGCATCCGGAAAGCGGATTCGGATCTCCCTCCCGCCGTAGAATAGGATCACACGTAGCCGCGCTATACCAGTCGCGTGCAGAAGCGGAATTAGCAGCAAGCTTCTGGAGATTGTTCTGGGTTCTCGGCCGACGTGTACATGATGCCGTGAATCCGGAATCGCTCGCGCGGCCATTCCCCGCCGTACCGGTCGCCCTCGACCTGATTGATGCGATAGGCCTTGAGAAGCGTCGCGAACTCCTCGACCACCGCCTCGGGACTAAAAGGCGGCCGGCGCTCGCGGACCGCGTCAAGCACGGCGCGGCCATCAGGCTCACGGTGCGCAACAGCGAGCGTCATGCTGTCGTTGCTGCCACCGCTCGGGTCGACGAATGCGAGATATTGGATGCCCGAGACTGGCTGTAGCTCGTGCCGGCTCGGCACCACCGCGGCTGCGATCACCTCGCGGCTCACGAACGCCTCAAGGTCGGCCCGAAACAGCCCACCATACTCTGCGCTCGCCGCCGCCGCGTCGCGCTCAAAGGCACGATCAACGACCACCTGCGGAAGCCGTGCGGATCGGGTAGTGACGTTTCCGAATCGGAAACGTGGAGAGGAGCGAGATGACGCATCAACAAGAAGAGGCGACGATTCATCAGCCGAGCGAGGCCGAGTTGCGGGCTGCGTTGGCCGCGGCGATTGCCGATGCTGCGGCGGCGGAACGGGCTGTGGAAGAGGGCCGCGCTGCGATTGAGCAGGCGAGCTTCTTTGTCCGCGAGGCAGAAGTACGGCTTGAGGCGGCGACTGCCGAGATGGCCGATGCGAAGCAGCGTTATGTCGACCGCACGACCGAGGCTGCCGCCAGGGGTGCCGGCGCCCTGTCGGCGTCCGTGATGCGCGATGCTCGCGCGGCCGAGGTCGGCGCACAGGACGAGTTGGACGCCTGCACGGCGGCGCTCGACCGGGGCTGCGCCGCGCTCCCTGAGTTGGAGGAGGCGGCCAGGATAGCCGGCCACCATGTCGCTCATGCGGGGACGCGCTATTCGGCGCACTACGTGGAGGCCGTATTCCCGCCGGGCATGAAGACCGTAGTGCATTTTCATCACGGTTCTGAAGCGTCATATGTGATTGCTGGAGAGGAATGCGTGGAAACTCCCAATGGGAAGCTCGTGCTTGCGATGCTCTACCCGCAAGCATCGACCGGCTACGATCATCCGCTGTTCGAGAAGCTGGCGCGAAGATCCCCTCAATCCGGAAAGGAGCGCTTTGGCATTTTGGGAATGTCATGGTCCAAGTGGGAGCAGCAGAAAGAGCTGTCCGGCTGCGCATCCGCCAATCACCAGCCAGAATACGGCGATTTCGACGTGCTCCAGCAGTTTGCTCATGCCCCTTACCCTCGCTAGCGAAACGGCGCGGAGGGTCTCAGAGGAATCGTTAACAAACCATTAATGCTGCCCAGCGGTCGACCGCAAGTTCGAGATCGGGCGCGATCTGCGCCACGAGCCGCTCGTTCCTCGCGCTCGTTTAAGCATGGGCTCCAACGGAAGACGCGAAAGCGGAGCGGCGTCTACTTTCGGAACTCCTCCGGCAAACTCGTCCTGCAGCCACTCTTCAGACGAGTTGAGTTTCACATGTCGAAGGTTGTGCAGGTGCGCGCGACGATAGCGCATCATGGTTCCGACGTCCCATCGCACTTCCACCTCATGGACAGTGATCCTGGTGATCGTGCCCAGTCCGGTGGGCTGGCGGCCGTCGTTCCCGATCCACACAATGCGGTCGCCTAACGCCAGCCTACGAGCCGCTGCGGTATTCATACGATCCCCCCGATTGATCGTCGGCGAAGGAGCACACTCGATCGGCGGCAACCCCAGGAACGGCACCGCCATTTCCGCTGTGGCGCTGCAGCGGCCCGCGTCTGCCCCATCGATTCGCAATATCACAACGTCAAAATCAGCGCTCTATTGTGGCCAGCTAAAAAGAATTGGCGAGCGTTGCAATAATCCCACAGGATGCCGAGCGGTTGTGCGCAGCTCAACGACGCGGCTTCAGCCCTGGGGCGCCCTTCTCTAAAGGGCGGGGGAGCCGAATCGTTGTATGTCTGATTTGGAGGGAGTTCAGACCTCCTGCCTTAGCCCCGACCGTTCTCCTTTCCTCAGGGCACTGGCGGCCGGGGGTCGCTATCCTCGCTAGGATCGGCAAGATGCTGGCGCAAGGCTGATGCGGCCGTCTTGGCCCGCGGATTTTCGATTCCCTCGAGGCCCGAGAGAACCACCGTCGCGAGGTCCGGTCGCTCGCGGCCGACCCGAGCGAGCAGAATGACACCTTCCTCGTCGGCGACCGACGCGAGCGCGTCGATCATCTCGGCGGATGGCGCTTCGCGAATCAACCTCTTTAAGGCCGGGCGCGCCTCGGTCCGCCCCATCCCCCCGAGCGCACAAAGGGCGGCTATGGCGACGTCCGGATTGAGATCGTTCTCGAGATCGATCAGGATCTCGGCGGTCTCCGGCCCTGGCCGCGCAAAACGGCAGGCATCGGCGCGAACGGCCGGTTCGGGATGGCGCAACAGTGCGAGCACGGTTGCCCGTGGTAAGGGCGCGCTCAACCGCCTGGCCGCCGCGACCGCGGCGACAAGTGTCGGGCCCTGGAA
Source organism: uncultured Alphaproteobacteria bacterium (assembly GCA_963755055.1). GTDB lineage: Bacteria > Pseudomonadota > Alphaproteobacteria > Rhizobiales > Xanthobacteraceae > AP-16. The sequence goes on along the minus strand of CAVWIS010000014.1, from coordinate 4,829 downwards.
TGCCGCCCTGGCGATCAGCCGCACCACGGCTCGAGCCGATTGTGGCCCGCCGATCGCAACCAGCGCGTCGATCGCCGCCACCTGCTCGGGAACGACACGAACGCTGCCGAACCCGGTCAAGCGGCCGCACAGGGCCTCGAGCGCCGGCACCGCTGCGGCGAGGCGCCGCCTCCCGGCTTCCGCCGTCAGCGCCTGCGTGCCGGCAAGATCGGCATCGGGCAATGCGGCGATCAGTGCCTCGTCGGAGAGAGTTTCCGCCGCCGGCGGCACCTCGGCACGCACCGGTATCGCTTCCGCGATCGGGCCGGAGGTGAACAAGTCCAACTGCTCTGCTCCCATGCGGCAATCATGTTCGCACGCGACACGCGATACAAACTGTTTCGCGCCGTCTGGGCGCGGCATCGACAGGTTTTCGTGTTGTCCCGTTGCAGTCCTGCGAACGACGGTTCTGGTGGCGGTCGGGCAGCATCGCGCCGCCGCGGGCTTGATGCTCATAATGATCTGGTTGCAGGTTCGAGTCCTTCCAGCCCCACCACGCAGTCCCGCGCAACTCGAATTTTCCCGTCTCCGCGGAACACCCTGGATTTTCCGCGGTTTGGAGCGGGCGCGTTGGCGCGTTTACGGTCTCTGTGAGCAAGGAAGCCCGCCTGGAGGTGGTTTGGGGCCTTTCGTCTCTGGCGTCCGGAAATCCGTTTCCCAGTGCGCGGCGAAGGCGTTTGCCAGAGACTCGGTTCGCATCCGACGGAGACCGGTTTGCAGGTAAAGATTCCAGAGCAATCACGCTGCATTTTTCGTAACAAAGAACGACCAGGGGTCCGCCGCCCGGAGGTGGTTTGCGGCCTTTCGTCTCTGGCGTCCGGAAATTCGTTTCCCACTGCGCGGCGAAGGCGCTTGCCAGAGACTACGGCCGGCAATGAATTTGAAATCAACCGCGGGAGCAGCGTTAAGCATAACGACCGAACACAAACGCCCAGCGTTAACTTTAAATCATTAGTAACCAGATTACCATCAGCCTTCCAGCACGCAGAAAGCAAGGTCTTGAATTCGCGCCCGAGGATCGCAACGATGAAACAAGCATATACCTTCTGGCCCGTTAATCAATGGTATATCTACCGTTTAAACGTCCACCAAAATAGCGCACCTCGTCCAGTTATCTTGAGTGTTAGTAACCTTCTCGCAATTTTATCTTTAATCGTCGGAATTGCATTCGCTGTGCTTGTGTCGGTACCATTTGAACAACGGTTCGGAGCTTTTTTGGTCTTTGGTGTAGTCCCCGCGGCGGCACTCTACGCGAGTGGTCATATTATAAGTCAATTTTTAATGCTGGGCAGCAGATTATGTCAAACGGTTGCAGCGCCCTACTTGCGACGTGCTTTTCTCTTGGTGAAAAGTTCTGTGGTCTGGGGTAGGGGCGTATTAGTCGGATATTTTGCGACGCTGGCACGCCCCCTTCTATCGCGACTGTCCGGCCTAAATCAGAAAGCATGCCGTTCAGGTGGCCATCGTTGTTGGCGCGCTTATTCAGCATTCGTTGCGTTTTTATGTCTGCTGATCCGGAGCGCCGCCAGATCCATTATTATAATGCAAGCCTCTTACGTACGCTGGGCATCTGACGTCCCCCATAGTGGTTTTGGGGTTGCACCTCTGGTCATGACAGGCGCGCTTTTAGCAGCATTTGGGTTAGGCTGGTATGGTGGGAATTCTAGTTGGCTGTCTGAAGTTAAACGAGATGGCTCGACCATCGACGTGATCATCGACGCCGTCGTCGAGCGGATTATCGGCGCTGAGTTAGACGGCGATCCTAACGCAAAGAGCAAGCGCTCTAGCGCAACGGGACTTGGTCAATTTCTTGACGAAACATGGCTCGACTTGATCCGGGCATACCGGCCCGATCTGGCTGCGGGGCAGAGCCAAGAAAAAACGCTCGAACTGCGGCGGGATTCCAAAATTGCTCGTGAGATCACGAGGCGCTTTACCCAGCAAAACGCGGAAATGCTGAGGAAAAGGGGCCTGCCGTTAACGCCTGGAACGATTTACTTGGCGCACTTTGCTGGCGGTGCCGGAGCTGTGGCGATCTTATCGGCACCGAAAAATGCTGACGCCGCCTCGGTTATGGCCAGTGCTGACGCAACCGGCCGAACCAAGCGGGAGAAACTGCTTAGGGCCAACCCATTCCTCGAACGCTTTACGGTGGCCGATCTTAGAACCTGGGCCGATCGTAAGATGCGCGTTCCCGGTTCATCCTGATACGTGCGCGGCAAGACGGAGAGCGGCGTCGGCTACGTGAAGAAGAACGCGATCGCGGGGCATTCCTTCGCAAGCTGGGAGGCGTTCGAGGCGCATCTCGCCAAGTGGGAGCATGAGGTGGCGAACGTGCGTATCCACGGCACGACGGGCGAGGCGCCGATCGCCCGCTTCGAGCGTGACGAGCCGCACCGATTGAAGTCGCTCGGCGGGCGGCCGTCGTTTGGACCGTTGCGCGCGGCAACTTCCAGACGATATTGCGGCCGTTGGCCATCGTGTAACTCACGGCCGGCAGAGCGATGCGTTCCTGGCGGAACCAGAGATGGACTTGCCGAATGCTCTGGAACTCGGCGAACTTGGAGAAGACCAGCGTCACAGCCTCGCCCGCCCGCTGGTCCGGGTCTTTGTCGATCCGGTCGGGTCGGACCTTCACGTAACCGATCGCAAGTGCCAAGCGACACCATCAGTGTCCAGGCCGTCCAGGTCGTCACCAGTTGCTTTCATCATGATACGTTTGTTTCGTTTTTTTTCGATCGCACGGGCTGCTCCTGTGCGCATTGATCTAAACGGCGCCCTTTGGTCAGACCGCTGCCCACCGGTGCCGTGGCGCCGTTTGTTAACCAATCCTTAATTTGCCCCCCCTCCCGCCTTGCTTCGGTGACACCGGAATCGTATGAGAGACAGGACATCGGCTCGGGGGAACGGCCGGCCGCTCTCTTGCGAGTGGCAGTGCAACAGTAAGGGGTCTCCAATGGATTCCACGCTGAGCCCAACACCAGCCGATCCGCATCACGATGGCGAGGTCGTTCTGCTCGTGCCGAAGGACTTGGCGAACGCCGTAGAAGCGGTGTCCAAACTTGCGCACGATGCCGCGCGCGATGCTTCTGATCGGCGCACAGGCATGGCGGGATCCGAGTTATTCGGCCTGCCGGTGACCAACGCACCAGTTGAGACGACGCCTCGGCCCGCAGCCGTCGGCAACGACCAAGTGCCGAGCAACCGGCCGTCGCTCGGCAGGCGAGCCGTGCGGACCTTCGCCCGCTTCATGCTGGCAGCTTGCATCGGTGTGGTTGCCACCTTGGCCTGGCAGTCCTACGGCGAGGCGGCTAAGCAGATGATCGCGAGCTGGGTCCCGCAGCTCGGCTGGTTATCATCGCCGCTCGTGACGGACCCGTCGTCCGGCCCCGAGATCGCCGCCAAGCCGCCGCGTCCACCTGCCGAGCAGGCAACCGCGGCGGATGCAGCTCCCGCGCAACCAGCCAGTCTCGCTCAGACCGCACCGGATACAGTCGCGCTGGCTGCACCCGCCGCCCCGTCTACCGAGCTGGTGCAGCAGCAGGCGATGGCACGCTATCTTGCCACCGTGCACCAACGCGTGGAGCAGCTCACGGCCAGCCAGGAGCAAATGGCCCGCGACACCGCCGCACGCGATCTTGCCACTGTGCGGCAAAGCGTGGAGCAGCTCACGGCCAGCCAGGAACAAATGGCCCGCGACATCGCCAAGTTGCAGGCGGCCGAGCAGGACATCCGTCGCAAGATGTCACCGCCTCCGCCGCGGCCGGCCTCCGCCTCGGCGCGCAAGCCTGTGCCGCCGCCTCCGCCGGAGCGACTCGTACCGCGGTTATCATCGGTGGGTAGTGGTACGAGGCCGTAACGCAATCTTCGCCCCGCAACGGCCCGCACGACAAATTTGGTCTGATGGACCAAACAGGGTCAAACTGGGCATCGGGAAATCAGCATTTCCAGGCACCCCAAGGCGGCCTCTCCGCCCTCACGCGTCGCCGTTGAAGATATCGGGCGGTTGGCACCGTCCCGCCGTCGATAACGTATTCGGTGCCTGTAATGGAGGCCGCGCGTTTTCTCGGCCCTTCGCTGGACCGAATTCCAGAGGGCTTTCCTCACGCATCCCGTCATCCGCTCGCGCCGGACAAGCTCGCGCTCGCTGTGCCAACAGAGACCAAATTCCGTCAACTCACCCGCAAAAGCCCCGGCACAGAAATGACGGTTCGTGCAGGACTGAGTGGTGGGGCTGGAAGGACTCGAACCTGCAACCACGCCGTTATGAGTGACACGCCTTGATCGGAAAAGGCAACCAGACCACTACGAAGTGGGTGAAGCGGAGGACGGGCTAAGGATCGGGAAGCGCGAGCTTCCGGTACTGACCCGGCCATTCGGCGGGGGCATCGCAGAGGCGAGCAATTCCAATCCCGTGCGGCAGGCGACCTTCGATGGCGACCTTGACCAGATCGGGTGCGAGACCCGTATGGCCGCAGGCGACGCGGCTGAGCCGGCCCCGCTCGGATCCGGTCACGCCGCTCGCCGCGCTGCTCGAAGCTGTCGCCCGCTTGGCGACGGCGTTCGACATTTCCAAGTTCGAATCCTGGCGCCCCAGCCACCCAGACCGGTCTCCGCGGGCCGATTTCCCGGTGTGGACGAACCCGCGACATTTCCGGCACTTACGCGTGCTACACCGAGTCTCTGGCGGGGACTGCCTCCAGCTGCAGGCCGGAATTCAGGCTGATCGGGCGCCGGTCTCTGCCGGCAAGATTCGCATATCCGAAGGCAAACGCGAGAGACCGGTTCGA
>CAVWIS010000013.1:0-15658 GCA_963755055.1 uncultured Alphaproteobacteria bacterium | reverse complement strand
GTCGCGCGAGCCCTTGCGGCCCATGGCAGCGCGCAGCCGGTCGAAGTCAGACACGCCGTCCGGGCGGCAGACCACGCCCTCGCCGTCGATCGTGACCGATTTGACCCCCAACTTAGCCAGCGCTTCGGCGATCAGCGGCACGCGTTCGGTCCACTCATACCCGCGCCGGGAGAAGACGCGCACCCGATCGCCGTCGCGCCGACAGATGAAGCGGTACCCGTCGTGCTTGATCTCGTAGATCCACTGCGGGCCCGACGGGACCGATTGGCCGAGGGTGGGCAGGCAGGGCTCGATGAAACCGGCGGGGCGGCGAGCGGGTGATGGAGAGCGCCAGAGCATGTCGTTAGATAGTTTTTCATCGGGTCGCAGGCGAGTTAGGCAATGCCTGTTAAGGTCGGCGCCCACACCCCGCTTTTTCCATGTTCTTAGTGATTTCCGCAGCTTGGGCAGGCGTCAAAGTTTGGTCGGTGGCGAGTTTATCCCTCATCTGGCGGCATTCTTGCCCTTCTGTTTGTCCACTGGGAGCGAGCCGCTCACTCATGCAGCCGGCCAAAGGATGGATGACCGCGAGCAGGATGCACACCAGATTGACTTTTCGCATATTGATCGGAGCGCCTTGGCCGTCCACCACGCTTCACTCGATGACCTCGTCGGCGCGGCCGAGCAATGAGAGTGGGAACGTAACCCCTAGCGCTTTCGCCGTCTTCAGATTGAGCACCAGTTCCACCTTGACCGCCTGGTCGATCGGTAAGTCCGCCGGATTGGTTCCATTGAGAATTTTCCCGGTGTAGACACCCATTCGGCGATAGGCGTCGTTGGGGTCGGTCCCGTAGCTCATCAACCCGCCGAAAGCGGCAAACTCACGCCATTCATAGATCGCGGGAATCGCGTGGCGTGCCGCCAGTGCGACGATCTCTTTGCTGTGGATGTTAATGAATGGATCGGCCATGACTAGGAGACCGCCGACGCCTCGTTCGGCCATTCTAGTGAATGCTGGCTCGAAATCGCGCTCACTATTAGCCTTGAAGATCGATATTTGCTGTCCGAGCGTCCGGGCAGCGGTCTCGACATCTCGTGTCGCGGCGGCGGAAGCGGGGCTCGGATTAGACGGATTGATCAGAACGGCGATCACCTCAGCCTTGGGAACGGTCTCGCGCAACAGCTCCAGACGTTTCGTCCCCAGTGCATAGGTGCGCATGTTGATACCGGTCACATTGCCGCCCGGCCGGTTGAGGCTAGTGACGTATCCGGCTTCGACCGGATCGCTGGCGAAATTTATCACGATCGGGATAGTTGCGGTCGCCGCCCTCGCGGCGACCGTGCCTGCTGCTACGATTACGCTCACCTTGCGTTCGACCAATTCGGCTGCAAGTGCCGGCACTTTATCGAAGCGCCTGTGGGCCCAACGAAATTCGATGGCAACGTTCTGGCCCTCGACGTAACCGGCGTCGCTCAATCCCGTGCGGAACGCGGCCGACCCGATCGGATCCGTAGCTGTCGGGCGAAGCCAGTCCAGAGATAGCCGATCACTGGCATCGCTGGCTGCTGCGCCCGCGCCACCACCGGCCACGCCGCCGCGCTGCTGAGCCCCGCGATGAACGCGCGCCGTTTCATTCAATGACCTCGTCGGCGCGGGCGAGTATTGAGGGCGGGAAGGTGAGGCCAAGTGCCTTGGCCGTCTTGAGGTTGAGTACAAGCTCAATTTTGACCGACTGTTCTACAGGCAGGTCGGCGGGGTTTTGGCCTTTGAGAATTTTTCCGGGTAAACACCGAGAAGCCGAAAGGCGTCAGGAAGGCTACTGCCATAACACATCAGACCACCAGCGACGACCATTTGCCTCCACTCATAAATGGCAGGTATCCGATGCCATTCCGCCAGGGCAGCTAGTTGCTGGCCTCGGTTGGCGAAAAACGGGTCCGCCATGACGAGAAGAGCATCCGCTTGCTGAGCGATGGACGCGAAGGCGGGCTCAAAGTCGCGCTCGGAGTTTACGTTGACAATAACGATGTCCAGCCCCATTGCTCGGGCAGCAATCTCAACTTCCCTAACATCTGCTTGCCCCCAGGATCAGGATTAGCCGCGTTTTTGAGCAGCGCAATTACGTGTGCCTTGGGAACGGCCTCATGCAACACTTCTAACGCTTTGCGCCGAGACTGGATGTGAGCAGGGCGACCCCAGTGAGATTTCCGCCGGGTCGGTTTAGGCTAGCGACCAGTCCTAAGTGAGCCGGATCGCCGCCAAACGTTGACACTACCGGAATTCCCTCGGCGGCTGCCATAATCGACGATGTTATACCAGTTGTGCTGACTAGGACGTTGGCGTGCAGTTTTACGAATTCGGCCGCGAAGTCCGGCATTCGTTCAAAATGCCCCTCCGCATGACGGCGTTCTACGGCTACGTTTTGCCCCTCTACGAAGCCTAATTCGTTCAGACCCTGCCGGAACCTGACTGTACGAAATGGATTACCTTCAGCAAAGCCAGCACTCATATATCCGATCACAGGCATCGTAGGCTGCTGCGCCCGCGCCACCAGCGGCCACGCCGCCGTGCCGCCGAGCCCCGCGATGAACGCGCGCCGTCTTCATTCGATCACCTCGTCGGCGCGCACGAGCAGCGTTGACGGCACATGGAGACCAAGTGCTTTGGCCGTCCTCAAATTGAGCACGGTTTCGTACTTTGGTCGGGGCCTCGACTGGAAGATCGGCTGGATTGGCGCCCGCGCAGGACGCGATCGATGTAGGATGCTGCGCGCCGGAATTGCGCGATGAGGTCAGTGCCGTAATACATCAGGCCGCCGGCCGTGACGAAATCGCGAAACGCGTAGACCGCCGGCAAGCGATGTCGCGCGGCGAGCGCGATGACAAGATCGCGATTTGCCTCAACTGTGCTGTCATTGGGAGCTAGCAAGCCGCCGTTCGGCACGCGCGCAAAAGACTGGATGGACTGTTCGATTTCGTCGGCATTCGCGACCGGAGCTGGGACCACCTCGATCCCTAGCGACGGCGCGATGACCCCGGCAGTGCGCAGAAAATAGCCGTACGGGAACCCCTTTGGGTTGCCGAGGAGCGCGGCGCGCGTCAAATGCGGGGCAATCTCCTTGAGCATCCCAAGCCATTTGCCGAGGATGCTGTCCTCGTAAAACAAGAAGACCACTGATGTTGCCGCCCGGCCGCGCTAGGCTGGCGACCACGCCGGCCCCGGTGGGATCGGACACTTCAACAAATATCAGTGGAATCGTACGGGTTTCCTGCTGCAGCGCCTTTATCGCCGGCGTCGTGTTCGTGAAGATGACGTCGGGATTGAGGCCACTAATCTCGTGGGCCAATCGCGGGAGGCGATCGTAGTCGTTGGCAGAATATCGCAACTCGATATTTTACATTGCGATTTTCCAGCCAACCAAGCCCTTCGAGTTCTTGCACGGAAGGCCGCGAGCCGCTGCTGCCACAATTGATCAGTCTGCACGCCATGCATCAGGATGCCGATGCGTCGCAGTCCCGGAGAATGCTGCGCACGCGCCACCAGCGGCCACGCCGCCGCGCCGCCAAGCCCCGCGATGAATGCGCGCCGCCTCATGCCATCCCTCCCAAAAGGATTGGGGGTAGGCTAGCACTTCTAGGCAGCGGGGTTCATCCTTCGATCACCCTGGTCGTTGCCGGTGCGTTCGGGTTCTTGACCTTAATCCAATCCGTTGATCGCCCGGACCGGTAGGGCCGGTCGCGGCGATTGGCGACGATGCCTTCGAGGCCCAAAGTGCATGCGTGCTGGAAGATCGCCTCACCGTCGGCGCTGGCGATCATGCGCGCAGCAGCCCGAGCGGATGCGCCGTATCGGGGACGGCAATATCGCCGGTGCTGCGATAGCCCGCCAGAGCCAGTCCCGGAATGACGATGGAGGATTACGCCCTCACTTCAGTTGGTCGGCGACTTTGTCGATCCCGGCCTTCACGCAAGCTTCATCCTTTTCGCCGCCCGGCGCGCCCGAAGCGCCAGCTGCGCCGATGACCTCGTCGCCCACCTTGATAGGCAGCGCGCCCTGGTTGGCTATGACGTTGGTGAGATGGATCAGGCCGAGCGTCGGATCGGCCTTTACGCGCTCGGCTAGTGCGCCGGACGGCGAACGGAAAGTGCGCGCGGTGTAGGCCTTGCGCATGCTGTTCTCTAACGTGTGCGGGCCGGTGTTGTCGCCGCGCACCTGCACGATGATCTCGCCATTGCGGCCGACCACGGTCGCCGACACCGCGTAGCCGTTGGCCTTGCACGTCTCGATCGCGGTTTGCGCGATGGTGATAGCGATGGAAGCGCTCAGGTCCTTGTGGTTGAGCAGTTGCGCGCCCGCTGTCGAGGCGAGAGCGGAGGCAAGGGTACAGCCGAGCGCAAGCGCGCCGCAGCGAAGTGTAGATAACATCAATTCCTCCCTAATTGCGGCCATCTTGATGCGACCGGGGGGAGTATAGCGAGATTTTTGGTAGAGGAGACGCCAAAGGGGCGGCAGGTGCGCCGGTTCGCGCCTCACTAAGAAGACATACTCATCTTGGTTGCGGCGAGGAATGTTTGCTTATGGAAACTCAGCCCCCGTCCGGGATGTCCGCTCTCGCGGTGAGTATCTGGGCTAGAGCGACCTAGCCGCGGACATACGGATTTCGGCGCGTTTGACCCAAACCGTCTTCGCAATCACGCCGTCAACGCTGCGGTGCATGAGTTGGCTTGTGGCAGATTTTGTTGCAGAAGTCGGCGACGGCGAGGGTCGAGAACGAGGCTGTTGATGGGGTGGTCTGCCATCTGCTGCACCGGAAGCGGACAATTGCTTCCGATGCCCCTGGGCTACGCAGGACCTACGCAAAAGCACTCCTGTGCAGCCGGCGTTGGTCGCGCCAAACGCTTGGCGAGCCGCCTGAGGTTCTGAGCGATAGCAGCCAACGTGAACTCGAACTGGGCGCCCCTTGGCCCTCGTAAGCGCAGCCGGCCGAGCCGGAGAATGCGCTTGAGATGGGCGAACAGCATCTCGACACGCTTTCTATCACGGCGAGACTGCTCGAATGCTTCGGTCTTTGCCGCTGCCCGGGCAATATCGCGGGCCGGCTCGTAGAGGCTGCGCCACCCCATCTGCGACAAGCAACTTAGCAGCGTTCTTAAGGCCAAAATCGCGCGCGCCGAAGGGCCAAAAATCTGACGTAAAGCGAGTATTTCGGCCCTCGATTGCGTTGAGAAGCAAGAGTATTAGTGTCCTTCCTGACTTGCCACGCTTCGAAAAAGGGTGGTTGCCTGGTCGGTTATCGAGAGCGGTAGGGACGGCATGAACGAGACCCGGAAACTTGCGGCGATCCTGGCTGCCGATGTGGTCGGCTACAGCCGGCTCGCCAGCGCGGACGAGGATCGCACCCTGGCGAGGTTGCGGGCGCTGCGCAGCGACCTGATCGATCCGACCATCGCCGTGCACAACGGGCGCGTGGTCAAGCGCACCGGCGATGGGGCGCTCGTCGAGTTCCGCAGCGTGGTCGATGCCGTGCGCTGCGCCATCGAGGTGCAGAACGGCATGGTCGAGCGCAATGCCGGCCTGCCGCAGGACCGCCGCATCGAATTCCGGATCGGCATCCATCTCGGCGACGTCGTCGAGGAGAGCGACGGCGACCTGATGGGCGATGGCGTCAACATCGCCGCGCGCTGGAAGGCGTCGCGAAGCCCGGGCCATCTGCCTGTCCGAGGACGCCTATCGCCAGGTCAAGGCGAGGCTCGACCTCTCCGTCAGCGATCTCGGCACACACCCAGCTCAAGAACATCGCCGAGCCGATCCGGGTCTATTCGCTGGAAGTCGGCGTTGCCGCGCAGGCGAAGCCTGCGACGCAAGACGAACCCGCTGAACCAGACAGCCTTCGGCACGGCTTGCGTTGCCGACAAGCCCTCGATCGCCGTCCTGCCCTTCACCAATATGAGCGGCGATCCCGAGCAGGAATATTTCGCCGACGGCATCACCGAGGACATCATCACCGAGCTGTCGCGCTTCCGCAGCTGTTCGTGATCGCGCGCAACTCGTCGTTCGCCTACAAGGGCAAGAACGTCAACGCGCAGGAGGTGGCCAAGGAGCTTGGCGTGCGGTATGTGCTGGAGGGCAGCGTCCGCAAGGCGGGCAACCGCGTACGGATCACCGCGCAGCTCATCGACGCGAGACCGACGGCCATCTCTGGGCCGAGCGTTTCGATCGGGAACTGACCGACATCTTCGCCGTCCAGGACGAGGTGACGTCGTCGATCGCCTCCATCCTCCCGGGCCGTGTCGCGGCCGCGGCGGACGACCGTGTGCAGCGCAAGCCGCCGGAAAACCTCGCGGCCTATGAATGCGTGCTCGCGGGCAACCACTCCACCACCGTGCCGCCCGGGCGGACAATGAGGAGTCGCTGCGGATGCTCGACCGCGCGATCGCGCTTGATCCCGGCTATGCGCACGCGCACGCCTGGAAGGCCTGCGTGCTCGGACAATCCTTTGTCTATGGCTGGTGCGCCGACGCCGAGGCCACGGTGCGCACCGTGATTGGGGAAGCGACGTTAGCGCTGTCGCTCGATGAGAACGACAGCGACGTGCATCGCATTCTCGCCGCCGTGAACCTGTCGTTGCACCGCGATCACGACAAGGCGCTCCACCACCAAGAGCGCGCGTTGGCGCTCAATCCAAACGACGACCTGATCGTCGTGCAGCAGGGCGAGGTGCTGACCTGGATCGGCCAGGCGGATCAAGGCATCGAATGGATCCAGAAGGCGATGCGCCTCAACCCCTATCATCCGGAGCGCTTCTGGAGCCATCTTGGCCGCGCCTATTTCGTCGCGCGGCGCTACGGTGAGGCGGTCAAGGCGTTCCAGCGGATTAGTCGCACCGACCACACACATTCGGCGTTTCTGGCGGCCTGCTACGCGCAGCTCGGCGACGCGGCGGCGGCTAGGAGCGCGGCCCAGGACGTGCTGCAACGGGCGCCGGACTTCTCAATCAAGCGCTTCATCGCGACGCAGCACTACAAGCACGAAAGTGACCGCGAGCACCACCGCGCCGCGCTCCTGAAGGCACAATTGCCCGCGTGACCTGAAACCTGCCGTGGAAAAGCCGTCGGTCCTATGAATTCTTTGGTCCGTATTTAGCAAAAAGCTGGCGAGCTGCGATGTCGGCGGCAGCAGCAGTAGTTGGCATCCAAATTCCGCCGCCAAAAACTGCTGACAGCGCAGACGAGTTGATCGAACACCACCTCCGCATGTCAGATATTGGCAGTGCGCCCCGACGGCGTGAATCATCAGTGGAGGAGGAATCCACCCGGAGAGTTGTCGATTGATCCGGTAGCTGACGAGCGGCTCGCGCGGGCAACCGCGCGGGCTGGAGCCTCGTGACAAAGGTCGCCTGTGGGCGGCTGAGCGATCGGGCGGGCCGTAACGTGAGTGAAGCCTGAGCAGGCCTCGAAAGTGACAATGCGGATGCCGACCCTCCTGCCATTTGGGGAAGGCCGTGTGAGCGCGGGGAAGCAATCGACATCTGCACCCGCTCGATCCGCCGGGGTAGTAGGCACGGCACGTCGGAAAGGTGGTTCGGGCAATCGGGGGAGACCCGTTATGGTGGAGGGTAGCGGCCTCAACGTCGCGACAGGCGGCGGCCAAGACGGGAGTCGGACAGGGTCGTAGGAGCGTTGAGGCCGGGTAACGCTGGCGGAGCAAAGGGCCCTGACTTCTGGTGCGCTTTCGAAGATGGAGAGGTGAGGTGATTGGCGATGAGCCTGACAACACCGATATCGATCCGGACCCTTCAGAGAAAGCTGTATCGTAAGGCGAAGGCGGAGCCTGAAGGCAGGGCGCGGGACCAAACGGTCTCATACTGGCCTTCCGTCCAGCGCCCGCGGCCAAGGCAGCTACCACAAACATTCCAGTAGTTTTCCTCACCAGTCACGATCCGGTCGCAATTGGCCTTGTGACTAGCATGAACCGCCCAGGTGGCACGTGACCGGGGTGATCGTGATTTCCAGTGCGCTAGGGGGAAGCAATTGGGGGCGTTGCGCGAGTTAGTACCCGCTGCAAGGTCGATTGTTTACCTCGTGAATCGACCAATCCAAACTCGGAACATAATGTAAGGAGCGCACAGCAGGGGGCGCTCGCTCTTGGACTGCAAATGCATATTCTAAATGCCAGCACTGAACCCGAGATTGATGCAGCATTTCGAGTGCAAGCCGACGCGCTTGCGATCGCCCCGGATTTGTTCTTCATCGGCCGAAGTGATCAACCCGTGGCTCTCTGCAGCACGTCACGCAGCGCCCACCATATACCCATTTCGCGAATTCACCGCAGTGCGTGATTCGCCGATTAAGATTCCTCCGCGATTTGCGGAGGGAGCGATGAAGCGCTTCGTTGAAGGTGCGGATCGAGGGCAGAGCGCACTGTTCCCGGAATGCCTGGAAGACTGGATCGGCGAGGACAATCCGGTTCGTGTGATTGATGCCTTTGTCGATGAACTTGATCTGTGGCAGCTTGGGTTCGGCGGGGTCGATCCCGAGATAACCGGCCGGCCTTCGTATCATCCGTCGGTTCTGCTGAAGCTCTACATCTACGGGTATCTCAATGGGTCCAGTCGAGCCGCCGGCTGGAGCGCGAGGCTGGGCGCAATGTCGAGGCGATGTGGCTGACGGGGCGTTTGGCTCCGGACCACAAGACGATTGCGGATTTCCGCAAGGACAACGGCGGTGCGATCCGCAAGGTTTGTGCACGCTTCGTCGAACTCTGCCGTGAGATGGGCCTGCTGACGAAAGCCAGCGTTGCCATCGACGGCAGCAATTTAAAGCCGTGAACAACCGCGACCGGAACTTCACACGCGCCAAGGTGGAGCGGCGTCGGGCACAGCTCGAAGAGAGCGTTGCGCGCTATCTCAGCCAGCTCGACACGGCCGATCGGCAGGAGCCTTCGAGACGCTCGCGCGGAAGACGACGCGTCTGAAGGAGAAACTCGCGAAACTCGAAAGTGAGATGCAGCGCCTCGCGGCGATCGAGAAACGGATGCTGGCCTCGCCCGACTAGCAGATCTCGCTCACCGAGCATGAACACGTCCTGGAGGCGGTCCAGCGCCGGCTCGACGAGCATCCCGAGAAGATGCGTCAGCGTCGCGAGACCGTCGAGCAAGGCGACAAGCTCAACGAGCGGGCTGTTTGAAATCCTCGAAGAAGAGATCAGCCTCGACAGATCGGTCCACACGTGCATGCGCGTCCTACGGACTACGAGATAGGTCATGTAAAAGTAACATGCCGCTACTATTGCTATAGGTGGACGGCCATGATTTGCTTTTCACGCCGAGATCGGCTGCAGGCCATCGGGGATGAATATGCCGAACGGAGACCAGGGGCCGAGCACCGAAGAGAGGCTGCCTCCCGCGAAGGACGTGCTTGTCGAATTGGCATTCGCGCCGCGGGCCGGCGCCACCGCGGGGGCGGCGGCCCCCGCGCCGGGAGCGCGGTATCGCATCTTGCGAACGCTGGAGGTCGACGAATACGACCAGCCTGTCCCGGCAGCCGAAATCGCGGCGCTCACGCGACCACGGCCCGCCCCGGTCGACAATTCCTTCGGCGGCCACGCGCGCAAAGCCGCAAAACTCGTCCATCGCCGACGCGCCGATGGAAGAGTTTGACGACATCAGCGATCTCATCGCGACTCGTTCCCGCCCACGACGACATGAAGGCTCTCGACATTTCCATCGACGAGACCAGCGATCGGGTCGATGCGGAGAAGCGCGAATGTCAAGGTGAAAGCGTTCCTCTACGCCGCCAGTCATCGAGGACGACAAAGACTTCCACCTGATCATCGGTCGCGACCCTCACAAGGCGCCCAAATACATGACTGCGGAGGTCTCCGGGCCTGCCGCCGGACACCCGACTCGTTCGCTACGCTGGACGAGGTGCGGAGCACCTATTCGGAGTTCTTCGGCGACGGCCTGCCGGGGCCCTCATACGATTTCTACGATCCCCCGATCCCGATCGAGATCGAGGGATCGCTGTTCTGGGATGCGAGTCACGCGCAAGGCGGCCGTCCCGGCCCACAGAAACTGCGACCCAGGATGCCAGTCGTGTGGGAAATCCATCCGGTGACTTGAATCGTTCTTCGAGCCCTAGCCGTGAGCTTGCAGGTATGGCGAAACGTAAAGGTCCCCGCAAACCGCCGGGAGAGCCGCCGGCGGATTCGACTGAACCGCGCAATCCCGGACTGCCCGACCCCAACACCGTGGTGTCCGAGCGCATCCTCGTGTCGCCGAAGGGCCGACGCTACCGCGTGATCACCACTACCGAGAGAGGACCCCGTACGGTCCCCACGACAAGAACGGGAAAGAGTGACAACTGATCTTCACCCAACAGACTGGGAGGCTTCGATGTACACGATGCTTCGGAATATGTCGCTCGGCGTGCTGCTGTCCACGCAGGCGCCGTCCTTTCTGATCGCCTTCGTCACCGCCGAGCTGTTCTTCAAGTGGAAGAGCTTCGCGCTGGAGTGCCTCGGTTTCTTGGCCCTGTGGTTCGTGCTGGACGCCGTGTTCACGACGGTCCGATCGATGTGGCCGAAGCACAGCGAGACGGCACCTCCCCAGACAGTAACCGGTCTCTTCGACAAGATCAGCCGGCGTGTCCAACAACACCCCGGCGCACGACGGCAGGCGTCCTAGTCCCGAGACAGGAGGCGCGGCATGAGGAAGCCCAAAAAAAAGATCGCCCGAGCCAAGCCTGGGGCGCGAGCACGCGCGCCCCGCAAGCCGCGTCGGGGGCCGCTGCGGTGGCTCGAAGACGAAGTGCCCTACCGCTGTCGAGCAGGCGCCGGCCGGTAAGGGACCGGGTTCCGGCGGAGCCGCAGGCTGGCACGTCGCCTTCAACGAGTTCAAACGCCGCCGGCAGACGATGCTGGGAAGCGCGGCCGTCGCCGACGCCGGCGGGCCTGGAGACCTCGGCGCTCCGATCGTGCCGGGCGGAGTGAATTGGCTGCCACTCGGGCCGACAGTGGTCATGAACGGGCAGACTGGTGGCGGCGAGCGGCAACCGGTGGCGGGCCGCATCGCCGGGCTGGCGATCGGCCCCGGCGGCACGGTCGTCTATGCGGCCTCTGCCAATGGCGGCGTCTTTCGCTCGGGTGACGGAGCGCTGAGCTGGGACGCAATGGATCAGATCGATCTCGACCCCGCCAGCTCCGCCTCCACCAGCCTCGCCTGCGGCGCCATTGCGATCGACCCAGTCAATCCCCAGCGCGTCTTCGTCGGCACTGGCGAGGGTGCGACCTATACCTATTTCGCCAGGCGGATCACCGGCGCGTTGCCGGCCTATCGGGGCATCGGCGTGCTTTACACCGAGACCGGCGGTTCCAAATGGGCGGTCGAGCCGAGCGACTTGGCAGGACAGGCTTTCTTCACGCTGGCGCTCGACCCCACCGACCGGGAAAAGGCCATTGCCGCCACGACGGGCGGTCTCTACCGACGCAATCGGCAGCCCGGCGGAACGTTCGAGTGGATCCGCGGTATCGGGCGGAGTGTTCTCCAGCGTCGTATCGGTCGCGGCTGCCGGGCGAGACGCGCTTCTTCGCGGCGCGCTGGCCGCAGTCGGGAGAACCGGCCGCGCCGTTGGTGGTCTTCTCGCCCGACGGCCAGACGTGGCAGCCGGCCGGCACCGACTTTCCGGTGACGGACATCGGCCGCATCGCGCTGGGCATACAGTCCGGCAACCCGGATCTCCTGTATGCGCTCGTGGCTGGAGAGGGAGGAACCCTGCGCGGTCTATTCCGCCTCGACGGGATAGACCGGGCCTGGAAAGCCGTCTCCGGCCTGCCCATGTCCTGCCGCTCCTTGGGCGGCGCGGCGCAGGGCAACTACGATCTCGCCATCGCAGTCGACCCGGAGAAAGGCGATATGGTCTATCTGGGCGGCAGCTTCCATCCGGAATTCGGCGGCGCGTCGATCTGGCGCTGCGCGATCGAGACGAGCGGAGCGGCCTGCAAGGTGATTGAATCCGCGCGTCAATCGGCCAGCACGCCCATTCCGACGTGCACGCGCTGGTGCACAGCCCGGCCAATCCGAACGAGCTCTGGTGCGGCTGCGACGGTGGCGTGTTTCTCAACCGCGACCCCCGCGGCACCGGCAAGTTCACGGCGCAGAACAATGGTCTCGCCTGCCTGTGCTGCAACTTCATCGCACAGCATCCGACCGATCCCAGCATCCTGTTCACCGGCCTGCAGGACAACGGCACGGCCCTTAAGACGGGCTCGTTCTGGCAGCACGTCCAGGATGGAGACGGCGGCTACTGCGTCGATCAACTGGGCCGACCCGAACCAGATCCTGGTGTTCTGCAACGGCCGGATTTCGCGCTCGACCAACGGTGGTAAGACGCACGAGAGCTTTTCGACGGAGATCTCTCTCGGCTGGAAGACGATGACCCAGCCGGTCGTTGGCCTGCCTTTCGATCCCGACCCGGCGCACGCCGGCGACGCCCAACGCGTGGCGACGGGTGCCGCGGACAGAGTCTACGTGTCGGACGATTTCGGCGCGACCTGGCCTGCCTTTCCGTCGCCTTCCCTCGATGCGGCTTCCGCCCGCGGCCGGCGACGTGTTCGCCCTCGCCTTCGCATCGCGAACGCGGCTCTTCATCGGCACGACCAAGGGCAAGGTGTTCCGGGCCGATCAGTCCACCGCCGGATGGACCGTGACGCCGCTGCCGGGCAACACAGGGCGTTTCGACGTTGCCGGCGTCATCACCGACATCGCGGTGGACTGGGCGGACGCCGCGCTGAATTCGATCTACGTCACCCTCGGCGGTCTTGTTGATGTCCCGCATCGCAGCCCCGCGTCTGGTGGTTCGACGGTCTCGACTGGCACGCGCGCAACGGAACTGCGCCGGCGCAGCTGCTCGATATCGAGCACAACGCGCTGGCCATCGATCGTCAATCGCCAAACCACATTTATGTCGGGGCCGACATCGGCGTCTGGCATTCGGCCGATGGCGGACGCAACTGGGAGATCTTCCAGAGCGGCCTCCCGGACGCGCCTATATTCGACCTGCAATTCATCCCACCCAGCGTCTTCTTCGCGCCGCCACGCACGGACGCGGAATTGACGAGATCGCAATCTGAGCGACAGGGTAAGGGGCGACCATGCTGCCGAACGACCTCAGGTCACGTCATCCGACGGGGCCTGCCCCGCCGCCGGCAAAGACGACCTTGGTAATGGCAATGTGCAGATCGATATCCGGTGGGCCGCTGGCGATGCCGAACAATTTCGTAAAGACGCTCGGGACTTGGTTGCGCTAGAGCCCGACGTTATTGTGGCCGTAAGCACCCCGGCCGTCGCGCCGTTGCGGCAAGCAACGCGTGCTATACCGATTGTGTTCGTCGCCGTCGTCGGTTCCGGCTTGGTCGCCAGCCTAGCTCGGCCCGGCGACAACACTACCGGCTTCACGCTGTTCGAGTACTATCGGCGGAAAATGGCTTGAGCTACTAAAAGAGATCGCGCCGTATGTTGCGCGCGTCGCGGTCCTGCGCGACAGCACAGCCGCAGCCAGGATTGGTGGTTTTGCAGCGATCCAAGCCCTGGCTATTACTTGGTAATGCGGAAAAAAGGTTAGACAACTTGCTGCCGCCGCCGGTGCATCCGGGTTTTTGATCTTGATCCAATCCGGCGAACGCCCGGAACGATACATGGTCCCGTTCACCTGCGCCCCAGTCAGGCTCGGCCGTCGGCATAGGCGTCAACGTCGAGCCGAACTTGATACCGACAGATCAGGCACAGCACATCGAGACCGCCCACGCCCATGGCTCGCATATTGCCAAGCGTCATCGGCGGACCGGGAGGTTGCCTCTGCTTCGGTGCCATGGTCGGGAGGCTATCTGGACCCTGGTCACGTGACAAAGGCACTAGGCCGCGGAGAGTGCCTGCGAAGCTCTGCGAGACGTTCTCCGAGTTGCTTCCACCTGCCCTCCACAGCGATCCTGCCGCCCGGATACATGGAGGGATGCGGCGCGTCATAAATTTCGATCCCACAAAAGACGATGTGCGGCAGCGGCTTCGACACTTCGTGCCCGCCTTCCGCCAGCGCTGCTCGGCTCACGGAAAGAAAAGCGGGCGGCCCGAGGCAAACCGCCATGAGCGGCGACACAATTCTCATCTGAGGTAACGCATACTTCTCAGCGGCATACCGCATGTCAGGGCTCTGATCGACGCGTTCTTCTTGCCCATTTTTATGAACGGAAAAACGTTTGTGGCTGTACGTTTGCGAGAACTTAAGTCCGCCCATATGGTCGCGCAAGTACGCGCGAAGGTTCTTGTTGGTTGGCACGTTCCCACCCTTGTCCGAGTCGTTCTGCGCTCCGGGTCCGGCGGGCGGTCCGCGAGCGTCTCCGAGGAAGCCCAGTCCTTTCCAAGGATCATCAATTCGGCGTCCACGTTCTGGGCCGAAATTGACCACGGCGAAACATGCTCGTTAGTTCGTAAAAGCCGGAGTGAATGTCTGATAGACAAAGATACCCTTCTCTGCTGGGTCCGCCTGCCGTTGCTTCGTGAGCCGCCGGAGTTCGTCCCGCTTCTGCTCGCTCGTCATCTGAGGCTAGCCCTCTACGCTAACATAGGCCCGCTGGGTCTTATGCCGGAGCGTAGCCGTATCTAGATCACGACAGGGCGCTCGCCCCGACATTTCTGGCAATGGAGCAGGTGGATAAACACTTGAGATTGCGCGTGCGGTGGTTTTCGGGTTCGGATCCATAGCGCGGCTCCTTTACTGCGCCTTCGTCATCGCGCGCTTCCATGGCGCAGGCAGGCATTGCCCGACCGCAGCCAACCGTGCGGGCAGTTGCCGCCTGGTGGCACACAACGGCGTCCTGCGCCCCCCGTGATGGCACGCAGTAGGAGCCCGACGCCAAGTCTCCGTGCGGACACCCGACCGAGGTTTTCGGTATCGGCAACGGCTCGGCCACGGCCGCCGACGTGGCGGACATCCGCATCAGGATCAGAATCGCGCGGGTCATGGTGTTGCCTCCCGTAGGTCAGTTCATTGCTGCGCCCGCTGGCATTTGGGGGAATTTGCTATCCATGGTGGTCGGTGCGCCGCTGACAGCATTAACCGCGACGCCGGGCGTCACGCTCGCAACGGCGACCGCCAGCCGCCCCGCCCTCGACTCACGGGCTGACGGCGCGTCCCCGGTTGCTGCGCGTCCCCCGTCGCGAGAACTGCGGTTCTATCCGGCTCTGCACCTAATCGGGAACCAGCGCGACAGCTGGCCGGACGTGCGCCGGGCGCAGGGTCGGCATCACCATCGGCCCGGAGCCGGACAGCGCACGTACGCCCGCCGCCTGTGGCAGCGACGTTTGGGGCAATCGGGGGCGACGCTACCTCCACCTGTGGCTCCGGACGGCCAGTCGGACTCCCCGAGGCTTTGTGGGTTCGTCAGAATGGCAGTCCTCGCAAACCGTTCGCGTAATTAAAGAAAACTTTGGCACAGCAGCCGTGCGATGGCAGGTCGGAAGTTTTTTGCGCACGTGCGCAAAACCTCCGCGTCCCAAGGGCGCGCGCCCTCAAAGGCAAGCAAGTCGGCAACCGTCAAGCCATTGCGAAGGTGAAGGCGAATACCCGTGAGCGGGCCAGCAATCTCAGTGCGATCCTTGCGTACCTTCGAGCCGAAAAGGGATCAC
>CAVWIS010000012.1:0-495129 GCA_963755055.1 uncultured Alphaproteobacteria bacterium | reverse complement strand
TGTCGGCGGGTGCCAGGTTGACGATGATGCGCCGCGCCGGCAGCGCCAGGCCCGACGCGGTCAGCGCCGCGCGCACCCGCTCGCGGGCCTCGGACACCGCCTTGTCGGGCAGCCCGACGACATGGAACTTCGGCAGGCCCGGCGCGACCTGCACCTGGACGTCGACCGCCCGCGCCTCGATGCCCTCGAATGCGACCGTTGAGACCCGCTGCACCATGGGAAAGATCCCCCGTGGCTCAAGATTAGCGCAAGGCCCGGGGAATTGACAAGAACAATTAGGGAACATTCATCGGCCGGCCGGTCTGGCCCCCGACCAGATCACCCCGGGAATAAACCCCCGCCTCCGCCAGTCTCCTCGTCCGTCACCCCGGTGCGGGGACGAACAGGAGGAACCGACATGAGCGAGCACGACCAGCGCGGCGGCGACGGAATCAACCGGCGAAGAGTTCCTGGAATGCATGACCTGGGCTGGCACCGGGGTGCTGTGGACGATCGCCGGCGGGGTGCCGACGTCGCTCGGCCTCGTCGACGGGGCGTTTGCCGCGGAGCCCAAGGGCCTCACCTTCCTGCAGATCAGCGACAGCCATATCGGCTTCGACAAGCCGGCCAATCCCAACGCCATCGGCACGCTCGAGGAGGCGATCGGCAAGATCAGGACGCTGCCGGTCAAGCCCGCCTTCATGATCCACACCGGCGACATCACGCATCTGTCGAAGGAAAAGGAGTTCGACGACGCCGAGCGCATCATCTCGCAGTCGCGGCTCGACACCCACTATGTGCCGGGCGAGCACGACATCATCGACGAGGAGGCAAAGCTCTACAAGCAGCGCTACGGCAAGAACGCCAAGGGCGCCGGCTGGTACAGCTTTGATGCCGATGGCGTGCACTTCATCGGCCTCGTCAACGTCGTCAACCTCAAGGCCGGCGGCATGGGCTCGCTCGGCGCCGAGCAGCTGAAATGGCTCGCCGACGATCTCGACGGCAAGGCGGCGAGCACGCCGATCGTGGTGTTCGCCCATATCCCGCTCTGGGTGGTTTCGCGGGAATGGGGCTGGGGCACCGAGGATTCCGCGCAGGCGCTCGACCTGCTCAAGCGTTTCGGCTCGGTGACGGTGCTCAACGGCCACATCCACCAGGTGATGCAGAAGGTCGAGGGCAACGTCACCTTCCACACCGCGCGATCGACGGCTTTCCCGCAGCCGGCACCCGGCTCGGCGCCGTCCCCCGGCCCGATGAAGGTTGCCGACGACAAGCTGCGCTCGGTGCTCGGCGTGGCCGAGGTGACGTTCCGGCAGGGCCAGCAGCGCCTCGCCACCATCGTCGACACGCCTCTACAGGGCTGAAGGTGCGACATGACCGCAATGATCTCATCGCGTCGTCTGATGAGCGCAGTGGCCGCCGCCTTGGCGGCGGCCACGCTCCTCTGCGCGCATGCCGGTGCAGCCGAGGAGCTCAAGGTGAAGATCGACAACTTCACCTTCGAGCCGGAGGTCCTGATCGTGAAGGCCGGAACCACCGTCACCTGGACCAATGTCGATGACATTCCGCATACGGTGGCATCGAAGACGCCCAAACAGTTCAAATCGAAGGCGCTCGATACCGACGACAGCTTTTCCTTCACATTCACGGAGCCCGGCACGTTCGAGTACTTCTGCTCCCTCCACCCCCACATGACGGCGACCATTAAGGTCGAGGCGACGGTCGGCGCGGTGGCTCCCGCGGCCGTGAACCGGTAGCGACGGCGGCTAGGTTTTGGGCTTCCGCTCGCTCCGCTCGGCCTCGATCCGATCCCAGATCAACCCCGCGACGTCGGGCCCGCCGAGCCGTTGCACCGCCCGGATGCCGGTCGGCGAGGTCACGTTGATCTCGGTCAGAAATCCGTCGATCACGTCGATCCCGACGAAGATCAGCCCGCGCGCCCGCAGCGCCGGCCCCAGCCGTTCGCAGATCTCCCGCTCGCGTGGCGTGAGATCCGTCGCCTCCGCGGCGCCTCCGCGCACCATGTTGGAGCGCAGGTCGTCGGCCTGCGGCACGCGGTTCACCGCGCCGGCGAACCGGCCGTCCACCAGGATGATCCGCTTGTCGCCCTGCCGGATGCCCGGAATGAACCGCTGGACCACCCAGGGCTCGCGAAACGTCACCGAGAACAGGTCGTAGAGCGAGCCGAAATTGAGGTCCTCCTGGGCGACACGAAAGACCGCCGCCCCGCCGGCGCCGAACAGCGGCTTCATGACGATGTCGTTGTGCTCGACGCGAAACGCCTTGATCTCGGCGAGGTCGCGCGTGATCAGGGTCGGCGGCATCAGATCGGGAAACTCGGTCACGAAGATCTTTTCCGGCGCGTTCCTGACATGGGCCGGATCGTTCACCACCAGCGTCGCCGGATGAATGCGCTCGAGGAAATGGGTCGAGGTGATGTAGGCGAGATCGAACGGCGGGTCCTGCCGCATCAGCACCACGTCGTAGGAGGCGAGGTCGACCCGTTCGGGCTCGCCCAGGGCATAGTGGTCGCCTTCGCGGTCGCGCACCTCGAGCGGCCGAACCGTGGAAAACAGCCGGCCGTCGCGCATGGCGAGCTTGTCCGGCGTGTAATAGGCGACGGCGTGACCGCGGTTCTGCGCTTCCAAAAGGAGTGCAAAAGTCGAATTGCCGCGAATGTTGATCCGCTCGATCGGGTCCATTTGCACCGCAACAGAGAGTTTCATCGGAGTTCCAACGTTGCTGATGAACAATAATGCTTAGCTATGGGGCGAAAACGCGAGGTTAATCAGTTCGTGCCTATTTTTTGCGGAAACGCATCGTTGGCAGGATGGTCATTTTGCCCAAGCTTTCGATTTCAGCCAAGCTGTACACGATTTTCGCGCTGCTGGCGGTCGCGACCGCCATGCTCGCCGCAGTGGCGGTGGTGAACTCCCACCGGAACGCCGAAAACACCCGCGAATTCGAGCGGGCCTTCATGGGGACGGAGAACGTCGAGCGGGTCAACGGCCTGATTTATGCGGTGGTGATGGAGTTGCGCGGCATCTACATGTCGCCGGACATCCCGACGGCGAAGAAGTACGGCGTCGGGCTCCTGAAGTTCAACGAGCGTGTCGGCGAGGTGGTGAAAGACTGGCGCCGCAACGTCGGAGCCGAGGAGGCCGCGCGTTTCGACGCATTCGCCAAGCGGATCGCGCAGTTCCAGGAGTTCCGCCGCGAGCTGGTACGCCGCGGCACCGAGATCAATCCGGCGGCGGGCCGCGAATGGGGCGACAACGACGCCAACCGCAACGTGCGCACGGCGCTGAACAAGGACCTGGAGGAGCTCGCCAAGATCTACGACACGCGAGCGAAGCGGATCTATGCCGCCCTCGAGCAGGATATCGTCATCAATACCTGGATCGTGACCGGGCTCGGCGCGCTGGCCGCGATGCTGGCGGCAGTCGGCGTCGTCATCATCTGGCGCGCGGTGGCGAGGCCGCTGAAGGAGATCACGCGGGTCACCGCATCGGTTGCCGGCGGCGCCGCAGGGATCGTTGTTCCCTTTGGCGAGCGGCACGACGAGGTGGGGGCGCTGGCGCGCTCGATCACGGTGTTCCAGCAGGCGATGCGGCGCAACGAGGAGCTCAACCGCACGATCGCGGGAGATGCCGAGGTGCGGGCCGGGCGGCAAAAGCAGGTGGCAGCGGAAATCGAGCGGTTCGGCGCCGAGGTGGAAAAAACGCTGGGCGAGCTTGCGCGGATTTCGGAGCAGATGGTCGGCGCGGCGGGCAGCCTCGCGGTCGCGTCCGACCGGGCTTCGACGCAGACCGCAAGCGCCGCCGGCGCCGCGTCGGAGGCTTCCGGCAATGTCCGTGACATCGCGTCGGCTGCCGAGGAGCTGGCCGCATCCGTCATGGAGGTCGATCGCCAGGTGGCGCAGTCCAACAGCATCGCGGAACGTGCGGTCGGCGAAGCCGAGCAGACCAGCCGGGAGATCAAGGCCCTCGATGCCGCCGCCAGGCGCATTGGCGACGTGGTCCGGCTGATCACCGACGTGGCGGAGCAGACCAACCTGCTGGCTCTCAACGCGACGATCGAGGCGGCGCGAGCCGGCGAGGCGGGCCGCGGCTTCGCCGTGGTGGCGACCGAGGTGAAGGCCCTGGCGGGGCAAACCGCGAAGGCCACCGAGGAGATCTCGGCCCAGGTAGCGGGAATGCAGGAGGCGGCCGTGCGTTCGGTCGCGGCGATCGACGGGATCCAGAGCATCATCCGCGAAGTCGGCGCGGTCAGCGCGACGATTGCGGCCGCCGTCACCGAGCAGGGCGCCGCAACGCGCGAGATCGCGCGGAGCGCCGAGATCGCGTCGAAGCGCACCGGGGACGCGGCGGGCGCGGTCGGGGCGCTTACCGGGGCGACCGCGCAAACGCACGACGACACCACGAAGGTCAAGGCGGTGTCGGAAGACCTCGGCGCGGTGGCGAGCCGCCTGCGTCACCAGGTCGACGGCTTCTTCCAGAAACTGCAGGCGTCGTGACGGCGCGTCATTCGGTGGCGTCGAAGGCCGCCCGGATATGGCGCGGCCAGCGCCACGGCGCGACCAGGACCGCGTCAAACCGGGTATCGCAATCGGCGGCATCCGGCCGGCCGGCGAGCCAGGCGGCCGCCGCGATGGCGATGCGCCGCTGCTGCTCGGGAGTGACCGCCTCCGCGGCCTCGTCCAGCGAGGCGCGCGCCTTGACCTCGACGAAGACCAGGAGCCGCCGCCGCCGCGCGATGAGGTCGATCTCGCCGATCGGCCCGCGCCAGCGCCGGGCGACGATCCGGTAGCCCTTGAGCATGAGCAGCGCGGCGGCGCGGCCCTCGGCAGAAAGTCCGAGACGGAACGCGGCGCGACGCTCCGGGCGCGGCGCCGGCCGCGCGGTGACGTTGTCTCGCCGATCAATGCGTGGCGCCATCGTCGGATTTTCTCAGCGCCAGGGCGCGCCGGTAGACGTCGCGGCGCGGCAGTCCGGCCGCTTCGCTCACCTCCGCCACCGCGTCCTTGACCGAGCTGCGCGCCAGCGCGTCGCGCAGGTGCTCCTCGACCTCGCTCGCGGTCGCCTGCTCGCCGGCGACAGGCGGCGCGACCACGATGACGATCTCGCCGAGCGGCGCCGCCGCGCCGGCGGCGTCGCGGGCGAGCTTCGGCAGGTCGCCACGCCGAACCTCCTCGTGCAGCTTCGTGAGTTCGCGGCAGATCGCCGCCTCGCGCGCGCCGAGGGTTTCGGCGAGATCGGCGAGGGTCGCGGCCAGACGTGGCCCCGTCTCGAACCAGACGACGGTTGTCGGGATACGGGCAAGCTCGGCGATTCGGGTCCGCCGCTGGCCGGCTTTCGCCGGCAGATATCCGTCGAACAGGAACCGGTCGGTCGGAAGTCCCGCCAGCGTCAGGGCTGCCAGGACCGAGGATGATCCCGGCACCGAGGTGATCATGTGGCCGGCTTCCAGCGCGGCGCGGACCAGCTTGTAGCCGGGATCCGATACCAGCGGCGTGCCGGCATCGGACACCAGCGCGACCGCGGCACCGTCCGCCAGCCGGCCCAGGAGCTTCGGTCGCGCCGCGGCCGCGTTGTGGTCGTGATAGGCCGTGAGCGGCGCCGAGATGCCGTAGTGGGCAAGGAGTTTTGGTGTGACCCTGGTATCCTCGCAGGCGATGAGGTCGGCTGCCGCCAGTACCTCCAGCGCCCTCAGGGTTACGTCCCGCAGGTTGCCGATCGGCGTTGCCACCACGTAGAGACCGGGTGCGAGCTTCGGCGCCTGAATGGCATGCCCGGCAACGACGTACCGCCTGGCCGTCGCGGCATCATCGCGGCTGTGGACAAACCCCGCTGCCGGCGGATCGAACTTGCTCATGGTCGTTCACTTTACCGGCAGGTGGCCGATCCGTCATGGCCAGTTTCGACGTCAAGCTTTTGACTTCATCAGGTATTCGACCCCATTATGCGTGGCGCGCCGTCAGGCTGAGCCGAGATTGGTCGGCTGCCGGGACAGACGCTGGTGTCGGATTCCGCAAGGATGGCCGGACGCGCAAGCGGCGTCCGCAATCGCCCCGGGTCCTCGCGGATTCGTGGCGGCGGTGCCAGCGTGCAAGGCGTTGCCGAGGAGATGAGCTGTGCCCGGTCTGCCGCGGAATGGCCGATTGCAGCGATCGCGGCGCGCCTTTCTGGGTGCGGCGGCGGTCGGCCTCGCCGGGCTTTTGGCGGCCTGCACCGGCTTCTCCGGTGTCGACCTGTTCAACACTGCGCCACCTCCTCCACCCACCCAGCCGAACCAGGCGATCGGGGCGGGCCAGGTCCGCGTCGGCCTCATCCTCCCGCTCTCCGCCGCCGGCAATGCCGGGCTCGCCGCCCAGTCGATGAAGAACGCCGCCGACATGGCGCTGGCGGAGTTCCAGAACCCGAACATCCAGCTCCTGGTGAAGGACGACGGCGGGACCGCCCAGGGTGCGCAGCAAGCCGCCCAGCAGGCCCTCGACGAGGGCGCCGAGATCATCCTGGGGCCTCTGTTCGCCGTCTCGGTGGGTGCCGCGGGGCAGATCGCGCGCACCCGCGGGGTGCCGGTGATCGCCTTCTCCACCGATACGACGGTGGCGAGCAAGGGCATCTATCTCTTGAGCTTCCTCCCGGAGTCGGATGTCGACCGGGTCGTCGAATATGCGATCGCCAACGGCAAGCGCTCGTTTGTGGCGCTGATCCCCGACAACGCCTATGGGAGCGTCGTCGAAGCCGAATTCCGCCAGGTGGTGGCCCGCAAGGGCGGCCGCGTGGTCGCGCTGGAACGTTATCCGGCCGACAGGCTGCAAATGCAGGAGCCGGTGAAGCGGGTCGCCGAAGCGGCGCGCCAGGCCGACACGATCTTCATTCCGGACGGTGGCGACGGGCTCCCGGCGGTCGTCGCCGCGCTCGCGGCGAGCGGCGTCAATACCAAACGCGTGCAGCTGATCGGCACCGGTCTGTGGGACGATCCGCGCATCCTATCGGACCCCTCCCTCCAGGGCGGCTGGTACGCGGCGCCCGACGCGTCCGGATATCGCAATTTCTCCAGCCGGTACCGCACCCGGTTCGGCCAGGACCCGGCGCGCACCGCGACGCTGGCCTATGATGCGGTCTCGCTGGTGGCCGCCCTGGTGAAGACGCAGGGGCCGCAGCGTTTTTCCGAAGAGGTGCTGACCAACGCCTCGGGCTTTTCCGGCATCGACGGGATTTTTCGCTTCCGCCCCGACGGAACCAACCAGCGCGGTCTCGCAGTGCTCCGGGTGACCGGTTCCGGTGCCCAGGTGGCCAGTCCTGCGCCAAAGGCCTTCACCGGCCCGGGGACGTGATCTCGGCGGACGGACGGTCGTCCCGCCGGCATGTCTGCTCCGTCACGCTGCCAGGTCGGCGACGACCGCATCGAGCACGGGAAATCCCGCCGCAGTGACGCGCAGGCGCCCGGCGGTGTCGATCTCGACGAAGCCATGGGCGCAAAGGTCGGCGATCCGTCCGGCATCGAGCTGCCTTCCGGAGATCGCGGCGTAGCGCCCCGGATCGATGCCCTCGGCCAGTCTCAAACCCATCAGCAGCAGCTCGTCGGCCTGCTCGTCACGGGTCAGCGGCTCGTCGGTGACCAGTCCGTGCCCCTCGGCCTCCACTCGCATCAGCCAGCGTTCGGGATGTTTTTCGGTGGCGGTGGCAAATCGCCGTTCGCCGACCCGGATGCGCCCATGGGCACCCGGCCCGACGCCGACATACTCGCCACCGCGCCAGTAGACCAGATTGTGCCGGCATTCGCCGCCCGGGCGCGCATGGTTGGAAACCTCGTAGGCCGGCAGGCCGTGTGCCGCGCACACCTCCTGAGTGACGTCGTAGAGTTCGCGGGCGAGGTCCGGATCGGGTATCGCCAGCTTGCCGGCGGCATGGAGGCTCGCAAACGGGGTGTCGGGCTCGACGGTGAGCTGATAGAGCGACAGATGCTCGCCCGCCTGCGCGATCGCCTCACCCAGCTCCGTTCGCCAAGCCTCGGCCGTCTGCCCGGGCCGGGCATAGATCAGGTCGAAGGAGTAGCGATCGAAGGTCCGACGGGCGATCTCCACCGCATCGAGCGCCTCGCGGACCGAGTGTAACCGCCCGAGCGCGGCGAGCGAGCGGTCGTCGAGGGCCTGTACGCCGAGCGACGCGCGGTTGACGCCGGCGCTGCGATAGCCCTGGAAGCGCGTCGCCTCGACCGAGGTCGGATTGGCTTCGAGCGTCACCTCGAGGTCGGGCGCCATGGTCCAGTGTCCGGCGATCCGGTCGAGGACCGTCGCGACCGTTGCGGGCTCCATCAGCGACGGAGTGCCGCCGCCGAAGAAGATGGTCGCGACGGTGCGTCCGGGAACTCGCTCGGCGGCTGCCGCGATCTCCGCCGCGATGGCCCGCACATAGCGCGCCTCGTCGATCGGGGCGTGCCGGACGTGGCTGTTGAAGTCGCAGTACGGGCATTTGGACAGGCAGAACGGCCAGTGGACGTAGATGCCGAAATCGGGATCGGGCGGAATCACGGTCCTCATGGACACCATATGGCAGGTTCGCCGCCGCCCGTCACGATCGGGACTTTCCGATCCTGGCGGATCCGCGCCCGAGAGCGCGGATGGGACCACCGGCCACCGCCACGCGAGGCAGCCGGCCTACGACCCGCCGTCCTTCCGGCCGGAATGGCGGCCGCCGAGACAGGCATCGGCGAGCTTGAGAAAAGCCCGCGCCCGGTGCGACAGCCCGGTGCCGTGCGGCGGCAGGCCGTGCTTCTCCTCGCCGGTCATCTCGGCGAAGGTGATGTCGAAGCCGTCGGGACGGAACATCGGATCATAGCCAAAACCTTCGGCGCCGCGCGGTGGCCAGATCAGCGTGCCCTCGACCGTGCCCTCGAACTCCTCGACATGACCGTCCGGCCAGGCGACGCACAGAACCGAAACGAACCGCGCGCGGCGGTCCGCCGCATTGGTGGCGCCGCGCTCGCGCAAGGCGTGCTCCACCTTCTCCATTGCGTGATTGAAATCGCGTCGCGCGCCGGCCCAGCGCGCCGAATGGATACCGGGCGCCCCGCCGAGCGCCGCGACCTCGAGGCCGGAATCATCGGCGAACGACGGCAGGCGCGAGACCGCGGCGGCGGCAACGGCCTTCAGTCGCGCGTTCTCGCCGAACGTGGCGCCGGTTTCCTCCGGCTCGGCGAGGCCGAGATCGCCGGCGGCAACCGCCTCCACGTTGTAGGGCGCCAGCAGGCCGCGCATCTCGATCAGCTTGCCGGGATTGTGGGTGGCGATCACGAGCCGCCCCGAGATGGGCCGATGCGGACGATCGGAGCTCATGGCGAAGCCTGGCTCACATCACCGCGATTTTTTGCAGATCGACGAGCTTTGCGATCCCCTTGCGCGCCAGCCCGAGCAGTTGGGCGAACTGCTCCTCGGTGAAGGGAGTCTTCTCCGCCGTGGCCTGGATCTCCACCAGCTGTCCACCACCGGTCATGACGAAATTGGCATCGGTCTCGGCCTCGGAATCCTCCGCGTAGTCGAGGTCGAGCACCGGGTTGGCGTCGAATATCCCGCACGACACCGCGGCGATGTGGTCGCGCAACGGGTCGCGTCGCAGCATCTCGCGGGTCTTCATCCAGGCCAGGCAGTCGTGCAGCGCGATCCACGCTCCGGTAATCGCCGCGGTCCGCGTGCCGCCGTCCGCCTGGATCACGTCGCAGTCGACGGTGATCTGCCGATCGGCGAGCGCCTCGAGGTCGACGACGGCGCGCAGCGAGCGCCCGATCAGTCGCTGGATCTCCAAGGTCCGGCCGCTCTGCCGGCCGCCCGAGGCCTCGCGGCGGGTCCGCTCCAGAGTGGCGCGCGGCAGCATGCCGTATTCCGCCGTCACCCAGCCGCGGCCCTGCCCCTTGAGCCATGGCGGCAGCTTGTCCTCGAGCGTGGCGGTAACCAGCACATGGGTATCGCCGAACTTCACG
The DNA here is from genome assembly GCA_963755055.1 of uncultured Alphaproteobacteria bacterium. Taxonomy (GTDB): domain Bacteria; phylum Pseudomonadota; class Alphaproteobacteria; order Rhizobiales; family Xanthobacteraceae; genus AP-16. The sequence continues at coordinate 485,166 of CAVWIS010000012.1, read as the reverse complement.
AAGCAGGAGCCCTCGGCATATTTCACTACAGCGCGCTCGAGCGTTACGGCGCGAAGCTCGTCAGGCTGTCGGCTGCTCGGCCGCATGGAAGCTCCCGTGAAGGCGAAGGCGGACCGGTTCTGCCGGTGTGTGGCGCGTTGTACGGGGGTGCCCCGGCGCCGACAAGGATTTTCAGCCGACTTGAATTCTCCCCGCCGGATGGACAATTGTGGTCTCCGGTCCCGTTGGAGCCCCATGGTCCCCGTGTCCCACGACGTTCCGATCGGCACAACCGAGGTCAGCCTCGCGCAGCTCAACGAGCGGTCGCGCGAGATTTTTCGCCGTATCGTGGAAACCTACCTGGCGACCGGGGAACCGGTCGGCTCGCGCAACATCTCGCGGCTGATCCCGATGACGCTGTCGCCGGCCTCGGTGCGCAACGTGATGTCGGACCTCGAGCAGCTCGGCCTCATCTGGGCGCCCCACACTTCGGCCGGCCGGCTGCCGACCGAGCTCGGCCTGCGGTTCTTCGTCGACGCATTGATGCAGATCGGCGACCTGACCGAGACCGATCGGCGTTCCATCGAGGCGCAAGTTGCGGCGGCCGGCCAGGCGAAGTCGATCGAGGCGGTGCTGACCGAGGCCTCGTCGCTGCTCTCCGGCCTGACCCGCGCGGCGGGGGTCGTGCTCACCGCGAAATCCAACGTTCGGCTCAAGCATATCGAGTTCGTCAGCCTCGACCCCGAGCGGGCGCTGGTGGTGCTCGTCGCCGAGGACGGCCAGGTGGAAAATCGGGTGCTCAGCCTGCCGCTGGGCCTGCCGACATCGGCGCTGACCGAGGCGGCGAATTTTCTCAACGCACGGATACGCGGGCGGACCCTGGCCGAGGCCCGCGGCGAGCTCGAACGGGCGATCGAGCAGGGCAAGGCCGAGCTCGACCAGCTCACCCAGCGGGTCGTGGCCGCCGGGCTTGCCAGCTGGTCGGGCGGCGAGACCGACGAGCGCAAGCTGATCGTGCGCGGCCACGCCAACCTGCTCGACGATCTCAAGGCGCTCGAGGATCTCGAGCGCGTCCGCCAGCTGTTCGACGCGCTGGAAACCAAGCGCGGCGTGATCGACCTGCTCGGCCGCGCCGAGCTCGCCGAGGGCGTGCGGATCTTCATCGGCTCGGAAAACAAGCTGTTTTCGCTGTCCGGCTCGTCGACCATCATCGCCCCCTATCGGGATGGCGCCGGCCGCATCGTCGGGGTCATCGGCGTCATCGGACCGACCCGCCTCAACTACGCGCGGATCATCCCGATGGTGGATTACACGTCCAAGGTGGTGGGCAAGCTGCTCGCCGGCTGACGGGTGCCGCTGTCGTCCGGGGTCCTCACGCCCGCTTGATTTTTCGTGATCGAGCCCTGATATGCGGGGCGATCGAGTAGACCAACAGACGGGACCGAACAGCGATGACGGATACAACCGCCTGCGCGCCCGATGCCGCGCCGAACGAGGAAGCAAACGCAGCCGACGCGGCTGGTGCGCCGCCCGATCCGATGGCGCTGCTCGCCAGGGAAGCGGCCGACGCCCGGCAGGACGCCGCCGACAACAAGGACCGGCTGCTGCGGGCCCTTGCCGAGATGGAGAACCTGCGCCGCCGCACCGAGCGCGAGGTCGCCGACGCGCGCACCTATGGGATCGCCAGCTTCGCCCGCGAGCTCCTGGCAGTGGCCGACAACATGCGTCGCGCCCTCGATGCGGTCGGTGCCGAGCTGCGGACCGTCGCGGATCCCGGCATCAAGAGCTTCCTCGAGGGCGTCGAGCTCACCGAACGCGAGCTCCTCAAGGCTTTGGAGAAGCATGGGGTGACCAGGCTGGAACCCCAGGGCGAGCGATTCGATCCCAACCTGCATCAGGCCATGTACGAGGTACCGGATCCGGCCGTGCCGGCCGGCACGGTGGTGCAGGTGGTGCAGCCGGGTTACCGGATCGCCGAGCGCGTGCTGCGCCCGGCGCTGGTGGCGGTCGCCAAGGGCGGTCCGAAGCCCGCGAAGGAGCCACCGGCCAACGACAACGCCGATGCGCCGGTCGAGGCGCCGCGCGACTCGGTCTGAGGCCCGCCTGAATCGTTGAGTGGCGCATGTTCTGGTCGGCGAACCGGTAGCCGTTGCGCCGGAACATGCGCTATTTGGGCGCCAAGCCGTCGCGTAATGTCCTGAAGCGCGGAAACATCTTCGGCCAGTCGTCCTTGCGGGCCAGCGCCAGCACGCGCACCGAGCTCCCGGAGCCGAAACGCAGCCATTGAACGACCGTCACGTCGGTATCCGACCGGCTGTCCTTGCCTTCCAGCATGGTCTCGTGGCCCTGCTGGCCGCCGAGGCGCATCGGCTCCATCCGCTGGATGCGCAAGTCCTTCACACCGGGAACCCCGGAGAGCGCCATGCGGGCGAAGCTGCCGCGATCGGTGCCGGGCTCGGGAACGCTGGGGATGATCGTGATGATGACGGCGGGCTGCTCGGCGAGCTCGATGGTATCCTTCGGACCGTCGGTCAGCATCGCGCCGCCATTGGGGGCCGCCTGCACGATGCGAAATCCCGCGAGATCCTTGAGACTGTACGGCAGGAGCGTCAGCAGCTCCTCGTTCGGCACCGCGGCCCGCACCGTGAGGCTGTCGAGGGCGGCGCGAATGGTGGCGTCGGTCGTGGCCTCCACGGAGGCGTTCTGCATCTCGACGCTCACCAGGGCGGTGAGCCCGCCGGTCTCGGCGACGAGCAGCCAGCGACGCAGGACAAGTCCCTGGCTGTCCTGCCGGCCGACGATCAAGAGGCCCTTGCCGTTGTGCAGCGTGACCGGCTCGCGACTTTCCGTGGCAAAACCCGGCTTGAGCGCGTTGGCGATCAGGCCCTTCTCGACCTCCGCATAGGCCCCTGCCGGGAACTCGCCGATCAGGATGGCCGCCTTCCTGGCGAAATCCACGAATCCCGGGAAATTCGTGCTCCGCACCATGCCCGAAGGCGGGATCAGCCCGACCCGGGAGCCGGTCGGAAACGTCACATCGGCAGCGAGTGCCTGACCGGCGACCAGCACCGGAAAGAGCAGCAGGAACAGGCGGACGAGCATGGAATGGCTCCGATGGCCGGCGATAGACAAACCAGAATGGGGCGGGGGCAAGGCGCCGGAACGCCTGGTCGCCCGGTCCTATCATGCGACGTCTGGCAATCGTGCGCGACGTCGCGTACGCGGCGGCTCCCAAGCGTCCATCCGGGCTCGCGAATTCGTGAGCCAATGTCTTGCGGCCAAAAATGTCGCCCCTTATATCAGCCGCGAACGTCACGGCGGGCACGCCGCCGCCGGGAAGCACGTCTGAAGCGAGATTGAGGGGGTCGGACCAGGGGGCGGTCTGCGGGCACGATGTGACCTGCTGATGCTTCCTTCCGGGCGCTAACGGGCCCGGCCGTCCTGCCGGAAAGAGAGGATGTCACATGGGTAAGGTCATCGGCATCGACCTTGGTACCACCAATTCCTGCGTCGCCGTCATGGAGGGCGCGACGCCGAAGGTGATCGAGAATTCCGAGGGCATGCGCACGACGCCCTCGATCGTGGCCTTCACCGACGATGGCGAGCGGCTCACCGGCCAGCCGGCAAAGCGCCAGGCGGTCACCAATCCGGAGCGCACCTTCTTCGCCGTCAAGCGGCTGATCGGGCGACGCTACGACGACCCGATGGTGGACAAGGACAAGAAGCTCGTCCCCTACAAGATCGTGCGCGCCTCCAACGGCGACGCCTGGGTCGAGGCGGACGGCAAGAGCTATTCGCCGTCGCAGATCTCCGCCTTCATCCTGCAGAAGATGAAGGAGACCGCCGAGGCGCATCTCGGCCAGAAGGTCGACCAGGCGGTCATCACGGTTCCGGCCTACTTCAACGACGCGCAGCGCCAGGCCACCAAGGATGCCGGCAAGATCGCCGGGCTCGAGGTGTTGCGCATCATCAACGAGCCGACCGCGGCGGCGCTCGCCTATGGCCTCGACAAGCAGAAGACCGGCCTCATCGCGGTCTACGATCTCGGCGGCGGCACCTTCGACGTCTCGGTGCTGGAGATCGGCGACGGCGTGTTCGAGGTCAAATCGACCAACGGGGACACCTTCCTCGGCGGCGAGGATTTCGACATGCGGCTGGTCAACTATCTGGCCGACGAGTTCCAGAAGGAGCAGGGCATCGACCTGCGCCGCGACAAGCTCGCGCTGCAGCGCCTCAAGGAGGCGGCCGAGAAGGCGAAGATCGAGCTGTCCTCGACGACGCAGACCGAGGTCAACCTGCCGTTCATCACCGCCGATGCATCGGGTCCCAAGCATCTCACCATGAAGCTGACGCGCGCCAAGTTCGAGGCGCTGGTCGACGATCTGGTGCAGAAGACCGTGGAGCCGTGCCGCAAGGCGCTGAAGGATGCCGGCCTGTCGGCCGGCGAGATCAACGAGGTGGTGCTGGTCGGCGGCATGACGCGCATGCCGAAGATCCAGGAAGTCGTCAAACAGTTCTTCGGCAAGGAGCCGCACAAGGGCGTCAATCCCGACGAGGTGGTGGCGATCGGCGCCGCGATCCAGGCCGGCGTGCTGCAGGGCGACGTCAAGGACGTGCTGCTGCTCGACGTCACTCCGCTCTCGCTCGGCATCGAGACGCTGGGCGGCGTGTTCACCCGCATCATCGATCGCAACACCACGATCCCGACCAAGAAGAGCCAGGTGTTCTCCACCGCGGAGGACAACCAGACAGCGGTCACCATCCGGGTGTTCCAGGGCGAGCGCGAGATGGCGGCCGACAACAAGGTGCTCGGCCAGTTCGATCTGGTCGGCATTCCGCCGGCTCCGCGCGGCGTTCCGCAGGTCGAGGTCACCTTCGACATCGACGCCAACGGCATCGTCAACGTGTCGGCGCGCGACAAGGCCACCGGCAAGGAGCAGCAGATCCGCATCCAGGCCTCGGGCGGTCTGAGCGAGACCGACATCGAGCGCATGGTCAAGGACGCCGAGGCGCACGCCGAAGAGGACAAGAAACGCCGTGCCTCGGTCGAGGCGAAGAACCACGCCGAGGCGCTGATTCACGCCACCGAGAAGGCCTTGTCGGAGCACGGATCGAAGGTCGGCGAGCCCGAGCGCCGGGCCATCGAGAACGCCATGGCGGATCTCCGGGAGGCCATCAAGGGCGACGATGCCGATGCCATCAAGGCCAAGGCGACGGTCTTGTCGACCGCCTCGATGAAGCTCGGCGAGGCCATGTACGCCCAGGCCCAGGCCGACGGCGGGGCAGGCGGTCCAGGCTCAGGTCCGCAGGGCGGCACCACCACCGGCGCCAAGGAGGACGTCGTCGACGCGGAATTCACCGAGGTCGACGACGACAAGAAGAACAAGAAGTCGGCCTGATGCGGACCGGGAGACCGGCGCGATGGCGGCTGTGATCTGACGCTCGTCCGGCCCGATGCACGGTTGCGTCGGGCCGTTCGTTTGTGTGAGGGCGTGGTGACGGCATTTCCGGTCCTCTCCTTGGCCGGAGAGGGGGAGCGAGGCGAGGCATGGCGGTGATGGCCAAGCGCGACTATTACGAGGTTCTGGGCGTCGCGCGGACCGCGAGCGAGGCCGAGCTCAAGGCCTCCTTCCGCAAGCTCGCCATGAAGTATCATCCGGACCGCAATCCCGGGGACAATGACAGCGAGCATCGTTTCAAGGAGATCAACGAGGCCTATGACGTCCTCAAGGACGCCGACAAGCGTGCCGCCTACGATCGCTTCGGCCACGCGGCCTTCGAGCACGGCAGCGGGGCGGGAGCGGGCGCCGGGTTCGGCACCGAGTTCGCCTCGACCTTCGCCGACATTTTTGACGATCTGTTCGGCATGGGCGGGCGCCGCGGGCGCGGTTCCGGCCGCGAACGCGGTGCCGATCTGCGCTACAACATGGAGATCTCGCTCGAGGCGGCCTTCACCGGCACCGCCGCACAGATCCGGATTCCAACATCGGTGACCTGCGAAGGCTGCTCGGGCAGCGGCGCCAAGTCGGGATCGAAACCGAAAGCCTGCCCGACCTGCGGCGGCTACGGAAAGATCCGCCACGCGCAGGGCTTCTTCACGCTGGAGCGAACCTGCGCCAGTTGCCAGGGCCGCGGCCAGGTGATCGAGGATCCGTGTCCCTCCTGCGCGGGCTCCGGCCGGGTGACGCGGGAGCGCACGCTGTCGGTCAACGTCCCGCAGGGTGTCGAGGACGGCACCCGCATCCGCCTCGCCGGGGAAGGCGAGGCCGGGGCGCGGGGCGGACCGGCGGGCGATCTCTACATCTTCCTGTCGATCGCGCCGCATCCGTTCTTTCAGCGCGACGGCGCCGATCTGCACTTCCGCGGCACCATCTCGATGGTGACGGCGGCTGTCGGCGGGAGCTTCGACGTGCCGACCATCGACGGCGGCAAGACGCGGGTGAAGGTGCCCGAAGGCACCCAGTCGGGCCGGCGGCTGCGGCTCACCGGCAAGGGCATGCCGGTGCTCCGCTCGCGCGAGACCGGCGACATGTACGTGCAGATCGTGGTGGAGACCCCGCAGAACCTGACCAAGCGCCAGAAGGACCTGCTGGCCGAGTTCGACAAGCAGTCCTCGACCGACACTCATCCGGAATCCGCCGGTTTCTTCGCCAAAGTCAAGGAATTCTTCGACGGGTTGGCGGCACGGCCGGGGTCGTCCTGAGGCCCTTTACCCGTCGACAAGCTTGACCCCCGGGGCCTGTCCGATTACCCGTGGGGATTGCCCGCGGGTCGTGGCGGGCTTGGCTAGGCCATTGCGCGTATATTCCCAATGCCGTCACAAACGCTGCAACTCCGCGACAAGAAGAGCCAACGGCTCGATGACGACGTGCGCTTCATCCGCTCATGGCTGGTGAAGCCGCTGTCGATGGGAGCCGTGACCCCGTCCAGCCGGGTTCTCGCCCGCACCATGGCGCGCTACGTCGATCCCGACGAGGACGGACCCGTCATCGAGCTCGGCCCCGGCACCGGTCCGGTCACCGAAGCGCTGGTCGAGCAGGGGGTCGATCCGGCGCGGCTGATCCTGGTGGAGTTCAACGCGATGTTCTGCCAGCTGCTGCGCTCGCGCTTCCCCGCCGCCACGGTGGTGCAGGGCGATGCCTATGGGCTGCGCCGAATCCTCGGAAGCATCACGCGCCAACCGGCCGCCGCGGTCGTCTCCGGGCTGCCGCTGTTCACCAAGCCGCTGCGCTCGCGCCTGCGGCTCCTGCGCGATGCCTTCACGCTGATGCGGCCAGGTGCGCCTTTTGTGCAATTCACCTATGCGGTCGTGCCCCCGATCCCCAAGGCCCTTGCCGGCGTGCACGCGGAGCCCTCGGAGCGGATCTGGCTGAACCTGCCGCCCGCCCGCGTCTGGGTCTATCGCCGGGGGTGACCGGGCACGTCCCGGCCGGGCGCGCGCCAGGGACGCGTTGAGGAGCCGCGGTGTCGCCTCGCATCCTGGTCTTTTCGGGCTCCATCCGCACCGGCTCGTTCAACGCGCGGCTCGCCGCACTGGCCGCCAAGGAGCTGACCCGCGCCGAAGCCGCCGTCAGCCTGGTGTCGCTCGCCGACTATCCGATGCCCCTCTACGACGGCGATCTCGAAGCGGAGGACGGTCCGCCCGATTCGGCCGTGAGGCTCAAGCAGATGTTTTGTGCCCATCACGGTGTCTTCATCACGAGTCCGGAATACAATGCCTCGGTCACGCCGCTGCTGAAGAACACCCTCGACTGGGTCTCGCGGGTGCGCGACGGCAGCGGGCCGCTCGCCGCCTACCGGAACCGGGCATTCGCCATCGGCTCGGCGTCCAACGGCAGCTACGGCGGGATGCGCTCGTTGATGACGTTGCGCCAGGTGCTCGAGCTCGGTTGCGGAGCGCTGGTGATACCCGAGCAGATCGTCGTCAGGGGCGCCGGCCAGGCCTTCGACGACATGGACGACCTCCACGATCCGCAGCTCGCCGGGCTGCTCAAGACCGTCGTTTTGCGTCTGATCGAGATGACCAGGCACTTCCGGTGAACCCGAAAGTTCGAAGAAACCCGAAAGGTCGAAGGCGATGCCAGCTCCCCGGGACCGATTGATCGTCGCGCTCGACCTGCCGTCGGTCGGCGATGCGGAGGCCATGGTCGAGCGGCTCGGTGACGCGGTGACGTTCTACAAGATCGGCTATCAGCTGGCCTTCGCCGGAGGGTTGGCATTCAGCCGCACGCTGATCGAGCGCGGCAAGCGGGTTTTTCTCGACATGAAGCTGCACGACATCGGCAACACGGTTGCCGGAGGCGTCGAAAGCGTGGCGCGGATGGGGGTGACGTTTCTCACCATCCATGCCTATCCGCAGACCATGCGGGCCGCCGTCCAGGCGAAGGTCGGCTCGGATCTGCGGCTGCTCGCCGTCACCGTTCTGACCTCCTATGACGATATCGATCTGAGCGAAGCCGGCTACGGGGTGGGGGTCGACGATCTGGTCGCCAAGCGTGCCGTGCAGGCGCACGAGGCCGGCGTCGACGGCCTCGTCTGCTCGGCCGAGGAAGCCTCGGCGTTGCGGCTGATGGTCGGGAGTGACATGGTGCTGGTGACGCCGGGCATTCGCCCGGCGGGCCTGGCGACCGGAGACCAGAAGCGCGTGACCACCCCCGCCCGCGCCATCGCGGCAGGGGCGGATTATCTGGTGGTGGGACGTCCGGTGATGGATACGCCCGACCCCAGGGGGATGGCCGAAGCGATCGTCGCCGAGATCGCGGCGGCCGCGAGCAGCTGAAGGAATCCCGGCATGGCCAAGGGTTATTGGGTCGGGCGCCTCGATGTGGGCGATCCGGAGGGCTACAAGGCCTATGTGGCGGCGAACGCCGCACCGTTCCGAAAATTCGGTGCGCGCTTTCTGGTGCGGGGAGGCAGGTTCGAGCCCAAGGAGGGGACGAGCCGCAGCCGCAACGTGCTCTTGGAATTCGCCGATTTTGCTACCGCGCTCGCCTGCTACGAATCGCCCGATTATGCCGCCGCGATGGCGTTGCGCCGCGGCAAGTCCGACGGAGACCTCATCGTGGTCGAGGGCCACGACGCGCCGCAGCCTGCGCCGGCCCCGGCCGGGCCCAGGGGATTTTGGATCGTCGGCGCCGATGTGCTGGATCCCGACGGGTACAAGGCCTATGGGGCCGCTGCCGGGGACGCGCTGGAAAAATATCGCGGTCAATTCCTGGTCCGTGGCGGCAGCTTCGATGTCAAGGAAGGATCAGGTCGCGGGCGCAACATCGTCATCGAGTTCGCGGATTTTGCCACCGCGCTCGCCTGCTACGAATCGCCCGACTACAGGGCCGCGATGGCGTTGCGCAACGGCAAGGCAAACTTCGATCTCATTATCGCCGAAGGCTATGCGGGACCGCAGCCGACCGATGGTTGACGCGGCGCGTCGGGTCGTACCGCTTCCTCACGCAAGTTGCGCCGCATCGAGCACCCGGGTGATCTCCAGGGTCGTCGCATCGAGCGCGGTGTTTCGCGTATTGATGATCAGGCAGAAATCGAGACCGTCGGCCCGCGAGATCGCGAAGCTGGTGGTGCCCGACATCACGCCGCTGCGGGCGAGGGTACGCCCCGCCTTGCGCAGACCGAAACCGGCGACCGCGTAGCGGCCGATCAGCCGCGCCACCGCCTCGGCGCTGACCGCGAGCCCGCCGACCGAATCCATGCTTTCGGTGAGAAAATCGCCTCCGCCATAGGGCAGCGGGGCACGCACCTCGCGGTCGGGAAATTCCGGGGTGAGGCCGCTGCCGGGCTGATCATAAAAACCCTCGCCGGGAAGCCGGCGATCCTTTCGGGTGCGGGCCAGATGGACCGCGTCGATGCCGAGCGGGGCCGTGACCCGGGCCTTCAGCGCTGCCGGATAATCGGTGCCCGTCGCCTTCTCGGCGGCAAGCCCGAGCATCAGATAGCCGAAATTGCTGTAACGGCTCTCGGCGCCCGGCGCGAATTGCAGCGGCTCGCCGACCATGAAGCGGGCAATGTCGTGCTTGGTCGGCCCCTGGTGAAGCCCGAGCTTGCGCGCCACCTCGCGCATGCGGAACACCGGGTCGAAGCGCGAGCGTCCCGTGTCCCAGCCGCCGCGGTGGTCGAGCAGATGGCCGACCGTGATCGCGAGAAGCCGCGGATCGATCCGCTGTGACGGCAGGGCTAGGCGCTCGAGGCCGAGCCAGGGAAAAACCCGCCGGCCGGGATCGAGCCCGCCTTCCTCGACCAGCCGGTAGATCAGCGCCGCGGTGAATGCCTTGCTGACGCTCGCCAGGCGAAACGGGCTGTCCGGCCGAGGCATCGGATAGCCAGGCTCGGCCCAGCCATAGGCGTGCGCGAACAATGTGCGGCCGCCGCGCGCCACCGCCAGCGCGCCGGCACGAATGCCGTACCGCTGCAGCAGCCGCCGCATGGCGTCGTCGAGGCCATCGAGCTTTTCCACGCGCTCGCCCGCAACGGTCCAGCGCCGAACGGCTGCGGCCGCGCCGTCCCCAGCCAGCAGCACCGCCGGGGCGGCAACGAGCATTTGCAGGGCGTCGCGCCGGTTCGGCCGGGCAGTCATCAGACGGGGCGTTGCGCGCCCTTGATCTGGGTCCGATGCATGATGCGCCGCGCCGCGTCGTCGAACGGGTCGCGCCGATGCATGGTGCAGCGGTTGTCCCACAGCACCAGGTCGCCGACCCGCCAGACGTGCTCCCAGGCGAATTCCGGGCGCGCCACGTAGCCCCACAGCTCGTCGAGCAGCGCCTCGGAGGCGGCGCGCTCGAGCTCCATGATGCAGGCATTGCGCCGGCGGCCGAGATAGAGCATGAGCCGCCCCGTATCGGGATGGGTGCAGACCAGCGGGTGCACGGCCCCCGGCGAGGTGCGCGGGTCGTCGCTCGGAATGACGCCCTGGCGCAGATAGCCGCCGCTGTTATAGGTGCCGTCGTGCTTGATCCTGAGATCCGCGATCCGGCGCTGAAGGTCGCCGGGAAGCGCCTCGTGGATCGCATACATGCTGCAGAAGGACGTGTTGCCGCCCGTCGGCGGGATCTCGAGCGCGTACAGCATGCTCGCCATCGGCGGCACGTCGAGATACGACATGTCGGTGTGCCACACCGCCTCGCCGGCACCGAGGCTGCCGATCGGCTGACCGTTCACGGTGACGTTGGACACGATGTAGATTTCCGGCATGCCTTCCACGAAGCGGCGGCCGGTCTCCTGAACCGGGGCCCAGTCGAGGTCGCCGAAGCGCCGGCTGAAGGCGATGAGATCGGTGTCGCTCAAGGTCTGCCCGCGGATCAGCACCACCTGATGGTCGTGCCAGGCGCGCCGGATCGCCGAAAATGTCCGGTCGTCGATATCGCGCAGATCGACGCCGCTGACCTCGGCGCCGAGCACCGCCCTGGTCGGGACCACCCGGATCGGCGCGGTCCGCACGTCGCGCGCGACGTCGCCGTCGATGCTGATCGCCATCGGAAAACCTCCAAGCGCGTGGGCAGCCCGAAACGTCAGGCTATCATCGGATGGTCCGGCCGTGAACCCGCCGTGCCGGAGCCGCGCGCGGTTCGCCGCCAGGACATGCGCCACACAAGGGATTTAGCCGGCACCGCGGGGCGGCCCGCCATCGGCGTGGAGCAGCAGGATGTCGCGCACCGCGCGGTTGAGCGGCGTGGCGACGCCCGCCGCGGCGCCGAGATCGACCACGCCGCCGCTCAGCCAGGGCAGCTCCAGCCGGTTGCCGCGGGAGAGGTCGTGGGCCATCGAGGCTACCGTATCGGCGGGAAGCTGGTCGAAGAAGGCGAGGCGGTCCGCGGCGAAATCGGAGCCGATCGCGACGCCCTGGGCCTGGGCGACGGCCACCACCTCCTGCATCACCTCGAGCAGAAAAGCCCTGGTCAGCGGATTCGCCCGGATCGGACCGATCGGCCTGCGCATCGCCGCGGTCACCGCCGACATGCCAACCAGGAATATGAACTTCTCCCAGATGTCGCGGCGGATATCGCTGGAGATCTCCGCATTGATCCCGGCGCGCCGGCAGGCCTGGTGGAAGGCCTCGACCCGCGGCGAGCGCCGTCCGTCCGGCTCGCCGAACACGAGCCGCTCCATGGATCCGGTCTGCCCGATGGTGCCCGGCCGCAAGATCGTCGTGGCGACCTGCGCGATGCCTCCCACGATGGCGCGCGCGCCGACGATCGGCCGCAGCATGTCGTCCTTCTGCACGCCGTTCTGGAACGAGATCACCGCCGTATCCGGTCCGATCATCGGCAGGATCGCCCGGGCGGCGCTCTCGGTGTCCCACAGCTTGACGCTGAACATCACGAGGTCGACCGGCCCGACCGTGCCGGGATCCTCGGTCGCCGCGACCTTGGGCAGATGCAGCGGCGCGTGCTGGCTCTCGATCGTCACCCCGTTCTCCCGCATGGCCGCCAGGTGCGCGCCGCGGGCGATGAACGTCACCTCCTCCCCGCTGCTGGCGAGCCGGGCGCCGAAATAGCCGCCCACCCCGCCCGACCCCATAATTGCGATGCGCAACGCCTCCTCCTTGCGTCATGAGCGTGATATGAATTTGATGGCTTAATCGATCTCGTGTTTCAGGACAAAGCCATCATGGGTCTCGCGTTCTTCAAACGACTGGCCGGCCGGGCCCTGATCGCGTCGGCGCTCTCCCTCGTGGGCTGCCTGCCGGCCTCGAGCGCCGCGGTGGAGATCCACTGGTGGCACGCGATGACCGGCGAGCTCGGGCGCCATCTGGAGAAGCTCGCCACCGATTTCAACGCCTCGCAGCCCGACTATCGCGTCATCCCGGTCTACAAGGGGACCTATACCGAGACCATGACGGCGGCGATCTTCGCGCTGCGCAACCGCCTGAACCCGGCCATCGTCCAGGTCAACGAGGTGGCGACCGCCACCATGATGGCGGCCAAGGGTGCGGTCTATCCGGTCTTCGAGCTGATGCGCGATCGCGGTGAGCCGTTCGACCCGTCGGCCTACCTGCCGGCCGTGGCCGGGTATTACACCGACAGCGACGGCAACATGCTGTCGTTCCCGTTCAACGCGTCGACCCCGATCCTGTACTACAACAAGGACCAGTTCCGCATTGCCGGGATGAATCCCGAGCAACCACCCAAGACCTGGTCGGAGCTCGACATCGCGGCGCAGAAGCTGCGCGGTGCCGGCGTGTCGTGCGGGTTCACCACCCATTGGCCGTCGTGGGTCAACGTCGAGAACTTTTCCGCCTACCACAACCTGCCGCTGGCGAGCCGGCAGAACGGTTTTGCCGGCCTGGACACCGAGCTGCTCATCAACAATCCGACGGTGGTCAAGCATATCGCGGCACTCGCCGAGTGGCAGAAGACCAAGCTGTACGACTATGGCGGCCGCGGCGACCGCGCCGAGCCGAAATTCTATTTCGGCGAATGCGGGATGTTCCTCGGATCCTCGGCGTCGCGGGCCGACATCCTCGCGAATGCCAATTTCGAGGTGGGCTACGGCCTGCTGCCGTACTGGTCGGCGGTCGCCGGCGCCCCGCAGAACTCGATCATCGGCGGGGCGACCTTGTGGGTGCTCAAGGGCCGGCCCGACGGCGAGTACAAGGGGGCGGCAAAATTCTTCGCCTATCTGTCGCGGCCGGAGGTCCAGGCGGCCTGGCACCAGGCGACCGGCTACCTGCCGATCACCCGGGCCGCCTACGAGCTGACCCGATCGCAGGGCTACTATGATCGCAACCGCGGGACCGACATCTCGATCAAGCAGCTGACCCTGAACCCGCCCACCGAGAATTCGAAGGGTCTCCGCCTCGGCTCGTTCGTCCTGATCCGCGACGTCATCGAGGAAGCGCTGGAGCAGGCGCTGTCCGGCAAGAAACCCGCCAAGGTCGCGCTCGACGACGCGGTTGCCCGCGGCAACGAGCTGTTGCGCCGCTTCGAGAGCGCCAACCGATGATTGTTTAATCTCCGACCGGCGTGGCGCTGTGGCCGTCCGGTCGGCACTCCCGCCCGCCCCTGCGCCCGGCCTGGGCCGCCCATTCTTGAAGCCTTAACCGTCCCGCCCCATATTGGGCTGGTCGGGGCGCCAAACGGGCCCCGGCAAAGTCGCTGAAAAGGGGCTTTGCATCCATGTCCAGAGTACCGTCGCTTTCCAGTCCGTTTCTGCTCGGGTTCGACGAGATCGAGCGAGCCCTCGACCGCGTCGCCAAGGCCGCGGACGGCTATCCGCCGTACAATATCGAGCGGCTGGCACGTGACGCCGATACGCCCGAGCGGCTGCGGATCACGCTGGCGGTGGCCGGGTTCACCCGCGATCAGCTCGACGTGACGATCGAGGAGAACCAACTCGTCATTCGCGGACGGCAGCAGGACGACAAGACCCGGCAATACCTGCACCGGGGCATTGCGTCGCGTCAGTTCCAGCGCACTTTCGTGCTAGCCGACGGCATGGATGTGCTGGGTGCGGACCTGAAGAACGGGCTGTTGTCGATCGATCTCGCGCGTCCGGAGCCGGAGCGCGTGGCAAAGACGATCGCCATCCGGCAACACGAGTGACGGATCACGTCCGGACTCGACAGGAAAGGAGTTGAGGGCCAATGACCCACGAGCAACACTCTCCCGAAATCTCCGCCGAAGCGCTCGCCGTGCTCGGTGGCGGCAAGATCGCCTATATCAAGCAGATCCGCTCGGAGGATGTGAGCAGGCTTTTTCCCGAGGCCCCGGAGCTCGCTCCCGGCCTGCGGCTGTTTGCCCTGCATGCCGCCGACGGTACGCCGATCATGGTGACCGACAGCCGCGAATCCGCGGTCGCCAACGCCTGGAATCAGGAGCTCGAGACCGTCAGCCTGCACTAACGGCCGTGTCTGCCGCGGCGCGCGGTCAGGCGGCTTCCGGCGGAGACAGCGTCAGGACGGCAAAAAGCGCCTGGGCGTCGCGCGATTCCCTGAGCTTTCGGGCAATGTCCGGGTCGCGCAGCAGGCGCGCCACGCGGGCGAGCGCCTTGAGGTGGTCGGCGCCAGCGGCCTCCGGTGCCAGCAGCAGAAAAATCAGGTCCACCGGCTGGCCGTCCAGCGCGTCGAAATCGACCGGTCGGTCGAGCTTGGCAAACAGCCCGAACAGCCTGTCGAGCTTGCCGACCTTGCCGTGCGGAATGGCGATGCCGTTGCCGACCCCGGTGGAGCCCAGCTTCTCCCGCTGCATCAGCGTTTCGAAGATGCCGCGCTCGTTCTGGCCCGTGAGCTTGGCCGCCTTGGTGGCGAGCTCCTGGATCGCCTGCTTCTTGCTCGTCACCTTCAATGCCGGAATGACCGCGTTCGGCGCGACAAGATCGGTGAGCGGCATGGATACCGGTCCGGAAATGGGGAGCTGTGGCGCCTAGCTGCGGCGTCCAACGGCGCAAAGGCGGCGGACCATAGGGACCCCCCGCCCCGCCGTCAATGGTCGCCGGCCGGGTCCATGGCGGGCGGATCGATCCAGCCGATATGGCCGTCCAGCCGCCGATAGACGATGTTGACCCGGCCATGGCCGGCATGGCGAAACACCATGACCGCCGTGCCGGTGAGGTCGAGCTCGATGACCGCTTCGCTGACAGACAGGCGCCTGAGCGCGGTCGTCGATTTCGGCGATGATGACCGGGTTGAAGTCCACCGCCTCGTCGCCGGCATCGTCCTGCGGCGCCTCGATGACATAGCTCAACGCGGCGACGTCCTGGGCGCCTTCCGGCCGTCCGGCGGGGCGGTCCTTGAGCCGCCGCTTGTATCGGCGCAGCCGCTTCTCGATGCGCAACGCCGCCTGGTCGGCGCTCGCATAGGCGTCGGCTGCGCTCGCCTCGGCCTGCAGCGTGATCCCGGAATCCAGGTGGATGGCGCATTCGGTGCGGAACCCGGACCCGTCCTTCTCGACAGTCGCGTGCCCCGAATACCCCCCGTCGAAGTATTTTCCGAGCGCCTCGGCGATCCGTTCGCTCACCCGCTGGCGCAGCACATCGCCGATATCGATGTTCTTGCCCGATACCCGAAACGGCATGGGGTCTCTCCAGTCTGGTTGGGGAGCCGGACCAGGCCGCCCTCTGTGATGTCGGTTCGAGCCGGCTTGCCTCTACGGCCGTTTCCGGTCGTCTCGGACCGCACCTGATGCCT
Organism: uncultured Alphaproteobacteria bacterium; assembly: GCA_963755055.1. GTDB lineage: Bacteria > Pseudomonadota > Alphaproteobacteria > Rhizobiales > Xanthobacteraceae > AP-16. The sequence continues at coordinate 469,055 of CAVWIS010000012.1, read as the reverse complement.
GCTCCGGCCGGAAACGGCCGTAGACTCTTGTTTTGCGCATGTTCCTATCGGCGAACCGGTATCCACTTCGCCGCAACATGCGCTAGCTCGTGGCTCCCATCGTGGCCTGCTTGTCGCGCCGGCGTTGCACCGACGACGGGATGCGCATGGCCTCGCGGTATTTGGCGACGGTCCGTCGCGCGATGTCGATCCCGGCCTCGCGCAGACGGTCGACGATGGTGTCATCCGACAGGATCTCGCGCGGCGACTCGGCCTCGATCAACTGCCTGATGCGGTGGCGCACCGCCTCGGCGGAATGCGCCTCGCCGCCGTCGGACGCGGCAATCGCCGAGGTGAAGAAATACTTGAGCTCGAAGATCCCGCGGTTGGTCGCCATGTATTTGTTGGCGGTCACCCGCGACACCGTCGATTCGTGCATGCTGATCGCGTCGGCCACGGTCTTGAGATTGAGCGGACGCAGGTGCTGCACGCCGTGAGCGAAGAAACCGTCCTGCTGGCGCACGATCTCGGTGGCGACCTTGAGAATGGTGCGCGCGCGCTGGTCGAGCGCGCGAATGAGCCAGGTCGCGGTCTGCAGGCATTCGGCGAGATAGCTCTTCTCGTTGTCGTTGCGCGCCGTCCGCGAGACCTCGCTGTGGTATCGCTGGTTGACCAGGACCTTCGGCAGCGTATCGGAATTGAGCTCGACCAGCCAGCCGCCGTCCGGCCCGGGGCGTACGAACACGTCGGGCACGATCGGCTGCACGATGGTCGAGCCGAAGGCAAGGCCCGGCTTCGGATTGAGCCGGCGGACTTCCGCGATCATCTCGGTCAGGTCTTCCTCGTCGACCCCGCAGACCTTCTTCAGGGCCGCAGCATCGCGGCGGGCAAGAAGATCGAGATGACCGACCAGCTGCTGCATGGCCGGATCGAACCGGTCGCGCTCGCGCAGCTGGATGGCGAGACATTCGTTGAGATTTCGCGCGAAGACGCCCGGCGGGTCGAAGCCCTGCAGCTCGGCCAGCACCGCCTCGACATCGGCGAGCGACGCGCCGAGCTTGTCGGCGACCGACGCGAGGTCGCCGGTGAGATAGCCCGCCTCGTCGACCAGATCGATCAGGTACTGGCCGATCATGCGGTGCGCCGGGTCCGAGATCGCCAGCATGAGCTGCTCGGCGAGATAGTCGGCGAGCGTGGTCTCCGCCGAGACGAAGGCCTCGAGATTGTAGTCGTTGTCGTCGCGGCCGCCCGATCCGACGCCGGCCCATTCCGAGTAGGGCGGCGGCGCGTCGGCGCCCGGGCGCGAGACCGTCTCGCCGGAATCCTCAGGAAACACGTTGTCGAGACGGGTGCCGAGCTGATCCTCGATTTCCGCGCGGCTGGTCTTGAGGTCCTCGCCGGCCCAATCGGCGGCGCTGCGCTCATCCTCCCGGCCGCCCTCCGGCTCGGCCGTAAGCGCATCGGGGCTCGCGGGCTCCGCCTCGCTTTCGCTCGTCCGCTCGAGCAGCGGATTGCGCTCCAGCTCGCCCTCCACGTAGGCGGCGAGATCCAGGTTGGACAATTGCAGCAGCTTGATGGCTTGCATCAGCTGCGGCGTCATGACGAGCGCCTGGCTTTGCCGGAACTCGAGCTTTTGGGTCAGCGCCATCGATATTGTTCGTTGCTTCACCCCGACCGGTGCGATCGAGGCGGCGGTGGTGGTCCGGTGCAGGCAAGATTTACACCATCAAGATTTACACCATGTTGTCCGATCCTTCGGCAATAGCCAGGGAATTCGCCGTGGTCGGCCGGTCTGCCTACAATCGGAACTCCGTGCCCAAATAAAGGCGCCGCACCTCCGGGTCGGAAACGATCTCCTCGCGGCTTCCCTCGCGTAAGACTTCTCCCGAATAGATGATATAGGCGCGGTCGGTGAGGCCCAGCGTCTCGCGCACATTGTGGTCGGTGATCAGCACCCCGATCCCGCGCTCGGTGAGGTGTCGCACCAGCTCCTGGATGTCGCCGACGGCGATCGGGTCGATGCCGGCAAACGGCTCGTCGAGCAGCATATAGGATGGCCGCGTCGCCATGGCCCGCGCGATCTCGACGCGGCGGCGCTCGCCGCCGGACAGCGCGATCGCCGGCGTCTTGCGCAGCTTCGCCAGGCCGAACTCGCTGAGCAGGGCATCGAGCTCGGCCTCGCGCAGCTTGCGATTGGATTCGACCATCTCGAGCACCGCACGGACATTGTCCTCCACGCTCAGGCCGCGAAAGATCGAGGCCTCCTGGGGCAGGTATCCGATTCCCAGCCGCGCCCGCTGATACATCGGCAGCGTGGTGATGTCGTAGCCCTCGAGCTCGATGCGGCCGGCGTCCGCCTTGATCAGCCCGGTGATCATGTAAAAGATCGTCGTCTTGCCGGCCCCGTTGGGCCCGAGCAGCCCGACCGCCTCGCCGCGCTCGACATACAGGCTCGCCCCCTTGACGACCTTGCGTCCGACGAAGCTCTTTTCGACGCCATGGACCGCGAGGAAGCCGGTGCCGCCCCCGTTGCCGAAGCGCCGCGTGGGCGCGCGGCCGAGCGGCGGCTCCGGCGCCAGGGACGGCGCGCGCGTCGCGGCCGGCCGCGGGCTCGGCGCGGGCGGGGAAGCCGGCGCGCGGCGTTCCTTGGGCCGCGGCATGGCGGTGTCGACATGCTCGCGCAGCATGGTCGCGTCGATGCGCAAATCGATTCGCAAGGCCTCGGGGGCCATTCTGGGCTTTCGCGCGGGGGCGCGACGGCGGTTAAACAACGACAGGATGTTGACCACGCCGGCCTCTAGGCTCCCAACCAGGATCGCTCGACCCCTATCCCCGCCGCCGCGACTATCCGAAGCCGGTCGAGTTCCGCTCCGGGACGGCAAATGTCGGCGCGGCTGGATGTAGCAGAAAGTCTCGGGCATTGCCCCGCCCCGGCGCCGCCGTATCGATGCGGTGACTTTCGCGAAGGCATCGATTTTTCGCCGCCCACGCGACCGCCGCCCCCGGCTTACGCGCACGCTTCGTCAGTCGTTCCGCAATGTCAATTGAGCTTCATCGGTCCCGACGGCGGCTTCGCCGCATCCTTGGGGGCGCCGGGATTCTGCAATTCCTTGGCGCTCCCGGGCTGGAACAGGGCCTTGACCCGGCCGTTGCTCCCCTTGGCGGGCTCGACCTTGGATACCCCGGTCGTCATGTCGACGATCATCCGTTCGCCGAGCACGACGTTCTGGCCCTGGGTGATGGCGACGTTGCCCTCGAGCGTGATGGTATTGGCCTTCATGTCGAAAATGCCGCTGTTGCCGGTCGCCGTCTGGTCCTTTTGCATCACCATGACATCGCCGAGCGCCTCGACCCTGCGGATCTGCGACTGGCCATTGGCGGCCGGCTGGGTGGTCGCGGTCCGGGCCGCCGCCGGATTGGTCGATGAGGGGGCGGCATTCTGCTCGTAGTAGACCACCAGGGTCCTGCAGGTGAGCGTGGTATCCCCTTGGGTGAGATGGACATCGCCCTGGAAGGTCGCCTTCTTGTCCTTGTCGCGCACCTCGAGCCGCGCCGACTCGATCTTCACCGGCTGATCGCGGTTCTGCGAAAATCCCTGCAGGGCGTTCGGGGGGGCCGGTTGTGCGCTTGGCGCCGGCTGGGCCGCTGGCGCCGGCGATGCCGCCTGCCGGGTGGACTGGGTGGGTTGGGCGGCCGCCGCAAAGGCGCCCGCCGACATGAGCAGGACGGCCGCGACGATGCAGCGCAGGGGACCGCTGGCCGAAAACCTCATGACATGATCGTCCGATCCGGGGCGCTGCCGCGGCACCGCGACCTGCTGGATATCAGGTCGGCGATCCGATTCCCCCACTGCGGTCTGAGCTTTGTGGCTTAACACGACGTTAAGTTTTCGCCGTCGACCACGGCGGCATGCCGTCGCGCAGCGCAGCCCCCTCATGTCGATCCCCCGTCCTCGAGGCCACCGGCGCCCGGGTAGAATTGCCTTCCGCCTGCGGCCATCGTACCCCACCGGGTCGCCAAAATCGCCCGAGAATGTGGCCGGGACGGGGCGCCGGACGGGCGCGCCGCGATTAAGCCCGGGCCGCCGGAGCGTCACGAATGGGCAAAAATATCCTCGGCGGCCCACCCCGCCAGATCGAGGCGGACGCGATCCGGCAGGAAGCCGAAGCAGGCGGCAGCCAGCGCCTCGCGTCCTTCGCGCGCCAGCAGCGTGTCGAGCTTCTGGCGCAGCGCGTGGAGGTGGAGCACGTCAGAGGCCGCATAGGCAACCTGGGGATCGCTGAGCTCGTCGGCGCCCCAATCGGAGAGCTGCTGCTGCTTCGAGACGTCGACGCCCAGCATGTCGCGGACCAGGTCCTTCAGGCCGTGCTTGTCGGTGTAGGTCCGGGTCAGCCGGGACGCGATCTTGGTGCAATAGACCGGCGTCGGCATCACCCCGAAGGTCTTGAACAGCACGCCGAGATCGAAACGGGCGAAATGAAAAATCTTCAACACCGAGCGGTCGGCAAGCAGCGTCGTCAGGTTGGGCGCCGCAGTGGCACCATGCGGAATCTGCACGACATCGGCGCTGCCGTCGCCGGGCGAGAGCTGCACCACGCAGAGCCGGTCGCGATGGGGATCGAGGCCCATGGTCTCGGTGTCGATGGCGACCGCGCCGCGGTAGCGTGCAAGGTCGGGCAGGTCGCCGCGGTGCAGACGAATGGTCATGCGGGAGTTGTAGAGCCCGCCGGGCTAAAGGGAAAGCGGGGTTACCTGTGCCGCAAGCTCGCGCTTGCGACGGCGGCACGGCATTGCTCGGCAGGCAGAGCGAAAGGATGGTGCCCAGGAGAGGACTCGAACCTCCACGGCTTTCACCACTGGTACCTGAAACCAGCGCGTCTACCAATTCCGCCACCTGGGCACGGCGCGACAGATAAGGGCGGGGGATTCGCCTTGTCAACGATTGCCGCTGCCTTGCGTCCGTTTGCCCGCGGCGCGACCGGGATCCGGCGTGCATTCCGCCATGTTGGATCGGTTGACAGGCTTCGCGACCTGCCTCAGGCCGAGAACCATCCGTCGACGGACGGATCGTGCCATCGCGCCGCCGCCCGCGGCGCGGCCGGCCGGGCGCCGCCCGGGAGGTTCGCTGCGGTACCGCCCATCGTGGTGCGGCGCTCGACGAGATCCAGCACGATCGCGCCGCCGGCAAGGGCGAGATGCATCGCGATCAGGCGGATCGGCCCGGGATGGCCGGCCATCAGCGCCGGAACAGCGGCAGCGATCGACAACATGGCGACCAGGAACAAGGCGGCCCGAAGAATTGCCGTCGTTGCCTTCGAGGGGGCGCTTCCGGACAGCCGATTGAGCAGATAGACGACGACAACTCCCGCGGCGACGAGTTCGAAAGCAACGACGCAGGCAAGCCAGGCGAGGCCGGGAGCCGCGGGCCCGACCAGACGGCCCACGCCGAAGATCAGCCCGGAGCCCAGCCCCTCCGCCCCGGACAGCGGCAGCGTCAGGAGCCGCGCCGCATCGAGGCTCAAGGCCGCCGCGAAGTAGCTGGCGATGGCCGCGTTGATTGTCGCGCAAACGTCTGGGATCGACCGCATCTCGCCCTCGCTGGCGCCGGGGCCGGACGACCGTGAAACCCTCGGCGGAGTCCGGTGAAGGTGGCCGAGCTTGAACCGCTGCAAATGCGCTTTCAATGGAAACAGATTTTTTACCTTAACCGGGGTGCCGCCGCGGGCACGAGAGCCGCGGGCATGAGAACCGGGGGCGTGCGCCGGGACGGCTGCCAGACGGTTGCCCGCCGGCATTTCCGGGGCGACGGGGCCGGCCTATACAGGTCCGGGGCGATCCTGTATTCGCGGTAATTCGGGACGTTCACCCGAGGGCGGCAAATGACCCACCTGGACACCCTTGTCACGATTTTCGGCGCCTCCGGCTTCGTCGGCCGCCATGTCGTTCGCGCGCTTGCCAAGCGCGGCTATCGGATTCGCGCCGCCGTCCGCCGTCCGGATCTGGCCTTCCATCTCCAGCCGCTCGGGCGTGTCGGGCAGATCCATGCGGTGCAGGCCAATCTGCGCTACCCCGAGTCGGTCGAGACGGCGGCCAGCGGCAGCGGCATTCTCATCAACCTGGTGGGGGTCTTGAGCGAGCGCGGGCGGCAGCGCTTCGATGCGGTGCACGCCGAGGGCGCCGGCGTCGTCGCCCGCGTGGCGGCGCGATCGGGCGCCCGGATGATCCACGTATCGGCGATCGGTGCCGACAAGACTTCGCCGTCGCTCTATGCCCGTACGAAGGCGCTCGGCGAAGAAGCCGTCCTCGCCGAAACCCCGTCGGCAAAGATTTTTCGGCCGTCGATCGTCTTCGGCCCCGAGGATGCATTCTTCAACCGGTTTGCCGGGCTGGCGACGGTCTCGCCGGCGCTGCCGCTGATCGGCGGCGGCCTGACGCGCTTCCAGCCGGTCTTCGTCGGCGACGTTGCCGCCGCGATCGCCAAGGCGGCCGACGGGGAGACCGGACCGGCCAATCTCTACGAGCTCGGCGGGCCGGAGGTCAGGAGCTTCCGCGAGCTTTTGGAGTTCGTGCTCGCGACCATCGAGCGCCGCCGGCTTCTGGTGCCGATTCCGTTCGCCATCGCGCAGGCGCAGGCCTCGCTGCTGCAGTTCCTGCCCGGGCCGCCGCTGACGCCCGATCAGGTCCTGCTGCTCAAGCGCGACAACGTGGTCTCGGCCGAAGCCGAGGCCGAAGCCCGCACCCTTGCGGGCCTCGGGATCGAGCCCACCTCGATCGCCGCCGTCGTGCCGTCCTATCTGTGGCGCTTCCGCCGGTCGGGTCAGTTCCGCCGCCGCACGGCGTGAGCGAGGCGGCGTCGGCGCGCCCGGAGGCGGACTGTGCCGCCGGCAGTCGAGCCGTCAGGCAAGCCAGCCGACTGCCACGCCGACCAGAAGGGCAATGCCCAGCAGGCCGCGATAGATCACGAACGGCCACGCCGTGTAGCGTTCCAGGAGCCGCATCAGCCCCCAGATGGCAAAAAATGCGGAGATCGACGCCACCACGAGACCGACTGCCAGGACCGACCAGCCGTGCGCATCGAGATGCGCCTTGTGGAGCTCCCACAATTCCTTCAGGCCCGCCAGCGCGATGGCCGGCAGGCCGAGAAGGAACGAGAATCGCGCCGCCTCCTCCCGGCGGAAGCCGAGCGCCAGCGCCGCCGTCAAGGTCGAGCCGGAGCGCGATACGCCAGGAATGAGCGCGCCCGCCTGGGCGAGGCCGACCAGGACGGCGTCCACCCATGTGACATCGCGGATGGTCCGATTGTGCCGGGCATAGAGCTCGGCCAGTGCCAGCAGGATCGCCATGACGATGCAGGCGCCTCCCACCACCACGAGCCCGCGCAAGGGCGTGCCGCAGGTGTTCAAGAGGCGGGCCAGCGTCAATCCCGCCACCCCGATCGGGATCGTCCCGAGCACGATCCATAGCGCCAGGCGGAAGTGCGGGTCGACGAATCTCCGCCGGGCGACGGCGGAAATGGAGCCGATGGTCAAATCTCTCACGTCGCCCCAGAAATAGCTCACGACCGCGGCCAGCGCCGCCAGCTGCATGGCGGCCGAAAAGGCCGAGCCCGGATCCTGCCACCCGAACAGCGCCGGAACCACCCGCATGTGGGCAGTGGAGGAGATCGGCAGCAATTCGGTGATGCCCTGCACGACACCCAGGACGGCGACCTTGAAATAACCGAGCGCCACGAATCCCGTGTCGACGCCCTGAGTGCAGACTTCGGCCATGTCTATTCGGTCCTCGCTCGTGGAGATCGGCTCGCGCGCCCGTCACCGTCGCCGACCGCGCCGCCGGGCACGGATGCAGCCGCCTTGAAAAGGTCCAACAAGAACTCGATTGGCTCCGGGGAAGCACGACTGTCGGCGGCCTTGTGAATCGCAAGGCCGGACGCCTTTTCGCCCAAGCCGCGACCTGGGGCAACGGAAAATGCCGGGACAGATCGGCGGCGGTTGCCCGCGGGTGCCGGTTGCCCGGACCGGCCGGCTTTCCTATAGGTGAACCGTGTCAGACCGATCCGTCGTATCCGATGTCGAAAGCGCCGCATGGCCCGACGGCCGTGCCGTGACGCTGTTCCACCATCCGTTCTGTCCTCATTCGCGCTTCGTCCGCATGGTGCTCGGCGAGTACGGCATCCCTCTGCGTCTGGTCGAGGAGCATGCGTGGGAGCGCCGCGAGGGATTCCTGATTCTCAATCCGGCGGGCACCACGCCGGTGCTGATCGAGGAGGCAACCCCGGCCGTCCCCGGCGCCGAGATCATCGCCGAATATCTCGACGAGACCCGCGGCCCCTCGCAGGGCGACCGGCGCCTGCTGCCCGAGGACATCGGGGGGCGCATCGAGGTGCGACGGCTGACCAGCTGGTTCCACGGAAAATTCTTCGAGGAGGTGACGAGCCTCCTGGTGATGGAGAAGGTCTACAAGCGCTACATGACGCGGCAGGCCGGTGGCGGCCCGCCCGATACCCAGGTGATCCATGCGGCGCGGCACAATGTGCGCTATCATCTGGCCTATATCGGCTGGCTGATGCGCTCGCGGAACTGGCTGGCCGGCGACCGCCTGAGCTACGCGGATCTCGCCGCCGCGGCCCATCTGTCCTGCGTCGACTACGTGGGCGACGTGCCGTGGAACGAGGACGAAGGCGCGAAGAACTGGTACGCCCGGGTCAAGTCGCGACCGTCGTTCCGGCCGCTGCTGGCCGACCTGATGCCCGGGATTCCGCCGTCGCCGACCTACGCGGATCTCGATTTTTGAGCGAGCCCGCGAGCATCAGGCCGCTGCTCGTCGCAGCGGCCCGGGCGCAGGGTTTTGATGTGGTTCGCTGCGTGCGCCCGGACGCGATTCCGCAGGCGAAACGCCATCTCGCGGAATTTCTCCAATCGGGCGCCCACGGCGACATGACCTGGATGGAGACGACACAGGCGCGCCGCGGCGAGCCCCGCGCGCTGTGGAGCGAGGTGCGCTCCGTCGTGATGTTCGGCCTCAACTACGGGCCCGATCGCGATCCCCTGAAAGTTCTCGGCCTGCCCGATCGCGGCGCGATTTCCGTCTACGCGCAGGGCGACGATTACCATGATGTCATCAAGCCGCGGCTCAAGGCGATCGCCAGGGCGCTGATCGCGGCGGCCGGCGGCGACGCCAAGGTCTTCGTCGATACCGCAGCCCTGATGGAGAAGCCGCTGGCGGCCGCCGCCGGGCTCGGCTGGCAGGGCAAGCACACCAACCTGGTGTCGCGCGACTTCGGATCGTGGCTCTTCCTCGGGGCGATATTCACCACCCTCGACCTGCCGCCCGACGAGCCGGAGCACGACCACTGCGGAAGCTGCCGGGCCTGCCTCGACATCTGTCCGACCGCGGCCTTTCCGGCGCCCTATCGGCTCGATGCGCGCCGCTGCATCTCGTACCTCACCATTGAGCACAAGGGGCCGATCCCGCACGAGCTGCGCCCGCTGATCGGCAACCACATCTACGGCTGCGACGATTGCCTGGCGGTCTGCCCGTGGAACAAGTTCGCGCATGTCGGCCGCGAGGCGAAGCTCGCGGCACGCGAGGAGCTTGAGGCCCCGCGATTGCGCGATCTCGCGCGGCTCGACGACGCCGGCTTCCGGCGGGTTTTTGCCAGATCGCCGATCAAGCGCATCGGGCGCGACCGCTTCGTCCGCAACGTGCTGGTGGCGATCGGCAATTCCGCAGATCCGGCGCTGGCCGAGGATGCCGAGCGCCTTCTCGATGACGGCTCGGCGATCGTGCGCGGAGCCGCGATCTGGGCGCTCGGCGCGCTCGCGCCGCACCGCCTCGCGGCTGGCGCCAGGCCGGATGACGAGGCCGATCCCGCGGTCCGTCAGGAATGGCTCCTGGCGCTCGGCGCGCATGCCTGCTGACCGCATGGGGACGCTGGTCTGTCTCGGTTTCGGCTACACGGCGGAGCACTACGCGAGACAGTTCGGCGCTCGCTTCGACACCATCGTCGGAACGGTGCGGACGCGCGAGAAGGCCGCCGGTTGCGCCGCGCCGCAGCCCGGCCGGCCGCCGCTGCGCATGCTGGTCTTCGACGGCACGGACGCGTCGGTCGAGCTTGCCGCGAGCCTCGAGCAGGCGAGCGTCCTGCTGGTGTCGGTTCCGCCGGGCGAAGACCGCGATCCGGGGCTCGTCGCCATGGCGGGCCTGGCGTCGATGGCGCGGCTGAAATCGATCGTCTATCTGTCGACCATCGGGGTCTATGGCGATCGCGGCGGCGCCTTCGTCGACGAGACGACCGAGCCTGGACCGTTTTCGCCGCGCAGCAAGGCGCGGCTCGACGCCGAGACGGCCTGGCGCGAGCTCGGCAGGCGCGCGCGGGTGCCGGTCGCAGTGCTGCGGCTCGCCGGAATCTACGGACCCGGGCGCAACGCCATGGTCAATCTGATCGAGGGCCGGGCGAGGCGCATCGTAAAGCCGGATCAGGTCTTCAACCGCATCCACGTCGCCGACATCGCCCAGGCGATCGACGCCGCCATCGCCCGGCGGGCCGATGACGTCTTCAACGTCGCCGACGACGAGCCGGCACCGCCGCAGGACGTCATTGCGTTCGCCGCCGCCCTGCTCGGGCGCGCGCCGCCGCCGGAAATCCCTTTTGCCGAGGCGGCCCGGACAATGGCTCCCATGGCGCTGAGCTTCTATGGCGAAAACAAACGGGTGCGGAACGACAAGCTCAAGACCGTGCTCGGCGTCGCGCTGCGCTATCCGACCTATCGCGAGGGATTGCGAGCGCTGCGCGCCGCCATGGACGAAGGCGGTCCGTCCGGATGACAACGTCAGTTCGGGCAGCCGGTGCCCGACGTCAAAACTCGGCGACGGCCCGGATCAGCCGATCGATGTCCTCGGGCCGTGACAGGCGATGGTCGCCGTCCTTGACCAGCGTGAGCACCACGTCGTCCTGGGCCAGGCGCGACGTCAGCTCGACCGCATGGTTCCACGGCACGTCGGGATCCTTCACGCCCTGGAGGATGCGCACCGGGCAGCCGGTCTCGATCATCTCACCCAGGATGAGGTGCCGTCGCCCCTCCTCGATCAGGTGCCGGGTGATCTCATACGGTCCGTCCGCATAGGCGGATGGTCGGAGCCATCGGCCCGTCTGCTCGATCTCGCGTCTCACCTTTGGCGGGAATTTTTGCCACATGAGCGCTTCGGTGAAATCGACGGCGGGTGCGATGAGCACAAGACCCGCCAGGGTCGCCGCAGGGCCGCCCCCGGCCGCCGCGCCCCGGCGCAGCTCGCGCGCCAGCAGCAGGGCGAGCCAGCCGCCCATCGAGGAGCCGATGAGGACCTGCGGCCCGCTGCAAAACGCCTGGAAGACCGCGACGCTCTCCTCCAGCCAGCGTCCGATGGTGCCGTCGGAAAAGGCCCCGCCGGACTCGCCGTGGCCCGAATAGTCGAACCGCACGCAGGCGCGCCTCTGCTCCGCCGCCCAGCCGGCCAAGGCCTGCGCCTTGATGCCCCGCATGTCGGATTTGAACCCGCCCAGCCAGAACAATCCGGGTCCGCTGCCGCCGACGGCACGGACCGCGATCCTCCGGCTGTCGGAATCGGTTCCTAAATTCAGATATTTCGGGCAACAATCGGTCATCTACTCGCCTCGCCGGACAGGTCGAGCGGAAACGCTCGGGTCGTCGACAGAAAAACAGCCGCCCGCGAGGCCGGAGGGGATTGTGAACGCGGGGCATAGCAGTACGCGCATGTGGGTCGTGTCGGCCGATGTGTTTCGCCGCAAGTGGGCGTCCGACGCAAGAGGCTGGGACCTTGGGCCGTGGACGCGCCGCGCCGACAGCCAATCGCGGCGCGACAGGCGATGCCCATGAGCACCGAGAACGGTGATCGCCGCGCGCCGCCACGCGCCCTGCCGGGCGCCACGATCCTGCAGATCGTGCCGTCGCTCGCCGACGACAATACGGCACGCGCGACCGTGGACGCCGCCCTGGCGCTGTTGCGTTCGGGCGCCCGCGCCATCGTGGCGGGCGCCGATGGGCCGCTGGTCAGCGAGCTGCAAGGCTTTGGCGGCGAATGGGTCACGCTGGCGCCGCCTTCCCGCAATCCGCTGACGGCGCGCGCCAACGCCCGGGTGCTCGAGGACTTCGTGGCGACCGAGCGCGTCGACATTGTCCATGCCCGGGGCATCAATGCCGCGCTCACCGCCGCGGCGGTGACGGCGCGCACCGGCTCCCGGCTGGTCAGCAGCTATGCGGGCACGATCGGGGTACGCAGCTGGCACGACAAGGCCTACGGACGCGTTCTCGGCCAAAGCGCGCGCGTCATCGCTCATTCCGGCTATGTCGCCGAGCATCTCGCCGCGCGCCACAAGATTCCGCGCGAGCGCGTCGTCGTCATTCCGCGGCGCATCGACACCAAGGTGTTCGACCCCGCCCAGATCAATCCGGCGCGGGTCGCCACGATCCGGCGCGCCTGGAAGGTCCGCCGCGGAGCCCGGGTCTTCCTGGTGCCAGGCCGCCTCGATCCCGACAAGGGGCAGCTCACCGTCGTCGATGCGGCGCGGATGCTGGTCACCGGCGGACTGCAGGATGTCGTGTTCGTGCTTGCCGGAGACGATCGGCGTCACCCCGACTATGCCCAGACGATCTCCGAGCGCGCTGCCGCCCAGGGGATCGGATCATTGATTCGCCGGGTCGGCACCTGCCGCGACATGCCGGCCGCCTACGCGGCGGCAGATCTCGTGATCGTACCGGCGATCGCCCCTCCGACGTTCGGGCGGGTCGTCGCCGAAGCCCTGTCGATGGGACGTCCGGTCGTCGCCTCCGCGGTGGGCGCGTTGCCGGAGATCGTGCTCGCCTCGCCCAATGTGCCGGAAGGCGAGCGAACGGGCTGGCTCTGTGCGCCCGACGATCCGATCGATCTCGCGCGCACGCTGGCCGGCGCAGTGGCGACGGACAACACGACCTATCGGGCGCTGGCCGCCCGCGCCTATCAGTTCGCCAGGGCGATGTTCTCGCCGACGCATGTGGCTGCCGCAACGCTCACGATCTATGCGACGCTGCTGCAGGGCGATCGATAGGCCGCCTGGCCGATCGCTGGTCGTCGCAACGTCTGCGATTGCGCGGGCCGCCGAACCGGACTATCAAACAGGCTCGGGGACAGAAACCAGAGCGACCATCGCCGGGCTCGGGAGTGGCGGCAAGCGGCTCGCGTAACCAAGAGGCCGGTTGTGAATTTTCGACCGAACGCGGTCCGGACATTGCCGGACCGCTCGTCGACTGCAGTCGACCGGCCCGGCTCACGACGCGCCACCACGGACGAACCAGCATCGGCCGATTCGGCGCGTGCATCGCCTGCCGCGCACGCCGCTGACGCGTTGACGGTGCTCGTCGTCGTCCCGTCGCTGCATGCCGGCGCCGCGGATGCCGGTGCGGTCGGCCTCGTGCGCATCCTGGCGGACGCGGGGCATCGGGCCATCGTGGTGTCGCGCGGCGGTCGGCTGGAGCACGAGGTCGCCGCCGGCGGCGGCGAATTCGTCCGCCTCGATGTGGCGAGCAACAACCCGGCCGTGATGCTGCTCAACGCCGCAACGCTCATCCGCCTCATCCGGCGCGAGCGCCCGCACCTGGTGCATGCCCATGGCCGCAGCGCGGCCTGGAGCGGCTACCTGGCGGCGCGGGCGACCGGCGTGCCCTTCCTCACCACCTGGTACAAGGGATTCCGCGAGCAGAACATACTGAAGCGAATGTACAACGGCGTGATGGCCAAGGGTGAGAAGGTCATCGCGGTCAGCGACCAGATCGCCGACTTGATCGGCGAGCGGCATGGCGTGCCGCCGGGCCGGATCGCCGTGGTGCCGGCCGCCGTCGACATCGCGCGGTTCGATCCGGGCGCCGTCACCGAGGACCGTGTCGAGGCGGTCCGCCGCGCCTGGGGGGTCAAGCGCGATACCAAGGTCATGCTCGTGGTCGGCCGGATGCTCCGCCGCAAGGGTCATCACGTGGTGATCAAGGCGGTTCGCCGGCTCAAGGAATTGGGGTTGCGGGATTTCGCCTGCGTATTCGTCGGCGAGGACCAGGGGCTCACCCGCTATTCGGGAGAGGTCTGGGACCTGGTGCTGGCGACCGATACGGCCGACGTCGTCCGGCTGGCCGGGGCGGTCGAGGACCTTCCGGCCGCCTATGCGGCGGCGAGCGTCGTGGTGTCGGGCGCCATCCAGCCCGAGGGACTGCAGCGCGCCATCCTCGAGGCCCAGGCCATGGCGCGGCCGGTGGTCGTGTCCGACCTCGGCTGCAGTCCCGAAGCGGTGCTGGCGCCGCCGGTGGTGTCGGAGGATCGGATGACGGGCTACCGCGTCCCGGCCGGGGACGATGCCGCGCTGGCGGCCGCCCTGGTGCGCCTGTTTGCGGCCCCGGACGGCGAGCGCCAGGCTATCGGGGGCCGCGGTCGCGCCTGGGTGGCGACCCAGTTCGATCCCGCCATCGTGGCCGAGCAGACGCTGGCGGTCTATGCGGCGGTGGCCCGCAACCCCGCCGGCGGCTGACGGTCCGCCCGTCACGATTGCGTATTGACGTTGACTTATTGGCGGTTTGTCCCGATCTTCCAGCGTTCCGAGTAGCGAATGCTGGTGACCGCCCGTCGTTCGACGGGCGGTTCCTTCGCGAAAGGGGCGTTGAAACAGCATGAGGAGAATTGAGCCATTCGTCGCCCGATGAAAGCCGCGCTGCCCGTTCAGAAAGACGGCCCGCGCATCAACGATGAGATCCGCGTCCCCGAAGTGCAGCTGATCGACCAGGACGGCAAGAACCACGGTGCCGTGCCGACGCGCCAGGCGCTCGACATCGCCCAGGCGGCGTCGCTCGACCTCGTCGAGATCGCCCCCAATTCGAGCCCGCCGGTCTGCAAGATCCTCGACTACGGCAAGTTCAAGTACCAGGAACAGAAGAAGGCCGCCGAGGCGCGCAAGAAGCAGAAGATCGTCGAGATCAAGGAAATCAAGTTCCGGCCGATGATCGACGATCACGACTACGACGTGAAGATGCGTTCGATTCGGCGCTTCTTCGAGGAAGGCGACAAGGTCAAGGTGACGTTGCGGTTCCGTGGTCGCGAGATGGCGCACCAGGAGCTCGGCGTCAAACTGCTCGATCGTGTGCGCGACGACCTGTCGCCGCTGGCCAAGGTCGAGCAGGAGCCCAAGTTCGAAGGCCGGCAGATGGTGATGGTGCTCTCGCCGCGTTGACGGGGACCGTCGCTACGGGATTTCCAACCCGCGATCCGACCCGCCGGCAGCCCAGGTCTTCGGCCCCGGGCTGCCGGTTGCCATTTCGGGGCACTTCTGCCATAAGGCCGGCCTTCCGTCGCCCGGCCGACAGGGCTGCCGTGGCGACGGCGATGTGTCCGGCCACAAGCCGTCACGTCATCACGCTCAATCGAGCATTTCGACCGCGCGACGCCGAGGCCTGTTCGGGCCTCGACGGCATCCGGTCAAAGGAGACGAGCCAAATGCCCAAGATCAAGATGAAGACCAAGTCGGGCGTGAAGAAACGCTACAAGCTGACCGCCACCGGCAAGGTGGTGGCGACCCAGGCCAACAAGCGCCACGGGATGATCAAGCGGACCAAGAAGCAGATCCGCCAGCAGCGCGGCACGACGATCATGAATCCGTCGGATGCAAAGATCGTCAAGCAATGGATGCCGTACGGCTGAGAACGATCGGCAATTTCCCGAAGGAGTTAAGTCATGGCCAGGGTCAAACGGGGCGTTACCGCCCACGCCAAGCACAAGAAGGTCCTGAAGGCTGCGAAAGGCTACTACGGCCGCCGGAAGAACACGATCCGCGTCGCCAAGCAGGCGGTCGAGAAGGCCAACCAGTATGCCTACCGCGACCGCAAGCGGAAGAAGCGCACGTTCCGCGCCCTGTGGATCCAGCGGTTGAACGCCGCCGTGCGGCCGTTCGGGCTGACCTACAGTCGATTTATCGACGGCCTCGGCAAGGCCGGGGTCGGGGTGGATCGAAAAGTGCTGTCCGATCTCGCGATTCACGAGCCGGCGGCCTTCGAGGCGATCGTCGGGACAGCCAAGGCCGCGCTCGCCGCCTGATCGACCACTCGCTGCCTGCCCTTCCGAGGCTGACGCGATCCGCAGGGTTTCCTGCGGTCTCCGGCAGGGCTTGACGTTTTCCTCGCCGGGCAGACAGAACACCTGCATCGACGAGGAGCATCATGTCCGACATTGCCGAGCTCGAACGCGACATCCTGGCCGGCATCGCGGCGGCGCCCGACGAGACGGCGCTGGAAGCGGTGCGCGTTGCGGCGCTCGGCCGCAAGGGCTCGATCTCGGACCTGCTCAAGACGCTCGGCGCAATGACGCCCGACCAGCGCCGGGAGCAGGGCCCGCTGATCAACGGCCTGCGCGACCGCGTCACCGAGGCGATGGCGGTGCGGCGCAACACGCTCAAGGACGCGGCGCTCGCCGCCCGGCTCAACACCGAGACGGTCGACGTCACCCTGCCGTTGCGCGAGGCGCCCGCCGAGAGCGGTCGGATGCATCCGATCAGCCAGGTCATGGATGAGCTGACCGCGATCTTCGCCGACATGGGCCTCTCCGTCGCCGAGGGCCCGGACATCGAGACCGACGACTACAATTTCACCATGCTCAATTTCCCGGAAAGCCATCCGGCGCGGGATATGCACGATACGTTCTTCCTCAATCCCAAGCCCGACGGATCGCGCCTGCTGCTGCGCACCCACACCTCGCCCGTCCAGGTGCGCACCATGCTCCGGCAAAAGCCGCCGATCCGGGTGATCTGCCCGGGCCGGACCTACCGGATCGATTCCGACCAGACGCACACCCCGATGTTCCACCAGGTCGAGGGTCTGGTGATCGACCGCAAGGCCCATCTCGGCCACCTCAAATGGATTCTCGAGGAGTTCTGCAAGGCGTTCTTCGAGGTCGACCACGTCAACATGCGGTTCCGTCCGTCCTACTTCCCGTTCACTGAGCCTTCGCTCGAGGTCGACATCCAGTGCCGGCGCGAGAAGGGGGAGGTGCGGTTTGGCGAGGGTGAGGACTGGATGGAGATTCTCGGCTGCGGGATGGTTCACCCCAACGTGCTGCGCAACTGCGGGCTCGATCCCGACGAAGTGCAGGGCTTTGCCTGGGGCATGGGCGTCGATCGCATCGCGATGCTCAAATACGGCATGCCCGACCTGCGCGCCTTCTTCGAGGCCGACGTGCGCTGGCTCGCCCATTACGGCTTTCGGCCGCTCGATCTGCCGACGCTGGCTGGAGGGCTGAGCTCATGACGCTGAAAGCTCGTCGCATCGTCGCGGAGCAGGGGCGATGAAGTTCACGCTCAGCTGGCTCAAGGAGCACCTGGAGACCGATGCCTCGCTCGACCAGATCGTGGATACGCTCACCATGATCGGGCTCGAGGTCGAAGGCGTCGAGGACAAGGCCAAGGCGCTTGCGCCTTTCACCGTCGCCGCGGTGATTTCCGCCGAAAAGCATCCCAATGCCGACAAGCTCAGGGTCTGCATGGTCGACACCGGCTCCGGCGCTCCGGTTCAGGTCGTCTGCGGCGCGCCGAATGCCCGCGCCGGCATGAAGGGCGTGTTCGCTGGCCCCGGCACCCACATTCCGGGAACCGGCCTCGACCTCAAGGTCGGGGTGATCCGCGGGGTCGAGAGCCGCGGCATGCTGTGCTCGGCGCGCGAGCTGGAAATCTCCGACGACCATGAGGGGATCATCGATCTTCCTGCCGACGCCCCGGTGGGCAAGCGGTTTGCCGAGCTGATCGGCCTCGATGATCCGGTGATCGAGATCAACCTGACGCCGAATCGGCCGGACTGCACGGGCGTCCACGGCATTGCCCGAGATCTCGCCGCCGCCGATCGCGGCCGGTTTCTCGACCCGGCGGTCAAGCCGGTCCGCGGCGATTTTCCCTGTCCGGTATCGGTCAGGCTCGACTTCGGCGCTACGCCCTCGCTCTGTCCGGGTTTTGCGCTGCGCCTGGTCCGCGGCGTCGTCAACCGTCCGTCGCCCGACTGGCTGGCGCGCCGGCTGACCGCGATCGGGCTCCGCCCGATCAACGCATTGGTCGACATCACCAACTACATCACCTTCGATCGCGGCCGGCCGCTGCATGTCTTCGATGCCGCCAAGGTGCACGGCAATCTCACGGTCCGCCGCGCCCGTGCCGGCGAGTCGCTCGCCGCGCTCGACGGAAAGATCTACGGGCTCGACGAGACCGTGTGCGTGATCGCCGACGACCGCGGCGTCGAATCGCTCGCCGGGATCATGGGCGGCGAGGCCACCGGATGCTCGCAGACCACGACGGACGTGCTGATCGAATCCGCCCTGTGGGATCCGGCCAACATCGCCGAGACCGGACGCAAGCTCGGGATCAGCTCGGATGCGCGCTACCGTTTCGAGCGCGGTGTCGATCCGGCCTTCATGGTTCCGGGGCTAGAGCTCGCCACCAGGATGGTGCTTGACCTGGTCGGCGGCACGCCATCGGAGATCGCTGTGGTGGGCGATGCTCATGGCGAGGAGCGGGTCATCGACTTTCCGCAGAAGGAGCTCGCCCGGCTGACCGGCCTCGACGTCCCGCTCCCGGAAGTCCGCCGCACGCTTGGCCATCTGGGTTTCTTTCTCGCCGGACAGGGCGACGTGGTGAAGGTCGCGGTGCCGTCGTGGAGACCCGACATCGAAGGCAAGGCCGACATCGTCGAGGAGATCGTGCGCATTCTCGGCGTCGACCGGGTGCCGTTCGTGCCGTTCGACCGCGGCGAGGCGCCCCGCAAGCCGGTCCTGACGACGGGCCAGGTGCGCTCCCGCAAGGCGAAGCGCGCCCTGGCGGCCCGCGGCATGCTCGAGGCGGTGACCTGGTCGTTCGTCTCGCGGCCGCAGGCCGAATTGTTCGGCGGCACGCGGGACGTCGCGCTGGCAAACCCGATCGCGGAAAATCTGTCCGACATGCGCCCGAGCCTGATCCCCGGCCTGGTGGCCGCCGCGCAACGCAACGCCGATCGCGGGTTTCCCGACGTGGCGCTGTTCGAGGTCGGCCAGGTGTTTCGCGGCGACCGTCCCGAGGACCAGTTCACCGCGGCGAGCGCCGTGCGGCGTGGGCTTGCCAAGGCGCGCGGCATCGGTCGCCACTGGTCGGATTCCGCCGCGCCGGTCGATGCCTTCGACGCCAAGGGCGATGCGCTCGCGGTCCTCGCCGCGGCGGGCGCGCCCGCGCAGGCCCTTCAGGTCGTGCCCGGGGGGCCGGCGTGGTTCCATCCCGGACGATCGGGCACGATCCAGATCGGTCCGCAGAACATGCTGGGACATTTCGGCGAGCTGCATCCCAAGACCCTCGAGGCGCTGGGCGCCGACGGGCCGCTGGTCGTCTTCGAGGTGATTCTCGAGCGCATCGCCGAGCCCAAGGCGCGGGCGACCCGGGCGAAGCCCGCGCTCGAGCTTCCGGCCTTCCAGCCGATCGAGCGCGACTTCGCCTTCGTGGTCGACCGTACGGTGCTGGCCGGCGACATCGTGCGCGCCGCCCAGGCGGCCGATCGCAAGCTGGTAACCCGGGTGACGGTGTTCGACGTCTACGAGGGGCCGGGCATCGACCCGGGCAGGAAGTCGATCGCGATCGCAGTGACGCTGCAGCCGCGCGACAAGACCCTGACCGACCAGGAGATCGAGGCCGTGACCGGGCGGGTCGTCGCCGAGGTGGCGAGGAAGACCGGCGCCGTGCTGAGAACCTGAGGCGCTATCGTCCGATGCGCCGGAGTGCCGCCTCGGCGGCGCGCTCGCCGGATTCCCAGGCGCCGCCGACCGTTCCCCACAGCGTCTCGTGGGCGGCTTCGCCGGCGAAGTAGATGCGGTCGCGGATCGGCTCCATCAGCACCCTTCTGGCCGGCTGCCAGCCGGGAGCGGCGGACGAGAACGCGCCGAGCGCCCACGGCTCGCGGCTCCAATGGGTCGTCTGCGTGCGCCTTACCGCCTTCTTCACGTCGGGGCCAAAAATGTCGGCGAGCCAGCCGACCGCGAAGGCGACCATCGCGGCGTCGCCCTCGGCCGCCAGCGCCTTGCCGAACGGGCCGCCCACATCGATCAGGCAAAGCGTCGATCCCGACATGTTCGCCAGCAGCGCGGCGGTGCGGGGGCCGGTCGCCTTCTCGAACACCAGGTCGTCGCTCTGCAGCTCGAGCGGATTGCCCGCAAGCTCGACCGCCACATGGTCGTAGCTCCCCAGCGTCAGCTTTGAGATCGCCTCGACGTAGCGCTTGGGCAGATCCGGATCGAACTTGATCTTTCCGGCCGCCAGCACGCCGGTCGACGCCGTGATGATGACGGCGCGCGCCGTCAACTGACCGCGCGCGAGCTCGACATCGACCCCTCGCCGCGTCGTGACGATCTTGGCGGCCGGCGTCGAGAGCTGGACCGGCAGTCCCTCGGCGAGCTTCGCCACCAGGGTGCCGAGACCCTGCCGGCAGAACGCATCGACGTCGCGCTCGAGCGATTTGGCGAAGTCGTATGCCGAGACCTCGTCGAGCCCCTTGCCGCAGCCGAACGGGCCGAGGAAGAACTCGACGCTTGAGCGCCATTCGCCGAGATCCCGCGGCAGCGCCTGGGCACAGGATATGTCGGACTTGCCGCGCGCCGCCTCCGCAATGGCGCGATTGGTGCGCACCAGGGCGGCCAGATAGTCCTCCATCTCGCCCTCGCGGGCGTTGCGCCGGCCGATGCGCAGGCGCTGGCCGGGCGGCGCCGGATAGATGTCGAGCCCGGCCTTGGGGGCGAGCTTCGCCACCGGGTTGAGGTCGGGCATGTGAATCCAGTGCGCGCCCCGGTCGAACGGCACGCCGAACGACTTGGTATCGGTGACGCAGCGCCCGCCGATGTGGTCGGTCGCCTCGATCAGCGCGAAGCGACGTCCCGCCTGGGCGATGCGCCGCGCCGCCGCGATTCCGGCGACGCCGGCCCCGACCACCACCACGTCGACCGTGCCGGAGGCCGGCACGGCGCCCAGCGCGGACGCCGCGGCGGCGGCCGAGGCCGAAGCGGCAACGAAGGCGCGTCGGCTCATCTGTCTCATGGTTTCCAGGACGTTAGAGCATGAGCCCGGCTGGTCGCCCGGCAAGATCATGCGTCAAGACAAGGAGTTAGACGGTGCCGCCGATGCGATCGCGATCACCGCCGCGCGAAGGTGAACCCCGTCACCTTGCCCGAACTCATTTCGTGCTGCAATCGCGCGCGTTCCCGAGCGGCACGTGAACCAAAATGCAACGCGTTTCGACTTAAATGCGAAGTCTACGACGGGACGCGAGGCCGAACCTCGCGCCGTACAAGGGATGCGACCGATGGGCTCGGTACTCGAACGTGTCGGGAAGGTGATCGCCCGTTACCTGCAGAAATCTGCGGCGGGATACGAGCCGTTCACGCCCAGCGATCCGAAGGCGTTGCGCGCCTCGCTCAAGCCCGGCGATATTCTTCTCGTCGAGGGCAACGATCATATCGCCGGTGTCATCAAATATTTGACGCAGTCGACCTGGTCGCATGCCGCCCTGTATGTCGGCCCCATCGACGGCGCGGTGACCGAGGACGGCGAGCCGCATGTCCTGATCGAGGCCTTCATCGGCGAGGGCGTCGTCTCCGCCCCGTTGTCCAAATATTTCCAGTTTCACACCCGCGTCTGCCGCCCGGTCGGGCTGTCCGCCGAGGACTGCGCGCGGGTCTGCGACTATGGGATAGAACGCCTCGGTTTCGACTACGACCTCAAGAACATCATCGATCTGTTGCGATATCTGATGCCGCTGCCGGTGCCGCAGCGCTGGCGGCGGCGGATAATGTCGCTCGGATCCGGCGATCCCACCAGGCTCATCTGCTCGACGCTGATCGCCCAGGCCTTCGAGATGGTCCGCTATCCGATTCTCCCGAAGGTGACGCTCATGGAAAGCCGCGCCGCCCGGCGGGAAATTCTGGTGATCCGCCACTCCTCGCTCTACGCGCCGCGTGATTTCGACATCTCGCCGTATTTCCAGGTCGTCAAGCCGACCATCGAGTACGGGTTCGACTACAAGAAGATGCACTGGGCGGATCTGCCGTTGCCGCCCGAGCGGCCGGCCGACGCGGTCTCCCCCCATGCGGTGCCGGCGGCCGCCATCCCACTGGTGCCGCAGGAGGCCGAGATCGACATCCGCACGGAGCGCCGCCGCAAGCGCGTATCGGCGGCCTGAGCCGATCTTTCCCGCCCGCCGATCAGATTTGCCGTCCGCCGGCTCGCGGTCGACCTCCCTGCCACCGCTGCCCGCCTTGTGCGGCAAAGGCGGTCTCGGTAAGCCCCGGCGCGGAGGATTTCCCGGAATGCTCGATGCAGCCGTCAAGGCGCTGGCCGACATGCTGACGCCGCCCTTCCGGGCGGTGCTCCTCAAGGCCGTCGGCCTCTCGATCGCTCTCCTCGTGGTCATCGGCATCGCGTTTCACCGCCTGCTGGTCTGGCTGCTGGTGACCGGCGGAGCATGGCTGCAGGCCAATGCCGGTCCCCACGCCGGCGGCCCGGTCAACGCCCTCGAATGGCTGCTTGCTGTGGTTGCCGGCCTCGGGCTCGCCGCCGGCGCGGTCTTCCTCATGCCGGCGGTCGCCTCGCTGGTCGCGGGTTTCTTCGTCGACGAGATCGCCGGGCAGGTCGAGCGCAGCTACTATCCGCAAGATCCCCCGGGTCGCGCGGTGCCGATCGGCCGCGCCATCATCGAGGCGGTCAAGGCCGCGCTATTGACGCTGCTCGTCTATCTGTGCGCCGTGCCGTTGCTGCTGCTGGTCGGCCTCGGTTTCGTGATCTTCTTCCTGGCCAACGCCTATCTGCTCGGCCGCGTCTACTTCGAGTTGGCCGCCATGCGGTTCCATTCGCCCGCCGATGCCAAGCGGCTGCGCGAGACGCATCCGGGAAAAGTGTTCGCCGCCGGCCTGTTCATCGCGGCCTTCGTCTCGATCCCGATCGTCAGCCTGGCCACTCCGCTGTTCGGCACCGCCCTGATGGTGCATGTCCACAAGCGGATGACCGGCCAGGCACGACCGGGAGCCCTTCCGGCTCCGTAACTCGCCGAGAGCAACGCCGAGGCTGTGCCGATCGCCCGTCGGTCGTCAGGTGGTCTTCGCCGGCCAGCGGCACAGATCGTTGATCAGGCAGCGGTCGCAGGCGGGCCTTGTGGCCTTGCAGATGTAGCGCCCGTGCAGGATCAGCCAGTGATGGGCATGCAGCTTGTAGCGGTCGGGCACCCGCTGCTCGAGCTTGGTCTCGACCTCGAGGGGTGTCTTGCCGGGAGCGAGACCGGTGCGGTTGCCGACGCGAAAGATATGCGTGTCCACCGCGATGGTCGGCTCGCCGAACGCGATGTTGAGCACGACGTTTGCGGTCTTCCGTCCGACCCCCGGCAGTGCTTCCAGCGCCGCACGGTCGCGCGGGACTTTTCCGCCATGCTCGGCGAGGAGTCGTTGCGACAGGGCGATGACGTTCCTCGCCTTGGTGCGAAAAAGGCCGATCGTCTTGATGTAGTCCTGCACCCGCTCCTCGCCGAGCGCCGCCATCTTGGCCGGATCATCGGCGGCCGCAAACAGCGCCGGCGTCGCCTTGTTGACACCGGCATCGGTCGCCTGGGCCGACAGGACGACGGCGACCAGCAGGGTGAACGGGTTGACCGATTCGAGCTCGCCCCGCGGTTCCGGGTTGGCGGCCTGGAACCGGCGGAATGCCTCGACGATTTCCGCCTCGGACCACGGCTTGAGCGCGGCGCCGGAGGCCGCCGCAGCCGCCGCCGCCACCGGCGCGCGGCGCTGGCCTGCGGCGGGCTTTGTTGCGGCCGGCGGCGAACCGGCACGTGGTTTCGGCCGGCGGGCCGTTTTCCGCTTCGCGCCGGCAGGTCGGTTCGTCTTGGATGCCATGACTATCCTATAGTGAGCAATCATGAGCCCCGGCAATGTCCTGATCGACGAACCCACATTGTTTTCCGCGACCCTGGTCCCGCACCGCTCCCTCGGCCGGACCGGATTCGCGGCGCTCATGCTGGTGCTCGGCGGAGCCGGTTTCGTGGTCGGGCTGGTGTTCTTCCTGGTCGGCGCGTGGCCGGTCGTCGGCTTTCTCGGGCTCGATGTGCTGCTGGTGTACTGGGCGTTCCGCGCGAGCTACCGGTCGGCCGCCGCCTACGAGGAGGTGACGGTGACGCCGAGCGAGCTCAGGGTCCGCAAGGTGAGCCATCGCGGAAAAATCGCCGAATGGACGCTCAATCCGCTCTGGGTGCGGCTCGAGCGCAAGACCCACGAGGAATTCGGCATCGAACGCCTGTTTCTGGTGTCGCGCGGACGCCGGCTCACGGTGGCGGCATTCCTCGGGCCGAACGAGAAGGCGAGCTTCGCCGCGGCGCTTGCGGCGGCGCTCGGACAGGCGCGGCGCGGGCCGACCAGGACGGTTCTCGAATAGTCATCACCGGCCGGCCCATCGTCCCATCAGGGCCGCGGCTGCGAGCGCAAGCCCAGCTGCGAGCGCGAAGGTGTGCCGGAAGGCGGAGAAAAATCCTTCCGCCTGCTCGAAAGTCCGAAACAGCAGCATGACCAGGGAGGCGGCGCCGACGATGCCGACGGTGCGCGTCACCATCGCGAGGCTTCCCGCCACGCCGCGGCTCTCGCGGGGAAGCGCGGCGGTCACGATGTCCGTATAGGCGAGCTGGAAGAGCCCGATTCCGAAGCCCTGTACTACCAGGCCGGTGATCAGCCACGCCGCGGCGGTGCGCTGATCCCACGTGCCGATCAGCCCGAGACCGACGCCGACCATCACGGCGCCGGCGAGCGCCAGCCGTCCGGCGGAGATTCTTCCCACCAGCCGGCCACCGGCGCCCGACGACAGGATTGCGCCGATCCAGGCGGTCGCCAGCACCGCGCCGCTCGCCGACAATGTCAGATCGGTGGCCCGCGTCAGATAGAACGGCACCAGCAGCCACACCGCGAAGCCCGCCAGATTGGTCAGCACATTGGCGAGGTTGATCGTCACGAAGCCGGGCAGCCGAAACACCTTGAGATCGAGGATCGGCTTTTCGCACCGGGCCTCGTGGCGCACGAATCCTGCCAGCGCAGCGAACGCCGTCAGGCCGAGCGGCAAGGCGGCGATGTCCGGAATGCGGTTGAACGCCATGAGCAGCGCGATCAGCGCCAGCGCCAGCAGGCCGGCGCCGACGAGATCGAACGGCTCGCGCCGGTCCGCCACGGCGGGGGCCGGCAGCCCGCGCAGCAGCATGAGGACGGCGGCCGCGATCGGCGCGCGGAACCAGAACACGGCCGGCCAGCCCCACTCCTGCACCAGCGCGCCGCCGAGCATCGGGCCGAGAGCAGAGCCGATCGCCAATGCCATGGTGTAGAAGCCGAGCACGCGGCTGCGCCGGTCCTCCGCATAGAGGCCGGTGGTGAGCGCCGCGCCGCAGCTCAGCACCAGGGCGGCGCCGATCCCCTGGAGAATCCGGCAGAGCAGCAGCGCGGAAAAGCTCGTCGCGCCGGCGCAGAGCAGCAGCGCGATCGTGCTCCAGGCGAGGCCGGCACGGAATACTCTTGCATGGCCGAAAATGTCGCCGATCCGCCCGAGCCCCAGCATCAGCGCCGCGTAGGTCAGCACATAGGAGATCACCACCCACTGGATGTCGCTGACCGCGAGGTCGAACCGCGCGGCGATCGCCGGAAACGCGATATTGACGGCGGTGTCGAGCGGCACCACGGCGGTGCCCAGCCCGATCAACCCAATCTGCCACGCCGCCGAACGAGCCATCGGGCGCAGCATGGCGCCATTGCGGGCGCCGGACTACGGATTCTTTGCAGGCCCGGTCGAGCCTGCGATGTTCACAGCCGCTTCCAGAATATGACGGTGTCGCAGGGCGGCCCGTGCGGCCACAGCGCATAGCCCGGAATTGTCCCGACCCGCACCCAGCCGCCGCGGTCATAGAGCCGCTCGGCGTCGGCGCTGGCGGTGTCGAGCACCAGCAGCGTGCGTCCGCGCCGCGCCGCGGCATGCTCGATCGCCGCCATCAGGGCGGCGCCGATGCCGAGCCGGCGGGCCTCCCGGTGGACCAGCAGCTTCTTCACGTCTGCCCGGTGCGGCTGGTTGGGTGGCGTGGCGAGGCCGAGCTGGACGCTGCCGACGATGCGGCCGCGGTGGCGCGCCGCCAGCACGATCGTCTCGCCGCGATCGATCTCCTCGGCGACCTTTTGGAAGTAGCCCGTCGCCTCGTCGAGCCCGAACGGATGCATGAAGCTCACCGAGGCGCCACCCTCGACGCAGTCGACCAGCACGTGGCCGAGCTCGTCCACCGCCAGCCTGACGCCGCTGGCGTCAAGGGCCACGATCCGAAGATCGTCGGTCATGCCGCCAGGTCGACCTTCGATTCGACGGTCGAGTTGGAGTTGAGCCGGTAGATCATCGGCACGCCGGTCTCCAGATTGAGCTTCACGATCGATTCGGTCGAATGGCGATCGAGCACCATCACCAGCGCCCGCAGCGAGTTGCCGTGCGCCGACACCAGGACGCGCTCGCCGCGCATCACCCGCGGCAGGATTTCCCGGATGTAATAGGGCAGCACGCGCGCCGCGGTGTCGCGCAGGCTTTCGCCGCCGGGGGGTGCGACGTCGTAGGAGCGCCGCCACAGCATGACCTGCTCGTCGCCCCAGCGCTTGCGCGCATCGTCCTTGTTGAGCCCGACCAGATCGCCGTAGTCGCGCTCGTTGAGCGCCTGGTCCATGACGATCGGAATGCCGGTCTGTCCCATCTCCTCGAGGATGATGCTCAAGGTTCGCTGGGCGCGCTTGAGCGCCGAGGTGAACGCCATGTCGAAGCGCAGGCCCTGCGCCTTGAGCTTGCGTCCAGCACTCTCGGCTTCCGCCACCCCCTGATCGCTCAGGTCCACGTCGCGCCAGCCGGTGAACAGGTTCTTCAGGTTCCATTCGCTTTGGCCGTGGCGAACGAGCACGAGCAGACGATCAGCCATGAAAGTCCTCCGTCGGAAAATCTTGGTGCATGGTCCGGCGACGCCGGCCTGCGCCATTTCAACGCGTTGAGCTAGCGCATGTCCCGGCGAAGTGTGCGCGGTTCGCCGTCAGAGGACATGCGCCACAAAAGGATTTTCTAGAGCACATCCGGGTCAATCGGATGTGCTCTAGAGCGCCGCGATGCCGAGAACGTCCGCCATCGAATAAAGGCCCGGCGCCTTGCCGCGCGCCCACAGCGCGGCCTTGAGCGCGCCGCGCGCGAAAATCATGCGGTCCTCGGCCTTGTGTACGAGCTCGATGCGCTCCGCGGCGCCGGCGAAGATGACGCTGTGCTCTCCCACCACGGTGCCGCCGCGCAAGGTGGCGAAGCCGATATCTCCCGGTCGTCTCGCCCCGGTATGGCCGTCGCGCACCGCGACACGGCGGTCGGCGAGGTCGACGTTGCGCCCCTCCGCCGCAGCGCGCCCGAACAGCAGCGCCGTGCCCGACGGCGCGTCGATCTTGCGGTTGTGATGCATCTCGAGGATCTCGATGTCGAACTCGTCGTCGAGCGTCCGGGCGACCTGCCGGACCAGCGCGGCGAGCAGGTTGACGCCGAGGCTCATATTGCCGGACTTGACGATCGGCGCCGTCGCCGCCGCCGCCTTGATCTTCGCCTCGTCGTCGGCGCCGAAGCCGGTCGTGCCGATGATGTGAGCGATGCCCGCCGCTGCGGCGATCTGCGCGGTGGCGACGGTCGCCGCCGGGATGGTGAACTCGACGATGCCGTCGGTCCGCCCGACCAGAGGTTTGATGTCGCCCGACACCAGGACGCCGTTTGCCGGAAGCCCGGCGAGCACGCCGGAATCCTGCCCGATCAGTGGCGATCCGGGCTGCTCGACGGCGCCGGCGAGCGCAAGGCCCCGACTGTCGGCGATCGCCTTGACCAGGGTGCGCCCCATGCGGCCGGCGGCGCCGCAAACGACCAGTTGCATGTCGGACATGGATCGGTTCTCCCGGCCGCGGTATAGGACGAGCGCCAGTGAAAATCCATCGGAACCAGCCACCGGAACCAGCGTCCTCGTGACCGACCCCGACCACGCCGCCGACCTGGTGTCGCTGCTGCGGCGCCACGCCGAGCTCGCCCGCTACGTCGCCCAGATGAACGTGCTCGACGCCTGGGAGCGGGAAGTCGCCAAGCCGCGCAATGGCGATCCCAGGCGTCTTGCGCGCCACGGCTACAAGGTGTTTTCGCAGAACGACGAGGACGGCATCATCGCCGAGATTTTTCGCCGCATCGGCACGACGAGCCGCAGCTTCGTGGAGTTCGGCGTCGAGTCCGGTGCCGAGTGCAACACCGTCAAGCTGCTGGTCGAGGGCTGGCGCGGACTGTGGATCGAAGCCAATCCGGCGAGCGCCCGGCGGATCCGCGATGATTTCGCGCCGTTCCTCGCGGCCGGGACGCTGGCGCTGGTGCAGAGCATGGTGACCGCCGAAAACATCGACGCGCTCATCGCGGGTGGCGGGTTGCGCGGCGAGATCGACCTCCTCGGCATCGACATCGACTACAACGACTACTGGGTGTGGAACGCGATCGGCGCCGTCGACCCGCGCGTGGTGGTCATCGAGTACAATGCGACGCTGCGGCCTCCCATGTCGGTCGTCGTCCCGTATCGGCCGGACGCCGCGTGGGACGGCTCGAATTTTTATGGCGCCAGCCTCGAGGCGCTGGTGCGGCTGGGCCACCGGAAGGGATATCGCCTCGTCGGCTGCTCGCTCGCCGGGGTGAACGCCTTCTTCGTGCGGGCCGATCTGTGCGGCGAGCTTTTTCTGCAGCCCGCTACCGCCGAGGAGCATTACGAGCCGCCGCGGCACCATTTCCACCTGCTGCCGTCCGGACACCGCGCGCGGCCGGGTCCATTCGTCGAGGTCTGAGAATGCACCGGAAGTCGGCACTCGGGATGCGCGGCGTGCGATCCTGGTAGGCCGCTTGCTTGGCACCGCCGGACAGCCGGGCTAAAAGCCCAGAGGGGAATTTCGGGCTTGAGCAGGGCGGCTCATGCGAACCGGCCTCACGTTTTTCGTCGCGGCGATCGCGCTTTCCGTCATCATTCATATGGTGGCGCTGCTCGGCGTAGCGTTGTCCGCCCGGCCCAAGCCGTTCGAGGTCGTCCCGGTCGAGTCCGTGACCGTGGACATCGTTTCGCCCGACGAGGTGCCCCAGCCGGTATTGCCCGAGCGCCTCGAGCCCGGAGCGAAAACCGCCGCCGCGCAAGCCCCGGCCGAGCCGGTCCGGCCGCAACAGAGAAGCACCGGGCAGGCCCCGTCACCGCCGCCCCAGGCCGCAGCGCCCCAGGCCGCGGCGCCCCAAGCTGCACCGCCTCGGGCCGCACCGCCTCAGGCCGCACCGCCTCAGCCCGTACCGCCTCAGCCCGTACCGCCTCAGGCCGCACCGCAGACCGCGCCGCCGCAAAACCGCTCCCCGTTCGATCCTGCCGTGCTCGCCAGCATGTTTCCGGTATCGCCGGTCGCTCCGACCACCGAGAGCGCCCGACCCGAGGGCGCGCTGCCGGGATTCGATGCTCCGGCCGACAAGATGGCGGATCTGGCACCGGCCGACGTGGCGGCATTCAGGGCGCATCTGAAAAAATGTCTGGCCTTGCCCGCCGGCGTCGCCGCCGCGGAAAAGTTGCGCGTCGTGCTGCGCATTGCCCTGACGCCGGATGGTGGCCTGCGAGGCCAGCCCACCCTGATCGAGGGGACCGCATCGCCGAACGGGCCGGCGCTGGTCGCCGGCGTGGTGAAGGCTTTGCGCCAGTGCCAGCCCTACAGCTTCCTCCCCCCCGACAAGTATGCCGAGTGGAAGATCCTCGACCTGAGCTTCACGCCCCGCGACATGGAAGGGGGGTAAGCCCGATCATCGACGTCCGGGAGTCGGCCTGATCCGCGGCTCGCTCGAACCCCGGCGGATCGGTATGATTTGGCTCTAGGCTCGTCATTCCTGCCAGCCATATCGCCTCGGGAACGCAATACCCGGGGCAGAACCGGGGAGGACATCAATGGAAAAGCGGATGATGTCCGCGGGATGGCCGGCGTCCCTCGCCGCCGTCATGCTGGCCACCTGTCTTGCCGGCGCGGCGTCCCATCCTGCCGCAGCACAAACCATACCGGAGACCGGCGCGATGTTTGCCTATGTGGGATCGTTCACGACCGCGCAGCGCAAGGCGCGGGGCGACGGCATTCATGTCTATCGTGCCGACGCCGCGACCGGCGCGTGGACCCACGTCCAGCACATCGGACACCTGACCAACCCGTCGTTTCTGGTGCTCAGCCCCGACCAGCGCTTTCTGTATGCGGTTCACGGCGACGGCGACTACGCGACGGCCTTCGAGCGCGACCGAGAGACCGGCGAGTCCAAGGTGATCAATCGCGCCCCGACCGGAGGCGTGAACGGCGTGCGCCAGGCCGTCGACCCGGGCGGCAAGTTCCTGGTGGTCGCCAACTACGGCAGCGGCAGCGTCGCGGTGCTCGCCATCGCGCCCGACGGATCGCTCAAGGATCAGCACCAGCTGGTGGCGCTGCCGGGCGAGCCCGGGCCGCACAAGACCGAGCAGAAGAGCTCGCATCCGCACGACGTCGTGTTCGATCCCACCGGCCGCTTCGTGCTGATACCGGACAAGGGCCTCGACCGGGTCTTCGTCTTCAGGTTCGACGGCGCGACCGGCCGGCTGTCGCCGGCCGAGCCCGGCTCCGTCGCTTCGCGCCCCGGCGCCGGTCCGCGACATCTCGCCTTCCACCCGAAGCTGCCGATCGTGTGGGTGCTCAACGAGCTCGACAGCACGACCACCACCTACCGCTGGGATGCCGAGCACGGCACGCTGGCGCCCATCCAGGTCATCACCACGCTGCCGACGGATTTTGTCGGCACCAGCACGACCGCCGAGATCGCGGTCTCGCCCGACGGCCGCTTCGTCTACTGCTCCAATCGCGGCCACGACAGCGTGGCCATCTACGCGGCCGACGCGACCGACGGAACGCTGACCGCCGTCGGCTGGGAGCCGACCCAGGGCCGCGGCCCGCGCTTCATCGGCCTCGATCCGGCGGGACGCTTCCTCCACGCCGCCAACGAACAGGGCGACACGGTCGTCACATTTCGGATCGATCCGGCATCCGGCAAGCTCGCGGCGACCGGCCAGGTGATCCGGAACGCCAGCCCGACCACCATCGTGTTCGCCGGCGGGCAGTGAGGCGGCAAACCCTTCGGCCTATGCGATCCTCCAGCGCGCCGGCTCTCCGCTCGGCATCACGTCGTATACGACCCGATAGTAGGCGGTGTTCTCGCCCGCCGGGTTGTCGACATTCAACAGGATCATGTCGGCATAGCCGCTCCCGGTGAGATCTGCGATCGTCACACCTGCGCCTTGCGTCTGATCTCCCCACCACTTGCCGATGGAGACCGGCGCGGACCAGCGCGCGGCCATGCCCTTCTTGTCCAGGTTCCACCCGACACGGTAGTAGGCAAGATTGCTCGACCCCGCCTGATCGACGTGAAACACGATGAGCTCGGGCCGCTTGTCTGAATCAAGATTGGTCACCGCGATGCCGGCGTCGCCCGTCTCCAGGCCGAACCCGCCGGGAATTTCCCGCCAGTCCTCCCACGAGCCCACCGAGCCGTCCGCGCGAAAGTCGTGCCCGACGCGGTAGTAGCCGCGGTTGCCCCCGCCGGGACTGTCGATGTTCAGAAGGATGATGCTGAGCTGTCCGGACCCGAGATCGGCCACTGCCACGTCGGCGCCCTGGCAGTTGGTGCCGAACCAAATATTTCCGCCATTCCACTCGAGCGGGATTGGTCCCTTGAATTGCTGAGAGACGTTGCCGTTCTGGTCGAAGCCCCTGCCGAGATAGAGATAGGCCCGATTTCCTCCTGCCGCATGATCGACGTGCAGCATGACGAGGGAAGGCAGCGCCTCTCCCCGAAACCGCGCGATCGTCGCGCCGGCCGCCTGCGTTTCGGTGCCGATCCAGCCCCCGATCCGTTGCGGGGCCAGCCATCCGCCGCGCACCTGCCCGTTGATGTCGACATTCTTGCCGACCCGGAAGAAGGCCTGGTTTTCCCCAGGCGGATTGTCGACGTGCACGATGACCAGGTCGGTGGTCTTGCCGGAGGACCCCGACCAGGTGACGCTCGCGATGCCTGCCCCTTGTGTCTCGGCGCCGGTCCATCGCGGCACCGCGTAGGGGGAGGAAATTCGGAGATCCTCGAGCACGGCGTCGATGTGGCTGGCCCCCGAAAGGCCCACCTTGACGCTGCCCGAATGAATCAATGCCACCGGTGTGCCGTTGCCGTCGAAAACGAGCGACCCGGAGTCGCCGGCGTCGGAAATCGCAGGTTCGATGACGACCGTTTGCGCCAACCATGTGGTCCCGGCGGCCGGGTAGGCGATGTGCAAGTTGGCCGAGACCGCCGTGATCTCGCCATGAAGAACCTCGGTTGTCGCTCCGGATTTCCAGACGTGGATCCCCGGCAAGGCGACACGGGTGGTCGCGCTGACCGGCGCGCCCCACCGCATGCGGCTCGTACCGAGCAGTGCCCTGGCGACATGCAGATGGGCGTGGTTCTCGCCCGGGGGATTGTCGATGGTGAGAGCGAACAGGTAGCTGTCGCGGCCGCCGAAATTGGTCACCGCCACCCCGAGGCCTTGGTTCTCGCCTCCGATCCAGGCGCCGGCGGAATGGCCGGTGAACGGAACCGGCACGCCGAACGCGTCCCGCGCCTGGACCAGGGCTCCCGAACGGTCGATGGCGATCGTTCGATAGTAGAGCCGGTTCTCCCCCTGCGGGGCGTCGACGTGCGCGACCACGAATTGCTGATTGCCGTCCGCGTCCAGCCCGACATGCGCAATATCCGCACCCTGGGTGTCGGCACCCCACCAGGCGCTGATCGGCTGCGGCGGTCGCGTCCATGACGCCTGCCCGGTGACCGGATCGAGATCCTCGCCGATTCGGATGTAGGCTTGGTTCTCCCCAGCCGGTGCGTCGACGAAGAGGACGACGAGGTCCAGTCGACCGCTTCCGGTCACGTCGGCTAGCGCGATGCCGCCACCGGCGCATTCCGTGGCCCACCAGCCGGGAATTTGAATCGGATTGCCCCAGGTCGCTCTGCCGTTGGCTTGGAGATCTCGGCCAATGCGATAGAAGGCGTTGTTTGCTCCCGGCGGATTGTCGATGTGAAACACCACGGCGTCAGGCGTGCCGTTCCCATCGAGATCGGCAATCGCCAGACCGGCCGCTTGCGTCTCCTTCCCGAACCAGCCTCCGATCGGTTCGGCGTTGCTCCACTGGCTGACAATGCCACTGTTCTGGAGACCGCGGCCAACGCGCAGATAACCGCGGTTCTCTCCGGCCGGCGCGTCGATGTGCAGGGCGACGAGCGCCGGCAGACTGCTGCCCGGGAGCGGGGCGATCGCAATCGCGCAGTCGGCGGTCTCCGTCCCAATCCATTGACCGAGGTCCTGGGGCGGCGCGAACACGTCGATGATCGCCTTCACGGCATTCGGCGAGGTGCCGCCCTCGTGGCCGCGATTGAGCAGGCGGGCCACCGCGCAGTCGCTCCGTTCATAGTTGGCCAGCAGGGGAAACCGGAAAAGCTGTGCCAAAGCGGGCGCCTTGCCTTGGATGACCGGGTCGCCGGCCCGCGCCCGATTTTCCGCCGCAAGCACATGATTGTTGGACAGCATGAACAGGTCAGGATAGGCCTCATTGACGAGGTAGCAGCCGAGCGTTCCGCTTCCGGTGGAAAGGCCCGAGCTCATGGTCTGGACGCTTACGCCGGCCGGCATCGGCCGGAATGCGGCCTTATTGTCGTGGGGGCGGAACTCGCCGCTTTCGATGACATCGGTCGGAACGCCGTCGACGGTCGCCGGAATGCGATTTTCTGCCGCGACGTTCAGTTTCTTCGCGACGAAAACCACGAAGACAAGCTGGTCCGTGCGTTTGCCGTCCTTGCGCTTGTAGCCGATCCCGTAGCCCACCACGTTGGGTTTGCCGCGAACCGCCGCGCCAAGGCTCGGCAGCTTGCTCTCAAGTGTCTCGATGGCATTCATGCTCGCCCCTCCCTCGCCTGCGGATCGACCCGCAGTATCGATGGGGCTGCCGCACCGCGGCGTGAGCGGCTTCACACAGCGGCGCCCTCGAGCACCTGCGCGCGTGTCCGACGAGGGTCACCGGAACAGGGAAAATTGGTGTCGGAATCTATGGAATTGCTGCCCGCCCGGGGGTGACTCGAGGCCAAGGAGGGCTTTGCATGCACCCGCAACATTGCTCGAGGCGCTTGTAGCCTGGCGCCTCACTACATTCCGCGGCAGTGATCGGAGGAGGGAGGAATTGGTGGAGCCAGGCGGAGTTCGAACCGCCGACCTCTTGAATGCCATTCAAGCGCTCTCCCAACTGAGCTATGGCCCCTCCGGGGATCAAAGTAGGTGATCAGAAATCAGGATAGCAGAATCTCCCGTCTCCTGGCCACTTAATTACCGGACGCAACATCCGGTCGTCAGGTCTCCTCGTCGTCTTCGATGCCGTCGCCGATGATGTCGGTGACGTCCTCGTCCTCTTCCTCCTCGGGCACGATGAAGGCGGCGTCATCGATGCTCTCGTCGACCTCGACGTCGTCGACGCCTTCCTCGGCGACCGCCTTGGTGCCCTCGGCCTCCTTGTCGACCTCCTCGAGCGGAACGAACTCGGCCTCCGGGGTTTCTGCCGCGGCGATCTCCTCGACCGGCTCGGGGGCGCGCGCCGCGGCCGCCTCGGTCCTGGCGCGCGCGGTGGTCGGCGGTACGAACACCGTGCTGCACTTCGGGCACACGATGGGGCTCTTGATGAGATCGTAGAACTTTGCGCCGCAATTGCCGCACAGGCGCTTGGTGCCGAGCTCGGGTTTGGCCACCGTCGGGAATCCTTCGCCGTCCAAAAGCGGTGCTTCCCTTGGCCGCTCGCAACGCTGCTGTCAATAGCGCTTGCGGGGCCCTCGCGACCGGATGACGCGGCGGCAGCGCACGTGGTAGGACCACGCCGCTTTCAACCGGATGCGCCCGCCGTGACTCATGCCGAACCCGTGCCGCTGACCGCACGCCGCGGTGCTCCTCTCGCCGGCCACGTCCGCGTGCCCGGAGACAAGTCGATCTCCCATCGCGCCCTGATCCTCGGCGCGCTCACGGTGGGCGAGACGCGGATCTCCGGGCTTCTCGAAGGCGAGGACGTGGTCAATACCGCAAGGGTCATGCGCGCGCTCGGCGCTTCCGTGGAGCGCACCGGAGAGGGCACTTGGCGCGTCCACGGCGTCGGCGTCGGCGGCTTCAGGGGGCCGGTCGCCCCGCTCGATTTCGGCAATTCCGGCACCGGATGCCGTTTGGTCATGGGCGCGGTCGGCGGGTGCCCGATCACCGCGACCTTCGACGGCGACGCTTCTCTGCGCAAACGCCCGATGCGGCGCGTGCTCGACCCGCTCGAGCGCATGGGCGCCCGCGCGCTCGCCGAAAGCGCCGGCGGCCGGCTGCCGTTGACGCTGCAGGGTGCGGACGCGCCGATTCCGATCGTGTACGAGCCGCCGGCCGCCTCCGCCCAGCTCAAATCGGCGGTGCTTCTCGCCGGCCTTGCGGCGCCCGGAGAGACCTCGGTCATCGAGCCCGAGGCGACGCGCGACCACACCGAACGGATGCTGCGGCATTTCGGTGCCGTGGTGCGGGTGGAGCCGTTGGGGCTCCATGGGCGGCGGGTCACCCTGGTGGGCCAGCCCGAGCTGATGCCGGCGCCGGTCACCGTCCCGGCCGACCCGTCCTCGGCGGCGTTTCCGCTGGTCGCGGCGCTGATCGTGCCGGGCTCGGATGTCGTGATCGAAGGCGTGATGACCAATCCGCTGCGCACCGGCCTGATGACGACGCTGGCCGAGATGGGCGCGACGATCGAGCGTCTCAATCCGCGCAGCCAGGGCGGCGAGGAGGTGGCCGACCTGAGGGTGCGGGCGGCGGGATTGCGCGGGGTCGACGTGCCGCCCGAGCGCGCGCCGGCGATGATCGACGAATATCCGATCCTCGCGGTCGCCGCCTCGTTCGCCGAGGGCGAGACGCGCATGCGCGGCCTGAAGGAGCTGCGGGTCAAGGAGTCCGACCGGCTCGCCGCCACCGCGGCCGGGCTCGTCGCCTGCGGGGTCGCGGTCGAGATCGAGGGCGATGACCTGATCGTTGGCGGCCGCGGCCGGGTCCCCGGCGGCGGCACGGTCGCGACCCATATGGACCACCGCATGGCGATGGCGTTCCTGGTCATGGGATTGTCCGCCGACCAGCCGGTCACCGTCGATGACACCACCTTCATTGCCACCAGCTTTCCGGATTTCGTGCCGATGATGCGGCGTCTCGGCGCCGATCTCGCATGATCATCGCCATCGATGGGCCGGCGGCATCCGGCAAGGGCACGCTGGGAAAGCGTCTCGCCGCGCATTTCGGGCTGCGCCACCTCGACACCGGCCTGATCTATCGGGCGGTGGCCAAGGCCCTCATCGACGGCGGGCATCCGCTGGACGACCGGGCTCGCGCCGTCATGGCCGCCGAGCGGCTCGATGTCGGCCGCTTCGACGAGGCGGTGCTCAAGGGCCATGCGATCGGCGAGGCCGCCTCGATCATCTCGGCGATACCCGAGGTGCGCGCCGCCCTGATCCAGCTCCAGCGCGATTTCGCCGAAACCCCGCCCGGCGCCGTTCTCGACGGACGCGACATCGGGACGGTGATCGCCCCTCACGCCGACGTGAAGATTTTTCTCGTCGCGGCGCCCGAGGAGCGGGCGCGCCGGCGCGCCGCCGAGCTCCGCCGGGCCGGCATCGATGTCAGCGAAGCCGCCGTCCTCGCCGACATCAAGCGGCGCGACGAGCGCGACCACGGCCGCGCCATCGCCCCGCTGCGCCCGGCGGCCGACGCGCACTTGCTCGATACGACGCATTTGGATATAGACGCGGCGGTCCGGGCCGCTGTCGACATCGTCAAAGCTGCCCGAGCGGGCTGAAAGCAAAAAACGTGGTGCTTCCTTGCCGACGTCCGCGTGGCGGACATGGGCGAGGGAGCATGGCGCTCTTTCGACGTTCCGGAGCGCACCTGCCCGCTCGTCACCGCTGCCGTGAGGCCGCGGCTGCCCGGCATGAACCACTCGTCCCGACCGTTCGGTTGATCGGGCCGGCCCGCCGGAATGTCGGCGGCAGCCGAGGGTCTGCGGGGCCCTTGGCCCGAACGGTCGAGGCGGATCGCAACGCGAGCCGCCGGTCCCCCGTCAGGAGAATTCATGGCCGCCACCGCTGTTGCCACCGCCGCTACGCCGTCGCGCGAGGATTTTGCCAAGCTGCTCGAGGAGTCCTTCCATACCGGCAATCTGCAGGAAGGCTCCGTCATCCACGGCACCGTGGTCGGGATCGAGAAGGATCTCGCCGTCATCGATGTCGGGCTGAAGACCGAGGGCCGGGTGCCGCTCCGGGAGTTTTCCGGACCGGGCCGGCAGAACGACCTGAAGATCGGCGACACCGTCGAGGTCTATCTCGAGCGCGTCGAGAACGCGCTCGGCGAGGCGGTCCTCTCCCGCGACAAGGCGCGGCGCGAGGAGAGCTGGGGACGCCTGGAGAAGGCTTTCCAGGGCAACGAGAAGGTCCAGGGCGTCATCTTCAACCAGGTCAAGGGCGGCTTCACCGTCGACCTCGACGGGGCGGTGGCGTTCCTGCCGCGCAGCCAGGTCGACATCAGGCCGATCCGCGACGTGACCCCGCTGATGAACGTCCCGCAGCCGTTCCAGATCCTCAAGATGGACCGCCGGCGCGGCAACATCGTGGTGTCGCGGCGCACCGTGCTCGAGGAGACCCGGGCCGAGCAGCGCCAGGAGCTGGTGCAGAACCTCGAGGAAGGCCAGGTCATCGACGGCGTGGTGAAGAACATCACCGACTACGGCGCCTTCGTCGATCTCGGCGGCATCGACGGCCTGCTGCACGTCACCGACATCGCCTGGCGCCGGGTCAACCATCCGACCGAGGTGCTCAATATCGGTCAGCAGGTCAAAGTGAAGATCATCAAGATCAATCACGAGACCCACCGCATCTCGCTCGGCATGAAGCAATTGCTCGACGACCCGTGGCAGGGCATCGAGGCAAAATTCCCGGTCGGCACGCGGTTCAAGGGCCGCGTCACCAACATCACCGACTACGGCGCCTTCGTCGAGCTCGAGCCCGGCATCGAGGGCCTGATCCACGTCTCCGAGATGTCGTGGACCAAGAAGAACGTGCATCCCGGAAAAATCGTCTCGACCTCCCAGGAGGTCGAGGTGCAGATCCTCGAGGTCGATCCGGTCAAGCGCCGCATCTCGCTCGGTCTCAAGCAGACCATGCGCAATCCGTGGGAGACATTCGTCGAAAAGTATCCGTCCGGCTCGGTGATCGAAGGCGAGGTGAAGAACAAGACCGAGTTCGGCCTGTTCCTCGGCCTCGACGGCGACGTCGACGGCATGGTGCACCTGTCCGATCTCGACTGGAAGCGCCCCGGCGAGCAGGTGATCGAGGAGTTCAAGAAGGGCGACATGATCAAGGCCGTGGTGCTCGACGTCGACGTCGAGAAGGAGCGCATCTCGCTCGGGATCAAGCAGCTCCAGGCCGACCCGTTCGCCGAGGCCGGCGATCTCAAGAAGGGTGCGGTGGTCACCAGCGAGGTGACCGAGGTGAAGGAGTCCGGGATCGACGTGATCATCGTCGGCACCGATTTCACCTCGTTCATCAAGCGGTCGGAGCTCGCCCGCGACCGTTCCGAGCAGCGCCCGGAGCGTTTCGCCGTGGGCCAGAAGGTCGATGCCCGCGTCACCCAGTTCGACCGTCGCGCCCGAAAAGTGTCGCTGTCGATCAAGGCGCTCGAGGTCGCCGAGGAAAAAGAGGCGATCGCCCAATACGGCTCCTCGGATTCCGGTGCGTCGCTGGGCGACATTCTCGGCGCCGCGCTCAAGCGGGCGACCGACAAGAAGGAGTGATCGGCCTCCCGTCCGCTGCCAACGATCGAGCGCAGCCGGCGCGTCCGGCTGCGCTTTAACCGCGATACGTCGAGGAGATGAGCGATGTCGCTCGATGCTGATGCGATCGTCGACCGCCGCCGCATGCGGCGCAAGCTCACGTTCTGGCGGGTATTCGCGGTGATCATCGCCATCGCGGCGGTCGGTGCGATCGCCGCCGCGCTGCGCGGCGACGGGGGACTGACCGAGCCGGCCGGGTCGTACATCGCCCGGGTGACCATCCAGGGCATCATCCGCGGCGATACCGACCGTGTCGAGGCGCTCGAACGGCTGGCCAAGTCGAGCGCCCGCGCCGTGATCGTCCATGTCGACAGCCCGGGCGGGACCACCGCCGGCGCCGAGCAGCTCTACGGCGCGCTGCGCCGGGTCGCCGACAAGAAGCCGACCGTGGTCGTGGTCGACGGCCTGGCGGCATCCGGTGGCTATGTGGCCGCCATGTCGGCGGATCACATCGTGTCGCAGAGCACCTCGCTGGTCGGATCGATCGGCGTCTTGTTCCAGTATCCCAATGTCGCAGACCTGCTGACCAAGCTCGGCGTCAAGGTCGAGGAGATCAAGTCGTCGCCCCTGAAGGCATCGCCCAACGGCTTCGAGCCGACCAGCCCGGAGGCGCGCGCCGCGATCGAAGCCATCGTGCGGGATTCCTACGACTGGTTCCGCGGCATGGTGAAGGACCGGCGGCATCTCGACGACGCCGCTCTCGACCGTGTGGCCGACGGCCGTGTCTTCACCGGGCGACAGGGGATCGACCTCAAGCTGGTCGACCAGATCGGTACCGAGCAGACGGCGATCGATTGGCTCGCCAAGGAGAAGAACATCGATCCCAAGCTCAAGGTGCGCGACTGGCAGCTCAAATCGCGATTCTCGGAGCTGCCCTTCCTGCACGTCGTGGTGGCGGCCGGGCTCGACGCCGTGGGCCTTCCCGCGGTCGCCCGTCGCATCCTGGACATGAGCACGGTGCAGGCCGTCGAGCGGCTCAACCTTGACGGTCTTCTGGCCCTTTGGCACCCTTCGGCGACGAACTGAGGGGCGCTTGGGCAATCACCCGTCGAGGCTGGGGGGCCGCACGTCGATGATCAAATCCGAGCTGGTGCAACGAATTGCCGCGCAAAATCCCCATCTTTACCAGCGCGACGTGGAAAACATCGTCAATGCGATCCTCGGCGAGATCGTGGCGGCGCTGGCCCGCGGCGACCGCGTCGAGCTGCGCGGCTTCGGGGCGTTCTCCGTCAAGCACCGGCCGGCGCGCACCGGACGCAATCCGCGCACCGGCGCCCATGTCTCGGTCGAGCAGAAGAGCGTGCCGTTCTTCAAGACCGGCAAGGAAATGCGCGAGCGCCTCAATCGGCAGGATTAGAGCATGTTCCGGCGCAGTAGAGGCCGCTCTGCGACAAACCATTAGGTCGGCTTGCCTCGACTGTCAGTGCTCGGTGGGCCGCCGGCAAACCCGACCAGCCGCTGCGGCGGCGGATCGCAGGAAGTGCGCATGATCCGCAAGATCGTCTCGGTGCTGGTGCTGGTCCCGCTGGCGATCCTCATCGTGATGCTGGCGGTCGCCAACCGCCATTACGTCATGGTCTCGATCGACCCGTTCTCGTCCGAGGCGCCGGCCTTCAGCCGCATGGTGCCGCTGTTTCTCGTCATCCTGCTGGCGCTGATCGGCGGCGCGTTGATCGGCGGCACCGCGGCCTGGCTGCGGCAGGCCAAATGGCGGCGGGCGGCCCGTCGCCACGAGGCCGAGTTGCGCAAGCTGCGCGGCGAGCTGCACACGCTGAGGCAGCATTTTGGCGCCGGTGACGGCGCGGGCTTGCCGACGGCGACGCGGCTGACATCGGTCCCGGCCTGGCGCCGTCCGCCGGCGGCCTGACCGTCGCGTTCCCGTGCGGACCCGGCATCGGCCCGCCGGGAAGACAAACGTCGCGCCGCGATGTAGAACGCAACCGCACAACCGAGCCAGGCGCGAGCCGATGCCTCTGCTGATCAAGATCTGCGGCCTGAAGACCGAGAGCGCCCTCGACGCGGCGCTGGATGCGGGAGCCGATCTCGTCGGCTTCGTGTTCTTCCCGCCGTCGCCCCGCAACATCGACGCGGCGCGCGCGCGCTCTCTCGGCCGCCGCGTCGCCGGGCGGGCGCACAAGGTTGCGCTCACCGTCGATGCCGATGACGTGGCTCTGGCGGACATCGTCGATCTGCTCGCCCCCGACATGCTGCAATTGCACGGCCGGGAGCCGCCGCACCGCGTTGCGGCGATCAAGGCGCGGTTCGGGCTGCCCTTGATGAAGGCCATCCCGGTGGAGACCAGCGCCGACCTCGCGGCCGCGGCCGCCTATCGGGGGATCGCGGATCGGCTGCTGTTCGATGCCCGCGCGCCGCGCGACGCCACCAGGCCGGGCGGGCTCGGCACGCCGTTCGACTGGCGGCTGCTGCAGAATTTCGACGCCGGGATGCCGTTCATGCTGTCGGGTGGGCTCGATCCCGACAACGTGGCGACCGCGATCGCGATCACGCGGGCGCCGGGCGTCGATGTCTCGTCGGGTGTCGAGCGGGCGCCGGGCGAGAAGGACCTCGACCGGATCCGCGCCTTCATCGGCGCGGCGCGCCGGACCCCGGCGGAGCGCGCCGCCGCAACGATTGCGAGCACCGCATGACCATCCCGCAACCCAATTCGTTCCGCAGCGGCCCCGACGAGCGCGGGCATTTCGGCATGTTCGGCGGGCGGTTCGTCGCCGAAACCCTGATGCCGCTGATCCTGGAGCTGGAGCGGGCCTACGCGGACGCCAGGGCGGACCCGACATTCCAGGCGGAGATGGACGGCTATCTGACGCACTATGTCGGGCGGCCGAGCCCGCTCTATTTCGCCGAGCGGCTGACCGAGCATCTCGGCGGCGCGAAGATCTATTTCAAGCGCGACGAGCTCAACCATACCGGGGCCCACAAGGTCAACAATGTGCTCGGCCAGATCATGCTGGCGCGACGCATGGGCAAGAAACGCATCATCGCAGAGACCGGCGCCGGCCAGCACGGGGTCGCCACCGCGACGCTGTGCGCCCGCTTCGGCCTCGACTGCGTGGTCTACATGGGCTCGGTCGACGTCGAGCGTCAGAAACCCAACGTGTTCCGCATGAAGATGCTCGGCGCCGAGGTGCGCCCGGTCGAGTCGGGATCGCGGACGCTGAAGGACGCCATGAACGAGGCGTTGCGCGACTGGGTCACCAACGTCGACAACACGTTCTACTGCATCGGCACCGTCGCCGGTCCGCATCCCTATCCGATGATGGTGCGGGATTTCCAGTCGATCATCGGCCGCGAGACGCGCGAGCAGATGCAGGCCGCCGAGGGCCGTCTGCCCGACTCGCTGGTCGCCTGCATCGGCGGCGGCTCCAACGCGATGGGCTTGTTTCATTGCTTCCTCGACGAGCCGACGATCGAGATCTACGGCGTCGAGGCGGCCGGTCACGGGCTTGGCTCCGGCCTGCATGCCGCCTCGATCGCCGGCGGGCGGCCGGGTGTGCTGCACGGCAACCGGACCTATCTGCTGATGGACGACGACGGCCAGATCACCGAAGCCCACTCGATCTCGGCGGGGCTCGACTATCCGGGCATCGGTCCGGAGCATGCGTGGCTCAACGATGCGGGCCGGGTCAAATATCTGTCGGCCACCGACCAGGAGG
This sequence comes from uncultured Alphaproteobacteria bacterium, assembly GCA_963755055.1. Lineage (GTDB taxonomy): Bacteria > Pseudomonadota > Alphaproteobacteria > Rhizobiales > Xanthobacteraceae > AP-16. The sequence goes on along the minus strand of CAVWIS010000012.1, from coordinate 426,330 downwards.
CGCTCGATGCCTTCCAGCTGTGCTGCCGGCTCGAGGGCATCATCCCGGCGCTCGAGCCCGCGCACGCGCTCGCCAAGGTGATGGATCTCGCGCCGGAAAAGCCGAAGGATCACCTGATGGTGATGAACATGTGCGGGCGCGGCGACAAGGACATCTTCACGGTGGCCGACGTGCTGGGGGGCCGGATCGGATGACCACGCGCATCGATCGCCGCTTCGCCGCCCTGAAGGCGGAAGGCCGCGCCGGGCTTGTCGCCTTCGTCACCGCCGGCGATCCCGATCCGGCGACGTCGCTGGCGCTGCTTCAGGCGTTGCCGGCGGCCGGCGCCGACGTGGTCGAGCTCGGCATGCCGTTCACCGATCCGATGGCCGACGGTCCGGCGGTCCAGGCCTCCTCGCTGCGCGCGCTCAAGGCCGGGCAGACACTGAAGAAGACGCTGGAGATCGTGCGCACGTTTCGTCGGCAGGACGACATGACGCCGATCGTGCTGATGGGCTACTACAATCCGATCTACATTTACGGCGTCGAGCGCTTTCTCGCCGACGCCATGGCTGCGGGCGTCGACGGCCTCATCGTCGTCGACCTGCCTCCCGAGGAGGACGACGAATTGTGCCTGCCGGCGCTTCGCGCCGGTCTCAACTTCATCCGTCTGGCGACGCCGACGACCGACGACCGGCGCCTCCCCGCCGTGCTCGCCAACACGTCGGGCTTCGTCTATTACGTGTCGATCACCGGCATCACCGGCATGGCGACGCCCGATACCGCGCGGGTCGCCCAGGCGGTGGCGCGCATCAAGCGGCACACCGCGCTGCCGGTTGCCGTCGGCTTCGGTGTCCGGACCGCGGAGCAGGCGCGCGCCATTGCGAGCAATGCCGACGCGGTCGTGGTCGGGTCGGCGCTGGTCGACGCGGTCCGCGACAGTCTGGACGACGCCGGAGCAGGAACGCCCCGCACCGTCGCCGCTGTGACCGACCTCGTCGCCACTCTCGCCGAGGGCGTGCGGGGCGCACGGCGGCAGGCCGCCGAGTAGACCGAATTCGGCCGACAGCCTCGGGTGACCGCGGCGCGACCCAACTCGGTACGACCGCGTGCGTGCGACCCGACTCACGAATTCTGCGCCGCGTCGCCGGCGGTAAATGGCGGCACCTGAAGGCTCCTGCCCCAAGGATACAGGATTGTTCTTATGGACGACGATTGATCGGTACGATAGGCAGGAAACAGTTTGCTTCGTCCGACTCGAAATCCGTGGCCGCGATGCACCCACCCATGATCGACATCACGCCATACCTGCGGGCAACGCGCATTGCCTATTTCTCCATGGAGATCGGCATCCGCCGGGAGATGCATACCTATTCGGGGGGGCTGGGCATCCTGGCGGGCGATGCGGCGCGGTCGGCCGCCGACCTCGGCCTGCCGATGGTTTTCGTCACGCTTGCCAGCCGGAACGGATACCTGCGTCAGGAGATCAATTCCGAGGGAGCGCAGATAGACCATCCCGATCCGTGGAATCCCGAAGACTACACGCAAGCGGCCGGCGTGATGATCGCGGTCGCCATCGAGGGCCGCACCGTTTGGATCCGGCCGTGGGTCTACGAGCTGAAATCGCCGCTCGGACACCAGGTCCCGATCATCCTGCTGGACACCAACGTTGCCGAGAACCACGAGCGGGACCGGACCATCACCAGCCGGCTTTATGGCGGAGACGAGATCGCCCGCATCGAGCAGGAGATCGTGCTCGGCATCGGCGGCGAGCGAATCCTGCGGGCGCTCGGCTTCTCCATCGGCACCTATCACCTCAACGAGGGCCATGCCGGGTTTCTGGCGCTCTCCCTTCTGCTCAAGTATCGACGCCAGACCAGGTCGGAGATCGTCGAGCCGCTGAACTACGCCGTCGACCGGGTGCGCGAGCAATGCGTTTTCACCACGCACACTCCCGTCGAGGCAGGTCACGATCGCTTCGAGTACGCCGACGTGCGGCGTATCCTCGGAGATTTCATCGATCTCGATCAGCTCAAGCAGCTGGCCGGCGCCGACCGCCTCAACATGACACGCCTGTCGCTCAGCCTGAGCGGTTACGTCAACGGCGTGGCGCGGCGGCACGCGCAGACGGCCCAGCACATGTTTCCCGGATATCACGTCCGCGCCATCACCAACGGGGCGCACGTTCCGACCTGGATGCACACGAACATCTCCGAGCTGTTCCAGGTCATGCTTCCTCACTGGGCGCGGGAGCCGACCAGTCTGCTCAAGGCCGACGACGTGTCGGGAGAAGCGCTGTGGTCGGCGCACCAGCAGGCCAAGAGCGAGCTGATCGCCGAGATCGAGCGCAGCACCGGCGTCAAGATCGAGTCTCGATCTTCCGATCTTCGGGTTTGCCAGGCGCATGACCGGATACAAGCGCGCGGACCTTCTGTTCGGGGATATGGATCGGCTGCGCCGGATCTGCGCCGAGCATCCGTTCCAGATCGTGATGGCGGGAAAGGCGCATCCGCGCGATCACGAGGGCCAAGCCCTGATTCGGGCGATCCACGGCCATATCCGCGACGCCAAGCCCGTCATCGGTGCGTTCTTGCCCAACTACGACATGAGCATCGCCGCCAAGCTCGTCGCCGGTGCCGATGTGTGGCTGAACACGCCGTTGCCGCCGCTCGAAGCGTCCGGAACCAGCGGGATGAAGGCGGCTTTCAACGGCGTGTTGAACCTGAGCGTCCTCGATGGATGGTGGATCGAGGGTTGGGACGAAGGCGTGACCGGCTGGTCGATCGGAAAGGACGGAGAGCCGGCGGACGCCGCGGCGCATGCGGCCGACCTCTATCACAAGCTCGAGCACGTCGTGCTGCCGCTCTACTACGCCGATCGCCCCCGGTGGATCTGGATGATGAAGCAGGCGATTGCCAAGATCGGCTCCGTGTTCAACAGCCAGAGGATGATGCGTCGCTATACGACCGAGGCCTATGTCAGGCAGTGACGTCCGGACGGGCCGGCCCTGGCGGCGTCCCGCGGCGGGCCGGTCCCGACGCCGAATGTTATGCGATTGCGGCTCTGCCGGGCGTCCATCCCGCACCTGGTCGCGGCAGCCGCGGTAGCCGCCTTCCGGGCGATCTTGTCGGCGACCGCCGCCTCGCCTAGATCTCGGGTAGGGGCCGGGATCGAGCCCGCCCCCGATAAATCGGCAATTCTCGCAACCTGGTGAATGGCTGACATGAACTGGATCTCCAACGTCGTCCGGCCGAAGATTCGCAGCTTCCTGCGCCGCGAGGTTCCGGAGAATCTCTGGGTCAAGTGTCCGGAGACCGGCCAATTGGTGTTCTACCGGGATCTCGAGGCGAACCAGTTCGTCATTCCGAGCTCGAACTACCACATGCGGATCGGCGCGGCCGCCCGTCTCAAGTCGCTGTTCGACGACGGCGAATTCGAGGAGATCGAGGTTCCCGACGTTGCGGTCGATCCGCTGAAGTTTCGCGACGAGCGCCGCTACGTCGACCGCCTCAAGGACGCCCGCCAGAAGACCGGGCTGCAGGACGCGGTGAAGCTGGCGCAAGGCCGCCTCGAGGGGCTCGACGTCGTTGCCGGCGTGCAGGACTTCGATTTCATGGGCGGGTCGCTGGGCATGGCGGCCGGCGAAGCGGTGATCAGGGGCCTCGAGACCGCGGCCGATACCGGCGCGCCGTTCATCATGTTCGCGGCGTCGGGCGGCGCCCGCATGCAGGAAGGGATCCTGTCTCTCATGCAGATGCCGCGCACCACGATCGCGGTCCAGCAGCTGCGGGAGGCGAGGAAGCCGTACATCGTCGTGCTGACCAATCCGACGACGGGCGGCGTGACCGCATCCTATGCGATGCTGGGCGATATCCACATTGCGGAGCCCGGCGCGCTCGTCGGTTTTGCCGGACCGCGAGTGATCGAGCAGACCATTCGCGAAAAGCTTCCCGACGGTTTTCAGCGGGCCGAATACCTCAAGGCTCACGGCATGATCGACATGGTGGTGCATCGCCACCAGCTGCGTGCCACCCTGGCGAGGTTGTGCCGGGTATTGACCAAGGCGCAGGTCGAGCCGCCCGTGGAGGCGACCCTGCCGGTTCCGGCCGGCGTATGACGGGCGGCGTCGGCCCGGCCCTCTTGCCTGCCCGTCGTGCCATGAGAGACCCGGTGTCGGTTTTTCCAGATGCTTCGGTGCTAGGGTGCCGGTGATGACCCCGGTCGACGCGATCATTGCGCGGCTCCTCTCGCTGCACCCCAAGAAGATTGATCTGTCGCTCGAGCGCATGTGGCGCATCCTCGAGCGTCTCGATCATCCGGAACGCCGCGTGCCGCCGGTCATCCTGGTGGCCGGCACCAACGGCAAGGGGTCGACCGTCGCCTTCCTGCGGGCGATGCTGGAGGCGGGGGGGCGCACCGTCCACGCTTTCACCAAGCCGCATCTGGTGCGCTTCAACGAGCGCATCCGCCTGGGCGCTGCGGGCGGCGGCATCCTGGTTTCCGACGAGGACCTGGCCGACGCGCTCGCCGAGGCCGAGCGCATCAATGCCGGCGCCCCGATCACGTTCTTCGAGATCACCACCGCGGCGGCGCTGCTGCTGTTCTCCCGTCACCCGGCCGACGTGCTGCTGCTCGAGGTCGGCCTGGGTGGCCGGCTCGACGCCACCAATGTGATCGAGCGCCCGCTGGCCACCGTGATCACGCCGATCTCGCTCGATCACCAGGATTTCCTCGGGGACACGATCGCGAGGATCGCCGGCGAGAAGTCCGGCATCCTCAGGCGCGACGTGCTCGCCGTGGTGGCGCCGCAGCCCGACGAGGCGCGCCATGTCATCGAGCGCCAGGCGGCGCGGGTCGGCGCGCCGCTGAGGGTGGCCGGCGAGGACTGGACCGTCACCCAGGAACGAAATCGCCTCGTCTACCAGGACCACGACGGGCTGCTCGATCTCCCGGCTCCCCGGCTCTTCGGCCGCCACCAATTCGACAATGCCGGTACGGCGATTGCCGCCTTGCGCGGCATTTCACCGAGGTTGCCGGTCGCCGCCCTGGAAACCGGCGTCACCCGGGCCGACTGGCCGGCCCGCATGCAGCGCATCGCGCAGGGCCGCCTGCTCGGGCTGGTGCCCGACGGCAGCGAGCTGTGGCTCGACGGCGCCCACAATCTCGACGGGGGACGGGCGATCGCCGCGGCGCTGGCCGATCTCGAGGAACGGGTACCGCGGCCCCTCGTTCTCGTCGTCGGCATGCTGGCGACCAAGGACCACGAGGGTTTTCTCGGCAATTTTGCCGGGCTCGCCCGCAGCGTCGTGGCCGTTCCCATCCAGCAGGACAAGGCGCTGCCGGTCCAGGTGATCGCGGATGCGGCGCGGCGGGTCGGCATCCCGGCGGGAAGCAGCGACGGAATCGAGAGCGCTCTCGCTGCGATCGGCCGGCTCAACCTCAAATCCGCCCCGCGGATCCTGGTCACCGGCTCGCTCTATCTGGCGGGCGAGATTCTTGCGGCGAACGGCACGCCCCCCACCTGACGAGGCGGCAACCGAGGCAGTCCGCGGTCCGGCGTCAGACCGAGGTGTTGATCCACTGCTCGAGCTTCTGCTTGGGCGCGGCGCCGGTCTGCCGCGACGCAAGCTGCCCGTCCTTGAAGATCATCAGGGTCGGGATCGACATGATCCCGTATTTCTGTGCCGTCGAAGGGTTCTCATCGACATTGAGCTTGACGATCTTCACCTTGCCGGCCATCGAGCCGGCGATCTCTTCCAGCGCCGGCGCAATCATCTTGCAAGGTCCGCACCACTCCGCCCAGAAGTCGACGACCACGGGTCCCGAAGCCTGGAGCACCTCGGATTCGAAGGTCGTGTCGGACACTTTCTCGACGCCCATGGGTCACCTCGCGATTTGAGAGATCGAGCGCTCAGAACGTCCGCCGGCGCCGTGGTCAGGTGGGAGGAACCTATGGAGCGAGCCGCCAAGCGTCAAGGCATGCCCGCGTTTCGCAGAGCAGTCATGAGCGGCGGCCCCTCCGGCACCGCATCGCGGCAGGGAGCCTGAATTCGCGCCCGGGCCACAAGGGCGGCACGACCGGACGTAGCCGTTATGCGCTGCCCGGCACGATCAGCGTCGCCCGCTTGTCGGCGATCGCGATCGTGGCGGTGAACCCGGACGTGAAGGCAAGGTAATCGGCCTCGATGCCGTCGCTGAAAATGACGCCGTTTTCCGCCATCCGCGACACCACGCGAAGCGGCTGCTCTCGGGTGATCACCCCGTAGGCGAGCTCCGCGCCGGTTGTCGTGCTCGGCCACGGCTCGCGTACCGCGTAGACGAGCCGCTCCTCTTCCCAGCCGAACCTGCCGCCTTCGGGCGGCGGCGCGACCGTGCCGCCCAGGCCCGCGACGATGCGCGCGGCGCCCGCATGGACGGAGCGCAGCCAGCCGGTCGATCCGGCGCCGGTGGATATGAGAATGCCGCTCGATGAATGCTCCTCCGCTGCTCCGCCATGGACGATGCGGTACCGCGCCGACACGTGCGAGCGCACCCCGACGAACAGATCGTTGAAGGCGAGCAGGCGCTGGCCGTCATTGAGCGTGGCCTCCGCCATGGTGATGGACCGGCCGCGCGTTTCGCCTTTGAGCGCAGCCGCCAGGGTTTCCCCCACATCCTCCGCGGAGAACGGCAGCAGCACTCCCTCGATCTCGGCAGGATCCGGATTGACCGCGAGGATCGGCTGGCCGTCGAGGTATTTGGCGGTGTTGACGACGAGACCGTCCGGACCGACGGTGACCACGAGATCCGCCGGATCGAAGGCGAATTGCGGCAGAAACCCCCGATCGATCACCTGATGCCTGATCCCCGCCGGCACCAGCCCGCGGACGCGATCGAGCGCCGCGTGGTAGCGCCGATGGGCCGCTTCGATCGGCGCAAAGTTTTGGCCGGCGCTCTCCAGGTAGAAGCGGGCCTGCCCTTCGGTGTTGAAGCGGGCGACGAGCTCCTCGAGAACCGTCCTGCGGGTGATGACGACGATTTTTTCGTGCCGGAACCGCGCTGTGCCGCGCGCCGCTCCGGCGGCGGCCGGCCTCACGCGTCACCCGCAGGCTTCCTGCCCGCCGCGATCCAGCCGGCGATCTGCCCCAGCATGTCGGGCGTCAGCGTCAGGCTGCCGATCTGGCCGCCGGCTCCCGCCCACTCCTTCAACGCAATGCCCGCCAGCACCTGCGGCGAGAGACCGGCAAAAATCTCGAGCCTGAGCGCCTCGGCCTTCGCCTCGGCTTCGGCCAGCGCCAGCCGGTTTCGCGCCTGGGTATCGACCAGATCCTTCCTGCGGTTCTCCAGCTCGATCTCGGTGTCCATCTCGCGCTGCTTGATGCGGCGCTCCTCCTCCACCGCATTGGCCCGGCGGGCATAGATCGCCTGGTCGGCCTTCTGCTGCAGCGCTTCCCGATAGTCCGCCTCCAGCGCCTTCTTCATCTCCGGGGTGGCCGTCACCGAGGTGAAATGCAGTCCCTCGACGGCGACGCCGAGGACGCCGAGGACCGGCTCGTCGCGCACATTGGCCAGCACCCGGGTCGCAAGATCCCGCACCCTGGTGAGCGCCTCCTCCAGCGAGAGGCCGATCACATGGGCGCGCGCATTCGCCTGGATGAGATCGATCAGGCGCTGGGCCAGCTTCTCGGGATCCTTGCTCTTGTAGCCGTGCGTCTTCAGATCGACGGTGTAATCGAGGGATCTCGCGGCATCGAGCGGCGCGGTCAGCCGATAGGCCAGATTGCCCTGGATGGCGATCGCCTGAAAATCCCTGGTGGCTTCGTTGAAGATGAAATGCGCGTTCTGCGTCGCGGTCGGGACCACGGCGATCGAGGTGTTGTGCGGCAGATACCAGAAAGCGAGCCCGGGCCCGTTGCGGACCGTCGCGCCGCCGCGATAGCGGATGACGTGCGTGTTCGGCTCGCCCTTGAAGTATCTGATGATCATCAGGTCTCTCCCGATCGGCTAGCGCATGTCCCGGCGAAGTGCGCGCGGTTCGCCGTCAAAGGACATGCGCCACAACGATTTCTGGAGCATGTCCCGATCATACCTGATCGGGATATGCTCCAGGCTCGTCGGCGCGCCGTCCCGCCCGCTCCAGCATCGCCGCGAAGGCTGAATCGAGCAGCGCGGCGGGCAATTCCATCAGATCGGGTGTCTCTGTCCAGACCAGCGCGGCGTGGACTGCACGGCCGGGAAAGATTTCTCCGATCAGGACGCGGTAGAGCGCGAGCTGGGTCGCGTAGGCGTCGGGCACGTCGGCGATCGCGCGGGGTGGCGGGGAATTGGTCTTGTAGTCGGCGATGAACACCGCGGTCGTCGTGACCGCCAGCCGATCGACCTGACCGGATACGATGAGCGGCGGTCCGCCATTCGTCCCGATGCGGCCGACGATCGGCACTTCCGCCCGCGAACCGCTGGTGAACAGCGGAGCGAATGACGGATCGTCGAGAATGCCAAAAACCTTGTCGTGCATCAGCGCGCGTTCGGCGTCGTCGAACCCGGTCGCGTTGCGCGCAAGATAGCGCCGGGCGGCATCGCGGCGACGGTCGACCGCGATGTCCGGCAGCGCCTGCAGCAGCCGATGCATCAGGATTCCCCGCGCAAGGCTCTGCGATCTTGCCCGCAGCGCCGCTTCGGTCCGCCGCGGTCGAGCCGCGTCGTCTTCCGCCGCGGTCGACGGCGAGACGATGATCGGCGGCCGCGGATCGCGCGGGGCGTCGCGCGACAGCCACGGCGGGATCTCGGCGGAAGCCGACGGCGGCGCCGCATCGGCCGTGGATGGGCGGGTCCGCCCGTCCGGGGCAGCCAGGCGCCAGCGCCGGACCGTCTCGCCGCCGGCATCGGCAGGCTCTTCTGCGGCGGCGGACGACAACGCGTCGGCAACCAGATCGTACCAGCAGCCGGCCGGCCGCCCGGGGAGCCCCTGGGCGGCGCAGACAACCAGGCGATCGGCCGCGCGCGTCATGGCGACGTAGAGCAGGCGCCGATATTCCTCCTCCGCGGCTTGCCGTGCGGCCTCGCGGGCTCGCGCAACGGGCGCGACGTCGGTGTCGCGCGCTGCCGCCCAGACCAGCCGGTCCGGCGTTCCCGGCGCGGCGCCGGCGGCCGGCAGCCGCAGCAGCCGCGGATCGCGCGGCCCGGCCGGCCGCGTCGTGGTGTCGGCGAGGATCACATTCGGCGCTTCGAGGCCCTTGGCGCCGTGCACCGTCATGACGCGAACCTCGTCGCGCACCATGTCCATGTCGCGCTTGATCTGGGTCTTGGCGCCGCGCAGCCAGGCGACGAAGCCCTGCAGCGACGGCGTCTCGCGCGCCTCGTAGGCGAGGGCCAGATTGAGGAACTCGTCGAGCGCGTCGTCGGCTTCGCTGCCGAGCCGCGCGAGGATCTGGCGGCGGCCTCCCTCGGGCCCGAGCAGTCGCGCATAGAATCCGAACGGCGTGTCGCGACGGGCGGCCGCCGCAAGCCGCTCGATCCTGTTGGCTGCGGCCGCATAGCGCGCATCCGCAGACCTGGCGGCGAGCGCCGCGCGCAAGCTGGTATTGCGGCCCCAGGCGAGATCGAACAGCTGGTCGTCGTCGAGGCCGAACAGGGGACTCTTGAGCACCGTCGCCAGCGCCAGATCGTCATCGGGGAGCAGCAGCGCGTCGGCCAGCACCATCAGGTCCATGATCGCGATGTGCTCGGTGAGCACCAGCCGGTCGGCGCCGGCGACCGGGACTCGCGCATTCTTCAGGGCGCGGATGATGGTCTCGAACAGCGGGCCGCGCTGGCGCACCAGGACGAGAACGTCCCGCGGACGAAGACCCGCTCTGGTCCAGGCCGCGATGGTCGCGGCGATGCGCTCGGCCAGGCGCACCTGGGGGCTGGCCTCCGAGACCTGGTCGAACGGAGCGTCCCATCCGTCGATCTCCGGGCGTTTCTCCGCCTCGATCGGGGACCAGATCTCGACCACGCCGGGCGGAGCGTTCGGCAGCGCGATATGCGGCGGAAACGTATCCTGGTCGGCAACGACGCCGCGATGGACCAGGGGCCTGCCAAACACCGCATCCACCGCGCCGAGCACATTGGCGCCGGAGCGGAACGAATGCTTGAACTCGCGGAAAGCGAAATCGAGCCCGCTCTTGCGGTGCTCGCCCTGGAAATGGATCCGGGTCTCGGCGAACTTGTCGGGCGCCGCGCCCTGGAACGAGAAGATCGACTGCTTCTCGTCGCCGACCGCAAAGATGCTGCGCCTGAATGAACCGCGGGCGCCCTCGCCGGCGGTGAATTCGGCGGTGAGCCGCCTGATGATCTCCCACTGTTTGGGGCTGGTATCCTGCGCCTCGTCGATCAGCACGTGATCGATGCCGAGATCGAGCTTGTAGTGCACCCAGGCCGCCTCGACATTGCTCAGCAAAGCGAGGGTCTTGTCGATGATATCGTCATAGTCGACGAGGCCGCGCAGATCCTTCTCGGCGCGATAGCGGCCGATGATCGCCGCCGCGATGGTCATGAGCGCCGCCGTGCGGTCGCGCGCCGCCACCGCGCGACAGCGTTCGTCGAGCTTCATGAGCCGGTCCTGCTCGGCGTAGAGCCGGCGCACCAGATCGGGGTGGCGGGCCTCGACCGCCTTGGTGGCGAGCTGCTTGCGCGCGGTGAACTTGTCGGTGCGGAACACCGACACGTAGGCTTCGGTGCGGGCGTCTCCCGATGCCTCGGCGGCAAATCGCAGGAGTTGCGCCTTCTCGCGATCGCTTGGCGACCCTTCGCCGAGCGCCGCCGCCACCGCCGGCCATTCCGTGGCGGGCAGGATCGGGCTCTGCGTCAACTGCGCCTGCAGGTCGTCGTGGCTTTCGTCGGCAGCTACGCCGAGGATCGCCGACAGCTCGGCGACGGCGCCATCGGTGCTTCCCGCCCGCTCGATCCATTGGGTCAGCCGGTCGCGCTCGCCGATCGCCTCGTCGATGACCTCGACGAACGTGCGATCCGCCGCCGCGGTGATCGCCGTCTGCAGGGCGCGCCCGAGCGCGCCGTCGGGAGCGCTCGCCGCCTCGAGCAGCACGGTGAGCCGCAGGCGGTCGAGCAGCTCCTGGGCGGCGCGCTCCTCCAGCACGGTGAAGCGGGCCGCCACATTGGCCTCGAACGGAAACTGGTGCAGCAGGCGCGCGCAGAACGCGTGGATCGTCTGCACCTTGAGCCCGCCCGGCGTATCCAGCGCCTGGGCGAACAGCCGCCGGGCGCGGGCGCGCCGCCGCGCATCGGGCGCTTCCCCCTCCATCCGGGATATGGCGTCCTCGAGCGCCTCGTCGTCGAGCGCGGTCCATTGCGACAGCGTCTCGAACACCTTGTTGGCCATGTTGGCGGCGGCCGCCTTGGTGAAGGTGAGGCACATGATCTTGGCCGGCTCGATCCCGGCCAGCAGCAGCCGGATCACCCGCTGTGCCAGCACGAATGTCTTGCCGGACCCGGCATTGGCGGCGACCCAGGCCGAGACGGCGGGGTCGGAGACGTCGGTCTGCACCCGCAGGACATCCGGCGGAATGGTGCGCGGCTCGCTCATTCGCCGGCCTCGTCGGATTCCCCGCCGGTTGCCGACCATTCCTTGACGCGCGCCAGATGGTCGTAATCCCCGTATCGCTGCCGCCACATCGGATGAACGAGCGATCGATACGGCTCGGCAGGGTCCTCGAAACGCACCGCCATGGCGGTGAAACGGGCGAGCGCGGTGTCGGCCTGGCTGTCGGGCGTCCCCTCGGCAAAGTCGATCAGTTCTTCCCTGCCGGCGGGGTTGCCGCCGCGCAGCGTCACGTAGACCAGGCCGGCGACCGATGCCCGCGCGGGAATCTCGGCAAATCCGCCCCGGCGCAGGATCGCGGCTTCGAGCGTCAGCTGCGGCGCCAGGCCGCTGCGCACCTGCTTCTCGCTGCGCGCCTCGCCGGTCTTGTAGTCGACGATCGTGTAGCCGCCGCCTGTCATACGGTCGATGCGATCGGCCCGTGCCGCCAGCCGAAAACTCCGCTCGCCGAGCGCGATCTCGATCTCGCCGCGGATCTCCGCGTGGGTCTGGTCGATCCGGCGGCGCCGCAGCACATCCCATCTGGCGAACCAGGAGGCGATGCGGCGATAGCGCGGCCACCAGAACGCGCGCGCTTCCGGATAGTCGTCGAGCGCCGCAAAATGTTCTCGGCCGAGCCGCAGGAGCTCGCCCATCGGATCGTCCGCCGCGACATCGGCGAAGTTTGCGGTGAATTCCGCGATCGCCGCGTGGATGACGGTGCCGCGGTCGCGCGCCCCCGGCGGCGTGTCGACCGCGTCGAGCGGCGTCAGCGCGAGCACGTGCTTGGCATAGATCGTGTAGGGGTCGCGCAGCCAGTTCTCGACGTCGGTGACCGACAGACGGCTCGGGCGCGCGTTCCGCGGCGGACGCGGCGCCGGAGCCCTGATGCGCCGGGTCTGGGACGGCTGATCGAGGCCACGCGCCAGCATGAGCGTGCGTTCCCCGCGCCGCAGCGCCAGGTCCCAACGGGGTTTGCCGGCGACCGCCCCCAGTCTCTGCACGAAGCGCGACGCCACGGTGGGGACGCCGGCGAGCTTGGCGGCGCGGACCAGCACGACCTCGGGGGCGCCGAGCAATTGCGCGAAATCGTGCGCCGAGAGTCCGATGCGGCGCTCCGGCAGATCGAGGCCGAGCTCGTGTCGCATCGGTCGGCTCAGCCATGGATCGGTGCGCGGTTCCGGCGGCCAAGTGCCCTCCACCAGGCCGCCGAGCACCACGCGATCGAACGTCTGCAGCCGCGCCTCGAGCGGTCCGAGCACGCGGATGCGGGCGCCCGGCACCAGTGGGCGGCGTACCACCCGGTCGGCGATCACCGCGGAAAAGACTTCACAATATTCGGCCTGCGTCACGGTGAGGTCGTCGTCGGCAGGCCGGTCGGCATTTTCCGCAAGCGCGAGCTCAAGCTCCGCGCCGTCCTCGCCGGCGAAGGCCGCGACCGCGCCGGTTCCGTCCCCGCCGAGCGCCGCTACCACGTCGCGATGGAGTGCCACGATCTCGCCGAACCGGTGCGGGCGCCTGAGGTTTTCCAGCGGGGCAAGCGCCGCCTGCAGCCGGCGGATCAGGCGGTCGGCCGCATCGAGATCGGGCCGGCCGAGATTGGCGCGAGGGTCGCGAAGATGGAGCTGCTCCTGGCGCAGCGTCGCCAGCGCATGGGCAAGGCCGCCGGTGCCGGCGCGCGGCCGCGGGCCGCGCAACAGCGCCCGTTCGAGCGCCGCGACCGCGCGATCGTGGGCGCCGGCGCCCGCGCCGAGACGAAACAGGCGATGCTTCAGCACCGCCAGCAGCGTCACCGGAGCGAGCCCCTGGAGTCCGGCCTCGGCGGTGAGCCGGGCAAAAATCCCGGCCGGCGTATCGGACAGCGGATCGCCGCCGGAATCGTCGACCGCCACCGCCCATCGGCCCAGCGCCGCAATGACCCGGCGCGCCAGCGCCCGGTCCGGCGTCACCAGGGCTGCGGTCTTCCCCGGCTCTTCCGCCGCCTCGCGCAGCGCGACCGCGACCGCCATGGCTTCTTCCTCGGCATTGGTCGCTTCCACCACCGAAACCCCGTCGAGCGCCCGCTCGACCGCCGGGGCGGCGAGGCGGTCCTTCCACAGCTCGGTTGCGTCCGCCGGCCGCAACGCCTCGGAGAGCAGGTGCTCGCGGCCGTGGGCTGCGGGCGGTGCGAGCTCGGTCACGGTGTCGCGGGCGACGCCGAGGCGGGCGAGCAGCGCCTGCATGGCGAACTGCGGGTGACCGGCGACGGGGGCGGTCCGGTCCGACGTCTTGTCCCCGCTCCCGGCGATCAGGTTCCACGATGCCGGGTCGAGGTCGGTATCGAGCCCGGGCAGGACGATGGCTCCGTGAGGCAGCCGGGCGATCGTCGCCAGCAGGGCGGCGGTCGCCGGCATCGATCCGGTGGAGCCGGCCGCGATGACCGGCGCGTCGGGCTTTTCCGCAATCCGCGCGGCCGCCGCCGCGATCAGCTGGTCGCGCCGCGCCGCCGCCTCGATGGCGCCGCGCTCGGCGAGGATCTGCGGCCATGCCCGGCGGGCGATCTTCAGGAACTCCAGCGACAGCTGCCAGTACTGGTCGAAACGTTCCGGCACCAGGTCGTCGAGGCGATCCCAGGAGACCTGGCGCATCGTCATGTCGTCGATCAGGCGCGTCAGGTCCTCGGCCAGCGCCAGCGCCGCGGCCGGGCCCTGCGCGACCAGGGGAGCGCCAAGCGAGGCGTGCAATCCGGGTGCGGAGGCCCAGCCCAGCACCAGGCGGGCGAGCAGGATTTTGCGCTCCAGCCCGCCGAAGGCCGGCGCCAGGTCGAGAGACGTTTCGGGGTCGGAACCCGCGGCTGCGTCCGCGAAGGCGAGTTCGTCCTCGTCGACGTCGCCGATGGCCAGGATCTGCGGCAGCAGGGCCGCCTGCACTGGCACGCGTGGCGCCGAGCTGGAATCGGGCCCCTCCGGCCCGGCGTGCCGGCGGGCCAGCGCGTCGAGAAACAGGTCGCGGGCGAGCCGGCAGGCGCGCCGCGTCGGCAGGTAGAGGGTCGCGGCTGCGAGCGCCAGCGGATCGCGTCCGGGGGTGAAACCCGGAACCAGCGTGCCGTCGAGGAATTCTCGCACCAGCCTCGGCAGGAAGGGAACCGATGCCGGGATGGTGAAGACCCGCGCGCGTGGCGCCATGATGCTCAGGCCGCGCTGGCGAGGATCGCCGCCTCGGCCTGCGCGATCGCCTCGGGGGTGCCGACGTGCATCCACACCCCCTCGAGCCGCAGCCCATAGAGCCGCCCGGCCGCGGCCGCGCGGTCGAACAGGGTGGGTAGCCCGAACGGGGCCGGCGGCGCGTCGGCGAACATGCTCGGCTGGAACATCGCGGCGCCCGCATAGACGAACGGGAGGATTTCCCGCTCGGCGCGCCGACGCAGCCGGCCGTCGGGCGCCAGCGCGAAGTCGCCCCGGCCCTCGTAGCCGATGCTGGTCGCCGTCGGCGCCAGCAGCAGAAGGCCATCCATGCGGGAGGGATCGAAGCTCGCCGCCAGGCGGTCGAGATTGGGCCGCACGCCCTCGATCCAGATGGTGTCGGCATTGATGTGGAAGAACGGAGCCCCGTCGAGAATCTCCAGTGCCTTGACGACCCCGCCGCCGGTGTCGAGCAACTGGTCGCGCTCGTCCGAGATGGCGATCCTCGGATTGTCGCGCGCCGCCAGGTGCCGCTCGATCTGGTCGGCGAAGTGGTGCACGTTGACGACCGCAAGATCGACGCCGGCCGCCGCCAGGCGATCGAGCACATGGTCGATCAAAGCCCGGCCGCCGACATTGACCAGTGGCTTGGGCAGCCGGTCGGTGACCGGGCGCATGCGCACCCCGATCCCGGCGGCGAGAACCATCGCGCGACAGGGTGCAGCGGCCAGACGAACGGAATCGGTCATCGGGGTATTCCGGTGGAGGCGGCCGGGGCGAATCAATCGGCCCCATAATGACGATGGATTGTATCGGTTTTCCGACCACGGACGCGACCCCTCGGCGCCGGTCGTCGGCCCGTCGGATCAGAACTCCCGGGGGCGGCGGAACGTGGCCCTCGTACCAGACCTTGAGCAATGCCAGCGTCGGATGCGACAGCGCCCGGCGCAGGTAGCGCCAGACGCGCGGCAGGTGACGCAGATATTGCGGTTTGCGGTCGCGCCGATCCAGCCGGGCGAAGATCCCGAGCAGCTTGGTCGCCCTTTGCGCGCCCAGAATGGCGTAGAGCTCGACGAATTGCGCCAGATTGAAATCCGCACCGGCCGCATGCCGCGCCTTGGCGTAGCGACCGAGCAGCGCGATCTCGACCGGCTCCGGGATGTCGACGCGGGCATCCTGCAGCAACGACACCACGTCGTAGGCCGGCGGCCCCATCTGGGCGTCCTGGAAATCCAGCAGGCCGACCCGCGCGATTCCCTCGCGCTCCGGCAACCACAGCAGGTTCGGCGAATGGTAGTCGCGCAGCACCCAGGTCGGGGGCAGGTTGGCGGCGAGGCGCAGGGCCTGGTGCCACAGGGCGGCGAATTGGAGCCGCGCACTGCCTGACAGGGCCGCCCCGCGATGGGGGAAATACCAGTCGAGCGCCAGCTCGACCTCGATCATGAACGCATTGAGATCGTATTGCGGCAGTCGATGCTCGACCTTCGGGGCGATCGGCAGCACCTCGGGAAGCGCGCGGCCATGGAGCCAGGCGAGCACGTCGATTGCCGCCCGATAGCGCTCCTCGATCGGTGCCGGCGGATCTCCCGCCACCATGCCGTCGGAGCCCAGGTCCTCGAGGATGAGAAAGCCGTCCGCCAGATCGGCGGCATAGATGTCCGGCGCGGACAGGCCGAGCGCCCGCAATCCGCGCGCCATGGCGACGAACGGCTTGACGTCCTCGGCGAGGTGGGCGATCGCGCTGTAGGACTGGCCGTTGTGGATCGGCGGTCCATCGGGACGGCGCGGCGCATTCATCAGCACTGCCCGGCGATCGCCCTGGACCAGGCGCTCGTAGGACCGGCTCGACGCGTCCCCCTGAAGGTAGCGGCGGTCGGCGTCGCCGAAGCCCGATTCGTCGAGGAAGCGGCGAACGGCCTTGAACCGCTCCAGTCGCGCGGCAAATCCCCCGGATGCCGTGATCTCGACGTTGCGGGCATTGAGCCCGAGCCCTGGCGCCAGCCGGAACGCGATATCGAGCCGGTCCGCCGGCAGCCGGCTGCCGGCGCGATCGGGCCATTCGACTAGAACCAGCGCGTCCTCGGCGGCATCCTCGAAACCGAGCTCGTCGAGCTCGTCCGGGCTGGCGACCCGGTAGAAGTCGGCATGAACCACCGAGAATCGCGGCGTCGGATAGGTCTGGATCAACGTGAAGGTCGGGCTCGGCACGTCGAGCTTCTCGTCACCGGCGAGCCTTCGGATCAGCGCGCGGGCAAACGCGGTCTTGCCGGCCCCGAGGTCTCCCGACAGCGTCACCATATCGCCGGACGCCATCATGGCGGCGAGGTCGCCCGCCAGCCGGCGGGTCGCCTGCTCGTTGGGGAGGACCAGCGAAAGGCTTCCGCCGGACGTCGTCTCGGGCATGGATTGAATACCGGGCCGCTACTCGGCCGCCGCCCGTTCGGCCACATGATCGAGCGGAAAGACGCAAACCACCGTGGTGCCATGTCCGGCGACGGAATCAAGCGTCACGGTGCCGCCATGCAGCTCGACGAACGAGCGGACGATCGACAGGCCGAGCCCGGTGCCGCGATGGCGCGAGCCGAGGGTATGGGTTTCGAAGCGGTTGAACACCCGGGCCACGATATGGGCCGGAATGCCGGGACCGCGATCGGCGACGGAGAACACGATCGCATCGCTGCGGCGCTCGGCGGCGAGCGAGATCGTCTCGCCGGGAGGCGAGAACCCGATGGCGTTGGAGAGAAGGTTGTAGAGGATCTGGCGGACGCGGCGCTCGTCGGCGACGAAGCTGCCGATCTCCGGGTCGGCGCGGATGTCGAGCGCCAGCCCGTGCTCGGCCAGGCGGTCCCGCACGCCCTCCGCGGCGGCCTCCATGGTGACGCGGATGTCGACCGGGCCGAGATCGAGGGTCATCGCGCCGGCGTCGATGGTAGCGAGATCGAGAATGTCGTTGATGATGGCGAGCAGCGCCGAGCTCGACGAGGTGATGTAGCCGAGGTACTCGCGCTGCTTCTCGGTCAGCGGCCCGGTCTTCATGTCGTCGAGCAGCTGGGCGAAGCCGATGATATTGGTGAGCGGCGAGCGCAGCTCGTAGGACACGTGATGCACGAAGTCGTTCTTGAGATCGTCGGCGGCCTCGAGCGCGTCGTTGCGCTCGCGCAGCACCCGCTCGACGTTCACCGTGTCGGTGACGTCCTGGAAGGTGACGAGCGTTGCCCCGTCGGGCAGCGGCACCGTGGCGCAATCCACCACGCTGCCGTCGCCGCGCTCGATCCGGCCCGCCACCGGCTCGCGGTGCTCGAGCCCGGTGACGGCGCCGCGCAGCAGCTGCCACGCCCGGTCGTCGCGCTGCAGCGGCCGGCAGCTCGCGATCACCGCCTCGATATGCGGTCGTTCGGCCAGCATCGCGGTCGACAGGTTCCACATGCGGGCGAACGCCGGATTATTGAGACGCAGACGGCCATCGCTGGCGAACACGGCGACGCCTTCTGACAGGTTGTCGAGGGTTTCGCCCTGGACGCGGATCAGGGCGTCGTACCGGCGCTCGAGATCGAGCCGCTCGGTGACATCGTCGAACAGATAGGTGATCCCGCCTTCCGGATTGGGGGTGGTGACCACGCGAAGGGTGCGGCCGTCCGGCAGATGCCACAGATGCTCCTTCGCCTCGATGGCCCGATAGGCATCGTGCAGCTGGGTCTTCCACGATCGGAAGTCGGCCTGCTCCGGCAGCTTTCGGGTGGCGCGCAGCCGGTCGAGCACCGCGTTGTCGGTCGGCCCCTGGTCGAGGAACTCGGCGTCCAGCCCCCACAAGGCCCGATAGGCGGTGTTGTAGAAGGTGAGTTGCTGATCGGCCGCGAAGATCGCCACCGCGGTCGGCAGCTGGTCGAGGGTGCGCCGATGCGCGTCGACCATCCGGGCGATCTCGTCGCGCATGGTCTCGACCTCGGTCATGTCGATGCCGAGGCCGGCGCTGCCGCTGCCGGTCGGAATGTCGATGACGTCGAAGATCCGTCGTGTCCCGGCGACGATGACCGGACGGCGCGCCGCCGACGTTTCCCCGACGCCGCGGGCGCGGGCCAGATCGTCCCGCGTCCCGCGGTCGAGCAGCTCGAGATTGCGCGCCACCGCGTCGGTCGCGTCGCGGGCCTCGACGGCACGCGCATAGGCGGGATTGACCCAGGCGATCCGACCGGCTTCGTCGCGCGTCCACAGCGGCGACGGCAGCGCTTCGATCAGCGTGCGGATGGCGTCGATGTCGTACAGAAGTTTGCGATAGCGGGCCTCGAGATCGGCGAGCTCGCCCTTGGCGCCGCTCAAGGCCTTGATGCGCAGCACGGCGCGGCCGCCGATCGCCCGGCCCTCGGCCTCGAGGTATCGCCCCTTGAGGGTCGTGAGCGAGAGCGAGAAGGCCTCGCCGTGGCTGCGCAAGGCTTGCACGGCAAGCTCCATCGCCATCGCCCTGTCGGCCTCGAGCCAGGTGCCGAATGCCAGCACCCGCCGCGGAATCGGGGTGGCGGTGACGATGGAAAAGTCGCCGACGATATCCGGCTCGTCGTCGGCGCTCGACCAGGCGACCACGATCTGGGGCTCGGCGAACAGGAGGGCGTTGGCGCGATCGAGATCGTCCTTGAGTCTCTGCGATCTCGGAGCGCGCGGCGGCGTCGGCGCGGGCGGCGCGGGCATGGCTGCGCACCAGCGCAATCGCCGTGACCACGGCGAAAAAAATGGTGCCCAGCGTCAGCGCGAGTGCTGCGAGCTCGTGGCGCTCCAGCGCCGCAAGGGCCGTCGCATAGGGCTGGATGTAGGACCAGGGGGTCGAATCGGCGCCGAGGGCCGCGGTCGGCCAACCCGCGGCCAGGAGCGCTGCCGCGCAGACCCCGGGGAGCCGCCTGCACGGCGGCACAGCGGGTCGGGCTGCGCTCCTTTCCCGGATCGTGCCCGGCATCCTCGCTGCCCCCGCGTCGGTCGCGATCTCGACCGTCGGGCGGTCTTGCAAGAGCCGACGGCGGTGCGGGGCGGCGTCAGCCGAGCTGCCCGCGAATCACGTCACTTTAGCGCCAAGGCTCGCCGGGCGGTAAGAGTCCAGACCGTGAACGTCAGGGCGGGTTCGAGCGCAGTCGCGAAATGGCGCGATCCGCGCTCGCGCGGCAGGGGGCGCTGCCGGAGTTTTCCCCGTTGTTCACAGACTATCGGGCAGGACCGCCGGATGCCTTCACGTCGCCAAAAAAATCAGGGCAAAGCCCGCCGGATCAGGCACCCGTCGAGCCGAACCCGCCGGCGCCGCGGGGCGTCACGGCGAGAGAAGCGGTCTCCACCAGGCTCGCGCGCAGGACGGGCGCGACGACCAGCTGGGCGATCCGCATGCCGCGGCTCACGGAAAAATCGTCGGGCCCGTGATTGATCAGCAGGACCTGGACCTCGCCGCGGTAGTCGGCGTCGATCGTGCCGGGCGCATTGAGGACGGTGATGCCGTGCCGGGCGGCGAGCCCGGAGCGCGGCCGCACCTGGCCCTCGGCGCCCGGCGGCAGCGCCAGCGCGATGCCGGTGGGCACGGCGGCCCAGCAGCCCGGCGCGATCACCAGTGGCGCCGATTCCGGGACGGCGGCGACCAGATCGAGCCCGGCGGCGAGAGCGGACTGGTAGGACGGGAGCGGCAGGTCCGCCCCGTGGGCCAGCCGCATCACGCTGATCTCGGTCATGCGGTCCTGCCGAGCGCCGCCGCCATGCGGGCCACCAGCATTCGGGCGACCTCGGGCTTGGGCCGCGACGGCCACGACTCGACGCCGGAGGCGGTGATCAGGTGCACGCTGTTGTTCTCGCCGCCCATGATGCCGGTCGCCGCCGACACGTCGTTGGCCACGATCCAGTCGCAACCCTTCCTGGCGCGCTTGGCTTTCGCATTGTCCAGCACATGATCGGTCTCCGCCGAGAATCCGATGACGAGCCTCGGTCGCTCCGACTTGCGATGCGCCACATTCGCCAAAATGTCGGGGTTCTCGATCAGCGCGAATGTCGGTGCCGCCGCGTCGCCGGTCTTCTTGATCTTCTGCGCGCCTGTCTCGGCCACGCGCCAGTCGGCGACGGCGGCGGCAAAGACCGCGATGTCGGCCGGCAGCGCGGCCTCGACTGCCGCCAGCATCTGCCGCGCCGTCTCGACCCGAACGGTCTTCACCCCGTCCGGGTCCGGAATGCCCACCGGTCCTGACACCAGGACCACGTCGGCACCCGCCGCCGCTGCCGCCGCCGCGATCGCGTGACCCTGCCGGCCCGAGGAGCGGTTGGCGAGATAGCGCACCGGGTCGATCGGCTCGTGGGTCGGCCCCGATGTCACGATCATGCGGGTGCCGGCAAGCGGCCGCGGGCCCTCGGCTGCGCCGAGCCGCTTCTCGATCGCCGCGACGATCTCCAGCGGCTCGGCCATGCGTCCGACGCCGTGCTCGCCATGCTCGGCCATTTCGCCGGTATTGGGTCCCACCACCGCGATGCCGTCAGCGGCGAGCAGGGCAAGATTGCGCCGGGTGGCGGCATGCTGCCACATGTGCGGGTTCATGGCGGGCGCGATCAGGACCGGTCGGCCGGTCGCCAGCAGCACGGCGGTGGCGAGATCGTCCGCATGGCCGCCGGCCATCTTCGCCATGAGATCGGCGGTTGCCGGCGCCACCACGACGAGATCGGCTTCGCGCGCCAGCCGGATGTGGCCGACATCGAATTCGCTCGCCGGGTCGAACAGATCGGTCCGCGCCGGCTCGCCGGCCAGCGCCGCGACCGCGAGCGGGGTCACGAATTTCTGCCCGGCCGCGGTGATGATCGCCCGCACCCCGGCGCCGCGCTCCTTGAGCCGGCGGATCAGATCGAGCGACTTGTAGGCCGCGATCCCGCCGCCGATCACCAGGAGAATGCGCTTGTCGTGCAGCATGTTGCTCGGCTTCGCTGGCCTTTGCGGGTGGCCGTATCGTAGCCGGCATGGCGGTGAGCGCAATGCGCGCGATCGCCCGCCCGGCCGATCAGCGCGCCCACAGGAGGCCCCACGCCAGCAACGCCACGATCAGCCACAGCGCGACGGTTGCCCATCGGTTGTGCCGGGCCTCGGCGCGCCCGATCGCCGCAACCGTCTCGGGGGCGAGCACGATGCCGTCGCGGGTCGCCGCGTCGAGCCGATCGAACATCCGGCCGGCACGGCCGAGCAGCGCCGGTACCTCGCCCAGGAAGCGGCCGACCTCGACGGCGCCGCCGGCGGCGTCCTCCATGCGTCCGGCCGGGCCGAGCCGCCGCTCGATCCACTCGCGCACCACCGGCTCGGCGGTCGACCACATGTCCAGCTCGGGATCGAACGACCGGGCGACGCCCTCCACCACCACCATGGTCTTCTGCAGCAACAGGAGCTCCGGCCGCGTCCGCATGTCGAACAGGCCGGTGACCTCGAACAGCAGCGTGAGCAGCTTGGCCATGGAGATCTCGGCGGCGGTGCGGCTGTGGATCGGCTCGCCGATCGCGCGGATCGCCTGGGCGAAAGCCGCGACCGAATGGTGGGCCGGAACGTAGCCGGCCTCGAAATGCACCTCGGCGGTCCGCTGGTAGTCGCGGGTGATGAAGCCGAACAGGATCTCGGCGAGGAACTGCCGCTCCTTCGGAGCGAGCCTTCCCATGATGCCGAAATCCACCGCGATCAGCTGTCCGGCATCGTCGACGAACAGGTTGCCCGGATGCATGTCGGCATGGAAGAAGCCGTCGCGGATGGCGTGGCGCAGGAATGTCTGGATGATCGCGCGCGCCAGACGCTTGAGGTCGAGGTTCTTCGCCGCCAGCGCGGCGCGGTCGGACAGCGGCGTGGCGTCGATCCATTCCAGTGTCAGCACGCCCTTGGCGGTGCGCTCCCAATCGATCTGCGGCACGCGGAAGTCGGGATCGTTCCGGGTGTTTTCCGCCATCTCGGAGATCGCCGCGGCCTCGAGACGGAAGTCCATCTCCAGCGTCACCGAGCGGGCCAGCGTATCGACGATCTCGACGGGACGGAGCCGGCGGGTCTCTGGGGAGAAGCGCTCGGCCTGCCGTGCGGCGAAATAGAAGGCGTCGAGGTCGACCTTGAACTGCCGCTCGACGTCGGGCCGCAGGATCTTGACCGCCATCGGCTGCGGACCGCTGTCGGTGCGGACGGTCGCGCGGTGCACCTGGGCGATCGAGGCCGCGGCGACCGCCGGGCCGAAGTCCTGGAACGCGGCGCTCAGCGGCCGGCCCAGAGCCTCGGCGACCGCGATCTCGGCGGCGGCCTGCGGGAATGCCGGCATCTTGTCCTGCAGGCTCTCCAGGTCGCGGGACAGCGCCATTCCCACCACGTCGGGCCGCGTCGCCAGAAACTGGCCGAGCTTGACATAGGCCGGGCCCAGCCGGGTGAGCGCCGCGGCCAGCCGCACCGCCGCACCCTCGCCGGTCGGACGCTCGATCAGCCGGGCGAGCCGGATCGCCTGGCGCGGCGCCAAGGGCAGCACGGTCGGATCGACCAGCCCGAGCACGCCTTCGCGAGCAAACACGAAGCCCGCACGGGCAAGGCGAGCGAGATGGTTGAGGCTGGCGATCACGGGTGGCGGTTGACCCTAGTGCACCAATTCCGAAGTTCGCATCACTTCGCGGCACCCTCTCGTGCGAACTTCGGAATCAAGAGGTGCACTAGCAACTTCATGATTCTTAGTGCGGTTTTTGGATTTGAAGTTCCGATGACGAGCGGGCGGCACAACTGATCGGAACTTCAAATCCACCGCACTAGAGCCGCCAGCCGGAATGCAGCGCCACGATGCCGCCGGACATCACCCGGCAGGACACGCGGCGGAAACCGGCCTCGCGCAGCATTGCGGCAAAAGCTTCGGGCTTGGGAAACCGGCGGATCAACTCGACCAGGTAGCGGTACGGCTCGGCATCGCCGACGACCATGCGGCCGATCGCCGGAATGAGGTTGAACGAGTAGAGATCGTAGAGCGCGTCCAGACCCGGCACATCGACGGTGGAGAATTCGAGACAGACGAAACGACCGCCGGGCCTGAGCACGCGGAACGCCTCCGCGATCGCCCGATCGATCTGCGGCACGTTGCGGATGCCGAAGGCGATGGAGCAGGCATCGGCGACGCCGTCGGCGAGCGCCAGGTTTTCGGCGTTGCCTTCCAGGAAGGTGACGGCGCCGTCGAGGCCGCGTTGTGCCGCGCGCTCCCGGCCCACCTCGAGCATCTCGGCATTGTGGTCGATCACCGTGGCCTTGACGCCCGCCCCGCCGGCCTCGACCACGCGAAACGCCACATCGCCGGTTCCGCCCGCGACGTCGATCAGCCGGAACGGCCGGTCGCTCCTGGGCGGGTCGATGGCGGTCACCAGGGCGTCCTTCCAGGCC
The DNA here is from genome assembly GCA_963755055.1 of uncultured Alphaproteobacteria bacterium. Taxonomy (GTDB): domain Bacteria; phylum Pseudomonadota; class Alphaproteobacteria; order Rhizobiales; family Xanthobacteraceae; genus AP-16. Next base: position 402,260 of record CAVWIS010000012.1, on the reverse strand, counting down.
CGGTGCAGCCCGCCCGACATCAGGTCGTTCATCAGGTCGTAGCGCTGGGCGACCTTGTGGAACACGTCGTCGACGAGCCGCTGCTTGTCGCCGAGCGGGACCCGCGTGAATCCGAAATCCGTGTCCCGCGCGCCGTCTTCGCGCATGCGATGTTGTCTCCCGAGGTGTGCCGGACCATAGCGCGGCGGGTTCCGGGGCGCTATCAAATCCCGGCAGCGCGCCCGGCAGGCACGCACGGAAGACCTGAGAACGCCATGCCCGAGCTTCCCGAGGTAGAGACCGTACGGCGCGGCCTGCAGCCGGTGATGGAAGGGGCGCGCTTCGCCAAGGTCGAGGCGCGGCGCCCGGATCTGCGGCGGCCGTTTCCGAAGAACTTTGCCAAGCGCCTTCAGGGGCAGACCGTCACCGGGCTCGGCCGTCGCGCCAAGTATCTGCTCGCCGATCTCGCATCCGGCGAGGTGCTGCTGATGCATCTCGGCATGTCGGGTTCGTTCCGCGTCGCCGCCGGCGACGGCGAGACGACGCCCGGCGATTTCCATTACGAGCGGTCGCAGGACAAGGCGCATGATCACGTGGTGTTCCACATGTCGTCGGGAGCCCGGATCATCTTCAACGATCCGCGCCGCTTCGGCCTGATGCTGCTGGTCCCCCGCGCCGAGCTCGCCGACCATCCGCTGATGCGCGAGGTCGGCCCCGAGCCGCTCGGCAATGCGTTCGACGCCGCCATGCTGGCAAAAGCCTGCGCCGGCAAGAACACCAGCCTGAAGGCCGCGCTGTCCGATCAGAAAGTCGTCGCCGGGCTCGGCAACATCTATGTGTGCGAGGCGCTGCACCGGGCAAGACTGTCGCCGAAGCGCAATGCCCGCACGCTCGCGACCCGGTCGGGAGCGCCTGCGCCGCGCGCCGAGACGCTGGTCGAGGCGATCAAGGCGGTGCTGGTCGAGGCGATCAAGGCCGGGGGCTCGTCGCTGCGCGATCACCGCCGGACCGACGGCGAGCTCGGCGATTTTCAGCACAATTTCCGCGTCTACGACCGCGAGGGCGCGCCCTGCCCGACCCCGCGCTGCGGCGGGAAAATCCGCCGCATCGTGCAGAACGGACGATCGACGTTCTTCTGTCCGACGTGCCAGAAGTGAGGGTCGTCGTCGCGGCGTCCCGCTCTGCTCCCCGCGCACCAGATGAGGAGAAGCGCCCATGGCTTTCGAGAACATCATCGTCGAGACGCGCGGGAGGGTCGGCGTGGTCCGGCTCAACCGGCCGCAGGCGCTCAATGCGCTCAACTCGGCGCTGATCGGCGAGCTCGCCGCCGCCATCCAGGATTTCGAGGCCGATATGGAGATCGGGTGCATCCTGGTGACCGGCTCGGACAAGGCCTTCGCCGCCGGCGCCGACATCAAGGAGATGGCGGCAAATCCTACATGGAGGCGTTCTTCGGCGATTTCGCCGCCGGCTGGGATCCGCTGGCGCGGGCGCGCAAGCCGGTCGTCGCCGCGGTCGCCGGCTACGCGCTCGGCGGCGGCTGCGAGCTTGCCATGATGTGCGACCTGATCGTCGCGGCCGACAATGCGAAATTCGGTCAGCCCGAGATCAGGCTCGGCGTGATCCCGGGCATCGGCGGGACGCAGCGGCTGACCCGCGCGGTGGGCAAGGCCAAGGCGATGGATCTCTGCCTCACCGGCCGCATGATGGATGCGGCCGAGGCCGAACGTTCCGGGCTGGTCGCCCGCGTGGTGCCGGCGGCGGATCTCATGGCCGAGGCGATGAAGATCGCCGAGACGATCGCCGCAATGTCGCTGCCCGCCCTGATGGTCGCCAAGGAGAGCATCAATCGCGCCTTCGAGACGACGCTCGGCGAGGGCATCCGCTTCGAGCGCCGGGTATTTCACTCGCTGTTCGCCACCGACGACCAGAAGGAGGGGATGGCGGCCTTCGTCGAGAAGCGGCCCGCGAAATTCCGGAACAGATGATCGGGCGACGGTCGGTCATCAGGTGGACCACTGCGTCCGGCGAGGCCGCAGAGGAAAGGCGTTCGCTTCAATCCCCTGGCGCCGGTGGGAGATCGTCGCATCGACGCCGCGATCTTCGCCCTTGACATGTCGCTCGTCAGGGATATCCTGACTGTCAGGATAACCCTGACGCCATGACGAAGGCCGACATGTCGGAAGCGGCGAGAGACATGGCAGAGACGGCGCCGGCGGCCGGCGGCTCTGCGCCAACGAAATCCCTCTACTGCTCCTTCTGCTTCAAGTCGCAGCACCAGGCGAAGATGCTGATTTCCGGTCCCGCGGGGATCTTCATCTGCAGCGAATGCGTGGATGTGTGCAACGAGTGCGTCGCCGGTCGTTTCCCCGACCCAGCGAAAAAACCATCCGACGAGGAGTTGCCGACCGAACGTTTGCTGGAGCGGCTCCAGCCGATCGAGGAGACGCTGCAGGGCAAGGGTAACCAGCTCCAATGGGTGGTCGAGCTGCTGCGGTCCCGCGAGGTGAGCTGGGCGCAGATCGGCGCCGCGCTGGGCATCTCGCGCCAATCGGCGTGGGAGCGGTTTTCCTGATGATCGACGAGCAGACGGGCGCCTCGACCCGCACATCGCGGGTCATCAGAGCCCGGCCCGACGAGATCTACGAAGCCTTCATGAACCCGGCCGTTCTCGTCTCCTGGCTTCCGCCGGGAGAGATGACGGGACAAATTCACGAGTTCGATGCGCGGGCCGGCGGAGGATACCGGATGTCGCTGTTCTATCCGCCGAGCGAGCGCGCCTTCCGCGGCAAGACGTCCGACCGCGAGGACATGGTCACCGTGCGGTTCACCGAGCTCGCCCCTCCTCGCCGGATCGTCCAGACAGTGAGCTTCCACACCGCCGATCCGACCCTGCTCGGCGAGATGACGATCGTGGCGACATTTGAGGAGGTGCCCGGCGGAACGGACGTTGCGATGATGTGCAAAGACCTGCCGCCGGGCCTGCGACCGGAGGACAACGAGGCCGGCTCGCGATTGTCTCTGGAGCAACTGGCGCGGCGTTTCGAGTGAGAGCTCGCGCCTTCGGTTCGTTTTGGCGGAGCTGGTGGAGCCGAGGGGATTTGAACCCCTGACCTCCGCAGTGCGATTGCGGCGCTCTCCCAACTGAGCTACGGCCCCACGCTTTGTTCGCCCGGTTGGGACAAGGCGAATTCGCTCGCAATCCGGGCGTCGGTTGCAAAAGCTGCGTGCCAAAAGTGCCCGGTGCGCGAGTGGGGCCATTTACGGCCGGGGTTTTGCAGTGTCAAGCCGCGCCCCGGTTACCATGGCGGGGGCTCGCGCTTGTTTGCGGGGGGCAAGCCCGCTACACCTCGCCCGTCGCCGTCAACCGGATGCCGATCCCCGCCATGCGCGCCCTTCTCGACGTCATCCTGATCGCCCTCGACCTCTACATGTACCTGGTGCTGGCCTGGGTGATCCTGTCGTGGCTCATCGCCTTCAGCATCGTCAATACCCGCAACCCGATCGTGGCGGCGATCGCCGATTTTCTGTACCGGATCACCGAGCCGGTGCTGCGGCCGATTCGCCAGGTGATGCCCCAGCTCGGCGGGATCGACATCTCGCCGGTCGTCCTCTTTCTGATCATCATCTTCATCCGCCACGTCATTCTCTATTACATCTACCCCAACGTCTTCTGATTCCGTCGTGGCGGAGAAGCGCCCGTGGAAGGCAGTCGGCGACGGCCTCGCGCTGGAGGTCAGGGTCACCCCGCGGGGCGGCCGCGACGCGATCGACGGCATCGACACGCTGGCCGACGGACGCGTGGTTCTGAAGATCCGGGTGCGCGCCGCCGCCCATGACGGCGAAGCCACGGCCGCCGCGCTGAAGATCCTCGCCAAGGCGGCCGGGGTGGCGCCGAGCCGGGTGCGGCTCCTCGCCGGGGCCACGGCGCGGATCAAGCGGCTCGCCATCGCGGGCGACGGCGCGGCGATTGCCTCCGCGCTCGAGGGAATTGTGAAGGTTTCGCCCCGATGACGGCACGGCTGATCGACGGCAAGGCGGTAGCGGCGGAGCTACGGACGCGGGTGGCGGCCGAGGTGTCGCGTCTGGCGAGCGGGCACGGCCTGGTGCCCGGCCTCGCCGTGGTGCTGGTGGGCGACGATCCGGCGAGCGCGATCTACGTGCGCAACAAGGCGATCCCGACACGGGCCGCCGGCATGCGGGCGTTCCAGCATGACCTGCCGGCCAGCACGACCGAGCACGACCTGCTGGCGCTGATCGGCCGCCTCAATGCCGATCCCACCGTGCACGGCATCCTGGTGCAGCTGCCGCTGCCGCGGCAGATCGATCCCCACCAGGTGATCGCCGCCATCGACCCGGCCAAGGACGTCGACGGCTTCCACCCGCTCAATGCCGGGCGGCTGGCGATCGGCCTGCCGTCGCTCGTTCCCTGCACGCCGCTCGGCTGCGTCATCCTGGCAAGGACCGTGCTGCCCTCGCTCGGCGGCCGAGAGGCAGTGGTGGTCGGCCGCTCCAATATCGTCGGCAAGCCGCTCGCCCAGCTCCTGATGCGCGAGAACGCCACCGTCACCGTCGCGCATTCGCGGACCGAAGACCTTGCGGCGGTGTGCCGGCGCGCCGACATTCTTTGCGTCGCGGTGGGGCGGGCCGAGCTGGTGCGCGGCGACTGGATCAAGCCCGGCGCGGTCGTCCTCGACGTCGGGCAGAACCGCCTGGCGGGTGACGGCAAGCCAAAGCTCGTCGGCGACGTGGCATTTGCCGAGGCGCTCGAGGTGGCCGGCGCGGTCACGCCGGTGCCGGGCGGGGTTGGCCCGATGACGATCGCCTGCCTGCTCGCCAACACGGTGCGGGCCGCCGCCGCGATCGCGGGGCTGCCGCCGGCGGGATTCGAGAGCGTTATCGGTTCGGAGTGAAGCGTCGCGGCACGATCACGAGTGCCAGGCGAACGCCACCTTGTCGAGATTGCGGGTGCCGAATCGCTCGGTCGAGCGGGCGACGGCGCGGCCGCCGAGCGCCCGATAGAATTCCACCGCCGGCTCGTTGTCGGAGAGCGCCCATACGACAAGGCTTTTCAGCCCGCTCTGGGCGAGGTCGCGGCGGGTCGCGGTGAACAGCCGGCGGCCAAAACCCAGGCCCTGGAACTCGGGGCGCAGATAGAGCTCGTAGATCTCGCCGTTGTAGTTGAGGCTGCGCGCGCGGTTGCGGCCGTAATTGGCATAGCCGGCAACCTTGTCGCCGAACACCATGAGGGCGACGCGGCTGCCCTTGCAGATCGCCGATTCCCACCAGGCCGGTCCGCGCCGGCTGATCAGCTTCTCGAGCTCCTGGCCGGGAATGATGCCCCGATAGGCCGTACGCCACGCTTCGTCGTGGGTGGCGGCAACCGACGTCGCGTCGGCAGGCCGGGCTCGGCGGATCTCTATGAGGGTCGTACTCATGAACCTGATTGAAGCAAGCCGATCCGCGTTCATCAAGTGCATTGTTAACGAACAGTTAACGATACTGCAGGCTGTTGCCGGAATGCACCACTTTGGCGCAATCGGGACGATCGGCGGCTTCCGTGGCGGCACGGCCAAGCGAGCCCGAGGCGGAGCCGCCTCCGGCGTTGCCCGTCAGACGCCTTCCGCCTCGCGGCGGCGCTCCTCGCGCTTGCGGTCGTTGGGGTCGAGCATCCTCTTGCGCAGCCGGATCGATTTCGGCGTCACCTCGACCAGCTCGTCGTCCTGGATGTAGGCGAGCGCCTTTTCCAGCGTCATGCGGATCGGCGGGGTCAGGCGCACCGCCTCGTCCTTCGAATGGGTGCGGATGTTGGTGAGCTTCTTGCCCTTGAGCACGTTGACCTCGAGGTCGTTGTCGCGGGTGTGCTCGCCGACGATCATGCCGCGATAGACCTTGAATCCCGGGTCGATCATCATCGGCCCGCGATCCTCCAGGTTCCACAGCGCATAGGCGATCGCCTCGCCGGCATCGGTGGAGATCAGCACCCCGTTGCGGCGGCCGGTGATCGGACCCTTGTGGGGCGCATAGGCGTGGAACAGCCGGTTCATCACCGCGGTGCCGCGGGTATCGGTCAGAAGCTCGCCCTGATAGCCGATCAGGCCGCGGGTCGGCGCGTAGAAGACCAGCCGCAGCCGCCCGCCGCCCGACGGCCGCATCTCGACCAGCTCGGCTTTGCGCTCGGAGAGCTTTTGCACCACGATCCCGGAATGTTCTTCGTCGAGGTCGATCACTACCTCCTCGATCGGCTCCAGGAGCTCGCCCTGGTCGTCGTGCCGCAGCAGCACCTTCGGGCGCGAGACGCCGAGCTCGAACCCTTCGCGCCGCATGGTCTCGATGAGAATTCCGAGCTGCAGCTCCCCGCGGCCGGCGACCTCCATGGAATCCTTGTCCGAGCTTTCGGTGATCCTCAGCGCCACGTTGCCCTCCGCCTCGCGCAGCAGGCGGTCGCGGATCATCCGGCTCGTCACCTTGTCGCCCTCGGTGCCGGCGAGCGGCGAATCGTTGACGCGGAAGGTCATCGACAGCGTCGGCGGGTCGATCGGCTGGGCGGGCAGCGGCACCGTGACCTCGGGCGCGCACAGCGTGTGCGACACGGTCGCCTCGGGCAGGCCGGCAATGGCGACGATGTCGCCGGCGGAGGCCTCCTCGACCCCGGTGCGCTCCAGGCCGCGAAACGCCAGCACCTTCGACACCCGGCCCTCGTCGACCACGGCGCCGTTGCGGTCGAGCACCTTGACGATCTGGTTGGGTTTGATCGACCCCGAGGTGATGCGCCCGGTGACGATGCGGCCGAGATAGGCGTTGGCCTCCAGGATGGTGCCGAGCATGCGGAACGGCCCCACCTCGATGGTGGGCGGCGCGACGTGGTGCAGCACCAGGTCGAACAGCGGCGCCATGGACTCCTTCGGACCGTCGGGGCTCGTCGCCATCCAGCCCTGCTTGGCGGAGCCGTAGAGGATCGGGAAGTCGAGCTGGGCGTCGGTGGCGTCGAGCGCGGCGAACAGGTCGAACACCTCGTTGACCACTTCAACGGCACGCGCGTCCGGCCGGTCGACCTTGTTGATGGCGACGATCGGCTTGAGGCCGACCTTCAGCGCCTTCGACACCACGAACTTGGTCTGCGGCATCGGGCCTTCGGCGGCATCGACCAGCACGATGGCGCCGTCGACCATGTTGAGGATGCGCTCGACCTCGCCGCCGAAATCGGCGTGCCCCGGCGTGTCGACGATATTGACGCGGGTGCCGTGCCAGTAGATCGACGTCACCTTGGCGAGGATGGTGATGCCGCGCTCGCGCTCGAGGTCGTTGGAGTCCATCGCGCGTTCGGCAACGCGCTGGTTGTCGCGAAACGCCCCCGATTGCTGCAGCAGCCGGTCGACCAGCGTGGTCTTGCCATGGTCGACATGCGCGATGATGGCGATGTTCCGTAGCGACATGATGGTTCCTGAAAGGCGAACGCGGGCCGTCTGGCGCGGCCCGCGGATTCGCTGCGCCGCAATATAGTCAGAACGCGCCCCAGAACAATGCCTTGCGGCGACGAAACAAAGCCTGTCAGACGCCGGCCGGCCGGCTCCATGGGCCGAAGCGCGTCCCCTGCGGCAGGGCGTCGCGCACCATCAGCATCTCGCCGACCGTTTCCGTGGTGACCAGGCCGACCAGCCTGCCGTCGGCATCGACCACCCCGACGGCGGGTGCCGACTTGGCCTGCAGCAGGCGGAACGCCTCGTCCAGCGTCGCACGATGGCTGACCGTCGGGATGTCGGCGGTCATCGCCTCGGCCACCCGGGCGTCGGGCCCGAGCTCCTTCAGCGCGCGGATCATGTGGCTGCGGTCGAGCAGCCCGGCCAGCCGGCCGGCCGGATCGACCACGGGAAACTCGTTCTGGCTGGTGCGCAGCAGCGTCTGGATCGCCTCCTCGATATGGGCATCGGGCGGGAGCGTGGCGAACTGGGTCATCATGGCGGCGGCGACGGGCACGCCGGCCGAAACCCCGCGCATCGCCACCATCTGCGCCTCCGCGGAGGCCGCCAGGTAGACGAAGATCGCGATGAAGATCAGCAGCGGATTGCCCAGCAGGCCGACGAAGCCCAGCGCGAAGGCGACCATCTGGCCGATCGTGGCGGCGACCTCGGTGGCGCGCACATGGCCGAGCCGGATCGCCAGCAGGGCGCGCAGCACCCGGCCGCCATCCATCGGGAAGGCCGGGATCATGTTGAAGGCGGCGAGGAACAGGTTGACCGTCGCGAGGCGGTCGACCAGCGAGATCTTTGCGCTTTCGACCGCCAGATTCCGCATGTCGAGATGGGCGCCGGCGACCACGACCAGAACCAGCGCGATGACGACATTGACCGCCGGACCGGCGATCGCGATCAGGAACTCCTGCCGCGGCTCCTCGGGAATGCGCTCGAGCCGCGCCACCCCGCCGATCGGCAGCAGTGTCACGTCCGGCGTCGCCACCCCGAAGCCGCGGGCCGTGAAGATGTGACCGAACTCGTGCGCCAGCACGCAGGCGAACAGCAGCAGCATGAAGACCAAGCCGCTCCACGCAGCTTCCGGACCGCCGGTCGTGTAGTTCGCGACCCAGATCCAGATCAGGAACAGGATGAACGTGATGTGCACGCGCACCGCGGTTCCGGCGATCGTCCCGATATTCACCGACCACGACATGGCAGGCCCTTTGTCCGGCGGAGCGTGTCCCCAGAGGTAATTACCTTCGCCGACGTCCGCCAGCCCGCGGAACCGCTTTCCGACCGGAACTCGCGGGTGCTTCGCATCGCCAAGGCCCGGAGAATTGACGCGCGGTCAGCGCGACGATGCAACAACAAGGGCGATCGACCGACGCGGTGGGCACCGCGGCGCGGCCTCGTTCTAAGGAGTCATTCGGCCGCAGCAAGATGCCGTGACGGCGTTGGAATCGCACGGCCGATCGCGCGGGCTTCCTCGATCCAAGCCGCGATGGCATCGATCACCGACGACAGGGCGCCTTCGGCGGTCTCGCCGTCCGACATGCAGCCGGGTAGATCGGGCACCATGGCGACGAAACCACCGCCCTCATCAGCAGGCAATGGTTCGATGACGATCGGATAATTCAAGTTTGGTCATGACGTGCTGCTGATGGTCCCTCGAGCCGGCGCTTGCGCTGGCCGAGCGTGCGCAGGCGCAGCGCGTTGAGGCGGATGAAACCCGCGGCGTCGCGGTGGTCGTAGGCGACCGCGCCTTCCTCGAAGGTGACGAGATCCTGGTCGTAGAGCGAATATGGGCTCTCGCGGCCGATCACCGCCACGTTGCCCTTGTAGAGCTTCAGCCGGACGCTTCCCGTCACCAGCTGCTGGCTCAGATCGATCGCCGCCTGCAGCATGTCCCGCTCGGGCGCGAACCAGAAGCCGTTGTAGATCAGCTCCGCATAGCGCGGCATCAACTCGTCCTTGAGGTGGGCGGCGCCGCGGTCCAGCGTGATCTGCTCGATGCCGCGATGGGCGGCGAGCAGGATGGTGCCGCCGGGCGTCTCGTACATGCCGCGCGATTTCATCCCGACGAAACGGTTCTCCACCAGGTCGAGCCGGCCGATGCCGTTCGCTTTCCCCAGCTCGTTGAGCCTGGTGAGCAGCCGCGCCGGCGACAGCTTTTCGCCGTCGATCGCCACCGCATCGCCCTTCTCGAACGCGACCGTGATGGTGGTGGCGCGGTCCGGCGCCTTTTCCGCGTCGATGGTGCGCGAATAGACATAGTCCGGAACCTCGAGGGCCGGATCCTCCAGCACTTTTCCTTCCGAGGAGGTGTGCAGCAGGTTGGCGTCGACCGAGAACGGCGCCTCGCCGCGCTTGTCCTTGGCGATCGGGATCTGATGCTGCTCGGCGAACTCGATCAGCCTTGTGCGCGAGGTGAGATCCCATTCGCGCCACGGAGCGATCACCTTGATGTCGGGCTTGAGCGCATAATAGGCGAGCTCGAAGCGCACCTGGTCGTTGCCCTTGCCGGTCGCCCCGTGGGCCACCGCGTCGGCGCCGACCTTTTCGGCGATCTCGATCTGTTTCTTGGCGATCAGCGGCCGCGCGACCGAGGTGCCGAGCAGATACTGGCCCTCGTAGACGGTATTGGCGCGGAACATCGGAAACACGTAGTCGCGGACGAACTCCTCGCGCAGGTCCTCGATGAAGATGTTGTCCGGCTTGATGCCGAGCAGCAGCGCCTTCTGCCGCGCCGGCTCGAGCTCCTCGCCCTGGCCGAGATCGGCCGTGAAAGTGACGATCTCGCACCCATAGGTCGTCTGCAGCCATTTGAGGATGATCGAGGTGTCGAGCCCGCCCGAATAGGCAAGCACCACTTTCTTGACCTCACCGGTCTTCATCGCGGCATCCTGGTCTAGAGCATATCCTGCCGTCATGCGCGGGCGCGTCCCGCGCATCCACGTCTTCCTGCTGGCCAAGACGTGGATGGCCGTGACGAGCACGGCCATGACGCTGAAGTGCCCGGCAAATCGGCCGGAAAGCGCGCGGACTATAGTGCGGTGCCGGGATCGCGCAAGGCCGCGTTCCTCAACCCGAGCCGCCACCGGGCCGCGCCGCCGGGCCGCTTGCGCGTGCTCCCCCGGGTGCCCGATGGAAGGGCGCCACCAGCCGCCCGAGCGCCGCCTCGATGGCGGCGTCCGACAGCGCGGCCGGGCGCAGACGATAGAGCAGCTGGTACATCAGCCAGACGATCAGGAAGGTGAAGACGCCGGAAAACACCACGTCGGACAGGAAATGTCCGCCGAGCGCCATGCGCAAGGTGCCGATCGCCGTCCCAAAAACGATCACGCCGGCAAAGGCGAGCGGGCGCAGCGGCGCCGGTGCCAGCGACGCGGGGGCAAACGCCCAGAATGCGCCGGAGCTCTCGCCGGAGACGAAGGAGCAGTTCTGCGGACATTGGCCGCGCGGGTCCCACCAGGCGACGAAGCGGTCGGTGCCGGAAAATTCCTGCACGTCGATCGGACGCGGCCTGCCCCAGTGATCCTTGAGCAGCACATTGGCCATGATGCCGGGCGCGAGCGCCAGCGTGACCAGGAGATGAACCACCGCGCGGCCGCCGATCGCCATCGGGGCGTGCGGCCGCACGAGCTTGCCGATCACCGCGACCACGGCGGGCGCCGCGAGCGCCGCGATCACCCACATGCCGGCATCGCGCACGGTCGCAACCCAGCCGTAGCGGCCGACCGCCATGAGGTAGCCGAGGTGGAACATCTTCCTGTCGGAATCGAAGAACAGGCCGGAGATCTTCAGATCGAGCGCCGGGACGCCGCCGAACACGATGCCGGCGACAGCGGCCACGGCCAGCGCGATCATGAGGCCGGTTCGGTTCATGCCCGCGGGTCTAGCCGAGCGCGAAGACGTTGGAAAGGCGGCGACCCTTGCTCGTCCGCGTCATGTCCGGCGACGGAAACGCCCGACTGTGCCAACATGGCGCCCATGACCCGCCCGACCCTCGATGTCTGGTTCGAGTTCGCCTCGACCTATTCGTATCCGGCGGTGCTTCGCATCGCTCCGCTCGCCGCGGCGGCGGGAGTCGCGGTGCGCTGGCGGCCGTTTCTGCTGGGGCCGATTCTTGCCGCGCAGGGATGGACCACCTCGCCGTTCAACCTGCAGCCCGCCAAGGGCCGCTACATGTGGCGCGACGTCGCGCGCATCTGCGCCGATCTCGGATTGGATTTCCGCCGGCCCGATCCGTTTCCGCAGCCGAGCCTGCTGGCGGCGCGGGTCGCGCTGGTCGGCCTGGCGGATCACTGGGGCGCGGCGTTCGTTGCCGCGGTCTATCGCGCCGAGTTTGCCGAAGGGCGCCAGATCGCCGACAGGGCGGTGATCGCCGATCTGCTCGCAGGCCTCGGCCTCGATCCGGAGCCGGTCCTGGCCCGCGCCCAGTCGGACGAGATCAAGGCGCGGCTGCGCGCCGAGACCGAGGAGGCGCAGCGCATCGGCATTTTCGGCGCGCCTACCTTCGCCACCGCCGACGGCGAGCTGTTCTGGGGCAACGACCGCCTGGAGCCGGCGCTCGCCTGGGCGACCGCTCACGGAGGCGCGGCGCGCTGACCGGCCTCCTTCTGGCGCCGCCACCGGCCGGCATTGCGCCCGGCAAGCGCCCAGTAGACGAACCCCGCCGCGATCCCGGCGGCACACACGATCTCGGCCTCGTGCGGCAGCTCGCTCGCCGCCCCGCTCCAGCCGAGCCCCAGCTGATGGTAGGCGACCAGGGCGGCCGCGCCGCCGAAGAGCGTGTAGATGAGCACCGAGCGCAGCCGAAAGCCTTCGGTGATCAGCACCACCAGCATCGCGGGGAGCAGCATGATGCCGGCAACAATGAAGCCTATGAAAACGGTGACGGTGCTCATGCCGCGATAGAGCGCCTCGGTGTCGGCGAGCTCGGTCCATCCGGGCAGCAGATAGCCAAAGGTCATCACCGCGCCGGCCGCGAGGCTCGCCATCACGAAGGCGAACAGGATCACCACGATACGGCCGGCGAGCGCCACCTCAATCGGTCATCGCCATGGCGCGCAGCGCCAGGCGCTCGCGCGCGGAAAGCTTTTCGGTCGCGCTCTTCAGCTGCCCGCAGGCGGCGAGAATGTCGCGGCCGCGCGGAGTGCGCACCGGCGACGCGTAGCCGGCATTGAACACGATCTCGGAAAACTTCTCGATCTGGTCCCAGTCGGAGCATTCGTACTTGCTGCCGGGCCAGGGGTTAAAGGGAATGAGGTTGATCTTTGCCGGGATGCCGCGGAGCAGCCGCACCAGCGCCCGGGCGTCCTCGGCCGAATCGTTGACCCCCTTGAGCATCACGTATTCGAAGGTGATGCGCCGGGCGTTGGACAGCCCCGGATAGTTCCGGCAGGCGTCGAGCAGGTCGCGGATCGGATATTTGCGATTGAGCGGCACCAGCTGGTCGCGCAGCTCGTCGTTGACCGCGTGCAGCGAGACCGCCAGCATGACGCCGATCTCCGCCCCGCAGCGGGCGATCTCAGGGACCACGCCCGAGGTCGACAGCGTGATCCGCCGCCGCGAGACGCCAAGCCCGTCGCCGTCCGCCGCCACCAGCAGCGCATCGCGCACCGCCTCGAAGTTATAGAGCGGCTCGCCCATCCCCATCATGACGATGTTGGAGATCATTCGCGTGGCCTCGGCCGGCGCCGCGTCGGGGCTGCGCAGATGCGGCCAGTCGCCGAGCCGGTCGCGCGCCACCATGATCTGGCCGACGATCTCGCCGGGGGTGAGGTTGCGCACCAGGCGCTGGGTGCCGGTGTGGCAGAAGCTGCAGCTCAGCGTGCAGCCGACCTGGCTCGACACGCACAGGGTTCCCCGGTCGGTCTCCGGGATATAGACGCATTCGACCTCGTGCGGCCGTTCGCCGGCGTGCTCGCCCGGCAGCCGCAGCAGCCATTTGCGGGTGCCGTCGACCGATATCTGCTCGGCGACGACTTCGGGGCGCGCCAGCATGTAGTGCTGCGCCAGAACGGCGCGCAGCTCCTTGGACACGCTGGTCATCGCGGAAAAATCCTGCGTGCCGCGGACGTAGAGCCAGTGCCAGATCTGCCGCACCCGCATGTTGACGCTGCGTTCCGCCACGTCGATCGCACGCAGCGCGTCGCCGAGCGCCGCCCGGCTCAAGCCCACCAGCGACGGCATGGCCGGCGGCACGTAGCGCTCGAGCGGCGTCTTCTCGAGGACGAAACCTCCCGCCTCCGCGGCGGGGGCCTCGGTCTTGCCAACGGACAATGAGCCGGTCGTCATCAGTTCGGTGCTTCGGGTCTGTTCGCGTCGCGCGCGGGTCGCGCGTTCTAGCACGACTCACGTGGGAGGCAGAGCGACCCGACGCAAGCGCGTTCCGGCGACGCGGCCGGGGAACCGCCAGCCTATTTGCATTCCTGGGCGGCGCGGTCGAGGGCCTGCGACAGGCCCTTGAGCGTGTAGCGGTCGCTCGAGCGGGTCCCGCGCGCCGAGGTGCCGGTGACCACGAGGTCGGAGCCCTTGCGCATTACCTCGACCATGCGCGCCTCCTCGGCGGCATTCTTGATCCAGGCGCCATCGTTCTGGGTGTACATCGGGAACTTCGCCGGACCGATCTCGACCGACGCGTCGGCGCCCGGCTTGAACGAGTAGCCGATGGCGACCGAGACCTCGTTGTGCACGTTCTCGCCCGGGCGCGAAGCGATGAACAGATAGGCCGGATCGCGCGGCTTGCCGGGCGGGGTGGTCTTCGATTCCTGGGGCTTGGCCAGCGCGAAGCACACCTTGGTGCCCGCCGGGCTCGCCGCGTAGGCGCCCCATTCTCCGTACTGGCCGAGCAGGTTCGGCTGCACGCCGCCGAGGGCCGCCTGGGCCGCAGGTGCCTCGTTCGCCGGCTTCGCCGGCTTGGGCTTGGGGTTCGGTTTGGCGGCATTCTTCTTCGGCTTGGTCGCCGGCTTGTCGGTTGCGTCCGGCTTCGCCTGGGCATGCGCAACCACAGGCGATGCCAGGGCCGCCACCGCGAGCCACATCGCAAGCCGGGCAGGACGAAGGTCGATCATCGGGCCTCACCGCGAGATCGCGCCGAACCGGGCGCCAGGAGCGCCCGACGGGGCGCCAGGAGCGCCCACTCCGGGCGCCAGAGGAGGTCGTGCGCATAGTTGCCGAAATCGGCATTGTGAAGGCATTCCGCCGTTATCCCTGCCGCAGGACCGCAGGCGAAGGACCCTCGGCGCCGCCGATTCGGTTCCAGTTGCATCATACCGCAGAGTGCCGTACTGGCGAACGCCCGCCCGCGCCGACCGGCGGGTCAGCCTCACAAGGACCTGTCGTCCGCGTCAACCCGGTTCGCCATGAAAGCCATTCTGTGCACCCACTTCTGCGGTCCCGATGAGCTCGAGCTCAGCGACCTCCCCGATCCGGTTCCCGGCGCCGGCGAGGTCGTCGTCGCCATCAAGGCGGCGGCGCTCAATTTCTTCGACACGCTGATCATCGCCGGCAAGTACCAGTTCAAGCCGCCCTTCCCGTTCTCGCCGGCGTCGGAGTTTTCCGGCACCGTGGAAAGCGTCGGCGCCGGGGTCACCGGACTGTCGCCCGGCGACCGCGTGCTCGGCAACGTCCAGGGCGCCGCGCGCGAGCGCATCGTCGTCGAGGCCGGGCAGCTGGTGAAGCTGCCCGACCGGCTCGACTTCGATCGCGCCGCGGGGCTCTCGGTGATCTACGGAACCAGCCTGCATGCGCTGAAAGACCGCGCCAGGCTGAAGGCGGGCGAGACCCTCGCGGTGCTCGGCGCCTCCGGCGGCGTCGGCCTCGCGGCGGTCGAGCTCGGCAAGCTGATGGGCGCCCGCGTCATCGCCTGCGCCTCCTCGGCGGAAAAGATCGCCTTTGCCAGACAGCATGGCGCCGACGAGGGCCTGAACTACGCCGAGGAGGATTTGAAGGACGGCCTGCGCCGCCTGACCGGCGGCCGCGGCGTCGACGTCATCTACGATCCGGTCGGCGGGCCCTATGCGGAGCCGGCGCTGCGCTCGATCGCCTGGGAGGGCCGCTTCCTGGTCGTCGGCTTCGCTGCCGGCGACATCCCAAAACTGCCGCTCAATCTGGTGCTGCTCAAGGGCTGCGACGTGGTCGGCGTGTTCTGGGGCGCCTGGACCAAGGCCAACCCCGCCGCGCATCAGGCCAACATGGACGAGATCGTCCGCTGGGCCGCCGACGGAAAACTCTCCTCGCACGTCCACGCGGTCTATCCGCTGGAAAAGACCCCCGAGGCGATCAAGAGCCTGTCCGACCGCACCGTGATGGGGAAGGTGCTGTTGCGGCCATAGAGCGTGATCCCGAAAAGTGGTCCCGGTTTTCGGACCAGATCACGCTCCAGCAACAAGCGTGATCCCGAAAAGTGGCTACCGGTTTTCGGACCAGATCACGCTCCAACAAGAATCATCAGGTGGCGAGCGGATAGGCGGCTTCCACCACATAGGGTCCGCCGCCGATCGAGGCGCGCGAGGAGAACAGCACGAAGCGCGAGACCGGGAACGGCTCGATCCGGAATGGCGAGCGGGTCGACAGATAGTCGGCGACCTGCAGGCTCGACGAGTCGCGAAGCCGTGCCAGCGTCACGTGCGGCGTGAATTTCCGCCCCTCGGGCTCCAGCCCGACACGCTGCATCAGCCGATCGAGCTCGGCCTGCAGCTCGATCAGCGGGCTCACCGGCTGCGCCGCCGCGATGACGGCGCGCGGCCGGCGTCCGCCGAACGCCGAGAGCCCGTCGAAGCGCAGCTCGAAGCGCCGGCGCTGGACCTTGTCGAGCAGCGAGGCGATCTCGTGCGCCAGCCGATCGTCGATGTCGCCGATGAAGCGCAGCGTCAGATGGTAGTTCTCCGGGTCGATCCAGCGCGCTCCGGGGAGCCCGCCGCGCAGCATGGCGAGGGACTGGCCGACGTCGGCGGGAATCTCGAGAGCGGTGAACAGGCGGGGCATCGGGTGCCTCGGTCTCAATTGCGGTTCCGGCGATTCAGGACATCATGTTCCGACTGTTCGATTGTCTTGCCGGGCGACGCGCAGGGGAAATATTCCCGCCGTACGATCGCCTGGTCGATCAGATCCTCCCTTGCTGCTCGAGGCGGGTCACCAGGCGCTCGACCGTCGGCAGGATCCTGCTGACGATCGCCTCGACGCCGGCGGCGCTCGGATGCATTCCGTCGGGCTGGTTGAGAACGCGGTCGGCGGCGACCCCGTCGAGGAAGAACGGATAAAAGACGACGTCATGGCGCGATGCAAGCTCGGGAAAGATGGCATCGAAGGCGCGCGTATAATCCGCCCCCATATTGGGCGACGCCCGCATTCCGGCAAGCAGCACCGCGATGCGGCGCTCCGCCAGCCGTCGCACGATCTCGCCCAGCGCGGAGCGGGTGATCTGCGGGTCGAGCCCGCGCAGCATGTCGTTGGCGCCGAGCTCGACGATCACCGCGTCGGTGCCGTCGGGGACCGCCCAGTCCAGCCGGGCGAGCCCGTCCGTCGCGGTATCGCCGGAGACGCCCGCATTGGCGACCTCCACCGCCAGGCCCTTGGCCCGGAGCGCGCGTTCGAGCTGCGCCGGAAACGCCGCCTCGACCTTGAGCCCGAGTCCCGCCGTCAGCGAGTCCCCGAGCGCCACGATCTTCACCGCCCGCGTGGCCGCGTCCACCGGCCCAACCGCGGCCACGATCGCGGCGCCACAAGCGATCGTGAGCGCCGCCCTCCGCGCAATTCTTTTGACCGACCCGATGGGCTTCCCATATTGGCGGGACGTCGCGGAGCCCGACCGGGCCGGGCGCAGACGGAAAGGCCACATGAACGACACCTCGACGGACAGCGGAAACATCGTGATCGCGCTTGCCGGCGTGAATCTCTCGCTCGGCCGCGGGGCGGCCCGGGTTCATATCCTCAAGGACATCGATCTGCATATAGGGCGCGGTGAAGCAGTCGGCCTGGTCGGTCCGTCCGGGTCGGGCAAGTCCAGCCTGTTGATGGTGATGGCCGGGCTGGAGCGTCCGGATGCCGGGACCGTCGTGGTGGCGGGAAACGATCTCCGGCGCCTCGACGAGGACGGGCTGGCGCGGTTCCGCGGCCGCCAGGTCGGCATCGTGTTCCAGTCGTTCCACCTGATCCCGACGATGACGGCGCTGGAGAACGTCGCGGTGCCGCTCGAGCTCGCCGGGGCGGCGGATGCGTTCGAGCGGGCGGCGGCCGAGCTCGACGCCGTCGGGCTCGCCGAGCGCCTCGACCACTATCCGGCCGAGCTCTCCGGCGGCGAGCAGCAGCGCGTCGCGCTCGCCCGCGCGCTGGCGCCCGATCCCGCCATCCTGGTGGCGGACGAGCCGACCGGCAATCTCGACGAGGCGATCGGCCAGCAGATCATCGAGCTCCTGTTCGCCGGCCACCGCGAGCGGCGCACCACGCTGGTCCTGGTGACCCACGATGCGGCGCTGGCCGCCCGCTGCGGCCGCGTGGTCCGCTTGCGATCCGGACGCATCGAGGATCCGGCGCGCCGCGCGCGGGTCCCGGCATGAGCCGGGCGGCGACGTTTGCCGCCGAGCGACGCGGCGGCGTCGGGCCGCTTCTCGTCGTCCGCCTGGCGCTGCGCGAGCTGCGCGGCGGGTTCCGCGGCTTCTACGTGTTCATCGCCTGCATCGCGCTCGGCGTCATGGCGATCGCCGGCGTCGGCTCGTTTGCCGAGAGCCTGGTCGACGGGCTGGCGCGCGAAGGCCGGATCATCCTCGGCGGCGACATGGCATTCTCGCTCATCCACCGCGAGGCGAATGCCGAGGAACGCGCCTTCCTCGTGTCGCAGGGCCGGTTGTCCACCGCCGCCACCATGCGGGCCATGGCGCGCACCCTCGACGGGCGCACCGCGCTCACCGAGATCAAGGCGGTCGATCGGGACTATCCGCTCTACGGCGCGGTGGCCCTCGATCCCGGCGGCAGCCTCGCGCTCGCGCTCGAGGCGCGCGACGGGGTATTCGGGGCGGTAGCCGATCCCGCCCTGATGGTGCGGCTCGACATTGCGCCGGGCGCGCGGCTCAGGGTCGGCGAGGCGGTGGTCGAGATCCGGGCCGCGCTCGCCAGCGAGCCCGACAAGCTCGCCGCCGGCATTGCGTTCGCGCCGCGCCTCATCGTCAGCGAGGCGGCCCTGCGGACGACCGGCCTGCTGCAGCCGGGAAGCCTGGTGCGCTGGCATTACCGCCTGCGCCTCGCCGAAGCCGACTCGCACGACCGGCAGACCAAGGCGATCGGCGACGCGGCGCGGGAAAAATTTCCCGAGGCCGGATGGGAGATCCGCACACGCGCCAATGCGTCGCCGGAATTCGGGCGGAATGTCGAGCGCTTCACCGAGTTCCTCACCCTGGTCGGGTTGACCGCGCTGCTGGTGGGCGGCGTCGGCGTCGCCAATGCGGTGAAGGGTTATCTGGATCGCAAGCGCGAGACGATCGCCACCATGAAGTCGCTGGGCGCGACCGGCGGGAGCATTTTTGCCATCCATCTCACCCAGGTGCTGATGCTGGCGCTGCTCGGCGCCGTCATCGGGATGGCGGCCGGCGCCGCGCTGCCGTTCCTCATCGCCGGGGTGTTCGGCGCCATCATCCCGATCCCGATCGCGCCGGCATTGCATCCGGCCGAGCTCGGCTTGGCCATGGTCTACGGCCTCCTCACCGCGCTCGCCTTCGCGCTGTGGCCGCTCGGGCGCAGTCACGACGTTCCGGTCTCGGCGCTGTTTCGCGACAATGTGGCGCCGGAGCGGCATGTGCCCCGCGCGCGCTACGTGGCGGCGACGGTGCTGACGATCGCCCTCCTCGCCGCGCTCGCGGTCGCCCTCGCCTTCGACCGGCGGATCGCCGCCGTCTTCATCGGCGCCGCCGCCGCGGTCTTTCTCACCCTGCGCCTGGTCGCCGATCTCCTGATGGCGCTGGCGCGGCGGATCCCGCGTCCGCGCTCGACCCTGCTGCGCCTGGTCATCGCCAATATCCACCGGCCGGGCGCGCTGACGCCGACCGTCGTGCTGTCGCTCGGGCTCGGCCTGTCGCTGCTGGTGGCGCTGACGCTGATCGACGGCAACCTGCATCGGCAGTTCACCGCGGCGCTGCCGGCGAAAGCGCCGTCGTTCTATTTCGTCGATATCCAGCAACAGGACGTCGACCGGTTCGACGCCTTCGTCGGGCGCCGCGCGCCTACCGCACGGCTCGAGCGGGCGCCGCTGATGCGCGGGCGGATCGTCAGCGTGAACGGCATCAGGGCCGAGGATCTGCGCCCGGCGCAGAGCGCCGCCTGGGTGCTGCAGAGCGATCGCGGCATCACCTACGGGCCAAGCGTTCCGGCAGGCTCGCGCGTCGTCGCCGGAGAATGGTGGGACGCGGACTATCGCGGCCCGCCGCTGGTCTCGTTCGAGAACAAGATCGCCGAGGGGCTCGGCCTCAAGCTCGGCGACCCCGTCGTCGTCAACGTGCTCGGGCGCAACATCTCCGCCAATGTCGCCAACCTGCGCGCCGTCGACTGGCAGAATCTCGGGATCAACTTCGTGATGTTCTTCACGCCCGGCACGTTTCGCGGCGCGCCGGGTACCCAGGTCGCCACCCTCACCTACCCGGACGGCGGCAATGCCGAGGAGGAGCTCGCCATGCTCAAGGCCGCCGCCGAGGCCTTTCCGGCGGTCACCACGGTGCGCGTCAAGGACGCGCTCGAGGCGGTGAGCAAGGTGGTGCTCGATCTCACCTTCGCGATCCGCGGCGCCAGCGCGGTGACGCTGTTTGCCGCCGTGCTGGTGCTCGCCGGCGCGCTCGCCACCGGCCACCGCCACCGGGTCTACGACGCCGTGGTGCTGAAGACTCTGGGCGCGACCCGCGGCCGCCTGCTCGCGTCCTATGCGCTGGAATACCTGCTGCTCGGACTCGCCACCGCGCTGTTCGGGGTGGCGGCCGGCTCCGTCGCCGCCTGGGCGGTGGTGACCGAGGTGATGAGCTTTCGGTTCGTCTGGCTGCCCGGCCCGGCGCTCGCCGCCGCCTTCGGGGCGTTGCTGCTCACCGTGGTGTTCGGCCTGATCGGCACCTTCTCGGCGCTCGGCCAGAAGCCCGCCCCGGTCCTGCGGCATTTGTGAGCGAGAGCATGTTTCGGCGAAGTGGCTACCGGTTCGCCGACAAGAACATGCGCCAGTCTAAAGCGCCAGCAGCGCGTCCAGCGCCGTGAGCATCCGAGCCCAGCCCTGCTCGGTGCGGCCGGCGAAATCCGCCCAGTCGGGATGCAGCTCGTGGGTCAGGGTGAGCTCGCAGCCGGGCTCGCGCGCCGCGATGTCGATGGTCACGCGGCTTGAGTCCGATCCGGCGATGCCCCAGGAAAACACCAGGCGCCGCGGCCGGTCGATCGCAAAATACTCGCCGACGTGATCGGTCTCCGCGCCCTGGCGGCGCACCACGAAGGAAAAACGGCCGCCGGGCCGCGGGTCGACCGCGAGGCGCACCACCTCCTCGTCGCGGACGGCCGGCCCGAACATCCATCGGCCGATCGTCGCCGGGTCGAGCCAGGCATCGAAGACGCGCTCGGCCGAGGCGCGAAAGCGGCGGATCACCCGGACGCTGACCGGCGTGCTCATCGTGATCGCCTCCTCGTTCCCGGACTTGCCGGTCAGTCCGCCGCGCCCTCATGACGCGGCCCTGCGGCGGCGTCGCATCTTGTGGCAGACGGCAGGCGCGCCTCAAGTGGTGGCGATCTCAACGGGCAGCTTCGAGGATCAGCAGGCTTCCATGACATCGGATATCGATCGGCAGGCCGTCGGGCTCGGCGGGCCGATGACCGGCGCCGAGTCGGCATTGGTCGATGCCTGCCTGCGCGCCTACCTGCTGCGCGTCCATGCCTACATGATGCTCGGGCTCTCGATCACCGGCTTCGCGGCGCTCGGCCTCTATCGGCTGGCGCTGGCGGCGGGCCCGGCACAGGCCGGAATGGCAGGCGCCGGCCTGCCGCTCACCGCGTTCGGCCGGGCAGTGGTGGAAGGTCCGCTCGCATGGCCGGTCGTGCTGGCGCCGCTGGCGCTGGCGGTGCTGCTGAGATTTCGCCTCGCCCGGATGAGCGCCAATGCGAGCGAGGTCGGGTTCTGCTGCTACGCCGCCGTGGTCGGGATGTCGCTCGCGGCGGTCTTCCTGATCTTCGCCGCGACGCCTGTCATTGAGATTTTTCTCGTGGCGCCGGCGTCGTTCGGTGCCCTGAGCCTGTGGGGCCGCCTGACCCGAGGCGAGTTGTCCCGGACGGCGTCGTTCCTGGTCATCGCGGTGGCCGGAACCGCCATGGCCCTCATGGTGAATGCGCTGCGCGGCGTCGCGTCGCTCGAATTCGCGGTTTCCGTCGCCGGAGTCCTCGCCTTCGCCGGGCTGACCGCATGGGAAACCGGGCGGCTCAAGGCCGAATACGTCTCGGGCGCCCTCGGCGGCGACCTGGCAGAACGCTCGGCGATCGCCGGGGCGCTCGCGCTCTACCTCAAATTCATCAGCATCTTCATCGTGTTGGCGCAGCTTATCGGGGGCCGCCAGAGCTAGGCCCGGACGCCTTGGACGCGGGTTGTCGCCGGATTTCAGGCGCTGTTCATCACTTGCCCGGTTTTCCGGCATTTTGCTCATGGTGTCTTTTTGCCATCTAGCGCCGAACCCCGACCCGCACTAGATTTGCCGCATCTAGGCGCTTGCCGCCCATGACGGCAACGCCTTAACGGCTCGGCCCGCCAGGGGCCGGGCACAGAGAGGATGCCTTCCATGTCGGACTTCGACCGCAACGTCGCAACCGCACGCTTCGGCGCCGATCGCGTCGCGATCGATGCGGGCCTGCGGGCCCATATGATACGCGTCTACAACTACATGGCCGTCGGCGTCGGGCTGACCGGCGTGGCCGCCTGGGCCATCTACCAGGCCGCCGTGAGCAATCCGGCGTTCGCCCACACCCTGTTCGGCACGCCGCTCTATCTGGTGCTGCTGTTCGCTCCGCTGGGACTCGTGTTCTTCCTCAGCTACCGCATCGAGCATCTGGCGGCCACGACGGCGCGCGCGCTGTTCTTCTTCTACGCGGCGCTGCTCGGCGTCTCGCTGGCGCCGATCTTCATGCAGTACACCCACGAATCCATCGCCCGGGTGTTCTTCATCTCGGCGGCGTCGTTCGGAGGCTTGAGCCTGTGGGGCTATACGACGCAGCGCGACCTCTCGGGGTTCGGCTCGTTCCTGATGATGGGGCTGATCGGCATCATCATCGCCTCGCTGGTCAACCTCTTCCTGCAGAGCAGCGCGATGCAGTTCGTGATCTCGGTGATCGGCGTTCTGGTCTTCGCCGGGCTCACCGCCTACGACACCCAGCGGATCAAGGAGATGTACGATCCGATGGACGACGGCACCGTCGCCGGCCGCAAGGCGGTGATGGGCGCGCTCTCCCTCTACCTCGACTTCATCAACCTGTTCCTGATGCTGCTCCGCCTGTTCGGCGACCGCCGCTGACGGCACGACGACTGACGATCAGCGCCCCGGCGGCTCCGCCGGGGCGTTTGTCGTTTGCGGATACTGCTGCCATGTCCGGTCTCGTGATCCGGCCCGTCGCGGCCGGCGACAACCCGACCATCACCCGCATCTACGCCGACGCCGTCGTCAACGGCACGGCCTCGTTCGAGCTCGACCCGCCCGACGAGGCCGAGATGATGCGCCGGCAGCGCGCGCTCGCCGATGGCGGCTACCCGTTTCTGGTCTGCGAGCGGGCCGGCGACGTGGTCGGCTATGCGTATGCGGGGGCCTACCGGCCGCGGCCGGCCTATCGGTTCAGCGTCGAGAACTCGATCTATGTCGCCCGCCACGCCCACCGCCAGGGCATCGGCCGCGTCCTGCTCGAGCGCCTGATCGGGGACGCGGAGGCGTGCGGCTTTCGCCAGATGGTGGCGGTGATCGGTGATTCGGCGCAGGCGCCGTCGATCGAGCTGCACCACGCGCTCGGATTTCGGCTGGTCGGCACGCTCCAGGCAGTCGGCTTCAAGCACGGCCGCTGGCTCGACACCGTGCTGATGCAGCGCCCGCTCGGTCTCGGCGCGACCGTGACGCCGTGAGTCAGCCGGCGACGAGACGCACCGACTTGTCGAGCGCTCTCAGCACGCGATCGAGCTCGTGGCCGCGGCGCACGATCAGGCCGGTCGCCGAGATGACGCTGTAGGCGCCCTGGCGTCGCGCCAGCTTCGGGTTTTTCTCGATGCGGTAGATTGGAACCTCTGACGACCGGCGGAAAACCGAAAACACCGCCCGGTCCTTGAGGAAGTCGATGGCATAGTCGCGCCATTCCCCGGCAGCGACCTTGCGCCCGTAGAGCCCGAGAATGCGGGCGAGCTCGCGGCGCTCGAAGGTCACGTGGTTTGCGGAGGCGGCTGGTGGTGTCGCACCACCCGGCTCGCCCCCGCGGGTCTCGCTGGGGTCACTATCGCCGGGACCGAAACTCATGCGGCGCCTCCCTGTCTGGCATCATCCAATTGTCACAATATGATCGCCCCGCATGCGGCCGCTCGCAAGAGGGCTCCTGGTTCGAGCGCTGCGATTTCGGCGATCTGCCGCCTTGCGTCCGCACCCTCACGGACACGTTAGGCGAATCATAATAAGGCCCAATTTCGGCCCAGCGCGTGCCGCGGTGATTTGCGAAACACAAAATCTCTAAAGGGCCCGGCCTTGCGAAAGCTCCGGATTCCTCAGCCCCCCAGCCCCCCGGGGCTTGAGCAGGCCGGGTCCTTGTTCCCCATCCGGTCAATCCCCAATTCCTCCGCGGGCCGGCCCTTGCCGGCCCGTTTTGTTGCCGGCCTGTCGCGGGCACGCGCCCGCGCGATGCGGCGCGCCGAGCAGGCAATGAGGACACGCCAAGGAGAAGTCAGGATCCGTCGTCGGCGCGCGCCGGATCAGCGAATTGATTCGAGCGCAGCCCCCAGCATGATCTTGGGACTTTCCGCGGTGCCGCCCTGAATGATCACGGCGACCGCATCGACGCCTTCGGCTTCGAACTCCGCAGCCTTGACGTTGAAGCTCTGCGCCGCACCCGTCCAGTCGCCGAGCTTCACCCAGCGTCGGACCACGTTGTGGTAGGCGATGGTGCGCCCGTGATTCTCTCCGCGGCCGATCTCCACCGGGAGCGACTTGGTCAGGGCGCAGAGCCAGACCTCGCCCTGCGGGCTCTCGCTGGCCGCCGGCATGACCGTGACGGCGAGCGCGTCGCCGGCCAGCGCCAGCTTCACCGGGACCGACATCGTGGCGGCCGCATGACTGGTTTTCGCGATCGCGCGCTCGATCGCGTTTCGGTCGCTGCCCAGCACGTGTACCGCGCCGTTGACCACGACCTGCGGCGTATAGACCTCGCGATCGCCGCGCACATGCGCATAGCCGCGCTGCCGCGCGGTATGGCGCGGCTTCGCCAGCGTGTCCTTCCAGCCCAGATAGTCCCAGTAGTCGATCGGCAGGCTGAGCGCCACGATCGAGGGGTCACGCGCCAGCTCGCCCAGCAGCTGATCCGCCGGCGGGCATGACGAGCAGCCCTGGCTGGTGAAGAGCTCCACGACGCCGCGGACCTGCTCGCTTGCCGAAGCGCCGATCGTCGACATCGAGGCGGCAACCGCCAGCACCGTCGAAAGTGCGACGCGACGACCTACCATCAAAATCTCCACTCATCCCCTCGCGCGACGCCGTGACGACGGTCAGCGCTGGCAAGACTTCTAGTCAGTGCCCCGATCACCCGCCACTCAATTCACGGTGAGCCCAGGCGCCAGCTGAGTGGGGCAATGATCGCATTGACGTTTGGGCAGGGCAGCGCCGCGAGTTCACCCTCCCGCCCGTTGGCGGTCGGGGTGGGGCCTATTAGTTGCTCCGAGCGCGTGGCAGCACCCCCCACCCCATCCCTCCCCGCCGCAAGAGCGGGGGAGGGAGGAATTTGCGGCGGCCGCGGTGCCAAACAAAGCAGGTGGAGCACTGCGACTCACGCTGCGAGATGGCGCAGCACGTATTGCAAAATGCCGCCGTTGCGGAAGTAGTCGAGCTCCTCGATCGTGTCGATGCGGCAGATCAGCGGCACCCGCTTGAGCGACCCGTCGGGCGCCACGATCTCGGCGACCAGCCGCTGACGCGGCTTGACCTCGCCGGACAGGCCGCGCAGCGTCACCAGTTCGTCGCCCTTGATGCCGAGCGACTGCCACGACGCGCCTTCCTCGAAGGTCAGCGGCATGATCCCCATGCCGACTAGGTTGGAGCGGTGGATGCGCTCGAAGCTCTGGGCCACGACCGCGCGGACCCCGAGCAGCATCGTGCCCTTGGCGGCCCAGTCGCGCGACGACCCGGTGCCGTATTCCTTGCCGGCGAACACCACGAGCGGCACGCGCTCCGCTTGGTAGCGCATTGCCGCATGGTAGATCGGCATCTGCTGGCGCGACGGATAGTGCACGGTGACGCCGCCCTCGACGCCGGGCACCATCTGGTTCTTGATGCGGATATTGCCGAAGGTGCCGCGCATCATCACCTCGTGATTGCCGCGCCGCGTGCCGTATTGGTTGAAGTCGACCGGCCGCACCTGGCGCTCGATCAGGTACTCGCCGGCCGGCGAGCTCGGCCGGATCGAGCCGGCCGGCGAGATGTGGTCGGTAGTGATCGAGTTCGAGGAAGAGTCCCAGAATGCGCGCGTCGATCACGTCGGTGATCGGCGTCGGCGCCTTGCCCATGCCGGTGAAATACGGCGGGTTCTGCACGTAGGTCGAGCTCGCCTCCCACGCATAGGTCTGGCCGCCCTTGACCGGCACTTTTCGCCAGTTGACGTCGCCCTTGAAGACGTCGGCGTATTTCCGGGTGAAGATGCTCTTGGTGACGGCCTTGCGGACCAGTGCGGTGATCTCCCGGTTGGTCGGCCAGATGTCCTTGAGAAACACCTCCTTGCCCTTGGCGTCGGTACCGAGCGGCTCCTTGACCAGGTCGGCCTGCATCGAGCCGGTCAGCGCATAGGCGACCACCAGCGGCGGCGATGCCAGGTAGTTCGCCCGGACGTCCTGATTGACCCGGCCCTCGAAGTTGCGGTTGCCCGACAGCACCGCGGCGGCCACCAGGTCGTGCTCGTTGATCGCCTCGGAGATCTCCTCCGGCAGCGGCCCGGAATTCCCGATGCAGGTGGTGCAACCAAAGCCCACCAGGTTGAAGCCGAGCTTGTCGAGGTCGGCCTGCAGTCCCGATTTCGCCAGGTACTCGCCGACCACCTGGGAGCCCGGCGCCAGAGAAGTCTTCACCCAGGGCTTGACCTTCAGCCCGCGGGCGACCGCTTTTCTGGCGAGCAGGCCGGCGGCGACCATCACGCTCGGGTTCGACGTGTTGGTGCACGACGTGATCGCCGCAATCACCACGTCGCCGTGGCCGAGATCGTGCTTGCGGTTTGCCACCGGCACCCGCTTGGTCATCTCCGCGCCTTTCCCGAACTCCTTGTCCATCGCCTCGGCGAACCCGCTCTTGAGGTCCTTGAGCAGCACGCGGTCCTGCGGCCGCTTGGGCCCGGCGAGCGACGGCTCGACCGACGCGAGGTCGAGCCGGAGCATCTCGGTGAACGCCGGGTCCTTGGTGGTCTTGGTGCGATAGATCCCCTGCGCCTTGGCGTAGGCTTTCACCAGCGCGACGGTCGCGGCCGGGCGGCCGGTGTCCTGCAGATAGCGGATGGTCTCCTCGTCGATCGGAAAAAACCCGCAGGTGGCGCCGTATTCGGGCGCCATGTTGCCGATCGTGGCGCGATCCTCGATCGCCAGGTTGTCGAGGCCGGGGCCGCAGAACTCCACGAATTTTCCCACCACGCCCTTGCGGCGCAGCATCTGGGTGACGGTGAGCACCAGGTCGGTCGCCGTCACGCCCTCCTTGAGCTTGCCGGTCAGCCTGACCCCGATCACTTCCGGGAGCAGCATCGACATCGGCTGGCCGAGCATCGCGGCCTCCGCCTCGATGCCGCCGGCACCCCAGCCAAGCACGCTCAGCCCGTTGACCATGGTGGTGTGCGAATCGGTGCCGATCACCGTGTCCGGATAAGCCACCGCCACCGTGGTGTTGCGGCCGTTGACCTTGGCGGTCTCCTTGCCGGTCCACACCGTCTGCGCCAGGTATTCGAGGTTGACCTGGTGGCAGATCCCGGTCCCCGGCGGCACCACGCGGAAATTCTCGAACGCGTGCTGCGCCCATTTGAGAAAACGGTAACGCTCCTGGTTCTGCTTGTACTCCTCGGCGACGTTCTTCTTGAACGCGCCGTTGTCGCCGAAGAAGTTGACGATGACCGAATGGTCGATCACCAGGTCGACCGGAACCAGCGGGTTGATCTTGTTGGGGTCGCCGTCGAGCGAATCCATGGCGTCGCGCATGGCGGCGAGGTCGACCACGGCCGGCACGCCGGTGAAATCCTGCATCAGCACGCGCGCCGGGCGGAAGGCGATCTCGCGGTCCGAGCTCTTCTTCTTCAGCCAGGCGGCGACCGCCTTGATGTCGTCCTTGGTGACGGTGCGGCCGTCCTCGTTGCGCAGCAAATTCTCCAGGAGCACCCGCATGGAGAACGGCAGGCGGGAGATGCCCTTGAGCCCGTTCTTCTCGGCCGCCGGCAGGCTGTAATAGACGTAGGATTTCGCGCCCACCTTGAGGGTTTTCCGGCTCTTGAAGCTGTCGAGCGAGGTCATGAGGGTTCTTCCATCTGGGCGGACCGCAGCGGGGCACCGCACACGTCCTGCGAGAGCGATAGAAGGCCTTGCGACCGAAGCGTGCCCAAATTCCCCCGGGTCGCGGCGCAACTGCCCGGCTTATAAGGTGTTTTTTGATCCTCTGCCACACGCGGAGCCATGCGGCTGGAGATTATTCGCTATCTTGCTGTAGTGAGCGGGCCGGATCGGGGCCGTTCGGCCGCGTGCCCGGGGGAATGGTTTTCCATGCGACTGGTGGCGTCCGAGCTCGCCTGCAT
The DNA here is from genome assembly GCA_963755055.1 of uncultured Alphaproteobacteria bacterium. Taxonomy (GTDB): domain Bacteria; phylum Pseudomonadota; class Alphaproteobacteria; order Rhizobiales; family Xanthobacteraceae; genus AP-16. Next base: position 373,833 of record CAVWIS010000012.1, on the reverse strand, counting down.
CCGCGGCAACCGCGAAGTCTTTTCCGGCCTCGCCTTCGCGGTCGAGGCCGGCGAGATGCTGGTCGTCCGCGGCCCGAACGGGGCAGGAAAAACCTCGCTGCTGCGCCTGATCGCCGGCCTGGTGCGGCCCGCCGGCGGACGCGTCGAGATGGAGGGCGGCGACCCGGAGCTCTCGGTCCCCGAGCAGGCGCACTATCTCGGCCACCAGGACGCCCTCAAGCCGTCCCTCTCGGTTGCGGAGAATCTCGCCTTCTGGGCGCGCTATCTCGGCAGCCGGCCCTTCGGGCCGGATGCGCTGGCGGCGGTCGGGATCGAGCAGCTCGCCGACCTGCCGGCCGCCTACCTCTCGGCCGGCCAGCGCCGCCGGCTGTCGATCGCCCGGCTGATCGCCGCCCCCCGGCCGCTGTGGCTGCTCGACGAGCCGACATCGGCCCTCGACGCCGCCGCGCAGATCCGCCTGGCCGACCTGATTCGCCAGCATCTGTCCGGCGGCGGCATGGCGGTGGCGGCGACCCACGGGCCGCTCGGGCTTGAGGCGGCGCGCGAGCTCGTCCTGAAGGGCGCTTCCTGATGGAAGGCCTCGTCGCCCTCATGCTGCGCGACATGCGGCTCGCGGTCCGGGTCGGCGGCGGCGCGCTGATGGGGGTGCTGTTCTTCCTCATCGTGGTGACCGTGGTGCCGCTCGGGGTCGGGCCCGATCTCGCGCTGTTGTCGCGCATCGGGCCGGCGATCCTGTGGATCGGCGCGCTGCTGGCGAGCCTGCTCGGCCTCGACCGCCTGTTCGCCGCCGACCACGAGGACGGCTCGCTCGATCTCATCCTGATGGGCCGCCATCCCCTCGAGCTTGCGGTCGCCGTCAAGGGTCTGGCGCACTGGCTCGCCACCGGGCTGCCGCTGGTGGTCGCCGCCCCCGCGCTCGGCCTTTTCCTCAATCTCGAGCCGCGGGCGACCGGCGCGGTCGTCCTCACCCTCCTGGCCGGGACCCCGGCGCTGACCTTCATCGGGCTGATCGGTGCGGCGCTGACCGTCGCGCTGCGCCGGGGCGGGCTGCTGCTCCCCGTCCTGGTGCTGCCGTTGACGATCCCTGTGCTGATTTTCGGGGTCTCGGCCTCCAATGCGGCGGTCATCGGGCCGGTCCCGTTCGGCACCCCGTTCCTGATCCTCGGGGCGCTCACCCTGATGAGCCTGGTGCTCGGTCCCTTCGCCGCCGCCGCCGCGCTGCGCCACGGCCTCGAATGACCACCGGGCGCCCGCGTCGCATTGCGTGGCGCCCCGACCGCGATTAAAGAGGCACCCCATGGGGCTCGTCGACCTTGCCAACCCTTCGCGGTTTCTCGACCTGGCGCGGCGCCTGCTGCAGTCGCTGGTGCCGCTGACCGTGCTCGCCTTTGCGGCCGGGCTCTACCTGGCGTTCTTCGTCGCCCCCGACGACTACCAGCAGGGCTCGACGGTCAAGATCATGTTCATCCATGTGCCCGCCGCCTGGCTCGGCATGATGTGCTGGGGCCTGATGAGCATCGCGGCGCTCGGTACCTTGGTGTGGCGCCATCCGCTCGCCGACGTCTCGCAAAAGACCGCGGCGCCGATCGGCGCCGCCTTCACCTTCGTGTGCCTGTTCACCGGCGCGCTGTGGGGCCGGCCGATGTGGGGCACCTACTGGGTGTGGGACGCGCGGCTGACCTCGGTGCTAGTCCTCTTTCTGATGTATCTTGGGCTGATCGCGCTGTGGCGCAGTGTCGAGGATCCGTCGCGTGCCGGCCGCGCCGCCGCCGTGCTCACCCTGGTCGGCGCCATCAACCTGCCGATCATCAAGTTCTCCGTCGACTGGTGGAACACCCTGCACCAGCCGGCTTCGGTGATCCGCCTCGCCGGAAGCGCCATCCATCCGACCATCCTGTGGCCGCTTCTCGTCATGGTGCTGGCCTTCACGCTGCTGTTTCTGACGCTGCATCTCTCGGCGATGCGCAACGAGATTCTGCGCCGACGGGTGCGCACGCTCCGGCTGATGCAGGCCGAGGCCGCGCGGGGGGCGGCATGAACCTCGGACCGCATGCCGCCTTCATCGTCGCGGCCTATGCGGTCGCCGCCGCCGTGGTGGCGGCGCTCACCGTGTGGATCGTCGCCGACCACCACGCCCAGGTGCGCACCCTTGCGGATCTCGAGGCGCGTGGGCTGAAGCGCCGCTCCGCCGCTTCCGGACGGGAGACGTCATGACCGCCGTTTCCGACACCCCTCCGGGCCGCCATCGTCGGATTCTCGTGCTGCTGCCGCTGGTCCTGTTCCTGGCGCTCACCGCGGTATTCCTCTTCCGCCTCGGCGCCGGCGGCGATCCGTCGTGGATCCCCTCCGCCCTGATCGGGCACCCGGCGCCGAACACCAACCTGCCCGGGGTGGCGGGCCTCGAGCGCGACGGCAAGCCGGTGCCCGGCATCGCCGCCGCGGATTTCAAGGGCCACGTGACCCTGGTCAATGTGTGGAGCTCGTGGTGCGTGCCGTGCCGCGACGAGGCCCCGCTGCTGATGCGGCTCATGGAGGATTCGCGGCTGCGCCTGGTCGGCATCAACTACAAGGACGAGCCGGAAAATGCCCGCCGCTTCCTCGGCCGCTACGGCAACCCGTATGTCGGCTCCGGCGCCGACCGCAACGGCCGCGCCTCGATCGAATGGGGCGTCTACGGCGTGCCGGAAACCTTCATCGTCGACCGCGCCGGGATCATCGCCTACAAGCTGGTCGGCCCGATCACCGCGGGCAATTTCGACACCGTGCTCAAGCCCGCCATCGAGAAAGTGATCGCCGGCCGGTAGGGTCGCCGTCATGGCCGGGCTCGTCCCGGCCATCCACGTCTTTGCCACAAGGAAGACGTGGATGCGCGGGACAAGCCCGCGCATGACGGGGCAGAGCGTTTGATGCGCTCGGACGTCCGCCGTCAATCGCCCTCCGCCGTCGCCGGCGTGCCCTCCGGCTTCGCCTCGTACTTCATCAGCAGCGGATACTGCAGGGCGGCGAACACGAAGGTCAGCGGCACCACGCCGAACACCTTGAACGACACCCAGAAGTCGGTCGTTTGCGTGCGCCAGACGATCTCGTTGAGCACCGCGAGGGCGAAGAAGAACACCGCCCAGCGCAGCGTCAGCTTGCGCCAGCCCGGCTCGGTCAGATTGAACACCGAATCGAACACGACGGCGAGCAGCGGCTTGCCGGCCAGCATTCCACCCACCAGCACCGAGCCGAATAGCAGATAGATGATGGTGGGCTTGAGCTTGATGAAAGTCTCGTCCTGCAGGATCAGGGTGAGGCCGCCGAACACCAGCACCACGACGGCGGAGATCATCGCCATCAGCGGCACGTGCCGGGTCAGCGCATAGGACACCGCGAACGCGACCAGCACCGCCACCATGAACGCCGCCGTCCCGGCAAAGATGCCGAACCGTGCATTGGCGGCGAAGAACAGCACCAGCGGCCCGAGCTCGAGCGTAAGCTTGAGCACCGGGTTGAGCTGCGGTTTGGCCGCGACCGGCATCGCCGTCATGGCGGGCGCGGACGATCCATCCACACCATGTTCATCGACACTGTTCATGCGCATGACCTTCGATCAGCCGTAGGGTGGGCAAGGGCGGCCGAGGAATCGGCGAGTTGGCACAGCATGCATCCCGCCTTGCCCACGCTGTCAGCCTTTGTTGAACCTCGGACAGCGTGGGCAAGGCGGACCCGGCGCCGTGCACCAAACGAAGCGTCCGGGGCCGCCTTTGCCCACGCGGTCGGTCCTTGTTTGAACCTCGGACAGCGTGGGCAAGGCGGACCGTCGCCGTGCACCAAACGAAGCGTCGTGGCCGCCTTTGCCCACCCTGCCAAATCATCCTCTAGTCGCACGACCTTCAGCTGTCGAGCCCGGCGATGGCGCGGGCAAAATCCTTCGCGGTGAACGGCTCGAGATCGTCGATGCCTTCGCCGACGCCGACGAAATGGATCGGCAGCGCAAACTTTTCCGCGATCGCCACCAGGATGCCGCCGCGTGCCGTGCCGTCGAGCTTGGTCATGACCAGGCCGGTGACCCCGGCGATTCTTGAAAATTCCGCCACCTGCGAGATCGCGTTCTGCCCGACCGTGGCGTCGAGCACCAGGAGCACCGCGTGCGGCGCGCTGGCGTCGACCTTGCGCATCACCCGGACGATCTTTTCCAGCTCGCCCATCAGGGCGGCCTTGTTCTGCAGCCGCCCGGCGGTGTCGACGATCAGCACGTCGCGCCCCTGCTGGCGCGCTGAGGTCAGCGCCTCGAAACAGAGCCCCGCCGAGTTTGCGCCGGGCTCGCCGGCGATCACCGGCGCGCCGCTGCGCTGGCCCCAGATCTTCAGCTGGTCGATGGCCGCGGCGCGAAACGTGTCGCCGGCCGCCAGCATCAGGGAAAAACCCTCGCCGGCGAGCCGCGCCGCGAGCTTGCCGATCGTCGTGGTTTTTCCCGAGCCGTTGACCCCGGCCACCAGGACGACGAACGGCTTCCTGCCCCGGTCGACAACGAACGGCTTCGCCACCGGCGCCAAGACCTTCTCCACCTCGGTGGCGAGGATCGCCTTGACGTCGGCCGGCGTCACCGCGCGGTCGTAGCGCCCGGCCCCCACCGCCTCGGCGATGCGGCCCGCGGTCGCTAGCCCGAGATCGGCGCGGATCAGCACCTCCTCGAGCTCGTCCACCATGGCGCCGTCGAGCGGCCGATGCGTCACCAGCTCGGTGATCCGCGTGCCGATCGTCGACGACGTGCGCTTGAGGCCGCCGGCCAGTTTCTTCCACCAGCCTTTCGGGCCGGTTTCGCTCGTGGTCGGGTCCTGCGCGCGATCGTTCATCGGGGCCGTGATAGCGGTTTCGCCATGGCACCGGAAGGGATGGATCTGTGGCAGGCCGCCCGGTAAAGCCATCGGGACCCGACAGGAATACCCGTGATGGTCCGCTCACTCCCGGCCGCCGGTTCTGTGCTCTGGGTCACATAAGCCGGCAGGACAGAAGCCTAGGATCCGTGCCACTGTCAGCTGGCACGCGACCGAAAGGATCGATCCCATGGTGAAAGAGACGAAGCCCGGCGAGAAACGCGAGCAGACCCGCGAGCTGACCGACCAGGAGATGCAGACCGTCGCCGGCGGACGCAAGGCCGGAAAAGGTCAGCAGGAGTTCCTGGTCGTGAAGATGCAGGACATCATCATCACCAGCGTCACCTGAGCATTTGGATCGGCGAAGCCGCCTCGATTTGCGGCCTCGGCTGCGATTGACACTCGCAGACGTGATGGCAGAGGAAAGCCCCGGCGACACATGGCGGTCCCGCCGGGGCTCCCTGGTCTTGGGCGATTTCCTAGGACGGCCCGCAAGCGCATAGTGTCGGATTACCGACATAGCGCGTATACGTAGAAACCCTACAGCCCTTGGTTTTGCACAGGAGTTGTAAGGACGACTGCGTATGACCCGGCTGTATGACCCGGCACGCTCGCGCGCCCCCTTTGTGTTATCCTGCCCTGGCGTCTGATTTCGGCGGTCGTTATCCCGGCGCCAACGCGGAGATTTTTGCGCTTTTCTAATAACCTACCGATATTTGGATCGTTTCCGGATACCCCCATGACGCCAGAGGAGATGCAACGTCGCGTGCTCTACCGCGACGGGCTGATGCTGGTGGTCGACAAGCCTGCCGGCCTCGCGGTGCATCGCGGGCCGAAGGGCGGCGACAGCCTCGAGGATTTTTTCGACGCGCTGAGATTCGGCCTGCCGCGGGCACCGGCGCTGGCGCACAGGCTCGATCGCGACACTTCCGGCTGCCTGGTGCTCGGCCGCCACCGCAAGGCGCTCGCCCATCTCGGCGCGCTGTTCAAGCACGGCCGCGTCGGCAAGACCTACTGGGCTGTGGTCGAAGGCGGTCCCGAGGCCGAGCAGGGCCGGATCGACCTGCCGCTCGGCCGGCTCGACGCGACCCGCGGCTGGTGGATGAAGCCCGATCCCGCCGGCCAGCCCGCCGCGACGCTGTGGCGCGTGCTGGGACGCCATCGCTCCCCCGCAGGGGGAGGGTGCCCGCGCAGCGGGCGGGTGGGGGACGCTGGGGGCGACACGGTCGCCTCGTCGCAAACCGGCGCCGGCACCCCACCCGGCGCCTGCGGCGCCACCCTCCCCGTTCCGGGGAGGGATGGGCAGGCCGTGCCTGGATCACTCACCTGGCTGGCGCTCGAGCCGCTCACCGGGCGCACCCATCAGCTCCGGGTGCACTGCGCCGAGATGGGGTTTCCCATTGTCGGCGACGCGATCTACGGCACGGCACCGCGCAGCGGCGGCCCGATCCTGCATCTGCATTCCCGCGAGATCGTGGTGCCGCTCCATCCGCGCCGCGAGCCGATCCGCGTCGCGGCGCCGGTGCCCGGGCACATGCGCGAGCGGCTGGCGCGCTGCGGATGGGTCGACGCGGCGCTGGAGCCCGCTTCCGTCCAGGACGAGCAACGGTAGGGCGACAGGCAAGTCTCTGGAGCAATCCACAACATCATGATCGTGCAAACAGACGTCGCGCCGGGCGATCCCTCACTCCCGGGATCACCCGGCGCGCTCTTCGAGGCGCCGATACGTTGGAGTGCAGCAGGGCGGGGGGACAGGACCCGTTTGACCCACCAGCGCGTCAGGCGGCCTCGTCAAGAATTCACTCTCCCTTTGATCGACCGGGTGCGACACCCGCATCCCGTTCCGTCATGATCAGGAGAATGCCAGAGGCGGCCGGCCCGCGCTGTTCCCCGGGTGACAACCGGATCGATGGGGCGAGGGTTGTTCCCTGCGGAACAGCTCGTTGTTACTACCACTGTGACTTCGGCTTTCCGGCCGGATGGCGCGGCACGCTTACGCGGCTCGTCCTGCGCCGCGAGCTCGACTCCGGGCCCGCCGACTCGCTGACCCGTCTGCGGCGCGCCGCCGAGCAGGTTTTTGCCGCATCGGCTCATGCTGGTCGCGCCGGATAGCACGCTCGACGTCGGACGCCATGCGCGCGCCCATTAGGCGGCGAGCAGCCTTTCCCCGTCATGCGCGCCGATCGTTACCTCGACGATCGTGCCCGGCTCCGCCGCCTCCGCCAGCCGCACCTCGAAAAACTGCTCGGTGCGCCCGTCCTGCTCCGACTCCACCAGCACCCGCCGTCGCGCGCCGATCTCGCGGTCGAGATGTCTTGCCAGCGCCGCGGCACCGGCCTCCCGCAGTCGCCGCGCCCGCGCCTTCACCACCTCGCGCGGCACCTGAGGCATTTTCGCCGCCGGCGTGCCGGGCCGCGGCGAGAAGGGAAAGACGTGGAGAAAGCTGAGCCCGCAGGCCTCCACCAGATTGAGCGAGCGAACAAACATGTCTTCGCTCTCGGTCGGAAACCCCGCAATGATGTCGCCGCCGAACGCCATATCGGGCCGCAGCCGGCGCACCTGATCGCAGAACGCGATCGCATCCGCGGAAGAGTGCCGGCGCTTCATGCGCTTGAGCACGAGGTCGTCGCCGGCCTGCAGGGAGAGATGCAGGTGCGGCATCAGCCGCGCCTCCCCGGCAAAGGCGTCGAGCAGGTCCGGGTCGGCCTCCACCGAGTCGATCGAGGAGAGCCGCAGCCGCTCGAGCTCCGGCACGTGCCGGAGGATCTGTTTGACCAGTTTTCCGAGTTTTGGCGTGCCCGGCAGGTTCGCTCCGTAGCTGGTGATGTCGACGCCGGTCAGCACCACCTCGCGAAATCCGTTCTCCGCGAGGCGGCGGATCTGCCCCACCACCTCGCCCATCGGCACCGAGCGCGAATTGCCCCGGCCGTACGGGATGATGCAAAAGGTGCAGCGGTGGTCGCAGCCGTTCTGCACCTGCACGAAGGCGCGGGCGCGGCCGTCGAACCCGTCGATCAGGTGCCCGGCGCTTTCGCGCACCGCCATGATGTCGTTGACCAGGATTTTTTCCTCGCCGTTGACGCCGAATTTTTCTGCCTGATCCAGATAGGTGCGCGTCGCGGCCCAGCTTTCCGGGCGCATCTTGTCGTCGTTGCCGAGCACGCGGTCGACCTCCGCCATGGCGGCGAAAGTTTTCGGCTCGATCTGCGCCGCGCAGCCGGTCACCACGATGCGCGCGTCGGGGCGGTTTCGGGCGAGCCGGCGGATCGTCTGCCGCGCCTGGCGCACCGCCTCGCCGGTGACCGCGCAGGTATTGACGATCACGGTGTCGCCGAGCCCGGCCGCTGCCGCCTCGCGCCGCATGACTTCGGACTCGTAGGCGTTGAGCCGGCAGCCCAGCGTGACGACCTCGACGGTCACGGGGTCACGCCGCTGGTCGCGGCGAACAACGCCGGATCGAAGCGTCCGCGATATTCGAGCTCGATCGGGCCGGTCATCAGCACGTGGTCGTCGGCGCGCCATTCGATCGTAAGATCGCCGCCGGGCAAGGTGACGGTCGCCTTGCGGTCGGCGCGCCGCAGCCGGGCCGCCGCCACCGCGGCCGCGCAGGCCGCCGAGCCGCAGGCTTTTGTCAGGCCGGCCCCGCGCTCCCAGGTCCGGACCACGATGTGATCGCGCGCCTGCACGGCGGCGAGCGAGATGTTGGCTCGCTCGGGAAAGATCGGGTGGTTCTCGAGCAGCGGGCCGATCTTTGCCAGATCGTAGGCCTGCGGGTCCTCGACCCAGAAGATCGCGTGCGGATTGCCCATGTTGACCGCCGACGGCGTGTGCAGGATCGGCTTGTCGATCGGCCCGATCTGCAGCTCGATCGCCCGCGTGTCGGCAAATTCCTCGGCCAGCGGGATCTCGTCCCAGCGGAACCGCGGGGCGCCCATGTCGACGGTGAACACCTTGTCCGCAATCTTCCAGCAGTTCGACAGGCCGGCGCCGGTCTCGAAGGTGAGCGCATCCCGGCCGGTCTCCTCGGCGACCAGCGCGGCGACGCAGCGCATGCCGTTGCCGCAGGCGCCCGCCTCGGAGCCGTCATTGTTGTAGATGCGAATGAACGCTTCGGTGCCGGGGACGCGCGCCGGATAGAGCGTCATCATCTGGTCGTAGAAAGCGCCGCCCGCCGGATCTGCCGCCGCGCGGGCGTCGGCGGCCGCAATGGCGCCGGGATTCTGGCGCATGTCCACCACCACGATCTCGTTGCCGAGGCCGTTCATCTTGACGAAGGGGCGGTTGGCGAGCGCGCTCATCACCCCGCGAGATATGCGAAATCGTGCGGCATTGCTAGTGCGGCGAATTTGAAGTTCCTCTGATGATTGCCGCACCCTCGTGGAGGAACTTCAAATTCAAAAGCCGCACTAGAATCAAAAGGTTGCCAGTGCTCCTCTTGATTCCGAAGTTCGCACGAGACCGTGCCGCAAAGTGATGCGAACTTCGGAATCGGAGCACTGGTCGTAACCGGCAATCGACCGCAGCGTGTGGCCGTGGCATAAGTTGGCGGTCCATTCGGGCGGGGCAGGGCGGCTGACAGAGGGCGGGCGATCTCGCCGGGGAGAGGTCCATGGGTCTTCGCAAAGTGAGCGTCGTCATCGCGGTCGCGGCCGTGCTGTCGTTTCCCGGGCAGGCCTCCATGGCGCAGACGCCGCCGGCGCCCGCCGCTCCCGCGCCGCCGGCGCCTGCAGCGGCCGATCCGTTCGGCGAGGAGGTGATGCTCACCGCCAAGACCATGGTGTTCTTCAAGGGCACCGCCACCTGGGATTCGGCGTTCGAGACGCTCACCGGGGCGTTCAAGGCGGTCAGCGAGTTCTTGCAGAAGCAGGGCGTGAAGGCCGCAGGCCCGGCGATGACGGTCTATCTGGCGACCGACGATACCGGGTTCCAGTTCCAGGCGGGCTATCCGGTCGCCGAAGAGCCCAAGGAGAAGCCGCAGGGCGACATCACGCTGGCCAAATCCCCCGAAGGCAAGGCGCTCAAGTTCGTTCACCGCGGCTCCTACGACGCCATGGAGTTCGACCTACGACGCCGTCACCAACTATCTCGAGGAAAAACAGCTGGAATCCCGCGACCAGCTGATCGAGCAGTACGTGACCGATCCGCTGGCGACCGCCGAGGACAAGCTGGTCATCGAGGTCCTGGTGCTGATCAAGTGAGACTTGCCCACCCCACCGGCAGGGTGGGCAAAATCGCCGCACGGCGGGGCGACCGGCACTGACCTCGAGGGCGATTTTGCCCACGCCGTCAATCGGAACCGATGGCATTCCGCGTGGGCAAATCGCCACCAATGTCTGGGCGAGACGTCCTGTCATTGCGGGCGATTTGCCCACGCGGTCTGAAGCCGCGTCCGTGCCGGGCTCCTGGCTCACACCTCCCACACCTCGCCGGGCTTCAGCACGCGGAACCGCTCCGGCGTAAGCCCCGCCGCCTGGCGCGCCGCGGCCAGCGCCTCGACGGGGGCGTCCATCGCCTCGTTGGTGAGCTGGAAGGTGCCGTGGTGGTGGGCGAGCGCGAGCTCCGCGCCGCAGTCGGCGAAGGCGCGGACCGCCTCCTCGGGGTTCATGTGCTGGTCGGCCATGAACCAGCGCGGCTCGTAGGCGCCGATCGGCAGGATGGCGAGGTGGAACGGGCCGTGGCGGGCGGCCGCGGCGCGGAAATGCGAGCCGTCGCCGTAGCCGGAATCCCCCACATGGTAGATGCGGCCGGCCGGGGTCTCGATGATGAAGGCCGCCCACAGCGCCTTGTTGCGGTCGAAAAGCTGGCGGGCCGACCAGTGCCGCATCGGCGCCAGCGTCACCGCGACCCCGCCAAGCTCGACGCGGTCGCCCCAGTCGAACGCTTCCGCCCCGATCGCTGCATCGTGCCCGCGGATGATGGTGTCGTTGCCGAGCGGCGTGATCACCCGCGGCCGGTGCGCCGCCGCCAGCCGCGACAGGGTGGCGAGGTCGAGATGGTCGTAGTGGCAGTGGGAGACCAGCACGGCGTCGATCGGCGGCAGGTGCTCGAAGGCGATGCCGGGATCGTTGACCCGCCTGGGCCCGGCAAAGCTCACCGGCGACACCCGCTCCGACCACACCGGATCGAGCAAAATGTTTTTCCCCGCGGTCTGGATCAGCAGGCTCGCATGGCCGACGAAGGAGATGCGCCAGGCCACGCCGTCGACCCGCGCCGGCGGGCGGTCGGCGTGCGGGCTCGGCGCCCAGGCCGGCCATTCGGCGCGGCCGCCCGCGGTCAGCCAGCGGGCGAGATCGCCAAAACCTTTGGGCGCGACCCCGCCGGGATCGACGAAGCGCACGCCGTCGAAATGGTCCGACACCGGCCCGTCGTAATACCGCCCGATCGCCGCGCGCGCCGTCACCCCGCCAAGACCGACGGCGGACAGCGCACCCATGCTGGCGAACAGCTCGCGACGAGAGAATTTCATGCCAGGAGACCCCACCGAGCTCGAGCCCACATATGGGCCATGGCGCCCGACCTTGCGAGGGCGGACCAGCCGGGAAATCTCTCCGTTTAGGGTTGATTGTTACATCTATTTGTGTTATGACTTCGGGCGGCTTTTGGAAAGCATCGAAACGGGCGGCCCTGGCGACCGCCAGGTGCCGCCACGTCCGATGGCCAGAGAGCGGGAACTGTAAGAACAATAAAAACAGAGAAGTACAGTCGGGGCCTGCCCGGACCGCCTTTCCCGGGCGCATCCCGAGGGACCAGCTCCGACCTGATAAAACAGGTGATTTACAGGTCCGGAGCTTTGGACCCCGGCGTCATGGCTTGCTCGCCTTGTGCCCGCGGCACCCCGCAGCCTGCATTGTTTGCAACATCCGCGGGCCGTAAATTCCTCCCTCCCCCCGCTCTTTGCGGCGGGGAGGGATGGGGTGGGGGGTGCTGCCACGGGCTCGGAGCAAGAATAAGCCCCCACCCCGACCGCCCTCCGCTGCGCTTCGGCCGCGTAGCCGACGCTTCGCGTCGGCGTTCTTCAACAACGCCGGCCGGAGGCCGGCTACGCCTCCCCGCCAACGGGCGGGAGGGCAAACCCGCGGCTCGGCGGTGCCCGAATTACGGGGCCCGCCTTGACTTGGGGCCCCCCCGCCCATAGGTTCCGCGCGCTCTCGACAAGAGCCGACATGCCCATCGCCGACCGGTCGCAAGCGACCGGAGGTCAACGCCCGACAGCGCGATTGCGCCCTCGGGCGCCATTGGTGTTTGGGCGCCGGCATTTGGGCGGCAGGGTGAAACATGTTTGAAAATCTTTCGGAAAAGATCGGCGGCATTCTCGACCGCCTGACCCGGCGCGGTGCGCTGACCGCCGCCGACGTCGACGCGGCGCTCAGGGAAGTCCGCCGGGCGCTGCTCGAGGCGGACGTCGCGCTCGACGTGGTGCGCGGCTTCGTCGACAAGGTGCGCGAGCGGGCGGTCGGCGTCGAGGTGATCAAATCGGTGACGCCCGGCCAACTGGTGGTGAAGATCGTTCATGACCAGCTGATCGAGACGCTCGGATCGGAGGCCGAGCCGATCGACCTCAACGCGCCGGCGCCGGTCGCCATCATGATGGTCGGGCTGCAGGGCTCGGGCAAGACGACGACCACGGCGAAGATCGCCAAGCGGCTGACCGGTCGCGACCGGCGCAAAGTGCTGATGGCCTCGCTCGACGTAAGGCGGCCGGCCGCCATGGAGCAGCTCGCCGTGCTCGGCCGCCAGGTCGGCGTCGACACGCTCCCGGTGGTCGAAGGCCAGATGCCGGTGCAGATCGCCCGCCGGGCGCTCGAGGCGGGAAAACTCGGCGGCTACGACGTGGTGCTGCTCGACACCGCCGGCCGCATCACCCTCGACGACGCGATGATGGCGGAGGCCGCCGAGGTCAAGCGCGCGGCAAATCCCCACGAGGTCCTGCTGGTCGCCGATGCGCTGACCGGCCAGGACGCCGTCAATCTGGCGCGCGCCTTCAACGAGCGCGTCGGGGTTACCGGCATGGTGCTTACCCGCATCGACGGCGACGGCCGCGGCGGCGCTGCGCTGTCGATGCGCGCCGTCACTGGCAAGCCGATCAAGCTGATCGGCACCGGCGAGAAGATCGACGAGCTCGAGGATTTTCATCCCGCCCGCATCGCCGACCGCATCCTCGGCATGGGCGACATCGTCTCGCTGGTGGAGAAGGCGGCGGCGACCATCGACGCCGAGCAGCGCCCAGCGCGTCGCCGAAAAGATGCGCAAGGGCGCCTTCGATCTCTCCGACCTGCGCGAGCAGCTTTCCCAGATGCAGAACCTCGGCGGCATGTCCGGCCTGATGGGCATGCTGCCGGGCGTCGGCAAGATCAAGAACCAGATGGCCAACGCCAATGTCGACGACCGCCTGCTCAAGCGGCAGATGGCGATCATCGACTCGATGACCCCGCGCGAGCGGCGGCTGCCCGATATCCTGAAAGCGAGCCGCAAGAAGCGCATCGCGGCGGGCTCCGGCACCAAGGTCGAGGAGATCAACCGCCTGCTCAAGATGCACCGGACCATGGCCGACATGATGAAGGCCATGGGCGGGGGCGGAAAGCGCGGCCCGCTCGCCGGCCTCGCCAACATGATGGGGTTTGGCGGCGGCGGCATGCCGAGCCCGGAGGACATCGCCAAGCTGGCGGGGAAAATGCCCGGCGGCCTCCCGGGCATGCCTCCTGGCATGCCCCCCGGGCTGCCGGGCGGGATGCCCGGAGGTCCCGGCCTGCCGGCAAAAATGCCGGGCCTCGGCGGTGCCTCCGGCCTGCCGGGCCTCGGCGGAAAATTTCCCGGTCTCGGCGGCCTGCCGGGCATCCCGGGCTTTGGCAAACGTGACGACAAGAAGTGACGGGGTTCCGTCACTCAAACCAACTGATCGAAAAGGACCAGACATGTCGCTGAAGATTCGCCTCGCCCGTGCCGGTACCAAGAAGCGGCCGCACTATCACATCGTCATCGCCAACTCGCGCTCGCCGCGGGACGGCCGCTTCATCGAGCGGCTCGGCAACTTCAATCCGCTGGCCGCCAAGGATTCCAAGGACCGGCTGAAGCTCGACCTCGACAAGGTCAAGGCTTGGCTCGCCAAGGGCGCGACGCCGACCGACCGGGTGCTGCGCTTTCTCGACGACGCCCAGATCATGAAGCGCCCGACGCGGAGCAATCCGCAAAAAGCCAAGCCGAAGAAGAAGGCGCAGGAGCGGGCCGCGGCGGCTGCCGCCGCCGAAGGCGCCGCACCGGCGAGCTGACCGTCCCGGTCATGACGTCGTCGCCGGCCCCGACCAGCGGGCGTGTCTGCGTCGCCCAGATCGGCGCGGCCCACGGGGTCCGCGGCGAGGTGCGGCTTCACGCCTTCACCGAGGACCCGATGGCGGTGGCGCGCTACGGCGCGCTCGAGGCCGAGGATCGCGCCCGCACCTTTGCGATCGAGGCGTTGCGCCCGGCCAACGGCTTTCTGGTGGCGCGGTTTTCCGGCATCGGTGACCGCAACGCGGCGGAGCGGCTGAAGAACGTCCGCCTGTTCGTGCCGCGCGAGCGGCTGCCTGCCCTCGACGAGCCGGACGATTTCTATCACGCCGACCTGATCGGGCTTGCCGTGGTCGACCGCGACGGCCGTGCCCTCGGCACGGTCGCAGCGGTCCACAATTTCGGCGCCGGCGACCTCATCGAGGTGGCGCCCGTCGGCGGCCCCGCCGTGCTGCTGCCGTTCACCAAGGCGGTCGTCCCGGTGGTCGATTTGGCGGCGCGGCGCCTGGTGGTCGATGCGCCCGAGGGAGCGTTTGCCGAGGATTCAGCTCCCGCCGCGGCCGGCAAGACCTCGTCGCGATCCGGATAGAATCCCGTGTGGAGCGCGACGGTTCTCACCATCTTTCCCGACATGTTTCCCGGGCCGCTGGGCTTGAGCCTCGCCGGCCAGGCGCTCGAGCGCGGCCTGTGGTCGCTCTCGACCGTCGACATCCGGGCCCAGGCGACCGACCGCCACCGCTCGGTCGACGATACGCCGGCGGGCGGCGGGCCCGGCATGGTGATGAAGCCCGATGTGCTCGCCCGCGCCATCGATGCGGCCTCGGCCGGCGATCCGCGGCCGCGGCTGATGATGAGCCCCCGCGGCGTGCCGCTCAGCCAGGCCCTGGTCGAGGACTTGGCGGCTGGACCCGGGCTGATCGTGCTGTGCGGACGCTTCGAGGGGGTCGACGAACGGGTGATCGAGGCGCGGGGCCTTCGGGAGATCTCCATCGGCGACTATGTGCTGTCGGGCGGAGAGATCGCGGCGCTCGCCCTGATCGACGCCTGCGTGCGGCTCGTGCCCGGCGTCATGGGGCGGGCGGAATCCGCCGCCCAGGAGAGTTTTGGCGAGGGCCTGCTCGAATACCCGCAATACACCAGGCCGCAGGTGTGGGAAGGCCGGGAAATCCCCAAAATCCTGCTGTCGGGCGATCACGGCAGGGTTGCGGCGTTCCGGCGCGCCGAGGCCGAGCGGCTGACCCGGGAGCGGCGTCCGGACCTCTGGGCGGCCCATGTCCGGCGATCCAAAGCCCGGACGGACCAGCAATGACACCACGGACGGATGACAAACCAGGCGCATTGTCGTATAGCGGCGCCGACCCGAACAACAACCGACCAGCATGCGCCAGACCGGCGGCGCCGACGGAGATTTCGCCATGGACCTGATCAGAACGCTCGAGCAAGAGCAGATGACGAAGCTGACCGCCGGCAAGACCATTCCGGACTTCGGGCCCGGCGACACCGTCCTGGTCAACGTCAAGGTGGTCGAGGGCGAGCGCAGCCGCGTCCAGGCCTACGAGGGCGTGTGCATCGGGCGGGCCGGCAGCGGGCTCAACGAGAATTTCACCGTGCGGAAAATCTCCTACGGCGAGGGCGTGGAGCGGGTCTTTCCGCTGTATTCGCCGATGATCAACTCGATCAAGGTAGTGCGTCGCGGCAAGGTGCGCCGCGCAAAGCTCTATTACCTGCGCGGCCGGCGCGGCAAATCCGCCCGCATCACCGAGAAGCAGGAGCGCCCCGTCGAGGCCGCCGAGTAATTTTTCCGCTGCTTGCAGACGCATCTTGTAGGATGGGTTGAGCGGAGCCAAACCCATCGGCTGGAGTGATGGGTTTCGCAGGCGCTCAACCCATCCCACGAGTACGAGACCCGGCACGATGGCCAAGCCACAGACGCTGTACGACAAGATCTGGAACGATCATCTGGTTGAGGAGCAGCCGGACGGCACCTGCCTGCTCTACATCGACCGGCACCTGGTCCACGAGGTGACCTCGCCGCAGGCCTTCGAGGGCCTGCGCATCACCGGGCGCAAGGTGCGGGCGCCGGAAAAGACGCTCGCGGTGGTCGATCACAACGTCCAGACCACCGACCGCAGCAAGGGCATCGACGATCCGGAAAGCGTCACCCAGATCGAGACCATGGCGGAGAACGCCAAGGATTTCGGCATTGAGTATTTCGACGCCTTCGACCGCCGCCAGGGCATCGTCCATATCATCGGCCCCGAGCAGGGCTTTACGCTGCCCGGCACCACCATCGTGTGCGGCGACAGCCACACCGCCACCCACGGCGCCTTCGGGGCGCTGGCCTACGGCATCGGCACCTCCGAGGTCGAGCACGTGCTCGCCACCCAGACCCTGATCCAGAAGAAGTCGAAGAACATGCGGGTGACCGTCGACGGCGCGCTGCCGCCGGGCGTCACCGCCAAGGACATCATCCTCGGCATCATCGGCGAGATCGGCACTGCCGGCGGCACCGGGCATGCGATCGAATATGCCGGCGAGGCGATCCGCGCGCTCTCCATGGAGGGCCGGATGACGGTGTGCAACATGTCGATCGAGGGCGGTGCCCGCGCCGGCATGGTGGCGCCGGACGAAAAGACCTACGCCTACCTGCAGGGCCGGCCGAAGTCGCCGAAGGGCGCGGACTGGGACGCGGCGGTGCGCTACTGGGAGACGCTGCGCGCGGACGAAGGCGCCGCGTTCGACCGCGAGGTCCGGCTCGATGCCGCGAGCCTGCCCCCACTGGTCACCTGGGGCACCAGCCCCGAGCAGGTGGTCTCGATCGCCGGCAACGTGCCGGTGGCGTCCGCCATCGCCGACGAGGCGAAGCGCCAGTCGGCGGAACGCTCGCTCGGCTATATGGGTCTCAAGGGCGGCGAGAAGGTCACCGATCTCGCCCTCGACCGGGTGTTCATCGGCTCGTGCACCAATGGGCGCATCGAGGACCTGCGCGAGGTCGCCCGCATCGTCCAGGGCAAGACCGTCAACGCCAATGTGGCGGCGATGATCGTGCCGGGCTCCGGGCTGGTGAAGGAGCAGGCCGAGGCCGAGGGCCTCGACAAGATTTTTCTCGCCGCCGGTTTCGAATGGCGCGAGCCGGGCTGCTCGATGTGCCTCGCCATGAACGCCGACAAGCTGTCGCCGGGCCAGCGCTGCGCCTCGACGTCGAACCGCAATTTCGAGGGCCGCCAGGGCTTTCGCGGCCGCACCCACCTGGTGTCGCCGGTCATGGCGGCGGCCGCGGCGATCGCCGGCCACTTCGTCGACGTGAGGACCTGGGGCTGACCAAACATCTCCGTCGTCATGCCCGGCCTTGTGCTGGTCAGGCCCGGCCATGACGCTCCGAGCGTGCCGCTAGCGCCGCACCCAGCGGCACTCCATGTCCGGCATGACCACGTAGCCCCAATAGGGCCGCCATACCTCGCGGGTCGTGTTGACGCATTCGCGATAGAGCAGCCGGTCAGGAGTGACCTGCACGCGCGGGCGGGCCTGGCGGACCGGGCGGCGTTCCTGGGCCATGCCGTCTGGAGCGCGCTTGTCGCTCGCCGCCGGCTGGTCGGCGCGGGGCCCGCTCAATGCCGCGGCCGGCGAGCCCTCCAGTGCCAGCACGGCCAGTCCCGCCAGCAGCACCGCGATCCTTTTCGTCACCATTCCACGCCCCGGTCGGATCCAGATCCGCTCCACGCTGTCGCATCCGCGCGGGCGCGTCAATCGCCACATCGACCAGGTTGGGCCGGCGCCCTATGCTGGCCTCGTGACCAGCCAGCCGGAGCATGATCGAGACGAAGCCCGCCGGGGCAACTCCCGTGAGGCGCTTGAGCGCCTGGCGCGCGAGGACGGCGCATTCTTCGGCTCGGCGCTGCGTCGCGCGGCGGCGCATTTCTCCGCGTCCGATGCTCTGCGGACGGGTGATGACGGGCGGACCGATCGGATCGAGCTGTGGGGCCGCCGCGTCGGCCGGGCGCTGAGCCTTGTTGGCGTCCTCGGCCTCGCCATTTATCTCTGGCTCGGCTATCTGCGCTGACGATCGGGATGTCTTGATCGGCTGGACATTTCCCGGCTCGAGGCCACGCATGAGCGACACACAGGACGGCGATCCGCTCGCCTGGCGAAAGCTCAGGGCGCCGAGCCTCGTCGAGTTCGAGGCCATGGCGAACGAGGCGTTCCGCCGGCTGCCGGAAGAATTCCGCACGCTGTGCAAGGACCTCGTGGTGCGGGTCGACGATTTTCCCACCGACGAGGTCCTCGACCACATGGAGGCCGAGACCGAGTTCGATCTGCTCGGCCTGTTTCACGGCATCGGCCTGCCATTCCGCTCCGAGAGCATGCCGATGCAGATGCCCAACATGATCTGGCTGTACCGCCGCCCGATCCTCGACTACTGGGCCGAGCACGACGATGCGCTGGGTGCCATCATCACCCACGTGCTGGTGCACGAGATCGGCCACCATTTCGGCCTGTCCGACGCCGACATGGCGGCGATCGAGCGCCAGGCCGATTGAGCGCATGGTCGCTCTGCGGCGGGAGGGGCTTTCGCGCCGCCGGGGATCGCGATAAACCCCCTCCCGGGACGCAACGCGTCGCTCAATGGATGTAACCGAATGGAAAAATTCACCGTTCTCGAAGGCGTTGCGGCGCCGCTGAAGATGATCAATGTCGACACCGACCGGATCATCCCCAAGCAGTACCTCAAGACCATCAAGCGCACCGGGCTCGGCAAGGGCCTGTTCGCCGAGATGCGCTACCGGGACGACGGCAGCGAGAACCCGGACTTCATCCTCAACAAGCCGGCCTATCGCAATGCCAAGATCGTGGTGGCGGGCGACAATTTCGGCTGCGGCTCCTCGCGCGAGCACGCCCCGTGGGCGCTGCTCGACTACGGCATCCGCTGTGTCATCTCCACGTCGTTCGCCGACATCTTTTACAACAACTGCTTCAAGAACGGCATCCTGCCGATCAAGGTAAGGCCTGAGGATCTGGAAAAGCTGTTCGACGATGCCGATCGCGGCGCCAATGCCACGCTCTCGATCGATCTCGCCAGGCAGGAGATCCGCGGGCCCGATGGCGGGGTGGTGACATTCGACATCGATCCGTTCCGCAAGCATTGCCTGCTCAACGGGCTCGACGATATCGGGCTCACCATGGTCAAGTCGGAAAAAATCGCCGGCTACGAGGAGAAGACCAAGGCGGCGCGCCCCTGGGCTTGAGCATTTTTGCTCACGCGCGGGCGGCGTTCCACGGCACGGCGAGGCCGGATACCGGCATCGGGCCCTCCGGCGGCCCGCGGCACGGCGAGCCGCCAGGCTGACGCCCGCCTTCGCCCTGCAGCAACCCTCGCAAATTGCGTTGCGGCCGCTCCCTGACGAGGGCATGCTGGTCGCCTCAGCGCAGCGGTGTCGGTCAGGACAGACCTGCGGACTGGTTTGTTGCCGCAGGTTTTCCCGGCCGCTCGCCGTTGGCAAACGAGGGGAGAAAGCGTTCAATGAGCAGCAAGACACTGAGCCGTCGTCAATTCATGGCGGCGTCGGCAGCCGCGTCCGCGACCATGATCGCGGCGCCATACGTGCACGGGGCAAACGCCGGTGGAAGCATCACGATCGGCCTGTGGGATCACTGGGTGCCCGGCGCCAACGAGATGTCGACGGCGGTCATCAACGAGTGGGCGGCGAAAGAAAAGGTCGAGGTGGGAATCGACTACATCACGTCCCAGGGCAACAAGCTCATTCTGACATTGGCCTCGGAATCCCAGGCCCGGTCCGGCCACGACATCATGGATTTCAATACCTGGGAGCCATTGCAGTATGCCTCCTCGCTCGAGCCGGTCGACGACGTCGTGAGCGAGCTCCTCGCCAGGAACGGCGCCATCAACCCGGCGTCCGAATATGTCGGCAAGTCAAAAGGCCATTGGGTCGCGGTACCGTCGACCCGCGGATCACTGACGCTTCCCGCCTGCACGCGCTTCGATCTCCTCAAGGAGCACGCCGGCATCGACGTGGTGGCGATGTATCCGGCCGGCAAGAACTCCGTCCCCGGAAGCCGAGAAGTGGACCTGGGACAGTTTTCTCATCGCGGCCGAGAAGTTGCATAAGGCCGGGCACTCCTTCGGCCTGCCGCTCGGGGTTACCACCGACACCCAGCAGTGGGTCGGCGCGCTGTTCAAGTCCTTCGGGGCCGACCTGGTCGACGCCAAGGGCAACAGCACGGTGTTCTCCGATCCGGTGCGCCAGGTGCTCGACTATGCCAAGAGGCTTGCGGCCTTCCTGCCGCCGAGCGTGGTGTCCTGGGACAATTCCTCGAACAACAAATGGCTGATCTCCGGCCAGGGCTCGCTGATCTTCAATCCGCCGTCCGCCTGGGCGGTCGCCAAGCGCGATGCGCCGCAGGTCGCCGAAAAGTGCTGGACCCACGACATGCCGAAGGGGCCCAAGGGGCGCATGATTCCCTACCTGCCGCGCTTCTGCGGGGTGTGGAATTTCAGCAAGAACAAGTCCGCCGCCAAGAGCCTGATCACCCACTTGGCCATGCGTGGATCGGCCGAAAGGCTGGTGGCGGCCAGCCAGGGCTACGATCTTCCGCCGTTCAGCTCGTTCAAGGATTTCAAGACCTGGGACGAGGAAAGCCCGCCGAAGGGGTCGATATCGCACTATCCGAGCAAGGGCGACCAGCAGGACGTGATCGTGGCCTTTCGCCGGCGCCGCCCGCGCTCGGGGTGCAGATCTACAACGAGGCCATCATGCCGAAGATGATCGTTCGCTACTGGCGGGGTGAGCCGATGGAAAAGACGCTGGCCTGGGCCGAGAGCGAAGTTCAGGGCTATATGCGCTGAGCGCGTCCTGATCCTGCTAAATCACGGCGTGATGCGCGGGCTTGCCCCCGCGCATCATCCCCCTCGATCAGCATTGTCCGGAAAGCGGCCGCCGGTCAGCCAATGGCCTCGGCGATCGTCACGACGCGGCGCGCTGCTTCCGCATGCAGCCGCTCGACCATGCGGCCGTCGAGCCTGACCACGCCCTTGCCGCGGTTCTCCGGCAGATCGAACGCCGCGATGATTTTCCGCGCCTCGTCGACCTCGGCGGCGGTCGGCGACAGCACCGCGTTGCAGGGCTCGATCTGGCTCGGATGAATGAGCGTCTTGCCGTCGAACCCCATGTCGCGGGCTTCCCGGCATTCGCGGCCGAACCCCTCCATGTCGCCGATATCGTTGTAGACCCCGTCGAGGATGTCGAGACCGAAGGCCCGCGCGGCGGCGACGCAGGTCATCAGCCAGGAATTCATCGGCGCGCGCCCGGGGACGATCCTCGCCCTGGTGTCCTTGGCAAGATCGTTGGTGCCCATGACGAAGCCGGCGAGGCGCGTGCGCCCGCCGGCCGCGGCGATGTCCCTGGCATTGAGCATCGCCAGCGGCGTCTCCATCATCGCCCAGACCCGGATGGTGGCGGCGGCCCGGTGCGCGTCGAGTCTGCTGCCGATCGTCGCGAGATCGTCGGGCGCCGACACTTTCGGGACCAGGATGGCGTCGGGCTTCGCCGCCACCGCGGCATCGAGGTCGTCCGCACCCCACGGCGTGTCGAGGCCGTTGATGCGGATGAAGACCTCGCGGCCGCCGAAGCCGCCGGCGGTGACCGCGTCGCCGACTTGGCGGCGTGCCGTGTCCTTGGCGTCGGGGGCGACCGCGTCCTCGAGATCGAGAATGACGCCGTCGGCCGGCAGGCTGCGGGCTTTTTCCAGCGCGCGGGCGTTCGAGCCCGGCATGTAGAGCACGCTGCGGCGGGGACGGATGGACATTGCGGCGATCTCCACGGCCATTGATGACCCGGCCCGAGGGCCCTAAATCGCAATCTAACGCATGTTCCGGCGACGGCGACAGCGGTTCGCCGCCGAGAGCACGCGCCGGTCTCCGCCGCATGTCCACAGCGAAGCCGACATGCCCTGGCGACGCGTCGGGCGCCATGGCAGGTTGCCGCGGGGAGCAACCGGGAGCCCACGGTGAGCAGCGAACGCTACGACGTCGTCATCGTCGGCGGAGCCGCGGTCGGCTCGGCGATCGCCTATTTCCTCACCCATGACCTGGCGTTCTCCGGCTCGGTCGCGGTCGTCGAGCGCGATCCGACCTACGGGGGCGCCGCCACCACGCTCTCGGTCGCCTCGATCCGCCAGCAGTTCTCGACGCCGGAAAACATCCGGATGAGCCAGTTCGGCATGTCGTTCATCGAGGGCCTCAAGCTGCGCTTCGGGCGCGACGCCACCGTGGGGTTTCGCCCCGGCGGCTATCTCTTGCTGGCCGGTCCCGAGGGGCGCGACCGGCTTGCCGCCAATCATGCGATCCAGTGCCGCGAGCACGCCGATATCGTGCTGATGGAGTCCGCCGGGCTCGCGGAAAAGTTCCGCTGGCTGGAAACATCCGACCTGGCGGCGGGCGCGTTCGGGCAATCCGGCGAGGGCTGGCTCGATGCCCACCTGCTGCTCGACCTGCTGCGCCGCGCCGCGCGCCGGAAAGGCGTGACCTATGCGCACGGCGAGGTCGTCGGCATCGAGCGGCTGCGCGACCGGGTCAATGCGGTGACGCTCGCCGACGGACGCCGGTTCGGTTGCGGCATCCTGGTCGACGCGGCCGGCCCGCAGGCCGGCGACGTGGCGGCACTGGCCGGCCTCGCCCTGCCGGTGGAGCCGCGCAAGCGCAGCGTCTTCGTCGTCGCCTGCCGCGCCGATCTCACCGGCATGCCGCTGATCGTCGACACCACCGGCGTCTGGGTGCGGCCGGAAGGCAACGTCTATCTGTGCGGGGTTTCGCCGGCGCCGGACGCCGATCCGCGCGCCCCGGCCGACGATTTTGCGGTCGACTACTCCCAGTTCGACGAATTCGTGTGGCCGGCGCTCGCCCATCGCATCCCCGCCATGGAGGCGCTGAAGCAGGTGCGCGCCTGGGCGGGGCACTACGACTTCAACACGTTCGACCAGAACGCCGTCCTGGGTTTTCATCCCGAGGTGACGAATTTCTGCTTCGCCAATGGATTTTCCGGCCACGGCCTGCAGCAGGCCCCCGCCACCGGCCGCGCCGTCGCCGAGCTGATCGTGCACCGGCATTTCGTCAGCCTCGATCTGGCGGTGTTCGCCTACGAGCGCATTGCCGCCGGGCGGCCGGTGCGCGAGCTCAACGTCATCTGATGGATGCGGGCTGGCTCGCCGGCATCGACGGCTGCCGCCTCGGCTGGGTGGCGGCGTTCGTGCGCCGGGACGGCGGCGAGGTGCGGGTGCGCCTGGTCCCGCGCTTCATCGATGTGGCGGCCGCCCCGGAAGCGCCCGACGTGATTGCGGTCGACATGCCGATCGGCCTGCCCGGGCGGATCGGTCCCGGCGGCCGCGGTCCTGAGAAGGCGGTGCGTCCGCTGCTCGGCATGCGCCAGTCCTCGGTCTTCTCCGTGCCGTCGCGCGCCGCGGTCTATGCCGAGGACTATCGCGAGGCCTGCCGGGTTGCGGCGCTGACCTCGGAGCCGCCCCGCCAGGTCTCCAAGCAGCTGTTCATGATCGCCCCGAAAATCCGCGAGGTCGATGCGGCGCTTCGCGCCGATCCCGCCCTCGCCGCAAGAGTGTTCGAGGTCCATCCCGAGGTCGCGTTCTGGCGGCTCAACGGCGAGCGCGCCCTCGACGAGCCCAAGAAGGTGAAAGGCACGCCCTATCCGCCCGGGCTGGCGTTGCGCCGAAGGCTGCTCGCCGCTGCGGGACTTGCTGACGCTGCCGCAGGTACACCACCGCGGGGGGCCGGCCCGGATGACCTCCTCGATGCGCTCGCCTGCGCGGCGATCGCACGACGGATCCGCGCCAGCATCGCGAGGCCGTTTCCCGATCCGCCGGGGCGGGACGAGTTCGGGCTGCCGGTCGCGATCTGGGCGTAACGATTATTTGAGAAAGAAATAGCGCGCCGTGTAGGGCACGCGCTGCTCGGTGCCGGCATGCGCCTCGTCGCAGCCGGCGGCCGGCGCCTTGCCGCTCACGGTCGCCACCCGCAGGATGCCGGTCGCCTCGGTGTACACTCCCTTGCCCTCTCGCGACTTGACGTCGAGCCACAGCCACGGGATGGCGTTGCCGCCCGTCGGCGCGTCGGCCGATGCCTTGACGGTGCCCACCACCTTGCCGCCGTCGACGCCCTCCCAGGTCGGCCCGCCGTAGTGCTTGCCCATCGGGGCATCGCTGAGGTCATGAAGCTCGGCCTCCGGCGCCTTGAAGACCCAGGTCCAGGCGCCGCTGTCGGCCTTGCGGCACACATAGATCTGCACGCCCTTGGCGGCCACCGCCAGGTAGGGCTTGAGAGCGCCCGGCCTGATCGCGTCCGGCAACTCGGGAAGCGCCGGCGCCTGTGCCTGCGCCAGCGCCGCCGTCGCGGATATCGCGAGCAACCCAAACGCCACAACCGACCCACGTGACATGGATTTCCTCCCTCGCGGTCGCTTCCCTGCGCGACGGCCTGGTTTCGACATCGCCGGGCGACCATAGCAACGTCCGGCCTGCCGCTGCATCACGGAAATCTATCAACAAATTGCGATATGGCTTGTTCCACCAGTCGCATTCGGGCGTCGACATCCGGGTCCGTCGCGAGCGGGATCTGCGCCACGATGCGGGTCATCTCCTCGCGCATTTCCTCGAATTCGGTCCGGCCGTCGGACTCCAGGCGGAAGAACCGCGTGTGAACCATCCAGCCGTAGATGCCGCAGGTGATCGCATAGGGGGCGATGGAGCCGTTCCGCTCTAGGGTGATGCGGGCCCCGTCGCCGTGCTCCTCGTCGCGAACAATCACGCCGCCTTCGGAGCCGGTCTGGCCGACGGTCCTTCCATCATCGAATGCGTACCAGCTCATGATGGAAAAGGCCGCTGCGTCTCGGCAGGGCGCGCGCGTCACGAGATGATCGATCGGCCTTGATCCTGCGGAAGCGTCAGACCCGGCGCCTCACGCCGCCTTTCGCTTCGCCTGGATGAGCTTGCGGTTGATCAGCGCCTCGGCGATCTGCACCGCGTTGAGCGCCGCGCCCTTGCGCAGGTTGTCGGACACGACCCACAGCACGAGGCCGTTGTCGACCGTGGGGTCCTCGCGGATGCGGCTGATATAGGTCGCGTCCTCGCCGGCCGCCTCGACCGGCGTGATGTAGCCGCCGGGCTCGCGCTTGTCGATGACCAAGCAGCCCGGCGCATCGCGCAGGATGTCTCGCGCCTCGTCGGCGCTCAGCGGCTCCTCGAACTCGATGTTGACCGCCTCGGAATGGCTGATGAACACCGGGACGCGCACGCAGGTGGCGACGACCTTGATCTTCGGGTCGAGGATCTTCTTGGTCTCGACCACCATCTTCCATTCTTCCTTGGTGAACCCGTCCTCCATGAACACGTCGATGTGCGGGATCAGGTTGAAGGCGATGCGCTTGGGAAACTTCTTCGGCTCGATCGGATCGGTGACGAAGACCGAGCGGGTCTGCGAAAACAGCTCGTCCATCGCCTCGCGGCCGGCGCCGGACACCGACTGATAGGTCGAGACCACGACCCGCTTGATCCGCGCCCTGTCGTGCAGCGGCTTGAGCGCCACGACGAGCTGCGCGGTCGAGCAGTTGGGATTGGCGATGATGCCCTTCTTGCGGAATCCCGCCACCGCGTCGGCATTGACCTCGGGCACGATCAGCGGCACGTCGGGGTCGTAGCGCCAGCACGACGAGTTATCGATCACCACCGCGCCCTTGGCGGCGATCTTCGGCGACCATTCCTTGGAGACCGCGGAGCCCGCCGACATCAGGCAGATGTCGACGTCGGAGAAGTCGTAGTTCTCCAGCGCCTTGCACTTCAGGGTTTTTTCGCCCCAGGACACCTCGGTCCCCATGCTGCGGCGCGAGGCCAGCGCCACGACCTCGTCGGCCGGAAACACCCGCTCGGCGAGGATCTCCAGCATTTCGCGGCCCACATTGCCCGTGGCGCCGACGATGGCGACCTTGTAACCCATCGTTCACTCTCCGGTGAAAAATTGCCCACCCCGCGCGTGCGCGGAAACCGCGGCGGAAGCGCTTCTAAGCGAGAAAGCCCGCCGATACAACGCCGACGTCGAGCGGTGACGCAAATGTGGTCGCCGCCTCGTCCGTTCGGACCGGGCTATCACCTGGGGATCTTGCGCGCAATCCGGGCGACCACCCACCCCCGGCTGCATGAAGGGACGGGCCGTGCATCCGGAACTGCGGATTCTTGCCGACGGTCTGCGCGCCAAGGCGCCGCGCCGGCTCGCCTCTGTGGCGGGCATGCGTGTCCACGCACCGCGCCTCGTCGCCTCCCTCGCCGGATTCGGGCTGCTCGCGCTCATCGCCGCCCGGCTGATGACCTCGCCGGCCGACCTTGCGGCCAGCGAACCGGCGCCGCGACCGGACTGGACGAATATCGAGCGGCCGCACCGGGCTTTCGCGCTGGCGGGGCCGGCGTCCGAGGAGGCAGCGCCGCGCTATCTCATCCGCCGGCATGCGCTCGGCGGCCGCAAGGACGTCATCGGCTGGGGCGATGCGGCGTCGGCCACGCCGGTCGGCATGGTCGAGATCTACCGGCCGGGCTCGGAGCTCGAAGCCTTTGCCGACGCGCCGACCGAGATCGCGGCACGCACCAGCGATCTCGGATCGATCGGGCCCGCCACCCTGCTCGGCACCATGGACAGCAAGTTCGGGCCGCTGTCGCTGGTCGAGTTCACCGCGAGCTCGGTGGTCACCGCACGCAACTGCCTCGGCTTCGTCCGCATCTTCGACGAGCCGCGGCTGCAGATCGCCGGCTGGTACTGCAACGCCGGCCCGGAGATCGTGGACCGCGGCGTGCTGGCCTGCGCGCTCGACCGGCTCACGCTGGAATCCGCCGCGAGCGAGCCGAAGGTCATGGAACTGTTCGCCCGCGCCGAGACCCGGCGCACCTTCTGCGGCAAGCGGAGTCCGCTCCTTGCCGCCACGCCGCGCCGGGCCGACTGGATCGAGGCGGCGGGCGAGCCCAGGCTGCGCGGCCGGATCGTCGCCGGACGCTAGCCGGATTTCCCTCCCAGGCCTGAAAATTGCATGACCGATGCTGCTTCTGTGGGCAGCTCGCTTACCGCGCCGTCACGACTTGCCGAGCAGAAGCGCATATGATCGCTGCCGGTTCCAGGAGTGATGGCGCTCGCGTTCCCGATTGGTCGAAGACATGTCCGTTCTGGTGAGTCTCCATCACGTCACCCGCTACCTGTACGACCGGCCGGTCGGTCTCGCGCCGCAGACCATCCGGCTGCGCCCGGCGCCGCATTGCCGCACCAAGGTGCCGAGCTACTCGCTCAAGGTGACGCCGGCCGAGCATTTCGTGAACTGGCAGCAGGATCCGCACGGCAACTGGCTGGCGCGCTACGTGTTTCCCGAAAAGACGCCGGAGTTCACCGTTGCGGTCGATCTCCTGGCGGATCTCACGGTGTTCAACCCGTTCGACTTCTTCGTCGAGCCCTATGCGGAGACCTTTCCGTTCGCCTATCCGGACGACCTGGGCCATGAGCTCATGGCCTATCTCGAGCCCGAGCCGGCGACGCCGCTGTTCGCCAAGTGGGTGTCCGAGGTCGCGCGCGGACCGCAGAACACCGTCGACTTCCTGGTTGCCCTCAACCAGCGGCTCAGCCGCGACATCCGCTACGTGATCCGCATGGAGACGGGCGTGCAGACGCCCGAGGAGACGCTGGAGGCCGCATCCGGCTCCTGCCGCGACTCGGCCTGGCTTCTCGTGCAGATCCTTTGCCATCTCGGCCTCGCGGCGCGCTTCGTCTCCGGCTACCTGATCCAGCTCAAGCCCGATCTGGTCTCGCTCGACGGCCCGGCAGGCGCCGCGCAGGATTTCACCGACCTGCATGCCTGGGCCGAGGTCTACATTCCGGGCGCCGGCTGGATCGGCTTCGACGCCACCTCCGGCCTGCTCTGCGGCGAAGGTCACCTGCCGGTAGCCGCCACCCCGCATTTCCGCTCGGCGGCGCCGATCACCGGCGCGGTGGAGCCGGCCGAGGTGAAATTCTCCTTCGAGATGAGCATTGCCCGGGTCGCCGAAAGGCCGCGGGTCACATGGCCGTTCTCCGACCAGTCGTGGGCGGCGCTCGACGCGCTGGGCGAGATGGTCGACCGGGATCTTGCGGTTCACGACGTGCGGCTGACCATGGGCGGCGAGCCCACCTTCGTATCGATCGACGACTACGAGGCGGCGGAATGGAACACTGGCGCGGTCGGGCCGACCAAGCGGGTCCGCGCCGACGAGCTGATCCGCCGCCTGCGCCAGCGCTTCGCGCCCGGCGGCATGCTGCATCACGGCCAGGGCAAGTGGTATCCGGGCGAGCCGCTGCCGCGCTGGGCGTTCAGCCTGTACTGGCGCCGCGACGGCAAGCCGATCTGGCAGAACTCCGACCTGATCGCGCCGGAATCCGGCGGGACCGCGCCGGGCCCGGATGACGCCAAACGGTTCGCCGAGGCCATCGCGGGCGCCCTCGACATCGCGCCGGATCACGTCCAGCCGGCCTTCGAGGACCCGGTGCACTGGCTGGTCAAGGAAGGCGAGCTGCCGCCCAATGTCGATCCGCTCGACCCGAAACTTGCCGATCCGGAAGCCCGCGCCGGGATGCTGCGGGCCTTTGGGCGCAGCCTGAACGTGCCCTCGGGCTTCGTCCTTCCGGTGCTGCGCTGGGCCGCCAAGGCCGGGCCCGGCTGGATCAGCGAGACCTGGCGGACCAAGCGCGGGCATCTTTTCCTGCTGCCGGGCAACTCCCCCGTTGGCTTCCGCCTGCCGCTCGATCAGCTGCCCGCAATTCCGCCGGCCGCCTATCCGCACCTCCACCCGGCCGACCCTTTCGCCGAGCGCGGCGAGCTGCCGGATTTCGCCGCGCGCCCGGCCGCCGAACCGCCGGCCGCGCCGGCGCCGGCCGTAGCCGGCATCAGGCAGGTCGAGCAGCCGGTCGGCCCCGCGGGCGCGCCGCCTAGCGTGCCGGACGGGTCGGTGCCGGCGGTGCGCACCGCGCTTTCCGTCGAGGTGCGCGACGGAAGGCTCTGTGTCTTCATGCCGCCGACCGAGCAGCTCGAGGACTATCTGGCGCTGCTCGCCACGATCGAGGCGACGGCCGAGAAGCTGGGGCTGCCGGTCCATATCGAGGGCTATCCGCCGCCGACCGATCCGCGGCTCAACGTCATCAAGGTCACGCCGGACCCCGGCGTCATCGAGGTGAACGTCCACCCGGCGGCGAGCTGGCGCGAGGCGGTCGGCATCACCACGACGCTCTACGAGGAAGCGCGGCTTTCCCGTCTGGGCACGGAAAAATTCATGATCGACGGCCGCCACACCGGCACCGGCGGCGGCAATCACGTGGTGATCGGCGGCGCCACCGCGGCGGACAGCCCCTTCCTGCGCCGGCCCGACCTGCTGCGCAGCCTGGTGCTGTACTGGCAGCGCCATCCGGCGCTGTCCTATCTGTTCTCCGGCCTGTTCATCGGCCCGACCAGCCAGGCGCCCCGCGTCGACGAGGCCCGCCACGAGGCGCTCTACGAGCTCGAGATCGCCATGGCGCTGGGGCCGCCGCCCGGGAACGGCGAGCCGCCGCGGCCCTGGCTGATCGACCGACTGTTTCGCAACCTCCTGGTCGACGTCACCGGCAATACCCATCGCGCCGAGATCTGCATCGACAAGCTGTTCTCGCCCGATGGTCCGACCGGACGGCTCGGCCTCGTCGAGTTCCGCTCCTTCGAGATGCCGCCCGACGCCCGCATGAGCCTCGCCCAGCAGCTCATGCTGCGCGCCCTGATCGCCTGGTTCTGGCGCGAGCCGCAGCAGGGCGCCTTCGTGCGCTGGACCACGGCGCTGCACGACCGGTTCATGCTGCCGCATTTCGTCTGGGAGGATTTCCTCGGCGTGCTCAACGACCTGGAGCGTGCCGGCTATCGCGTCGATCCGCTGTGGTTCGCCGCCCAGCACGAGTTCCGCTTTCCGCTGTTCGGCGCCGTCGAGCACGGCGGCGTGCGGCTGGAGCTGCGCCAGGCGCTGGAGCCCTGGTACGTGCTCGGCGAGGAGACGGTGGCGGGCGCCACGGCGCGCTTCGTCGAATTCCTCGGTCGAGCGGCTGCAGATCCGCGCCGAGGGCCTCACCCCGTCGCGCCACATCGTCACCTGCAATGGCCGGCGGCTGCCGCTGGTCTCCACCGGCCGCACCGGCGAATACGTGGCGGGCCTGCGCTTCAAGGCCTGGAAGCTCGCCGCGGCGCTGCATCCGACCCTGCCGGTCCATGCGCCCTTGACCTTCGACCTGATCGACGGCTGGACCCGGCGCTCGCTCGGCGGCTGCGTCTACCACGTGGCCCATCCGGGCGGCCGCAACTACGAGACTTTTCCAGTCAATTCCTACGAGGCGGAGGCGCGCCGCCTTTCCCGCTTCCAGGACCACGGCCATACGCCGGGCTTCGTCGACGTCCCGCCGGAGGAGCGCTCTGTGGATTTCCCCACGACGCTCGACCTGCGGCGCCCGATTCAGGCTTAAATAGCCGGATGGGGGTGGTTCGCGACACTGCCGGGCGGCCCGACGGCGACGATCCGATGCGGCTCGTCGCCGATTATTCGCCGCTGCCCGGCATTCATGACGAGATGATGGATGCGGACGGCCACGTGCGCGCGCACTGGCGGCCGTTCCTCGCCATGCTCGGCGGTCTCGGGCCGGAGGAGATCGCCCGAAGATTCGCCGCCGCCGATCGGCACCTGCGCGATTCCGGCGTGTTCTACCGGGTTTACGAGGATCCGGCCGGCAGCGAGCGCGCGTGGCCGTTCAGCCACGTGCCGCTGATCCTCGACGCGGCCGAATGGCAGGAGCTCAAGGACGGCCTCGTCCAGCGTGCCGATCTGCTGGAAGCCGTGCTCGCCGACGTCTACGGGCCGGGACACCTGGTGCGCGACGGCAAGCTGCCGGCCGCCCTGGTCGCCGGCAATCCGGAATTCCTGCGGCCGCTGGTCGGCGTTGCCCCGCGCGGCGGCGCGCATCTCAGGCTTTGCGCTGTCGATGTCGGCCGCGGCAGCGACGGCGGCTGGTGGGTGCTCGGCGACCGCGCCCAGGCGCCGTCGGGCGCCGGCTTCGCGCTGGAGAACCGCCTCGCTCTGTCGCGGGCGTTGCCCGACCTCTATCGCGGGCTGCATGTCGAGCGGCTCGCCGGCTTCTTCCAGGCGTTCCAGGCTGACCTCGCCGGCTCGAGCCGGCGCGACAATTCGCGGGTCTGCCTGCTCACGCCGGGGCCGATGAACGAGACCTATTTCGAGCATGCCTACTTGGCGCGCTATCTCGGCTTCCTGCTGGTCGAAGGTGAGGATCTCACGGTCCGCGACGACGGCGTGTTCATCCGCACCGTCTCCGGGCTCCGCCGCGCCGAGGTGCTGGTGCGCCGCCTCGACGCGGATTTCGCCGATCCGCTCGAGCTCAACGCGCGGTCGCGGCTCGGCGTGGCGGGCCTGGTGCAGGCGGTGCGCGACGGCACCGTGATGATCGCCAACGCGCTTGGCGCGGGCTTCATCGAGGCGCGCGCTTTGCTGAGCTACCTGCCGGCCCTGGCGCCGATCGTGGCCGGGGGCAAGCTGGCGATTCCCAATATCGCCACCTGGTGGCTCGGCCAGGCGGCCGCCCGCGACGACGTCATGGCGCGCCTCGACCGGATGGTCATCGGCTCGGCGTTCTTCGATGCGCTGCCCGGCTTCAGCGATACCCGCGAGATCGCCGGCGAGGCGCTGAGCGCGGGAGAGCGCGCCCGCATCCTCGCGGCGATCGATCACCGCGGAGTGGATTTCGTCGCCCAGGAAGCCGTCACGCTCTCCACCATGCCGGTCGTGCAGGACGGAAAGTTCCTGCCGCGGCCGTTCATCCTGCGCCTCTTTCTCGCCCGCATCGGCGACGGCTGGAGGGTCATGCCCGGCGGCTTCGTGCGCATCGCCGACGATGTCGACGCCCGGGCGGTCAGCCTGCAGCACGGCGGCAGCACGGCCGACGTCTGGGTGATGTCGGAAAAGCCGGTAGCCGACACCACCCTGCTGCCGCACGCCGACACCATCCTGGTCAACCGCGCCGCCGCCGCCCTGCCGAGCCGGGCCGCCAACAACCTGTTCTGGGTCGCCCGCTACGTGGAGCGCGCCGAGGCGACGCTCAGGCTGGTGCGCGCGCTGCTCAACCGCACCATGGAGTCCGATGAGACCTCGGCGCCGCTGATCGGGCGGATCGACGCGATGCTCGGCGCCTGGGGCGCCGTGCCGACCGATCTGCCCAATGCCCGGCCGGCGCTGGTCGCGCTCGCCGCCATGCAGCGCCGCGATCTGGACGGCTCGCTGCCGCACCTTGCCGGCGCCGCGCGGGCGGCGGCGTCGGTGATCCGCGACCGCTTCTCCCCCGATGCCTGGCGGGCGCTCACCGACCTGGTGCAGACCATCGAGGCGCCGTTGCCGGCCGGGCCGTCGGACATCGCGCTGTTCGAGCGGGTCAACGCGGCCTTGCGCATCATTGCGTCGTTCTCCGGCCTCGCCCAGGAGAACATGAGCCAGCTCATCGGCTGGCGCTTCCTCGAGCTCGGCCGGCGCATCGAGCGGGGGATCGCGACCTGCCGGTTCGTCCGCGGGTTCGCAATAGACAAGCTCCCCGAGGGCGCGCTCGACGTGCTGCTCGAGCTTGCCGACAGCCAGATCACCTATCGGCGGCGCTACGTGATGCTTGCGGCGTCGGCGCCCGTCGTCGACCTGGTGGTGCTCGATCCGGCCAATCCGCGCTCGGTCGCCTTCCAGCTCGACCGCATCGAGACCCATCTGGCGGCGCTGCCCCGGCGCGCCGCCGAAGGGCGCCTGTCGGTGCCGCAGCAGATCGCCACCGTGCTGTCGAGCACGCTGCGCACCACGCAAGCCGAGAGGATCGACTCGGCGCTGATCGTCGAGACCGAGGATGCGCTGATGCGGCTCTCCGAGGCGATCGCCGCGGCCTACTTCACCCACTACGAGCGCCCCGATGGCGACTGGGAGGCGCTCGGATGATCTTCGATGTGCGCCAGCTCACCACCTATACCTACGCGTCAAAGGTCTCCTACGCGCACCACGTGCTGCGCCTGACCCCGATCGACCGGCCGCGCCAGCGCGTGCACGCCGCCGCCTTGGACATCGTGCCGGCACCGGTCGAGCGCCGCGAAGGTTTTGATTTCTTCGGCAACCGCGTCACCTGGATCAGCCTCGACCAGCCGCACGACGTGCTGACCGTCAAGGTGGCGGCGCGCGTGGCGGTCGAGGAGCTGGTCGCGCCCGCCGAGGCCGACAGCGATTTTTGGGAGGACGTCCGCGAGGCTGCCTTCGCGACCGGCGACATCGGCCCGCAATCGCCGGTACATTTCCTGTTTCCCAGCCGCCAGGTATCGCTCGACCCGGAGATCCGCGACTATGCGGCGCAAAGCTTTCCCGCCCGCCGTCCGGTCCTGGAGGGCGTCGTCGAGCTGATGCAGCGGATCAATCAGGATTTCGTCTACGAGGTCGGCGCCACCACGGTCTCCACCACGCCGCCGATGTCGTTCGCGCTGCGCCGCGGCGTGTGCCAGGATTTCGCCCACATCATGATCTCGGGGCTGCGCGGCCTCGGCTTGCCCGCCGCTTATGTCAGCGGCTATCTGCGCACCGTGCCGGCCGCCAATGCGCCGCGGCTGGAAGGCGCCGACGCCATGCATGCCTGGGTGCTGGCCTGGGCCGGCCCCGAGGCCGGCTGGCTCGGGCTCGATCCCACCAATGCGGTGCTCGCCGGCGAGGATCACGTGGTGCTGGCGATCGGCCGCGATTATGCGGATGCGAGTCCGGTCGACGGCGTGGTCTTTGCCGCCGGGCGGCAGAAGCTCGCGGTCGCCGTCACGGTGACGCCGGTGGGGGCGCTCGATTGAGCTCCCGTCACCGTGTCGCGGCGGCAACACAAGCCATTGAAATCGCGGCGGAACGGAGAAGCCGCTAGGGCGTTGCCGCCAAGCCGGCTAGAGTGCGGCGAAGCGGAATGATCGCGAGGACCCCATGGGCTGGAAACCGTTGCTGCTCTTGCTCGCCGCCGGCGTGATGGCGTCCGCCGCCGTCCCGGCCGAGGCGGCGAAGCAGAGGAAGACCTACTATGTCTACGGCGAGACCCGCGCGCTCCCCGGGGTGCGAACCCGCATCCAGGTGACGCGCCGCTCCTATCTGGACGCCGGGACCGAGGTGACGCCGGGCACGCGGAAATTCACCGACTACATCTATGGTGGCCCGAACTATCCGATGGATCCGATGCTCGCCGACTGGCCCTCGACCTTCTTCAATCCCTACGGCCGCGTGAACCTGCCGAGCTCGTTCGCTCCCTGGCCGTGAGGCAACGCGTGTCCGGCGAAGCGCGCAGCGCTTCGTCGACAAGATCATGCGTCGCAGAAGCTCAGGCCGCGGCCAGGCGCTGCATCTCGTCGACGATCGCCTTGCCCATCTCGGCGGTGCCGACCACGGTCGCACCCTCCGACATGATGTCGGCGGTGCGCAAGCCCCGCGCCAGCGCGGCGGCGATCGCCTGATCGACCAGGTCGGCCTCCTTGGCCATGCCCAGCGAATAGCGCAGCGCCATCGCGAACGAGGCGATCATCGCGATCGGGTTGGCAAGGCCTTTTCCCGCGATGTCGGGCGCCGAGCCGTGCACCGGCTCGTACAGCGCCCTGTGCTTCTTGGTCTTGGCGTCGACCTCGCCCAGTGAGGCCGACGGCAGCATGCCGAGCGAGCCGGTGAGCATCGCGGCGACGTCGGACAGCATGTCGCCGAACAGGTTGTCGGTGACGATGACGTCGAACTGCTTCGGCCAGCGCACCAGCTGCATGCCGCAGGCGTCCGCCAGCTGATGCTCGAGCGTGACGTCGGGAAACTCGCGCTTGTGCACGGCGGTGACCACCTCGTTCCACAAGACGCCGGTCTTCATCACGTTGCGCTTCTCGGTGGACGTCACCTTGTTGCGGCGCTTGCGCGCCAGCTCGAAGCCGACCCGGGCGATGCGCTCGATCTCGTAGGTGTCGTAGACCTGGGTGTCGACCGCGCGCTTCTGGCCGTTGCCGAGATCGGTGATGGTCTTCGGCTCGCCGAAATAGACCCCGCCGGTGAGCTCGCGCAGGATGATAATGTCGAGCCCCTCCACCACCTCGCGCTTGAGGCTCGATGAGCTTCGGCGAGCGCCGGATAGCACACCGCCGGCCTTATGTTGGCGAACAGGCCGAGGTCCTTGCGCAGCCGCAGGAGCCCGGCCTCGGGCCGCTGCTCGTAGGGCACGCCGTCCCATTTCGGCCCGCCGACCGAGCCGAACAGGATGACGTCGGCGGCCTTCGCCTTGGCCATCGTGTCCTCGGTGATCGCCACCCCGTGGGCGTCGTAGCAGCACCCGCCGACCAGCGCCTCCTCGGTCTCGAACGAGCCCAGGCCATGCTGGTTCATGAAGCCGATCACCCGCTTCACCTCGGCCATGACCTCCGGGCCGATGCCGTCGCCGGGAAGCAGCAGGAGCTTTTGGGTCGTCATGAACGCGCCTCGCCTTCGCATGAACCGCGCGGATTGCTAGAGGGGCGCGCAGCGCTTGGCAAGGCGGACGGCGTGCGGCGGTCGGCACCGCCGGATGATCGTAATGCGTCGTGAGATCTCCCGACCTGGTTCAGCGCTTGTCGTACTCGTCGTGGGGGCGCCACCAGACGCCCGTCTCGTTGCGCCCCTTGGGGGCGCGGTCGAGCCACTGGTACATGCCCCAGAGGCCGTCCAGTCCGCGCGCATAGGTGGAATAGGCGTGGTAGACGGCGCCGTCCTCGCGCGCGAACGCGCTCATGCCCGGCCTCTCGCGCGCGTATGCGGCCACGTCGGTTCCGGTCATGGCCGCGAAGGCGACGGGCCCCTCGGCGGCGGCTTCCGGCTTGGCGTCCAGCGCGTGGCCGCTGCGCTCGTAGTTGTATTCGACGGCCCCGGCGCGCTGTTGCTCCTCGGTGACCGAGACGTTGAAGTCGACGTGCTGGTTGGTGGTCGTGGGATAGGTTAGGACCGGGCATCGAACGGTGGGAGTGACAAGTGTGGCGGGATTTGGATGGACTCGCTGATCACGGCCGCGGCGCGTGCGCTCGCGGCGGGTGATCCCCTCGGCGCCCTGAACCGGGTCGCCTTGCGCGACGACGCGCCGGCGCTCGCGCTTCGCGGCATCGCGATGGCGCAGCTCGGCGATCTCGTCCGCGCGAAGGCTCTGCTGCGACGTGCGGCGCGCGCCTTCGGTCCGAAAGAGGCCGTGGCCCGCGCGCGGTGTGTCGTCGCCGAGGCCGAGATCGCGCTCGTCT
Organism: uncultured Alphaproteobacteria bacterium; assembly: GCA_963755055.1. GTDB lineage: Bacteria > Pseudomonadota > Alphaproteobacteria > Rhizobiales > Xanthobacteraceae > AP-16. The sequence goes on along the minus strand of CAVWIS010000012.1, from coordinate 337,331 downwards.
CGCGCGACCTGGGCTGGCCTGCGAAGGCGCTCGACGCAGCGCGGGCGACGCTCGAAGCGCACGGCGACCGCGTGAACGCCGCGCATGCGCGGAATCTCGAGGTCCGGCGCCTGCTCCTGATCGGCCGCCTCGACGAGGCCGAGCGCACGCTCGCCGAGCTCGACCCCGCGCCCTTCCCGCCGGCGTCGAGGGCCGCCCACGAGCTGGTCGTTGCGGGGATCGCGATGCGACGCCTGCGGACGAAGACGGCGCGCGCTGCGCTCGCTCGGGCCGCGCGCGCCGCGCGCGACGCAGGTATCCCTGCGCTGACGGCGGAGGTCGAAAGCGCATCCCTCGTGCTGAACACGCCCGCGGCGCGGCTGATTGCGCGTGGCGAGGAGCGACTCCTCCTGCTCGAGGAGGTCGAAGCGCTGCTGGCGTCGAAGGCGCTCGTCGTGGACGCGTGCCGTCATGTCGTGCGTGACGCAACGCACGGTGGTCTCGCTCGCAAGGCGTCCGGTGTTGTTCGCGCTCGCACGCGCGCTGGGCGAGGCGTGGCCCGGAGACGTGCCGAGGGGCACGCTCCTCGCGCGCGCATTCCGGGCGAAGCACGCCGATGAATCGCATCGCGCACGGTTGCGGGTCGAGATCGGGCGGCTTCGCGCGGAGCTGCGGACGCTGGCCGGCGTGAGCGCGACGAAGCGAGGGTTTGCGCTGGTGCCGCGCCGCGCACGCGAGGTCGTCGTGCTGGCGCGGCCCGTCGAAGAGCAGCATGCGGCGGTGCTGGCCTTCCTCGCCGACGGCGAGTCGTGGTCGAGCTCGGCCCTGGCGCTTGCGCTTGGAGCCAGCCAGCGCACCGTGCAGCGGGCACTCGACTCGCTTGCGGCAGCCGGCAAGGTGCAGTCGTTCGGTCGCGGGCGAGCGCGTCGTTGGATGACCCCGCCGGTGCCGGGATTCACGACAACCTTGTTACTCCCCGGTCCCCTGCCGAGTGACTAGGATGGAAGCATGAAATCGATCAGCGGCCGAAATCCTCCGTGAATATGGACCCTTTCCGGGTGTCGACCGCGTGGCCGGAGTTACGTTTGACGGCCAGCACGTCTGGTTTGCTGTCCGGAGACAAGCTGAACGCCTTCGATCCGGCGAGCGGGAAGACGGTGCGCTCGATCGATGTCGCCGCGCATGCGGGAACGGCCTTCGACGGCCAGCACCTGTTTCAGATCGCCGAGGATCGCATCCAGAAGATCGATCCGAAGACCGGCCGTGTGCTCGCCACGATCCCGGCGCCCGGCGGCGGCGGCGACTCGGGGCTCGCGTGGGCCGAAGGAACGCTCTGGGTGGGGCAGTATCGGGACCGGAAGATCCATCAAGTCGATCCCCAGACAGGGGCGATTCTTCGCACCATCGAGTCCAACCGCTTCGTCACCGGGGTCACCTGGATCGACGGCGAGCTCTGGCACGGCACCTGGGAAGGTGACGAGAGCGATTTGCGGCGGTTCGATCCGCGAACGGGAGAGGTCCTGGAGAGGCTCGAGATGCCGCCTGGAGTGGGCGTGTCGGGGCTCGAGTCCGATGGCGGCGATCAGTTCTTCTGCGGAGGCGGGAGCAGCGGGAAGGTGAGAGCCGTCCGCCGACCCAGGCGAGGCTCCGCGGCCGGCAGCGGCTCCGAGCCCCCCGTCGACCCCGCGAGCAAGTAATCGACGCAGCCCTCACGCGCGAGGTTCCCCGAAGCCTTGCGCGAACAACCGAGGCGACAAGGAGCGGCCGTCCGGCGAGCCGGACGGCCAAAGCCTTGTGACCGATCGCCCTACACGGCGTTCTTCGCCATCTGGTCGGCGATGTAGTCGGCCTGGCGGATCGCCAGCGTGACGATGGTCAGCGTCGGGTTCTCGGCGCCGCCGGTGGTGAACTGGCTGCCGTCGGAGATGAACAGGTTCTTGATGTCGTGGGTCTGGCCGTGCTTGTTGCACACGCCGTCCCGGGGGTTCTCCGACATCCGGCAGGTGCCGAGATTGTGGGTCGAGGGATAGGGCGGCGTCGGAAACGTCCGCGTCGCGCCGACCGCCTCGTAGATCGCGGCGCCCGCCGCGTGCGCGTGGTTGCGCATGGCGACGTCGTTGGGGTGGTCGTCGAAATGCACGCTGGCGACCGGCAGGCCGAGCTCGTCCTTGGCGGTCTTGTCGAGGGTGACGCGGTTCGTCTCCTGCGGCATGTCCTCGCCGACGATCCACATGCCGGCCATGTTCTCGTAGGAGTCGAGCGCGGTGGTGAACTCGCGGCCCCAGGCGCCCGGATCGAGGAAGGCCGCCATGAACGGCAGGCCGAGCGACAGCGTCTCCATCTCGTAGCCGCCGACGAAGCCGCGCTTGGGGTCGTGGCGCGACTCGTCGCTGACGATCCCGGCCATGGTCGTGCCGCGCCACATCCGCACCGGCTGGTCGAACACCGCATAGACCGAGCCGGTCATGTGGCGCATGTAGTTGCGGCCGACCTGGCCGGACGAGTTGGCGAGCCCGTCGGGATATTTGCTCGACTCGGAGAGCAGCAGCAGTCGCGGCGTCTCGATCGAGTTGCCGGCGACGCAGACGACGCGCGCCTTCTGCCGCTGCTGCTTGCCGTCCCGATCGAAATAGACCACGCCGGTGACCTTGCCCGAGGCGTCGTGCTCGATCTTGGCCACGTGCGACTCCGGCCGCACCTCGAGCTTGCCGGTCTGCTCGCCCTTGGGGATCTCGGTATAGAGCGTCGACCATTTGGCGCCCGACTTGCAGCCCTGGAAGCAGAAGCCGATCTGCTGGCAGGAGCCGCGGCCGTCGCGCGGCTGCGAGTTGATCGCCATGCGGCCGGTATGAACCTCCTTGTAGCCGGCCTTCGCCGCGCCGGCGGCGAGCACCTTGAAATTGTTGTTGCCGGGCAGCCCCGGGATGTCGTTGGTCCGCGTCACGCCCATCTTGTCCTCGGCCTTGGCGTAGTAGGGCTCGAGATCCTTCAGGCCGATCGGCCAGTCCAGCAGGTTGGCGCCCGCCAGCCCGCCATAGGTGGTCTTGGTCCTGAACTCGTGCTCCTGGAGGCGCAGCGAGGCGCCGGCCCAGTGCACCGTCGAGCCGCCGACCGCCTTGACGATCCAGGCCGGAAGGTTGGGGAAGTCCTGGTGCACGCGCCAGGTGCCCGACGTGGTGCGCATGTCCTTCCAGGCGAGCTGGGTGAAGCTGTCCCACTCGTCGTTGACGAAATCCTCGATCTCGAAGCGCTTTCCCGCCTCGAGCACCACCACCTTGACGCCCTTTTGCGCGAGCTCGTTGGCGAGCGTGCCGCCGCCGGCGCCGGAGCCGACGATGACGACGACCGAGTTGTCGTTCTGATCGAATTTCGCAGCCATGGGTTCCTCCGATCTTTCTTGTTTCGGCCTACAGCCACGTGATGTCGTCGAAGCCGCGCTTGATGTAGCCGCCCTTGGAGGCCGACTCGCCCTCGTAGCCGAACAGCGGCCACACCTCCTTCTGGTTATAGAGCGACACCAGCATGTCGCCGCTTGACCTTCTGGAAGAAGGCGCCGTCCTCGACCTGGTGCAGCAGCTTGACGCGCTCGGCCTCCCAGCCGACCGCCGCATAGGGTACGCCGTGCTTCTTCTGCGCGAGCTCGTCGATCTCGGCGACGCCCTTCTCGACCAGTTGCTTGGTGGCCGCATCGGTCCCCGACTTCTCGTCGTAGGTCTTCATGGCGACCGCGTAGAACCGGTCGGCCACCCGGTCGTGCGGATAGATGTCGCGCGCCGAGTTTTGATCAGCGTCCGCATCGTCTCGGGCTTGAGGTTCTTGACCTCGAGACCCCAGGCTTCGCCCGGATGCATGACGGCGGCGCCGGAGATCACCAGCGCTACCGTCCCGGCGCCGACCATGAATTTTCGCCGGTCGAGCGTCTGCCCGCTTATCTGGCGTGTCATCGCGTTTCCTCCATGTTCGGGGAGATCCCCTTTTTTGAGCCGATGGTCAGAGCATTTCCCGGAAAAGTGGACACCGGTTTTCCGCAAGGAAATGCGACAAGTGTCGAGTCTAGAGCGCTTTCCAGAAAGCGCTCTAGCGATAGCGGCCGTGCTTCTGCAAAACCTCGATCTTGTAGCCGTCGGGATCCTGCACGAAGAAGAAGCGGGCCATCAGCGCGCCGTCTCGCGAAGAATTCCTTGACCGGGGTCGGCGACAGTTCTTCCGCGGTGAAGCGGGCATGCTCGGCCGCAAGATCGTCGACCGCGAACGCCACGTGGCCGTAGCCGTCGCCGAGGCTGTAGGGCTCGGTGCGGCCATGATTGATGGTGAGCTCGATCTCGAAATCGGCCTCGGCGTTGCGCAGGTAGACCAGGGTGAAACTGTCGAAGGCGAAGCGGTCGGCGATCGCGAGGCCGAAGGCGCGCTGGTAGAAATCGACCGAGCGCGCCTCGTCGAGCACGCGGAGCATCATGTGAATCGCTCTTGCCATCTGCCGGATCTCGTCTGCTCAAGGTTTGGCGTCGTCGGGCCCGCCCGCCGACCGGCTCTTGAGAAGCCCGATGATCAGCGCCCGCTTGTCGGGGTCGTTCTGGCGGTAGCTCATGGTGGTGCCGGGGTGCGCGTCCTGGGAGTTGGCGAGCCAAGGATCGAGCGTGGCGGCGTCCCAGGTCCAGTGGCCGCCCTGAAGGGCCGGCGAATAGGAAAAATCCGCCAGCGCCCCGGCGGCGCGCCCGTAGACGCCGTAGAGATTGGGGCCCAGGCGATGCGCCTCGCCGCTTTTCACCGTGTGACAGACGCCGCAGCTTGTGAGGAACTGGCGCTGCGCGGCCTCGAGATCGACCGCGCGGGCCTCGGCCTGGCCCAGCAGGCCGAGCGCCAGGCCGGTTGCAGCCACGGCGAGCCGCGAGCAGGCAGCTCCCGCTCCACACGCGCGGCAGTTGGGTCGATTCCTCCTCATGCCGCGATCGCCTCCGCCGGGCTTCGGGCCGATGGTTTGGATGCGACGTTAGGCCTTTGCGGATGGTCGCGGGTAGTATGTCTCTACTACACGGGACTTTCGAGCTGCCGCTCGGCCGCATAGAGCGCGGCCGCGGCCAGCGGCTGCTCCGGCCGCGGGCGCAGCTGCGCCACATAGGTCAGGCAGGCGCAGCGCAAGAGCGAGGTGAAATTGGCGGTCTCGCCGCGGAAAGCCAGCACCTCGTCGTGCAGCGTGGTCAGGAATTTGGCCAGGCTGACATGCTCGGCAGCGGCGATTTCCTCGAGAATGCTCCAGAACGCTGCTTCCAGGCGGATCGACGTGGAATGTCCGCCGAGCCGGATCGACCGCGTCTGGTACGAATAGGCGTCCGGCGATTGGCCGGCGAAGATGCGGCACATGGATGCCCTCCCTCTTGTTCTGGGGATTGCCCCAGTATCTTTTTTTCGATCAGGCAAACTATAGCACCGGATGCCGCGCCGACGGAACGTCGTGGCGCAGTCAGGCGGCGTCCACCGCGGCCTTGTCGTGCCGGGCTTCGGGCTCCGCGGCGGGCGGCGGCCGCTGCGGCGCCGTGGCCCGCAGCAGCGCCTTGTGGGCCTGCCACTGGGTTTCGGTGTCCAGCGTCTCCAAAAACTGCACCTCGCCGGAAGCCAGCATGGCGATCGGCAGCCCGTCACGGAACAGGAGGCGGTTGCCGGTCAGCGCCGACAGCCGCGGTCCGGGTGTCAGGATGCCGGCGAGATTGAGCGGATCTGCCCCCGACAGCGAGACGAGGTCGCCCGCCGCCGACCGGCGGCGCGCCTCGCGCAACTGGCCAACCGCGTCGGGCAGCGCGAACTGCTCGCCGGCGAATCCGGCGACGAAGCGGCCGCCGCGAATGTCGCCGCGCGCCTCGAGCCGGCGAAACACCCGGAGCAGGTCGCGCCATGGCGGCAGCCAGTCGGCCTCGCGCTCCAGCAGGCGCCAGAACACCACGCCGTAGCGCGCGAGCAGGGTGCGTGCCACGTGCTCCACCGCCTCGGGGCCGGGCTCCCTGGCGCCGGCCGGCGGCCGCCGCGCCAGCGCCCAACGGCCGGCATCCTCCATGCCGAACGACACGGTGCGCCGCCGGCGCCGCGCATTGGCGGCGAGTTTTCGTTGGTCGGACGGCACCAGCAGGGTGCGCAGCCCGGCAAAGCTGTCGGAATTTGTGAGGCCGAGCGCCACCAGCTCGGCCAGCGCCTCCTCGACCTGGACCCGAAGCAGCCCGGTGCCGGAAACGATCTCGTCGAAGAACGACGCCCCGTGCTGCCTGATGTGGTCGAGGACCGCCTCGGCCCGCGCACCGAGGGGAGCCGGGTCCTGGGGCGTCGCCAGCAAGGCCCAGAACGGGGCGTTGCGTCGCGCCAGCAGCACGATCGGCGTGGTGCGCACCGGCGCCGGCCGGCGGTCGCCGCCGTTCGGCCGGACGTTGCGCGGTGCGGGACGCGACCACGACAGCCGGCCGGTCAGGCACTGGTCGTCGAGCCATCGGGGCTCGTAGCCGGCGAGCCGGGCGGGCAGGATCTCGCTCTCCCAGGCTCCCGCCGGCGCGGCAAAACCCTCGAGCTGGCCGACCACCGCGTCGACCGCATCCGGCCCTTCCATGCGGGCCTCGGTGGCGACCCGCTGCCAGCCCAGCAGGAAGCGCAGGAAATCGCGCGCCGCCACCGGCTCGATCTCGGCGCGCAGGCGCTTGACCGTGTAGCGGTGGATGCGCGCCAGCAGCCGTCGCTCGCACCATTCGTCGGCGTTCTGGCTCGGCGTGAATTTTCCGCGCAGCGCAAAGCCTTCCGCCTCCAGCGCGATCAGCGCCGGCGCGATGTCCTTGGGCTCGAGGCCGAGCGGTGCCGCCAGCGCATGCTCGGTAACCGCGCCGAGCCCTTCGAGCCGCCCGCGAAGAATTTCCACCAGCGCCTGGTCGGGCGACCAGGCTTCTTGCGCCCGCGCCTCCGGCGCAGCGATCGCCGGGTCGAGCGTCGCCGTCGGCCACAGCGCGCCAAAATGCGGGAGCCGCTCCGCCGCGATCCACAGGGTCGCCTGCGGCAGGGCGATCCGCGCCGCACGTCGGTCGCGGGCGAGCGCCGCCAGGTGCTCGGCCCAGCCGGGCTGCGTGGCAACTTCGTCGGTGCTAAGGAACCCGAGCCAGACCAGCGCATCGTGCAGCTCGTCGGCATTCGCCGCCGCGGGCCAGGCCTCCTCGCGCACCCGGTCGATTGCCTCCTGGTCGAGACGTCCGATCTCGGCGGCATCTTCCGGGGCGAGCCAGCGCCGGCTCATCACTGCCTGGGTCCGGCGCTCCTCAAGCGGCGCGTCGTCGAGATACGCATAGGGCCGCGCCGAGAGCACCTCGAGGGCGAGCGGTGACGGCTCGGTGAGGTCGCGCGCCACGACGCGGATGTCACCCGCCTCGATGCGGCCGAGCAGGCGCTCGAGACCCTCGATGTCCATCGCCTCGTGCAGGCAGTCGGCGATGGTCTGGCGCACCAGCGGATGATCGGGAATTTCCCGCTCGCCGACGAGGTTCTCGGCGCAGGCGATCTGGTCGGGAAAGGTCGCGGCGATCAGATCCTCGGCATCCATGCGGGCAAGCTGCGGCGGCACTTTGCGCCCGCCGCGGAACCGCGGCAGCGCCAGCGAGGTGCCTGCCACCCAGCGCCAGCGCGTGATGAACATCGGCGCGTCGAGCATCGCCTGGATCAGCACCTCGCGCACGCTCGCCGAGTTGAGGTAGCGGGCGACGTCGCCGAGCTCGAAACTGTGCGCGGTGGTGAGCGACAGCACGATGTTGTCCTCGGTCGCCGCCGCCTGGAGCTCGAAATTGAATTTGCGGCAGAACCGTTTGCGCAGCGCCAGCCCCCAGGCGCGGTTCAGCCGGCTGCCGAACGGCGAATGGACGACGAGCTGCATGCCGCCGACCGCGTCGAAGAAGCGCTCGAGCACGATCGTGTCCTGGGTCGGCAGGCATCCGAGCGCCGCGTTCCCGGCCGCCAGGTACTCGACGATCTGCGTGGCGGCCGGACCCTCGATCCCGACCTCCTCGGCGAGCCAGCGCAGCACGCCGCGCCCGGACGCATCGGCGCGCAGCAGCCCGGCGACCGTCTCGCGCAACCGCGACACCGCCGCGGACAGCTCGTCGCTGCGCCCCGGCGCCTCGCCGAGCCAGAACGGGATGGTCGGCGCCATGCCGCGGGCATCCTCCACCCGCACGGTGCCGCGCTCGACCCGCATGATCCGGTAGGAATTGTTCCCAAGCTGGAAAACGTCGCCCGCCATGCTCTCGACGGCGAAATCCTCGTTCACCGTGCCGATGATGGTGTTTTCCGGCTCGAGCAGCACGGAATAGTCCGCGGTATCGGGAATCGTGCCGCCCGAGGTCAGCGCGGTGATGCGGGCGCCGCGCCGGCTGCGCAGCACGCGGTTGACGGCGTCGTGGTGGATGAGCGCGCCGCGCCGCCCGCGCCGGGTGGAGAATCCTTCCGCCAGCATGGCGACCACGGCGGCAAAATCGTCGCGGCCGAGGTCCCGGTAGGGCTCGGCGCGGCGCATGAGCGCCAGCAGGCCGTCCTCAGTCCACTCCCGCGCCGCCACCTCGGCGACGATCTGCTGCGCCAGCACGTCGAGCGGCAGCTCGGGGACGGTGAGCCGGTCGAGCTCGCCGCGGCGCACGCTGTCGATGAGCGCCGCGCATTCCACCAGCTCGTCGCGCGACAGCGGAAACAGCCGGCCCTTGGGCGTACCGGCGACCGCATGGCCGGAGCGCCCGACGCGCTGCAGGAAGCTCGAGATCGAGCGCGGCGAGCCGAGCTGGCAGACGAGGTCGACGTCGCCGATGTCGATGCCGAGCTCGAGCGAGGCGGTCGCCACCAGCGCCTTGAGGGCGCCGCGCTTGAGACGCTGCTCGGCGTCGAGCCGCTGCTCCTTGGCGAGGCTGCCGTGATGCGCGGTCACCAGATGCTCGCCGATCCGGTCGGACAGCTGGCGGGTCACCCGCTCGGCCATCCGGCGCGTGTTGACGAAGATCAGCGTGGTGCGGTGCGCCTCGATCAGCCGTGCCAGCCGGTCGTAGACCTGCTCCCAGACTTCCGCCGACATCACCGCCTCGAGCGGCGAATCCGGAACCTCGAGCGCGAGATCGCGGGCGCGGCGGTGGCCGGTATCGATGATGGCGCAGGGGTTTTGCGCGCCGTCGGCGCCGGTCCCCACCAGGAAGCGCGCCACCGCCTCGATCGGCTTCTGCGTCGCGGAGAGGCCGATGCGCAGCAGCTTGTCGCCGCACAAGGCGGCGAGGCGCTCGAGCGAGACCGCGAGGTGCGTGCCGCGCTTGTTGGGCGCCACCGCGTGGATCTCGTCGACGATCACCGTGCGGGTGGTGCCGAGCATCTTGCGGCCCGACTCCGAGCCGAGCAGGATGTAGAGCGATTCCGGCGTGGTCACCACGATGTGCGGCGGGCGTCGGCGCATGCGGTCGCGTTCGCCCTGCGGCGTATCGCCCGTGCGCACCCAGCTGCGGATGCCGACGTCGGGCAGCCCCTGGGCGGCGAGCGCCGCGCGGATGCCGGCGAGCGGTGCCTCGAGGTTCTTCTGGATGTCGTTCGACAGCGCCTTGAGCGGAGAGACATAGACGACCTGGGTTTCGTCCGCGAGCCCGCCCTCGAGGCCCTGGCACACCAGGTCGTCGATCGCCGCCAGGAAGGCGGCGAGCGTCTTTCCCGAGCCGGTGGGCGCCGCGATCAGCACGTGGCGTCCGGACTTGATCGCCGGCCACGCCTCCGCCTGCGCGGCCGTCGGCGCGCTGAAGGTCGCATCGAACCAGGCGGCGACGGCCGGATGGAAGACGGATGTCGGGTTCATGGGGTCAGCGTAGTCGGGGCGGACGGCGAATCAAAGGCGCCTGGCGGCCGTTTCCGCGCGGCGTGGCCTCCCGCGAAGATGGGCCCCGCCGGAGCGAAATCAACCGCGAGGAGATGCGTCCGTTGGTCCCCGGCGCGTGCCGTTACAGCCCACTGAACCAGTTGTAGCCCTGGTTCTCCCAGTAGCCGCCGGTGTACTCGTTGCCGACCACCATCTCGACCACGTGTTTCGGGTTCTTGAAGCCGAGCTTGGTGGGGATGCGCACCTTCATCGGGAACCCGAATTTCACCGGCAGGATCTCGTCGGCGAACCGGAAGGTGATCTGGGTCTGCGGGTGCAGCGCGGTCGGCATGTCGATCGAGGTCGAGTAGCCCTCGGCGCAGCGGAAGTGCACGTAGTTGGCGCGGGTGTCGGCGCCGATGCGCTCGAGAAAGCCGCGCAGCGGCGTGCCGGTCCATTTGCCGATGGCGCTCCAGCCCTCGACGCAGACATGCCGGGTGATCTGGGTCTCCTGCGGCAGCGCGTAGAGTTTTTCCAGCGGCCATGGCGTCTTGTCGTCGACGAGCCCGCCGACCTGAAGCGCAAACCCTTCCGCCTCGACCTCGGGCGCATCGTCCTCCGGGTAGTAGGCGTTGAACGGGAATGGTTTGGTGATCGCGCTTTCCGGATAGGTGGGGGCGAGCCGGTTGGGGTCGAACAGCCACGCCTGGGCACGGTCGTTGAAGCGCGAGATCGTGCGCAGGACTTTTTCCGCCGAAGCACCGTCGACCACGTTGCAGCCGGTGAGGAACGCCAGCGCGCCGACGCTTCCCGCGCCGCGCAGCAACAGGCGGCGGGTCGGGTCGGGCGCGAGTTTTGCGGCGTCGCTCACCAGCAACCGCGCGTCGGATCGCGACAGGGTTTTCGGCAGCCACATGTCACGCCTCCTTCTCAGCGCCCGCGGATCATCGCCACGAGGCTCCTCGGCACCAGGAGCGCCATCACGACGTGCACCACGACGAACATCACGATGGCCGTCATGGCGAGAAAGTGCACCACGCGCGCCGCCTCGTAGCCGCCCATCAGGCCGCTCAGCCACCACAGCTGGATCGGCTTCCAGATCGCGAGGCCGGACGCCACGATGACGACGCCCGCCAGGATGACTCCCGCATAGAGCAGCTTTTGCACCGCGTTGTAGACGGTGAGATCGTCGTGGGAGAGGCGGCCGGCGAAGGCGGCACGCAGATCGCCGACGACGTCGGACGCCCTGAGCGGCAGCAGCTTTCGCCGGAACCGGCCGGTGACGAGGCCGAGCGTCAGATAGACGAGCCCGTTGGCGACCAGCAGCCACATGGCGGCGAAATGCCAGAGCAGCGCGCCGGCGAGCCAGCCGCCGATGGTGATCCCCTTCGGGAAGGTGAACGGAAACAGCGGGGAGGCGTCGTAGATCTGCCAGCCCGAGCCGACCATCACGACGATCGCCACCGCATTGGTCCAGTGCGCGATGCGCACCCAGACCGGATGGATGGTCGGCGCGGCGTCCATGCGCGTCGCACCGATCTCGGCGGTTGCGCTCGACATGCTGGCTCCTTCGATCGGCCCGATCGGAAAGGGCTGGAGTACCGCTCCAGCCCCCTCCATGGTAACGCACGGGCGCGCTTCATGCCTGATCAAGTCGGCACACGCCAGATCACATCGGCAGGAGCACGGTGTCGACCACGTGGATGACGCCGTTCGACTGCAGCACGTCGGCGGTGGTCACCATGGCGACGTCGCCCTTGGCGTCGGTGATGCTGAGCATGCGCGGCCCGGCCTGGCGGACCGTGAGGTCGGCGCCGGCGACGGTCTTCAGCTTGGCCAGGCCCTCGCCGTCCTTGACGGCCTTCATCAGCGCGGCCGCCGTCATCCGTCCCGGAACCACGTGATAGGTGAGGATTTTGGTCAGCGTCGCCTTGTTCTCCGGCTTGACCAGGTTGTCGACGGTACCGGCGGGCAGCTTGCCGAACGCCGTATTGGTCGGGGCGAACACCGTGAACGGGCCGTCGCCCTGCAGGGTCTCGACCAGCCCGGCGGCCTTCACGGCGGCGACCAGCGTGGTGTGGTCCCTGGAGTTGACCGCATTCTGGATGATGTTTTTCGACGGATACATCGGCGCGCCGCCGACTGTCACGGATTTCTCTTTGGTCCCGGCCGCTGCCGGAAGGACGGCAGTACCGGAGAGAAGAGCAAGGGCCGCGGTGGCGGCGATCAGGTGGAGACGCTTCGACATCGTGGATTCTCCTGTGGTTGTTCGCGAGACAGCGAGAGGGTCGGCCACGCGGTCGCGCGGGACCCGGGATCTGCTCCGGTCGTGGAGCCGATCCGTTTCGTCGTCGGGGCGAGTTACGAAACGTGCGAAGCTCGGGTTTCGCGGCGGCCCGTGTCTCACGCCTTCGTGAGAGAGCGCTTTGCGGTGACCTCGATCTCGATGCGCATTTCCGGCTTCAGCAATGCGGCGACCACCAGCAATGTGGCAGCCGGGCGGATATCGCGAAAATTCTCGCCGCAGATGCCGAGCGCGCGCTCCGCCTCGGCGGCGTCGATGATGTAGTAGGTCGCCCGCGCCACGTCGGCCAGGCTCGATCCGGCCTCGGCCAGCGTCTTGCCGATCGTCTCGAAACAGTTGCGAGTCTGCTGCTCGATGGTCGACGGCATCGTCATGGTGGCGTAGTCGTAGCCGGTCGTCCCGGCGACGAAGACGAAGTCGCCGTCGACCACCGCACGGCTGTAGCCGAAGGTCTTTTCGAAAGGCGAGCCTGTGGATATGAGACGACGCGGCATGACATGACTCCGGTTCGAAACGGCTGGCGGACGATGCCCAAAATCCGGGCTCGTCCCGTCGCCCGCGAATGATAACCTTCCGGCGTCGCGTGACGATACCTCGCGAGCGTCCGAAAAACCAGCCAACGAGCCCCCATGAGCGGACCCAAGACCAGCGCCGGCAATTTCTTCGAGGATTTTTCCATCGGCCAGACGATCCGGCACGCCACTCCGCGCACCGTCACGGCGGGCGATGTGTCGCTCTATGCGGCGCTCTACGGCATGCGCCACGCCGTGCAATCGTCCGACCGGTTCGCCTCGGCGATCGGCTACGCCCGCGCGCCGGTCGACGATCTTCTGGTATTTCACATCGTGTTCGGCAAGACGGTGCCCGACATCTCGCTCAACGCGGTCGCCAATCTCGGCTATGCGGGCGGGCGGTTCCTCGGCCCGGTCTATCCGGGCGACACGCTGACCGCGGTCTCCGAGGTGATCGGGCTTAGGGAAAACTCCAACCGCAAGACCGGCGTCGTCTACGTGCGCTCGACCGGAGCCAAGCAGGACGGCACAAAAATTCTCGAATATGTGCGCTGGGTGATGGTGCGCAAGCGCGACGAGCAGGCGCAGGCTGCGGCGGACCTGGTGCCGGCGCTGCCGCGCGCGCTCGAGCCGGCAGCCCTCGGCGCGGCCTGTCCGCCGATCGATGCCGCGGCCTACGACGTCGCGCTCGCCGGCAGCCCGCATCGCTGGGGCGACTATGCGGTCGGCGAAAAGATCGACCACGTGGACGGCGTCACCGTCGAGGAGGCCGAGCATCAGATCGCGACGCGGCTCTACCAGAACACGGCGCGCGTTCACTTCAACCAGTTTTCCGAGAGCCAGGGCCGGTTCGGCCGCCGCCTGATCTACGGCGGCCACGTGATCTCGCTCGCCCGCGCGCTCTCCTTCAACGGCCTCGCCAATGCGTTCCACGTCGCGGCGATCAACGGCGGACGCCACGTGGCCCCGCTGTTCGCCGGCCTCACCGTGTTCGCCTGGTCGGAAATCCTCGACAAGGCCGAGCTGCCCGGGCGCCGTGATGTCGGGGCGTTGCGCGTCCGCACCATCGCCACCAAGGACCGTCCTTGCGCCGATTTTCCGCACAAGGCCGGCGACGCCGACGATCCGGCGGTGATCCTCGATCTGGACTATTGGGTGCTGATGCCGCGGTAGGGTGGGCAAATCGTCTTGGTCAGACATCCGCCACCCGGTGAAATGGTGGAGACGATTTGCCCACGCGGTCGGACGCCGCGGTAAAACGCGAGGCCCGGACCGCGTGGGCAAAATCGCACGCGAGGTTCGGACGAGACGCGCGGTCGGCGCAGCGATTTTGCCCACCCTACAACTCACGCACCCGCGCGCAGGTGCTCCACCAGCTGCCGCGCATAGGGGGCGAGCTCGGAAAAATCGCGGACGCAGATCGTGAGGTCCCGCGCCGCCCACGTGTCGGCGAGCGCCACCGCGGTGATCGCCATGGTGCGCCCCACCCGGTGCGCGGTGGTCTCCGGCACGATGCCGATGCCGACCTTGCACTCGACCAGCCGGCACACCGCGTCGAAGCTGCGCAGCTGGACGCGCAGGCGCAGCGGCCGGCCGATGCGCGACGCCTTGTCGGCAAGGAAGCGCTGCAGCGCGCTCGCCCGGTCGAGGCCGACGAAATCGTGGTCGAGGACCTGGGCGAAGGGAATTTTCGCCCGTCGCGCCAGCGGATGGTCGCGCGCCACCACCAGGACGAAACGGTCCTTGCGAAACGGATAGGTCTCCAGCGGGCTGACATCGACGGTCGCCGCCACGATGCCGAGGTCGGCGACGCCCTCGGCGATGAGCCCGACGATCTCGTCGCTCAGCCGCTCCTCGAGATCGACGCTGACATGCGGGTGGTCCGCCAGGAAGGAGCTCAGCGCCTCGGGCAGGAATTCCTGGGCGTTGGTGTTGGACAGCACCCGGATCTGCCCGGCAAGCCCGCCCGCATAGGCGCCGAGATCCTCGCGCAGGCGGTCGGCCTGGCGCAGGATCGCGCGGGCATGCTGGACCAGGGTGCGCCCGGCCTGGGTCGGGATCACGCCCTGGCGTCCCCGCACCAGGAGGGCCGCGCCAAGGGCCTGCTCCATGTGACGGATGCGCGTGCTGGCGGCCGCCAGCGCCAGGTGCGCGCGCGCCGCGCCGCGGGTGATGCTGCCCGCCTCGACCACGTGGCGGAACAGGCTGAGATCGACGAGGTCGAACCGCATGATGATCCTGCCGGGACGGCTTGCCGTGATGAATGGCGCGGGTCGCTTGAGCCTTGAATCCGCGACGGAACCCGCCCTTCGCATTCCGCGAAGGTACCCTACGCCAAACTGTGATTGCGGGCGAATTTCCCGCACCTTATGTTTCGCCGCAGGCGAAGTCAAAATGAGCTGCCGCTGCGACAGGCGGATCGCGACTGCGATTCGTGAGGATTCGCCGCGCCGGGCTGTGGGTTCCGTCGTTCTCGCATTGCGGGTCGGCGGGACATTCGATAGGAACAGCCCGGGGACCGTAAGTCGGGATTGCGCGGGAGGTGGACGATGGCCGAAACCAGGCTGCCGGTCGAGCGACCGTTGTCGCCGCACCTGACGATCTACCATATGGCGTTCACCATGCTGATGTCGGGCGCCCACCGGATCACCGGTGTGGTGCTCTATTTCGGCATGCTGCTGGTCGCCTGGTGGCTGATCGCGGCGGCTTCCGGACCCAACGCCTATGCGGCCGTCCAGTGGTTCATGGGGTCGCTGATCGGCCGCCTCGTCCTGTTCGGCTATACCTGGGCGCTGCTCCACCACATGCTCGGCGGCGTGCGCCATCTGATCTGGGACACCGGCCGCGGCTTCGGCCCCAACGAGCGCGAATGGCTGGTCCGCGCCGCGCTGTTCGGATCGATCACGCTCACCATCGTGCTGTGGATCATCGGCTATCTGGTCCTCGGCGCATCGCGCTAGCAAGGAGCGGACAATGAGCATGCGCACCCCGCTCGGACGGGTTCGCGGCCTGGGCTCGGCCCGGTCGGGCACCGGACACTTCTGGTACCAGCGGCTCACCTCCATCGCCGGCGTGCCGCTGGTCATCGCGTTCATCGTGATCGTCACCTCGCTGCTCGGCCGCAATCACGCCTACGTGGTGCAGATCGTCGGCTCGCCGGTCGTCGCCATCGTGATGCTGCTGTTCATCCTGACGATCACCTGGCACATGCTGCTCGGCATGCAGGTCGTCATCGAGGACTACGTGCACCAGGAAGGCCAGCGGATCGTGCTGTTGATCGTCAACATCTTCTTCTCGGTCGCGATCGGGCTCGCCTCGGCGTTCGCGATCCTGAAACTCTCGTGGGGAATATGATCTGATGGCGACGACGGGCTCGCAGAATGGCGCCGGCGCGCCGATGATCAACGGCCGCGCCTATCCGATCGAGGATCACACCTACGACGTCATCGTGGTGGGCGCCGGCGGCGCCGGCCTGCGCGCGGTGGTGGGGTGCAGCGAGGCCGGCCTGCGCACCGCCTGCATCACCAAGGTGTTTCCCACCCGCTCGCACACGGTGGCGGCGCAGGGCGGCATCTCGGCGGCGCTCGGCAACATGGGCGAGGACGACTGGCGCTGGCACATGTACGACACCGTCAAGGGCTCCGACTGGCTCGGCGACCAGGACGCCATCGAATATCTGTGCCGCAATGCTGCGGAAGCGGTCTACGAGCTCGACCACTGGGGCGTGCCGTTCTCCCGCACCGAGGAGGGCAAGATCTACCAGCGCCCGTTCGGCGGCATGACCACCCACTACGGAAAGGGCACCGCCCAGCGCACCGCGGCCGCGGCCGACCGCACCGGCCACGCCATCCTGCACACGCTGTACGGCCAGGCGCTCAAGCACTCGGCCGAGTTCTTCATCGAGTACTTCGCCATCGATCTCATCGTCGACGACGAGGGCCGCTGCCGCGGCGTGGTCGCGCTCAAGCTCGACGACGGCTCGATCCACCGCTTCCGCGCCCAGCAGACGATCCTGGCGACCGGCGGCTACGGCCGCATCTATTTCACCTGCACCGGGGCGCATACCTGCACCGGCGACGGCAACGGCATGGTGCTGCGCGCCGGGCTGCCGCTCCAGGACATGGAGTTCGTGCAGTTCCATCCGACCGGCATCTACGGCGCCGGCTGCCTGATCACCGAGGGCTCGCGCGGCGAGGGTGGCTATCTGGTCAATTCCGAGGGCGAGCGCTTCATGGAGCGCTATGCGCCGTCCGCCAAGGATCTCGCCTCGCGCGACGTGGTGTCGCGCGCGATGACCATCGAGATCCGCGAGGGCCGCGGCGTCGGCAAGCTCAAGGACCACATCTATCTCCACCTCGATCATCTAGACCCGGCGGTGCTGCACGAGCGGCTTCCCGGCATTTCCGAATCGTCGAGAATCTTCGCCGGCGTCGACGTGACCAAGGAGCCGATCCCGGTGCTCCCCACGGTGCACTACAATATGGGCGGCATCGCCACGAACTATCACGGCGAGGCGCTGACCCGGAAGAACGGCAATGCCGATACGGTCATTCCCGGCCTGATGGCGCTCGGCGAGGGAGCCTGCGTGTCGGTGCACGGCGCCAACCGGCTGGGCTCGAACTCGCTGATCGATCTCGTGGTGTTCGGCCGTTCCGCGGCGCTGCGCTGCGCCGAGACCGTCGTGCCCGGCGACCGTCAGCCCGACCTGCCGAAGGGCTCGGCCGAGTTCCCGCTCGGCCGGCTCGACAAGTATCGCCACGCCGCCGGCGGCACCTCCACCGCCGAGATCCGGCTGCGCATGCAGAAGGTGATGCAGAGCAACTGCTCGGTGTTCCGCACCGGAGACGTGCTGCAGGAGGGCCACAAGCTCATTCACGACGTCCATGCGGGCATCGACGACGTCGCGGTGACCGACCGCTCGCTGATCTGGAACTCCGACCTGATCGAGACGCTCGAGTTCGACAACCTGATCGCCCAGGCCGTGGTGACCATGGATTCGGCGCTGAACCGCACCGAGAGCCGCGGCGCGCATGCGCGCGAGGATTTTCCCAACCGGGACGACGTCAACTGGATGAAGCATACGCTCGCCTGGCTCGACCCGGCGACCCGCAAGGTGACGATCGACTACCGTCCGGTCCATGCCTACACGCTGAGCAACGACATCGCCTATATCGAACCCAAGGCAAGGGTGTACTGATCATGGTCGAATTCGCCCTTCCCAAGAACTCTCGGGTCACCGAAGGCAAGACCTTCACGCCACCGCGCGGCGCGCACAATGTCCGGGAGTTCCGCGTCTACCGCTGGAACCCGGACGACGGCCAGAATCCCCGCCTCGACACCTTCTTCGTCGATCTCGACGATTGCGGGCCGATGGTTCTCGACGCGCTGATCTGGATCAAGAACAAGGTCGATCCGACGCTGACCTTCCGCCGCTCCTGCCGCGAGGGCGTGTGCGGCAGCTGCTCGATGAACGTCGACGGCACCAACACGCTCGCCTGCACCCGCGGCATGGACGAGATCAAGGCCGAGGCGGTCAGGGTCTATCCGCTGCCGCACATGCCGGTGGTCAAGGACCTGGTGCCGGATCTCACCGTGTTCTTCGCGCAGCACGCCTCGATCGAGCCCTGGCTGAAGACGGTCAGCCCGACGCCGCAGAAGGAATGGAAGCAGAGCATCGAGGAGCGCTCCAAGCTCGACGGGCTCTACGAGTGCATCCTGTGCGCCTGCTGCTCCACCTCTTGCCCGAGCTACTGGTGGAACAGCGACCGCTATCTCGGCCCCGCGACCCTGCTGCAGGCCAAGCGCTGGATCGACGACAGTCGCGACGAGGCGACCGGAGAGCGGCTCGACAATCTCGAGGATCCGTTCCGCCTCTACCGCTGCCACACCATCCTGAACTGCGCCAAGGCGTGCCCGAAGCATCTCGACCCCGCCAAGGCGATCGCCGACATCAAGAGGATGATGGTCGAGCGGCAGGTCTAACAGGAATCAGAAATCAGAAATCAGGGTGCTTCTGATCACTGACTACTGATTTCCGATTCCTGATCCGGTCTGCGCAGCAACCGGGACTGGACGTCGAGCACCGCGGTGGCGAAGCCGTGGCCGTCGGCGACGATCTCCCGCATCACCGACATCGGGGTGGCGTGGGTGGCCTCGAGCTCGCCGATCACGCTGCCGAAGTCGAACGAGAGCTCCGCCTCGAACTTGCTGGCGAGCTGCTGCATGCGCCGGTTGTCGGCGAGGCAGGCCATGTGCAGGAGCTTGAAGCCGCGGTTGCGCGCGGCCAGCAGGGTGCGGTCGAGCAGCGCGGTGCCGACCCCGTGGCTCTGCCACGGCGTCTCGATGCTGAACGCCAGCTCCGCCTCCTGCGGGAGCCCGGCGCCGAGCGGGCGCAGCTCGGCCGCCCCGCGCAGCGTGCCGGCGACGAAGAACCCGTGGATCACCGCGTCGAGCCCGTTGGCGATGCCCACATAGCTGCGGATGAACGCGTCGGAGACCGTGCCGCTGAACCGGTTGCGCCGGCTCGCCGGGTCGAGACGCAGGAGGTGGTCGCGATACTGATCGGTCTCGCCGATCCACAGCTTGCGGATCGTACCGCCCTCGATCTGGGGCTCATGCATGGGGTCTCTCCTGACATTTGCGTCGAAAAACCCTCCCGATTGGTTTCCTCTGGCCAGCCGAATGCCGGCAGTCCGCTACTCATATTGCGGTGCAACATGGTTTTTACAAGGGCACGAACGCACACTCGGGCGACGAACAATTAACCTTGGCTTGCACAAATGCACGACTGCAGCGTGACAGCCATGAACGGCCCCCCTGTCCGGCCCGACCAATCCGCACGTGCCATCCTGCCCCGGAGTCTCAAGCCATGCGTCTCATCCTCACCTCGATGCTCCTCTTGACCGCCGTCGCGACAGCCGCCGCGGCGGAGGAAACCATCCAGCAGCCCAAGAACGCCTGGCAGCAGCCGGGGCCGATCCAGCAACCCAAGGGAACCTGGCAGCAGCCGGGCGAGATCCGCCAGCCCAGGGGCACCTGGCAGCAGCCCGGCGAGATCCAGCAGCCGACCGCGGCCGCCCAGCAGCCCGGAGAAATCCGCCAGCCCGAAGGACACTGGGTCAAGCCCGGCCCGATCCAGGAACCCAAAGGGCCGTGGATCCAGCCCGGCGAGATCCAGGTGCCGAAGGGGATCGGGGCCGTCCGCGCCAGCGAGGCGAAGTGCGAGCGGCGGTTCAGCGTGGTCGGCGACGCGCTGTTCGACTTCGACAAGGCGAACCTGCGCCCCGATGCCGAGGAGACTTTGAGCGCCGCCGGCCCAGAGATCGCCAAGCTCGCCAGTCGCCCGGCGGTGATCGAGGGCCATACCGACGCCAAGGGCAGCGATTCCTATAACCAGAAACTGTCGGAGGCCCGCGCCCGCTCGGCCCGCGATTGGCTTGCCGGCCACGGATTCCTGCCGAACTCCACCCCGATCAAGGGATTCGGCAAGACCAGACCGGTCGCCCCGAACGAGACCGCCGACGGTCTCGACGATCCGGAAGGCCGGCAGAAGAACCGCCGCGTCGAGATCGTGTTCAACACCTGCGGGTGAGCGGCGTCGGGTCACGCCGGCGGCGTCGCAATCGGGGATTGCCGTCGCCCCTTCTGCCGTGAAGTTGGGCTTGCGGTGGCGGGGCCGGGGCCGCTAAGGGCGGGGCTTCCGTCCTCGTCGCGTCGCAATCCCTCATGGCCGGCACCGTCCTGGAGCTTTACGCGGCCCTCGTCGCTCGCGGCGAGATCGAGCGCGATGCCGCCCAGGCTCAAGTGGCCGCCAGGCTGGCGCAGATCGAGGCGCGCCTCGCCCAGCACCGGCTGGCGCGCAAGTCGTCCTCGCTCGGCTGGATGTTCGCGCGGCGCCAGAACAATGGCGGGCCCCCGAAGGGGCTCTACCTGCACGGCGATGTCGGCCGCGGCAAGACCATGCTGATGGACCTGTTCTTCGCCGCGAGCCCGGTGACGCGCAAGCGCCGCGCCCATTTCCACGAATTCATGCTCGACGTGCACGAGCGGGTGCACGACTGGCGCCAGCGGCGCCGGCGCAACGAGGTGACCGGCGAGGATCCGATCGCCCCGGTCGCCGAGGCCCTGGCCGAGCAGGCCTGGCTGCTGTGCTTCGACGAGTTCCACGTCACCGACATCGCCGACGCCATGATCCTCGGACGGCTTTTTCGCCAGCTGTTCGAGCGCGGCGTCGTCGTGGTGGCGACCTCCAACGTCGCGCCGGGCGATCTCTACCGGGACGGCCTCAATCGCGCGCTTTTTCTCCCCTTCATCGCCATGCTCGAGACCCGCATGGAGGTCGCCCGCCTCGATGCGCGCACCGATTTTCGCCTGGAAAAGCTCGGCCACGTGCCGGTCTGGCACGTGCCCGCCGCCGCCGCGGCCGATGCGGCGCTCGACGAGGCGTGGCGGCGGCTCACCGGCGGCCACGACGGCGCGGCGCACGAGCTCGTCGTCAAGGGCCGGATCGTGCGGGTGCCCCAGGCCGCCATGGGGGTCGCGCGCTTCACCTTCCACGACCTGTGCGAACGGCCGCTCGGGGCGATCGACTACCTCAAGGTGGCGCACGAGTTCCACACCATCGTGCTCGATCGCATCCCGGTCATGGACCATGGCCGGCGCAACGAGGCAAAGCGCTTCATTGCGCTGATCGACACGCTCTACGACAATGCCGTCAAGCTGATCGCCTCGGCGGCGGCCGAGCCGTCCGATCTCTACCGGGCGAGCGACGGCTTCGAGGCCCAGGAATTCCGCCGCACCGCCTCGCGCCTGATCGAGATGCGCTCGCAGTCCTATCTGGCGCTCCGCCACGGCCAGCGCGACATCACCGGCAGCTCGGCGACGGAGGGAATCGTCGAGACCTGACGGATCAAGGCCTTGCGACTTGAACGAGCTTCCCGAACGGGTTAATGACGCGATGCAATAACCACCTCGCGATCCTCTCGAACTCCAGGACCCTTCCATGGCGCGAAACAAGATTGCATTGATCGGCGCTGGACAGATCGGTGGCACGCTGGCCCACCTCATCGGTCTCAAGGAGCTGGGCGACGTCACCATGTTCGACATCGCCGAGGGCATCCCGCAGGGCAAGTCGCTCGATCTCGTCGAATCCTCGCCGGTCGACGGGTTCGACGCGCGCTTCACCGGCGCCAATTCCTACGACGCGATCGACGGCGCCGACGTGTGCATCGTGACTGCCGGCGTGCCGCGCAAGCCCGGAATGAGCCGCGACGACCTGCTCGGCATCAATCTCAAGGTGATGGACCAGGTCGGCGCCGGCATCCGCAAATACGCCCCCGACGCCTTCGTCATCTGCATCACCAATCCGCTCGACGCCATGGTGTGGGCGCTGCAAAAGGCCTGCGGCCTGCCCAAGAACATGGTGATCGGCATGGCGGGCGTGCTCGACTCCTCGCGCTTCCGCTATTTCCTCGCCGACGAGTTCAACGTCTCGGTGGAGGACGTCACCGCCTTCGTGCTCGGCGGCCATGGCGACACGATGGTGCCGCTGGTGCGCTACTCGACGGTGGCGGGGATCCCGATTCCCGATCTCATCAAGATGGGCTGGACGTCGTCCGGCCGCATCGACGCGATCCTCCAGCGCACCCGCGAGGGCGGTGCCGAGATCGTCAACCTGCTGAAGTCCGGCTCCGCCTATTACGCGCCGGCGGCGTCCGCGGTCGCGATGACGGAGAGCTATCTGCGCGACAAGAAGCGCGTGCTGCCCTGCGCGGCCTATCTCAACGGCGAGTACGGCGTGCGCGGCCTCTATGTCGGCGTGCCGGTGGTGATCGGCGACAAGGGCGTCGAGCGCGTCGTGGAGATCGAGCTCAACTCGGCGGAGCGCGAGATGTTCGACAAATCGGTGACCTCGGTGCAGACCCTGGTCGACGCCTGCAAGAAGATTGCGCCGGACCTCGGCAAGTAGCCCGACCGTGCGTGCCTGCCCCTTCGGGACTTCGAGGCGTCCATGAACATTCACGAATACCAGGCCAAGGCGGTGCTGCGCGAGTTCGGCGTGCCGGTGCCGCGCGGCAAGGCCGCCTTTTCGGCGGACGAGGCGGTCGCGGCCGCGCAGGAACTCGGCGGTCCGGTGTGGGTCGTCAAGGCGCAGATCCATGCCGGCGGCCGCGGCAAGGCCGGCGGCGTCAAGGTGGTGAAATCGGTCGACGACGTGCGCCGCGAAGCCGAGCGGCTCCTCGGCTCGACCCTGGTCACCCACCAGACCGGCCCGCACGGAAAAGTCGTCAACCGGCTCTACGTCGAGGAGGGCTCGGCGATCGACCGCGAATTCTACCTGTCGGCGCTGGTCGACCGGGCGTCCGCGCGCATCAGCTTCGTGGTGTCGACCGAAGGCGGCATGGACATCGAGGAGGTGGCGCGAACCCACCCGGAAAAGATCCTCAGCTTCGCGGTGGAGCCGGCGACCGGCGTGATGCCGCATCATGGGCGGCGCGTTGCCCGCGTGCTCGGGCTGACGAACGATCTCGCCAGGCAGGCCGGCAGCCTGCTGCCCAAGCTCTATGCGGCGTTCGTCGCCAACGACATGACGCTGCTCGAGGTCAATCCGCTGGTGGTGACCAAATCGGGCGAGCTCATCTGCCTGGACGCGAAAATCTCGTTCGACGACAACGCGCTTTTTCGCCATCCCGACCTGGCGGGCCTGCGCGACCCGACCGAGGAGGACGCCAAGGAGATCGAGGCGGCGAAGTCCGACCTCAACTACGTGGCGCTCGACGGCTCGATCGGCTGCATGGTCAACGGCGCCGGCCTCGCCATGGCGACCATGGACATCATCAAGCTCTACGGCATGGCGCCGGCGAATTTTCTCGACGTCGGCGGCGGCGCCACCAAGGAGAAGGTCGCGGCCGCGTTCCAGATCATCACCTCCGATCACAACGTGAAGGGCATCCTGGTCAACATTTTCGGTGGCATCATGCGCTGCGACATCGTGGCGGCCGGCGTGGTCGAGGCGGTCCGGATGGTCGGCCTCCAGGTGCCGCTGGTGGTGCGGCTGGAAGGCACCAACGTGGATCTCGGCAAGCAGATCATCGGCGAGTCCGGCCTCAACGTCATCCCGGCGGACGATCTCGACGACGCCGCACAGAAAATCGTCAATGCCGTGAAGGACGCCGCCTGATGCCGATCCTGGTCGACAAGGATACGCGGGTCATCTGCCAAGGCTTTACCGGCAAGAACGGCACGTTCCATTCCGAGCAGGCGATCGCCTACGGCACAAGAATGGTCGGCGGCACCTCGCCCGGCAAGGGCGGCACCATGCATCTCGGCCTGCCGGTGTTCGAGACCGTGGCGGAGGCGCGCGAGGCGACCGACTGCGACGCCAGCGTAATCTACGTGCCGCCGGCGGGCGCGGCGGATGCGATCTGTGAGGCGATCCAGGCAGAAATCCCGCTCATCGTCTGCATCACCGAAGGCATCCCGGTGCTCGACATGGTGAAGGTGAAGCGGGCGCTGCAGGGATCGCGCTCGCGGCTGATCGGGCCCAATTGCCCGGGCGTGATGACGGCGGGTGCCTGCAAGATCGGCATCATGCCGGGCAACATCTTCTCCCCCGGCCGGGTCGGCATCGTGTCGCGCTCCGGCACGCTCACCTACGAGGCGGTGTTCCAGACCAGCCGCGAGGGGCTCGGCCAGACCACCGCGGTCGGCATCGGCGGCGACCCGGTCAAGGGCATCGACTTCATCGAGGTGCTCGACATGTTCCTCGCCGATGCGGCGACCGAGGCGATCGTGATGATCGGCGAGATCGGCGGCGCCGCCGAGGAGGATGCCGCCGAGTTCATCATGAGCGAGGCCAGGCGCGGACGCCGCAAGCCGATGGTCGGGTTCATTGCCGGCCGCACCGCGCCTCCCGGCCGGCGCATGGGCCATGCCGGCGCCATCATTTCCGGCGGCAAGGGCGACGCCGAATCGAAGATCGCCGCCATGGAGGCGGCGGGCATCAAAGTCTCTCCGTCGCCGGCGCGCATCGGCAGGACGCTGACGGAGATGCTCGCGGGCTGACCGGGTGATTTGACGCCTTTCAAAGGCAGGCGTGCGACCTAGATAAGCGTTAAGTGAACCGTAGATCAGGGACGGTGCGGCGTCCCGCCAGGACGGTCGCCGCACGGCCCAACCGGGGCATCAGCCTCGAGCAATCTGGGACCGGCAACATGTCTCGCCAAGACGCCAATGCGGCCTTCGCCCGCTCCTCGTTTCTCTACGGCGGCAACGCCGGCTATGTCGACGAGCTCTACGCCCGTTTCGAGGATGACCCCGATTCGGTCGACGGCGAGTGGCGGGCGTTCTTCCAGTCGCTGCGCGACGAGCCGGGCGACGTGCGGCGGAACGCGCACGGACCCTCATGGGCGCGGCCGGACTGGCCGGCGCTCCCCCGCGACGAGCTGACCTCGGCGCTCGACGGCCAGTGGGCGCCGGAAGCAAAGGCGCTGGGCGCAAAGATCGCCGCACGGGCGCAGCGCTCGGGACTCGAGGTCACACCCGCCGATTTGCAGCAGGCCGCGCGCGACGCCGTGCGTGCCAGGCTGCTGATCCGCGCCTATCGCACCCGTGGACATCTGCACGCGCGTCTCGACCCGCTCGGTCTCGAGCCGGAGCGCGACGAGGAGGAGCTCGACCCGCGATTCTACGGGTTCGCGGAAGGCGACTACGACCGAAAGATCTTTCTCGACCGCGTGCTCGGGATGGAATTCGGCACGCTCAGGCAGATCGTCGCGATCCTGCAGCGTACGTATTGCCAGACGCTCGGCGTGGAGTTCATGCACATCTCCGAGACCGGCCACAAGGACTGGATCCAGGAGCGCATCGAGGGGCCCGACAAGGAGATCACCTTCACCCGCGAAGGCAAGCGCGCGATCCTCAACAAGCTGGTCGAGGCCGAGGGCTTCGAGAAATTCCTCGACCTCAAATATACCGGCACCAAGCGCTTCGGCCTCGACGGCGGCGAATCGATGATTCCCGCGCTCGAGCAGATCATCAAACGCGGCGGCGCGCTGGGCGTGAAGGAGATCGTGCTCGGCATGGCCCATCGCGGCCGCCTCAACGTGCTCGCCCAGGTGATGGCAAAACCGCATCGTGCCATCTTCCACGAGTTCAAGGGCGGCTCGGCGACGCCCGAGGAGGTCGAGGGCTCGGGCGACGTCAAGTACCATCTCGGCGCCTCGTCGGACCGCGAGTTCGACGCCAACCGGGTGCATCTGTCGCTGACCGCCAACCCGTCGCATCTGGAGATCGTCGATCCGGTGGCGCTGGGAAAGGTCCGCGCCAAGCAGGACCAGCACGACGACCGCGTCGAGCGCACCACGGTGCTGCCGCTGCTCATCCACGGCGACGCGTCGTTTGCCGGGCAGGGCGTCATCTCCGAGTGCTTCGGCCTGTCCGAGCTCAAGGGCTATCGTACCGGCGGCTCGCTGCACTTCATCGTCAACAACCAGATCGGCTTCACCACCTATCCGCGCTACAGCCGCTCGTCGCCCTATCCGTCGGACGTCGCCAAGATGATCGAGGCGCCGATCTTCCACGTGAACGGCGACGACCCCGAGGCCGTGGTGTTCGCCGCCAAGGTCGCGACCGAATACCGGCAGAAGTTCCACAAGCCGGTCGTCATCGACATGTTCTGCTATCGCCGGTTCGGCCACAACGAGGGCGACGAGCCGTCGTTCACCCAGCCGCTGATGTACAAGAAGATCCGCCAGCATCCGACCACGCTCGATCTCTATTCGCGAAAGCTCATCGGCGAAGGGCTGGTGACCGAGGGCGAGGTCGACAAGATGAAGGCCGACTGGCGCCACCGGCTCGACGCCGAGTACGAGGCCGGCACCGGCTATCGCGCCAACAAGGCCGACTGGCTCGACGGCCGCTGGGCCGGCTACAAGGTGGCGGGCGACACCGACGATCCGCGACGCGGCGATACCGGCGTCGCCGTCGAGGTGCTCAAGGAGATCGGGCGGAAGATCACCACGGCGCCGTCCGGGTTCCACCTCCACCGCACCATCCAGCGTTTTCTCGAGAACCGCCGCAAGGCGATCGAGACCGGCGAGAACATCGACTGGGCGACCGGCGAGGCGCTCGCCGTCTGCTCGCTGCTGCTCGAGGGCCGGCCGGTCCGCCTGTCCGGCCAGGACAGCGAGCGCGGCACGTTCTCCCAGCGCCACGCCGTGCTGATCGATCAGGAGACCGAAGCGCGCCACACGCCGTTCAACCATATCAGCGACCGCCAGGCGCGCTACGAGGTGCTGAACTCGATGCTCTCCGAGGAGGCGGTGCTCGGCTTCGAGTACGGCTACTCGCTCGCCGAGCCCGAGGCGCTCACCATGTGGGAGGCGCAGTTCGGCGATTTCGCCAACGGCGCCCAGGTGGTGTTCGACCAGTTCATCTCCTCGGGCGAGCGCAAGTGGCTGCGCATGTCCGGCCTGGTCTGCCTGCTGCCGCACGGTTACGAAGGGCAGGGGCCCGAGCATTCCTCGGCCCGCCTCGAGCGGTTCCTGCAGATGTGCGCCGAGGACAACATGCAGGTCGCCTACTGCACGACGCCGTCGAACTACTTCCACGTGCTCCGCCGGCAGCTCAAGCGCGAGATCCGAAAGCCCCTCATCCTGATGACGCCGAAATCGCTGCTGCGCCACAAGCGCGCGGTGTCGCGACTCGACGAGATGGCGGCCGGCACCTCGTTCCACCGGGTGCTGTGGGACGACGCCCAGCTGCATCCCGGCGACGAGACAAAACTCGTTGCCGACGACAGGATCCGCCGCGTCGTCCTGTGCAGCGGCAAGGTCTATTTCGATCTCTACGAGGAACGGGCGAAGCGCGGCATCGACGACGTCTACCTGCTGCGCGTCGAGCAGCTCTATCCGTTCCCCATGAAGGCGCTGGTCGCCGAGCTGTCGCGGTTCAAGACCGCCGAGATGGTGTGGTGCCAGGAAGAGCCGCGCAACATGGGCGCCTGGCACTTCGTCGAGATCTATCTGGACTGGGTGCTCAACCAGATCGGCGCCGCCCATCGGCGGGCGCGCTATGCCGGCCGTCCCGCGGCGGCGGCGACCGCCACCGGCCTGATGTCGAAGCACCTGGCGCAGCTCAAGGCCTTTCTCGACGAGGCCTTGTCGGAATAGCGGATCGATTTGGCGCGGGCCCCGCGGGCCGGCATGGCGCGCTCCTGAGCCGCGCCGTTCGACCCAGACGCCGCGGGCGGAACAGACGAGAGGCATCATGGCGATAGAGATCCGCGTTCCGACGCTCGGCGAATCGGTGACCGAGGCGACCATCGGAAAATGGTTCAAGAAGCCCGGTGACGCGGTGGCGGTGGACGAGCCGCTGGTCGAGCTCGAGACCGACAAGGTGACGATCGAGGTGCCCGCCCCGGCCGCCGGCGTGCTCGCCGAGATCCTGGCCCAGGACGGCGAGACGGTCGCGCCCGGCGCGGTGCTCGGCCAGATCGCCGAGGGCGCGGGCGCCGCGGCGAGGCCGGCGCCGCCGGCCGCGAAGCCCGCCACCCCGCCGCCGCCCCCCAAGGCCGTTTCTGCGCCGCCGCCCGCGCCGGCCGTCCCGGCGAAAGTCGCGCCGGCGGACGTGCCGCTCGCCCCCGCAGTGCGCAAGCTCGCCGCCGAAAGCGGCGTCGATGCGCTGGCGGTGCCGGGAAGCGGCAAGGACGGCCGCGTCACCAAGGGCGACATGCTGGCCGAGATCGAGCGTCGCGCCGCCGCCCCGACGCCGGTCGCCCAGCCGGCCGCCGCCGTGCAGATGCGGACGCCGTCGGTGCCCGACGACGCGGCGCGCGAGGAACGCGTGCACATGACGCGGCTGCGCCAGACCATCGCCAGGAGGCTGAAGGACGCGCAGAACACCGCCGCCATGCTGACGACCTTCAACGAGGTCGACATGACCAGCGTCATGGCGCTGCGCAACCAGTACAAGGACCTGTTCGAGAAGAAGCACGGCGTGAAGCTCGGCTTCATGGGCTTCTTCGTCGTCGCCTGCCTGCGGGCGCTGAAGGATGTCCCCGCCGTCAACGCCGAGATCGACGGCACCGACATCGTCTACAAGAACTACTATCACGTCGGTGTTGCCGTCGGCACCGAGCGCGGCCTGGTGGTGCCGGTGGTGCGCGACGCCGACCGGCTTTCGCTCGCCGGCATCGAGAAGACGATCGCCGATTTCGGCCGCCGCGCCCGCGATGGTGCGCTGAAGCTCGAGGAGATGCAGGGCGGCACGTTCACCATCTCCAACGGCGGGGTCTACGGCTCGCTGATGTCGACGCCGATCCTCAACGCGCCGCAGTCCGGCATCCTCGGCATGCACAAGATCCAGGAGCGGCCCATGGTGGTCGGCGGCGAGATCAAGGTGCGGCCGATGATGTATCTGGCGCTGTCCTACGACCACCGCATCGTCGACGGCCGCGAGGCAGTGACTTTTCTGGTGCGCGTCAAGGAGAGTTTGGAGGATCCGGCCAGGATGATGCTCGATCTCTAGGATCGAAGGAATCCCGCATGGGAGCCGACGAGCCCCCTGAACGGCTGCCATGGATGCCCCCACCCGATGAGGCTGGAGCCGCGCCCAAATGGGATCAGGATGAGGCCGATTGGCTGCTGGGAAAACACCTTTTGGTCGGGCTGACATATCTCGCTCCCGACAATCGGACTGTGACTTCGAAGGCGCAATACCACGGCCGGATCGTGAGCGTGGAACAGAACAACGGCATTGTCGTCGAGCTGGAGGGTGCGTGGGCCGGCAAGACGATGACTTTGCCGCCGGCGCTGGTCGCCTTTCGGCCGGCGAACCCCGGCGAGTATCGCCTGCGTTCGACCGGTGAGATCATCAAGGATCCAGACGTTCTGACGGCGTGGTCGATCACGGAGCCGTACAAGTCGTAACTCACGAACCGGCGCTGGCCTAGGCGATGTCCACTGGAGAAGAGCCATCAATGCCCTACGATCTCGTCGTCATCGGCAGCGGTCCCGGCGGCTATGTCTGCGCGGTCCGCGCGGCGCAGCTCGGCATGAAGGTCGCGGTAGTCGAGAAGGAGAAGACTTTCGGCGGCACCTGCCTCAATATCGGCTGCATCCCGTCGAAGGCGCTGCTGCACGCCTCCGAGCGCTTCGAGGAGGCCGGGCACACATTGGCCAAGATGGGCATCGGCGTCGGCACGCCGAAGCTCGACCTCGCCGCCATGATGGCGTTCAAGGACCAGGGGGTCGACGCCAACGTCAAGGGCGTGGCGTTCCTGTTCAAGAAGAACAAGGTCGAGGCATTTCACGGCGCCGGCCGCATCGTGGCGCCCGGCCAGGTGGAGGTGAAGGGTGCCGACGGCACGCAGGTTCTGGAGACCAAGGCGATCGTGATCGCCACCGGTTCCGACACCGCCCCGCTCAAGGGCGTCGAGATCGACGAGAAGCGCATCGTGTCGTCGACCGGCGCGCTGACGCTTCCCGCGGTGCCGGACAAGCTGCTGGTCATCGGCGCCGGGGTGATCGGCCTCGAGCTCGGCTCGGTGTGGCGGCGGCTCGGCTCGCAGGTGACCGTAGTGGAGTTTCTCGACCGCATCCTGCCCGGCATCGACGGCGAGGTGGCAAAACAGATGCAGCGCCTTCTGCAGCGTCAGGGCATGACCTTCCGGCTGTCGCACAAGGTGACCGCGGTCGACGCGTCGGGCAACAAGCTCAAGGCCGCGGTCGAGCCCGTCGCCGGCGGGCCGGCGGAGGCGCTCGAGGCCGACGTGGTGCTGGTGGCGATCGGCCGGGTTCCGTACACCGCCGGCCTCGGCCTGGAGACGGTCGGCGTGAAGACCGATCCGCGCGGCCGCATCGTGGTCAACCACAATTTCGAGACCAGCGTGCCGGATATTTTCGCCATCGGCGACGCCATCGCCGGGCCGATGCTCGCCCACAAGGCGGAGGACGAGGGCATCGCGGTCGCCGAGATCATCGAGGGCCAGGCCGGCCACGTGAACTACGACGTGATCCCCAACGTGGTCTACACCATGCCGGAGATCGCCTCGGTGGGAAAAACCGAGGAGGAGCTGAAGGCGGCCGGCATCGCCTATGCGGTGGGAAAGTTTCCGTTCACCGCCAATGGCCGCGCCAGGGTCAATCTGACGCCCGAGGGTTTTGTGAAAATCCTTGCGGATGCCGCGACCGATCGCGTGCTCGGCGTCCATATCGTCGGGGCCGACGCCGGCAACATGATTGCCGAGGCCGCCGTCGCCATGGAGTTCGGGGCCTCGTCGGAGGACATCGCGCGGACCTGCCACGCCCATCCGACACTGCCCGAGGCCGTTAAGGAAGCCGCGCTCGCGGTGGCCAAGCGCGCGATCCATATTTGACGCGCGCGCCTCGCAGGATGGGTTGAGCCGAAGGTGAAACCCATCAATGAAGGCCAAGGCGATGGGTTTCGCGAAAAAGCTCAACCCATCCTACACGACGCGCCGTCGATCCAGCTAATGCCCGCCGCCGTGGCCGCCGGCGATCAGGTGCAACAGCAGGCCGGGAAACCACAGGCCCGACCCCATGAGGGCGAGCCCGACGAGGCCGACGCCGCCGGCGAGCCAAGCCAGAGCGATAATCGAGGTGATGACCGAGGCCGAGGCCAGCACGATGCCGATCTGCAGCGCGGCGGAGGCGATCTCGTAGTTCTCGTAGCGCTCCATGGAGAGAGTGCGCTGGGCTTCGAGCTGCCGCGCCTTGGCCATCAGCTCTTTCCGGCCCTCGCCCTTGTCCGGCTCGGAATCCCAGAGCGCGATCCGCTTCTTCCAGGTGTCGATCTGCTTCTCCAGCTTCGCCTTCTTGGCCGGATCGGTGATTGACTCGAGCTCGAACTGCATCACCTCCAGCGCGGTGCCGACCGTGGTCATGCGGATGTTGCGAGCCTGGTAGAACGCCCAGGTGTCGGAGGCTTGGACGTTGTGGGTGAGCGCCGCGGTCTGCGCGCTCTTTCCCAGCGTCTCGGAGAGCGCGAGAAACAGCGCCAGTACCGAGATCAGCAGCGCGATCCCCTTGTTGTGATGCCCCGCATGCTCGATATGCTCGGCATGCTCCTGCACTTCGCCCATGATCCGTCGCCTCCCGTTGGAATGGCCGCATGATCCGCGGCGACGATTGACCGAACCGGCGGGATTTCGCAAGAGGCAATGCGCGGGACGCTCAGGCGCGCGGATGGGCGCTGCGATAGACCTTCAGAAGCTGCTCGGTATCGACCGCCGTGTAGATCTGCGTGGTCGACAGCGAGGCGTGGCCGAGCAGCTCCTGGATGGCGCGCAGGTCGCCGCCGCGGGCGAGCAGGTGAGTGGCGAAGGAGTGCCTGAGCGCGTGCGGAGTGGCGGTCTCGGCGAGGCCGAGCGCGCCGCGCAGCCGCTCCATAGTGAGCTGCAGGATGCGCGGCGACAGCGGGCCGCCCTTGGCGCCGACGAACAGCGGACCGTCGGCCGGGAGCGTGTAGGGGCACAGCGCCACGTATTCGGCGATGAGGTCGAGCACTGTGGCGAGCACCGGCACCATGCGGGTCTTGTTGCCCTTGCCGGTGACCACGATGACGTCGCCTTTGCCGGGCTCCGGCACCTCGCGGCGCCGCAGGCTGAGCGCTTCGGAGATGCGCAGGCCCGACCCGTAGAGCAGCGCCAGCGCCGCGGCGTCGCGGGCGAGCACCCAGGGCTCGCGTTCCTCGCCGGCGCGCAGATCGGTATCGGCGATGCGCTTTGCGGTGGCGATCGACAGTGGTTTCGGCAGTGTTTTTCCGATCTTCGGCGCCCGCACCGCGGCGAGCGCGCCGACCTTGCCTTTGTGGTTGCGCTCGAGGAATCGCGCGAACGACCGCACCCCGGCAAGGCTGCGCATCAGCGAGCGGCTGCCGACCCCGCCGGCGCGCCGGCTCGCCAGGAAGGCGCGGACATCGCGGGGCGCGATCTCGGCCAGCGTCCTGAGCGACGGCGCGCCGTCGAGATGATGCGCCAGGAATGCCAGGAACTGGGCGACGTCGCGCTGGTAGGCCTCGACAGTGTGCACCGACATCCGGCGCTCGGCGCCAAGATAGGAGAGCCAGCGCACCATCTCGGCGGCGACATCTGCGGCGGCGAAGGAAAAATCGGCCGGCGACTCGGGCATGCCTGAGGGTCCCCTGATTGGCGCGGCTTGGCCAGCCCTTATCTCACCGCCTTCCTTCACCTTCCCTTAAGCAGCCGACGGCCGGTGAAGCATGCGCCCCGCGACGGTTTTGCCTCCTGAGGCGTCCTGAACCTATAACAAGGCGCGCTTTCCGGGCTGATCGGCGCGAGGAACATGGCAACACGCACTGTCGACGTGCTCGTCCCGGTCGCGCTCGACGAACCCTATTCGTACCGGGTGCCCGACGGGCTCGCGGTGGAGCCGGGCGACGTCGTGTGCGTGCCGCTGGGAACGCGCGACGTCGTGGGAGCGGTGTGGGGCGAGTCGACGCCGCGGCCCGGGCTGGACAACCGGCTGAAGAACGTCGCCGAAAAGCTCGACGTGCCGCGGCTGCGTCCGGAGCTGCGAAAATTCGTCGACTGGGTCGCCAACTATACGCTCGGCAGCCGCGGCATGGTGCTGCGCATGGCGCTGCGAATGGGCGATGAGCTTGGCCCCGAGCGCCCGCGGGTCGGCGTGCGGCTTTCCGGCCCGGCGCCCGAACGGATGACGCCGGCACGCCGGCGGGTGCTGGCGCTGCTCGCCGACGGGCTGATCCGCCCCAGGGCCGAGGCCGCGCAGGAGGCCGGCGTCTCCGCCGGCGTGGTCGACGGGCTCATCGACGAGGGGACGCTCGAGCCTGTCGTGATGGCGCCCGCGCCGGTGGCGGCGATCCCCGGCGCGGATCACGCTGTCCCGGATTTCACCCCGGCGCAGCACGCGGCCGCCGAGGCGTTGCGCGCCGCCGTCGCGGCGCAAATCTATTCGGTGACGCTGGTCGACGGCGTCACCGGGTCCGGCAAGACCGAGGTCTATTTCGAGGCGATTGCCGAAACGCTGCGGTGCGGGCGGCAGAGCCTGATCCTGGTGCCGGAGATCGCGCTGACCGGGCAGTTCCTCGAGCGCTTCGCCGAGCGTTTTGGCGTGCGCCCGGCGGAATGGCATTCCGCGATGACGCCGCGTCGGCGCGCCCGCACCTGGGCCTCGATTGCCGACGGCGGCACCCGCGTGGTGGTCGGCGCCCGCTCGGCGCTTTTCCTTCCGTATCGCGATCTCGGGCTCATGGTGGTCGATGAGGAGCACGACCCGGCCTACAAGCAGGAGGACGGCGTGCGCTACCACGCCCGCGACATGGCGGTGGTGCGCGCCCATATCGCCGGCATCCCGCTGGTGCTCGCCTCGGCGACCCCGTCGATCGAGACCGAGGTCAATGCCAGGCGCGGGCGCTATCGCCGGCTGCACCTGCCGGAACGGTTCGGCGGCCAGCAACTGCCGGCGGTCGAGCCCATCGATCTTGTCCGCGAAGGCCCGCCGCGCGGCCGCTTCGTCGCGCCAAAACTGGCCGAGGCGGTGCGGGAGACCTTGGAGCGCAACGACCAGGCGCTGCTCTTTCTCAATCGCCGGGGCTATGCGCCGCTCACCTTGTGCCGGGCCTGCGGGTTCCGCCTGCACTGCCAGAATTGCGATGCCTGGCTGGTCGATCATCGCTTCAGGCGCCGCCTGGTCTGCCACCATTGCGGCTTCTCGATGCCGCCATTGGCCGCCTGCCCGAAATGCCAGGCGACGGACTCCTTCGTCGCCTGCGGTCCGGGCGTCGAGCGGCTCGAGGAGGAAGTTGCGACCCTGTTTCCCGACCGCCGCATCCTGGTGCTCTCCAGCGACCTCATCACCTCGATCGAGGTGATGCGCGAGGAGCTTGCAAACATTTCCGCCCACAAGGTCGACATCGTGATCGGCACCCAGCTGGTCGCCAAGGGCCATCATTTCCCGAAACTCAACCTGGTGGGCATCGTCGACGCCGATCTCGGGCTCGGCAACGGCGATCCGCGCGCCGCCGAGCGCAGCTTTCAGCTGCTCCACCAGGTGCTCGGCCGCGCCGGCCGCGAGGAGGGTCGCGGCCTCGGATTCGTCCAGACCTATCAGCCCGGCCACCCGGTGATGCAGGCGCTGATCAAGGGCGACCGGGAGGCGTTCTATTCCAGCGAGATCGCGGCGCGCGAGCGCACCCATTACCCGCCGTTCGGCCGGCTCGCCAGCCTCGTCGTGTCGGGCGGCGACAAGCCGGCGACCGAAGGCTTTGCCCGCCGCATTGCCGCCGCGGCTCCCGACGACGAGCAGGTCCGGGTGCTCGGCCCCGCCGAGGCGCCGATCGCGCTGGTCCGCGGCCGCCACCGGTTCCGCATCCTGGCGAAGTCGCGGCGGGGCTTCGACCTCTCCGCCTACCTGCGGGCCTGGCTCAAGGCGGCCCCGAAGCCGAAGGGCAATCTGCGGCTCGACGTCGACGTCGATCCGCAGAGCTTTTTCTAGCAAGCGGATACCGCCTCGCCGACAGGAACATGCTCCCGAGGCCCCCGGTCTGCCGCGCAATCGGCCTCGTGCCCGCAGATTGATCTTGGTCAATACGCCCGCGCCCGGGAGGCGCCACAGTGGCGAAGTCGTCGAGGGCATGTCCAGGCGAAGCGGATACCGGTTCGCCGGCAGGAACGTGCTCCACTCAACGGTTCTTCGGCACCCCGCGATCAATCCAGATCGGACTGTGCTCTAGGGAGGGTTTGATGACCATGGCCGCCAGGGCGGATGCGATCTCGAATGTTCCGGAATTGCCGCGCGGCTCGGCGCTGCTGCGCGACCCGTTGCTCAACAAGGGCACCGCCTTCACCGAGCGGGAGCGCGACGCGCTCGGCCTGCGTGGCCTGTTGCCCGCCCACCTGCTGTCGATCGACGAGCAGGCAAGGCGGGTGCTGGTCAATCTGCGCAGCCTTCCCAGCGATCTCGACAAGTACGTGGCGCTCAATGCGCTGCACGACCGCAACGAGACCCTGTTCTTCCGCGTGGTGTGCGAGAACATCGACGAGATCCAGCCGCTGATCTACACCCCGACGGTGGGGCTCGCCTGCCAGCGCTTCGGCGACATTTTTCAGCGTCCGCGCGGGCTCTTCATCAGCTCCAACGATCGCGGGAGGGTCGCCGAGATCCTGGCCAACTGGCCGCACGAGGCCAAGCTCATCGTGGTGACCGACGGCGAGCGCATTCTCGGGCTCGGCGACCTCGGCGCCAACGGCATGGGCATTCCGGTCGGCAAGCTGTCGCTCTACTCGGCCTGCGCCGGCGTGCATCCGAGCCTGTGCCTGCCGGTGATGCTCGATGTCGGCACCAACAACGAGGCGCTGCTCGACGATCCGTATTATGTCGGCCTGCGTCGGCGCCGGCTGAGCGGAGCCGCGTTCGACGACCTGGTCGACGAGTTCGTCCGCGCCGCCGTCGACGTCTTCCCCGGCGTGGTGATCCAGTTCGAGGATTTCGCCAACCACTCCGCCTTCCGTCTGCTGCGTCGCTATCGCGACCGCATCTGCACCTTCAACGACGACATCCAGGGAACCGCCGCGGTGGCGCTCGCCGGGATATTTTCCGCCCTGCGGGTGACCAAGGGCAAGCTCACCGACCAGAAGATCTTGTTCCTCGGCGCCGGAGAGGCGGCCACCGGCATTGCCGATCTCGCGGTCTCCGCCATGGTGGCGCAGGGCACCGCCGAGGCCGAGGCGCGGCAGCGCATCTGGCTGATGGACTCCCGCGGCCTGGTCGTGAAGGGCCGCGACGGGCTCGGCGAGCACAAGCAGCCCTACGCCCACGAGCACCCGCCGGTCGACGATTTCCTCGCGGCGATCCGCGTCCTGAAGCCCACCGCGATCATCGGCGTCGCCGCGGTCGGCGGCACGTTCACGCCCGACGTGCTGGGGACCATGGCGGAGCTCAACGAGCGGCCGATCGTGTTCGCGCTTTCCAATCCGACCTCGAAGGCGGAATGCAGCGCCGAGGAGGCGTACCGCCACACCGGGGGCCGCGCGCTGTTCGCCTGCGGCAGCCCCTACGATCCGGTGGTGCTGGAGGGAAGAACCTTCGTGCCCCGCCAAGGCAACAATTCCTACATCTTCCCCGGCGTCGGTCTCGGAGCGATCGCGAGCGGCGCCCGGCGCATCACCGACGGCATGTTCATGAGCGCGGCGCTCGCGCTCGCCGACCTGGTCACCGAGGCCGATCTGGCACAGGGCAGCCTCTATCCGGCGCTGCCGCGCATCCGGGAGGTTTCCGCCCGCATCGCCGCCGACGTTGCCCGGGTGGCCTACGACCAGGGCCTCGCCGTCGGACCGGAGCCCGCCGACCTCGCCGCGCATGTGCGCTCGCACATGTACGAGCCGGAGTATCGCAACTACGCCTGAGCGGTCGGCGAGGCCGCGATCGAAGACAGCAGTCAGATTGGCCGAGGCGCCCTCTTCTCCTTCTCCCCGCTTGCGGGGAGAAGGTCGGGATGAGGGGCTCTTGCGGCAATTCGCGGCGCACGTTGTGCGGCGACGCCCCCTCACCCGACCGCCTTCGCTGCGCTACGGCGGTCGACCTCTCCCCGCACGCGGGGAGAGGTGGAGCCCGCGGCGACTCCACGTCACCATACGAATGGCAGTAGGGAAGCGCGCCAGCGGATTCCGCTGACGCGTCATCCGGGCTGCGCTATGCTGCCCGCAATACCGGTACACCTCGGTGAGCGGTCCGGAAAACATCGGAGGAGACGCATGACAACGTCGGCGCAACGCGTGCTCGGCGCAGTCGCGGCCT
This sequence comes from uncultured Alphaproteobacteria bacterium, assembly GCA_963755055.1. GTDB lineage: Bacteria > Pseudomonadota > Alphaproteobacteria > Rhizobiales > Xanthobacteraceae > AP-16. Next base: position 299,903 of record CAVWIS010000012.1, on the reverse strand, counting down.
GCATGTTTGCTCTGCAGGCGGCGCCGGCGCTGGCCCAGGCCAAGTGGCAGATGGGAAAACCCCTGCCGCAGCCGCTTGGCGAGATCACCAGCGCGGTCATCGACAAGACGTGGTACGTCATGGGCGGCTACGACGGGGCGAACGTGCAGGCCCAGGGCATCGTGGTCGCCTACGATGCCGCCGCCGAGACCTGGACGCCGAAGAAAAGCATGCTGGTCCCGGCGCATCACGCCGCCGCGGTGGCGCTCGGCGGAAAGATCTATGTGTTCGGCGGGTTCGTCGGGCGCCCCGGCACGAAAGCCTGGCAGCCGATCGCCAACGCGCTGGTCTACGATCCGGCCGCCGACAGCTGGAAGGAGCTCCCGCCGATGCCCACCCCACGCGGGTCGGCCCAGGCGGTCGTGGTCGACGGAAAGATATTCGTGATCGGCGGCGCGCATGCCAACATCCCGGGCAAGCCCGGCACCGAGCCGCTGTGGGTCGGCGTGCCGCAGATCGTGGTCGGCACGGTCGAGGAATATGATCCGGCCACCAACACCTGGCGCACCCGCGCGCCGATGCCGACCGGGCGCAATCACTTCTTCGCCGCCGCGGTCGACGGGAAAATCTATGCGGTCAACGGCAGGATCGGCACCTCCTTCGTCACCATGAGCGACGTCACCGACATCGTCGAGGAGTACGACCCGAAGACCGACATCTGGCGCTACATGGGACGCTCGCCGACGCGGCGCGGCGACGTCACCGGCGGCGTGCACAACGGGCAGATCTACGTCATCGGCGGCGAGTACGAGGAGCCGCGCGGCAAGATCACCTTCTGGGCCTTCGAGGCCTACGATCCGAAGACGAACTCCTGGCGGAGCCTGCCGCACATGCAGATCGCCCGGCACGGCGGCGTCGCCTCCTTCATCGGCAACGAGTTGCACGCTGCCGGCGGCTCGTTCCAGTCGGACGGCATGCCGGGGATTTTTTCCCAGATGGCGACCCACGAGGTCTTTCCCGTCGGGAACTGATCTGGACCACGCGCATGGCTCTGATGCTGCTGCGGCGTGAAGCATTGCCGGGAGCGGTTGGTTCGCCCCCGGCGGTCGCGCGCCGGCTGGCGGAGATTTTTCGCGCCCTCCTCGATCGTCTGGACGGCCATCGGCGCGCGCTGCTGGCGGTGGCGGCTCTCTCCGGGCTTGCGGCCTTTGTCCTCGGCGGCGGCAACCGTTTCACCCGCGGGCCGCTCTTCCTCTACATCCCGGAGGTCGATCTCGTTCCGCCGCTCGGGCGGGCCGCGTGGCAGCAGGCCTTCGCCATCCATCAGCAGAGCCCGCTCTACGCGCTGTGCGGCGGCTACCAGGTAGGCGGCATGGAATCGCTCACCGTCTATCAGATGCTGTACTTCTGGGAATGGGGGCGGGTCGCGAGCCTCGTCCTGCTCGGCGCGCTGCTGGTACCGCTTGCAACTCTTGCCCTGCGCCGCGCCATCGCGCGCGGGGGCCGCGCCGACATTTTGGCGCTGCTCGGTGCCGGCGCGTTCGCCCTGGCCTACCTGGTGCTGCGCTGGTTTTCCGATCACGCCGGCCTGTTCGCCACCATCAATCTCGGCCAGCATCGCCATGCGCTCGACGTGATGTTTGCCAGCGTGGCGCTCGCCATGCTGGTCGCCGCCGTGGTGTCGCCGGGTCGTGGTGGCTCCGTCCCGGCGCGCGCCGCCTGGGCCGTCGCGATCGCGCTCGATATCGCGTTCGGCGCGCTCCTCGAGGCGATGGACGCCGGCGTGCTGTGGCGCAGCTTCCCGTTCTATGCCGACGGATTTTTGCCGGGACCGGACCGCCTGTTCGCCTTTGCGCCGGCGTGGCACAATTTTTTCGAGAACGGCTATCTGATCCAGGCCTGCCACCGCGTGCTTGCTTTCGCGCTGTGGATTGCATCGTTCGTCGCCCTGCTGGCTGCCTGGGGGCGCGGACGCCGCTGTCAACGCAGCGCGCTGCTGTTTGTTCTGCTCACGGTCGCGGGTGCGCTGGGCGCCGCTACCGTGATGCTGGCCGAGCCGGTGGCGCTGTCAGTCGTCCACCAGGTCGTCGCAGTTCTGGTCCTCGCGGGGGCGCTGATCCCCGAGGCGCGCGACACTCCGCGCCCGGCCGCAGCGGCCGCGCCTCAGCTGCGCGTCGCCTGATTCGGCAGGCACAAATCGCTCAACCGAGCTCGCTGCGCAGTCCCGCCACGATATCGAGATGCTTTTCGTGGTCGCCGGCGAAACGCAGCACCAGATGGCTGGCGCCTGCATTGATGTAGCCCTTGAGCCATTCGGCGATGCCCGCGGCCGGTCCCGCATAGGCGGCCTGGCGCTTGCGCAGGACCGCGGCGGGCTGGCCGTAGTAGCGCTCGAGAAACGCGTCGAGCCGGGCATTCGCCTGGCCCGCGTCGTCGTCGACCACGCAGGTCAGATACATCGAGCCGGTGATCGCCGTCGGATCGCGGCCCGCCGCGCGGGCGATCGCCAGAATTTCCTCCCACTGGCGCGTCCATTGCGCGGCGTCCGGCGTGATCGGCATCCAGCCGTCGAAGTGGCGCCCGGCGCGCTCGATGCTTGCCGGCAGCGATCCGCCGATCCACAGCGGCGGGCCGCCCGGACGGTGCGGCACCGGGCCGATCACGCCGCGCTCGACCTTCCAGCGTCCGTCCCAGTCGACCGGCTGTCCGCTCCACAGCGCGCGGGCGAGCCGAAGTCCTTCCATCATGCGGCCGACGCGCTTGTCGAACGGCACGCCGGCTGCGGCAAATTCCGCGCGGATGTTGGGCACGTCGGCGGCGATGCCGACGCCGAGGATCAGCCGTCCTTCGGCGATCTGGTCGAGGGTCGCCACCTGATGCGCCAGCAGCACCGGGTTGCGCAGCGCCGGCAGCAGCACCGCGGTGCCGATCTCGACCCGCGGCAGGCGGGCGGCCACCGCGGCGAGCAGGGTGAACGGCTCGTGGCGCGGCCGCGCCGTCAGCGAGTCGCCCACCCAGATGGAATCGAAGCCCAGGCGCTCGGCGCGCCCGGCGAGATCCAGCAGGAGGGAGGCCTCGGGCCGCCCCGCCATGATCTGCTCCCGTGTCGGCAGCAGGTATCCGATCCGCAGCGACATTTTTTGCGTGCTCCCGATGGCGATTGGACCGACTATCGACGCAAATCAGCCGGACAGGAAGCCCTGTCCCGCCGTACATGGTCTATCAAGGCGCCGCGTGCGCGGGGATGGGGGAAACAACAATGGCTTCTGACGTCGTGCTGGTGACCGGCGCCAGCGGATTTCTCGGCCGGGCAGTGCTGGCGCGGCTCCTCGCCGCCGGCCATCGCGCGGTCGGCCTCGACCCGCGGCCCGCGGTGGTTTCCGCCCCGCACGTGATCGACGATCTCTCCGACGCGGACCGGCTGCGGGCGCTGATCGACCGGGAAAAAATCACCCACATCCTGCACGCGGGCGGGGCGTCTGGCCCGATGGTGCTGTCCGACCAGCCGGCCCGGGTGATTGCCATCAACGTCGCCGGCAGCCTCAACCTGCTGCAGGCCGCGCTCGATGGCGGCGCGAAGACTTTCGTCTATTGCTCGTCGGTCTCGGCGCTCGGCGACTATTACGAGGACCAGCCGGTCGGCGACGATTATCCGCTGCGGCCGACCTCGACCTACGGATGCTCGAAGGCGGCCATGGACATGGTGCTGCGCGGCCTGTGGCGAAAAGTGCCGCTCGACCTCTGCTCGCTGCGCTTCACCAGCATCTACGGCCCCGGCCGGGAGACCCAGTCGGTCACCGGCGACGTGGTGAAGGCGGCGCGGGCCGGCAGGCCCGCCCGCGTCGAGCCGGCGACCGACTGGCCGTTGGTCTACATCGACGACGCGGCGGATGCCGCCGTGGCGGCGTGCCTGTCGACCCGCCGCACGCAGCTCATCTACTACGTGTCGCATCCCGACAAGGTGGCGCCGGCCGACATGGCCGCGGCCTGCGCGGCCGCCGGCCATCCGGTGCGGATCGAGATCGACACAACGCTGCCCAAGGTTGCGCGCGGGCCGGTCGACATCGCGCCGGCCGTCCGCGACTTCGGATTTTCTCCCCGGGTGGACCATCGCGAAGGCATCCGCCGGATGTTTGCGGACTGATTTTTTCAGGGTGTTGCCGAACTTCTCCCGGGCGGCGATAGTCCGCCTCGCAAAAAGCGGGAGACCAGGATGGATCTGAAACTTGCCGGAAAGACCGCCTTGATCACCGGCGGCTCGAAGGGCATCGGCCGCGCCACCGCAGAAATTCTTGCCGGCGAAGGCTGCAACGTGATCCTGGTGTCGCGCAGCGCGGAGAATCTCGAGGCGGCGAAATCCGCCATCGTGCAGAAGGCCAATGTGCGGGTCGACACCGTGGCGGCGGATCTCGCCGACAGCCGCAACGTGAACGATCTGGCAAAAAATTTTCCCGCCATCGACATCCTGGTGAACAATGCCGGCGCCATTCCGGGCGGCACGCTCATCGACGTCGACGAGGCCAAGTGGCGCGCCGCCTGGGATCTGAAAGTCTTCGGCTACGTCAACATGTGCCGCGCCTTCTACGCGCTGATGAAGGCGCGCCGCGCCGGCGTCATCGTCAATGTCATCGGCAACGCCGCCGACACCCACGATCCCGAATACATCTGCGGCGTCACCGGCAACGCCTCGCTCGCCGCCTTCACCCAGTCGCTCGGCAGCGTCAGCGCCCGCGACGGCATCCGCGTGCTCGCCATCAGCCCCGGGCCGGTGATGACCGAGCGCCTGGTCGGCCTGATGCGCAAGAAGGCGCAAGACCGCACCGGAGATGCCGAGAACTGGAAGGACCTGGTCAAGCCGCTGCCGTTCGGCCGCGGCGCCAGCCCGGAGGAGATCGGCGCGGCCATCGCCTTCATGGCGTCGGAGCGCTCGGCCTATACCAGCGGCTCCATCGTCACCATCGACGCCGGCCTGTCCGCGCGGGCGCAGGCATTCTAGAGATACTTTGGAAATACCAGAGGACGCCATGCCGCACGTGACGACCGACGACGGGGTAAAACTCTATTACGAGGAGACCGGAAAGGGCATTCCGATCGTCTTCGTCCACGAGTTCGCCGGCGACTGCCGCTCCTGGGAGCCGCAGGTCCGCCACTTCTCCAAATACTATCGCTGCATCACCTACAATGCGCGCGGCTATCCGCCGTCCGACGTGCCGTCCGACGGCGAGCGCTACTCGCAGGACCGCGCGCGCGACGACATCCGCGCGGTGCTCGACGGGCTGAAGATCGACAAGGCCCACATCGTCGGCCTGTCGATGGGCGGGTTCGCGGTGCTGCATTTCGGCTTCACCTACGGGGCGCGCGCCCGCTCGCTGGTGGTCGCCGGCTGCGGCTATGGCGCGGCGCCCGACAAGCGCGCGCAGTTCGCCGAGGAGGCGGAGATTTCCGCGCGGCGCTTCGAGGAGCTCACCATGGCGAAGGCCGCCAAGGCCTATGCGCTGGGACCGACCCGCGTGCAGTTCCAGAACAAGGACCCGCGCGGCTGGCAGGAATTCTTGACCCAGCTCGCCGAGCATTCGACCGCCGGCGCCGCCGCCACCATGCGCGGCGTGCAGAAGCGGCGGCCGTCGCTGTTCGACCTCGTCGACCGGATGAAGACGATTTCGGTGCCGACCCTGGTGATGACCGGCGACGAGGACTGGCCCTGCCTCGAGCCCGGCATCCTGATGAAGACCCACATCCCGACCGCCGCCCTGGTGGTGATGCCCAATGCCGGCCACACCATCAATCTGGAGGACCCGGCGACCTTCAACCAGCACCTCGCCGAGTTGTTTCTCGCCGCCGACGCCGGCGGCTGGCCGACCCGCGATCCGCGCGCCATGGCGGGCTCGATTCTCGGGCGCTGACGGCCGACCGCGTGCCCGGTCCGTTCCGCTTTGTTCCCGGAGAACGAATTGGGTGCGGAAGATTTGTCGGCCTCAATTCGTTGCGCGCGAGTTAATCGACGGAGCGCGCGGACGCTGGGAATAGGGAATAGCTTCAGATTGCCCCTGGTCGGGCCGCGCACTCGGCGCGTCTGCTCCTTCTCCCCGCTCTTGGCGGGGAGAAGGTCGGGATGAGGGGCTCTTGCGGCAATTCGTAGACTCCCAATTCGCGGCCACGCCCCCTCACCCGCCCGCCTCCGGCGGTCGACCTCTCCCCGCAAGCGGTCCGCTTGCGGGGCGAGGTGGGAGTTCGCGGCGCTGGCACGGCTTGTCTGGCAAGCCCCGCGCATTTTGCCTATCCTCGTCCGCTCCACGGAGCCGTTCGCCATGACGGATGACAAGAATCCCGGCCCCGGCCGCCGCGTCCGCGAGAGCGAGATTTTTCGCGATCCTCCGGGCAGCGGAAACTTCAGCACCAGCATCGGCGCCGCGCAGGGGCTGGAGCTCTTCGGCGACCGTGGGCGCGCGCGGCCGCCGCGCCCGGCAAAAATCTGGCGCGAGCCGGCGCGCGAGCTTCCGGTTTTTGCCGAGACCGACGTGCTGGTGGTCGGCGGCGGCCCGGCCGGGACTGCGGCGGCGATCGCCGCCGGGCGGCTCGGCGCCGACGTGCTGCTGGTCGAGCGCTACAATCATCTGGGCGGTCTTTCCACCGGCGGCCTCGTCATCTGGATCGACCGCATGACCGATTGGTCGGGCCGCCAGATCATCCGCGGCATTGCCGACGAGCTCATGCAGCGGCTGCCGAAGGACGCCATCCAGGGACCCGCGCCCGCCGACTGGGGCAGCCGGGATGCGGCAACCGCCGCCTACTGGGCGCAGCGCACCGCCGCCTATCACGGCATCGTCACCTGGTCGCCGACCGTCGACCCCGAGGCGCTGAAAACCTTGTCGATGCGCATGGTGGGCGAGGCAAAGGTGCGCCTGCTCCTGCACGCCTGGTGCGCGGCGCCGATCGTCGAGGACGGCGCCGTCCGCGGCGCGATCTTCGAGAGCAAGGAAGGCCGCCACGCGGTCTTCGCCAAGGTCGTCATCGACGCTACCGGCGACGCCGATCTGATCGCCCGTGCCGGCGCGCAATGCTGGTCCGACATCGATGAGACCGACATCCATCACTGCATCAACACCGCCTTCCTGATCGGCGGCGTCGACATGGAGCGCTGGATCGCCTTCCGCCGCGATGATGCAGATGGATTCTCCGCCTTCATGGCACTCGGCCGCGAGCGGCTGAAATTTTTCGAAAAGCCGTTCGTGTCATGGCGGAACGACGTCGCGCTGTTCATGGGGCCGCGGCTCGCCGGCTACAGCGCGGTCGATGTCGAGGATCTGACCGCGGTCGATCTGCGCTCGCGCGAGCTCGCGGTCGGCCATGTCGAGGTCTATCGCGAGGCGGCGCCGGGCTTTGCCGACGCCTTCCTGATGCTCGGCGCGCCGCAGATCGGCGTGCGCCACAGCCGGCGGCTTGCGGGTTTAAGACAAGTGTCGCGCCCGCAGTGGGACACCGGAAAAATTTTTGACGACGAGATCGGCGTGTCGCCGTCGCTGTCGCCGAAATTCCAAGACATCTCGGTGCCCTACGGCGCGCTGGTGCCGGCAGGACTCGACAACATCCTGGGCGCCGGCCGTCACGTCTCCTGCGACGCCAGCTCGCACACATTCTTACGCGAAATTCCCCAATGCTGGCTGACCGGTCAGGCCGCCGGGGTCGCGGCGGCGTTGGCGGCAGGCAGCGGGCTTTCGCCCCGCGAGGTCGCGCCCGCCACGATCCAGCGCGAGCTCGTGCGTCAGGGCGTGTATCTGTCGCCGGCCGTCGAGGCCGCGCTGCGGCAGGCGCCCGCCGCGGAGTGATGTACGGCGGTTGCCGGCGACAAATCGCCGAGGCGGATCATGACGAAGGCCGCCGGCCATCACGGATCATAAAATCACCCGTGCAGGTGGCTCAACAAAGCCCTGGCTTCCGCGACATCCGGGGAATTGGAACCACCGGTCACCGCGGCATGCGCCGGCGCCAGGACGTTGCGCGCGGCGTCCCGCCTGCCGCGCTCGGCCCGGAATCGGGCAAGAGACGTGGCGGCGCGCAGCGCGTGCAGGCCTGCCTCCTGGTTCCGGGCGATTTCGATCGCCTCCAGCAGGCACGCCTCGATCTCCTCGGGGTCCGCGCCTTCGTGCGCGAGCAGCAATGCCCGCAGACGCACCAGTTCGGGAGCATAGTAACGCTCCCCGTGCGCGTCGCGATGCGCACACGCCGCGCCGAGATGCGTGCGCGCCATATCGGGCTTGCCGATGAGGAGGTAGCTCTCGGCAAGGCTGGCATGCATGCGGCTGGTGTGGGTTTTCGCGCCGGTTCCCCGCAGCCTTTGCAATCCTTCCTCCTGCAATCGTATCCCCTCGGCCGGATCGCCTGAGCGGAGCGTCGCCCACCCCTTCAATTCCTGCCCGAAGCCGAGCCATTGCGGCAGCCGGAACTCCGTGGCCAACGCAATGGTCTCGGCCGCGATCTGATCGATGCGGGCCACGTCGCGCAGAAAGAGGTAGACCATGCCACTGGACACGAGCCCGAAAGCCAATCCGTGCGGATCTCCGCCTCGGCGGGCATGCTCGATCCCCTCGTCGGCAAGGCGGGCGCCGTCATCGAGGAAGCCCATGAGAGCCTTTGCCCAGCCGCCGAACGCCCGGCAGATCGGCCCGGGATGCTCGCCATAATGGGCGAAATCGTCGTCGCACACGCCGTCAGCAATCAGCATGCCCCGGGCGAGAACGTCGCCGGCCTGGCGAAGCTCGCCCGCAAGCTTCAAGGAGGTGCCGAGCGCGCGGTGGGCCAGCGCGAGCTGCGCCGGATGGTTGGTGGCACGGGCGAGCTCCATGAGCTCGCGCGCATGGCCGGTCGTCTTCGCCACCGGATGGCGCATCACGCTGGCGTTCCAGACAAAACGACCGGCGGCGAATCGCCCGCGAAAATCCGGCAACGAATCCGACAGCGTCTTGGCCTCGATCGCACACGCTTCGACCGCGGCAGATCCGTAGCCGTGAAGGGCAATCAGCGGGACGCAAAGCGCGACGCGCAACTCCGCTTCGCTCTCGTCGCGCGCCCGATCCTTCGGCAACGTGGCAATCAGATCGAGCGCCCGGGCAAAGTATGCGGCTGCCTGGTGCGCGGCGCCGCGATGCCTGGCGCCCCGGCCCGCCCGGTGCAGATAACGCACGGCCCGCCGGATGTCGCGGCCGCGCTCGAAATGCATGGCGAGCTCGCCGGCGATCTCGTCCGCCCGGTCTTGATGGGCCTGCTCGAGCCGCTCGCCCGCGCGGCGATGCAGCTCCACGCGGCGGCCCGCCGGCAGACGCTCGTACAAGGCTTCGCGGTACAGCGCATGATGGAAGCCGAATCGGCTGCTGACGGTGCCGTCGGGCCACTCCTCGGCGCCGGCGGCGCGGATCAGCTGCTGGCGCCGGGCAATGTCGCTGCACATCGTCTCCACGTCGGCTACGGAAAGACCGGCGCCCGCCGCCACCGCCGCCGCCGAAAAGTTCGCGCCGACCACGCTTGCGACCTCGAGCAGGCGCAACTCCGCCCGGTCGAGACGGTCGAGCTGGCGTTCGATCAGGCGCTGCAGGTCTTTGGGAATGCCGAGCTCGGCGGTTTCGGCGTCATGGCGGACGGTCCACTGGCCGTCCGCGTTCTCGAGCACGCCCTGATCGACCAGGTCGTCGAGGACTCCGACCATGAACAGCGGGCTGCCTTCGGTGCGCTGGTGCACCTGTTCGGCGAGGCGCGCGAGCTCATCTGCGGCATCCGGCGCCGGCGCGTAACGCGCGGCGAGATATTGGGACACCGCGGCCCTGCTGAGCGGCGGCAGCGCGATCTCCCGGCAATGTTTGTAGCGGCGCAGCTCGTCCTGCATGCCGTGCAGGGGATGACCGCTGACCAGCAGCTCGACCGGTCGATATGTGCCGATCAGCAGGAGCCGTGCAGGGTCCGGGCGCCGCGCGAACGAGGCGAGCCAGTCGGTCGTCGAGATATCGCCCCAATGCAGATCCTCCAGCCACAGCACGATCGGGGTCTGCTCGGCGGCTGCCTCCAGCGCGTCGGTCAGCTCGCGAAGCATGCGCTCCCGCGTCACGCCCGCGGTGCGACGCCGGAGCTCGCGAAGCTGGCCCGCTCCCAGGAGCGATGGCATTTGCGCCAGCCACGTCGGCGCATGCCGGTCGAGGATGCCGACGAGCCGCTCGCCCGACGCTCCGCGGCAGGATCGCACCAGGGCCTCGATCAGGGGAAGATACGGCTCGGAGGCGCCGTAGTGCTCCGCCGACTGGCCCCAGGCAACGTCGACATCGCCCGCCTCCCTGGCGCGCGCAATGAATGTCCTGACAAGAGACGTCTTCCCAATTCCCGGCTCGCCGGTCACGAACACGATCTGCCGCTCTCCGGCCCGGGCTCGGGCGAGCAACTCGCCAAGCCGCGCAAGCTCCCGGTCGCGCCCCACGACGATCGAAGCGTCCTGCTCCGGCTCAATTCTCTGGTCGCCGACATCATCGGGCCGCGGCGGCGAGGAGGCCGGCTTGCCGATGAACCGGTAGCCACGCCGGTGCAGCGTCTCGATGTAGCGCGGACGTCTGGCGTCGTCCCGGAGCGCCTTCCGCAGCTCCTGGATGCAGGTGACGAGGGCCGAATCGCCGACGGTGGTCTCCGGCCACACGCTGCCGAACAGCTCGTCCTTGGTGACCAGCCGGCCGGGACGCTCGGCGAGGACGCACAGCACCGCGAGGGCTTTGGGCGTAAGCCGCACCTCGCGCGTGCCCAGCGTCAGTCCGCCGCGCGCATCAAGCCGGTACCGCCCGAACGCAATGGCTTGATTCAACATGAATTGTTCCCGAACCAACGTACCACGGACCTCCCATGAAAATCCCGTTTCTCGCCTATGACTTCGCGGCCAGGTGGCAGGTATGGTCCCGGGATCGCGGCCCTTTCAAGGAATCCGGCTGAGCGCGGCCCGCGCGCGCTCAATGGCCGGATCGGGAGGCAACCATGATCAAGACCCCGTTGGTGGTCGTTGCCATCGCAGCAGCGGCCGGATTTTCGCTGGCTCATCCGGCATTCGCGCAATCCGAGCAGAAGCTCGGCACCGTTCATTTCGCGACATCATGCAAGCCGGAGGCGCAGCAGATATTCGACCGCGCCATGCTGTACCAGCATTCGTTCTGGTACCGGGCATCGCAGAAATCCTTCGAGGATGTGCTCAAGGCCGATCCCGGATGCGCCGTCGCCTATTGGGGCATTGCGCTCAGCCTGCTGTACAATCCCCACGTCGCCCCGCCGGCGAAGAACCTGGCGGAAGGCGCCGCCGCGATCGACAAGGGCAGGGCGCTAGGCGCCAAGACCGAGCGCGAGCGCGATTACCTCGACGCCCTGGCCAAGATGTATACGGACTACGACAAGGTCGACCACCGCACCCGCGTCCTCGCCTATCTCAAGGCGATGGATGCGCTGGCGCAGCGCTATCCCGACGACGACGAGGCGCAGATCCATTACGCGCTCGCCCTCAACGTCGGGGCTTCGCCCGCCGACAAGACCTATGCCAATCAGCTCAAGGGGGCGGCGATCCTGGAAAAGATCTGGACGCGCCAGCCGGACCATCCGGGCGTCGCGCACTATCTGATCCACCTCTACGATACGCCGGCGCTCGCCGGAAAGGGGCTCGACGCGGCCAGGCGCTATGCCAAGATTGCACCGGGCGCGGCGCACGCGCAGCACATGCCGTCGCACATCTTCACCCGCATGGGCTACTGGCAGGAGTCGATCGCGTCCAACATCGTCGCGGCGCGCGTCGCCACGGAAGCAAAAGATCTCCACGACGAGCTGCATTCCATGGATTATCTGGTCTATGCCTATCTGCAGCTCGGCCAGGACAAGAAGGCCAGCGCCGTCATCGACGAGATGAATACGGTCACCGGCTTCACCGAGACGTTTCTTCCCGGTCCTTACGCCCTTGCCGCCTCGCCGGCGCGCTACGCGCTGGAGCGCGGCAACTGGAAGGAGGCGGCCGAGCTTTCGGTGCGGCCGAGCCCGCTTGCCCATGTCCAGGCCATCACGCATTTCGCGCGGGCGCTCGGGGCGGCGCGCTCGGGCAATCCGCAGGCGGCCAAGGCCGACATCGCCAGGCTTGCCGATCTGCGCGACAAGTTGCGTGAGGCCAAGGACGCCTATTGGTCGGCGCAGGTCGACATCCAGTGGCAGGTGGCGAGCGCCTGGCTCCTTTACGCCGAGGCCAGGCATGAGGAGGCGCTCAAGGCGATGAGCGCGGCCGCCGATGCGGAGGACCTGACCGAGAAGCATCCGGTGACCCCGGGCGTCCCGGTCCCGGCGCGCGAGCTCTACGGCACCATGCTGCTCGAGCGCGGCCTGGCCACGGAGGCGCTCGCCGCGTTCGAGGCGACCTTGAAGAAGGAGCCCAACCGGCTGGGCGCCTATGCGGGCGCGGCGAAGGCCGCCGAAAAGTCCGGCGACGTCGCCAAGGCGCGCGAATATTACGAAAAGGTCGTCGCCATCGCCGGCGACGCCGACCAGACCCGGACCGAGGTCGCGGACGCGCGCGGGTTCCTGAAGAAGCTCTGAGGCGCACGTCGGCGCCAGCCGCGTGGACACGTTCGCAAGAGCGCTCGTTCTGCTGGTCCTGCTGGGTATCCTGGCGATCCCGGCCGCGGCCCAGACGCTGGAGGTCACCGGATATGCCGGTGACCTCGGCGAATGGGAGTTGATCGCCACCGTCACGGAAACGATCTCCAGCCGGGCAAAGGAATATTTTGGGCCATTGACGATGACCCACGTCGGCGTGTGCACCAAGGATGGCCCGGAGCAGAAGACCGGCGAGATGCGTTACCAGATATCCGGCTCGCCATCCTTGATGAAGGCGACATTGCTGGTCGACGGGGTCGCGTGCAGCTACAGCGGACGCTTGTCGGACGCCTATACCGGGACGATGAGCTGCCCCGGCAGGCGGGCGGTTCCGCTCAGTCTCTGGGTCAGGTGACAGTCTGCCGTCGAGGTCGACGGCAGCGATCCTCCGGTCCATAACAGGGCCGGAGGAAAACTATGTCGAAGATCCTGTGCGTTTGCACCATCCGGATCGCCGAGCGGCCGAACCTGATCTGGATCGAGCTGGAGACCGACGAGGGCCTCGTCGGCCTCGGCGAGTTCTTTCGCGGCGCCGAGGCGACCGAGACGGTGATCCACGCGCAGATCGCGCCCTGGCTGATCGGCCGCGACGCCCGCCGGATCGAGGCGGTGTCGCGCCATCTGCTGACGCCCTATCTGGGGTTTCACAGCGCCAGCGCCGAGATCAGGGCGGCGAGCGCAGTCGACATCGCGCTGTGGGATCTCGCCGGCCAGCGCCACGGCATCCCGCTGCACGAGGCGCTGGGCGGCGCGGCGCGCACCGCCATCCGCGCCTACAACACCTGCGCGGGCTATTCCTACAATACCGGCGGCGCAACGCGCCGCACGGTCGCGGCCGGCGAGCAGGCGCTCGGCCCCTACGACGATCAGATCGCCTTTGCGCGCGATGCCGGCGCGCTCGCCGAGAGCCTGATCGCCGAGGGTTTTGGGGCGATGAAGATCTGGCCGTTCGACATCTATGCGGAGGCCGACGGCGGGCAGTCGATCACGCTCGAAAACCTCAAGGCGGGGCTCGAGCCGTTCCGCAAGGTGCGGGCCGCGGTCGGCGACAGGATCGAGGTGATGTGCGAGCTGCACAGCCTGTGGAACACGACTTCCGCCATCCGCATCTGCCGCGCGCTGGAGGATTTTCGCGTGTTCTGGGCCGAAGACCCGATCGCCAAGATGGACGACGCCCGGGCGCTGGCGGATCTCAGGCGCCAGACCCGGGTGCCGATCTGCGGCAGCGAGACGCTCGCCGGCATGGTGCCGTTCCGCGACCTCCTGGCAGCCGATGCGCTCGACTTCGTCATGATCGACATCGCCTGGTGCGGCGGGCTCACCGAGGGGCGCAAGATCGCCGCGCTGGCGGAAGCCTATGCCAAGCCGCTGGCGCCCCATGACTGCACCGGCCCGGTGGCGCTGTGGGCCGGCCTGCATCTCGCCCTGCATGCGCCGACCGCGATTCTTCAGGAGGTGGTGCGGGCGACGCTCGCCACCTGGTACCGCGATCTCGTCACCGAGCTGCCGGTCATCCGCGATGGCATGGTGCAGGCCCCGACGGGAAGCGGTCTGGGAACAGCGCTGCGGCCGGAGGTGAAGCGGGGCGACGGCGCCACGGTACGGGAGAGCGGGGTGTCGCCGCGCGCCTGACGGCGCTGGTGCCGGGCGGGCTTCCAGCCACCGGCATTCGGCATGACCTGTCCGCGCGGCGCGCGGGAGAAATTGACTTTTGTAAAATATCACGACATTCTACCGCACAAGAGCGTGTCCTCGCGCCAAGCGGGTCGCGTGGACGCGCCGGTGCCGCCGGCGACATTGCGCCACTGCACGCAAGACCAAGAAATCGCCCAGGGAGGCTCACGAATGCTCGGACGAATTTTCCCATCCATCCGCCTTGCCGCCGTTCTCGCCGTCGCCGCGATGGCGTCGGGAGTGCCGGATCAGGCATTCGCGCAATCCAAGACGGTCCTGACCTTCGCCGGCGTCACCTTCTCGGAAGCCGGCCGCGGCGACCGGCTCAAGGCCTGGGTGGAGAAATTCAACAAGAGCCAGGACAAGATCGAGGTGCAGCCGCTGGCGCTGCCGTTCGCCACCCTCGCCAACACCGTCTTCACCCAGATGGGCGGCGGCGGCGGCCCCGACCTCGTGCGCTTCGACCAGATCGACTATTACGCGGCGGTCGCGGCCAATCGCATCCTGCCGCTGGATGACGTCCTCAAGGACGGCGGCTACAAGTTCACGGCGCCCGACAAGTACCTCAAGGTCGGCGGCAAGCGCTATGGCATCCCCTTCGAGATCAGCAACTACGTGCTGTTGTACAACAAGACGCTGGTCAAGGACGGAAAGCCTCCGGCGACCTTCGACGAGTTCCTGCAGACCGCCAAGGCCTCGACCGCAAACGGCGTCTACGGCTTCGCCTACCGGGCGACCATGGCGGAGCGCCCGGGCTTCTGGCAGGACCTGTGCAACTTCGTGTTCGGCTTCGGCGGCCGCTGGAGCGACGACGCCGGCAACCTGACGCTCAACAGCCCGAAGGTGATCGAAGGAGTCGCCGCGTACAAGAAGATGTACGACCTCGGGGCAACGCCCAAGGGCACCGACGCGGCGACCTATCGGCGGATGTTCTGGGAGAACAAGCTGGCGATGGAGATCGACAATGGCGGCGTCGCCGGCATCTTCTACCAGCAGGCGCCGACGCTGGCGCTCGCGGGCGCGCCGTCGCCGTTTCCGACCCGAGCCCAGGGCCTGATCCTGGCGCCGCTGACCATCAACGCCAATACCAAGCACAAGGACGCGGCCGTCACCTTCGTCAAATGGGTGCTGCAGCCGGAGAGCCAGAAGGACCTGCAGGATCTGCTCGGCGCCAGCAGCGTCGCCACCGAGGTGGCGCGGTCGCCGGAGGACCTGGCGAAGCAGCCCTGGCTCAAGGTCTACGACGAGCAGACGCCCCACAGCGTTCCCCAGCTCGTGGCCGGCTTCGAGATCAAGACGCCGGAGATCCAGCAGATCATCCTCGAGAAGGTCCTGAAGGTGCTGCAGGGCGGCGCCGACCCGGAGAAGGCGATGGCCGAGGCACAGAAGCTCGCCGAGTCCCGGGTGCAGCGGAAGTAGTCTTCAGAGCATTTCCCGGAAGAGGTTCGGCGGCTGCGAGGCTAGCGCCCGATGGCGAAAGCGGCATCAGCAAGATCCCGGATCGAAGGCAGCCGGTGGACGCCGTACTGGTTCGCCGCGCCGATCGCCATTTACCTGCTGGTGTTCCAGGGATATCCGCTGGTCCAGGAGCTCTTCCTGAGCTTCACCTCGACGTCGCTGCTCTCGCCGCGCGACCACGAATGGGTCGGGCTGCAGAACTACCGCGAGCTCGTCGACACCAGCGATTTCCACCAGGTGATCGTCGTCACCGCGATCTACACCATCGCCTGCGTGGTGCTGGCGATCGGTCTCGGGCTGGCGGCCGCCCTGCTGCTCGATCGCCCGTTCCGCGGCCGCGGCGTGGCGCGCGCCGCCGTCACCATTCCCTGGGCGGCGCCGTCGGTGGCGGTGGCGCTGATCTTTACCTGGATGTTCAACGCCCAGTACGGCATCTTCAACCACGCGCTGCGCTTTCTCGGTCTCGCCGGCGGCGCCGAGACTTGGCTCGACGATCCCCAGCGGGCGCTTCCGGCGATCCTGTTCACCACGGTCTGGCAGATCTTCCCGTTCGCCTCCGTCGTCATCCTGGCGGCGCTGCAGGGTGTGTCGAGCGAGCAGCGCGAGGCGGCGATCATCGACGGTGCCGATCCGCTGAGCGTGTTCAAGGCGGTGGTATGGCCGACCATCCAGCCGTCGGTGGCGCTGCTCGCCCTGTTCATCACCATCTGGTCGCTGCGGCGCTTCGATCTGATCTGGCTGATGACCCAGGGCGGCCCGATCGGCGCCACCAACACGCTGGTGATCGAGCTCTACCGGCAGGGCTTCGTCTACCGCCAGCTCGGCATCGCGGCGGCAGTCGGCATGGTCGGCCTGAGCGTCGCCCTCGTGGTGACGCTGGTCTATTTCTGGTTCACCGAGCGCGCCGAGCGCGCACAGGGCTTGCGATGATGGGCGCGGGCGGATGGCGTCATGCGGTGCGGATGCTTGCCGTCCTCGCGCTGCTGGGCGCGGCGATCTTTCCGCTCTACTGGATGCTGGTGACGTCGCTCACCTCCTCGCCGGACCTGTTTGCCTCGCCGCCGCATCTGCTGCCCAACCTCGGGGAGTTTGCGGTCTACCGCGACGCCTTCGTGAAAATCCCGGTGGCGGTCTGGCTCGCCAACAGCGCCATCGTGGCGGCCGGCACCACCGCGCTCAGCATCGCGCTGGCGATCCTGCCGGCCTATGCGCTGTCGCGGTTCCGCTTCCGCGGCCGCGGGGTCCTGGGCTTCGCGCTGTTTGCCACCCAGATGCTGCCCGAGGCCATGCTGGTGGTGCCGCTCTATGCGATCTTCGCCCAGCTCTCGCTGCTCAATTCGCTCTTTGGGCTGATCCTCGCCAACACCGCGTTCGTCGTGCCGGTGATCACCTGGATCCTGAAGGGCGCCATCGACGGGGTGCCGATCGACGTCGAGGAGGCGGCGCGGATCGACGGCTGCTCGCAGATCGACATCGTGCTCGCCGTGGTGCTGCCGCTGGTCGCGCCGACGCTCGCCGCCGCCGGCGTCATCGCCTTCTTCCACGGCTGGAACGAGTACGTCTTCGCCCAGACGCTCATCAGCAGCCAGGAGCTGCGCACCGCCTCGGTGGGGCTCGCGGGTTTCGTCGGCGAGCTCAGCACCCCGGTCCATTCGGTGATGGCGATCGCCATCATCTACACGCTGCCCGCCGTCATCTTCTATCTCTTCGTCCAGCGCTATGTCGTCGCCGGCCTGACGGCAGGAAGCGTCAAGGGCTGAAAGCAGGACTGCCATCATGGCGTCGATCACTCTGCGGCACGTGACCAAGACGTGGGGCGCAAAACCCGCGGTCAACAATGTCGACCTCGATATCGCGGACGGCGAGTTTCTCGTCCTGCTCGGTCCGTCCGGCTGCGGCAAGTCCACCTTGCTGCGCATGCTGGCGGGGCTGGAGACGGTGTCGAGCGGCGAGATCGAGCTCGACGGCCGCCGGGTCGAGCAGCTGCCGCCGAGCGCGCGCGACATGGCCTTCGTGTTCCAGTCCTACGCGCTCTACCCGCACATGACGGTGCGGCGGAACATCACGTTTCCGCTGATCATGCGGCAGTTCCACTGGTGGTTCCACATCCCGCTGATCGGCGGTTTCGCCAAGCGCCGCATCGAGAAATCGCCCGAGGTGAGGGGGCTGGTCGAGCGCACGGCAAAAACGCTGGCGCTCAGCGAGATGCTCGACCGCTATCCGCGGACGCTGTCGGGCGGGCAGCGCCAGCGCGTCGCGCTGGGGCGCGCCATGGTGCGCCAGCCGGAAGTCTTTCTGATGGACGAGCCGCTGTCGAACCTCGACGCCAAGCTGCGGACGTCGATGCGCTCGGAGATCATCAAGCTGCATCGCGAGGTCGGCGGGACTTTCGTCTACGTGACCCACGACCAGGTCGAGGCGATGACCATGGGGTCGCTGATCGCCCTGATGCGCCTGGGAACCGTGCAGCAGTTCGGCCGGCCCCGCGAGATCTACACCGATCCCGCCAACACGTTCGTGGCCCGCTTCATCGGCACGCCGCCGATGAACCTGATCGCCGCGCGCCTCGACGGAGCGCGCCTCGAGGCCGGCGAAGCGAGCTTTGCGGTGCCGGCGCATCTCGCCGCGCTGCGCCACCCGGGGCCGGTTCTTCTCGGGCTGCGGCCGAGCGCGCTGTTCATCGCCAAGTCCGGCGCGCCGGACACGCTCGCCGGCGAGGTCCAGGTCGTCGAGCACATCGGCGCCGAGTCGCAGGTCTCGGTGGAGCTCAAGCAGGCCGCCACCGCCCATCGCGACGAGGACCACGACCAGAAGGGCGTGATGGTGACGATCCAAGGCTACAGCGAGCTGAAGGTCGGCGACAGCGTCGCGGTCGGCGCCGACCTGTCGGAGGCGGCGCTGTTCTCCGCCGAGAGCGGCGAGCGGCTGCGCCCATGACCTGGCGCAAGCTTCGTAGGGTGGGCAAAATCCGAGCGCAGGCGGGAAACGCGGATGCATGCGGTGCGTGGATTTTGCCCACGCGGTCCGCACTCGCGTGGTACCGCGTGGGCAAATCGCCCGCAACGCATCAGCAAATATCACCTGCCGTGCTAGCGATTTGCCCACCCTACGAATTCTCAGAACGCGAGCTGCACCTTCATGGCGCGGCCACGGTCGGAGGCAAGATCAAAAGCCTCGACGGCACGCTCGAACGGCAGCGTGGCGCTGATCAGCGGCTTCACGTCCACCAGTCCCTTTCCCATCAGGTCGACGGCGAGGCGGAACTCGTCATCGAAACGGAAGGTGCCGCGCAGCTGGATCTCCTTGGCGACGATGACGTTGACCGGCAGCGTCATGTCGCCGCCGCCGAGCCCGACCTGGACGGCGATCGCGCCGGGACGCAGGACGTCGAGCGCGCCACGCAGCGCAACCTGGTTGCCGGAGGCCTCGAGCAGCACGTCGAACGTGCCCTTGTCGGCCGCGTATTCGGCGAGCGCCTCGGGCTCGCGGGCGACGTCGATGACCCGCGACGCCCCCATCCGGGTCGCTGCCTTCAGCGGATAGGGGCTGACGTCAGTGGCGACGATCTCGGCAGCGCCGCCGAAGCGCGCGGCAAGCACGCACAGCGCCCCGATCGGCCCGCAGCCGGTGACCAAAACTTTTCGGCCCATCAGCGCTCCGGCCCGGTTCGCCGCATGCAGGCAGACCGCGAGCGGCTCGGCCATCGCCGCCTCCGCCGTGGTCAGCGTCGGCGCCACCGGGATGGCCTGGCGCTGATCCACCGTCAGTGTCTGGCGGAATGCGCCCTGGACGTGAGGAAACCGCATGGCGCTGCCGAAGAACCGCATGTCGAGACAATGGTTGTGCAGCCCCTCGCGGCAATAGCGGCATTCGTCGCACGGCCGGCTCGGATTGACCGCGACGCGCTGGCCGGGCGCGAGCCCGGCGACGTCGTGGCCGACCTCCTCGATGGTGCCGGCGATCTCGTGGCCGAGCACCATCGGCTCCCTGATGCGCACCGTCCCGAAGTCCGCCGTCGTGATAATAGTGCAGGTCGGACCCGCAGATGCCGCCCGCCTCGATTCGCACCAAAACCTCGCGCGGGCCGACCGGGACTGGCGCGATCGCCTCGACCCGAAGATCCTTCGGGGCATGAATGAGCGCATGCTCCGCGCATGCGCAAATCCTCCTACAGCACCGAGATCATGCCGCCGTCCACGTAGATGATCTGGCCGTTGACGTAGTCCGAGGCGCGACGACGCCAGAAACACCGCGGCGCCGATCAGCTCCTCGGGCCTGCCCCAGCGCTTCGCCGGCGTCCGTCCCTTGACCCAGGCGTCGAAGGCGGGGTTGTCGACCAGCGCCTGGTTCATCTCGGTCAGCATGTAGCCGGGACCGATGGCGTTGGCCTGGATGCCGTGGACCGCCCATTCGGCCGTCATGGCGCGCGTCAGCATCTTGATGCCGCCTTTCGCCACCGTATAGGGCGCGACCGTTGCGCGGGCGAGCTCGCTGGTCAGCGAGCCGACATTGATGACCTTGCCGTGCGCCGCGCGGGATCATCCGCCTGGCGGCCTCGCGCCCGATCACGAAGGCGCTGGTCAGGTTGGTGTCGATGACCTTTTGCCACTCGGCGGTGGACGAGCTCGACCATCGGCTTGCGCAGCTGGATGCCGGCATTGTTGACCAGGATGTCGATCGCTACTCCCTCGGCATCGAAGCGCGCGAAGGCCGCGACGATCGCGGGCTCGTCGGTCACGTCGAAGCAGGCCTCGTGCACCGTGTGGCCCGCGGCCCGCATCTCGGCGGCGGCGCTGGCAAGCCGCCCCGGATCCGATCCGTTGAGGACGATCGCTGGCGCCGGCCTCCGCCAGGCCCTGCGCCATCGCGCGCCCGAGGCCGCGCGACGAGCCGGTGACGAGCGCCGTGCGCCCATGAAGATCGAACAGGTCGTTGCGCCATCGGATCGCGCCTCAGGCCGCCGACCGGCGCACGCGTCAGGTCGGGGCGCTCGAACACGGCCGGGAGCAGCTCGACGCCGAGGCCCGGCCCTTCCATCGGATAGACGTAGCCGTCCTTGATCGTCGGCACGTCGGTCACGAGCTCGCTTGTACCAGCCGGTATAGAAGGCGCGCACCGATTCCTGGATCAGCGTGTTGGGCTGGCTGAACGAGGCATGCACGGCGGCGACGAAGCCGACCGGGCCGATGCAGTCGTGCGGCGCGAACGGCCGGTGCCAGGTCTCGGCCAGCGCCGCGATCTTGCGTCCCTCGGTCAGGCCGCCGGTCCAGCACAGGTCGACCATCACGACGTGGATGGCGTCGCGCTCCAGCATGTCCTTGTAGGGATAGCGCGAGCCCAGCGTCTCGCTGGCGCAGACCCAGACGTCGGTCGAGCGGGCATATTCGGCGAGCGCCTGCGGCGAGTTCATGCGGATCGGGTCCTCGTACCAGGTCGGCGCGTAGGGCTCGAGCGCCTTGGCGATCTGCTTGGCGGTGGGCAGGTTCCACAGCGAGTGGAACTCGACCATGATCTCCATCCTGTCGCCGACCGCCTTGCGGATCTTCTCGAACGGCTCGATCGCCTTCTTCATCTGCGCGGCGCTGATGAACAGCCCCTGGTTCTCCTGGGCGGCCGGATCGAACGGCCAGATCTTCATCGCCGTGATGCCGCTCTCGCAGCAGGCTCTCGGCCAGCGCGTCGGCGCGGGTCATGAAGGCGTCGAGATCCTCGTAGGGACCCTCGGCCTCGCCGAAGTTCCAGTTCGACACCGGCTTGATGTTGGTCGAGCGGACGTAGCGGTAGCCGGCGCAGGTGTTGTAGATGCGCAGCTTGTCGCGGCACAGGCCGCCGAGCATCTGGTGGACCGGCTGGCCGCAGACCTTTCCGAACAGGTCCCACAGCGCGATGTCGACCGCGGAGGCGGCGCGGTACTCCGACGCCGGTCGAGGATTGCGCCATCGGCAGGTTCACCATGTCGCGATGGATCGCCTCGATGTGCAGCGGATTGCGGCCGAGCAGCCGTCCGGCCAGCGTGTCGTGGATGTGCGCCTCCACGGCGCCGGCACCGTAGAACGTCTCGCCGAGACCGACCACGTCCGGCGTCGGTGTGGACGCGGACCCAGAGGACGTTGGCGAATTCCTCGGTCCGCAGCGTCTCGATGGCGGTGATCTTCATGTCCCGTGTCCTGTCGGTCGTCGGGCAGCTGTGATACATCACAATATATTTTGGTATTGTCCGCAAGCCCGGTGCCGGCCCGCCGCCGGCGCCTTAGGCGGATTTCGGGGCCCGGCACGGTGCTGGTAACATCGTCGGGGTCGAATCGTCGTCGTCGCCCGGAAAGGTCCCATGTCCCGTCGCCCAAGCCGGCCGAAACTCGTCGCGGTGGATGATGCCGCGGCGCCCGCGCGCCGGCGCAACCGGACGAATTTCTTCGAGCTCGCTTATGAGCGGATCGAGGATCTGATCGTCAATTGCGAGCTCAAGCCCGGCCGGTTCCTGGCGATGCAGGACCTCCAGGAGGTGACCGGTTTCGGGCGCACCCCGGTGCACCAGGCGGTCAACCGCCTGGCGGCGGACACCCTGGTCACGGTGCGCCCGCGCCACGGCGTGCAGATCGCTCCGATCGATCTTGCCCGGGAGCGCATGCTGCTGCGGCTTCGGCGCGACATCGAGCGGTTCGTCGTCCGCCTGGCGGCGGAGCGCTCGGGCCCGACCAACAGCAACCAGCTCCGCCACCTCGAGCGGCTGCTGCGCGGGCAGCGCAAGACCATGACGATCGACGCGTTCAACGTGATCGACCGGCGGCTCGACCGCCTCATCCTGGCGGCCGCCGACGAGCCGTTCCTGGAGCACACGCTGCGGCCATTGCGCACGATTTTCCGGCGCATCGGCTGGATCTACCACACCCAGATCAAGGGCGAGGCGAGCCTGCCCGAGACCATCGACTGTCATCTCGCT
The DNA here is from genome assembly GCA_963755055.1 of uncultured Alphaproteobacteria bacterium. Classification (GTDB taxonomy): domain Bacteria; phylum Pseudomonadota; class Alphaproteobacteria; order Rhizobiales; family Xanthobacteraceae; genus AP-16. The sequence goes on along the minus strand of CAVWIS010000012.1, from coordinate 277,204 downwards.
TTGCTCGACGCCGTCGCCAATCGTCACGTCGATCGCGCCACCGCCGCCTCGGACGCCCTGATCGATTTCGTCGACGCCATGTTCGACGTGCTGGAGCGCGAGGTCGACCCGTCGCTGCTCGACTGCAGCCTCGAGCTGCTGATCCGGCCGTGACCCGGGGGTTCCATGCGTATCGTCTTCCACGGAGAGAATGCGGCCGCGTTCAGCCACGGCTTTTCCGACCTCGTCGGCGCCGGGGCGGAGATCGCGGTCGTGCCCGACGTCCTGGCGGCCGCCAGCGACCGGCGCACTTTCGAGGAAGCCCAGGTCATCGTCGGCATCAGGTTCGACCAAAGCCTGCCGTCCCCGCGCGGGCTGCGGCTCTTTCACGTCCCCGGCGCCGGCTATGACGCGGTCGATTTGTCGGCCGTCCCGCCCTCCGCCGTCATCTGCAATTGTTTCGGCCACGAGCAGCCGATCGCCGAGTACGTCATGGCGGCGCTGTTGATGCGCCATGTGCCGCTTGCCGATGCCGACCGCCGCCTGCGCGACCGCGACTGGGCGTACTGGGCCGGCGCCGCCGAGCGCGCCCACGACGAGCTTGCCGGCAAGACGATCGGCCTGCTCGGCTTTGGGCACATCGGCAAGGCGATCGCCGCGCGCGCCAAGGCGTTCGAGATGCGCGTGCATGTGGCCAACCGCAGCCCGGTGGCGACGTCGCCGCTGGTCGACGAGTCGTATGCGCTGGGAGAGCTTCCAAAATTCTGGGGATCGGCCGACTTCCTCGTGATCTCGGTGCCGCTCACGCCGGAGACGCGCGGGATCGTCGGCGCCGACGCGTTCGCCGCCATGCGACCGAGCGCATTCGTCATCAATGTCGGGCGCGGGCCGACCGTCGACGCGCGGGCGCTGTACGATGCCCTGCGTGGCAATCGTATCGCCGGGGCGGCGATCGACGCCTGGTACGACTATCCGTCTCCCGATCAGGCAAGGGTGTTTCCCTCGACGCTGCCGTTCCACCAGCTGCCCAACATCGTCATGACGCCCCACATGTCTGGCTGGACCGCCGGAACCATCCGCCGTCGGCAGAGAACCATCGCCGACAACATCGGACGCCGCGAGCGCGGCGAGCCTTGCATCAACGTGGTGCGGGCGGCTGGCGGCTGAGGTGGCGTGGGGCGAAACCCGGTCCAGGCTTCCCATGCTGCCGCAATTTCTGGCGCCGAGCCGAGTCCGCTTGGGCGAAAAATGCGGTAGGTTCGTCCACTTGGATCCGGTTCCACAACCCTGTGCCGAGCTGCGACTCGTCCATCTTGGAGGAGAACATGACGGAGTTATTAGAAGGTAAAATAACGGTGGGTCTATGTAGGCAGATCTTTCTCTGTGCGCTTGTTCTCTGTCTATCTGGAGCCCAGTCGTTTTCCGCACCCGGTGATCAATCTGCGCTTTGTGAGGTGCAGTATAAACAATGCCTAAAGCGAATTTCCGGGGCCTATACCAGAAATAAAATCGCCTGCGAGTCGTCATTCAGGCAATGCCTGAAGGGCAAACAACGCTAGTATGGAGCCTCCTGGCCGCCATCTCGCGCGCGGATGGCCCCGAGCGCCAAAAGCATTGCGCCGGAGCGGTCCCAGTGTCGATCCAGGACCTGGATCTCGACGTCGTCGATCGGCGCAAGCGTGCTCATCGTCCCTGTTCCAGCTCCCGGCGAACGATCGCCGCGCCCTCGACCATCGCCTGCATCTTGCCGAACGCCACATCGCGCGGCAGGTATTTGAGACCGCAATCCGGTGCCACGATCAGCCTCTTCGCGTCGACATGCGGTAGCGCCCGGCGGATGCGGCCGGCGACCACCTCGGGTGTCTCTACCTTGGTGTCCGACAGGTCGAGCACGCCGAGCAGGATCGATTTTGACGGCAGTTTTTCCAGCACCGCGCAGTCGAGCCCGGACTGCGCGGTCTCGATCGAGACCTGCTGCACTCGGGCATCCTCGAGCTCTGGCAGGAACGAGTAGCCCGACGGTCGCTCGTGAATGATCGCCGCGTAGCCGAAGCAGATGTGCACCGCGGTCGTCCCGGCAATCCCTTCGAGCGCGCGGTTGAGCACCTGGATGCCGTACTGCTTGGCCTTTGCGGCGCGCGCCTGCATATAGGGCTCGTCGACCTGCACCACGTCGGCGCCGGCGGCAAACAGGTCCCTGATCTCCTCGTTGACCGCTGCCGCATAGTCCATCGCCAGCTCGATCTCGTCCTGGTAAAAGTCGTTCTGCGCCTGCTGCGCCATCGTGAAGGCGCCCGGAACCGTGATCTTGATCATCCGGTCGGTATTTTGCCGCAGGTATTTCACGTCGCCAACCTCCACCGGATGCCGCCGCCGGATTTTTCCTACCACCCGCGGCACCGGGTTCGGATGTCCGCTGCGGTCGAGCGCCGTGCCCGGATTGTCGATGTCGACGCCGTCGAGCGCGGTGGCGAACCGGTTGGAGTAGCTCTCCCGCCGCATCTCGCCGTCGGTGATGATGTCGAGGCCGGCGCGCTCCTGGTCGCGGATCGCCAGCAGGGTCGCGTCGTCCTGCGCCTGCTCCAGCCATTCGGGTGCCACCCGCCACAGCTCCCGGGCGCGCACCCGCGGCGGAAAACGCCCGGCGAGCTTTTCGCGATCGATCAGCCAGTCGGGCTGCGGATAACTGCCGACCAGCGTCGTCGGCAAGAGTTTGGTCATGGGTTTCATCCGATCAAAGCCGTAGGATGGGTTGAGCAAAGCGAAACCCATCGAACTTGTTGCCGGGAATGATGGGTTTCGCTGCCGCTCAACCCATCCTACGTCGCGTTATATCCGCCGTCGACCAGCAGGTCGGCGCCGGTCATGAAGCTCGAGGCGTCGCTGGCGAGAAAGATCGCCGCCCGGGCGATCTCGTCGGGCTGGCCGAGGCGCTGCATCAGGTGCTTTGGGCCGGCGACCCGCCGAGCCGTCTCCATGTCGCCGAAGCGCCGCACCAGCCGGTCGGTCTCCACCGCGCCGGGCGAGAGCGTGTTGACCCGGATGTTTTGCTCCGCGTGGTCGGTCGCCATCGCCTTCGCCAGCTGGATCAGCGCGCCCTTGGTGGCGCAGTAGACCGCGCGGCGCGGGCCGGCGACGGAGCCCAGCTGCGACGCGATATGGATGACGCTGCCGCCGCCGGCGGCGATCATCATCGGCAGGAAGGCGCGGCTCACCAGGAAGGCGCCGGCGACGTTGACGGCGAACACCCGGTTCCACTCATCGAGGGTGAGCTCGAGCACCGTTCCGTTGGGGTCGTGACCGGCGGCGCCGTTCACCAGGATGTTGACGCTGCCGAAGGCCGCCGCCACCACCTTGGCGGCCGCCGCCACGTTGTCCTCGCGGCTGACGTCGCAGGCGAGCGCCAGTGCGCGCGAGCCTGTAGCCTCGATCGTCCGGCCGGTGGCGGACACTGCCTCCCAGTCGAGATCGAGACAGGCGACCGCGGCGCCGGCGCCGGCAAACGCCAGCGCGATGGCCCGGCCGATGCCGGAGCCGGCCCCGGTCACCACCGCATTCTTCCCGGCGAGCGAAAATTTTTCCAGGCTCGGCATGTCAGGCAGCTCCTCGTCCGAGATAGGCGCGGCGCACCCGCTCGTCGCGCCGAAGCTCGGCGACCGTACCGCTGGTGATGATGGCGCCGGACTGCAGCACGTAGCCGCGGCTTGCGGTGTCGAGCGCGTGGCGGGCGTTCTGCTCGACCAGCAGGATGCTGGTGCCGGCCTGGTTGATCGCCCGGATGGTGCGGAAAATGTCCTGCACCACCATGGGGGCGAGGCCGAGCGACGGCTCGTCGAGGCAGAGCAGTTTCGGCTCCGACATCATGGCGCGGCCGAGCACCAGCATCTGCTGCTCGCCGCCGCTCAAGGTGCCGGCGTTCTGCCCGCTGCGCTCGCGCAGCCGCGGATAAGTATCGAATATCTTCTCCACCAGGCCCCGCACCTTGGCGCCGTCGCGGCGATGCTTGAAGCCGCCGAGCTCGAGGTTTTCCCTGACCGTCAGGAATGGGAAGACGTGTCGCCCCTCCGGCACCAGCGCGATGCCGGCGAGCGCCCGCTCGTGCGAGGCGAGCCGTGTGATGTCGCGGCCGGCGAAATGGATCGCGCCCGCCCGCGGCGCCAGCACGCCGGCGATGGCGCGCAGCGTGGTCGACTTGCCGGCGCCGTTGGCGCCGATCAGCGCCACGATCTCGCCTTCCTCGACATGGAGCGACAGGTCGCGGCACACCGGGACCTCGCCATAGGCGAGCTCGAGATTTTTTGCGGCGACGAGCGCGGTCAAACCAGCTCTCCGCCCAGATAGGCGGCGATCACCGCCGGGTTCTGTTGCACGTCGGCCGGAATACCGGCGAAAAGGTGCTGGCCATAATCCATCACCATGACGCGGTCGGCGACGTTCATCACCAGGTCCATATTGTGCTCGACCACCACCACGGTGATGCCGCCTGCGCGCAGCGTCAGAATCCGGTCGAGCAGCCGGTCGACCTCGGCAGCGTTGAGCCCGGCCGCCGGCTCGTCGATCAGCAGGAGGCGCGGCCCGGTGGCCAGCGCGCGGGCGAGCTCCAGCATGCGCTGCTCGCCGTAGGACAGCGAGCCGGCCAGCGTGCCGGCACGATCGGCGAGGCCGACCAGAGCGAGAAGGTTCGCCGCCTCCTCGCGGCAGCGTTCCTGGTCGCGCCGAAAGGCTCTTCCGTGCAGCACGTATTGCCAGGGCGGCACCACGTGATGGATGTGGAAGCCGGCCAGCACGTTGTCGAGCACGGAAAGCTGGCGAAACAGCCGGATCTTCTGGAAGGTGCGGGCGATGCCGAGCCGCACCCGCCGATGTGCCGGCAACCCCGCGAGATCTTTTCCGTCGAAGGCGAGTTGTCCGGCATCCGGCGGATAGATGCCGCTCATCAGGTTGAGCAGCGTCGACTTTCCGGCGCCGTTCGGACCGATGATGGCGAACACCGCGCCGGCCGGAACCTCGAACGAGATGTCGCGCACCGCGTGGACGCCGCCGAAGCTCTTGTGCACGCCGACGGCGCGGAACAGGATTTTTGCGGCCTGCGTCATGACGTCGGCCCGCGCCTGGGAGCAATCTTCGCGCGGATGACGCGTGCGGCCTGCACCAGGCCGCCCGGCATGAACAGCACCACCAGGGTGAGGGCTGCGCCGTAGACCACCAGGCGAAGGTCGCCGACGCCGCGCAGCAGCTCGGGCAATAGCGTGAGCAGGATGGCGCCAAACACTGGCCCGATCAGCGTGCCCATGCCGCCGACGATCACCATGGCGAGGATGGTGAAGGATTCGGTGATGAAGAATGCGTCCGGCACCAGCGTGCCGACGAAGCCCGCATAGAAGCCGCCGGCGGCTCCCGCAACCGCCGCCCCCACCCCGAAGGCAAAGACCTTCCAGGCGGCGGTGTTGATGCCGAGCGAGGCGGCGGAGACCTCGTCCTCGCGGATGGCGGTGAGAGTCTCGCCGATCGGCGAGCGCACCAGCCGGTCGAGCAGCAGGTAGACCGCGAGCGCGAACCCGGCGACCAGATAGAACAGCGCCGCGAGGTTGTGGAAATCGATCTTCGGCAGACCCGGGATGGCGAGCGCCGGCGGCGGCGGGATCGCGTAGATGCCGAGCGGCCCCTGGGTGAGGCTGATCCAGTTGAGCAGGATCTGATAGACGATGACCGCGAAGCCGAGCGAGGCGATCGCCAGGTAGTGCCCGCGTAAGCGCACCGCGAACAGCGACAGTGCCATGCCGGCGAGCCCGGAAAACACCACGCCCGCCGCGAACGCCGCCCAGAACGGCACGCCCAGTCGGGTAATCAGCAGGGTCGACGCATAGGCACCGATCCCGTAGAAGGCCGACTGCCCGAGATTGAGCTGGCCCGCATAGCCGAGGATGAAGTCGAGGCCGAGCGCCAGCAGCACGTTGATGGCGCAGATCACCAGGTTGGTGCGCCAGTAGCCGTCGGTGAGGATCAGCGGCAGCACGGCGATCGCCAGCATGGCGGCGAGGAGCGCCAGGCGATGCGGAGTGGCGAGCGCACCGCGCGCCACGTCGAGGTGCTGCGAGGCGTCAGACATTCTCTTCGCGCTTTTCCGAGACGAGCCCGGTCGGCCTCACCGCCAGCATCAGCAGCAGCAGGCCGAACACCACGATGTCGATCAGCCCGGGATCGAGATATTGGGTGGTGAAACTTTCGATCAGGCCGACCAGCAGGCCGGCGAGGATGGTTCCTTCGACATTGCCGAAGCCGCCGATGATCACGATGGCGAACGCCTTGACGATGACCGAGGCGCCGGCGAACGGGGTGAGCACCAGCACCGGGGCGAGCATGGCGCCGCCCATGCCGGCGAGCGCCGAGGCGAGCACGAAGGTCAGCATGATCAGCCGGTTGGGATCGATCCCCATCAGGCCGGCGGTCTCGCGGTCCTGCGCCACCGCGCGCAGCGCCTTGCCGAGAAAGGTGAACTTCATGAAGGCATAGAGCAGCGCGATGGTGGTGGTCGACACCGCCATGATCAGCACGCTCTGCAAGGTGAAGAACGTGCCGGCGACGCGGATCACCTCGTTGCTGTAGGCGGTCTCGAACGCGTAGGGCACCGGCCCGAACCAGGCGAGCATGGCGTTCTGCAGCATGACCGAGACGCCGATGGTGGCGATCAGCGGCAGCAGCTCGTTGCCCTTGCGGCGCAGCGGCGCAAAGATCGCCGCATTGATCAAGAAGCCGAGCGCCCCGCCGACGAGAACCGCCACCGCGATGCTGGCGATGTAGCCGCCGCCCAGCCGGTGCATGAAGAAGTAGGAGGAGAAGGCGCCCAGCGTGACGAAGTCCGCATGGGCGAAGTTGATCTGCACCAGCACGCCGTAGATCAAGGTGAGCCCGAGCGCCACCAGGACATAGAGGCTGCCGAGCACGACGCCGTTGATCGCCTGCTGGACGACGATGGTCATTCATCAGTCCGTAGGGTGGGCAAATCGCCGGCAATTACGATGTGATTCAAATGAGGGCTTGCCGGCGATTTGCCCACGCGGTTCGGACACACACGATCGCGTACCGCGTGGGCAAAATCGCACGCGATTTCTGTGCAGGTACTTGCTGCTGCGGCGAGCGATTTTGCCCACCCTACGATCTCGCTCAATTCCACTTCAGGGCGTTCCAGGCGAGGTCCGGCCGGGTCTCCATGTAGTGGATGGTGTCCATCCGGGTGTTCTGGTTGGTCTTGTCGAACTCCACGCTGCCGGTGACGCCGGAAAAGTTTTTGGTCGCCGCCAGGACGTCGCGGATCGATTTGGCGTCGGTGCCGCCGCGCTTCACTACGTCGGCGATCAGCATGATCTGGTCGTAGGCATGGGCGTTGAGGTGCGTCGGCTCCTGGTTGAACTTCGCCTTGAACGCGGTGACGAAATTGCGCACCGTGTCGCGCTGGTCGGTCGGGTCGAACTGCACGATGCGCACGTAGCCGGTCGCCGCCTTGCCGGCCTTCTGCTCGAAGCCGAAGGGGAGCCAGATGGTGCCGAGCTGGATCGCGGTGCCGCCGCCGCCCTTGGTGACGCCCGCCTGCGCCAGCGCCTGGGTGATCTTCAGGCCCTGGCCCTCCAGCGTATAGGTCGGGATCACGTCGATCTTGCCGAGCCCGGCGATGCGGGTGGCGATCGAGGTGAAATCGTTGACGTCGCGGCCGAAGCCGATCTCGGTGAGGATTTTTCCGCCGAGCTTGGTGAAGGTCTCGCCGAAGACTTTTGCGTTACCGATGCCCGCATTGGTGTTCTCGAACAGCAGCACCGCATTGCGCGCCTCGAGCCGCTTGTAGGCATTGGTGGCGATGTCGACGCCCTGCATCACCTCGTTGGGCATGATGCGAAAAGTCCAGGGATTGCCCGGCTCGGTGATCTTGATCGACGACGAGCCGGCATTGAGCAGCGGCACCTGGGCCTGCTCCATCGCCGGCATGATGGCGAGCGTGGCGTCGGAGCATTCCTCGCCGATGACGATGTCGGGCTTGTACTGGTCGATGAGCCGCTTCGCCGCTTGCGTCGCCGGCAGCGGGCTGCAGGCCGAATCCTCATACTGTACCGAGAACTTGTAGCCGTTGACGCCCGCCTTGTTGAGCTCCTCGAGCGCCAGCTCGATGCCCGACCGGTCCTGGGCGCCGAAATAGGCACCCGGCCCCGACATCGGCAGCAGCGCGCCGATCTTGATGGTCTTGTCCTGTGCGAAAGCCCCGGAGGGACCGCCCACGATGGCGGCGAGCGCCACCGGCAGAAGCAGATAACGGAACCCGGTTGCCATCTCGATCCCTCCAGCCCTTGTTGCGGGTCGGAGCGTAGCAACGAACGTGCCGCCTTATCAACGAGGCCTCGCCGAAGGGCTCGGCGCCTCTTCCCCTTCTCCCCGCCTGCGGGGAGAAGGTCGGGATGAGGGGCTCTTGCGGCAATTCGCAGCGCACGTTGCGCGGCAAGTCCCCCTCACCCGCCGCGCTTCGCGCGTCGACCTCTCCCCGCAAGCGGGGCGAGGTGGCGACCGCGGCGAATCCTCGTCATATGTCCCGCGCCCAACAAATTTGCGGCAACGGCAATGGGAACGTGCTCGGCTCAGTTTCGAACGTGCGTTGAGGAACGTCCTACAGCATCGGGCCGTCCGCCTCGGCCAGCAGCCAGCGGGAGAACGCCGCAAAGGACGGTTCATCGGCGCGGTCCGCGGCCGCCACCAGGAACCACGCGGTGCCGCGGATGAGCGGCGCGGCATCGGCGGCGGCGACCAGCCGGCCCTCGCGCAAGAATTCGTCCGTGAGGCGGCGGTCGACTAGGCCGACGCCGAGGCCGTTGAGCGCCGCCTGGAGCACCAGCCCGTCGTCGCCGAGCACCAGTTTTTGCGCCGGCTCGTCGGTGGTGGCGGCCGCGGCGCACCAGTCGGGCCAGACGTCCGGCGACGTCTCGGCGACCAGCATCGTGTGGCCGGCGAGCGGCGGCAGCCGGGCGGGCGCATAGGCCGGGCTGCAGACCGGCATCAGGGCATCGTTGAACAGATAGATGCAGGTGGCCGCCCCCCATCCGGCACGGCCGTGGCGGATGGCGGCGTCGATGCCCTCGGTGCCCGGCTCGGGCTCGCGGTGGCTGCTGCGCAGTCTCAGCTCGATCGCCGGATGGCCGGCATGAAAACGATCGAGGCGGGGCATCAGCCAACCGATCGCGAACAAGGTCGGCATGGCGACCGTGATCACGCTGCGGCTGTGCGGCGCGGCGAGCCGCCGGGTCGCAGCCGCGATGGCGTCAAAAGCATCGGTCAGCGGTGCCGCATAGCGGCGGCCTGCCGCCGTCAGCGCCAGCGACTGCGGCCGGCGTTCGAACAAGCCGACCCCCAGATGGTTTTCCAGCGCCTTGACCTGCTGGCTGACCGCGCCGGGGGTGACGCCGAGCTCGGCCGCCGCGGCGGCGATACTGCCGTGGCGGGCGGCCGCCTCGAAGGCACGCAGGCCGCCCAGCGGCGGCAGTCTTCGCATCATCACCATCAGCCCAGCTATTGCTCAGCGCTCAATATTACTGGTTTGCGCCCCGTTCGGCACGATGAAACTCTCGGTCCGAGAGAAATCGGGGCCGAGCACGTGAGCCTGTCCGTTTCCGCAACCAGGGCCGGGAGCATTTTGCTCTTCGCGCTGCTGTGCCTGGTCTGGGGCTCGACCTGGCTGTCGCTGAAGGTCGGCGTGGCGGCGGTGCCGCCGCTGACCTTTTCGGCCGCTCGCTTCCTCGCGGCCGCCATGCCGCTCATCGGCTGGGCGGTGGTGCGCGGCCGGCTCGGCGTGCCGGTCGCAACCGTCGCCCCGGGGGCGGTGCTGATGATCGCCCTTAACTACGGCCTGATGGCCTGGGGCATCGTCCGCGTCTCCAGCGGCATCGCGTCGGTGATCAACCTGTCGACGGTGCCCGCCGCCACCCTGCTGCTGGCGGTGGCGCACCGCCAGGCGCGCTGGTCGGCCGCCTCCGTTGCCGCCGTGCTCATCGGCGGTGCCGGTCTCACCCTGCTGCTCGCCCCGCGCTTCGGCGCCGCCGATGCCGGCGGAATGGCGGCGATCGGGGTGGGTGCCGGCGCCTATGCGTGGGGCGGGATCCTCACCAAACAGCGGCCGGTCGCCGACCCCGTGGCGCTCGCCGGCTGGCAGAGTTTTTTCGGCGGCGCGCTGCTGGCGGCGGCAGCGTTACTGCTGGAGCCGGTCGACGGTGCGACGTTTTCTGCCCTGCTGGCGCCCGCCGCCGTGGTCAATCTGGCATTCCTGGTCGTCGCCGGCTCGGTGATCGGCGGCTCGGTCTACCTGATGCTGTTGGCACGCTGGAGCGCCGCGCGGGTCTCGGCCTACGCCTTCGTCTGCCCGCTGATCGCGCTTGCCGAAGGCGCCGTCCTCGCCGCCGAGGTGCCGAGCCGCGCCGAGTTCTGCGCCGCGATCCTGCTCATGCTCGCGACCGGCCTCGTTCTCGCCGCCCAGACCCGGAGATCCCGATGACTGCACCGCTCGTCCGCCCTGCCGCCAGCGCGGATTTTGCCGCCATCGCCGCCATCTACGCCCATCACGTGCAGACCGGGCTCGGCAGTTTCGAGGAGGTGCCGCCCAGCGCCGACGAGCTTGCGCGCCGTTTCCAGGGCGTCAGGGCACGCGGCCTGCCCTGGCAGGTCGCCGAGCTCGACGGCAGGCTTGCCGGCTATTGCTATGCCAGCCCCTATCACGCGCGCTCGGCCTATCGCTTCACCGTGCAGGATTCGGTCTACGTCGCCGAGGACTGCCTCGGCCGCGGCGTCGGCGCCGCGCTGCTGCAAAACGTGATCGATGCCTGCACCGCGCAAAACTATCGGCAGATGATCGCGGTGATTGGCGACAGCGGCAACGAAGCCTCGCTCCGGCTGCATGCGCGGCTCGGCTTCCGCACCATCGGCCAGGCGCTCCGGGTCGGCGTGAAATTCGGCCGCTGGGTCGACATCGTCCACTTGCAGCGCCCTCTCGGCGAGCAGACGGCCCGGCCTCCCGCCGAGGACCCGGTGGGCTACGCGCCGGTCGCCGACCAGACCGGGCCGTGACGACGCCGGATCAGCCGACGGCGCGCGAAAAGCCGGCGTCGGCTTCCCCGCCATCGACCACGCGGCCGCCCGCCATGCGGATGATGCGGTCGAGCCGCGCCGCCACCTCAAGGCGATGGGTGATGACGATCAGGATGCGGCCGCGCATCAGGCGGCGCACGTTGTCGAGCACCAGCCGCTCGGTCTCGGCGTCGAGCGCCGAGGTCGCCTCGTCGAGAATCAGCACCTCGGGCGCACGCAAAAAGATGCGGGCGAGGCCGAGACGCTGGCGCTGGCCGGCCGAGAGCGGGTTGCCGCGCTCGCCGAGTTTGGTGTCGAGCCCGTCGGCAAAGCCGTCGACGGTGGCGGCGAGCTCGGCCAGCGCCAGCGCCTCGCGGACTTTTGCGTCGGAAACACTATCGTCCCACAGGCGGACATTGTCGCGCACGCTGGCGCCGAACACCTGCACGGCGTGCGACATCAGCACGACGCCGCTGCGCCAGCGTGCCAGCGGCATCGCGGCGGCCGGCACGCCGGCCGCGAAAACCGTTCCGCCGTCGGGCTCGTGCAGGCGCGCCAGCAGATAGGCGAGCGTGGTCTTGCCCTCGCCCGAGCGGGCGACGATCGCCACATGCTCGCCCGGCCGGATTTTCAGCGAGAGGCCGGCCAGCGTGGCGGCATTGGCACCGCGATGGCGGAACTTCAGATCTTCGGCCTCCACGGCGCCGCTGGCGATTGTCGGCAGATCCTGCGGGTTCTCGTCGAGTTGCTCGGGCTCGCTCGCGGTGACGGCATGCATCCGGGAAAGCGCGGCCCCTGCCTGCTGGAGCTGCTGCAGCTCGAAATGCAGCGCGGTCAGCGCCGCGACCACCCCGGCGGAGACCGAAAGAAACAGCACCAGCGTCCCGGCGGTGATCCCGCCGGCGATCAGCATGACGGCACCGGCCACCGCCACCACCGACGGGGTCGCCACGCTGAAGAACCGGCCGGCGGCGTCCGCCATGGCGAGCCGGCGCTGATAGGTCCGGTAGGCCGCGTCCTCGGCCGCCTGCTCGGCGGCGAACGGGCGCGCCGCCAGCGCGTGGGCGTTGAGCGTCTTGATCGTCAGCATGGAGGTCAGGCAGTCGACGATATGGGCGAAGCGGTCGTCGCGACGCGGCAGCCAGGCCTCGCAGGCGATGCGGCTCAAGTTCGCCAGCCCGATCGACGTGATGAGCCCGAGCCCCGCCAGCACGAAGAATACCAGCGCCAGTTTTGGCTCGACCGCCAGCATCAGCACCGCATAGCTCGCCACGATCGTCGCGTTGGCGAAGAATTCCGCAGAAATCTTTGCCACCACCTCGACGACGCTGTCGAGATCGTCGAACGAGCGGATCAGCACGGCGTGCCCGCCGTCGCGGAACTCGCTCATCGGCAGGCGCAGGCAGAAGCCGAAATGGTCCTTCGCCGCCGCCGCCCGCGCCGCGATCTGGTTTTCCACCGCGAGCCGGCGGCGCGCCAGGGTCAGCACGCCGTCCCAGGCGGCGAGCGCCGCCACGCCCGCCGCCGCGATCGCCGCCGCCCAGGCGTCGATCGTCCCGCCGATCGCCCGGTCGACCACGTGGGCGACGATCAGCGGCGGCACCACCGCCGAGGCGGCGAGCGCCAGCGCGAGTGCGACCAGCGTCAGCACCCGGCCCGGCCGCTCGCCGACATGACGCAGGATCAGACTTGGGATGGTTGTTTGCTGCATGACGGATTCCAGGTCGATATCAGCGGTAGGGTGGGCAAAATCGCCGCACGGCGGGGCGATCGGCACTGACCTCGAGGGCGATTTTGCCCACGCCGTCAACCGGAACCGATGGCATTCCGCGTGGGCAAATCGCCACCAATGCCTGGGCAAAACGTCCATGTCATTGCGGGCGATTTGCCACCCTACGATTTCAGCAGCAGCCGCACCATCGCGTCGGTCATCGGCGCGCCGGTGATCAGCTCGATCCACAGCCATTGTCCGTTGGGGTTGAGCTCGAGAAACACATGCTCGCCCTCGGGCGTGACGATCATGTCGAAGGCGCCGTAGCGCAGGCCGTAATGCGCCAGCATGCGCTTGAGCGCGGCTTCGATCGTTTCGTCGAGCTTGACGATGCGATGGGGAACCTTTGAGGGATCGACCCGTCGCCAGTCGGTCTCGGCGCCGCTGACCGACTGGGAGTCCAGCCGGCAGCAAAACACCTTATCGCCGAAAATGGTGATGCGCAGCTCGTGGCTTTTTTCGACATATTCCTGGAGCAGCGTCGGGCACAGCGCGACCTCATCGACGTGCTGCCCAAACTCCTCGGCGGAAACTTTTCGCGAGAAGATGAAATAGGCGTCGCGCTCCTCGCCGAAGCCCTGCTCCTTCATCGACTTGCACAGGATTTTTCCGCCGGCCGCGCGGTGAAAGTCGCGGGCACGCTGCGGATCGTTGGTCACCAGCGTGCGGGGAACCCGCAAGCCCAACTCGCGCGCCAGCTTGATTTGTGGCAGCTTCTTCTGCGCCAGCCGGTTGTCGTGCGGATTGTTGTACCAGGGTCGCCGCCGCTCGCAGCCGAGATAGCTGAGGTACTCGAGCGTCTCGTGGAGGATCAGGTGCCGGGCGGCCGCGTCCGCGACCTCGGCGGGCGGCGCCGGATCGACCGGCTTGCGGTACCACACGCAGCGCGTCTGGTCGGGAAACCGGTGAGACCGGTTCCAGCGGTCCTCGAGCAGCAGCGATCCGTCGTCGCTTGCCGCGGATGTCCTGGTGTCGACGTGGAAATCGTTGGTGTTCAGCCGGAAGAACGGGACTTTTCTTGCGTTCAGCGCGCCGATGACGTGGTCCGCATGGGGATCGAACTTTTCCGTGACGATCAGCACCGCCGCTTCGCTCGCTGCCGCCAAGAGCCGTCCCCCGAAGCGATAAGATCAGCCATATCGACGGACGGCAGCCGGGACGACCCGGGTAGCGGGCGATCCCGACCGCCGGCGCGTCAGGAGACGTTTCAGTCGTCGGACACCGAGGCGTAGTCGCCGCTCGATCCGGTCGAGCGCTGGCTGTAGGTGCCGGCCCCGATCTCGATGCGTCCGACCCAGGTCTGGCTTTCCGGATCGTAGTAGCCCTCGTGCCTGAGCATCTCGGCGCTCGGCTCGCAGATCGTGGCGTTGAGCATGACGAAGGCCCGCTTGGCGGCGGCTTCACGGTGAAGTTGCATCTCTGGCTCTCCTCGGCAGGTGTGGACCCCGGTGACGCGGGTACTTGGCGTTTCCTTCCGCCGCAGCAAGCCACTGATTTGGCCGTACAAGGATCGGATCGTCCGGAAAGACGCTACCGCGGGGTGTGGGTGAAGAATTCCGGCTTGCTTGCGGATGGCAGGATGCCGAACAATCGTCCCGGCCGTCAACACAACTTGCAGAGGAATTGACGGCAGCCCCGGGCACGCCCCGCGGCAGGGTCAGGCCCCGCCCCAGGTCCGGTACGGCCTGATCGCGAGATTGGCGTTGAAATAGCGCGGATCGCCGGAAACCTCTTTTCCCAGCCACGGCGGCCGCTCGAACGGCTCGGTCGCGGCGGCGAGCTCGACCTCGGCGACGATCAGGCCGTCATTGTCGCCGTGGAAGACGTCGACCTCGAAGACGTGGCGGCCGACCGGGTGGCGGTAGCGGGTCTTCTCGATCAGCGGACGCGGGCACAGCCGGTCGAGCATTTCGGCGGCGTCGGCCGGCGGGATCGGATACTCGAGCTCGAGCCGCCCAAGATTTCTCGGTCAATCCCTTGATGGTGAGAAAGGCCCGCTCGCCGGCCAGCCGCACCCGGACCACGCGCTCCTTGTCGGTCGACAAAAAGCCCTGGCGGATCGCGATGCCGGGACCTTGCGGCCGCCAGGCGTCGCGGTCGACCAGGAATTTTCGCTCGATCTCGATCGCCACGCGGGCACCCGCTGCAAGGCCGGTCATGGCCGGGCTTGTCCCGGCTTGTCCCGGCCATCCACGTCCCGGTCAAGAGGAAAGACGTGGATGCGCGGGACGAGCCCGCGCAGGACGGTGTGCCATGTTGGCCTGATCCTAGCTCCCGCGCTTGAGGTCGGGATGGGTGGTCTTGCCGATGATCCGGTTGTCGCGGCCGATGACGTGGTCGGAGGTGCCGACGATCAGCGGATCGGGAACGCCGACGATCGACGGATCCTTCTTCGGATAGGGCAGCGAGGCGAGGAAGTGCTGCATGCAGTTGAGCCGCGCCCGCTTCTTGTCGTCGGACTTCACGATGGTCCACGGCGCGTCGGCGGTGTCGGTGTAGAAGAACATCGCCTCCTTGGCCTCGGTGTACTCGTCCCACTTGTCGAGCGAGGCGCGGTCGATCGGCGACAGCTTCCATTGCTTGAGCGGATCGAGCTGCCGCGCCCGGAAGCGCGCCAGCTGCTCCTCGCGCGAGACCGAGAACCAGTATTTGAACAGTCTCACCCCGGAGCGCACCAGCATTTGCTCGACCATCGGGCACTGCCGCATGAACTCCAGATATTCGCTCGGCGAGCAGAATCCCATGACCCGCTCGACCCCGGCGCGGTTGTACCACGAGCGGTCCAACAGGCAGAGCTCGGCGGCGGCCGGCAGGTGCGCGGTGTAGCGCTGGAAATACCATTGGGTGCGCTCGCGTTCGGTCGGCTTGGCCAGCGCCACGACGCGGGCGGTGCGCGGGTTCATGTGCTCCATGAAGCGCTTGATGGTGCCGCCCTTGCCGGCGGCGTCGCGGCCCTCGAACAGGATGACGATCTTCTGTCCGGTCTCCTCGACCCAGCGCTGGCACTTGAGCAACTCGCGCTGCAGCAGCAGCATCCGCTCCTCGTAGGGAGCCGAGCGCATGCGGATCTTGTAGGGATATTCTCCGGTCTCGAACAGGCGGCGGATCTCCGCCGCATCGTGGCGCATCACCGCGAGATGGCGCCGCGCCTCGGCGGCCCGCGCCGCCTTGCGCCGCTTCCTCGGCCCGGGAACGATCGACGGGGCGTCCTCCGGCCGGATCGGCTGCACCGCCGCCATCGTGATGGCGCGCACGCCGTCCTGCACTGCTGCCGTCTTGCCCGCGGGCGTCGCCTCGGCGGCGAGCCGCAGCCGCGGTCCGTCGATGACGTTGGTTTTTTCGATCTTCGCAGCCATGGCAGCCATCCGTGCGGTGTGCCGATCCTTGGATCGACCTCGCGCGAGCCTAACAGACAGGCGTCAACGATCTGTTTGTCCGCAATGCCTGCTCGACCTACCTGCGGGTTGGGTAAAGTTTTTGTTCGCCACTGAGCTGACGCAACGGCATCGGCGACACGGTCCGGCAGGCACTTTCCGCCGTCATGGCCGGGCATGACGACGGAGAGGTTGAGGTCGAGCAGAGGCGCGAAGCTCGCCATCCTCGGGCACCAGAATCTGTCTGACGGCTGGCGGTTCCCGGCGGCACCGGCGCTCGCCATCATACGGGTTCGGCCGACGGCCGGGTTTCACCGCAGCCCGGTTCGTTGCGGAGGGCGGTCGCGGGCGCCGTCCCGGCCCGCATTTTCGCGAATGGTTTCGTGCCCTTGGCGCGTGTTGCGCCGCACCGCCCGGTATGTTAGCAAACGGCCGATTTTCGCGGTACCGGGGCTCTCCGCGACATCCGCGATGTCGGAAATTCCTCTCGGATTCCAACGGCTTGTGCTGCGCCCCGCGGCGCCAGGCCAGCGGAGCCGGGCGCCCTGAAAGAAGATCCCGACGTGGCAGGCCAAGATCCGACTGTTTCCGGCATGCCGGGCCGCTACGCCCTGGCGCTGTTCGAGCTCGCCCGCGACAGCAAGGCGGTCGACGCCGTCAAGGCCGATCTCGACCGTTTCGTCGCGATGCTCGACGACAGCGCCGACCTGCAGCGGCTGGTGCGCAGCCCGGTGTTCACCGCCGAGGAGCAGCTGCGCGCGCTCGCCGCCGTGCTCGACGGCGCCGGCATTTCCGGGCTGGCGGCGAACTTCCTCAAGCTGGTCGCGGCGAACCGGCGGCTGTTCGCGGTGCGCGATATGATCCGCGTCTTCCGCGCGCTCCATGCGCGCCACAAGGGCGAGGTGACGGCCGACGTGACGGTCGCCGAGCCGCTCGGGGCGAGACATCTCGAGGCGCTCAAGAGCGCGTTGAAATCGGTGACCGGCAAGGACGTGCTGGTCGAGATGAAGATCGATCCGGCGATCATCGGCGGGCTGATCGTCAAGCTCGGCAGCCGCATGGTCGACGCCTCGCTGAAGACCAAGCTCAATTCGATCAGGCATGCGATGAAAGAGGTCGGCTGATGGACATCCGCGCCGCGGAAATTTCCGCGATCCTCAAGGAGCAGATCAAGAACTTCGGCCAGGAGGCCGAGGTCTCGGAAGTCGGCCAGGTGCTGTCGGTCGGCGACGGCATCGCCCGCGTCTACGGCCTCGACAACGTGCAGGCCGGCGAGATGGTGGAGTTCGAGAACGGCGTGCGCGGCATGACGCTGAACCTCGAGCACGACAATGTCGGCGTGGTGATCTTCGGCGCCGACCGCGAGATCATGGAAGGCCAGACCGTCAAGCGCACTCGCGCCATCGTCGACGTGCCGGTCGGCAAGGCGCTGCTCGGCCGCGTGGTCGACGCGCTCGGCAACCCGATCGACGGCAAGGGCCCGATCCAGACCACCGAGCGCCGCCGCGTCGACGTCAAGGCGCCCGGCATCATCCCGCGCCGCTCGGTGCACGAGCCGATGGCCACCGGCCTGAAGGCGATCGACGCGCTGATCCCGATCGGCCGCGGCCAGCGCGAGCTGATCATCGGCGACCGCCAGACCGGCAAAACCGCGATCGCGCTCGACACCATCCTCAACCAGAAGCCGCTCAACGCCACCGGCGACGAGAAGATCAAGCTCTACTGCGTCTACGTGGCGATCGGGCAGAAGCGCTCGACTGTCGCCCAGTTCGTGAAAGTGCTGGAGGACAACGGCGCGCTCGAATACTCGATCATCGTCGCGGCGACCGCCTCCGATCCGGCGCCGATGCAGTTCCTGGCGCCGTTCTCCGGCTGCTCGATGGGAGAATATTTCCGCGACAACGGCATGCATGCGGTGATCGTCTACGACGACCTTTCCAAGCAGGCCGTGGCCTATCGCCAGATGTCGCTGCTGCTGCGCCGGCCGCCCGGCCGCGAGGCCTATCCGGGCGACGTGTTCTACCTGCATTCGCGCCTGCTCGAGCGCGCCGCCAAGATGAACGAGGAGCACGGCTCCGGCTCGCTCACCGCGCTGCCGGTGATCGAGACCCAGGCCAACGACGTCTCCGCCTACATCCCGACCAACGTCATCTCGATCACCGACGGCCAGATCTTTTTGGAGACCGACCTGTTCTACCAGGGCATCCGGCCGGCGGTGAACGTCGGTCTCTCGGTGTCGCGGGTCGGCTCCTCGGCGCAGACCAAGGCGATGAAGAAGGTCGCCGGCCGCATCAAGGGCGAGCTCGCGCAGTACCGCGAGATGGCGGCGTTCGCCCAGTTCGGCTCCGACCTCGACGCCACCACCCAGCGCCTGCTCAACCGCGGGGCGCGGCTCACCGAGCTGCTCAAGCAGCCGCAGTTCTCGCCGTTCAAGATGGAAGAGCAGGTCTGCGTGATCTACGCCGGCGTCAACGGCTATCTCGACCCGATCCATGTTTCGCGCGTGCGCGACTTCGAGCAGGGCCTGCTCACCCTGCTGCGCACCAGGCATCCCGACGTTCTCGACGCCATCCGCACCACCCGCGATCTCGACGACGCGACGGCCGCCAAGCTCAAGGCCGTGGTCGACGATCACGCCAAGACGTTCGCATGACAGCGATGGGCGCAGGAGGGGCGGCGACGCGAGGTCTCCACCTCTCCCCGCTTGCGGGGAGAGGTCGCCGCCAAGCGGCGGGTGAGGGGCCGCTCTCCGCTCGCACCGAATGCGCGGACCCAGCCCCTCACCCCGACCCTCTTCCCGCCGGCGGGGAGAGGGAGCGCGCCGGCGCAAGAGGATAAATCGTGGCCAGCCTCAAGGACATGCGCAACCGCATCGCCTCCACCAAGGCGACGCAGAAGATCACCAAGGCCATGCAGATGGTCGCGGCCTCGAAGCTGCGCCGCGCCCAGGCCGTTGCCGAGGCCGCCCGGCCCTATGCCGAGCACATGGACAAGGTGCTCGGCAACATCGCGTCGAGCGTCGCCGATCTCGGCTCGGCGCCGAAGCTGCTGGCAGGAACCGGGCGCGACGAGGTCCATCTCCTGGTGGTGTGCACGGCCGAGCGCGGCCTGTGCGGCGCCTTCAATTCCGCGATCGTGCGGCTTGCCCGCGAGCGCATATCCACGTTGGTCGGCCAGGGCAAGCAGGTCAAGCTGTTCTGCGTCGGCCGCAAGGGCTACGAGCAGCTGCGGCGCAACCACGACCGGCAGATCATCGAGCACATCGAGCTGCGCTCGGTTCGCACGCTGGGTTTCGTCAACGCCCAGGACGTCGCCGAGAAGATCATCTCGCTGTTCGATCACGGCGAGTTCGACGTCTGCACGCTGTTCTTCTCGCGCTTCAGGTCGGTGATCTCGCAGATCCCGACGGCGCAGCAGGTCATTCCGCCGGTGTTTGCGGAAAAATTCGGCAACGGCGGCGGCGCGATCTACGAGTACGAGCCCGACGAGGAGGAGATCCTGAACGACCTGCTGCCGCGCAACATCGCGGTGCAGCTGTTCCGGGCGCTGCTGGAGAACACCGCGTCGTTCTACGGCGCCCAGATGTCGTCGATGGACAACGCCACCCGCAACGCCGGCGACATGATCCGCAAACAGACGCTGCTCTACAACCGCACCCGCCAGGCGATCATCACCAAGGAGCTGATCGAGATCATCTCCGGCGCCGAGGCGCTCTAGAGCATGTTCCGGCGAAGTGGACACCGGTTCGCCGACAAGAACATGCGCCGCTGAATAATTTTGCAAGAGATCAACGAGGACATCATGGCCAACAAGATCGGACGCATCGCCCAGGTCATCGGCGCCGTCGTCGACGTGCAGTTCGAGGGCGACCTGCCGCCGATTCTCAACGCGCTGGAGACCATGAACCAGGGCAACCGCCTGATCCTCGAGGTCGCCCAGCATCTCGGCGAGTCGACGGTGCGCACCGTCGCGATGGACATCTCAGACGGCCTGGTGCGCGGCCAGGAGGTCACCGATACCGGCCAGCCGATCGCCGTGCCGGTCGGCGCGGGCACGCTCGGCCGCATCATGAACGTGATCGGCGAGCCGGTCGACGAGGCCGGCCCGATCCCCCATCAGGAGCGCCGCGCCATCCACCAGCCGACGCCCGCCTATACCGACCAGTCGACCGAGGCGCAGATCCTGATCACCGGCATCAAGGTGGTGGACCTGCTGGCGCCCTACGCCAGGGGCGGCAAGGTCGGCCTGTTCGGCGGCGCCGGCGTCGGCAAGACCGTGCTGATCCAGGAGCTGATCAACAACATCGCCAAGGCGCATGGCGGCTACTCGGTGTTCGCCGGCGTCGGCGAGCGCACCCGCGAGGGCAACGACCTCTATCACGAGATGATCGAGTCCGGCGTCAACAAGGATCCCAAGGAGCACAACGGCTCCACCGAGGGCTCCAAATGCGCGCTGGTGTTCGGGCAGATGAACGAGCCGCCGGGCGCCCGCGCCCGCGTCGGCCTCTCCGGCCTCACCGTCGCCGAGTATTTCCGCGACCAGGGCCAGGACGTGCTGTTCTTCGTCGATAACATCTTCCGCTTCACCCAGGCCGGCTCGGAAGTCTCGGCGCTGCTCGGCCGCATCCCTTCGGCGGTCGGCTATCAGCCGACGCTCGCCACCGACATGGGCGCCCTGCAGGAGCGCATCACCACCACCCACAAGGGCTCGGTGACCTCGGTGCAGGCGATCTACGTGCCGGCCGACGACCTCACCGACCCGGCGCCGGCGACCTCGTTCGCCCATCTCGACGCCACCACGGTGCTGTCGCGGGCGATCTCCGAGAAGGGCATCTATCCGGCGGTCGATCCGCTCAACTCCACCTCGCGCATGCTCTCGCCCCTGGTGGTCGGCGAGGAGCACTATCAGGTGGCCCGCCAGGTGCAGCAGATCCTGCAGCGCTACAAGGCGCTCCAGGACATCATCGCGATCCTCGGCATGGACGAACTCTCCGAGGAGGACAAGGTCACGGTGTCCCGCGCCCGCAAGATCGAGCGCTTCCTGTCGCAACCGTTCCATGTCGCCGAAGTGTTCACCGGTTCGCCCGGCGTGCTGGTGAGCCTCGAGGACACCATCAAGGGCTTCAAGGGCCTGTGCGAGGGCAAGTACGACCACCTGCCGGAGGCCGCCTTCTACATGGTCGGCACCATCGAGCAGGCGGTCGAGAAGGGCAAGAATCTCGCCGCCGAGGCGGCGTGACCTAGCATTTCCCGGAAGAGCGGATACCGGTTTTCCGAACAGGAAATGCGACAAGCATCGCAAGGAGCTTCATGGCAAGCTTTCATTTCGACCTCGTCTCGCCGGAGCAGATGGTGTTCTCCGGAGAGGTCGAGCATGTCGTGATCCCGGGCGCCGAGGGCGAGCTCGGCGTGCTCGCCGGCCACGCGCCGCTGGTCACCATGCTGCGGCCCGGCATCCTGACCGTGCTCGAGCCGGGCCCGGCGCAACGCATCGTGGTCGGCGGCGGTTTTGCCGAGGTCAATCCCGATGGCCTGACAGTCCTCGCCGAGCTCGCCATCCCGATCGAGCTGTTCGACCGCGGCCACCTCGCCGAGCAGATCAAGGACACTGAGGAGGATCTGGCGGACGCCAAGACCGACGAGGCCCGCGACAAGCTGCGCCAGCGGCTCGACCAGCTCAAGAGCCTGCAGGTCGCGCTCGAGCATTGACGCGCTGTCCTGCTGTCATGGCCGGGACAAGCCCGGCCATGACGAGTCGCGTCACTCGGTGACGACGGCCTTGGGCTGGCCCTGGGCCTCGACGCGGCGTTCCGCACCGGGCTCCTTGCCGATGGCCGCCGGACCCTGCGAGGCGTTGTTTGAGGCAACCGGTCCCTGCGGGGCTTTGTTGGCGGCGACCGGCCCGGCGGGGGCCGGCTTGGGAAAGAGCATCTTGGTGTTCGCCAGGTTGTCGGCGACGATCTTGAGCGGCTGGGCGATGTCCTTCTCGAGCTCCGGCGCGCACACCTGGCCGGCCACCCGTGTGACGAACTCGCGCCGGATCTTCAGCGTGCGTCCCTCGATCTGGTAGCTCGTCTGGTAGGTGAAGGCGCGGTTCTCCATGGTGCGCCCCTTGAGCGCCTCCGGCATGGTGAGGCCGTCGGCGAACGAGACGTCGATCTCCTCGACCTGGCGACCGGCAAAGCACATGAACGGCACGTGCCGTCCGGCGACCCGCGGTCCGAGCAGGAACTCGCCGGGGCGCTTCTGGATCGCCAGGCCTTGCGGGATCGCCTGCGTGCCGGCCGAGACGTTCATCTTGGCGTTGAGCACGAACTTTGCTTTGACGGTGTAGGTGCCGGCGAGATCCTGCGGGGCGCCGACGTCGATCTGGCCCCGGCCGGGATTGCCCGAGCCCTCGAGCAGCTTGGCGGCGGCGAAATCCGAGGCGTGCTTGCGGATCTCGCGGGCCGTATTGCGGCCGTCGGTGGCGTTGGCGCCGGTCATGATCTGCACGGTCTCGCCGGTCATGGTGCCGTCGGCGGCGACCGCGATCCGGGTGCGGTTGATCGTCGTGTGATCCTCCGCCCGCATGGCGGGCGTGCGGGCAAGGTGAGCCCCCGTCGCCGAGGCATGCAGCACCGGCTTGTCGTAGGACGCGCGCGGCAGCACGCCGAAGCTCGCCAGCGACGCGGTCGGGTCGTCGTAGATCCCGAGCTCCGGCAGGTACAGCATGACGTGGTTGAAATAGTTCCAGGCGACCGTCTCGGGCAGCGTGTAGACGTCGCCGTGATTGATCAGCACCTGCTCGCTGGCGATGCCGCGGGCGGCGAGCAGCGCCGCCATCAGCGCGGTGTGGTCCTTGCAGTCGCCGTAGCGGTTCTTCAGCACGGTCGCCGCCGCGTGGGGCACCACCCGGCCGTTCGCCAGGTAGACCCCGACATAGCGGATGTTGCGCTTCATCCAGCGGTCGATCGCCTCCGCCTCGGCGCGCTTGTCGGCGAGCCCCCTGGTGATCTCGTCGGCGAGCTTCTGGATCTCCGGCGTCACCGCCATCTTCGGGCTGGCCGCGCTGAAGAAGCTGCGGCCGAGCTCCTCGTAGCTGGAGAAGGTGGAGACCAGGATGTGCGGATCATGATCGAGCGGCGAGGTCTGGCCCGGCTCGACATCGCGCCGCGGCTTCGGCGAGTAGATCGCCTGATAGGTCACGGTGTCGCCGTCCTCGGAGGTCAGATGGGCAATCTCGTCCCCCGTGATCTCGACCTTGAGGCCGAGAGTCTTCGGTGCCACGATCTTCATGGTCGAGGCACCGAGCGGCGTGCTGCGCGCGAACGTCGTCAGGTCGACGAACTGGCCGGCAAAAAAGTTCTGCTTGTGGGTGAGCCGCGTGGTCAGCACCAGCGTGTCGCCCACCGCGACGTCCGGGAAGATGATGGTGCGGACTTTCGCGTCGCGGGTATAGACCGCATTCTGCCCGCTCGCCCCATCCCGGGTGATGATCGAGTCCGGATCGACGTCGAGACGCTGGCCGTCGGCCTTCTCGGTATAGGCTTCGACGATATCCAGGGTCTGCATGCCCTCGATATAGCCGCGGTTCTGCTGGCCGACCCCCTCGAGTGCGGATTCCTTGAGCACCTTGATGCGGACGGTGGTCAGCTCCTCGGCGGTGCGGTCCGCCCGCACGGTCAGCACTCCCTCGATGCTGGTGCGCACCGGCGGCTCCGGGCTCCCCGCCAGGCTCGCGACCGGCGAAACCCACAGGCAGGCCGCGGCGAGCACGAGGCTCGACACGGTGTTGCGGAACCGGGCGGTACGCGGACGAGCAGCCATCGAAGCCTCCTGTGGCGGCGCGAGTCTTCGCAACTGGGGCCCTGTGGCCTCGCGGATCGCGCGCGAACTTGAGTTGTTGGTCGGCACGGGCCGGCCAAACGTTCGACCTCGCGGAGGCGCGGGGGTGCGTCGAGCGGCCGCGGCGGGCCCGCCGTGCGTCCCGGCTGGCGGCGGAAACCGCTGATATGATATGGACTTGCCGCTCATCCCGGCGTGCATCCGCCCTGTGTGACCTTGCGCACACAAGCTGCGCCGTTCACCGCGATCCAGCATCGGACCCGAAATGCCCGAGCGTCCCACGCCATCCGCCGGGCTGTTCTACGGCTGGTACGTCGTGGGCGCGATCGGCTTCATCCTGATGACCACGTCGGGGCTCGCCTTCTACAATCTCTCGGTCCTGCTCAACGCCTTCGTCACCGAGCGCGGTTTCCCGGTCGGGCTCGCCAGCGGCGCCACCGCCACCTATTTCATCGCCTCCGGGCTCGGCGGGGTGCTGGCCGGTCGGCTGATGGACCGGGTCGACCCGCGTCCCATCATGATCGCCGGCGCCTGCGTCAGCGCGCTGGCGCTCGGCTCGCTCGGCTGGCTCCGGACGACGCTGGAGCTTTACGCGTTCCACGTGGTGTTCGGCTTCTGCTATGGCTGCTGCGGGCTGGTGCCGTCGACCACCATCGTGGCGCGCTGGTTCCAGGCGCGCCGGCCGCTGGCGCTGTCGATCGCCACCACCGGCCTGTCGCTCGGCGGCATCGTGGTCACGCCCGCCTCGGCTTTCCTGGTGGCGCATGCAGGTCTTGCCGGAGCGGCGCCCTGGCTGGCGCTCGCCATGCTGGTGGGCGTCGTCCCGGCGACCGCGCTGATCGTCCGCGCCGGTCCCCAGGCGATGGGCCTCGAGCCCGACGGATCGCCGCGCGAGGCCGGCGGCGCGCCGCTGCCGCCGGCTGCGAGCGTGTCGTTCGCGCTGGCGCGGCGCAGCCGCTTCTTCATCGCCGTCACCGCGGCCTACATTTTCGGGCTCGGCTCGCAGGTCGGCGCCATCGCCCATCTCTATCGGTTGGCGACGACGCGGGAGAGCGTGGAGACCGCGGCGCTGGCGGTGGCGCTGCTGGCCGCGGCGAGCCTAGTCGGCCGGCTCAGCGGCGGCTGGATCATGACGGCGCTGGCGCCGCGCCGCTTCGCGCTCGCCATGTTCGTCGGCCAGACTGTCACGCTGGTCGCGCTGGCGCTCGCCGCATCGAGGCTCCAGCTGCTGGTGGCCGTCGTGCTGTTCGGCATCACCATCGGCAACGTGCTGATGCTGCAGCCGCTGCTCCTGGTCGAGGCGTTCGGCACCCGCGAGTACGGCCGCATCTATTCGGTAAGCCAGCTGCTCACCGCGATCGGCGTGGCCGCCGGCCCGGCGCTGGTCGGCCTGATCGACGAGGCGAGCGGCGGCTATACCGTGCCTTACCTGGTCACTGCGGGCTGCTCGCTGGCCGGCCTGGCGATCCTGGCGGTCGCCGGGCCCGGTTACAGGCCCGCTGCGCGCCGCGGTTGAACGGCTTGCGGCCGAACCTCGGCCGTACGATATACCGCCAAGGACACGGGAGAATATCTGCATGGACAGGCAAAAGCTGCTGCGCCGGATCCTGCCGGCAATCGGCCAGGTTTCCGTCATCCTGGGGCTGGCGCTGTTCACCAAGACGGTCGCGGCGGAAGCGTTCTACGTGCCGTCGGGCTCGATGCAGCCGACGCTGTTGATCGGCGACGAGCTGGTGGTGTCGAAATTCTCCTACGGCTACAGCCGCTACTCGCTGCCGCTCGCATTCGGCCCGTCGCTGCCGGAGCGGCTGCTCGGCCGGCTGCCCGATCGCGGCGACGTCGTGGTGTTTCGCCTGCCGCGCGATCCGAGCCAGACCTACGTCAAGCGCGTGGTCGGCCTGCCCGGCGACCGCGTGCAGATGCGCGCCGGACACCTGTGGGTCAACGGCGAGGAGCTGGCGCTGCGCCACGACGGCTCGGGCCCGGTCGAGGTCGAGGACGGCCAAGCCGTCGTCGCCGAGCGCTGGATCGAGACGCTGCCGGGCGGGCGCGAGCATCCGATCTTCAAGCTCGGCTGGAACGGCGAGCTCGACGACACCGAGGTTTTCGAGGTGGCGCCCGGCCACGTGTTCGTGATGGGCGACAATCGCGACGATTCGAGCGACAGCCGGGTGGCGCCGCTGGCCGGCGGCGTCGGCCCGGTGCCGGTGGAGAACCTGGTCGGCCGCGTGCAGGTCGTGCTCGGCTCCTGGGACCTCGGCATCGCCAGCCAACCGCTGTGGACCTGGCCGTCGGGCCTGCGCCTGTCGCGGTTCTTCTCGCGGGTGGATTGACGCCTTGTTACTGCTTCGGGGAGATAGCGACGCGGTCCGCAATGCGATCGTCGCCCCTGAGATGGTATTGGACCGTTACGGTCGTGCCCACCTTCAGCTCGGAAATGCTGCCCTTGTTCCAGATATAGGTCAAACGGACCCTCTTTCCGCTTATTCGGAATACCGTCTTGTTCGTCGTCTTGTACGTATAGCTCGGTTCTCCGGGCTTCGCCTGGCAGCTAAATGTCTTGGCGGCGTAATCGACGGCCGTGACAATCCGATTCGGATCAAACGCCGCGACCGCTGGCGCAAGCGTCGCGAGCACTGCAAACATCGCCACCATCAATATCTTCCACATCGCAATTCCTTATCATACGCGTTTCGCTCACTGCGGCAGCATAGGTGCGGCCTCTACCCTTGGCAACAGCTCGTCCGCGACCGGCAGCGAACGGAATGAGCACAAGCTGATCGGATCGACCTCCCGAAGAGACAAGAGGCAAACGCGCCTCTCCCGGCCAAGTCCGGTCGGGACCCAGGACGTGGTGCAGAGCAGCGGCCGTTGATCGGTTTTGTGTTGCCTTGCGGCGCAGAGGCGAGGCACCTTCGCATATTCTGTCGGAGCGGTGAGTTGCGCAGACTTTGGGCAAGAGGAGGTCCCGTGAGCGATACGACTGGCATTTCCGCCTCGGAGCTTCGCGGGTTCAGCAGGCTGGCATTCGACGCCACGGCGGGGCTGGTGGGCCTGGTGGAGACCATGCACCACAACATTGCCCGCGCACCGGGCGTTCTCGGGACGCCGTCGCACGGACCGACGACCGGCATCACCGGACTGGTCTACCGGGGCATCCGCGGCGCGGTCGGGCTGACCGGCTGGGGTATCGACGCCCTTCTGGCGCAATTCGCTCCCGTGCTGGGCGAGCCGAGCCCCTCGCCCGGCCGCGAGGCGGTGATCGCGGCGCTGAACGGAGTGCTGGGCGACCACTTGGTGGCGACCGGCAATCCGTTGGCGATCCCGATGCGCCTGCGCCACGACGGGCAAGTCCTGCAGCGGGAGGCGGAGAGTCTGGGCATCTCGCGGCCGAGCGGTCGGCTGGCGGTGCTGGTGCACGGCCTGGGCCTGAGCGATCGGAACTGGAGCCGCAACGGGCATGATCATGGCGCGGCACTTGCCCGCGACCTCGGCTACACGCCGGTCTATCTGAGCTACAATACCGGGCTGCATATCTCGAGCAATGGACGGGCCTTTGCCGAGTTGCTCGACGCCCTCGTCGCGCGGTGGCCGGTGCGGCTGGAGGAAGTCATCATCATCGGGCACAGCATGGGCGGGCTGGTGGCGCGCAGCGCGTGCCACTACGGCGCCGCCGCCGGACATGCGTGGCCAGGCCGGCTCGACAAGCTGTTCTTCCTCGGCACGCCGCACCATGGCGCCCCCCTGGAGCGCGGCGGCCAATGGGTCGACCTGGCGGCCGGAAAAATCCCATACACCGCGGCCTTCACCCATCTGGGCCGGATTTGCAGCGCCGGCATCACCGACCTTCGCTACGGCAATCTGCTCGATCAGGATTGGCAGGGCCGTGATCGCTTCGAGCATCAAGGCGACGCGCGGCAGGCCGTGCCTCTCCCGGAAAATGTCGAGTGCTTCGCCATCGCGGCAACGACCGGCAATCGGGTCGGCGACCTCTATGACCGGGTCCTCGGCGACGGCCTCGTACCGTTGCGCAGCGCGCTGGGACATCATGAGGAACCGCACTTCGCCTTGCCGTTTGCCGAGTCCCGGCAATGGATCGGCTATGCGATGAGCCACATGCAACTGCTCGACCGGCCGGACGTGTATGGGCAGATCGTCAAGTGGCTGGACCCGGCAGCGAGCCGTTGAGCTGAAGCTTCAAAGCGTCCGCAGCTGGTCGAGCCTGGCGCCCCCCACGTCTCGTCGGACAACGGGCTCGGCGACCGCCCGGTGTGGGCCACGCCGCAAGCCGCACGAGGCCGAGATTCCCCTTGCGGCGAAGCGTCCTGATCTTTGGCCCGAACGCTCATGCCGAAGGTCCGCCGGCAGCGCTGGGAGCGTTACGCCCATCGCTTTTCCCTGGACCCAATGCCGGAATCCGATTGTCGGTCACGAAAACTTGACTGATAGTGTTGTCAGCGGCCTGGGATACTGAAAACCACGCACGTGGCAGCATCCGGGTCTTGACAGTCCTTCCGTAGCGGAAGGAGGGTGGAAGCCGAGGCCAAAAGGATCACGACGAGGACGCGCACTCTCGGTTCCGACACGCCGGCCGGTTTAAATGATCGCGGCAAGACCCACATGAGGATTTTGCGTCGGTCCGCAGCAGCGGTCGTCTGGGTCATGGCGCTCCTCGGATGCGCGGCGCCATCGGCCGCGCAGCCCCCGCCACGCTCGGTGCTCGTCCTTGACCAATATGGCGGGTCGCTTCCCTGGGTCGGCGTTCGCAACACCACGTTCCGGGGGCTGCTCAACGCGGGCCGTACCGTACCTGTCTCGATCTATGAGGAGTATCTGGATTTCAATCGATTTGCTGTCCCCGACAAGGAAATCCTGAAATTATACTTTGGTCAGAAATACCGCGACAAACCCATCGGCTTGGTTGTTGCTTTCGGCCCGCTGGCTCTTGACTACGCGGTCGATATTCGCAACGCCTTGTGGCCAAATACGCCTGTTGTGTTCGGCGAGGTCGCCGAAGACGCCATCTCGCGCTCCAGTCTTCCTGCTGCCGTGACCGGGACCACCATCAACATCACGCTTGGCGAGCTGGTAGTCGCAGCGCGAGCGATGGTACCGGACCTCAAGCGCATCGCCCTGGTAGGAGACAAGCTGGACAACCTTCCCGCCTATCGCCATTTCAAGGAGGAGATCCCGATTGTCACCCGTGACCTGGCTTTCAATGATCTCACGGGGTTGGCGATGGCGGACCTGAGGCAGCGAGTGTCGGCGCTGCCCGATCATACGGTGATCATTTATACCACGATCAATCTGGACGGCGCCGGAGTGTCGTATGTCCCGGCTGAAGCTCTTTCGCTCGTCGCCGAGGTGGCCAATCGGCCGATTGCGATCAGCACCGAGACTTTTCTGGGGCGCGGCGCGGTCGGCGGCTTTCTGGTGACTCCCGGCTCGGTTGGGCAGGACGCGGCGCGCCTGGCTTCGCGCATCCTCGACGGCGAGGATGTCTCGACAATCGCGGCCACCGCCAACAGCGTCAACAAGCCGATATTCGACTGGCGTCAATTGCAACGATGGGGCATCAGCGAGTTGGCGCTGCCTCCGGGGAGCGAGGTCCGTTTTCGCGAGCCGACCGCATGGGAGCGGTACCACTGGCAGATCACGTTGACTGTTGCGGCGTTGTTGATCCAGGCGGCCCTGATCGTCGGGCTGGTCCGCGAGCATCGGCGCCGTCGCCACGCCGAGATCGCGGCGCGCAATACCATATCGGAACTGGAGCAGATGAACCGCGTGGCGACGGCCGGCGTGCTGTCGGCCTCGATCGCCCACGAGGTCAACCAGCCGCTGATGGGCATCGTGGCGAGCGCCGGTGCCGCCTTGCGCTGGCTGTCGGCGGCAACGCCGGACATCGACAGGACGCGGACGGCATTGACGCATATTGTCGATGCCGGCCATCGTGCCGGCGATGTCATCGGAAACATCCGGGCGATGTTCAAGAAGGATACCGGGGATCGAACCGCGCTCAACATCAATAACGTCGTCGCGACCGTCCTGAGTTTGGTGCAGACCGATCTGCAGCAACGCGACATCGCGGTCCAGGCGCATCTCAATCAGCAACTGCCGACCGTGACCGCGGACCGCGTCCAGCTGCAGCAGGTTCTGCTGAATTTGATCGTGAATGCGATCGAGTCCATGGAGCTGGTGAAGGACAGGCCCCGGGTGCTGCGCGTGAGGTCGGAATTCAACATACCCGATGAAGTGCTGGTGTCGGTCGAGGACAGCGGAGGCGGAATCGACGCAAATGCGGCCGATCACCTCTTTGAGCCGCTGTTCACCACCAAGTCGCGCGGCATGGGAATGGGCCTGTCGATCTGCCGGTCCATCATCGAGGCCCACGATGGCCGCCTTTGGGCCTCTGCCGGAGCCGACTGCGGCTCGGTATTCCGGTTTGTGCTACCCGCAAGCGGACATGGGCGCTGAGGATGGAAGGGCTATACCAGGACAATCCGGTCGTGTTCGTGCTCGACGACGATGTGCACGTTCGTCAGGGGGTGAAGACCCTCCTCGAATCCGTCGGCTTGCGGGCCGAGGCGTTCGGCTCGACGGCGGAATTTCTCGGGAACCAGCTGCCCGACGTGGTGAGCTGCCTGATCCTGGACGTCAGGCTGCCGGGGCTGAGCGGACTCGATTTCCAGGCCAAGCTGACCTTGGCGCAGATCGACATCCCGATCATCTTCATTACCGGCCATGGCGATATCCCGATGACGGTGAAGGCCATGAAGGCCGGAGCGGTCGAGTTCCTCACCAAGCCGATACGCGAGCAGGACCTGCTCGATGCGGTCCGCATCGCGCTCGAGCGAGACCGCGCCCGGCGCGAGCACGGCAAGAGGATCAGCGATCTGCGCGCCCGGTTCGAGGCGCTCAGCCCTCGCGAGCAGGAGATCATGGCCTTGGTGGCGGCTGGACTGATGAACAAGCAGGTGGCGGCCGAGATCGGCGTCAGCGAGGTCACCGTCAAGGTTCATCGCCACAACCTCATGAAGAAGCTCGGGGCCAGGTCGCTGGCCGAGCTGGTGAGGATCGCCGACATCGTCAAGGCGTCCGGCGGGAAATCACAGCCCGCCTAAACCAAAGTATATTCGTGTCATCTTTCTGTCATGGCAGCGGCACGCGGATACAATGGCCTCGGGCGGCAATATCGAGTAACGGTAAGCGGAGTTGTCTTGTGGCTTTCGAGGGTCCCATGATTTCGATTGTCGATGACGATGCATTCGTCAGACAGGCGCTGGGAGACCTCGTCCAGTCCTTGGGATACGGGGCTGTCACCTTTCCGTCCGCCGAGCATTTTCTTGAATCCGGCCGCGTGACAGAGACCGCATGCGTCATCACCGACCTGCAGCTGCCGGGCCTCAGCGGCCTTGAGCTGCAGAACCATCTGCTGGCCGGCGGGCACCGCATGCCCATCATCATCATTACCGCCTACCCGGAAGAGAATTGCCGCAGACGCGCCCTGAACGCCGGTGCCGTGGCATTCCTGAGCAAGCCTTTCAGCGAGGAGTTGCTGATGGATTGCCTCGCGACCGCGCTGGCGGGACGCAGCCGCAAAGACCTCTCCTGACCATCCTCATGCCGCCGCGCCGCCCGCCGCGGACCCGGCATGCCCCGGGCGTGCGAGCCGGACTTGGCGCGCCTGAACCAAGGTATCGTGCCCCGATCCGTTTCGGTAAGCGCGGCTTCCTCTAGTACAATGGGAAAACAACGGTTGATCATCGTTAACTCTCACTGCGGTGGGGCACCGCTCAACGTGCAGGGGGAGATGATCATGCAGGTCACAGCCGCGCTACCGCGCGTCGCGACGGGGGATTTCGCGCCCGTTTCGCTGCCATCCGATGCAAAGCTGGTGAAATTGATCGCGCACGGCGACGATCGTGCCATCCGCGCGCTGTTTGCCCGACACCGGGTTCGCGTCTACCGGTTTGCCCTCCGCCTCGTCGGCAACGAGGCGACGGCCGAGGACCTCGTCGCCGACGTGTTCTTCGAGGTGTGGCGACGTGCCGGACAGTTCGAAGGCAATTCGCAGGTCTCGACTTGGCTGCTGGCCATCACCCGCAACATGGCGCTGTCGGTGTTGCGGCGCCGTTCGACCGAGGAACTCGACGAATCCGCGGCCGAGCGCATCGAGGATTCGGCGGACCGGCCGGACACCGTGCTGCAAAAGGCCGAGCAGAGCGCGATTATCGCCCGCTGCCTGAAGCGGCTGTCGCCGGCGCATCGCGAGATCATCGATCTCGTCTACTATCACGAGAAGTCGATCGACGAGGTCGCGGAAATCGTCGGCATTCCGCGAAGCACCGTGAAGACGCGCATGTTCTACGCACGGGCGCAAATTGCCAAGCTGCTGCAGCACTCCGGAGTTGATCGTGCTCGGCACTGACGGCGGGCTCCTGCCCCAGGCATGATCAGAGCGATTCGAGGAACGCGAGCAGGGCATCGCCAGGCTTGGCTCAATTCACCAGACGCACGTTGCCCATCGTGCCGATATCGTAGCCGCCGAGTTCAGTCGCACGCTCGCCGAGTGCCGGCGAGCGCATGAAGCCAAACAGAGCCTGTGGCCCGCGCATGAAATAGTCGCGCTGCCGCAACACGAGATCGAAGCTCTCCCACGTCAGCGGCACGAATTCGAGGCCGGCCGAGAGCGCGACCGACCGTGTCGCAATTCCGCAATCGGCACGTCCAAAGCGCACTGCTTGCGCGACGTCCGGTCCGGTTGGGCAGATGGGCTTCAGCAGCTTCAATTCATTGGGCCCGATACCGGCGCGTGCTAGCAGCGCGAGCAACAGCAATTGCGCGCCGGCACCGGCTGGACGTTGCGCCATCCGCGCGCGGGATTTGGCGATTGAGGCGATATCGCTGAGCTCGAGCGGATTGCCCGGCGCAACGAGAATGCCCTGCTCGCGTCGCGCAAAGGCAATCACGACGGCGTCGTGCAGCCCCGGCGCGTCGGCGACAGCCGCAACATTGGCCTGATCGTCGTCGCCCTCGATGACGTGCAGGTGGATGGCCGCGACCATGACTTCACCGCGCGTCAGCCGCCGCAATCCTGCTTCGCTCCCTTCCGGCAGGCTCGCGAGTCCACAGCCGCTTTCGCGCAACGTCCATTCCAGCAAGGGATCATGACTGCCACCGACGATCGGCGGCGAGGCGACATGGGCGAGCGCCGCAGGCGCGATCAGGCCGGCCGTGACCCAGCGATCAAGGGCCGCGCGTGGAAACAACCAGCGCCCCGTCACCTTCGTGCAGGGCACCGCGCCGTTCGCCACCAGCTCATAGAGCTTGCGCTCGGATAGCCGCAGGTAGACGGCAGCTTCGTCGGTAGTGAGAAGCTCTGACATAGGCACCAATATGCAGATAGATGCAGAATTTACGTAAATTGACCACAGATGAACAGTCTGCACAAGATGGGTGGAGGGATTTTCATGGCAGACGAGGTTTCCGCACTCCAGCTCGTGCTTACCGGTGACCCGGCGCTCATTGCCATCGTGCGCCTGTCACTGATCGTGAGCCTCTCCGCGGTGCTCCTGGCCGCCCTCATCGGCGTCCCGTTCGGAGCTCTGATCGCGCTCACCCGCTTTCCCGGTCGTCAAGCCGCCATTGTCGTGCTCAACGCGCTGATGGGATTGCCGCCGGTGGTAGTCGGATTGGCGGTTTTTCTGACGCTCTCGCGGTCGGGCCTGCTCGGGTCATGGGGCCTGTTGTTCACGCCACAGGCGATGATCATCGCGCAGACGATATTGGTCGCGCCGATCATCGCTGCGCTCGCGCGGCAGACCATCGAGGACCTGTGGATCGAATACCGTGACGAACTCACCGCGATGAATATCGGGCCGATCGGCCGGGTGGCGACCCTGATCTGGGACGCACGCTTCAGCCTGGTCACCGCTGTGCTTGCCGGTTTTGGCCGCGCGGCAGCGGAGGTCGGTGCCATCATGGTTGTCGGCGGCAATATCGACGGATTTACACGTACCATGACGACGGCGATCGCGCTGGAGACTTCCAAAGGCGACCTGCCGCTCGCCGTCGGGCTCGGCATGGTGCTGATCGGGATCGTCGTCGCGGTCAACGCACTCGCCTGGACCGCACGGCGCGCCGGCGAGCGATGGGCGGGATGAATATGCGCGCCCCCGCCGCCGATCTGCCCATTGCATTCGATCACGTCAATGTCGTGGCCGGTACGGTCAAGATCCTGGATCGCATTACGCTCACGCTGACGACAGGCATGCCGACCGTATTGATCGGTCCAAATGGCTCCGGAAAAACCACACTGTTGCGAACCGCGATGGGTCTCACCGTGCCCTCGCATGGACGCATGTCATGGGGCGGACGAGAAGATTCCCGCCAATGCGACGTGCCATCGTGTTTCAGCGCCCGGCGATGCTCAGGCGCAGCGCCGGCGGCAATATCCGCTATGCGTTACGCTCGGCCGGCATTCCGCGCGCAGAATGCAACAGTCGAGTTCGCGAACTTCTCGGACTGGTCGGCCTCGAATACCTGACTGATCGCCCGGCGCGCCGATTATCCGGCGGCGAACAGCAGCGCCTCGCTCTTGCGCGTGCGCTTGGCCGCGATCCGGTCGTGCTGTTCCTTGACGAGCCGACCGCGAGCCTCGATCCGGCCGCCGCGAAGGCAATCGAGGATATCATTCACGCCGTCAGCCAGCGCGGCATCAAGGTGGTGATGTCGACGCATGATCTTGGCGAAGCCCGACGGCTGGCGGGCGAAGTCGTCATGCTTCACCGCGGCCGGATCGTCGAAGCCGGTGCGGCATCATCCTTCTTCAATGCACCGCAGTCCGCCGAGGCACGGATGTTCCTCGCCGGCGAGCGGCTGGTGTGACATTTCGGAGGGTTTTGGCATGCCTACGCGCCGTTGCCTGATCGCAGTCGCCGCCAGTGTTGTGCTCGGTGCGTCCGCGCTCGCCCAGGACAGATCGATTGTGGTTTCGTCGACGACGTCGACGGAGGATTCCGGCCTGTTCCGCCACGTCCTGCCGCTGTTCAAGGCCAAGACCGGCATCGAGGTGAGGGTCGTCTCGCAGGGCACCGGTCAGGCGCTCGACACCGGGCGCCGCGGCGATGCCGACGTGGTCTTCGTCCATGCCAAGGCTCAGGAGCAAAAATTCGTGGCGGAAGGCTTCGGGGTGAAGCGCTACCCGGTGATGTACAATGACTTCATCCTGATCGGACCAAACAGCGATCCGGCCGGCATCAAGGGATCGAAGGACATTGTCGCCGCGCTCAAGACGCTCAAAGACAAAGGCATTGCGTTCATCTCGCGTAGTGACAGGTCCGGCACCCACCAGGCCGAGATCAATCTCTGGCAGATTGCCAGCATCAACATCGCAGTCGAGAAAGGTCCTTGGTACAAGGAGATCGGACAGGGCATGGGCGCCGCGCTCAACACCGCGGCGGCCTCCAACGCCTATGTGCTCGCCGACCGCGGCACTTGGCTGTCCTTCAAGAACAAAGGCGACCTCGTCATCGCCGTGGAAGGCGACAAGCGGCTGTTCAACCAGTACGGCGTCATTCTGGTGAACCCGCAAAAGCATCCCGGCGTGAAAAACCAGCTCGGCCAGCAGTTCATCGACTGGCTGGTGTCGCCCGACGGTCAGAAGGCCATCGGCGATTACAAGATCGATGGTCAACAGCTGTTCTATCCGAATGCCGACGATCCGAGCGCATGATACAGCGATGCTGTCGAGCGATCTTCGCCGTCGCGATGTCACTCCGACGACAGCCGTCAGGCTTGCTGATCCGCCAGTCTAATACGGCCGCTCCCGCAGATGGCGCTCCAGCAGCATGAGCGCCGCGGTACGGTCCTTGTCGCTCGCCTTGGCGAAGGCCTGGTCGTAGGCCTCGGCGATCCACTTCTCGTTCGCGCCGGCGCCGTCGCGGGCGAGGGTGAGCCACATCAGCCCGGGCGCCGCCTGGCGCGGCAGCTCGCCGCCCCTGAACAGCATGGCGCCGAGGACGGCCTGGGCCCGATGCTGGCCCTTGTTGGCGGCAAGCCCGAGCCAGCGCGCCGCCTCGCGCGGGGCGCGCGGCGAGCCGTGCCCGTCAAGATGAAGCCGCGCCAGAAAATACTGGGCGTCGCCATCGCCGAAATAGGCGGCCGCATAGGCAAAAAGCTCGCGGGCGCGTGCCGCATTCGGCGCGACGTCCGATCCGGCGATTCCGCGAAGATAGAGCTGGCCGAGCGCGACGAACGCCTGGGCGACGAGACGCGACTGCGGCAGGTCCGGCGGATCGTCCGCATGATCGTCGGCGATGCGGCTGAAATACTCGAATGCCTTGAGCTCGCGGCGCGTCACGCCGATACCTTTGGCGTACATGCAGGCGAGCCGCGACAAGGCCGCGAGGTCGCCGCGCTCGGCGGCGTCCTGCAGAACCGTCAGCGGCTCGGTGCCGGCAGTCTCCAGGCAATCGATGGCCGCCGGCGCCAGCGGCGGCAGCCCGCGCTCGACGGCGCTCACCGGTCCAACGCCGAGCCACAGGAGCGCGACGAGTCGGAAAATTGTTCGCATCGCACGGTGCTCCTGGCCCCCCAGGAATGACCGCGGTCAGGATTTACGGGTCGGTTTCGGGCGGAGTTGGGACCTTGCTGCGTCGCCTCGATGGCTCGCCGAATTATCTCAAATGCTGTTGCCGGCCGGGCACATCATCGGCAGCAAACCCGTAGAGCCGCGCCGGATTGTCGACCAGCAGGCGTCGGCGGTCGGCCGCATCGGGGGCAAACAGCGGCACCAGATCCACCAAGTCGGCCTCGTCGCAGACATGGTTGAGATTGGGATGCGGAAAGTCGCTGCCCCACAGCACGCGGTCGGGAATTTCGGCGATCAGCGCCCGGGCAAACGGGACCGCGGCCGCATAGGGCGGCTGAGAGATCCGTTCCGATCCGCACACCTTTATCCAGCAGCCGTCGCGGCGGGCGAGCGCGAGCAGTGCCGTGAAGGCCGGCTGCCCGATGCCTGCGGCCGACTCGACGCGGCCCATATGGTCGATGACGAACTCGACCGGCAGCCGGGCGATGACCTCGGCGAGCGGCACGATGTCGGCGGCATCGAGATGCAGCACCACATGCCAGCCGAGCGGCCTGATCCGCTCGAGCACGCGGCCGAACACCGCCATGTCGGGCGCGCCGCCGAGATGTCTGACGAAATTGAAGCGCACGCCCCTGACGCCGCCGCGGTGCAGGTCCTCGAGATCGCGCTCGCCGAACGTTTCGTCGACGATGGCGACGCCGCGCCGGCGCGACGGATCGGCCGCAATCGCGTCGAGCATCGCCCGGTTGTCGGTGCCGTGGCAACTCGCCTGGACGATGACGGCGCGCTCCACGCCGAGGCGCCGGTGCAGGGCCGCCAAGGCTTCCCTCGGCGCATCCTGCGGGGTGTAGCGCCGCTCCGCCGCGTAGGGGAACCGGTCGGCCGGCCCGAACACGTGGCAATGGGCGTCGCACGCCCCCGGCGGAAGTTTCGTGCGCGGCCGGCGGCCGGGATTTTCGCGGATCTCAAGAGACATCCTTGGCGCTCCGTGACGTCGTCACGGATCATAACCCCGGCGCCGGTCCCCCAGTCCGGTCAGCGCTTCGAGGTAAGCAAAGAAGCCGCAAACAAAACCCGATCCCGCAGGGCTCTCCGTGCGGGACAGGGGATCGAAGGCCGGCCACCTGGGATCGGGCCGGCACAGCGCCTTGGCAAATCAGCGCGCCGCGCGGGCTTCGCGCTTGTTCTGACGACGCTCGTTGTGGTTAGCGTTGCGCTCGGTGTGCCGGCGCTCGGCGCCATCGCGATGGCTCGCCTTGGCGGTCCGTGTGGAGCCGCCCGGCACGAACGCCGCCCGGCAGCCGGGGCTGAGCTGCGATCTGCGGGCCTTCATGCAGGTCACGATCGAGCTCACGTCGGGAATGTAGGCGGAGCACAGCCGGAAGACATCGGAGGTGCAGGCCTGCCGCTGCTCCTCGGTGCCGCGATATTCCGCCGCCGCGGGCCCCGATCCCGCAAGCATGATCGCCACCATGGCGATCCCGGCCGCACCTGCAAATCTGCCGCGTCGTCGCGCTGTCGATCCCCCGTCTATCGCCATCATCATGACTCCCCAGATTTTTGGCCCACCCCGGGCCGCTATCGTTGCCTGCAAAGTCTACAGGATTCGCAACGTCCCGAGCGGTAAATCACCCGCGCCTTCCACCCGAAATGGCGCGGCCTCGGCGATTTGTCGGAGCCTGTTGCCCGGAATCCTCAGGCCGGCCTCGGCATGCCATGATCGCGCTGATCTGATGCGCCTGACGTGTATCCCATCGCGCCGAAAGCTCGCCGCCGCCCATGACGCGCCGATCCGCCGAGCTGACCACCGACCGGCTCACGCTGCGGCCATTGCGCAGCACCGACGCCGATCGCCTCGCCGCCCTGGCCGGCGCCTTCGAGGTGGCGCGCATGACGGCGCGGATCCCGCATCCCTATGGTCTCACCGACGCCGCGTGGTGGATCGAGCACGGCCAGCATCAGGGCCGTCACTTCGCCGTCATCCGCGCCGGCGAGCTGATCGGCTGCTGCGGCCTCGATCCGATCGAGCGTCATGCCGCCGAGCTCGGCTACTGGATCGGCGTGCCCCATTGGGGACAAGGCTTCGCCACCGAGGCGGCGCGGGCGACGGTCGCCCACG
The DNA here is from genome assembly GCA_963755055.1 of uncultured Alphaproteobacteria bacterium. Classification (GTDB taxonomy): domain Bacteria; phylum Pseudomonadota; class Alphaproteobacteria; order Rhizobiales; family Xanthobacteraceae; genus AP-16. Next base: position 238,449 of record CAVWIS010000012.1, on the reverse strand, counting down.
GCTTTACGGATCTCGGCTGCGAGGTTTTGCATTCCGGCCATTTCGTCGACAACCCGGCGTCCGGCCGCGTGCTCGCCAAGTGCGGCTTCGTGGCGGCCGGGACGAGGACCACGTTCTGCCGCGGACGCAGCGGCGAGGTCGAGGAGAAGCGCGTGCGGCTCGACCGGGCGACCTGGAAGAAGACCGGCGGGCGCCAGCGGGATTGAATGTGAGGCCGATCGCCGCCATCGTGTGGCGAGCATGCGTTCCCCTGACCAGCCCCCATGACGGCCGACCGCATCGTCGCGGCCCTGCTCGGCTTTTCCGCCGGCTATGTCGACGGCTGCACCTTCGTGGCGCTGTTCGGGCTGTTCGTCGCCCAGGTCACCGGGAGTTTCGTCATCGCCGGCGCCACGCTGGTGGTGCGCGAGCCGGGTGCCCTGGTGAAGGTGCTGGCAATCCCGGCATTCCTCATCGGTGCCGCCGTCACCACGGTCCTGGCGTCGGTCATGCGCGGCCCGGCCCGGCGCGCCGCGGCGCTGGCGCTCGGCCTCGAAAGCCTGCTGCTGGCAGGCCTTCTGGCGAGCGGGACGCTCGGCGCCATCGCCGATCCCGACCAGCCGGTCGCGGTTCTCGCCAGCCTGTTCGGCCTCGGCGCCATGGGGGTGCAGAGCGCCTTCGTCAGGCTGTTCATGCACGGCATGCCGTCGACCAACGTGATGACCACCAACACCACCCAGGCCGCCATCGATGCCACTGCCGTGCTGCTGGCGCGCATCCGGCACCGCTATCCGCGGCTGCGGATCGCGGTCGATCCCGACCAGGCGCGCCTGCGGCTCGCCCAGACGCTTCCCGTGATGCTCGCCTTCCTGGCCGGCACCATCGCGGGCGCCGTCGCCTGCCACCAGGCGGGATTTTCCGCGCTGGCGCTTCCCATCCTGATCCTGCTCGGCCTGACGGCTCGCGCGGCGCGAAGCCCGGTCTGAGGTCGTCGAGGCCCGCTCCTGTGTGACCTTCCGCACACTCCGTGTGACCTTCCGCACACTTAACTATCTGCTGCTTCGCCTGTTCACCGCATGTTCACGTAGATTCCGCGAATGTCCGCTCGGGGGTGAGGACGCGGCGATGAACGAAGGGCGCTGTCAACCTCACTAATGGCGTGTGAGGTCTAGGACAGGGGACAGTGCCATGAGGTCGGGACGGACGTTTCCAGTTGCCGCGCTGCTTGCCGGCTTCGTGTCGATCGCCGCCATCGCGTCGTCTCCCGCCGCGGCCGCATCCCCCGCCTGCACGGCGCCCGGCGAGCTCACCCGCTTCGATCACAGCATCTCCCGCACGGCGGCGCGGCTCGCCGACGGTCAGCCCGTGCGCATCGTCGCGCTCGGCTCCTCCTCGACCGCGGGAGCCGGCGCCAGCTCTCCGACAAAATCCTATCCGAGCCGGCTCGAGGCCGAGCTGCGCGAGCGCTTTCCCGAGACCGACATCAAGGTGATCAACCGCGGCGTCGGCGGCGAGGACGCCAAGGAGATGCTCGCCCGCCTCGACAAGGGCGTGATCGCCGAGCATCCCGACCTCGTCCTCTTCCAGGTCGGCACCAACGCCATCGTCGACGAGCAGAAGCTCGCGGTCGAGGCCCAGCTGGTGCGCACCGCCATCGAGCGCCTCAAGGCGGCCGGCATCGACGTCGTCATCGTCGACCCGCAATATGCCCCGATGGTGATCGCCAAGCCGAAGGCCTCCGCCATGGTCCGCATGCTCGAGAGCGTGGCGCAGAAGGCGCGCATCGCCGTGTTCCACCGCTTCGCCATCATGGGGCACTGGCGCCAGGCGCAGAAGATCCCGTTCGAGCAGTTCACCTCGCGCGACGGCCTGCACATGAACGACTGGAGCTACGACTGCATCTCCAAGCTCCTGGCCACCGCGCTCGCCGGGCAGGTCAACCGCCCGATCGTCACCACCACCCTGGAGACCCGCGAGCGGTCGTAATCTGACGCCGACCCACTTGACCGTTCGTCATGCCCGGCCTTGTGCCGGGCATTCGCGTTGTGGCTAGGTCGACGCCCTGTTTCTCCTCTTTGATCGGGTTGCGCCGACCCTCCAGTCCGTGCTGAAGCAGGGCGGGCAGTGAAACGCCATGGCGTCCGATATTGCGCTGCGGTCTCCGCCGGTCCTCCACGTGAGCGCACCTCGTCGCGCCCGGGCTGCCGGCTGGACCCGCGCCCCTTGCGGACAAGTTCCCGCGCAGGCATTTTCGCTCTCCGCCAGGATCGACAAGACTTCGATCATTGCCCGCGATGAGCATCAGGCCCGACCTGGAAGTCCCTTTGGCTACCGCACAGGCAATCGTCGATTGCGCGTGCCCGGGCCGCACGGTCGCGGATGTCTGCCGCATTCATGGTGGCGAGATTGCTGCGGTCTACCAGATCACGTTCGTCGGCGCTCCTCCGCCTCTCGTTCTCAAGGTGTATCCCGACTCGCTGCATTGGAAGATGCGCAAGGAGGCGAGCATCCTGGCGCTGATCGACGATCGGCTTGGCGTGGCCGTGCCGCGCATTCTGCTCGCGGACGACTCCAAGCGATTGCTCGGTCTCAACTTCATCCTGATGACCAAGCTTCAGGGCTCGATACTGAATCGGCTCGAGCCGAGCCTGACCTCGCAGCAGCTCTTCTCCGCCTATGTCCAGATAGGGCGGGTGTTGCGCGAGTTCCATCGCATCCCCATGAATGCGTTCGGCTATATTGGTCCAGACGGAATATGGACGGAGCACCTGACCAATCACGCCTACTTGTCGTTCCAGTTCGACCGGAAGCTCAAGGAATTCATCGACCGCGGCGGCGCGGTCAGCCTCGCCGAGCGAATCTCGGGCTGCGTCGCGAGGTGGGCGCACCTCCTGAACGAGTGTGCCCGCCCGGTGCTCTGCCACAACGATCTCCACGCCGGCAACGTGCTTGTCGAGATCGCGGAAGGAGCCGTGCAGCTCACCGGCGTCCTGGATTTCGAGGGAGCCCTTGCCGGCGATCCGCTGATGGACGTCGCCAAGGCCCTCTACTACCTTACGGACGAGGCCAGGACCGCGCTTCTTGAAGGGTATGGCGACACCGGACGGCGGAATTGGTCGCAGACTCTGGACTTCTATCATCTCTACTTTGTGCTCGATCTCTGGTGCTGGATGGCCCAGGTCGGCAACACGCGACCGCTCGATCAGCTCGCATCGGACCTTGAGCGCTCCTCGACGATGTAGCTCCTACCCCCGGCTCTGGAACGCCCCGGGCGCCCCGGCGCCTGCGCTTCGTGCCAATTGCGGACCTTCCGTGCGTCGCAACGTCGTGGCGATCGTTTTTCCGTGACAAAAGCGGAGGGGTGGAGGCTAATGAAACCGGGGTGTCCGGGTCGCAGATCAAAGGGCTGAACGTCCAGGCTGTCGAACCTGCCGATTTTCCTGTCGGGCTGGGGCCCCGCCGGGCTATGAAGTTCCTACGACAACCCGTCCCCTCGAGCCCCGGATGTGGCTTTGTGATCCTCGGGTCGCAGAGGCTTCGTGGCAGCAAATCAGGAAAAGAGCATCATGCGCAAAGGTAAGCCCGGCAAGCCCGGGAGAGACGAGGCCAGGTCCATGTCTTCGCCCGACACTCTCGTGAACGCCGGCGATGTCGTCGCCCTCAGCGAGGACGAGCTGAAGGGTGTTTCAGGAGGCGGCAAAGCTCCCGAGAAACCGGTGGAGTACATAAAAATGACGATGAAGGAAGTGATCATCACCAGTTGATCGCGAGCCATGGCTGCGACTGCGTTCGCGCGCCACAGCCGCCGCTCCCACGACGCGGGCGCCGACCGGCGCCCGCTCGTACGCGTTCTCTATTCCACGAGCAGCGAAGCGCCTGCTATTCCTCGGCCGGATACATGTAGTCGCTGATCACCACCCAGCGCTCGTTCTGGATCTGCGACAGGCGCATTCCCGGCAGGCCCATGTGCTCGGTCTTGCTGAACTTGAGCGGCGGGCTGCCGAAGATGCTGCTCGGGATGCTCAAATCCTCCAATACGGCGATGAAGGAATCGACGGTCAGGTTCCTGCCCGCTTTTTGCGCTGCCTGGACGAACACGTCCATGTAGTAGTAGCCGTAGCTGGAGAACACGGCGGGATCTTCCTTGAACCGCGCCTTGTAGCTCGCCGCCCAGTCGCGAATATCCTTCGACGGATCATCCGCATACGGGATCGAGGAGATGCTGACGCCGTACAGCCCGTCCATCGCCTTGCCGCCCAGCTTGTGAATGAGGTGCGTGTAGAGCCCCGTGGTGCCGATGAACGCCACGTCGCTCCAGCCGTTCTTGCGCGCTTCCGCGATGGCGCCGACGGTTTCCCGCACCAGGGTGCCGAGCACGATCAGATCCGGGTTCGAGGCCCGCAGCTTGGCCATCTGCGAGGAGAAATCCGTGGCCCCGCGCTTGTACGACGCCTTGTCCGCCATCTGCATGCCGAGAACCTTGAGACCGGCTTCTGCGCCGCGAAAAACCTCCAGGCCGAACTCGTCATCCTGGTACAGCACGGCAACGCGCTTGAAGCCTTTCTGCTTGACCAGCAATGGCAGCGTGGTTTTCACCTGCTCGTAGTAGGACTCGGTGAGGGAGTATTTCAGCCTGTTCAGCGGCTCGTAGGTCTCGCGCGCACCGGTCAGCGGCCATAGGCTGAGGACGTTGCGCTCCAGGAGCTGCGGCATCATCGCCATCACCGGCGCCGTCCCGATGCTCCCCACCATGGCGAAGATCCGGTCCTGCTGGACCATCTTCTGCGCCGCCAGCTGCGCCTTGCGCGGATCGTAGCCGTGATCCTCGGCGACGAACTTGATCTTGCGGCCGTGGATTCCGCCGGCGGCGTTGACCTCGTCCACCCGCATCTGCATGCCGAGGCGCGCCTCCTTGCCGTAGCCGGCGAGCGGCCCGGAAAGGTCCTGGACCGTGCCGACGACAATTTCAGTGTCGCTCACGCCCTGGGTCTGTGCCAAAGCCTGAAGGGCCATGAGGCTGGCGCCTGCCGCAGCCAGAAGCCCGATTCTGCCAAATGTTCCCATCATCTCTCTCTCCGTCGCTGATCGGGGACCCGAAACCGGTGGTCCGGGCCCTGAAAGCCAATCCGAAAAAACATACGCCCAAGGGACCGCCGGGCATTGATCTGCGTCAACGGTTGACGACCATGATGCAGCGAATGGCTCAGGCGACCTTGCGGACGGCGGGCGCCGCCGCCGGATCGGAGCCGGCATACATCGTCTCGATGAGATCCTTGTACTTCTCGTTCACCAGCCGACGCTTGAGCTTCATGGTCGGCGTCAGCTCCTCGTCCTCCGCCGTGAGCTTCTGCTCGATCAGGCGGAATTTCTTTATCTGCTCGACGCGCGCGACCTGCTTGTTGACCCGGTCCAGCTCGCCTTGGATCAACGCCTGGATCTCCGGCGCGCGGCACAGGCTTGCATAGTTGGAAAATGGTATCGAGTTGTCCTGGGCATACTTCTCGACGTTCTCCTGCTCGATCATGATGAGACAGGAGAGGTAGGGCTTGCGATCGCCGATCAATACGGCATCGGTGACATAGGGCGAGAACTTGATCTGGTTCTCGATCTCGGAGGGGGTGATGTTCTTGCCGCCGGCGGTGATGATGATGTCCTTGATGCGGTCGGTGATCTTGAAGAAGCCGTCGGCGTCGACGTAGCCGACGTCGCCGGTGTAGAGCCAGCCATCGCGCAGGGTCTCGGCGGTCTTTTCCGGCTGGTTGAGGTATCCCATCAGCACATTGTCGCCGCGAATGAGCAGCTCGCCTTGCTCCGAGACCCTGACTTCGTTGTAGGGGGCGGCGATGCCGATCATCCCCGGCTTGATCCAGTCGATCGGCGTGCAGGTGGAGGCGCCGCCGCTTTCCGTCTGTCCCCACACCTCGCACATCGGAATACCGAGCGCCAGATACCAGCGGACCAGATCGGGCGAGATCGGCGCCGCGCCGGTGACCAGAAAGCGGCAGCGGTGGATGCCGAGGACCCGGCGGACGTTGTTGAGCACCAGCACGCGGGCAAGCCAGAACAGCACGACAAGGCCGGCGCCGAGCGGCCGACGGTCGATCCGCTTCTGCGCGACCCGATGCCCGATGTCGATGGCGAGCCGGTAGGCCCACTGCTGCATCGGGGTCGCCTCGGCAATGGCGATGGTGACCGCGGAATAGAACTTCTCCCAGATGCGCGGCACGGCGATGAAGACGGTAGGCGCGATCTCGCGCACGTTCTCGGGAATCGTCTCGGGATTCTCCACGAAGTTGAGCTTGGTGCCGGTATAGATCGCGTAATAGCCGCCGCCGAATCGCTCCGCCACATGGCACAGCGGCAGGAAGCAAACGCGCTCGTCATGCTCGTCCTGGGAGATCATGACGTTGTAGCCGCGGATCGAGTGGATGATGTTGTGGTGGCTGATCATCACGCCTTTCGGCTTACCTGTTGTTCCCGACGTATAGATGAGAATGGCGAGGTCTTCCGGCTTTCTCAGGTCGATGCGTCTCTCCCATTCGGTCGGATTCGCCGCGTGATGGATGCGCCCGAGATCGCGAAGATGGTCGAGGCTGATGACCTGCTCGTCGTGCAGGTCGCGCAGCCCCTTCATGTCGAACACGATGATCTTGCGCAGGCCGGGCAGGCGGGAGCGGATCGCCAGCACCTTGTCGAGCTGCTCCTCGTCCTCCACGAAGATGTATTTCGAGTCGGAATTGAGCATCAGATACTTCACCTGCTCTCCGGAGTCGGTGGGATAGATGCCCGAGGACACGCCCGCCGCGATGAGGGCGCCGATGTCGGCGTAGAGCCATTCCTTTCGCGTATTGGAGAGAATGGAGATGCATTCGCCCGGCTCGAATCCCAACGCGACCAGTCCCATGCCGATCTCGCGGGCGATGTCGCCGAATTGACGCCAAGTAACCGCCCGCCACACGCCGAATTCCTTCTGGCGCAGCGCAACGCGGTCGCCGCGCATCTTGACGGCGTTCCAGAACAGCTGCGGCATGGTCTCGCCCGGCGTCACCACCCGGGTCGTACCCTTGAAGTACTTCGCCATGGTGTTCATCGGCTGCGTTTGCATCTCGGCCCTCGTTCCCTGCTGGCGGCGAATCGCGGCCGCTCCGCCGCAACCTGCTCTAGCGCCAGGTCTTCTTGCGTTTCCATCGACGCGTGCCGCGCTCGCCGACCTCCTTCAAGCCCAGGTAAAACTCCTTCACGTCCTCCTTCTCGAGAAGCCTGGCGCAGCTGTCCTCCATGACGATGCGGCCGACCTCGAGAACGTAGCCGTAGTCGGCGGTGCGCAGCGCGATGTTGGCGTTCTGCTCGACCAGCAGAATCGTCGTACCGAGGTCACGGTTGATGCGAACGACGATGTCGAAGATCTCGCCGGTGAGCCGCGGGCTGAGACCGAGGCTCGGCTCGTCGAGCAGCATCATCCGGGGCCGCGCCATCAGGGTCCGCGAGATCGACAGCATCTGCTGCTCGCCGCCGGAGAGCTGGCCGGCGGGCTGCCCGGCGCGGTCCTTCAGGACCGGGAAGTAGGCGAAGACCCTTTCGAGATCGCGCGCGATCTCGTCGCGGTCGGCACGGGTATAGGCCCCCATGATGAGGTTGTCGTACACCGACAGCAGGGGAAACACCTCGTGGCCCTCCGGGCTCTGGCAGATGCCGCGGCGCACGATGTGGGCCGGATCCTTCTTCTGTATTTCCTCGCCGTCGAAGACGATGCTGCCCTTCTTCGGGTCGAGGATCCCCGAGATGGTCTTCAGGATGGTCGACTTGCCGGCGCCGTTCGCCCCCAGCACGGTCGCGATCGAAGCCCGCTTGACCTGGAGGCTCACGCCGCGGACGGCGAGCACGGGGCCGTAGCTTGCCTCGACATTGTTGAGCTGCAGCAGGGTGTCGGCATTCATGTCCGTGTTCCCCCGAGATAGGCCTCGATCACCTGGGGATGGGATTGCACCTCCTTGGCGGTGCCGAGCGCCAGCACCTCGCCGTGATTGAGCGCCAGCACCCGATCGGAGACCCGCGACACCAGCTTCATGTTGTGCTCGATCATGACGACGGTGATGCCGAGATCGTACTTGATGTCCTCGATCCAGAACGCCATGTCCTCGGTCTCCTCGACGTTGAGGCCCGATGACGGCTCGTCGAGCAGAAGGATCTTGGGCTGCATGCACAGCGCGCGTCCGAGCTCCACCACCTTGCGTACGCCATAGGGCAGCCCGGCGACCATGGTCTCGCGGTAATGCTGCAGCCCGAGGAAGTCGATCACCTTCTCGGTCTCGTCGCGGAACGCGAGCTCGGCAACGAAGACTTTCCGGGTGAAGAGCAGGTCGCTCCACCAGTAGCTTCGACGGCGGATGTGCTGGCCGATCAACAGGTTCTGCAGCACCGTGGCGTGCTCGAACAGTTCGATGTTCTGGAACGTGCGGGCGATACCCAGCTTGGCGACCTCGTGTGGCGCCATGCGGGTCAGATCGAGACCGTCGCATTGCACCCGCCCATTTGTGGGCGGATAGATGGCGCTGATCATGTTGAAGACGGTGGTCTTGCCGGCGCCGTTCGGGCCGATCAGGGTGAACACCTCGCCCTGGCGCACCTCGAAGCTCACGTCCTTGACGGCAGTCAGCCCGCCGAAGCGGATGCCGAGGCTTTCGACCGTGAGAAGCGGGGCGTTCATCGCAGGCGCTCGGCTTTGAGATAAACCTTCTGCCGCTTGAACATGGCCCGGCGGTAGAACGGGTAGAGCTGGAAGTAGGCGCGGATCTTCAGCCACCGCCCGTAGATCCCCAGCGGCTCGAACAGCACGAAGGCGATCATGATGCATCCGAACAGGGTGGGCTGCAGCCCGGGTGCCTGTCCGATGGCGGCAGGAAGAAAATCCTTCAGCAGCACGATGAGCTGCGGCAGCACGATGAAGAATATCGCGCCGAAGAAGGCGCCGTGGATCGATCCGATCCCGCCGATCACGATCACCATCAAGAGCTCGATCGACTGCAGGAAGGTGAACTGGTCGGGCGTGATGAAGCGAAGCTTGTGGGCGTAGAGCGCGCCGGCAACGCCGGCAAACGCCGCCGACAGGGCGAACGACAGCGTCTTGTAGTAGGCCAGGCTGATCCCCATGCTCTCGGCCGAGATCTCCGAATCCCGAATGGCGACGAACGCCCTGCCGGTGGGTGAGCGCAGCAGGTTCAGCATGCCCAGCGTGAGCAGCACCACGATTGCCAGCGCCACGTAGTAGAACTTGATCTCGCTGTCGATCTTGAAGCCGCCGAGCGTGATCCCCGCCACCGGCATGCCGGTATTGCCGGCGGTGACGCTTTCCCATCGGGTGATGATCTCCTCGACGATGAAGCAGAAGGCGAGCGTCGCGATGGCGAGATAGATTCCCTTCACCCGCAGCGCCGGCAGCCCGACCGCCACGCCGGCCGCAGCGGCAAGCAGCATGGCAGCCATGATCGACAGCGGGAACGGCCACCCGCGCGCCTGCAGGATCGCTTCCGCATAGGCACCGATGCCGATAAAGGCGGCGTGGCCGATGGAGAACTGGCCGGTATAGCCGGACAGCAGCATGAGGCCGAGGCCGACGATCGAGTAGATGAAGATGAAGCTGAATTGCGAGACGTAATACTCCGGCAGCCACCACGGCGCCGTCACCAGGGCGGCACCGAGCAGGCCGTACCAGAAGACCTGTCCCGGGTGCTGGAACAGGCGGATGTCCTGGACATAAGCGGTCTTGAAAATGTAGCGCATCGACTCCTCTACACGCGCTTGCGCAGGTTCTCGCCGAACAGCCCGTTCGGCCGGACCATCAGCATGAGAAGGACGACGACGTACGCCGCCACGTCCTTGAAGCCCTCGGGAAGGTAGCGGCCGGCCAGCGCCTCGACGACGCCGATGACGAGGCCGCCGACGATCGCACCGGGGACGCTGCCGAAGCCGCCGACGACCGCGGCGGGAAACGCCTTCAATCCGATGAAGCCCATGTTGGCGTAGACGAAGGTGATGGGGGCGAGCAGGATGCCGGCGATGCCGGCGACCAGGGCGCTGATGGCCCAGATCAGCGAGTTGATGCGCCTGACCGGTATCCCTACGTAATAGGCGACGAGCTGGTTCTGCGAGCTCGCCTGCATGGCGATGCCCACCTTGGTGAAGCGAAAGAAGACATAGAGCGTCGCGCAAAGAAGCGCGGTCGTTCCGATCACGACCAGCTGATCCATGCCGAGGATCAGGTCGCCCAGCCTGACGATCTCACCTTTGTAGGGAGCCTCCAGGGCGTGGGTATCGCCGCCCCAGGCCGGAATCATCGTCACCACGCCCCGCGCCACGTAGCCAAAGCCGACGGTGACCATCAGAACCGTGAATGTCGGCTGGCCCAGGATCGGGCGCAGGATGCTGCGTTCGACCAGCATCCCGAGCAGCGCCATCAGGACGACCGTCACGGCAATGCCGGCCGAGTAGGGAAGCCCGAAGATCGTCGTCGCGGTCAGCGCGACGAACGCGCCCAGCATCATCAGCTCGCCCTGGGCAAAATTGACCGCCTCGGTGGCCTTGTAGATGAGGACGAATCCCAATGCGATCAGGCCGTAGATGCAGCCGATGGCGATGCCGCTGACGATGATCTGCAGGAACAACACGACCGGTCTCCCCCGCCGTCAGGCATCAGGACCGCACTGGACGCCGGACTTAGGCCCCCTTTGCGCGATTGCGCGTTGACGTGGATCAAAGACAGGTCGGATTGTTTGGCTCACCTTGCGTGACATCGAGCGGGGCACAGGTAATTCAGTTCATCCAGGTGTCGCATCCTCGCCCCTCGGGACAACCTTCGACGGCTTCCTGGAAGGCGTGCGGTTGTCGCCTTGGCGCAACGGCAAGCACGCAGAAGAAGAGGTAGACGAATGTCCGAGACCGCACTGCGTGCGCCGGGACAAGCGGTCCCTCGCGACAAGATCAACGACTACACGATCGAGAACGCCGCCAGGCGGCGCGATTTCATCCGCGATCGGACCGGCGCCGATCTTTCGCACCTGGCAAGCTATTCGTTCGATCCCGCCATCCTTCAGGGCAACATCGAGAACTTCATCGGGGTGGCGCAGGTGCCGATCGGAGTCGCCGGGCCGCTGCGGATCAACGGCGAGCATGCACGGGGCGATTTCTTCATCCCGCTGGCGACCACCGAGGGAACGCTGGTCGCGAGCTACAATCGGGGGATGCGGCTGTTGACCGCATGCGGCGGCGTCAAGACCACCGTCATCGAGGAATTCATGCAGCGCGCTCCGGTCTTCATCTTCGATGACGCCGAGCGCGCGCGGGCCTTCGGTCGCTGGGTGGAAGAGCACTTCGCCTCGATCAAGCAGGCCGCGGAGGCGACGACGCGGATCGGCAAGCTCGCCCATATCCATCAGTTTGCTATCGGTCCGCTGCGGCATCTGCGCTTCAACTACACCACCGGCGACGCCGCGGGGCAGAACATGGTCGGCAAGGCGACCATGGCGGCATGCGAATGGATCAAGCGCAGCTACCCCGGGGGTGCGCGATATGTTCTGTCCGGGAACATGGACACCGACAAGAAGCATTCCGCGATCAACATGCTGCTCACGCGCGGTCGGCGCGTGGTCGCCGAGGCGGTCGTCCGCAGGGATGTCGTGAAAGAGATCCTGGGCGTCGACACCAGGGAGCTGTTCGAGATGCGGCAGATCTCGACGACCGGCGCGTTTCTCGCCGGATCGGCCAATAACGGCTCGCACGCGTCCAATGGCCTGGCGGCGATGTTCATCGCAACCGGCCAGGATGTGGCCGACATCTCCGAATCCCAGGCGGCGATCACCTATACCCAGCTGCTGGACGGCGGCGACTACTACTGGTCGGTTACGCTTACCTCGCTGATCGTCGGAACGCACGGCGGCGGCACCGGTCTGGCGACGCAAAAGGAGTGTCTCGGCATGCTCGGGTGCCATGGTCCGGGCACTGCCGACAAGCTCGCCGAGATCTGCGCGGCGGTGGCGCTCGCCGGCGAGACCTCGCTGGCTGGTGCCGTGCTGCACGGCGACTGGGTATCCAGCCACGACCGGCTGGGGCGGCATCACGGCTGAGGCGGTCGCTACTTCGGCGTGGCGCCGGCATCATCCGCTGTCGCCTCGGACGGGCGCGCGGATCCTTCCGAAGCGGTCTGCGGGGGTGGCGATGCTGATACTGCCGAGCTGAGCAACTGGGTACGCGCGGCATCGACCTGATCGGCAACGCGCCGCGTCATGGCGGTGAACTCCTCGATGCGCGCCGCGATCGAGACGCCATGCTTGCGCAGCAGCTCGGCAAGAGCCTGGGTCTCGGCAGATATGTCCTCGGCGACCTTGACGACGGCCTCACCGGTCCGCTGAATGTCGAGTGCCGACTTGTTGCAGACATCGACCAGCTGGCGCGCCGCCGCGCGGGCGGGAGAGTTCGGGTCTGCGGATGTGTCGACTTCCCGGGCCGATGTCTCGCCGCCCTCGCTCCTGGTGCTTTCAAGATGCTGTGTCAAGGATTGCTCGATGCTGCGCTTGACCTCGTCAAGACTTCGAATAGAGCGTGCCATTGCCTGCTCCTATTCTCGGGCGTTGCATAGGTATTCGCGGGTAGCGGTACAGAACCGGGCAGGTCGAAGAAACCGGATTGTTAATTTATGGTTAACTTCCGGCGCAGCCGGGGAGGGGACGTGCCACCAGCCGATGCCCGGGACTTACCGCCCTGATGGCGCCCGGGGGAGCATGAAGGTCAGCAATCCCAAAGCCGGCAGCCAGGCGCAAAGCTTGAACACCGCAATGATGCCGACCTGGTCGGCAAGCACGCCGACGGCCGCAGCCGCCAGCCCGCCGAGCCCGAACGCCAGACCATAGAACAACCCGCCGACCAGGCCCACGCGATGAGGCACCAGATCGATCGCATAGATGAGGATCGACGAGAACGCGCTCGCCATGACCAGGCTGATCACGACGCTGAGCACGCCGGTCCAGAACAGGTCCGCATACGGCAGCAGGAGCGCGAAGGGCAGCGACCCGAGGATCGAGATCCAGATCACGCTGTGGCGACCGATCCGATCGCCGACCATGCCGCCGATCATCACCCCCAGCGCGCCGACCACGAGGTAGAGGAACAGCATGACCTGCGAGACCTGCACCGTCACGCCGAACTGCTCGATCAGGTAGAAGGTGTAGTAGGACGTGAACACCGCCGTGTAGGCATTCTTCGACAGCAGCAGGACGATCAGGATGGTCATCGCCATCAGCATCGGTCTGCCCGGCAGGATTGGCTCGGCTGTTGCGGCCGGACGCTTTTTCGTTGCGGCGATCTGTGACCTGCGCATTTCGGAATACCGCGCGCCTGTCCATGCCATCAGCACCATTGCGGCGAGCGCCACCACCGACACCCACGCGATGCTCGTCTGCCCGCGAGGGACCACGATCAGCGCGGCGAGCAGCGGCCCGATCGCGTAGCCTGCATGCCCGCCGATCTGGAAAATACCCTGCGCGAAGCCCTGCTGGCCGGCCGCCGCATGGCGCGCCATCCGCGTGGCTTCCGGATGGAACACGGCCGAGCCGAGCCCGACCATGGCCGCCGAGACGAGCACCATCGCGTAGCTGCCCGCCCACGCAAGCCCGACCACCCCTGACAGGGTCGCCGCCATGCCGGCAACCATCGCGTAGGGCCACGGTCTATGGTCGGTGACGAAGCCGAGGACCGGCTGCAGCAGCGACGCGGTCACCTGGAAAGCCAGCGAGATCAGCCCGATCTGCGTGAAGTCCAGCCGGTACGCCTCCTTGAGAAGAGGGTAGATTGCCGGAATCATCGACGAGATCAGGTCGTTGAGCAGATGCGCACCGCTCAGCGCCAGAAGGATCGGCAAAAGCGGGCGCTGCGAGACACTGACGAGCGTTGTCATGCCAAATCCTTGGACCGCGCCGGTTATCGCGTCAACCGGCGGCGGGCGCATATCCTCGACTTCGGCGCCACAGGGCAGGGCCGATTCCGCGCCGCAGCATGGATTGTCATTAACAGGGCCAAAGGATTTGGCCTAAGCTTCGGTGAGACGCACGCTGAATGCGCACGCGGTCGATGACAGGCAGGTGTCGTGACTCGAAGCTCCGTGAACTGCGCGACAAGGTGCAAGCGGACCCGTCATTTTCCGGCTGGGAGGAGTTCCGCTATGACAAGGCCATATCGGCGGCTTGCGGCCGCAACCCTGGTGGCGATCGCAGCGATCGCGACGACCCTGGCGCATGCCGGCGAGCCCCGCCATGGCGGGGTCCTGAAGATCTACCACCGCGACAGCCCGCCGAGCGCCTCGATCCATGAAGAGGCGACGAACTCGACCAACATTCCGTTCATGGGGGTGTTCAACAACCTGGTGATCTACCGGCAGGACGTGGCGCAGAACAGCCTCGAGTTGATCGTTCCCGAGCTTGCCACCAGCTGGTCATGGAGCCCGGACGGCACCAGGCTCACCTTCAAGCTGCGCGAAGGCGTGAAGTGGCATGACGGCAAGCCGTTCACCAGCCAGGACGTCAAGTGCACCTTCGACATGCTGATGGGCAAGACGAGCGCCAAGCTGCGCAAGAATCCGCGCGAGTCGTGGTACCGGAACGTCGCCGAGGTCACCACCAACGGCGATCTCGAGGTGGGCTTCCAGCTCAAGCGGCCGCAGCCCGCCCTGCTCGCTCTGCTGGCGTCCGGCTATTCGCCGGTCTATCCATGCCACGTCACGCCGGCACAGATGCGCGCCAACCCGATCGGGACCGGCCCGTTCCGCTTCGTCGAGTTCAAGCAGAACGAATTGATCAAGCTGACGCGCAATCCGGATTATTGGCGAAAGGATCGGCCCTATCTCGACGGCATCGAGTTCCCCATCATCGCCAACCGCTCGACCGCCATCCTCGCCTTCGTCTCCGGACAGGTCGACATGACCTACCCGGGCGAGGTCACGGTCCAGCTGCTCAAGGGGGTCAGGGAGCAGGTGCCCAAGGCGATCTGCGATTTCAAGCCGACCAACGTGAGCACCAACCTGATCGTCAATCGGGAGAAGCCGCCGTTCGACGATCCGGAGCTGCGCCGCGCCATGGCGCTCGCCGTCGATCGCAAGGCCTTCGTCGACATCCTGTCCGAGGGCAAGGCCGACATCGGCGGCGCCATGCTGCCGCCGCCCGAAGGCGTCTGGGGCATGCCGGTCGACATGCTCAAGACCATCCCGGGCTACGGCGCCGATGTGGCGGAAAACCGCGCGCAGGCGCGCAGGATCATGGAAAAGCTCGGCTACGGCCCGGACAAGCGCCTGAAGGTCAAGGTATCGACACGCAACATCGCGGTCTACGTCGACCCGGCGGTGATCCTGATCGATCAGCTCAAGGACATCTATGTCGATGCCGAGCTCGAGCCGGTGGAGACCGGCATCTGGCACGCCAAGGTCGCGCGCAACGACTACGCGGTCGGCCTCAACCTCACGGGCAGCGCCGTCGACGATCCCGACCAGAACTTCTACGAGAACTACTCCTGCGGCTCGGAACGCAATTACACCCACTACTGCAACAAGGACCTGGAGGCGGTGTTCGATCGTCAATCCAAGGAGACCGACCAGGCGAAACGGCGACAGCTCGTCTGGGAGATCGACAGGAAGCTGCAGGAGGACATCGCACGCCCGGTGATCTTCCATTCCCGTGCCGCGACCTGCTGGAAGCCCGAGGTGAGGGGAGTGACCATCATGTCCAACAGCGTCTACAACGGTTATCGCTTCGAGGATGTGTGGCTGGACAGGCCGCGGTAGCTGGACTTCCGGAATGGGTCGCGAGCGCGAGCGCCGGCCGCGTCGACCGCCTGCCTCGCACGGGCGTGCTCCATTATCTCGCCTCCGTGGCGAGCCAAGCGCGACCGAGAAGGATTGTCAGAACTACGTGTAGCGCAACCGCGGGCCATAGAAGGACGCCGGTCAACCCACCTGCGAAACCGAGGTAAGCAAGATACAGGGTGAGGACTGTGCTGTAGGTCAACATCCCGACCAGCGGCGGGCCCGGCCAACAGGCGATCCCTAAAGCAATCAGAGCGATGCCGGCCACGCGCGCAACCGGTAGGGCGACGCCGGTAAATTCCTCACCCAACAACAACTGCCCGACGAGCGAGGGAACAACCAGCAACGCCAATCCCAGAGCGGCTTCCCCGACAGCGGCAAAGATCAACACTTTTTCATCGCCCCGACTTCACTCACCTTTCTTGCCGGCCACCCTGTTGCAGAAGCTGCTAACGCTTCGTTTCCTGCGCCGGCTCGAGCTTGAAGGTCAGCTTGTTGATCTTGCCGGTGAACTTGAACGGAACGTCGTAGCGGTATTCCAGCATCGCGACCCCGGTGCGGGTGTCCTGGCCGATGTCGAAGGTTTCGTCCTCCGGGAACGTGACCGAGGTGGTGTGTTCCATGGAGTTCCTGGCCACTTCCTTCCCGTCCACGGACAGCACACCCGTACCGCCCTTGCCCAGACCTGGAGCGTCGGACTTGAAATCGAAGACGATGGTGTGCTTGCCGGCTTCCAGCTCAGGCCCCTCCCACATCGTGCGCTTGAGGTCGAGCAGGTTATAGAGGAACACCACCTTGCCCCGGCCGAATCCAAATTCACCCTTGCTCAGAAAAAGGCCGTAGCCGCCGAAGCGCCCGCCCTCAGTGACGATCATGCCTTCGGCGCCACCCGCGGGAATCTCGACCTCCGCCGTGATGGTGTAGGACTTGTTGAGGATGCTCGGCGCGGCGCTGGCCGGCACGCCGGTCAGCTCGCCCGAATAGGTGAACACCGTTCGCCCCGCCGTGAGGCTCGGGCGCGGCGTGTTCCAGCGCCCGAGCGTCGAGTTGTCGAGCGGCAGCACGTTGTATTTCTTCGCCTCGGAGTAGAAGAGGTCCTGCATCTGCTTGACCTTCTCCGGCATTCTGGCCGCGAGGTCGTCGAACTGGGTGGGGTCCTCCTGAACGTTGTAGAGTTCCCAGTTGTACCCGGTAATGACATCTGGAGGCGTCTTGGTGCTCAACTCCCACGGGAGAGTTGCGGGCGTGGTGGCGGCCACCCAGCCGTCGTGATAGATGGCGCGATTGCCGAGCATCTCGAAGTATTGCGTCGGGTGGTTGGTTAGGGCGTTGGTGTTCGCCTTGTCCCACGTGTACATCATGCTCACCCCTTCTATGGGGCGCTGCTTGATGCCGTTGATCATCTCGGGTTGCGGAATGCCGGCCGCATCGAGGATGGTCGGCACGATGTCGATGACGTGGTGGAACTGGCGGCGCATGCCACCCACGTCCTTGATGTGGCCAGGCCAGGACATGACCATGCCCTGGGCCGTTCCGCCGAAGTGCGACGGCACCTGCTTCACCCACTTGAAGGGCGTATCCATCGCCCACGCCCAGCCTGCCGCGAAATGCGGAAAAGTCCGTTCCGATCCCCAGAACGGATACCAGAGGAACTGGTCCTTGACCGGCACGGCGACACCATTGAAGGTGGTGAACTCATTCGGTGTGCCGTTGAGCATGCCTTCCGCGCTCGCGCCGTTATCGCCACCGATGTACACGATCAAGGTATTGTCGAGCTCGCCGAGTTCTTCGACCGCCTGGATGACCCGTCCGATCTCATGGTCGGCGTAGGCAAGGTAGGCCCCATAGACGTCCGCCTGCCTGATAAAGAGCTTCTTCTCGTCCCAGCTGAGGGAATCCCACTCCGGCAGCTCCTTCGGCCACGGCGTCAGCTTGGCGGTTTCGGGCATGATGCCGAGCCGCTTCTGGTTGGCGAAGATCGTCTCGCGCACCTTGTTCCAGCCCTCGTCGAAGAGATGCATATCGCTGATCTTCTTGAGCCACTCGGGCGTCGGATGATGAGGCGCATGGGTGGCGCCGGGCACGTAATAGACGAAGAACGGTTTGTCGGGCGCGATCTCCTTCAGTTGTTTCATGTACTGGATGGCCTCATCGGCCATCGCTGTCTCCAGGTTCCAGCCGGGATTGCCCTGGAAGGGGTATATCGCGGTCGTATTGCGAAACAGGTTCGGTTGCCACTGGCTGGCATCGCCGCCGACAAAGCCATAGAAATAATCGAACCCCATACCGTTGGGCCATTGATCGAACGGCCCGGCCTGGCTCGCCTGGTAAAAGGGCGTGTTGTGATCCTTGCCGAACCACGAGGTTGCGTACCCGTTCGCCTTCAGGATTGTACCGATGGTGCCTTTCTCAATCGGGATGATGGAATCGTAACCCGGGAACCCGGTCGCTATTTCGCCGACCACACCGAAACCCACCGAGTGATGGTTGCGGCCCGTGATCAGTGCCGCCCGCGTCGGTGAGCACAGCGACGTCGAATGGAAGTTCGTGTAGCGCAGTCCAGCCTTTGCGATGCGATCCATGGCGGGAGTCGGTATGACGCCGCCGAACGTGCCCGGCGCGCCGAATCCCTGGTCATCCGTCATGATGAGCAGCACGTTGGGGGCGCCCTTCGGCGGCACGACGCGCGGCGGCCACCAGGCCTGCGACTCCGAGGCCTTCTCCTTGATCACCCCGCCGAATTTCGGATCGGGCGGCGGAAGCTGTTTCCCGTCGATGGTGGTGGTGGCACTGGGAGAGCCCGGGACGCCGGTCGCCTGCTGGGCCCATGCCGAGACACAACCAAGGGCGAGAAGGCCCGCGCCGGCAAGCATGATGCGGCTGATTTTCATGACCGAAAGCTCCCATGGGCGCAAAGGCGACTTGCGCACCTTGAGGTGAGGGTACTTTGCATTGTGTCGAAGCCTGCTCTCAAGATCGCTCGGCGCGCTATGCAAATTCGGCAGGAGCAGCATCATGGCCCCTCGATCCGGGGGCGGGCTGCGCAGCCTTCACAACGCCGACATGAATACCTCCACAAGACAGAATACTCGCGAAGCTGCTCCTGCCGAATTTGCATAGCGCCTTGACCGATCTTCCCATCGAATGGAAAGGGGCGCGGCGAGCGCGCTGCGGCTCATCGGCAGCAGGCGACGGTGGATCTGCATCAATGGGCTGCGAGTGATCCACGCGCAGATTGGTGAGCATCGGCCAACGCAGCCAGGTATTCCGGGAGTTGTGCAATCGAGACGAGGAGGTTGCGCGTGACGAAGATTCGCACGTCGCTACTGTCTGTTTTGGCTCTTATGCCGTTGATGGCCATGCCGGCGGCGGCTCAGCCGACTGGCCCAGCCCCAGGTTCGCCCGCCGCCACCACGACCATCGACGGGAAACAGCTTCCGCCACCCGACCCTGATTTCGGCGGCGTGATCAAGGACGGCGCCCTGCAGTCGAAGCCCTGGTGGCCGCCGCGGGTCGTGCCACCAAAGGGCGCGCCAAACGTGCTGCTGATCATCACCGACGACGCCGGCTTTGCCGTGCCCAGCACCTTCGGCGGCGTCATCCCGACGCCGACCATGGATCGCATCGCGAGGGAGGGTCTGCGCTACAACCGCGTTTTCTCCACCGCGCTGTGCTCGCCGACGCGCGCGGCGCTGATCACCGGGCGCAACCACCATTCGGCCGGCTTTGGGGTGATCTCGGAGCAGTCGACCGGCTTCCCCGGCTACAACAGCATCATCGCCAAGGACAAGGCCACGATCGGACGGATCCTGCTCGACAACGGCTACGCCACGTCCTGGTTCGGCAAGGACCACAACACGCCGGCCTTCGCGGCCAGCCAGGTCGGGCCCTTCGACCAGTGGCCGACCGGCATGGGCTTCGAGTACTTCTACGGCTTTGTCGGCGGCGACGCCAACCAGTGGGAGCCGAACCTGTTCCGCAACACGACGCAGATCTACCCGTTCCTGGGCAAGGCGCCGGGAACCTGGAACCTGGTCACCGCGATGGCCGACGACGCCATCGACTGGATGACGCGGATGCATCAGACCGACCCGAGCAAGCCGATCTTCATCAAGTACGCGCCCGGCGCCACGCACGCGCCGCATCACCCGACGAAGGAGTGGGTGGACAAGATCAGCAAGATGAAGCTGTTCGACGAGGGCTGGAACAAGCTGCGCGAGCGGATCTTCGAGAACCAGAAGCGGCTCGGCGTGATCCCGAAGGACGCGAAGCTGTCGCCGTGGCCGAAGGAGGTGCTGAAGGAATGGGACCAGCTGACGGCGGACGAGAAGAAGCTCTACATCCGCCAGGCCGAGGTCTTCGCCGCCTATGCCGCCTACAGCGACCACGAGATCGGGCGCGTGATCCAGGCCTTCGAGGACCTGGGCAAGCTCGACAACACGCTGATCATCTACATCAACGGCGACAACGGCACCAGCGCCGAGGGCGGGCCGCTCGGCACGCCGAACGAGGTGGCGTTCTTCAACGGCGTCAGCGTGCCGGTCGACGTCCAGCTGGCGAAGTTCTACGACGTGTGGGGCACCGAGCAGACCTACAACCACATGTCGGCCGGCTGGTCGTGGGCGTTCGACACGCCGTTCCCCTGGTTCAAGCAGAACGCCTCGCAGCTCGGCGGCACCAACCAGAACATGGTGGTGTCGTGGCCGGCGCGCATCAAGGACAAGGGCAGCCTGCGCGAGCAGTTCATCCACGTGATCGACGTCGTGCCGACGATCCTCGAGGCCGCCGGCATCAGCGCGCCCGAGACCGTCGACGGCATCAAGCAGAAGCCGATCGAGGGCACGAGCTTCGCCTACACCTTCGACGCGAGCAACGCCAAGGCGCCGTCGCGGCACAAGACGCAGTACTTCGAGATGATGGGCCAGTGGGCGCTCTATGACGACGGCTGGTTCCTGAGCACCAAGGTCGATCGCGCACCCTGGGAGGCCTTCGGCCCGGCCAACCCGGACCCGCTGAACAACCAGACGCTCCAGCTCTACAACCTGAACAAGGACTTCAGCCAGACCGAGGATCTCGCGGCCAAGAACCCGCAGAAGGTCAAGGAGATGAAGGAGATGTTCATCGCGGAGGCCCAGCAAGTACCAGGTCTTCCCGCTGGACGCGTCGGTGGCGGCCCGCGTCATCGCGCCGCGCCCGAACATCACCGCCGGTCGCACGGAGTTCGTCTACACGCGGCCGATGACCGGGCTGCCGCAGGGCGACTCGCCGCTGCTGCTGAACACCTCCTACACGATCACCGCCGACATCGAGGTGCCGGCCGGCGGCGCCGAGGGCATGATCCTGACGTCGGGAGGGCGCTTTGCGGGCTATGGCTTCTACCTGCTGAAGGGCAAGCCGGTGTTCCTGTGGAACATGCTCGACCTCGAGCGCATCAAGTGGGAAGGTCCCGAGGCGCTGGCGCCGGGCCGCCACATGGTCGAGTTCGATTTCAAGTACGAGGGCGTCGGCGTCGGCACGCTCGAATACAACAACTTCAGCGGCCTTGCTCAGCCGGGCACCGGTACGCTGAAGGTGGACGACAAGACGGTCGCGACCAAGCGGATGGAGAAGACGCTGCCGATGATCTTGCAGTGGGACGAGAGCTTCGACATCGGCTCCGACACGCTGACCGGCGTGAACGACGCGGACTACAAGCCACCGTTCCCACTGACCGCCAAGCTCAACAAGTTGACGATCAAGGTCGACCGGCCGCAGTTGTCGCCCGCGGACATCAAGAAGCTGGAGGCGGCGATGCGGGAGAAGGCGAAAGCCGATTGATCGCGCCCCGAGCGCGAAGCGCGCAGACCGTGCCCTGCGGCGCATGGTCTGCGTGCGGTCTCGCAGAAACGCGATGGCAGTCTTTCGCTACTGCAACATGACGTGCCGACCGATGTCGCAGACGGGTCAAGAGCGGGAGGGCCGGCCGCGTCGACGGCCTGCCTCGCACGGGGCCGGTGGGATGTCCACCATGGGTACGCAATACTCCTGACCCCGGCTGCGATCCCGCACCGCAGCCGGTGGTCGGTCCATGCCAGGAGCGCTCATCGCGCCCCGCAGCGCCTCTCGAAGTCTGTCCTTGGAGGGCCTTTCCGGCCCTATCAAAGGGGCCCGAGACAGGATAGCGTTCAAGCGCTTTCGCTTGACTGAAAACTGCCGAAAGACGGCGACGTACCGAAGTCTCCGTTCCCTACAAGGCAGCGCCAATGCCGTCGGCAGGCACACGGTAGAGATTTCCGCATCGAGTTGTGTCCGACGTGGCCGCCATGAGCCGGGCGCTTGCCGGGTCAGCATGACATTTGCCCGCGTGGTTGGAGCTCGAATGCTCTCTCCCGCGGGCATGCAAGGAGGACCTGCCGCCGCTCGTCCGAGACGGGCGCGGACCGGAAAGATATTTCATGCTTGGGATCAATCGCTTGGAGGTGCGCCAATCAACCGGATCGATCGAGAATCTCCGTCTCTTGCAGGATGCCGGTTCCGGCGTTCAGATCGCTTTCATCTACGGGGGTGTCTCCGATGGCGAGCATGCGCCCGGGCTGCTGTCGTTGGGACTTATCTACAAGAATCCCTTTTGGATCTTCTACTCATCGGCCGAGCCGCTCGACCGCCTGTCGCAACTCAAAGGCAAACGCATCGCCGTCGGGCCGGTCGGAAGCGCGGTTCGAAAGGCAGCCGAGCAAGTCCTCGGTACGGACGGCGTCACCGCCGCAACCGCGACATTCCTGCCTATCGGCGGAACAATGGCGGTCGACGCGCTGAGAGACGGCAAGGTGGATGCCTATTGGATCGCCAGCGCTCCGGAATTGCCGGCCGTCCAAAACATGCTGCGAATGCCCAACGTCCGGCTCATGAGCTTCGCAAGGGCGGAAGCGCTCACCCGCATCTTCCCGGACCTCGTTCGGCTGGAATTGCCCCAGGGCGTGTTCGACATCGCGGCGAACATTTCGCCGAATGACATATCCCTCATCGCGACCGCTGTCCGCGTGCTGATCCGCGACGATCTTCATCCGCAAATTGTAAATCTGCTGCTGCAGACAATGATCAAGGAACATGGCGGGCCGGGAATTTTCCAACGCGCCGGCGAGTTCCCCACGCCGACCGATCCGGAATATCCCATGGCCGCCAGCGCAATCGATTTCTACAAGAACGGCCCTTCGTTTCTGCAGAGGCATTTGCCTTTGTGGCTGACAATCCATGTACAAAGGGCGATCGCGGTGCTGGTGACCGTCATGGCGATCGGCCTGCCGCTGTTCAGCTTTGCGCCCAAGCTGTATCTGTGGTTTGTGAAAGCGTACACGGCCAAATTGTATCGCCGCCTCAGGATTGTCGAGAAGGAATTGCAAGCCGAATTGACCGTCCCTCAGGCGGTCGCCCTTCAAACCGAATTGGAGAGCATCGATCAGGCGGCGAGCATCCTGCCAATGCGACACTCGGATCTGTTTCTCGAATTCAATCGCCACATCGAGTCCGCGCGCGCACGCCTCGTCTCGCGGCTCGTCGAGGTGCGCAGCCGGACAGCCAAGGTTGCCGGTGGCGCCAGCTCATAGACACGCCATCGTTGAAACCGCTTGCCGTAGCTCGCCGCCGACGAACGCAAACCATGGAGAGAGATTCATGCCCGGGTTCAATCGTTGGCGTCTGCTCAAGATGCTGGCCGTGGTGTTGTGTGTCGCAGGTGTCGGCTCGCTGCTGTTGATGTATCTCTTTCCTGCACCGCCATCGAAACTCATCATCGCCACAGGCGTGAAAAATCAGACCTACGAAGCCATCGCCAAGAGGTATCGTGAAATACTTGCACGTTTCCATGTGGATCTGGAGATACGCCTGACGAATGGCGCGGCGGACAACATCAAGCTTCTCAACGACCCGGCTTCCGGCATCAAGATCGGTATTGTGCAGGGAGGTATCTCGGATGCCGATCAATCCCCGGATTTGCTGTCGTTGGGGCGCATCAATTATCAGATCTTTTGGATTTTCCACAGCGCGACTGAGTCGTTGGACGACTTGAGACAACTCAAGGGCAAAAGCATCGCGGTGGGGCCGCAAGGCAGCGGCCAACGAGTGATGGCGGAAAAAATCCTCGGAATCAGCGGCGTCACCTCGCAAAACACGACATTGCTGGCCCTCTCGGCGCAGGGTGCGGTCGACGCATTGAATGATGGCAAGGTGGATGCCTTGTTTCTCCCATTTGCCTTGGATGCGCCGATCCTCCACTCCTTGCTGAAAAATCCCCGCGTTCGGCCGATGAGTTTCACAGAGGCGGAGGCTCTAACCCGCATTTTCCCGTTTCTTGTTCGCTTGGTATTGCCGCGGGCCGTGATCGATTTCGAGAGCATAATTCCGGCCGCCGACATGGTCCTTATTGCCAGCCCCAACGCCGTGCTGGTGCGCAGAGACATCCATCCCGCACTGATCGATCTGCTGGCACAGACCATTGTGGAAGCGCATGGCAGACCGGGGATTTTCCAGAAAGCCGGCGAGTTCCCTACGCAGATCGATCCGGAATATCCCGTCGCTCAGAGCGCGCGCGATTTCTACCGGAACGGTCCTTCGTTCCTGCACCGGCATCTGCCGTTCTGGATGACGGGCTATGCGCAGCGAGCCATCGCGGTGCTGGTGGCGGTCATTGCCATCGTGCCCCCGCTATTCCACTATCTGCCGCTGCTGTACAAATGGACCATGCGCCGGCGACTGCTCTATTGGTACGATCAGCTCAAGGTCCTGGAGGCCTCGATCGACGCCAATCCGAGCGACAAGCATCTGATCGAGAGGCTTTTCGAGGTCGAGCGCATCGAGGATGCCGTCAGCCACATCCGCTTTCCGCTGGCCTTCACCGACCAGCTCTACAATCTGCGCAGCCACATCGACATCGTCCGGCGCAGGCTCGCGCCCCGCGCAAGTCCATTGTTGCGGGCGGCGGCCGAATAGGTCGTAGGGTGGGTCATTGCGCCGATCAGACAGCTGACGTGCACCGCGTTTGCGCGCAATGACCCACGCGGTCCGCGTGGGCAAATCGCCGACAGCCAGTGAGCAAGTATTGCTGCCGTGCAGCGATTTGCCCGCCCTGCGATCTCTCACCGTAGGGTGGGTCATTGCGCCGATCGGACAGCCGATGTGCACCGCGTTTGCGCGCAATGACCCACCGGTCCGCGTGGGCAAATCGCCGACAGCCAGTGAGCAAGTATTGCTGCCGTGCAGCGATTTGCCCACCCTACGATCTCTCACCGTAGGGTTCGTGACCGCGGTGGATGAAGCGATCGATCAGCCCAGCAGGCCTGCCTTGCGGGCGCCTTCGCCGAACCTTTCGGCGTCCGCCGGGTTCTTGAATGGCAATCGATCCATATGATCTGCCAATGAGTATCGCGGATTGATCTCCTCGAGCTCCTGCCAGATGCGACGCGCCTCCTCGGCCCTGCCGAGATGGCCCAAAGCAGATGCCAGAAATGCGCGCGACATGTCCGTGTGGGGATTGACCGCAATGCGATCCTTGAACATTTTCGCGGCAGTCTCATAGTCGCCTGCCGCGAAATACGCCGTGCCGAGGAAGTGCAGGTATTGCCCACGGAACGTGGGGTCGAGACGCATCGCCCGTTCGACGTAAGGAATGCCCTTCCTCGGTTCTCCGGTATAGATGTACAGGACGCCCCGACCCACGGTCGCCAGCGCGCAACTCGGGTTGAGCGCCAGCGCCCTGTCGGTCTCATCCGACCATCGTCGATAGTCTTTCCTGTTCATGGCGGCCATCGCGGCGACGTGATGGGCGAGCGGATTCCTGTCGTCCTTGGCGATCGCCGTGTCGGCGAGGCGCGCCGCCTCGCCGAGCGCAAGCTCCGGTTCGTCGCTCCAGCGGTTCTGATGATCCATCGAATAGCCCCAGCTCAGCGCCGCATAGGCATCGGAATAGTTCGGATCGAGCTCGATGGCGTGCCGGAAGCATTCCATCCATCGGTCGAAGGTCTCGCGATTCTTTTTCAGCCCGAGGAGCAGCTCGCGACCCTTGAGGAACCAGTCATGCGCCTCGACGTTCCTGGTGCCGCTGCCGACGATAAGGGATTTCTCGGCATCGCTCAGGGTGATCTTCAGCGCGCCGACGATCTGCCGCGTGACGTCGTCCTGGACGTCGAATATGTCGGTGAGATCGCGGTCGTAGCGCTCGGCCCACAGGTGTCCCCCGGTCGAGCCGTCGATCAGCTGCGCCGTGATCCGCACGCGGTTGCCGGCCTTGCGAATGCTGCCTTCCAGGGCAAATCGCACTCCGAGGTCCCGACACACCTGCGGAACATTCACCGCCCTGTCCTTGTAGACGAATGCCGAGTTGCGGGCGATGACGAGCAGCCCGGAGACCTTGGACAAGTCGGTGATGATGTCCTCGCTGATGCCATCGCTGAAATAGTCCTGCTCCAGATCGCGGCTCATGTTGGCGAACGGGAGGACCACGATCGAGGGCCGGTCGGGCAGCGCCGGAACCACGGAAGGCGCGGCCGCAACGGTTGCGCGGGCCGCCACGTCGCCGGCAGGGCCGCCGTCTTCCAGGCGGAGCCGGTCCGGCTCCGCCAATGGCGCCGCGGAGCCCGCCGGCGCGGTCATGGTCCTTGCCCGGCGCATCCTGCGGACGAGCAGGTCCGCCACCACGATGGCTACACCGATCGACACGATCACCGCCCGGATATCGAGCCACGCCAGCCCGGCGCGAGGCAGGTCGACGGACCGAAATGCCGCCGCGAACCAATGCTCGGGGCCGAATCCCGTCAAGGCGATGATCGTTCCGACGACCACCCAGGACGTGAGATTCTTGGCGAGAGTGGGCCAGATCTGCCGGGTCAAGGGTTTGAGTTTCGGTGCGATGTCTGCCATGGGATGGCTTGGTCCAAGCGTGCCGACCCCATATCTAGTTCGGGGTCGCCGACCTTGTAAGGGTGTGCCCGTTTTGATCTTGCGCGCAAGAGGGCGCGACCCCCGGCGCCGGTGTGCGAGCGCCCCCTTCCACAGGTGAACCAGATTTCGTCACAAATCGATGACGATATCGCCGTCGGGTCGGGAGCAGCAGATCAGCACATTGCCGTCCGCCGCTGCATCGACCGGATCGGGCCGGTAGCCGACCGTCCCGGCCACAAGTCCGGTCTCGCAGGTGTGGCAGACCCCCGTTCGACACGACCATCGCACCGGTACGTCGCACGCTTCGGCAAGCTCGAGCAGGCTCTGGAACGCCGGCCCGAAGCGGACATTGAGACCGCTCCGGGCGAATGAGACCAACGGTCCGGCGCCGGGGGGGCCTGCCGGCAAGTGCGGCGGCCGGCGCGGCGCCGCGGCGACGCCCGGGGTATTGGATGGACCCGCGCCGAAAATCTCGGTGTGGATGCGACCTGCGGCGATGCCCCAGGCTGCGAGGCCGGCGGTCAAATCGCTCATGAAGGCGGCCGGTCCGCAGATGTAGAAATCGCCGTTGCGCGGCACGCCCAGCCCCTGGAGCACGCGCATGTCCAGGCGTCCGCGAGCGTCGAAATCCACGCCCGGCCGATCCCCGGGATCGGGCGAGCTGTAGCGAACGTGGCTGTGGCCGTGGGCCAGACATTTGAGCAGAGTGCGCGTCTCGGCGGCAAAAGCGTGCTCGCGGCGGTCGCGGGCGCCATGGATCCACCAGACTTCCCTCGGCGATGCCTCGGCCGCCAACGCGTGGAGCATTGCGAGCACGGGGGTCGCCCCGATGCCCGCGCTCAGCAGAACGACGGGCGCGTCGCCTGGTCGAAGGGTGAATGCGCCGCGTGCCGCGCTCGCCTCCACCACGTCGCCGACCTGCAGCTTCTCCTCGATGTAAGCGCCGGCCGCGCCGTGGGCTTCCCGCTTGACGCTCACGCGATAGCGCTCGGCACTGGGCTCGCCCGACAGCGAGTAGCTGCGCATCAGCGCGGGGGCATCGGGGGAAGGCCTCAGCCGCACCGCGACGAACTGGCCGGGCAGGGCCGCAGCGAGAGGGTGCCGATCCGCGGGCTCGAGCACCAGCGAGATGACGCTGCTGCTCTCGCGCACCTTGCGCGCTACCCGTAGCGGGCGGAACCCCGGCCACGCCGGGGGCGGGCCGGACGCCCGGGTGAGCCCGGCGTTTCTTGTCGTCGCGCCGCCGCTGCGCTCCTGCGCGAGCAGCGCCTCGAGGGAACCACGCCAGCCGCCGCTCAGTGCCGGGATGCGCAGGGCGCGCTCCAGCTGGCTGCGAGGGTGACCGGGCAGGTACAGCAGCGCATTGATCGCGAAGACGCTCATGCGTTCGGGGCCCGACGCGACCCGAAAAATCTCGTCGCCGGCCTCCACCTCGCCTTCCTCCAGCACACGCAGATAGAAACCGGGTCTGCCGTGCGCGACCAGCAGCGCGGCCATCCGCGGCTCCTCCATGCGGATGCCCACGCGGTAACAGGTAACGCGCGGCTGCGTCACCTCGAGCAAGGCGCCGCCGACCCGGTAACGGTCGCCGATGCAGACCTCCTGGTCGGACAGGCCGTCGACGGTAAAGTTCTCCCCGAACTGCCCATGGGTGAAGTTTTTGGCTCGACCGAGTTGGCTTTGCCAATAGTGATAGGAGTTCGATCTGATAGACGAAGACCGCCCGATGCTCGCCGCCGTGCCCGGCCAGGTCTCCTTGCCCGTCGCCGTCAATGTTGAGCCGCCGTACCATGCGCGCGCCTTGAACCGGCGTCTTCCAGATGGCGGTGCGGACGGTCTTGCCTCGCCACGCGATGTCGCGTGGCAGGCCCACGTTGACTGAAAGCAAGCGTGGCATCAAACAAACAGCCCGCAAGCCGCACGCGCCGTCACCCGGTGCGCGAGCCGAGCACCACGACGCGGGCGCCGGCCGGGGCGCGCTCGTAGAGGTCGATGACGTCCTGGTTGATCATGCGGATGCAGCCGGAGGAGACGCTCTTGCCGATGGTCCACGGCTCGAAGGTGCCGTGGATGCGATAGAGCGTGTCCCTGTTGCCCTGCCACAGATAGAGCGCGCGGGCGCCGAGCGGGTTGCGCGGGCCGCCCGGCATGCCGATCCCGCCCTGCAACTGGCTCATCTGCCGCATCAGGTCGGGCTGGCGCTGCAGCATCTCCTTCGGCGGATACCAGTCCGGCCATTCCTGCTTGTCGTGGACGCTGGCGACGCCCGACCAGCCAAAACCCTGGCGGCCGACGCCGACGCCGTAGCGCATCGCCCGGCCGCCCTCCTGCACCAGGTAGAGGAAATGGTTGGCCGGATCGACCACGATGGTGCCGGCCGGCTCGCGGGTCGGATAGGAGACCACGGTTCGCAGAAAGGCCGGGTCGATGTCGGCGAGCCTGATCCCGGGTACCGGATGAGGCTCGCCCCGTACCGGCCCGTACATGGCGAGCACCTGCCGGTCGAGGCCCGGGTCGAACGGCCGGCCGGCGTTCTCGTAGGGTTGCGGCGCGGGCTCGTAGGACGGCTGCGGCGCCTGTTCGTAGTAGGGCCGGGGCGCCGGCTCGTAGGGACGCGGCGCCGCCTCGTAGTACGGGCGCGGTGCCGGCTCGTAGGGACGCGGGGCCGCCTCGTAGTATGGGCGCGGCGCCGGCTCATAGGGGCGCGGCGCCACCTGCAAAGGTTGCGGGAATCCGAACGGCCGGATCGGCGGCGGGCCGTAGCCAGGCGGGCCGTAGCCAGGCGGGCCGTACCCAGGCGGGGCGTAGCCAGGCGGGGCGTAGCCCGGCGCGCCGGCCCCCTGGCAGGAGGTGGGAAAGCGGTCGCAGTCCTGCGCCGAGGCGGGGTACAGCGACCCGAGGAGTGTCGCGGCGCACAGCGCCGACATCAGGCGAGACATGGGCCAACCAGCTCCCAAGGCCGAAAAGGGTTACGGACGCTCCCATCCCGGGGCGGCGAAATTACGGCTCCCGACTAACCAGGGCGATTGCCGTAACGTTTTGGGACTGCCGTGCCGCGAGTCTACCCTCCCGCCCGTTGGCGGGGAGGCATAGCCGGCCTTCGGCCGGCGTTGTTGAAGAACGCCGACGCAAAGCGTCGGCTATGTGCCTGAGCGCAGCGAAGGCGGTCGGGGTGGGGTCTATCCTTGCTCCGAATTTGTGGCGCCCCCCACCCCATCCCTCCCCGCCGCAAGAGCGGGGGGAGGGAGGAACTCGGGGCACTCGATGTGCCAAACAATGCCAAACAATACAGAGACTCGCCACGGTCCTCGTCAAATGCGGTGGCCCTGGAGCATGAGGGGGTCACTCGGCACGGCTGTGCCCGTTGCAAGAGCCCCTCACAGCGGGTCATCGCCGCGATGTAGGTGGCGATGCGACCATCGGCTCCCCGTCGGCGATCAGCGCATTGTTGGCCGGTAGTCGATGGCGGGTCGCTCTCGCACCCGGTCATCGCGGCACGCGTCCGGATGGCATGGACGTTCGTCGGCCGGCAAATTAGTCTGCTTGGTCTGCCGTCCGGCCATGCGCGCGAACAAGCGAGCCGCGGCGCCATCGATGGAGTGCGATGCAATGACCGCGCCAGAGGCGAGGGGCGGCGTGCGTGTCGTCGCGCAGCCGGTCGCCGCGCCGCTCACCCGGGCCGCGATCTTCCTGGTCGTGACGGTGAACCCCGGCGGCGGGCATCGCGCGACGCTGCGGTCGTTCTGCGGCGATCTCGCCGCGCTGTCGCGCGCGGTGGACTTTCGCGACATCGAGGCGGGCCTTTCCTGCGTCATGGGGATCGGGTCCGACGCCTGGGACCGCCTGTTTGGACCGCCGCGGCCGGCCGAGCTGCATCCGTTCCGGGAGATCCGCGCCGGAACGCGCCACGCGGTGACTACGCCGGGCGACCTGCTGTTCCACATCCGGGCGAAGCGCATGGATTTGTGCTTCGAGCTGGCGACGCAGATCATGACGCGCCTCGGGGACGCGGTCTCGCCGGTGGACGAGGTGCATGGCTTCCGTTACTTCGACGATCGGGATCTTTTGGGTTTCGTCGACGGCACCGAGAATCCGCGCGGCGAGGCGGTGAGCGACGCCTCGCTGGTCGGCGCGGAAGATGCCGCGTTCGTCGGCGGCAGCTACGTCATCGTGCAAAAATATCTCCACGATCTCGCCGGATGGAATGCGCTGTCCACGGAGGCGCAGGAACGGATCATCGGCCGCACCAAACTCT
Organism: uncultured Alphaproteobacteria bacterium; assembly: GCA_963755055.1. GTDB lineage: Bacteria > Pseudomonadota > Alphaproteobacteria > Rhizobiales > Xanthobacteraceae > AP-16. The sequence goes on along the minus strand of CAVWIS010000012.1, from coordinate 207,463 downwards.
CCGACATCGAGCTCGACGACAAGATCAAGCCGACCTCGGCGCATAGCGCGCTGACCACGATCATCGAGGACGGCGAGGAGATCCAGATCGTGCGCGACAACATGCCCTTCGGCCGGGTCGCGCAGGGCGAGTTCGGCACTTATTTCATCGGCTACAGCAGCTCGCCCCGCACCACCGAGCAGATGCTGGAAAACATGTTCGTCGGGCGGCCGCCCGGCAATTACGACCGCTTGCTCGACTTCAGCCGCGCCGTTACCGGAAACCTGTTCTTCGCGCCGTCCGCGACGTTTTTGGAGGCGGTGACCGAGGACGAGCCCGCGGGCGCGGAGCAGCTCGCTGTTCCGGCGGCGATCGAATCCTCGCAACCCACCCCGTCGGTGCACGATGGTTCGCTCGGCATCGGCTCGCTCAAAGGGAGCATCCGGCATGAATAATCTGCATCGCGAGCTTGCCCCCATTTCCGATGCGGCGTGGGCGCAGATCGAGGAGGAGACATCGCGCACGATCAAGCGCTATCTCGCCGGACGGCGTGTGGTCGACCTCAAGGGGCCCGGGGGCATCGCTCTCTCCGCCGTCGGCACCGGCCACCTGCGGACGATCGCGGCTCCGGCGGAAGGCATCCTCGCTCGCCAGCGCGAGGTGAAGGCCCTGGTCGAGCTGCGCGTTCCCTTCGATCTCGATCGCTCGGCGATCGACGACGTCGAGCGCGGTGCCAACGACTCCGACTGGCAACCGGCGAAGGACGCCGCGCGCCAGATCGCGTTTGCCGAGGACGGCGCCATCTTCGAGGGCTATGCCGCCGCCGGCATCGGCGGCATCCGTCAGGGCACCAGCAATCCGCTCATGACGCTTCCCGCCGACGTGCGCGACTACCCGGAAGCCATTGCCCAGGCCTTGAGCCGGCTGCGCCTGGTGGGCGTCAACGGCCCTTATTCGGTGCTGCTCGGCGCCGAGGCCTATACCGCACTGGCCGAGACCAGCGATCACGGCTACCCGGTGCTGGAGCACGTCAAGCGGCTGGTCGAGGGCGAGATCATCTGGGCCCCGGCGATCGCCGGCGCCTTCGTGCTGACCACCCGCGGCGGCGATTTCGATCTGCATATCGGCCAGGACATCTCCATCGGCTACTTGAGCCACACCGATGCCGCCGTCCGCCTGTACCTGCAGGAGTCCTTCACGTTCCTCCTGCTGACCAGCGAGGCCGCCGTCGCGCTGGCGGTTCCCGCGACGGCGCAGCCGACCTGACGTACGGTACCCGAGACGTTGGCTGCGTGCGTAATTTGCGAGGAGGAGCCGATGAATCGCGATCGAACAAGGCTCCATCGACGGGATTTTCTGGCCGCCGTCGGCCGCGCCGGCAAGGCGTTGGTTGCCGCGAGCGTCGTTCGCGCAAGCCCCCGAGCTCTTGCACCCGGGGCATTGCTGCTGTCCACACGGGCGGCCGGGCAAACCGGGGATCCGCTGGTCCAGCCACCGGAGATCCGGAGTGAAAATGGTGTTCTCGATGCGACGCTGACCGCCGCGCCGGGTACGGTGCAACTCGGCAGCCTCACGTTCCCCGGATTTTTGTACAACGGCTCCTACTTGCCACCTCTGCTCCGAGCACGTACGGGCGACAGGTTACGAATTGCATTCAGGAACCACCTGCCCGACGACCCGAGCAACCTGCACTTCCATGGCATGGGCGTTTCGCCGAAGGGGAACAGCGACAATGTCTTCGTCCATGTTCACCCCGGCCAGGAGTTCAAATACGAGGTATACATTCCGGTGCGCGACCATCAAGGCCCGGGCCTGTTCTGGTATCACCCGCATGCCCATGGCTACGTTGCCAAACAGATGCTTGGTGGCATGTCGGGTGGTCTCGTCATCGACGGATTCGAGAAATTCTATCCAATTCTGCGTACGCTGCCGGAGCGGTTTCTGCTCATCAAGCATGTCGAGCACGCGGGACAGGAGGTCATTTCCATCAATGGCCAGATCAATCCAATCATGTCGATCCGGCCGGGCGAGGTGCAGTTCTGGCGAATTGCCCATATCGGCGCCACGCTATTCCTCAAGCTTGCCATTGCCGGGATGCCCTTCTTCGTGATCGCGACAGACGGCCACCCATTGTCCCGCCCCCGGAGATTGACGGAGCTGTTCATCGGACCAGGGCAGAGAATCGATGCGATCGTGATCGGTCCGTCGGCCGGCGAGTACCCGGTGCGGACGGTACCGTTTCAGAACCAGGCCTGGAAGGCGCCCGATCCGGCCCAGCAAATAGCCACCGTAGTTGCGTCCGGGGCGCAAGCCTCCGCGGAAAGCCGCGAAACCGAGATTTTGCAGCAGCGCGTCAAGGAAGCACGATGGATCGATAAGATACGCGCTTCTCCGATCGCGCGACGGCGGACGATCAACTATTCGCGGACGGACGATCGACAGATATTCATGATTGATCATCGTGTGGTGGACGAAGATCGAATCGATCAGATCGTGAAGCTGGGCGATACCGAGGAGTGGACCGTCGTCAACACTGATCAGCAATATCACAGCTTTCATATCCATCAGACGGCCTTCCTGGTCACCGAGATCAACGGTGTTCCCCACGACGAGGACAGCCTGCGCGATACTTTCTCGGTGCCGCCTGCGACCGATCTCGGACCCAGCTCATTGAAGGTGATCATTCCTTTCACCGATCCGGTGATCGTCGGCAAATTCGTCTATCACTGTCATGCCGTCGATCATGAAGACAAGGGAATGATGGGCACAATCGAAGTCCTGGCGTGAGAGACGGACTCAGAGGTGTAGGCCATCCGCAGACGTGCGATCTTTAGTCGGCTCCGCGGCTCATGAGCCGAGCGCCGGAACAAGGCTAAATCCCGTGGCGATTGCCGCCAATGTCGCCGACAGGAGCAGCTCTGCGCGGACGCCGCCGGCGCAATGCACCGCCGTTACGTCTGCCGGACGAAGGGGTTGCGCAAGGTGCCGATCCCGGTGATCTCCACCTCCACCGCGTCGCCGGACTTGAGATCCGGCGAATGGCCGTCGGTGCCCATCCAGATGACGTCGCCGGGATAAAGCGTCAGGTAGCGGGTCATCGCCGCGATGTAGGTGGCGATGCCGAACAGCATGTCGTTGGTGCGGAAGCGCGTGGTCTCGGCGCCGTTCACCCGGACGATCGTCTCCATGGCGTCGAGCTCGACGTCGGTCTCGATCCACGGGCCCATCGGCTTGAAGGTGTCGGCATTCTTCGCCCGCCACAGCGTGCGGTCGGAGCGCTGCCAGGTCCGCTCGCTGACGTCGTTGCCGATGGTGTAGCCGAGCACGCAGGAGAGCGCCTCGCTCTCGCCAAGATTCTTGGCGGTCCGGCCGATGACGACCACGAGCTCACCCTCGTACTGCACCTTGTCGCTGGCATCGCGCGGGATGACCACCGGCTCGCCGTGGGCGATCAGCGCATTGTTGGCGCGGTAGCCGATGTCGGGCTTTTCCGGGATGCTGGCGCTGACCACGCCGCGCGCCGCCATCTCCCGGAGATGCGCCGTATAGTTGAGGCCGGCGCAGTAGAAGGTTTTCGGGATGACCGGCACGGCGAGCTTCACCCGGCCGAGCGGGTGGCTGCGCCGGTTGAGCTGGAAGCCCGAGAACGGGTCGCCGTCGACCTCGTCGATGCGCTCGTCTTCGAGAATGCCGTAGGCGGTCCTGCCGTCGGCCACGAATCTCACCCAGCGCATGCGTTCCCTCCCGGAATTTTCTCAAGGCCTCGCCTAGCCGATCATACCGTCCGCCACGCGAATGCGGCGCCCCTCGGACATCTTTTTTTGATCGGCGCCCTCGCCCGCGCAGCCTGTGGCGATGATGGCCGGGCGACCGCGTCGACGTGATGATGACCCGGCAGGGCATGGAGAAGGGGTCCGGCAACACCGACGTGGTGATCCAGAACGCCCGCGTGCTCGCCGTCGACCAGGTCGCCGACGATGCCACCGACAAGGCCACCGTCGTCAAGGCGGTGACGCTCGAGGTCGACACCGTGGCGGCGCAAAAGCTGTCGCTCGCCTCGGCGATCGGCGCGCTGTCGCTCGCCTTGCGCAAGGCCGGCGAGGCCAGCGTGGAAAGCACGCGCCAGATCACCGTGAGCGATCTCGGCAATGCCCAGGCGTTCGTGAACGTGACCGCGACGAGCCGCGTGGCCACGATCGGGGTCACGCGCGCATCGAAGCGGCAGGAATACTCGGTTCCGCTGGAGCAGGGAGACTGGCGGGAAGCGGCGGGAGCCAACCGCAAATAGTTTTGCGATTGGACCGGACGAGCCGTTGGGACGCGGCGCAGAGGTGGGGGACGAGGTGACTTACCTGGATGGACATTGCGACGCGGTCGGCGAATGGCGCCCGGCGTCCGCAGCGATTCGACACGCCGGCGATGGCGGCCGCGGCCTGCCCGCCTGGTTCCGCCTCGTCTGGTTGATGAGCGCGCTGATGATCGCGCTCGGCGCGGCGCTGCTGCCGTCGCGGGCCGGCGCCGCCGAGGGCAACGTCATCGATCTCGGCCCCGGCAGCCGCGCCGCGGCGATCAAGATCAGCGCCGGCAAGTCGGAGAACATCCATACCGACGCCAGCTTCTCCGAGCTCGTGGTCAGCGATCCGGAGATCGCCGACGTCATGCCGCTGACCGACCATTCGCTGTCGATCCTCGCCAAGAAGATCGGCACCACGCGGGTGTCGGCCTATGCGGAGGCGAAACGGCTGGTCGGCGTGTTCGACATCGAGGTGACCTACGACACCTCCTATCTGGGCGGCGAGCTCGCCCGGCGGTTCCCCTATGCGCGGTTCCGCGTGAGCTCGGTGAACGGCAAGATCCTGCTGTCGGGCGAGGCGCCCGACGCCGTCACCGTCGACCGGGCGGTGGCCATCGCCAAGCAGTTCGGCCCCGACATCATCAACTCGATCCAGGTCTCCCAGGCCCAGCAGGTCCTGCTCGAGGTGCGCTTCATCGAGGTGACGCGCAACGCCTCGCGCGAGCTCGGCATTGCCTGGGACGTGGTGGCGAAGAACCTGACCGCCAACCTCGGCACCGCCGGCCTGCTGTCCGGCAACCCGCCGTTCGGCAGCCTGGTGGCGAACCTGCTCAAGGGCGGCACCAATGTCGACCTGCTGATCAAGGCGCTGGAGGAAAAGGACATGGCGCGGCGGCTCGCCGAGCCCAACCTGGTGGCGCTGTCCGGCGATACCGCGAGCTTCCTGGCGGGCGGCGAGTTCCCGTTCCCGGTGGCGGCCCAGCTCGGCACCATCACGGTCGAGTGGAAACGTTTCGGCGTCGGTCTCGCCTTCACCCCGACCGTGCTCGCCGGCGGGCTGATCAACCTGAAGATCGAGCCCGAGGTCAGCCAGCTCGACACCACCAACACCATCACGGTGGGCAGCACCGTGCTGCCCAGCCTGATCGTGCGGCGCGCCAACACCACGATCGAGCTGCGCGACGGCCAGAGCTTCGCCATCGCCGGGCTCTTGCAGAACATCGGCAACACCCAGCAGCAGCAGCTTCCCTGGCTCGGCGACGTGCCGGTGCTCGGCGCCCTGTTCCGCAGCGCCCAGTACCAGAAGCGGGAGACCGACCTCGCCATCATCGTGACGCCGCGGCTGGTGCGGCCGACGCGGCCCGGCGACACCGTGAGGACGCCGGTCGACAATACCGTGCCGGCCAACGACGCCGACTTCTTCCTGCTTGGCCGGTCCGAGATGACGCGGCCGCAGATGCGGCAGACCGAAGGCGTCGTGGAGCCGCCCGGCGGCCACGTACTCGACATTCCGCGGAGGGGGTATCATGCGGCCCAGCGCTGACAGCCTGATGGTGCGCACCATCGTTCTCGGCGTCGTGCTCGGCACGCTGCTCGCCGGCTGCTCCGACATGTATTACGACCGCCGCGAATCGATCACCTTCCAGGCCGGCGACGACGTCAAAGCCAACGTCATCGCCCAGACCATCGACCCGTGGTCGCGCGCCTCCGCCAACCGCCACATCGACTACAACGGCGAGCGCATGCAGCGGGCGATCGAGCGCTACCGCACCAACAAGACCACGCCACTGAATACCACCAGCACGAGCTCGATCCAGCTCCAGCCCGGCCAGGCGGCGGGCGGCACGCCGGCAACGCCCTGAAGGTTCACCGATCGTCATGATGGACGTCGCAACACAGATCTTGGGCCTACCAGGACGACGGATGAATGGCCATGCTTGATGGACGACCAAAACCGAACTCAGGGCTGACCCGCGTCATCGTCGTCACCGGCGATGCCGAGTTCGAGCAGCTGGCGAAAACCGCACTCGGCGCCAAGCCGCAGCTCGAGCTGAGCGTCGTGCAGGGCGGCCTGGCGGATGCCGGCAGCCGCCTCGACGTCCGCGACGCCACCGTGGTGGTGATCGACGTCGATGCCACCCGTCCGGCCGAGGTCAAGGCGCTGCAGACGCTGGCGGGAAAGCTCGGCGGCTGGCCGCCGATGATCGTCGTCACCCAGGCGTTCACCGAGACCGTCGCCCGCCAGTTGCTGCAGATTCGCGTGGCCGACTTCCTGATCAAGCCGGTGGCGTCGGCCGACCTGGTGCGCGCCTGCGTGCGGGTCGCCCAGGGTCCCGCCGGCGAGGCCGCCACCGAGGCGGAGATCTGCACGTTCCTGCCCGCCGCCGGCGGCGTCGGGCTCACCACGCTGGCGGTGCAGACCGCGATGCTGCTGCTCAAGAGCGAGCAGCGCGGCACGCGGTCGACCTGCCTGGTCGACCTCGATTTCCAGCACGGCGCCTGCGCCGACTATCTCGACATCGAGCCGCGGCTGGATCTCGGCGAGATCGAGCCGCGCCCCGAACGCCTCGACCACCAGCTGCTCGAGGTCATGCTGTCGCATCATTCGTCCGGGCTCGCGGTGATCGCCGCGCCCAGCCGGCCGGCGGAGATGCGCTCGTTCGATCCCGACATGGTGACCCGGCTGCTCGACCTCGTCTCCTCGCACTTCGATCACGTCGTGATCGACATGCCGCGAACCTGGTTTCCGTGGACCGACAGCGTGCTGTTCGGATCGAACAAGCTGTTCATCGTCACCGAGATGACGGTCCCGGGCCTGCGCCACGCCAAGCAGCTGATCACCGCGATCGGCGAGCGGCTGACCGGCGGGCCGCAGCCGAAAGTCATCGTCAACCGTTTCGAGCAGCACCTGTTCGGGCCCGGCTTGCGCCGCGCCGACATCGAGCAGGCGCTCGGCGACTCCTTCGCCGGCGTCATTCCCAACAACTACCGCCTGGTGCGCGAGGCGATCGATCGCGGCGTTCCGCTCGACGAGGTCAAGCCCGGCAATGCCATCGCCAGCGCGCTGAAGAAGATCATCGCGGCCCAGGGTCTCGGCAAGGCTGCACCGGCGCGCGGCAGACCGGTGACCGAACGCGGCCCGTCATGGGCGCGGTGAACGCGCCGCGGTCGCCGCCCGGCCGCGGGCGCTGAGGAGAAAAAATGCTCGGTCGCTTCACCACGCGTCGTCCCCCGGCTCCGCCGCCGGCGCCGGCCGCCGACGTTGCGGTCGCTCCGGCGGTCGAGGTCGCGGCCCCGCCGATCGTTCCCCAGGCCGTCGCCGACGACCAGGCCAAGGCGACGCTGCTGAGCGAAAAGCTGCTCGACGCCAAGGTCCGCCTGCACCGCCGCCTCATCGAGGAGATCAATCTCTCGGTGCTGGAGAAGATGCCGGACGACGAGGTGCACCGGCAGATCCACGGGCTGGTGCAGCAGTATACGCTGGCCGAGCGCCTGGCGCTCAACGCGAGCGAGCTCGACGACTTCGTCGCCGAGGTGCTCGACGAGATGACCGGCCTCGGGCCGATCGAGCCGCTGCTCAAGGACCCGACCGTCAACGACATCCTGATCAACGGCCACGAGCAGGTCTACGTCGAGCGCCGCGGCATGCTCGAGCCGACGCTGGTGCGCTTCAAGGACGAGGCGCACCTGCTGCGCATCGTCAACAAGATCGTCTCCGCGGTCGGCCGCCGGGTCGACAAGTCGCAACCGCTGTGCGACGCCCGTCTGCTCGACGGCTCGCGCATCAACATTGCGGTCAGGCCGATCGCGGTCGACGGCCCGCTGGTGTCGATCCGCAAGTTCTCCAAGAAGCCGTTCAACCTCAAGCGTCTGGTCGACATGAACGCGATCCGGCCGCCGATGGCCGAGCTGCTCGCCGCGGCGGTCGGCGCCCGCGTCACCCTGATCATCTCGGGCGGCACCGGCTCGGGCAAGACCACGATGCTCAACGCGCTCTCCGCCTTCATCTCCGAGAAGGAACGGCTGGTCACCATCGAGGACGCCGCCGAGCTGCAGCTGCAGCAGCCCCATGTCGGCCGCATGGAGACCCGGCCGCCCAACATCGAGGGGCGCGGAGAGATCCGCCAGCGCGAGCTGGTGAAGAACGCGCTGCGCATGCGTCCCGACCGCATCATCCTCGGCGAGTGCCGCGGCGAGGAAGCTTTCGACATGCTGCAGGCGATGAATACCGGCCATGAGGGGTCGATGACCACGGTCCACGCCAACACGCCGCGCGACGCGCTCTCGCGCCTCGAGCAGATGATCGGCATGGCCGGCCTGCCGATGACGGTCGCCAGCATCCGCGGCCAGATCGCCGCCGCCATCCGGGTGATCGTGCAGCTGCAGCGCCTGTCCGACGGCAAGCGCTGCGTCACCAGCATCGCCGAGATCACCGGCATGGAGGGCGACGTCATCCAGATGCAGGAGATCTACAAATATGTCCGCACCGGGACCGCCGACGACGGCGCCGTCCAGGGGCATTTCCAGGCGACCGGGGTCCGCCCGCGTTTCCTGAGCGACCTCATCGCCCGCGGAATCTCCATTCCGGGCACTTATTTCGACCCGAGCAAGCCGCTGTGACGTCCCATGCTGTTTGAGATCGACCAGACCTGGATCTTCTACCTGCTGGTTGCCGGCTCGGTGGTGCTGTTCGTCGAAGCAATCTACATGTTGTGCTTCTCGACGACGTCCTACCGCAACCACGTCAACCGCCGCCTGCGCCTGATGAAGGACCAGCCCAACCAGGAGAACATCCTGGTGCAGCTGCGCCGCGAGCGCGGGCTCACCGGCGGCGGGCTCTACGGCTTGCCGATCCCCTCGCTCAACCGGCTGATCATGCAGTCGGGGCTGAGCGTCGGCGTCGCCCGCCTGGCGATCTTCGTCGGCGTCGGCGCCGTCGCGGTATTCGTCGCCGCCTGGTGGCTGCGCGAGGATCTCATCGAGGCGCTGCTGATCGCGCTCGGCTGCACCCTGTTGCTGCCGTTCCTGGCGCTCTCCATCCTGCGCCGCCGCCGCCACTCCCGGTTCGGCCAGCAGTTCCCCGACGCGATCGACATCATCGTGCGCAGCCTGCGCGCCGGCCATCCGGTCCCGGTAGCGGTGGCGATGGTGGGCCGCGAGATGCCCGACCCGGTCGGCACCGAGTTCGGCATCGTCTCCGACGAGGTGACCTACGGCGCCGACATGGAGACGGCGATGCGCAGCCTGTCGTTCCGCGTCGGCCAGGAGGACCTGCCGCTGTTCGTCACCGCGGTCGCCATCCAGAGCAGCACCGGCGGCAACCTGAGCGAGATCCTCGCCAACCTCTCGGCGGTGATCCGCATGCGCTACAAGATGCGCCGCAAGATCAAGGCGCTGGCGGCGGAAGGCAAGTTCTCCGCGATCTTCCTGTCCGGCCTGCCGGTCGCGGTCTTCCTGCTCCTCAACCTGATGACCCCGGATTTCTACTCCAGCGTCTGGGACCGGCAGCTGACCAAGATCGGTCTGGGATGCGCCGGAGGCTGGATGCTGCTCGGCAACCTGATCATGTATCGCATGGTCAATTTCAGGATCTGAACCGCCATGGACAGCGTCCTCGACTGGCTGCTCTCTGCCTCCGACGGCCGCCCCACCGTGATGCTCAGCGTGCTGGTTTTTCTGGCAACCGCGACGCTCGCCTTCGGCATCATGGCGACGGTCCACGTGCGCACCGCCGTCAAGCGCCGCGCCGCCGGGGTGGCGACGTTCGACGGCAACCGCGGCGACGACGACTCCCGCTCGCTGCGTCACGCCAGCCGCAAGGTCGCGCAGCAGCTGATCGACTACACGACCAAGCACTATTCGGGACCGGCCGACGGCGACAAGCGCCAGCTGCGCCGCCGGATGATCCAGGCGGGATTTCTCGACCCGCGCGCCGTGCCGATCTTCTTCATCGCCCGTATCGTGCTCGCCGTCGTTCTCGGGATCGCGGCCTTCGTCACGGTGCCGATCATGGCGCCGGACAAGGCGCAGATGATGTGGGGGATCACCTGGATCGCCGGCCTGTTGGGATATTTCGCCCCCAACTTCTACCTCAACCGGCGGATCACCGCGCGGCAGACCGAGCACCGCTGCGGTTTCCCGGACTTCATGGACCTACTGGTGGTGTGCGCCGATGCCGGCCTGAGCATGGAGGCGTCGCTCGATCGGGTCGGTCGCGAGCTCTCCGACTCGTATCCGTCGCTCGGCGCCAACATCTACATGACGACCCTGGAGATCCGCGCCGGGCGGCGGGTCAGCGAGGCGCTGGAGCATTTCGGCGATCGCCTGGGCCTCGAGGAGGCGCGTTCGTTCGCCACCCTGCTGCAGCAGTCCGAGGAGCTCGGCTCGAGCCTGACCGAGGCGCTGCGGGTCTACAGCGACGACATGCGGCACAAGCGGCTCTCGCGTGCCGAGGAGAAGGCCTACAGCCTCCCGGCCAAGCTCTCGGTGCCGCTGACGATGTGCGTGTTTCCGGTGGTGATCATCGTCATCATGCTGCCGGTCTACGTCCGCTTCAAGACCGGCGCGTTCGGATAGACGCTGACATTGCGGCCTACGTCCATTCCCTGACGCCGAGGCCGGACGACGGAAAATTAACCACCCGCCCGCTAAAATCCTGTTCTCCGGTAAGGGCAAGCAAGACCCGGAGGTTCGCGCGTCGCGCTCCCGTAATGGTTCGGGTTCGTTCGCTTTCGCGCTGGCCGGGAGCGCATAGATGCGTGTTGGGTCTGTCGGCATCCTCGTCGCGATGGCCGCGTGCCTCGTCGGCCTGACCGGCTGCGAGTTGTTGAACAAGACCGTCGACTGGCTCAACACCGCGCCGGGCGCCACCCCGGCGACCACCGGCGGTCCGGTGGCCGGCACCCAGCCGGGAGCTCCGTTGCGCGACCTCGACACCACCGGCTCGATCGGCCTTCCGGCGGGCCCGGATCTGATCGCCTCCGGCGTGGTGCCGCCGGGCGAGGACCCCAACGACGATCTCAACCTCGGCAAGCGCCACTTCCGCGAGGCCAATTACGGGCTCGCCGAGCTGCATTTCCGCCGGGCCGCCGAAAAGGCGCCGACCGAGGCATCGCGCGATGCCGAGGCCTGGCTCGGCCTCGCCGCATCCTATGACCGGCTGCGGCGCTTCGAGCTCGCCGACCGTGCCTATGCCCAGGCGCTGAAGATTCTCGGGCCGACGCCCGAGCTGCTCAACAATATCGGCTACTCCTACCTGATGCGCGGCGACTATCGCCGCGCCCGCGAAAAGCTGCTCGCCGCCCGCGCCAAGGATCCCGACAGCCCCACCATCCAGAACAACCTGGTGCTCTTGGAGAAGAGCGAGCGCCGCAGCGGGCGCTGACGGTCGGCACACGGATTGCGTCGCCGGCGTCGCGCCGCTATCAGGCTTCGATGCTTCAGCAATCGCGACGGATCGCATGCCGGTTTGCAATCGCTGCCGTGGCGCTCATGCTCGCGTCGGGCGCGGCGCCCGCCATGGACCTCATCCCGGTCGGTGACCAGTTGATCCTGACCGGCCGGGTGGTTGGCGACGAGCAGCACAAGGTCGCCGCCATGCTGGCGGCCCGTCCTGCCATCCGCACCATCATCCTGCGCGACTCGCCGGGCGGGCATGCCGAGACCGGCTACCGGCTGGGCGAGCTATTTCGCGCCAAGGGCCTCGACACGGCGGTGTCGGGGTTCTGCTACTCGTCGTGCTCGCGGATGTTTTTGGGCGGCCGGCAGCGAAGATTTACCGACGACCGGGCGCTCGAATTGACCGATGTCGGCTTTCACGGGCATTACGGCCGCGACGGCAGGCTGCTCGCCGACCTCATCCGCCGGCTCGGGCTGGAGGCCTGGATCATCCGGTATTCCGACGGCAAGGCGGACCCGGCGCTGGTCGCGCGCTGGATCAACCTTCCGCGCAGCGCCGGCCTGATCCATTTCTTTCATCCCGAGGTGGCCGGCGCGCGCGGCGCCGCGACGTTCATCTGCCAGGGCGACGAGCGCTCGCCGTCCGGCGTCTTCGGCTGCGAGCCGATCGCCCGGACCGCCCTCGATCTCGGCGTCATCACATCGCTCGATATCGTGCACAGCAACGACCGGGAGCAGCCGGCGCGGCAGTAGCGAACATTCGGTGGGTGGGCAAATCGCCCGGCACGGCCCGTGAGACCGCATGATGCGTTGTGGGCGATTTGCCCACGTGGTCCGACGCAAGTGCGGACCGCGTGGGCAAAATCGAACGCGGGGTTGGGGCGAACCAGCGCGGTCGGAGCGTCGATTTTGCCCACCCTACGGCGCGCCGCCTGGTCACGGAGCCTTGGGTCCGGCGCCGAGATACCAGTCGAGGATCTGCTCGCCGGTCCAGAACAGCACGCCGGGCCGCCGGCGGATCGTCTCGAACACCGCGCGAAAATATTTGAGCCGGTGCGGCGCCCCCATGACGTAGGGATGGATCACGATTGCCATGATCCGCGCCGATCCCGCCGCGTCGGCGTAAATCTGCTCGAGCTGGTCGACGGCGCGGTCGCGATATTCCGACGCCTTGTGATGCTGGATCAGCATCATGGCGATGTCGTTGCATTCCTGCGTATAGGGAATGTTGACGATCGGTCTGGTCCGCGTCTTCAGCCAGACCGGCTGGTCGTCGAGCACCCAGTCGCAGACGTAGTCGTAGCCCTCCTCGACCAGCAGGTCGGGGGTCTCCCAGGTCTCGGTGAGGCCGGGGCCGAGCCATCCGCGCGGTCGCCGCCCGGTGGCATCGGCGATGACGGCGGCGGTGCGGCGGATATCCTCGCGCTCGTCCGGCACCTTCTGCATGTTGCGCTGGGTGAAGCCGTGGCCCATGAACTCCCAGTTCCGTGCCTTGGCGGCCGCGACGATCGCCGGATAGGCGGCGATCGCCGATCCGTTGATCGCCAGCGTGCCGGGAATCTCGAAGGCGTCGAACACTTCGAGCATGCGCCAGAACCCGACCCGGTTGCCGTATTCGTGCCAGGCCCAGTTCGGCACGTCGGGGCTGGGCGACCCGCCGGCCGGCGGCGTGATCACGGTGCGCGGCATCGTCTGCGTCGGGTCCCATTCCTCGACATTGACGATCACCCACACCGCCATGCGGGCCCCGCCGGGGAGTGCCAGCTTCTGGCGCCCGGCGATCGGCGAATAGGCGAGGCGGTCGGTCGGCAGCATGCGGGCGGCGCTGCCGGCGGCCGGCGGCTCCGCCGCGTTCACGCCGCCACCCCGACCTTGCCGGCGCCGGCGACGCTCGTATACCAGTCGAGGATTTCTGCGCCGTTCCAGTGCAGCACGCCCTCGAACCGGTTCACGTAGTCGTAGATCATCTCCAGATACTTGATGCGGTGGGGCTGGCCGCTGATATAGGGATGGATCGCCAGCGCCATGATTTTTGCGCGGTCCTTGCCTTCGGCATAGAGGCGGTCGAACTGATCGATCGCCCGCTTCATCAGATAATCGCTCTCGTGGTGCTGGACGATCATCATCGGGATGTCGTTGAGCTCGACCGTGTAGGGCAGCGTCACCAGCGGGCCGTTGGCGGTGCGGATCACGGTCGGCTCGTCGTCGTAGACCCAGTCGCCGATGTATTTCACGCCGGCCGCTGCCAGCAGCTCCGGGGTCTCCAGGGTCTGGGTGAGGCCCGGCCCGAGCCAGCCGACCGGGCGTTTTCCGGTGAACCGTTCGAGAATGTCCATCGAGCGGTTGATCATGCCGGCCTGGTCGTCGTGGCGGTGGATCGGCATCTGGTCGTAGGCGTGGCCCATGAACTCCCAGCCGGCGCGCTTTGCCTGATCGGCGACGCGCGGATAGTCCTCGCAGACCCGGGCATTGGTGGCGAGCGTCGGGCGGATGCCGAGACGGGCGTAGAGATCGAAGAACCGCCACGCGCCCACCCGCATCCCGTATTCGTGCCAGCTCCAGTTGGGCACGTCGGGCAAGAGCGGCTGGCCGGCGGGCGGCGGGATCACGGTGCGCGCCATCGGCCGGGAAATGTCCCAGACCTCGTAGTTGACGATCGACCAGAAGATCAGCCGATTGCCGCCCGGCAGTTTCAGCGGCGGCCGGTCGACGATCGCCGAGAAATCGCAGCGCTCGCGCGGAATCATGTGGTCGGCCATGCGGTCACCTCGTGGATGCGAGCGCCGGCGCCGGCAGCCGGCTCATCCGGCGCGGCGTTGCGCGATGCCGAAAACGTCGGCGGCGAATTTCGGATAGATCTCGGCGAGCTGCGGCGCCACCACCTCGCGCATCAGCCGCAGCGTGTCGGCCGACGGCGAGGGCGTGGTGGGTACCACGTCGGGGCGGTCGAACGCGAACCCGGTATTGTCCATCACCTCCTCGACGGTGTGGCCGGGATGCACGCTGGTCAGCACGAAGCGTTTGCGGGCGCGGTCGAAGGCGAACAGGCAGAGCGGCGTGACCAGCGCGATCGGCCCGCCCGGCCGGTACACGTTGGGCGGGCTGGTGCCGGGGGCGCTGATGAAGTCCACCTTGGGCACCAGGGTGCGGCGGGAATGCTCGAGCCGGAACAGGATCACCCGCGGCACCACGAAATACAGGTAGGCCGAGCCGAAGGAACCGGGAAACCGCACCTGCGGATGGAGGTAGTCGCCGATGCTCACCAGGTTGACGTTGCCCTCGCCGTCGATCTGGCCGCCGGAGAGAAAGAAAACGTCCATGCGCCCCTGGCCGGCGCAGTCGAACAGCTCGCGGCCGCCCTCGCTGAAGAAGTCGTGCTTGCGGCTGCCGAGCACGCTGACATAGGGCCGCCCCCGCCCGCGCTCGCGCGCGGTGAGCGCCGCGGTTGCCGGGATCGGCGAGGTGGCGCCGACCGCCACGTGGCGCACGTCGCCGATCAGGCCGACGATCACGTCGGCGAGCAATTCCTCGAGGCGGAAGCCCGGCTCAGGCAGCGCGCCGCTCATGAACATACCGGTCGAGATATTTGGCAAAGCCGTCCGCGGTGGCGGCGAGGCGGGCATAGTCGGCAAGATGCGCGTCGTCGGCCGGGTAGTGGCCCGGCAGCATCAGCGGCCAGGCGCCGCGCTCGGCGACCGCGATCGTCTCGATGTAGAACCCCGCGAGAGTCCCCGGGGCAAGCGACGGATCGGCGAGCAGGTTGTCGTCGCAGATCCGCTCCACCGTAACCACGGTCTTCCGCGCCGCATGCGCCATCAGGATGAGCTCGCGCTGCCGGCCGATCCACACATTGCCGGCCCGGTCGGCCATCGGCGCGTGAAACAGCGCGACGTCGGCGTCGATCGCCGGAAGCAGCACGATCGGATCATTCTCGCCGAACGGATTGTCGATCACCCGCCAGTCGCTGCGGTACTTCACCAGGTCGGAGCCGACGAGGCCGCGCAGCGGCATGAAGGGCACGCCCTTCTCGGCCGCCTGCACCTCGGCATAGAGCGCCGGGCAGGTGGCGTCCTTGATGCGCAGCGTGCCGGACTTCATCGCCCGGGTGAAGCACGGCGCCGGACCGATCTCGCCGAGGCTGACCGCGGAGGTCTCGATCGCCTCGACGCAGCCCGCCCCGATCATGAGGTCGGCCTGCAGGCTCGAGGTCGGCAGCGCGATCAGCTCCAGCCGGCGAAGGCCGCGGCGCACCAGCGCCCGGGTCGCCTCCATGGCGACCCCGCAGCCGCCGTGCGGCACCAGCAGCGTGGAGCCGTCGACGATCGGCGCCAAAGCCTCGTCGAGCGTCTGCGCGATCATCGCCATGAATCTCATCCCTTCGATCGAGGCCAGTGTCCGCCACCGCCATGGTACACTGCAAGGCCTCGGGCGGACATGCCGCCATGAGCGTCCGGCATATGGACGGGAACGCATCCGCTTATCGTCCGCCGGCGGTTCGACGCTTGCCTGCCAGCCTGCATGTAATATACTGCATGTCGCACAATGACAAAACCCAAGTAACTGGAATCAAAGCCGAATTAAACGCGCTCCGGACCGCGACGGCGTCGTTGCCGGGAGCGGCGGAGCACACACCTTCGGTCGAGGTTCCCGACGGGAACAGCTTGCAACACATGGGAGGACGTTCACGATGAGAAGGACTTGGATCGGTCTCGGGGCCGCAATGGCGCTCGCCGCCGGCCCGGCAGGGGCGCAGAATGCCGTCAAGATCGGTTTCGTCGACACCTTCAGCGGACCGACCGCCGTGATCGGCAACGACATGCGCGACGCCTTCGAGCTCGCGCTCGACCATCTCGGCCGCAAGATGGGGGGCTCGCCGTCGAGGTCGTCTACGAGGACGACCAGCAGAAGCCCGAGGTCGGCAAGCAGAAGACCGAGAAGGTGATCCAGTCCGACCGCGTCAATTTCATCACCGGCTACATCTGGTCGAACGTGCTGCTGGCCTCGCTCAAGCCGGCGGTGGATTCGCAGACCTTCCTGGTCAGCGCCAATGCCGGCCCGTCGCAGATCGCCGGCGAGCTGTGCTCGCCGTGGTACTTCACCACGTCGTGGCAGAACGACCAGACGCCGCAGGCGATGGGCGAATACCTCAATCAGAAGAACGTGAAGACCGTCTTCCTGATCGGCCCCAACTATGCGGCCGGCAAGGACATGCTGTCCGGCGTCAAGGCCACCTTCAAGGGCCAGATCATCGGCGAGGAATTCACCAAGTGGCCGGATCAGCTCGATTTCTCCGCCGAGCTGTCGAAAGCCCGCGCCGCCAAGCCCGAGGCGGTCTTCGTGTTCTATCCGGGCGCCGCCGGCGTGCAGTTCCTCACCCAGTATGCCCAGGCCGGCCTCAAGGGCCAGATCCCGCTGTACACGGCGTTCACCATCGATGCGCTGTCGCTGCCGCTGCAAAAGGACCTGGCGCTGGGCGTCCCCGGCGCCCAGCAATGGGTCAACGACCTCCCCAACGAGGCCAACAAGAAGTTCGTCGCCGACTTCCGCGCCAAGCACAAGCGCTATCCCTCGTTCTATGCGGCGCAGGCCTACGACGCCGCCAACCTGATCAACAGCGCCGTCGTCGCCGTGAAGGGCGACCTCAGCAAGAAGGACGCCATGCGCGACGAGATGCGCAAGGCGAGCTATGCCTCGGTCCGCGGCCCGTACCGCTACGGCAACAACCACTTCCCGATCCAGAACTTCTATCTGCAGGAGACCGTGAAGGACGCCGACGGCAACCTCACGCTGAAGACGGCCTCGACCATCCTCAAGGACAACCAGGATCTGTTTCACGACAAATGCCCGATGAAGTGGTAGTGAGCCGGCGCACTTTCCGCTTCTTCCCGTCATGGCCGGGCTTGTCCCGGCCATCCACGCCTTGGCAGCCGCAAAGACGTGGATGCCCGGCACGAGGGGTCCCCATCGCGCATGCGCGATGGGGTGCCCCGGCCGGGCATGACCAGTCGAGTCGACATGACTGGAACATGCTCAAACGATGCTGCTGGTCCTCGAACAGTGCCTGAACGGCCTGCAGTTCGGCCTGCTTCTGTTCCTGCTCGCCGCGGGACTGACGCTGGTCTTCGGCATCATGGACCTGGTCAACCTGGCCCATGGCTCGCTCTACATGATGGGGGCGTATTTCGCCGCGAGCTTCTGCGCCTGGACCGGGAGCTTCGTCGCCGGCGCGGTGCTGGCGCTGGCGGCGACGCTCGTGCTCGGCATTGCGCTCGAGGTGGTGGCGCTGCGCAGGCTCTACGGGCGTGACCATCTCGACCACGTGCTCGGCACGTTCGGGCTGATCCTGTTCTTCAACGAGCTGGTGCGGCTGGTCTGGGGCCCGGCGGGCCTCAGCGTGGCGCTGCCGGACTGGCTCAACCGGCCGCTCGAGCTCATGCCCGGTGTCTACTATCCGGCCTATCGGCTCGCCATCATCGCGGTGGCGCTGGCGGTGGCGCTGGCGCTCTACGTCCTGGTGATGCGCACGCGGCTCGGCATGCTGATCCGCGCCGGCGCCTCCAACCGCGAGATGGTGAGCGCGCTGGGTGTCGATATCAAGCTCTTGTACACAATGGTCTTCGGGCTCGGCGCCGCGCTCGCCGGCCTCGCCGGCCTGATGCAGGCGCCGATCCTCACCGTGCAGATCGGCATGGGGGAGAACATCCTGATCCTCGCCTTCGTCGTCATCGTCATCGGCGGGATCGGCTCGATCCGCGGCGCGTTCCTGGCCGCCATCTTCGTCGGCCTGGTGGACACCGTCGGGCGGGCCTTCCTGCCCGACCTGCTGCGGCTGGTGCTCTCCTCGACGGCGGCGTCCACCGCCGCTCCGGCGCTGTCCTCGATGCTGATCTACCTGTTGATGGCGATCGTCCTGGTGCTGCGCCCGGAGGGCCTGTTTCCGGTCGCCGGAAGATGAGGTCGTTCGATCTGCGCAGCGTCGTCGTCGCGCTGATGCTCGCCGGACTGCTGGCGCTGCCGCCGCTCGCCGCCGCCACCGGCAACGCCTTCATGCTCACCCTGTTCACCCGCATCCTCATCCTGGCGCTGGCGGCCACCAGCCTCAATCTGATCCTCGGCTATGGCGGCATGGTGAGCTTCGGGCATGCCGCCTATCTGGGCGTCGGCGGCTATGCGATCGGGATCCTCGCCCACGAAGGCTTCGCGTCGGGCTTCGTGCAGTGGCCGATCGCCATCGCCGCATCGGCGCTGGTGTCGCTGGTGATCGGCCTGCTCTGCCTGCGCACCCGCGGCGTCTATTTCATCATGATCACGCTCGCCTTCGCGCAGATGATCTACTACGTGTTCGCCGGCCTCGACCGCTACGGCGCCGACGACGGCCTGACGATCTACCGCCGCAGCCAGTTCGGCTGGCTGATCGATCTCGACGGCAGGAACCAGTTCTACTACCTGTGCCTCGCCCTGCTGCTGCTGGCGATTGCGCTCAGCTGGCGGCTGGTCAACTCGCGCTTCGGCATGGTGGTGCGCGGCGCCCGCTCCAACGACCGGCGGATGCGGGCGATCGGCTTTCCGACCTTCCGCTATCGGCTCGCCTGCTTCGTCATCGCCGGAACGATGTGCGGAGTGGCCGGCGCGCTGCTCGCCAACCACACGGATTTCGTCAGCCCCGCCATGATGCACTGGACGCGGTCGGGCGATCTCATCGTCATGGTGGTGTTCGGCGGCATGGGCTCGCTGTTCGGCCCGCTGTTCGGCGCCATCGCCCTCCTGGTGCTCGAGGAGGCGCTGTCGCGCATCACCGAATACTGGCAGATCATCCTGGGGCCGATGCTCCTCATCGTCGTGCTGTTCGCGCGCGGCGGCATCGACGGCCTGCTGGCGAGGGTGAATCGTGGCTGAGGCGCTCCTCCAGGTCGTGGACCTCACCAAGCGCTTCGGCGGCATTGTCGCGTCCGACGCTATCGCGCTCGATGTCGGCGATCGCGAGCTGCACGCGGTGATCGGGCCGAACGGCGCCGGCAAGACCACGCTGCTCGCGCAACTGACCGGCGAGATCGCGCCCGATGCCGGCACCATCCGGTTTGCCGGACGCGACATCACCGCGGTGCCGGCATGGCGGCGCAGCGCCCTCGGGCTCGCGCGCTCGTTCCAGATCACCTCGCTGTTCCCCGACTTCACCGCCCTCGATAACGCGGCGCTGGCGGTGCAGGCGCATGCCGGCCATTCGTTCCGCTTCTGGCGCGATGCAAGGCGCGACCCGGCATTGCGCGAGCCGGCCGGCGCCGCGCTGGAGCGGGTCGGGCTTGCCGGCCGCGCCGACGTGCTGGCGTCGACCTTGAGCCACGGCGAGCAGCGCCAGCTCGAGATCGCCATGGCGCTGGCGACCCGCCCGCGCATGCTGCTGCTCGACGAGCCGATGGCCGGCATGGGTCCGGACGAATCGGCGCGTCTGGTCGCCTTGCTGCGCGAGCTCAAGCGCGAGGTCGCGGTTCTTCTGGTCGAGCACGACATGGCGGCAGTGTTCGCGCTCGCCGACCGGATCACCGTGCTGGTCTACGGCCGGGTGATCGCGTCGGGCGCGCCGGAGGCGATCCGCGCCAGCGCCGAGGTGCGGCGCGCCTATCTGGGCGAGCAGGAGGCGGCGGCGATCGATGTCTGACGCGATGCTGCTCGAGCTCGACGATGTCGAGACCTGTTACGGCCGCAGCCAGGTCCTGTTCGGCCTCTCGCTCGGAATCCGGGGCGGCGAGATGGTGACGCTGATGGGGCGCAACGGCATGGGCAAGACCACCACGGTGCGCTCGGTCATGGGGCTCACGCCGGCATTGCGCGGCTCGATCCGCTTCGCCGGCCGCGACATCCGCGGGCTGCCGGCCTATCGTGTCGCCAAGCTCGGGCTCGGCCTGGTTCCCGAAGGTCGCCAGGTTTTTCCCAACCTCACCGTGCACGAGAATTTGGTGGCGACCGCCGCGAACCGCAACGGCGGCGCCGCCGCCTGGACGCTCGAACGGGTGCACGACCTCTTTCCGCGCCTTGCCGAACGCGGGCGCAGCATGGGCAACCAGCTCTCGGGCGGCGAGCAGCAGATGCTGGCGATCGGCCGGGCGTTGATGACCAACCCGCGCCTCCTGATCCTCGACGAGGCGACCGAGGGGCTGGCGCCGCTGATCCGCGCCGAGATCTGGCGCTGCCTGGTGCGGCTCAGACGCGAGGGTCTCGCCATCCTGCTGATCGACAAGAATGTCGAGGCGCTGACCCGCATCGCCGACCGGCACTACGTGATCGAGCGCGGCCGGGTCACCTGGACCGGTACCTCGGCCGCGCTCGCTGCCGCCGTCGACGTGCAGCATCGTTATCTCGGCGTCTGAGCCGCCGCCGAGCAGCCTCGATGGATGTGCTATGCTCGCCGTCAGGACCGCGAAACGCGCTCCGATGCGTGCAGCCATTCGGCGCGGTCCGGCAGCGAGACCAGCTACCTGGGCACGAATCCAAACAGGAGACGAGCATGGCCGAGCCGACGATGGGGCCCACCAGCGGGGTGACCCCCTATCTCACCATCAAGGACGGTGCGGCTTCCGCGGCCGTCGCCTTCTACGTCCGGGCATTCGGTGCCACCGAGGTTTTTCGTCATCCGGCTGACGACGGCAAGCGACTGCTCCATGCGCACCTGTTGATCAACGGCGCCTCGGTCATGTTGTCCGACGATTTTCCCGAATACCGCGACGGCGTGCCGGTCGGCGACCCGGCAGGCGTCACGCTGCATCTCCAGGTCGCCGATGCCGACGTAATATGGAACCAGGCGCTCGCGGCCGGCGCCGTCGAGGTTCTTGCCCTCGCCGACCAGTTCTGGGGCGACCGCTACGGCAAGATTCGCGACCCCTTCGGGCACGGCTGGTCGATCGCCTCGAGGTCGAAGACGGCGTGACGAGCCGCGCTGATCCCCGGTCAGGAGCGGGCTGGCAACTGCTTAGGGACAGCGCTGATAGTTTTCGGAGCCGCCGTCGCTGTAGGCGATGGCGAGCTTTGCGCCGGTCACCTTGAGGGTCAGGCCGCGCTTCCGCTTGTCGCCCTCGACGGTGCACAGTGCCCGCACATGCCAGGTGGCGCCCTCGCGGCGGATCGAGCGGAACGCACAGTGCGCCTCGTGGCGGTCGTAGCGGTTCTTCTTCATGATCAGGGGCGCATTCTCGGCGTCCTGGCCGAGCTTGCATTGCGCCGGATCCGACGCCCAGGTGCCCACGTAGGATTCTCCCCGCGCCCAGGCGGACGACGGCAGGGCGGCGCCGGCGAGGACGATCCCCAGCAGCAGGCGTCGGCAGGCGCGGGTCGTGATCATCGGTCTCTCCTGATTGGACGCATAGCTGGAAATCTTCGATGGCATCGCCGCGACGGGCCGAATCACCATGGCTCGAGCGCCAACGTCGCATCATGCCCGCAACGTGTCGGACCGAGTGTGGCGCACTTCACGGAGGCCGGGCAATCCCGCTTCGGCTGCCACGGAAGCGTCACTCGCCCTTGAGGAAGAGCGCGAACGGCTCCTCGAGGGTTCGCGTCAGGTAGTCCCGGTAGAGCTTGTGGCACGGATTGCCGGCGGCGATCTGGCCGAAGCGGATGTCGGCGATATTGCGCACCGGCACCAGCACGATCGGACAAGCGGCCGGCGTGAGCTGCGCGCCGCGCCCGGCATGCAGCGTCGCCAGGATGCCGTGCATCTCGCCGCTGATGCTCGGCCGCGCCACGATGATCATCCGGTACTGCCCATGCCGGTTGGTCACCAGGTAGATGTGGCCGGACTGGTTGGGGATCGACACCGTACCGTGCTGGGTGAACGCGGCGTCGACCCGCTCGGACTCGCGGAACACCAGGCATGAGAGCTCGTCGTTCCAGCGGATCTCGGTCAGGTAGGCGTAGACCGCGTGCTTGTCGCCGAACGACGGCCGCACCGTCACATAGGAACCCTCGATCCACGACACCGCCGGCCGCGCATAGAAGCCGAGCTCGTCCGGCGCCAGGCCGTGCAGCGCCGGCGGGGCGGCGGCGTTGGCCTTGAGCTTGCGCAACGGGACGCCGAGCGCCTCCTCGAGCCGGATGGTGGTGGCGAGCGTGAAGGGACGGCGGCCGGCGAGGGCTTTTTCCAGCGTGGAGATGCTGATCTTCGCTTGATCGGCCAGAAGCTGCCGGGTGATGCGGCGCCGCGCCAGCTCCTCGCGGATGATGGCGGCGACGGAGCGGTTTTCCTCGTCCGAAAGCGTCTTGTCGGATGTCAGCATCATGGCCCCGGTCCGGGCTTTGGCGCGATGCCGGACAAAACCGCACATACCCGCACGGCCCGCATTCGGCAAGACCATTTCCGGCCGGTCGGTGCCGAACAATCGCGAAGCTTACGCTCGCCGCCCCGGCAATTCCCGTCGAGTAATGCGCGGTCCGCGCGCCCCGACTTTCCCTCGACCCGCCATCAGGTCACTCGCCCCATGGACGACACGCCGAACCTGCCCGACGTCTTCGCCCGCTCGTTCCTCACGCCTGCCTTCAAGCTCTTCCTCATCGGCGTGCTGATCATCGTCCTGCTGGTGCCGCTCGGCCTGGTGTCCCAGCTTGTCGGCGAGCGGGAGCAGCGCGCCGACAGCGTGCGGGCGGAAATCGCCGGGGTGTGGGGCGGCACCCAGCTGATCAACGGTCCGATCCTCGTCGTGCCCTACACCGTCCTGAAGGTCACGATGCAGGGCGACAAGCGGATCGAGGAGGTGATCGAGCGCCGCGCCGCGTTCCTGCCGGAGCGGCTTGCCATCAAGGGCCGGGCGGCGTCGAAAGTGCTGCATCGGTCGATCTTCGACGTGTCGGTCTATGCGAGCGAGCTGACCTTCGAGGGGCGCTTCGCGGCACCGCAGATGGCGGACGTGGCGGCGGATGTCCAGACCGTGCGCTGGCGGGACGCGGTGCTGGCGCTGGCGATCAGCGACGTGTCCGGCCTCAAGGCGGCAGCGTCCGCCACCCTCAATGCCGACCGGGTCCTGTTCAATCCGAGCCTCGGCGTGCCGGACGCCAATCTCAACGGCATCCACCTCAAGCTTGCCGACAGCAACGGGCTGTTTGCCGGATCGGGCGCTGGGGCGGGCTCGATCCCGACCTTCGACTTCCGCTTCGAGCTTAGCCTCAACGGCTCGTCCGAGCTCGGCTTTGCGCCGGTGGCGCGCGAGACGTCGGTCGAGCTCTCCTCCGATTGGCCGCATCCGAGCTTTGCCGGCGCCTTCCTGCCGACCGAGCGCACCATCGATGCCAACGGCTTTTCGGCACGCTGGCAGGTCCCCCACCTGGCGCGCAGCGTGCCGCAGGCCTGGAGCCTCAAGGACGGCGGCCTCGATCGGATCCGGCCGTACTGGTTCGGGACGAAATTCTATCTGCCGCTCGACTTCTACAAGGTGATCACCCGCGCCACCAAATACGCGCTGATGTTCCTCGGCGTCGCCTTCATGGTGGTCTTCCTGATCGAGCTCAAGTCTCCGCGCGCGGTGCATCCGGTGCAGTATCTCTTCGTCGGCGTCGCCATGGTGTTCTTCTACGTGCTGCTGCTGTCGTTCGCCGAATACCTCGGCTTCGCCAGGGCCTATCTGGCGGCGGCCGGCGCCACCGGCATCATGCTGTCGGCCTATGTGGCGCGCGTGCAGGCGAGCCTCGTCAAGGGCGCGGTCATGCTCGTGGTCTTCCTGATCCTCTATGCGTTCCTCTACCTCCTGCTGCGGCTCGAGGACTATGCGTTGCTCGCCGGCGCCATCCTCGGCTTCATCCTGCTGACCGCAGTCATGTTTGCAACGTTGAGAGTGAACTGGTCGGGCCGAGACGCCGGCGCGCGGCCGGTGCCGGCGGAACCGTCGGGGGACCCGGCATGAACGCGATGCCGCGCGGCGCGATGTCGGGACGACCCTTCGGCGACGACGGCAACGACGGCGCGATGACGGTTCCGCTGGTGGCGGAGACTGTCAGGCGGTTGCGTGCCCTGTTCGAGCGCGGCGAGCCCGATCAGCCCCGTGGCCTGCTGGTGCTCGATCTGCGGATCCGGCAGTTGGCCGGCGGGCTCCTGGTCGCCAAGGCTCGTCGCATCGATGACGGGCATGCGGGGCCACACCCGGCGTCCGCCGAGGCCCTCGTGCACATCCGCCCCGCGGCGTCGAGTGGCCGCAAGTCGGGCATCGCGGAGGATTATTTCTGCTTTCGTCCAAATCGCCGCGGGTCGACGCTCTCCTGACCCGCCTACCGCAACCGCGCCCGCAAGGCCTCGAGCGCGGAAAACACCGAGGCGTCGATCTCGATGCCGGTCCGCAGCGCCTGGGCGCGATGGCGAAACGCCCGCTCGGACGGGATGCGGATCTCCTCGACGCCGGGCTCGCGCGGCGTCGCCTTGATGCGCGCGATCAGCTCCGTCGTCCGCTGGCGGAACAGATCGGCCGGGCCGAGCAGGTCGGGCCGGAACGCGACGAACAGATAGCCGTGATCGTCGGCGGCGTCGAGGCCGGAGCTGGCGATCAGGCCGAGCGCCTGGACCATCAAGGCCAGCCCGAATCCCTTGTAGCCGCCGAACGGCAACAGGGTGCCGCGCCGCGCGCTCGCGGGATCGCGCGTCGGCTCGCCGTCGGGACCGAGCGCGACGCCGTCGGGCAGCGGCTGCCCGAGCCGCTCGCGCAGCATCAGCTCGGTCATCATGAAGGCCGAGGTCCCCATGTCGAGCACCACGGGCTCGCCGGAGCTAGGAATCGCGAGCGCAATCGGATTGGTGCCGAGCACCGCCTTGGTGCCGCCCGGCGGGGCAACCGCCGGCCCGCTGCTCGCCGTGTGGACCGCCACCAGATCGTGCCGGGCGATCATCTCCACATAGTAGGCGCTGCGCCCGCTCGTCCAGGCATTGGCGACCGAGATGAGCGCAATGCCGCGGCGCTCGGCTTTCTCGATCGCCGCCACCGCCGCGTGATGGAGAGCCAGCATGCCGACATTGTTGCCGCCGTCATACGCGGTCGAGACGTCGGTCTCGTGCAGCACCGTCATCGGCCGGCGCGGCATGCGGAAGTGCGGGTTCTCCGGCAGGTTGAGGATTTTGGCCAGCCCGGAATATTCGTAGCCGCAGAGCGCCGCGTCGATCACATGATCGGCGATGATGCGCGCCTCGTCGGGCGCGTATTCGAGGCCGCGCAACGCGCCTTCCGCGAGCGCGCGCGCATCGTCGACGGTCAGCCTCTTGCGGTCGGGCGAGGTCGCGGATGACGCTTCCACATTCGTCTCAGGCATAGTGCCGCTCCGTGCCGCGCGCCGCGTAGCCCAAAAGGCCGAGCAAATCCTCGAGACTCTGCGCGGGCGTGCGGCCGGCGGTGTCGAGGGTGAGATCCGCCTTGGCGTAGAGCGGCTCGCGGCTGGCGAGGATCGACAGCAGATCGTCCATGGCGCGGGCATTGTCCGCCATGGGGCGCAAGTCGCCCTGCGCGACCACCCGCGCCATGTGCTCGTTCGGGGCGGCGCGCACCCAGACGGTCAGGCAGGAGGTGAGCAGCAGCTCGAAGGTGCTCGCCTCGGTGACCAGGCTGCCGCCGGTCGCCAGCACGCAGCGCGGATGGGCCTTGAGCGTCGCCTCGAGCGCCGCGCGCTCCATGCGGCGAAATGTCGGCTGCCCGAACATCTCGAAAATCTCGCTCAAGCCCATGCCGCTCTCGCTCTCGATCGCGCGGTCGAGCTCGACGAAGGGCACGCCGGTCGCCTCGCCGAGCAGGCGGCCGAGTGTCGACTTGCCGCCGCCGCGCAGCCCGATCAGCGCCACCCGGTCGCGCCGGGTTTCGCTCGACGGGCCGCCGAATCGCGCCAGCACCAGGTCGCGCGCCTCTTTCAGCTGATCGGGCGACAGGCGGTCGAGAAACTGGGCGAGCAGCAGGTTCTCCACGGCGCGCTCCGGACGGTCGTCGACGAGCTCGGAAACCGGCACGCTCATGGCGCTCGCGATGCGGCGCAGCAGCACGATCGAGCAGTTGCCCTTGCCCGCCTCGAGCTGCGCCAGGTAGCGCTCCGACACGTCCGAATGTTTGGCGAGGACTTTGCGCGACATGCCGCGCCGGCTGCGCATCATGCGCACGCGCTCGCCGAGCCGTGCCAGGAACTGATCGAGCTCGGCGACGGCCTGGCGCGCCTTGCCTTGACGGTTGCCGGCCATGACTTCTCCCTCGATTGCAATATAGTGCATAATGGCTAGAACGCCGTTACATCGCGTTTGCCACCATAACACGCGAAAGCCGCGGGAATCCGTTCAAGCGCGGGGAAACGTCATGGCACTTTCAGACTATACGCAGCGCCGGAGCTACAACGCGGTCGCCGATTTCGTCGACGTCAACCTGACGCGCGGGATCGGGCAGAAGACCGTGTTCACCGATCCGACCCGCACGCTCACCTATGGCGAGCTGCATGCCGCAACCTGCCGTTTTGCCCGCGGGCTGGCCGCGCTCGGCCTTCGCCAGGAGAGCCGCGTGGTCCTGCTGATGCTCGACACCGTCGATTATCCGGTGGCGTTCTTCGCGAGCTTGCGTGCCGGCATCGTGCCGATTCCGCTCAACACGCTGCTCAACCCGGAGCAGTATGCCTACATCCTCGACGACAGCCGCGCCGAGGCGATCGTGATCTCGCCGGCGCTGGTCAAATCGATCGAGCCGATCCTCGATCGGGTGAGCTCGCTGCGCCTGGTCGTGGTGGCGGGCGCCGATCCCGGGGCACCGGTCCGTTGCGGCGGGCTGCCGACCCACCGCTTCGAGGATGTGCTCGCCGCCGGCACCCCCGAGCCGTGGACCGCGCCGACGCTCTCCGACGAGGTTGCGTTCTGGCTGTACTCGTCCGGCTCCACCGGCGACCCCAAGGGCGTCAAGCACGTGCACACGAGCCTGATCGCCACCGCCGAGCTCTATGGCGAGGGCGTGCTCGGCATCCGGCCGGACGACGTCGTATTCTCGGCGGCAAAACTGTTCTTCGCCTACGGCCTCGGCAACTCCATGTCGTTCCCGATGGCGGTCGGCGCCAGCGCGGTGCTGCTGCCCGACCGGCCGACCCCCGATGCGGTGCTCGACATGATGCGAAGGCATCGGCCGACGATCTTCTTCGGGGGGCCGGCGCTCTATGCCGGCCTGCTGGCGCACAAGGACATCGGCCGCGGCGCGGGATCGGACCGGCTGCGGCTCTGCGTGTCGGCCGGCGAGGCGCTGCCGCCCAATATCGGCGAGCGCTGGAAGCAGATCGTCGGGGTAGACATCCTCGACGGAATCGGCTCGACCGAGATGCTCCACATCTTCCTGAGCAACCGGGTGGGGGAGATTCGCTACGGCACCTCGGGCAGGCCGGTGCCGGGCTATGAGGCAAAGATCGTTGACGAGGACGGCAACGAGCTCGGCGACGAGGAGATCGGCGAGCTCGTCGTGCGCGGACCGTCGGGTGCCGAGGGCTATTGGAACCAGCGCGCCAAGACCCGGCGCACGTTCGCGGGCGAATGGACCTACACGGGCGACAAGTATCAGCGCGACCGCGACGGTTTTTATGGCTACTGCGGGCGCACCGACGACATGTTCAAGGTGAGCGGCGTCTGGGTCTCGCCATTCGAGGTCGAGGCGGCGCTGGTATCGCACGAGGCGGTCCTCACCGCCGCCGTGATCGGGCGCACCGACAGCGACGGGCTCACCAAGCCCAAGGCGTTCGTGGTGCTCAAGAACGGCTATGCCGGCGACGAGCAACTGTTCGAGGCGCTGAAAGTGCACGTCAAGCAGCATGCCAGCCCGTGGACCTATCCGCGCTGGATCGAGGTGCGCAGCGAGCTGCCGATGACGGCGACCGGAAAGGTCCAGCGTTTCAAGCTGCGCGAGGAAGACGCCGCGGCCGGGAACCATTAGCGGAATGTCGGTCGTCGAATTCACTCACAACGGCCGGCACATCGAGGCCGCCTGGCACGGTCCGGCGGCGGATCGCGCCCCGACCCTGGTCATGCTGCACGAAGGCCTCGGCTGCGTGGCCACCTGGAAGGATTTTCCGCGCGACCTCGCCCGGCGCACCGGCTGCGGCGTGCTCGCCTATTCGCGCCCCGGCTACGGCCGGTCCGACCCGGTCGCCCTGCCGCGTCCGCCGAGCTACATGCACGACGAGGCAGCCGAGGTGCTGCCGGCGGTGCTCGATCAGGCAAAGATTCGCAAGGCGGTGCTGGTCGGCCACAGCGACGGCGCCTCGATCGCCGCCATCTATGCGGGCGGCCGCCAGGATTTTCGCATCCGCGGCCTGGTGCTGATGGCGCCGCACTTCTTCGTCGAGGACGTCGGATTGCGCGCCATCGCCGCGTCCAGGGTCGCCTACGAGACCGGCTCGCTGCGCGCCCGCCTCGCCCGCTATCACCAGAATGTCGACGCCACTTTTCGCGGCTGGAACGACGCCTGGCTCGACCCGGCCTTCCGCTCGTGGCGCATCGATGACCACGTGGCGCATATCCGGGTGCCGATCCTGATCGTCCAGGGCAAGGCGGACGAATACGGCACCGTGGCGCAGATCGAGCTCGCCGAGCGCGAGGCCTATTGTCCGGTCGAGGTGGCGATGCTGGACGGCTGCGGGCATTCGCCCCATCTGGACCAGCAGGAGGCCACCCTCGACGCCATCGCGGCCTTCGTCCATCGCCTGCTTTGCCTTCACGAGGGACTGATCCCGGCAGCGTAGGCAGCAGGTTCCGGCGTGAAGGGACGTCCGCCGCTCGACGATTCCGCTCCATCGTCATCTGCAATTTAGTGCAATGTTACCGTGTCCCGGGTTGAATCTTTGTCTCTCGATATGCATAATAGTTCATCCGAGCGGCGGCGCCGGCGGACGCCCGAGGAGCCCATGAATCCGATCGATTTTCAGACCGAGCCTGGTCGCTATCGGCATTGGCGCATCGAGGTCGACGGCGCGGTCGCCTCGCTGGTGATGGACGTCGCGCCGTCCGGCGGGCTCACCGACGACTACGAGCTCAAGCTCAACTCCTACGATCTCGCCGTCGACATCGAGCTCAACGACGCGGTGCAGCGCCTGCGCTTCGAGCATCCGGAGGTGCGCACCGTGGTGCTCAAATCCGGCAAGGACAACGTGTTCTGCGCCGGCGCCAACATCCGCATGCTGGGCAAGGCGAGCCACGGCCACAAGGTCAATTTCTGCAAGTTCACCAACGAGACGCGGCTGGCCATCGAGGACGCCTGCGAGAATTCCGGCCAAATCTATCTGGCGGCCGTCAACGGCAGCTGCGCCGGCGGCGGCTATGAGCTGGCGCTCGCCGCCGATCACATCATGCTGGTCGACGACCGGCGTTCCACGGTGTCGCTGCCGGAGACGCCGCTGCTCGCCGTGCTGCCGGGAACCGGCGGCCTCACCCGTATCACCGACAAGCGCAAGGTGCGGCGCGACCTTGCCGACGTTTTTTGCACCGTCGAGGAGGGCGTGCGCGGACAGAAGGCAGTCGACTGGCGGCTGGTCGACGAGGTGGTGCCGAAATCCCAATGGGACGAGGCGGTGAGGGCGAGAGCGGAGGCGCTGGCCGCCCGCTCCGACCGGCCGGCGACGGCAAGCGGCGTCGTTCTCACGCCGCTCGATCGGCGCGTCGAGGCGAACGTCATCGCGTACCGCCATGTGCGCGTCGACCTCGACCCGGTGCGCGGGCTCGCCACCGTCACGGTCCAGGCGCCCGCGGAGCCGCCGCCGGCCTCGCTCACGGCAGCGCACGAGCTCGGCGCTGCGTTCTGGCCGCTCGCCATGGCGCGGGAGCTCGAGGACGCGCTGCTCAACCTGCGCTTCAACGAGCCGCGCATCGGTCTCCTCGTGTTGCGCACCGAAGGCGAGGCCCGGTCGGTGCTCGACCATGACGCGTTCCTCATCCGCCACGGCACCGACTGGCTGATGCGCGAGATCCGCCACTACCTGAAGCGGGTGCTCAAGCGGCTCGACGTCACGGCGCGCAGCCTTTTTGCCACCATCGAGCCGGGCTCCTGCTTCGCCGGCACGCTGGCCGAGCTAGCCTTCGCGGCCGACCGCGCGGTGATGCTGGTGGGCGCGCGCGAGGGCGACAATCGCCCGCCGGCTGCCATCATGCTGGGCGAGGCCAATTTCGGGCTCTACCCGATGGGCAATGGGCTCACCCGGCTGGCGACGCGCTTTCTCGGCGAGCCCGAGAGCATCGAGCGCGCACGGCAGAAGATCGGCGAGGCGATCGAGGGCGAGGAGGCGGAAGCGCTCGGCCTCGTCACCCAGGCCTTCGAGGATTTCGACTGGGACGACGAGCTGCGTCAGATGCTGGAGGCGCGCACCAGTTTTTCGCCCGACGCGCTGACCGGCATGGAGGCGAGCCTGCGCTTCGCCGGTCCGGAGACCATGGAGACGAAGATCTTCGGGCGGCTCACCGCCTGGCAGAACTGGATTTTTCAGCGACCGAACTCGGTCGGACCGCAGGGCGCGCTGAAGCTCTACGGCAGCGGCATCAAGCCGACCTTCGATCAGGAAAGGATCTGATCATGAACATCATGGCCGTCGACTACGACGGGCTCATCCCCAACAACGTCGACCTCGCCCATGACACCCGGGTGAAGAAGGCGCTGGAGCGTTGGCATCCCGGCTATATCGACTGGTGGCAGGACATGGGGCCCGAGGGCTTTCAGCAATCGCTGGTCTATCTGCGCACCGCGGTCGGCGTCGACCCCAAGGGCTGGGCCAAGTTCGACTACGTGCGCATGCCCGAGTACAAGTGGGGCATCCTGCTGGCGCCGCAGCTGCCCGATCGGAAAATTCCGTTCGGCGCCCACAAGGGCGAGCCTGCCTGGCAGGAAGTCCCCGGCGAATATCGCGCCATGCTGCGCCGCCTGATCGTCATCCAGGGCGACACCGAGCCGGCCTCGGTCGAGCAGCAGCGCTATCTGGGAAAGACCGCGCCCTCGCTCTACGACATGCGCAACCTGTTCCAGGTCAATGTCGAGGAGGGCCGCCACCTCTGGGCGATGGTCTATCTGCTGCAGAAATATTTCGGCACCGACGGCCGCGAGGAGGCCGAAGCCCTGCTGCAGCGCCGCTCCGGCGATCCCGACACGCCGCGCATGCTCGGCGCCTTCAACGAAAAGACGCCGGACTGGCTGTCGTTCTTCATGTTCACCTACTTCACCGACCGCGACGGCAAGATGCAGCTTGAGTCGCTGGCGCAGTCGGGCTTCGATCCGCTGTCGCGCACCTGCCGGTTCATGCTGACCGAGGAGGCGCATCACATGTTCGTCGGCGATACCGGGGTCGGCCGCATCGTCGAGCGCACCTGCCAGGCCATGAAGGAGGCCGGCATCGAGGATCCGGGCGACATCGCCGCGGTGCGCCGGCTCGGCGTGATCGACCTGCCGACCATCCAGAAGAAGGCCAACCTGCACTTCTCGCTGACCCTCGACCTGTTCGGCAACGAGATCTCCACCAATGCGGCGAATGCCTTCCATGCCGGGCTCAAGGGCCGCTTCCGCGAGGACCGGCTGAAGGATGACCATCAGCTCGAAACCGGCACCTATCCGGTGCTCCGCCTGGTCGACGGCAAGATCGCCAGCCAGGATGTTCCGGCGCTGTCCGGCCTCAACATGCGGCTGCGCGACGATTATGTGGTCGACTGCAACACCGGCGTCGCGCGCTGGAACCGCATCATCGAGAGTTTTGGCATCCCGTTCGCCATCAAGCTGCCGCACGTCGCGTTCCACCGCCATATCGGCGAGTTTTCCACCGTCCATGCCGATCTCGACGGCAACCTTTTGAGCGAGGCGCAATGGACCGCTCGCCACGACGAGTTCTTGCCGTCGGCGAGCGATCGCGACTTCATCGAAAGCCTGATGGTGCCGCAGTCCGAGCCGGGAAAATTCGCCGGCTGGATCGCCCCGCCCAAGGTCGGCATCGACAACAAGCCGGGCGACTACGAGTACGTCAAGATCGCGGTGTGAGCGGCGTGGACGGACCTGCGCGGCCCGCGGGTTGACCCGGGACGGTCTCCTCGATCGTCGCCCTGCTCGACATGGCGCTGTTCGGCTGGCTGGTGTTCGCGCACGAGCCGGCCGGCGAGGGCAGGCGGTCCGCTGTTCCCGCCGAGTAACGGCGTCCCGAGGAGGCGGGTTCCGCTCCTGCCCCGAACCCGCCGGCGGGCGCATGGGTCCCATGATGCCGCATGGCGGGTGCCCGGGCATCGTCCTGATGGACCCGACTCGTCCCTTGCGCTAGATCAAGGCAGGGGCGGGGAGCCGGCGCGATAATGCCTTTGCGGGGTGGCGGGGCGAGCTTCCCGAAGCGATAGGCGGGCAAGGCGAAATGCCGACATTCGTCGGATTGTGGTGTGTTGCGCAACTCCTGGCCACCGCCGCGCTCGCCGTCGTGATCGGGCGCTTTCGCGCCGCCTCGCCGATCGTCTACGGGGTGAGCTTCGCGGCCTCCCTGGTCGGGCTCGCCTCGGCGCTGTGGCTGCTGATCGAGAATCCGGCAAGCCCCCCCGCGCTCCACCTGCCGATCGGGCTGCCGGGGACCGGCGCGCATTTCCGGCTGGATCCGCTCTCGGCGTTCTTCCTCATCGTGGCCAATCTCGGCGGCGCGGCGGCGAGCCTCTACGCGCTCGGCCACGGCCATCACGAGACCTCGCCCATGCGCGTGCTGCCGTTCTTTCCCGCCTACCTGGCCGGGATGAACCTGGTGGTGCTCGCCGCCGATGCCTTCACCTTCCTGGTGTCGTGGGAGTTCATGTCGCTGACCTCGTGGGCGCTGGTCGTCGCCCACCATCGCGAGCCCGGTAACGCCCGCGCCGGATACATCTACCTGGTCATGGCGAGCTTCGGCACGCTCTGCCTGGTGCTCGCCTTCGGCCTGCTCGCCGGGCCCGACGGCGCCTACGCGTTCGACGCCATGCGCGCCTCCCATCCGGCGCCGCTGACCGCCGCGATCGTGCTCGGCCTGACCCTGCTCGGTGCCGGATCCAAGGCCGGCCTGGTGCCGCTCCACGTCTGGCTGCCGCTCGCCCATCCGGCCGCGCCAAGCCACGTCTCGGCGCTGATGAGCGGGGTGATGACCAAGGTCGCGGTCTACGGCTTCATCCGCATCGTCTTCGATCTCGTCGGCGAGCCGGCCTGGTGGTCGAGCCTCATCGTGCTGGCGCTCGCCGGCGCCACCACGGTTCTCGGCGTGCTCTACGCCCTGATGCAGCACGACCTGAAGCGGCTGCTCGCCTATCACACGGTGGAGAATATCGGCATCATCTATATCGGGCTCGGCCTCGCGCTCGCCTTCCGCGCCAACGGCATGGCATGGGCGGCGGCGCTGGCGCTCACCGCCGCGCTGTTCCACGTCTTCAACCACTCGGTGTTCAAGAGCCTGCTGTTCTTCGGCGCCGGCGCGGTGCTCGCTGCCACCGGCCAGCGCGACATGGAGCATCTCGGCGGCCTGATCCATCGCATGCCGCGCACCGCCGTGGCCTTCCTGGTCGGCTGCGCGGCGATCTCGGCGCTGCCGCCGCTCAACGGCTTCGTCTCCGAATGGCTGACCTTCCAGGCGATCCTGGTCAGCCCGCAGCTGCCGCAGCTGGGGCTGAAAATGATGGTTCCGGCCGTCGGCGCG
Source organism: uncultured Alphaproteobacteria bacterium (assembly GCA_963755055.1). GTDB lineage: Bacteria > Pseudomonadota > Alphaproteobacteria > Rhizobiales > Xanthobacteraceae > AP-16. The sequence goes on along the minus strand of CAVWIS010000012.1, from coordinate 173,166 downwards.
CTGCTGGCGCTGTCGGCGGCGCTTGCCGCGGCCTGTTTCGTCAAGGCCTTCGGCGTCACCTTCCTCGGCCGGCCGCGCTCGGTGAGCGCCGAGACCGCGCGCGAGGTCGACGGCGTGTCGATCGCGGTGATGTTCGGCCTCGCCGGCATCTGCTTCCTCGCCGGCGTCCTGCCCGGCTTCGTCATCGACCTGCTGGCTCCGGTGGCGAGGATGCTGACCGGCGATCAGATGCCGAGACAGTCGGTGATCGCCTGGCTCTCCATCGTGCCGATCGCGGAAAGCCGGAGCTCCTACAACGGACTGATGATCCTGGTGTTCCTCGCCGTCGCCGCGACGCTGACCGCGATGTTCATCCATCGCTTCGCCACTCGGGCGACGCGGCGGAGCGCGATCTGGGACTGCGGCTATCCGGATCCCTCGACGGCGACCCAGTATACCAGCTCGAGCTTCGCCATGCCGATCCGCCGGGTGTTCGGCACCACCGTGTTCCAGGTCGAGGAGAGGGTCGACATGCCGCGCCCCGGCGAGATGCGGCCGGCGCGGTTCCAGGTCCGGGTGTTCGACCCGGCGTGGCGGTTCGCCTACGGGCCGCTCGCCCGCTGGGTCGCCGCGATGGCGGGCAGGTTGAACCATCTGCAGTTCCTTACCATCCGCCGCTATCTGACCCTCACCTTCTCGGCGCTGATCGTGCTCCTCTTGGTGGTGGCGGCATGGCGCTGATCCTCGATCTCCTGGCGCAGGGCGTGCAGATGTTCCTGGTGGTGGCGATCGCGCCGCTGGTGGCCGGGGTGACCCGCAAGGTCAAGGCAAGGCTGTTGCGACGGGTCGGGCCGCCGGTGCTGCAGCCCTATCTCGACATCTGGAAGCTCATGCACAAGGAGGCGGTGCTCGCCCACAATGCCTCGTGGCTCTATCGCGTGGCGCCCTATCTGGTGTTCGCCGCCGTCTGGGTCGCCGCCGCGCTCGTTCCGACCTACTCGACCGACCTGCTGTTCTCCTGGTCGGCCGACCTGATCGCCATCGTGGCGCTGCTCGGCAGCGCGCGCTTTGCGCTGGCGCTGGCCGGCATGGACGTCGGCACCGCCTTCGGCGGCATCGGCTCGTCGCGCGAGATGCTGATCGCCTCGCTCGCCGAGCCGGCCATGCTGCTCGTGGCGTTCACCGTGGCGCTGTTGATCGGCACCACGCAGCTCTCGGTGATCGCCACGCAGTTCGCCGGCGCCTCGGTCGGGCTCAGGGTCTCCCTCGGTCTTGCCCTGTTCGCCTTCGTGTTCGTCGCCGTCGCGGAGAATGCCCGCATCCCGATCGACAATCCCGCCACCCATCTCGAGCTCACCATGGTGCACGAGGCCATGGTGCTGGAATATTCCGGCCGCCACCTGGCGATGATCGAGGCGGCCGCCGCGGTGAAGCTCGTGCTCTACTTCTCGCTGCTGGCGTGCCTGTTCGTGCCGTTCGGCATCGCCGTCGACGACAAGAGCATTCCGGCGCTCGCCCTCGGCGCGGCGCTCTGGGTGGCGAAGATCCTTGTCCTCGCCGTGCTGCTTCCGGTCGGCGAGACCACCGTCGCCAAGATGCGCGTGTTCCGCTACCCGATCTTCCTCGGCGGCGCCTTCGCGGCCGCCGCGCTTGCGGTCTTCCTGCTGTTCGTGTCGAAGGGGTTTTGATGGACGCGCGGTTCATGGCGCTCGCACTGCCGCACGCTCGGAGGGATTCCCCTCCCCCCGCGCGCTCTTGCGCGTGGCGGGGAGGGGTTAGGGGTGGGGGGCAGCAGCCGTGACCCAGTCGCCGCGCAAGCCGGATCGTCGGGTGACGCGTGCCAGAACCCTGCGCCGCGACATGACCGAGGCGGAACAGAAGCTGTGGTGGCATCTTCGCCACCTGCCGGTTGAGGACACGCATTTTCGCAGACAAGCGACGATCGGTCCCTATTTCGCGGACTTTGCCTGCCATCACCATCGGTTGATCATCGAGGTCGACGGGAGCCAGCATGGGGAAGCTCGCGGGGTCAGGGCGGACGAGACGAGAACGAAATTCCTCACTTCACGTGGCTATCGCGTGTTGCGTTTCTGGAACAACGAGGTGCTGGAGGAGATCGACGGCGTCATGGAGGCGATCTACGCGGCGCTGAATTCGGCGCCGCCGCCGTTGCCCCCCACCCCTAACCCCTCCCCGCCGCGCGAAGACGCGCGGGGGGAGGGGAATCCCGAGCCAGCGGTTGGATCTGGTCAAACCGGCAGGCACACATGACCAAGTTCGCCTTCGACATCGGTCATCTGCTCGCCGGCTCGATGCTGGTGCTGAGCTTCCTGCTGATCTACCAGGACCGCATCACCGCGATGCTCAACGTCTTCGCGCTGCAGGCCGTCATGCTGGCGCTGTCGGTCGCCTGGCAGGCCCACGTGCAGGCGGCACCGCACCTCTTCGTCACCGCCGCCATCGCGCTCTCGGTCAAGGGTTTCGTCATTCCGGCGGCGCTGCACCGCATCGTGCGCAAGCTCGGCATCCATCGCGAGATCGAGCAGGTGATCGGCGGCGGCCCGACCATGCTGGTCGGGCTCGGCCTGGTCGCACTGTCGATCATGCTGGTCCTCCCCGTGGTCGAGGGCGTCGATCCGCTCGCCCGCGAGGACCTCGCCTTCGCGCTCGCCGTCATCCTGCTCGGCCTCCTGATGATGATCACGCGGCGCAACGCGGTGTCGCAGATCATCGGCTTCATGTCGCTGGAGAACGGCCTGGTGCTCGCCGCCACCGGTGCCAAAGGCATGCCCCTGGTGGTGGAGTTCTCGGTCGCCTTCTCGATCCTCATCGCCTTCATCGTGTTCGGAGTCTTCGTGTTCCGCATCCGCGAGCGTTTCGACACCGTCGACGTCGGCGCCCTCGACCGGCTCCGCGGCGAGCGCAGGGAGCACTCGTGATGCCTCTCGTCACGCCGCTCGATGCCGTGCTGTCGGTTCCGGCATTAGCCGTGGTGGTCCTCGCCTTCGTGGGGAACTACCGGCTGGGCGCCGCGCTCAACGTGCTCGCCTCGGGACTGACCTTCGCGGCCGGAGTGTCGCTGCTGTTCGTCGAGCGGGTGCGCACCGACATCCTGATCATCGACGACTTCAACATCTATCTGGTGACGCTGACCACCTTCGTGGGCTTCACCACCAGCATATTCAGCGCCAGCTATATCGGCCACGAGATCGAGACCGGGCGGCTGACCCCGGTTCTGCTGCGGTTCTATCACGCGCTCTACCAGGCGATGATGGGTGCGATGACGGTGGCGCTGGTCGCCAACAATATCGGGCTGTTGTGGGTCGGCGTCGAGGTGGCGACGCTGTCGACCGTGATGATGGTCGGCATCTACCGCACGCCGGAAGCCATCGAGGCGGCGTGGAAGTACTTCATTCTCGGCAGCGTCGGCATCGCGCTCGCCTTCTTCGGAACCATCCTGATCTATCTGGTGTCGCAGGAGGTCCTGGGCGAGGGCCTGTCCGCCATGGCGTGGGACCGCATGGTGGTGGGCGCGCCGAAGTTCGACCCGAAGCTGCTGTCGCTCGCCTTCGTGTTCCTGCTGGTCGGCTACGGCACCAAGGTGGGGCTGGCGCCGTTCCATGCCTGGTTGCCCGACGCCCATGCCGAGGGCCCGACGCCGATCTCGGCGGTGCTGTCCGGGCTGCTGCTCAACGTGGCGCTCTACGCGCTGCTGCGTTTCAAGATCCTGCTCGCCGCCAATCCGGCGACGCTCAATGTCGGCGTGATCATGATGGCACTCGGCCTGGTCAGCCTGGTGTTCGCCGCCTTCATGCTGTACCGCCGGCGCGACATCAAGCGGCTGTTCGCCTATTCGTCGATCGAGCACATGGGGATCATCACCTTCGCGTTCGGCATCGGCGGCCCGCTGGCGAATTTCGCCGGCCTGCTGCACATGACCATGCACTCGCTGACCAAGTCGGCGATCTTCTTCGCGGTCGGCCATATCGCCCAGGTCAAGGGCACCCAGCGCATCGCCGACATCCGCGGTCTCTCGGTCACCCACCCGGTGCTCGCCGTCGGGCTCGCGCTCGGCGTCGTCGCGATCGCCGGGCTGCCACCGTTCGGCGTGTTCATGAGCGAGTTCATGCTGGTGTCGTCGAGCTTCTACCGCCAGCCGCTGCTCGCCGTCGTGCTGGTCGCCGGCATCCTGCTGGCGTTCGGGGCGCTGGTGCTGCGGATGCAGGACGTGCTGTTCGGCGACCCGACCGGGCCCGTCGGAAAGGTCAAGGCGTCCTACGTGCCGCTGTTCATCCATCTCGCGGTCGTGCTCGTCGCCGGCCTGTGGCTGCCCGAGCCGATCGTGCGCTGGTTCCGCATCGTCGCGGCGCAACTCGGATGACCATGATGGCGGGCCGCATCGCCTCCCTGTTGTCGAGCATCCCGGCGGTTGCCGGCTGCGCCCCGTGGCCGCGTTACGAGGTCGGCCCCGATGCCTGGACGGCGGTCGGCGAGGCGCTGGGCGACGGCGCCGGCGACCTTTTGGCGCTGTGGGCCGAGCCCGGCCGGGTGCACCTGGCGCTGCGCGCCGCCGGCACGGACGCGCCGGCCGTCGTCTCGCTGGCGGTGCCCAACAACAATTATCCGTCGATCGGACGTCATCACCCGCCGGCGCTGCGCCTGGAACGGACCATCCGCGATCTCCACGGCTTCGAGCCGCTCGGCTCGTCCGACTGGCGGCATTGGCTCGACCACGGCGCCTGGGGCATGCACGCGCCGCTGGGAGCCCGCGTTCCGGCGGCGATCCGCGATCCGGCCGAGTACAAGTTCCTGGAGGTCCAGGGCGAAGGCGTTCACCAGATCCCGGTCGGCCCGGTGCATGCCGGCATCATCGAGCCCGGCCATTTCCGCTTCACCGCCAACGGCGAGACCGTGGCACGGCTGGAGCAGCGGCTCGGCTATGTCCACAAGGGCGCCGAAAGCCTGCTGGTCGACGTCGATCTGTCGCGCGCCCAGCGCGTCGTCGCCCGGTTGTCCGGCGACTCGACGGTCGCCTACGGCCTCGCCTTCGCCCGCGCGGTGGAGGCCGCGCTCGGCCTCGACGTGCCGGCGCGCGCCGCGGTGCTGCGCGGGGTCATGGCCGAGCTCGAGCGCATCGCCAACCATCTCGGCGACATCGGGGCGATCTGCAACGACGCCGCCTTCGCGCTGATCCACGCCCATTGCGGCATCCTGCGCGAAAGCGTGCTGGCGGCGTGCGACGCGGCGTTCGGGCACCGCCTGATGATGGACCTCGTCGTGCCGGGCGGCGTCGAGCGCGACATCGCGGAGGGCGGGACGAAAAGCATCCTCGCCATGCTCGACGACGTGATGCCGCGGTTCGCCGACATCGTGCGGCTCTACGACGAGACGCCGTCGCTGCAGGATCGCACCTGCACCACGGGGAAGGTCGATGCCGGGCTGGTGGCGCGCTGGGCCGCCGGCGGCCATGTCGGCCGCGCCTCGGGTCGAAGTTTTGATGCCCGCCGCGATCTCGCCTATCCGCCCTATGTCGGGCTCGCATTCGACGTGCCGGTGCTCGACGGCGGCGACGTCGATGCCCGCGTCTGGGTGCGCATCCGCGAGGTCGAGGCGAGCTGCGGCCTGCTGCGCGCCTGGCTCACGGCCCTGCCGGAGGGACCGGTCCGGGTCCCGGTTGCCTTCGTCGACGAGCCGCGCGAGGGCATGGCGATGACCGAAGCTTTTCGCGGCGACCTGTTCGTGTGGCTGCGGCTCGCCGGCGGCCGCGTCGCCCGGGCGCATGCCCGCGATGCATCGTGCTTCCAGTGGCCGCTGCTCGAGGCGGCGATCGAAGGCAACATCGTCGCCGACTTCCCGCTGTGCAACAAGTCGTTCAACTGCTCGTATTCGGGGCACGACGTGTGATGCGGACGCTGCTGCTCAAATCTCTGCTTGCCGGACCCGCCACGATGGCGGCGCCGCCCGCCGGTGCCGACGCCCTCGACGAGCTCGGCAAGGCGCTGGCGACCCGCGCGCGAAAACTGTTCGGGCGCTCGATCGCGATCCGCGAGGTCGATGCCGGCTCGTGCAACGGCTGCGAGCTGGAGATCCATGCGCTCAACAACCCGGTCTACGATGTCGAGCGGTTCGGCATCCGCTTCGTCGCCTCGCCCCGCCATGCCGATGTGCTCCTGGTGACCGGGCCGGTGACCCGCAACATGAAGGTGGCGCTGGAGCGCACCTATGCGGCGACCCCCGATCCCAAATGGGTGGTGGCGGTGGGAGATTGCGGCTGCGGCTGCGGGGTGTTCGAGGGCAGCTACGCGGTGATCGGCGCGGTCGACAAGGTCATTCCGGTCGACCTGCACATTGCGGGCTGCCCGCCGCGGCCGATCGCTTTGCTGGAAGGCCTGATCGCGCTGGTCGACAAAGCGGTGGCTGGAGGGCCGCGATAGCGCATGTCCCGGCGAAGTGTGCGCGGTTCGCCGTCAAAGGACCTGCGCCGCACAAGGATTTCCAGCGCACGGCGTCATTCGCCGGAGCCGCCTGCTCGCTCCACCGCCCAGCGCGCCGTGCGCACCGCGCCGCCGAACGAGAAGAAATGCATGGCGATCGGCTCGAGATTGCGCAGCGACCTGGCGCCGCCGAGCCCCTGGAGCATGGCGTCGGGCATCACCTCGCCGACGATCTGCGCGGGCCGGATGTTCATCATTCCCTGCAGCGATGCGCGGACGCCGCAGCGCAGCGCATAGCGCGCCAGCCCGCGCATGCTGGCCGGCCCCGCCACCCCCAATTCTGACCGGCACCTCGACGCGCGCGTAGCGGATGCGCCGCAGCCAGGCGAGAATCTTTTCCGCGTCGAAGCAGAACTGGGTCACGATGTGCACAGTGAGCCCGCGGATCAGCGCTGCCTCGAGCTTGTCCGACAATGCGGCGGCGAGGACCCCATCGGGGATTTTCGGACTGCCGTCCGGATAGGCGGCGATGCCGATCTCGGTGAGGCCGCGCCGCTGCAGGACGTCGCTGCGGATCAGCGACAGGGCATCGGCGAACGGTCCGGCGGGGCGCTCGATGTCGCCGGCGATCACCAGGGCGCGCGTGACGCCTGCCTCCCCGTTGAGCTCGGCGACGAAGCGGTCGAGGCTGTCGACGCTGGAAAATGCCCGGGTCGCGATGTGCGGAACCGGCACGAAGCCGGCGGCATGCACCTCGCGGGCCGCCGTCTTCAGCCGCAGGGCTGAGTGATTGGGTGGAGCGCTCAGGTAGATCGCGGTGCCTGGATGCAGCACCTCGCCCAGCGCGTCGATCTCGGCTCGCGCCGGCATCGTCGCTTCGATCGAGAAGCCGCGCATCAGATCGCCGACGGGGGAAGCGATCGTGCCGGCCTCGGCCTCGTGCCCGGCGGAGTTCATGATGCGTCTCCCGCTCAATCGCGGTGCCGCGAGATCACGAAGGATTCGTCGTTGAACCACAGGCCACCGTATTTGTGCAGCACGGCGCCGGTCGCCGCGAGGTAACGGCCGCTCTGCACCGCCTCGGTCAGCCGGTCGTCCTCGACCTGTCCCACATAGATCGCGGCGTTCCAGGCGGCGAACACCGTCGAGGTGCCGATCGGGCCGGCGACCTCGTTGGGCAGCGTCTCCATGCGGTACTGGAAGCGCGAGCGGGAATCCGCATAGGCGTTGAAGTTGAGATCGCGGGCGGTCGGGCCGAGCTCCTGCTTGACCGCGCGCAGAATCTCGTGGCGATCGGTCAGGAACGGATCGTCGCCCGGCCATACCGCCTGGATGATCTCCTGACCCGGATCCCCGCCGCACGAATGGATCGCGATCAGGCGCCCGCCGGCGCGCAGCGCGCGGGCCAGCGGCGCGATCACCCGCTGTGCCTTGAACTCGGCCGAGGCGCGGGCGCGGTAGGGCTGCGAGGCGATCACCAGGTCGAAGCCGGCGTCGGCGCGTCCGGGATGCGGGATGATCGGGTCGAGCAGGAACTTGTGGTCGTCGCGGTAGATCACCAGGACCACCGGACGGTCGTAGACCGGGTTGCCGGTCTTGTCGCTCACCCGCGCCCGCCAGTTCTCGGCGAGGAATGGCTGCAGGTCGGCGATCTGCTCCTCGAACTCGGCGGAGGTGTTTCCGGTCAGCACCGCCTCGTGCCAGACCAGGCTGGTGGCGGCCGCCGACGAGCGCACGGTGAGCCACGGCGCCTCGGCGTAGTACATGTTGGTGAGCACAAAGACGGTCGCCGGATGCTCGAAGAAGCGGTCCGGCATCTTGTCCAGCGTCAGCCGGATATCCTCGAGGCTGATCTCCTTGCCGGCGACGTAGAACGGCATGTGGGGAAAGCGGCCGTGCATGCTGCGCATGACCCGGGACAGCACGGTGCCGTCGCCGACTCCGGCGTCGAACACCCTGACCGCGGGCGGCCGCGGATGGATGTTGGCAAGCTCCAGCGACACCCGGCTGGCGACCACCCGCTTCTCGCTGCAGGTGCTGACGAACAGCAGATATTTTTGCCTGTTGTCGAAGAAGCGGAAGTTCTGCTGTGGATCCTTTTCGGCGCCCGGATCGGGTAGCGGCGAGGGCGCTGCCTGCCGCCACGGAGCAGGCGACAGGAATGTCGCATCCACGCCGTTGGCGGGCGCCTCCGCACCGGCGGGCGCGGACGCGATGAAGCCGCGAATGCGGTCGAGGGTCTCCAGCGTGATCCGCCCGCCGGTGCGCAGGCGCTGCACCAGCTTTCCGTCGTTGACGGCGCGCCGCCCGAACGTCGAACTCGGCGACCCCGTTGATCCGGCAATAGGTGGAGATCTCCTGGAGGATATGATCGGACTGCATGGCTGTGACGCTCGCATCCACCACGTCTTGCGGGTCTCCATCCAAGTCGCTGGAAGGCGCCGCTGTCAAGTGATTGGTTGCCCATCAGGAAAGTGGGCAACTGAGTGGGCAATAACCACAGATCTCAGTAAAAAGGCGGAAAATCTGTCGAGCGCGTGGCGGCGTCCCACTGTCGGAATGAGCGTCTTTGGGCCATTGCCCACCGAGGCGTGGGCCGGAACGGCGGGCCGTGGCGACGGCATCAGGCCGGCGGGGTCGCGGCCCTCCTGCCGGCGACCGCGCCTTCGATCCATCCGGCGATGAGGGCCGCGATCTCGGCGCTGTTGCGCTCCATCATCATCATGTGGCCGTTGCCACGAAGGCCGTGCTCCTCGAGCCTGATGTGGGTATTGGCGACGCCGGCCTGGGTCAGAAATTTCGCCACGCAATGGTCGACGGTGGCGCGGAACGACGCCTCGCCGGTGACGATGGCGACCGGTACTCTTGCCAGGTTGGGCAGCTGCCGCGCCGGCTCGGGCTGCAGCCAGCACGCCACCCGTCCGGCGCCGTCCGGCGCGGCTTCGAGCGCCCGCGCGGGCACGCCGCCGGGCACAAACGAGAGCGGCAGGCGGGTGATGCCGTAGGGCCGGGCGACGCCCTCGCGATACCGGTACCAGTCCTCGCCGCCGACCAGCTCGACGTCGCAGAACGGCGGCCCGTTCGGCTCGACCGCGACCAATGCGGCGACGAGGTCGGGGCGCTCGTCGGCGAGCTTCCAGCCGAACACGCCCGATTGCGAGTGGGTCAGCACGACGGCCGGCCCGATCTTTTCCAGCAGGGCGAGATTGGCCGGCAGGTTGATCTCCTCGTTCCTCGCTGCATCCGCCAGATACTCGACCTGCGACGCCATGAAGTGGTCGAATACCGGATCGCCCGCTGCCGTCTCGCCGGGCCACTGCGCATGCAGTCTCGCCTGCGGATGGAGCCCGCCGTCCCTGCCCCCGACGATGAGCCGGGTGAGCTCCGGGGACGGATAGGTATATTCGCCATAGATCCGGGCCGAAATTCCCGACCGCCCGCGGCCCACCTGATCGACCACGAGCACCCGGTAGCCGCACCGGGCAAAATCCTGCGCCCAGCCGGGCCGCCCATCCAGCGTGGTCAGGAAATTACTTCCGGTCTGCGCGGTGCCGTGGATCATCACGATCGGAAACGGCCTCGTCACCCGGGCGGGCTCGATGGCCTGGACGTACATTTGTCCGGCCATCACCCGGGCGGGGCCGTCACCGACATACCGCCCGCCGACGAAGAACACGCTCCACCGCGCGTCGAGCGTATCGAGGGTGATCGTCATCGCGCGTCGCTTCCTGCGGCCGGCCGGCGTCCGTTTCCCCTCCGGGCGATGGAAGTGCTCCGGCCATCGCCATGAAACAAACAAATTCCGGCTCTATTCGGCGGCGCCATGCGGATGCGAGCTGCGGCAGAGCCAATATCGCACTGGAAAAGCGCCGTGGTTTTTTCCATTCGTGGGCATCCTTGTTGCCATTGCGGTGATATCGCACCATCGTAGCCCATCGGGGCGCCAAGGTGCGCGGCCGCGTGAGAGCGCCGGGGGACAGGCAGGAAGCTTCAAATTCCCAATGGACCGTCATGGTCGGGCGCGGGGGCGCCGGCCATCCAGCATCTTCGACGGATTTGAGGGCTCGTGCGCGGGTGGTCGCCAGGCACGAGGCAATCGTCGCGACTGCCGAGAGATCGAACGCCGATGAAGCACGAGGGCCCGTCCGGAATGCGCAAGACCTCCCTGATGTTCATCTGTACGGTCGTCGGCGCCGCGATGGCGCTCATCATCACTGGCCGCGGCCAGGCGCTGCAGCCCGCCGAGGCAAAATCCGCCGTATCGGCGCAGGCATCGGCCGACATCCTGAAGCGGCTCAATCTGTTCAAGGACATTTTCGAGCGCATCCGCACCGACTATGTCGAGAAGCCGGACGACAACAAGCTGATCGAATCGGCGATCGGCGGGATGCTCGCCTCGCTCGATCCGCACTCGGAATACATGACGCAGAAGGCCTATGACGAGGTCCAGGCGCAGACCCACGGCGAGTTCGGCGGCGTCGGCATCAGGGTGACGATCGAGGACGGCCGGGTGAAGGTGCTGGCGCCGATCGACGGCACGCCGGCGGCCCGCGCCGGCATCGTGGCAAACGACATCATCACCCATCTCGATGGCAAACCGCTCGACGGCATGAGCATCAATCAGGTCGCCGACCGGATGCGCGGGCCGGTCGGCACCACGGTGCGGCTGCAAATTGCCCGCGGCGGCCAGCCGCAGCCGCTGCACCTCGCCATCATGCGCGACACCATCAAGGTACCGTCGGTCCACTCGCGCCGCGAGGGCGACGAGGTCGGCTACATCCGCATCACCCGGTTCAACTACCAGACCACCGAGGGCCTGCGCGATGCGCTCCGCGAGCTGTCGGGACGCAGCGGCGAGGGGGGCGTCAAGAGCTACGTTCTCGACTTGCGCAACAATCCCGGCGGGCTGATCGACCAGGCGGTGGCGGTCGCGTCGAGCTTTCTCGACCACGGCGAGATCGTGTCGCTGCGCGGCCGCGACGGCAATGTCGAGCATTTCGACGCGCGGTTCGGTCGTGGCGACCTCACCCGCGGCAAGCCGATCGTGGTGCTGATCAACGGCGGCTCGGCTTCCTCCGCCGAGATCGTCGCCGGCGCGCTGCAGGACCACAAGCGCGCGACCGTCCTGGGCACCCGGTCCTACGGCAAGGGCTCGGTGCAGACCATCATTCCGCTCGGCCGCGGCAACGGCGCGCTGCGGCTCACCTCGGCGCGCTATTTCACGCCGTCAGGCCGCTCCATCCAGGCGCAGGGCATCGTGCCCGACATCGAGGTGGCACAAGTGGCGCCGGCCGTGCAGAACGCCTCCTACGAGCCGCGCAGCGAGTCGAAGCTGCCCGGCCACCTCAAGGCCGAGGGGGAGGAGCACGCGGGCTCCCAGTCCTACGTGCCGACCGATGCTGCGGACGACAAGGCGCTGCAGAAGGCGCTCGACCTCCTGCGCGGCGCCCGCCTCGACGCGGCGGCGCCGCCGGCACCCACCCCGGTCTCGGCGAACTGAGCGCCTACTGCTCAGGCGCGGCGTCCCGGCACCATGAAGTCGAAGTCGCAGCCTTCGTCGGCCTGCAGCACGGTCTGCTGAAACAGTTTCGCATAGCCGCGGTCCGATCCCTCGGGCGGCACGAACGGCTTTGCCGCCTGCTTGCGCCGGTCAATCTCGGCATCGTCGACCAGGAGCTCGATCCGGCGCGCCGGCACGTCGAGCCGGATGCGGTCGCCGGTCTCGACCAGCGCCAGCGGCCCGCCGTCGGCCGATTCCGGGGTGATGTGCAGCACGATGGTGCCGAACGCCGTCCCGCTCATGCGGGCATCGGAGATGCGCACCATGTCTTTGACGCCGAGCCGGCCGATCTTTTTCGGGATCGGCAGGTAGCCGGCCTCCGGCATGCCGGGCGCCCCCTTGGGGCCGGCATTGCGCAGCACCAGCACGTCATCCGGCGTCACTTCCAGATGCTCGTCGTCGATCCGCGCCGTCATGTCCTCCACCGAGTCGAACACCACGGCGCGCCCGGTATGCTGCATCAGCTTCGGGGTCGCGGCCGACTGCTTGATCACCGCGCCGCGCGGGGCGAGGTTGCCGCGCAGCACGCACATCGCGCCCTGCGCATTGACCGGATGCTGGCGCGAGCGGATCACGGTCTGGCCCGGCACGTCCTCGGCGGTGGCGATGGCGTCGGCGATGGTGCCGCCCATCACGCTCGGCGAATCGAGATCGAACATGTCACGGATCTCCGCCATCAGGCGCGGCAGCCCGCCGGCGTGATGGAAGTGCTCCATGTAGTGGTCGCCCGAGGGTTTGAGATCGACCAGCACCGGGACGTCGCGGCTCAGGCGGTCGAAGGCGTCCAGATCGATCGGGTGGCCGGCGCGCCCGGCGATCGCCGCCAGATGCACGATGCCGTTGGTCGAGCCGCCGATCGCCTGCAGCACCACCATGGCGTTGCGGAACGCCTTTGGGGTGAGGATCTCGCTCGGCCGCGGGCCGGCCTTGGCCATCGCCGCCGCCCGCCGCCCGGTCGCCTCGGCGGCGCGCAGGCGCTCCGCATGGGTCGCAGGGATCGTGGCGGTGCCCGGGAGCGACAGCCCGAGCGCTTCGGTGATGCACGCCATGGTGCTCGCCGTGCCCATCACCATGCAGGTGCCGACGGACGGCGCGAGCCGCGCATTGACGGTGTCGATCTCCTGCTCGCCGATCTGGCCGGCGCGAAAGCTCGACCACAGCCGCCGGCAGTCGGTGCAGGCGCCGAGCACTTCTCCGCGATAATGCCCGACCACCATCGGCCCGGTGGGCAGCACAATCGCCGGCAGGTCGACGCTCGCCGCCGCCATGATCTGGGCCGGCAGTGTCTTGTCGCAGCCGCCGATCAGCACCACGCAGTCCATCGGCTGCGCCCGGATCATCTCCTCGGTGTCCATCGCCATCAGGTTGCGCAGATACATGCTGGTCGGATGGGAGAACGACTCGTGGATCGAGATGGTGGGAAACTCCATCGGCAGCCCGCCCGCCAGCATCACGCCGCGCTTCACCGCCTCGATCAGCTGCGGCACGTTGCCGTGGCACGGATTGAAATCGCTGAACGTGTCCGTGATGCCGACGATCGGCCGGTCGAGCGCGTCGTCCGAATAGCCCTTGGCCTTGATGAAGGCTTTTCGCAGAAACAGCGAGAAGCCGGGGTCGCCGTAGCTGGTGAGGTTTTTTCGCAATCCGCTGGGCACGGGCGAGCTCCTTCTGCACAAACGTCGGTTGGTATCACGCGCCGATCACGTCCTTCAACAATGCGGCCACCCGGTCGGCGAAGGCGCCGGTCCCGAGTGGTCCGCCGAGATCGGCGGTGCGCCATTCCGGCGCCGCAATCGCCCGGTCGAGCGCGGCCTCGATGGCCTCGCCGGCGCGCTCGAGCCGGTCGTCGCCGCGCCGCGCGCCGAGCCAGCCGAGCAGCATTCCGGCCGAGCCGATCAGCGACGACGGATTGGCCCGGTCCTGCCCGGCGATGTCTGGTGCCGAGCCGTGCTGGGCCTGCGCCACCGCATGCTCGGTGCCGGCATTGAGCGAGGCGGCGAGCCCCAGGCTGCCGGACATTTCCGACGCCTGGTCGGACAGGATGTCGCCGAACATGTTCGTGGTCACGATCACGTCGAAGACGCTGGCGTCGCGCACCAGCAGCGCCGCCATGGCGTCGACCAGGCGCTCCTCGTAGGCGACGTCCGGATGGCGCGCCGCCACCGCGCGGGTACATTCCAGATAGAGGCCGTCGGACACGCGCAGCACGTTCGCCTTGTGCACCGACGTCACTTTTCGGCGCCGGCGTTTCGCCAGTCGGAACGCCTCCTCGGCAATCCGTGTCGAGCCGGCGCGGGTCACCTTGCGGATGGCGAGCGCCAGATCGGGGGTCGGCATCATCTCGCCCGGTCCGAGGAACATCGAGCGGTCGGCGTAAAAACCTTCGGTGTTCTCCCGCACGATGACGAGATCGAGAGGCTTGCCGCAGCGCGGCGGAAAACCCTCGCGCGAGCGCGCCGGGCGGATATTGGCAAAAAGGTCGAGATGCTTGCGCAACTCGCCGGACGGATTGATCCCGCCTTCCGCGGCCGGCGGATAGTCGTTGTGCGACACCGGCCCGAGGATCACGCCGTCGGCTTCGCGCGCGTGTTGCAGCGTGGCCGCCGGCAAGGTCGTGCCATGGGCGGCGAGCGCCGCAAGGCCGACCGGCGCGTCCGCGAACGCAAGCCCGAGCTCCAACAGGCGATCGGCCTCGGCAAGCACCCGCAGCGTCGCCGCCGTGATTTCTGGCCCGATGCCGTCGCCGGCAAGCACGAGGAGGTGCACCTGATTGCCCGCAATCGCATTCATCGTCGAAGCTCCGTGACAGCGCCGCGCCGCATGCTAATTTCCCGCAACGACAGACAAGGCAAGGGAGGAAACCAGATGACATCGCCGTTCGACCTGACCGGCAAGGTCGCCATCATCACCGGCTCGAGCAAGGGTATCGGCCGGTCGATCGCCGAAACCATGGCGAAGCTCGGCGCCCGGGTGGTGGTGTCGAGCCGCAAGGCCGACGCCTGCGAGGCGGTGGCCGAGGGTATCAGGAAAGCCGGCGGCGAGGCGATCGTCATTCCGTGCAACGTGTCGCGCAAGAACGAGGTCGAGGCGCTGGTCCAGGGCACGGTGCAAAAGCTCGGGCCGGTCGACATCCTGGTCTGCAACGCGGCGATCAACCCGGTCTACGGCCCGCTCGGCAATCTCTCCGACGAAGCCTTCGACAAGATCATGGGGGCGAACGTCAAGGCCAGCATCTGGCTGACCAACCTGGTGGTGCCCGGCATGGCGGAGCGCGGGGGCGGCGCCGTGGTGATCATCTCGTCGATCGGCGGCATGCGCGGCACCGAGGTGCTCGGCGCCTACGGCATCTCCAAGGCGGCGGACTTTGCGCTCGTCCGCAACATTGCGGTCGAATGGGGGCCGAAGAACGTGCGGGCGAACTGCGTGGCCCCCGGCCTGGTGAAGACCGATTTCGCCAAGAAGCTGTGGGAGAACGAGGCGAACCTCGCCACGCGCAACGAGCGTACGCCGCTGCGCCGCATCGGCACCCCGGACGAGATCGGCCCGATCGCGGCGTTCCTGGCGTCGCCCGCTGCGAGCTTCATCACTGGCCAGGTCATCGTCGCCGACGGCGGCGTGACGATCGCGTGAAATCCCTCCCCGGACCGGGGAGGGTGGCGAGCGCAGCGAGCCGGGTGGGGTGAGAGCCGCAGACGCCGAATCTGTTGTGAGGCCGCCCCCACCCGACCGGCCTTGCGCTCCGGCCGGTCGACCTCCCCTTCGGGGAGGTATAGCTACGCCGCCGCGATCAGGCCGCCGTTGCGGGCGAGCCAGGCGAGGTGATGATCGGCGTCGCCGAACGTCGCGTCGATCGCGGTCAGCCGCTTGAAGTAGTGGCCGGACTTGTACTCCATGGTCATGCCGATGCCGCCGTGCAGCTGCACCGCCTGCTGCCCGGTGAATCTTCCCGAGCGGCCGATCTGCACCTTGGCGGCGGCGATCGCCCGGTGCCGTTCGGTGGCATCCGGCTCCTCGACCATCATGGTGGCGAGCAGCGCCAGGCTGCGCGCCTGCTCGAGCGCCACGAACATGTCGACCGCGCGATGCTGCAGCACCTGAAAGCTCCCGATCGGCACGCCGAACTGTTTTCGGGTCTTCAGATAGTCGACGGTGAGCTCGTGCATCGCCGCCATGGCGCCGACCGCTTCCGCGGCCAGCGCCGCCATCGCCTCGTCGACCACGCGCTCGATCGGCGCCAGGCCGGCTCCCGCCTCTCCGATCGCCGCCTCCGCTCCGACCGCGACGTTCGCCAGCGTCACCTCGGCGGCGCGCTGGCCGTCGATGGTCGTGTAGCCGCGCCGCGCCACGCCCTCGGCACCGGCATCGACCAGAAAAAGGCCGATGCCGTCGCGGTCGCGCCGGCCGCCGGAAAGTCGCGCCGACACGATGAGCTTGTCGGCGCTGTCGCCGCCCAGCACCAGGCTTTTCGCGCCGTCGAGCCGGAATCCCGATCCGTCGCGCCGCGCCGTGGCGGTCACGTCGGCAAGGTCGTAGCGGGCCTGGCGCTCGGAATGCGCGAAAGCGAGCAGCAGGCTGCCCTCGGCGATCTTCGGCAGCACGGCGTCGCGTTGCGCGTCGCTGCCGCCATGGCGAAGCAACCCGCCGCCGAGCACCACGGTGGCAAGAAACGGCTCGACCGCCAGCGCCCGGCCGAACGCCTCCATGACGATCATGGTCTCCACCGGCCCGCCGCCGAACCCCCCGTGCTTCTCCTCGAAGGGCAGCCCGAGCAGACCGAGCTCGGCATATTGCCGCCAGATGTCGCGGCTAAAACCCTCGGGCTCCGCCGCATGTTTGTTGCGCGCCTCGAAATCGTAGCGATCGGCGAGCATGCGCTCGATGCTCTCCTTCAGCAGGCGCTGCTCGTCGTTCAGGTCGAAATCCATCTTGCGGTCCCTGGTTCGTCAGCACTTCTGCGTCTTGGCCGGGAAGAAAGACGTGGATGCGCGGGACAAGCCCGCGCATGACGCCGGTGATTTAACACGAACGAATCACGCTCTGAGAATCCCAGGATCGCCTTGGCGATGATGTTCTTCTGGATCTCGTTGGAGCCGCCGTAGATCGTGGTCTTGCGCATGTTGAAGTAGGCCGGCGCGATCGGCGGCGACCATTCGGGGCCGACCGGCGGCTCGTTGCGGCGCTCGTCCTTGAGATATTCGGGCTGGTAGGGCAGCCCGTAGGGACCCACCACCTCGAGCAGAAGCTCGGTGATGGTCTGCTGGATCTCGGAACCCTTGATCTTCAGGATCGACGAGGCCGGGTCCGGCCGGTTGCCGCGCTTGCGCTCGTTGCTCACCACGCGCAGCTGGGTCATCTCCAGGGCCTTGAGCTCGACCTCGACCGCGGCGAGCTTGGCGCCGAACCGCTCGTCCTCGATCAGCGGCCGGTCACCGCTCTGCTCCATGCGGGCGAGCTCCTTCAGCCGGCGGATACGCTCCTTCGACATGCCGACCCGGGCGATGCCGGTGCGCTCGTTGCCGAGCAGGAATTTGGCATAGTCCCAGCCCTTGTTCTCCTCGCCGACGAGATTTTCGGTGGGCACCCGCACGTCGTCAAAAAACACCTCGTTGACCTCGCGGCCGCCGTCGATGGTGACGATCGGCCGGACCGTGATGCCCGGGGTCTTCATGTCGATCAGCAGGAACGAGATGCCCTGCTGCTTCTTCGCCGCCGCATCGGTGCGCACCAGGCAGAAAATCCAGTCGGCGTGCTGGGCGAGCGTGGTCCAGGTCTTCTGCCCGTTGACCACCCAGTAATCGCCGTCGCGCTTCGCCGCCGTCTTCAGGCTGGCGAGATCGGAGCCGGCGCCCGGCTCGGAAAATCCCTGGCACCACCAGTCGTCGAGATTGGCGATGCGCGGCAAGAATTTCTTCTTCTGCGCTTCGCTGCCGAACGCCGCGATCACCGGGCCCACCATGCTGACCCCGAAGGCGAGCGGCTGCGGCGCCGGCGCCTGCTGCATCTCCTCGAGGAAGATGTACTGCTGCACCGGAGTCCAGCCGGTGCCGCCCCACTCGACCGGCCAGTGCGGCACCGCCCAGCCCTTCTTGTTGAGGATGCGCTGCCAGGTAACGGTATCCTCCTTGGCGAGATGCCGTCCCTCGACGATCTTCCGCCGGATGTCGTCGGGCAGCGCGGTGCGCATGAACGCCCGCACCTCGTCGCGGAACGCGATCTCGTCAGCCGTGAAGCGCAGGTCCATGGGGGTCTCCCGGTTATCCCTCCCCTGAAAGGGGAGGGTGGCGCCGCGCAGCGGCGCCGGGTGGGGTTCTTCTCAGTCGTTCGTCATGATCCCCCCACCCGGCCGCCTGACGGCGGCCACCCTCCCCCGTTGGGGGAGGGATGGATGAGGCACGGCGTTCCCGCAATTCGCGGTCGATGGTCTCGAGAACGCCGTCGAGATTATCGTCGATGTCGTTGTTCCAGAAGCGCAGGATCTTGAAGCCCTGGGCTTCGAAGTGCTGGTCGCGAACCTGATCCTTCGCAATGTGCCGATCGAAGCCGTGCTGTCCGCCGTCGACCTCGATGATCACGCGCTCGCGAAGACAAAGAAAGTCCAGGATGTAGCCATCGCGTGGCGCCTGCCGTCGAATGTGATAGCCACGCGACCGCCATGTGCGCAGATATACCCAGAGCTTCACCTCCTGGGCCGTCATCGTCTTGCGAAGCTGACGTGCGCGTTCGTTGGCCATCGGCAATCCTAGCAACGCAGCGACCCCACCCGGCCGCCGCCCTCGGGCGGCGGCCACCCTCCCCTTTCAGGGGAGGGATGGCGGCTCCTCAGTTGATCTCGAACAGGTCGGCGGCACCCATGACGCCGACGCACATGGTGGATACCTATACGGCGATCATACAGGCATTTTCGTTGCCAGCGAGGCGAAGCCGCGATTCTCCGCGGCGAGTTTTGCCAGCAGCGGCGCCGGCTGGTGGCGCGGGTCGCCGGTCGCCGCCGCCAGCGCCGCCAGCCGGTCACGGATATGGCCGAGCCCGAGGCGATCCGCATGGTACATCGGTCCGCCACGCCAGACCGGCCAGCCGTAGCCGTAGATGTAGATCACGTCGATGTCCCCCGGACGCAGCGCGATGCCCTCCTCGAGGATGCGGGCGCCCTCGTTGATCATCGGGAAGATCAGGCGCTCGAGGATCTCCTCGCGACCGAAGGCACGCCGCGCGACGCCGAGCCGCCGCGATGCGCCGACGATGAGGGCCTCCACCTCGGGATCGGGATGTGGCGTGCGGGAGCCTGACTCGTAGCGATAAAAGCCCTTTCCGGTCTTCTGGCCGAAGCGCCCGGCCTCGCACAGGGAATCGGCGATCTCGGCGCGTGTCCCTTGCGCCTTGCGCATGCGCCAGCTGACGTCGAGCCCGGCGAGATCGCCCATCGCGAACGGCCCCATGGGAAAGCCGAACTCGACGATCGCGCCGTCGACCTCGTGGGGCAGCGCGCCTTCGAGCAGCATGCGCTCGGCCTCGATGGCGCGGGCGCGCAGCATGCGGTTGCCGACGAAGCCGTGGCAGACCCCGACCACGGCCGGAACCTTGCCGATGCGCCGCCCGACCGCGATCGCGGTCGCCAGCACGTCGGGCGCGGTCTGTTCCCCGCGCACGATCTCCAAAAGGCGCATCACGTTGGCTGGGCTGAAGAAGTGGGTCCCGACCACCGATTGCGGCCGTCCGGTCGCCCGCGCGATCTCGTTGACGTCCAGATAGGACGTGTTGGTCGCCAGCACCGCGTCGGCTCCGGTCAGCCGGTCGAGGTCGGCAAACACCCGCTTCTTGATGTCCATCTCCTCGAACACCGCCTCGATCACGATGTCGGCTCCGGCGACCGCGCCGAAATCGGTCGAGCCGCTGATCGCCGCGATCCGGCGCTCCATCTCGTCCGCCTGCAATCCGCCGCGTGCCGCCGTGTTGCGGTAGTTCTTGGCGATCGTGTCGAGTCCGCGGGTCAGCGGCTCCTGGCTGGTCTCGATCACCGTCACCGGAATGCCCGCATTGGCAAAGCACATGGCGATGCCGCCGCCCATGGTGCCGGCGCCGATCACCGCGGCACGGTTGATCTCGCGCCCCTTGGTGCCGGCCGGCAGCCCGGGAATCTTGAGCGCCTCGCGCTCGGCGAAGAAGACGTGGCGCTGCGCCTTCGACTGGTCGCCGTCGCGCAGCTCGGCGAACGTCGCCCGCACCCGCGCCAGCGCCTCGTCGAACGGCAGGTCGAGCGTCCAGCGCATGGATTCGATCGCCGCCGCCGGCGCCTTGAGGCCGCGCGAGCGCTTGCTCGTCTCGGCGACCAGTCGATCGAATGCTTTCGGATCGGCGCGCATTGGCGCCAGCCGGTCCTCCATGTCGCGCACCCGCCGCAGCGGCCGTTTCTCCGCCAGGACTTTTCGCGCGAAGGCCACGGCGCCGGCGGTCAGGTCGCCCTCGACGATCTCGTCGATCACCCCGTCGCGCCGGCCCTCGTCGGCGGAGATCGGATCGCCGCTGAGGATCATGCGCAGCGCCTTGTCGACGCCGATCAGGCGCGGCAGCCTCAACGTTCCTCCGGCACCCGGGATGATGCCGAGCTTGATCTCCGGCAGGCCGACCCTGGTGCTGGGAGCCGCCACCCGATAATGGCACGCCAGCGCCACCTCGAAGCCGCCGCCCAGCGCCGTGCCGTGCAGGGCGGCGACGACCGGCTTCCCGGTCGAGTCGATGGTGCCGGTGATGTCGACGCTCCCAGGCGGTGGCGGCGGCTTGCCGAACTCGGTGATGTCGGCGCCGGCGATGAAGGTCCGTCCCGCGCAGGCGATCACCACGGCCTCCACCGAGGCATCGTCGCGCGCCTCCGCGATCAGCCGGGTCAGGCCCTCGCGCACCTCGCGCCGCAACGCGTTCACCGGTGGGTTGTCGACGACGATGATCGCGACGCCGCCATCGCGGCGCAGGGTGACGTAGTCCGGCAATGGAGCATTCCTTCCCTTTGCGGCGGGCGTCGTTCGCCGACGCGCTGGCTATTCCGCACCGCGGAACAATGTTCTGCAAGCTTGAAAAGGCTAGGAAGTGGTGCCATTGGTGTCAATGATTGGTTCGGCATCGGCGGGTGGTCGAGGCGTAATGGCTGCGCAGGAGAGTTGGAAGGCAGCCGGGGGCCGCGTCGGCGAGCCGGTCGCGGAGCATCCAGAGCACGATCGCAAGTTCGTCATCGCGCTCGCCCGCGGGCTAGAGGTGCTGCGCGCCTTCACCCCGGCCGAAGGCCTGCTCGGCAATCAGGAGATCGCCCAGCGTACCGGCCTGCCGAAGCCCACGGTGTCGCGGCTCACCTATACGCTGACCAAGCTCGGGCATCTGACCCACGTGCCGCGGCTCGGCAAGTATCAGCTGGCGCCCGCGGCGCTGGCGATCGGCTATTCGACCCTGGCGAACATGCGCATTCGCCAGATCGCCCGGCCCTACATGCAGGACCTCGCCAACCTGACCGATGCGGCGGTGTCGCTCGGCAGCCGCGATCGCCTCAACCTGATCTATGTCGAGCACTGCCGCAGCAATTCTGCGGTGATGCTGCGCCTCGATCTCGGCTCGCGCATTCCGCTCGCCACCACCGCGATGGGACGCGCCCTGCTGGCCGCGCTTCCGGTCAAGGAGCGCGAGTGGCTGATGCACCACATGAAGCGGCGCGAGGCCGAGCGCTGGCCGAAGATCCGCGCCGGTATCGAGCAGGCGGTGAAGGATCTGGCGACCCGGGGGTTCACCATCTCGACCGGCGACTGGCATGCCGACGTCAGCGCGGTCGGCGTGCCGCTGATCGCGCCGGACGGTACCGGCGTGTTCGCCTTCAACTGCGGGGCACCGGCGTTCCAGCTCACGCGCGAGCAGCTGGAGAGCGACGTCGGTCCGCGTCTTGTCAATCTGGTCAGAAACGTGGAAGCTGCCCTGAACGGCCGTTAGAGCCGGCGCAGCAAATATCGAGGGGACGTTGTCATGGATGCGAAAAGGCGTGCAGCGTCGCGCGGTTTCCGACGCAAGGGCTTGAAAATTCCGTCGACCTCGCTCGCCTGACCGCCCGGATCGGTCGTGAGCGTGGTGTCGAGCACAGCCGAGTTTCGGCCTCGGACAGCCGCCGCTGAGCCGCAGCTCGTGGTTCGCGACGTCGGCGTGCGCTTCGGCGGCATCGTGGCGCTCGACAGCGTGTCGTTCGAGATCGCGCCGCGCCAGCTGCTCGGCCTGATCGGGCCGAACGGCGCCGGCAAGACCACGCTGTTCAACTGCCTGAGCCGGCTCTACACGCCGTGGCGCGGCGACATCCTGTTCGAGGGGCGCAGCATCCTCAGGCTGCCGCCGCACGGCATCGTCGACGTCGGCATCAGCCGCACCTTCCAGAATCTCGCTCTGTTCGGCCGCATGTCGGTGCTCGACAATGTCCGGGTGGGCGGCCACCGGCAGAGCCGCAGCGATTTCCTCAGCGATGCCCTGCACCTGCCCTTCGTGGTGCGCCGCGACCGCGCGCTCACCGAGGCTGCCCGGGAGCTCATCGACTATCTCGACCTCGGAGAGGTCGCCGGGCAATTGGTGTCCTCGCTCCCGTTCGGGCTGCAGAAGCGGGTCGAGCTCGCCCGCGCGCTCGCCGCCCGG
The DNA here is from genome assembly GCA_963755055.1 of uncultured Alphaproteobacteria bacterium. Taxonomy (GTDB): domain Bacteria; phylum Pseudomonadota; class Alphaproteobacteria; order Rhizobiales; family Xanthobacteraceae; genus AP-16. The sequence goes on along the minus strand of CAVWIS010000012.1, from coordinate 150,543 downwards.
CCAAAACTCCTGCTGCTCGACGAGCCGGCCGGGGGCCTCAATCATCACGAGGTCGAGGAGCTCGGCCGCCTGATCCGAAAAATCCGCGACGACCGCGACGTCACCGTGCTGCTGGTCGAGCATCATATGAGCCTGGTCATGTCGATCTGCGACAAGGTCGTGGCGCTGGATTTCGGCAAGAAGATCGCCGACGGCACCCCGGCGCAGGTGCAGGCCGATCCCGACGTGATCAGCGCCTATCTGGGAACCACCAAGTGACCGCGATGCTGCTGGAGACCCGCACCCTGTGCGCCTTCTACGGCGCCACCCAGGTGCTGTTCGGGCTCGATCTCGGCGTCGCCGAAGGCGGGGTCACGACGCTGCTCGGCGCCAACGGTGCCGGCAAGACGACGACGCTGCGCGCCATCTCCGGGATGACGCGGACCACCGGCGATATCCGCTTCGAGGGACAGTCGATCCGCGGCCGCGCCATCGAGGACATCGTCCGGCTGCGCATCGCCCATGTCCCGCAGGGCCGCGGCACCTTCGTGCGCCAGACCGTGGAGGAGAACCTGCAGATCGGCGCGATGACGCGCGGCGACCGTGCCGGGATTTCCGCCGACATCGACCGGGTGTACGGTTACTTTCCCCGGCTCCGGGAGCGGCGGCAGCAGCAGGCCGGGACGCTTTCGGGCGGCGAGCAGCAGATGCTGGCGGTCGCCCGCGCCCTCATGCTGCGCCCCAAGCTGATGCTGCTGGACGAGCCGTCGTTCGGGCTCGCGCCCCTGGTCGTCCAGGAGCTGTTCGACATCCTGCGCAAGCTCAATCGCGACGAGAAGGTCAGCATGCTGGTGGTCGAGCAGAACGCCTCGCTGGCGCTCGATCTCGCCGACCACGCCTACCTGATCGAGACCGGCGAGCTGGTGATGACCGGTGCGGCGCGCGACCTGCGCAACGACGAGGGCGTCCGCCGCGCCTATCTGGGATACTAGAACCGGCCCGGGAGAAACCGATGGATCTGCTGCTGCATCAGGTGCTCGCGGGTCTCGCGACGGGCGGCATTTACGCCTGCCTGGCGCTCGCCATCGTGATGATCTACCAGGCGATCGATCATCTCAATTTCGCCCAGGGCGAGATGGCGATGTTCTCCACCTTCATCACCTGGCAGCTGATCCAGTGGGGCGTCCCGTTCTGGGTGGCGTTCTTCGGCTCCATTGCGTTCTCCTTCGTCGCCGGCGTCGTGCTCGAGCGCGTGCTGTTCCGTCCGATCCACGATGCGCCGGTGCTCTCCCACGTTGTGATCTTCATCGCGCTGTTCGCCATCATCAACAGCCTCGCCGGCTTCATCTGGGACTACAACGTCAAGAGCTTTCCTACCCCGTTCGGCTCGCGCTCCCTGTTCGGCAACGGCCTGATGAGCGCCCACGATGCCGGCATGATCGGGGTGACGCTGTTCATGCTGGTGCTGCTCTATCTGTTCTTCCGCCACACCAGGATCGGCCTTGCCATGCGGGCCGCCGCCGCCAACCCGGAATCGGCGCGGCTCGCCGGCATCCGCGTCGGCTGGATGATCGCGCTCGGCTGGGGCATGGCGGCGGCGATCGGCGCGGTTGCCGGCATGCTGATCGCCCCGGTGGTCTTTCTCGAGCCCAACATGATGAACAGCATCCTGCTCTACGGCTTTGCCGGCGCCGTGGTCGGCGGCCTGACCAGCCCGGGCGGCGCCGTGCTCGGCGGCTTTGCGGTCGGCGTCATCGAGAACCTCGCCGGCACCTTCATTCCCTATGTGGGGCGCGAGCTGAAGCTCACCATCGCGCTGTTCATCATCGTCGCGGTGCTCACCGTTAAGCCGAGCGGAATCTTCGGCCGAACCATCGTCAGCCGGGTGTGAGCCACATGCAGCAGGACAGCAAACCCGGTCGTGACGCGGCGGCGGCCGCAAGCGTCGGCGGGCTCGCGCTCGACGCCGGCGCCGTCAAGCCGGCCGCCCGGCCGGCCAGCGTGGCCGGCCATGACAGCATCGGGGGGATTCCGCTCGCCACCTGGAGCCGGCTCGTGATGGTGGCCGGCCTGGTGCTCGCCCTCCTGCTGCCGTTCGCGGTCAAGAATTTCCTGATCTTCCAGCTCACCCTCGCGCTGATCTACGCGGTGGCGATCCTCGGGCTGGCGCTGCTCACCGGTTTCAACGGCCAGTTCTCGCTCGGGCACAGCGCCTTTTACGGGATCGGCGCCTATACGGCGGCGATCCTGATGGACCAGGCCGACGTCGCCTACTACTGGACGCTGCCCGCCGCCGGGGTGGTGTGCTTCGTCGTTGGCTTCCTGTTCGGGCTGCCGGCGCTGCGGCTCGAGGGCATCTATCTGGCGCTCGCCACCTTCGCGCTCGCCATCGCGATGCCCCAGCTCCTGAAGTCCACGCCGCTCGAAGGGTGGACCGGCGGCGTCCAGGGCATCGTGCTGATCAAGCCGGATGCGCCGTTCGGGTTGCGGCTCAATTCCGACCAGTGGCTCTACTTTTTCACCGTCGCCGTCGCGCTGGTGATGTACGCCTGCGCCTTCAGCCTGGTGCACAGCCGCACCGGCCGGGCGATCATCGCGATCCGCGACAATCCGATCGCCGCGAGCGCCATGGGCGTCAACGTGTCGCTGTACAAGTCGCTGACCTTCGGGGTCAGCGCGCTCTATACCGGTGTCGCCGGCGCGCTCGGGGCGATCGCGGTCGGGTTCGTGGCACCCGACAGCTTCACCTTCAATTTCGCCGTCGCGATGTTCGTCGGCCTCGTGGTCGGCGGCGTCGGCTCGATCCCCGGCACGCTGTTCGCCGGGCTGTTCGTCCTGTTCGTGCCCAACATCGCCGAGCAGGTGTCCAAAGGCTTGGCGCAGGCGGTCTACGGGGTTATCCTGATACTCGTCATCTATGTGATGCCGTCCGGCGCGGCGGGCTTCGTCAGGCTCGTGGTCGGCCGGATCGCTCGTGCAACGCGTTGACGCACCACTCAACGATGGAGGAAGCAATGAGATCCTACCGGCATTGGTTGATCGCGCCGGCCATTCTCGGCGTTGTCGCATTCGCGGCGAGCCCGGCGGCGGCGGAGAAGAAATACGGTCCCGGCGCCAGCGACACCGAGATCAAGATCGGCAACATCATGCCCTATAGCGGACCGGCCTCGGCCTACGGGCAGATCGGCAAGGTGGAAGCCGCCTATTTCAACAAGGTCAATGCCGAGGGCGGCATCAACGGCCGCAAGATCAACTTCATTTCCTACGACGACGGCTACAGCCCGCCGAAGACCGTCGAGCAGGCGCGCAAGCTGGTGGAGAGCGACGAGGTCCTGCTGGTGTTCAACTCGCTGGGCACGCCGCCGAATACGGCGATCCAGAAATACATGAATGCCAAGAAGGTGCCGCAGCTGTTCGTCGCCACCGGCGCCACCAAGTGGAACGACCCGAAGCACTTCCCATGGACGATGGGCTGGCAGCCGAACTACCAGAGCGAGGGGCGGATCTACGCCGAGTATCTGCTGAAGAACCATCCGCAGGGCAAGATCGGCATCCTCTACCAGAACGACGATTACGGCAAAGACTATGTCAAGGGGCTGAAGGACGGCCTGGCCGGCAAGATCCAGATCGTCGCTGAGCTGCCCTACGAGACCACCGATCCCACGGTCGATTCCCAGATCATCAACCTGAAGGCGTCGGGAGCCGACATATTCTACAACGTCACCACGCCGAAGTTCGCCGCCCAGGCGATCAAGAAGGCGGCCGAGATCGACTGGAAGCCGGTCCACCTGCTCAACAGCGTATCGGCCTCGGTCGGCTCGACGCTCAAGCCGGCGGGGTTCGACAACTCCAAGGGCATCCTGTCCGTCCAGTATCTCAAGGATCCGACCAATCCGACCTGGAAGGACGACGCCGCCTACAAGGAATGGGTGGCCTTCATGGACAAGTACTATCCGGACGGCGACAAGACCTCGACTTTCACCGTCTACGGTTATCTGCTGGCGCAGACCATGGTGGAGACGCTGAAGCAGTGCGGCGACGATCTGACGCGCGAGAACGTCATGAAGCAGGCGGCGAACCTCACCCATGTCGAGCTCGGCATGCTGCTGCCGGGCGTCAAGCTCCACACCTCCCCGACCGACTTTGCGCCGATCAAGCAGCTGCAGATGCAGCGCTTCGACGGCGAGCGTTTCGAGCTGTTCGGGCCGATCGTGACGGACGTCGGGAGCTGAGCGACGGGATCGCCGCCCGGCGCCTCCGGCTAGCGACTTGCCAAGGGAGCGGACCTCGGGCATTGCCCGGGGTCCGCTTGTTTTGAGGGTTCAGGGTCGGATATATCCCGGCTGGCCCGGGCGCGGCCGCGACGGCAACGGGGGTGGGCGGACGTGGCATCGGTGGAGTTGCGGGGCCTGACCAAGCGCTACGGCGCCGCTGCCGTCGTCGACAACGTGTCGCTGCGCATCGAGCATGGCCTGCTGGTCTGCCTGCTCGGCCCCTCGGGCTGCGGCAAGACCACGACCTTGCGGCTGATCGCCGGGTTCGTCGAGCCGAGCGACGGCGAGATATCGGTGGGTGACCGGCTGGTCTCGTCGCCGGCGCGCACGCTGCCGCCCGAGCAGCGCAACATGTCGATGATCTTCCAGAGCTACGCGCTGTGGCCGCACATGACGGTGGCGGAGAACGTCGCCTATGGGCTGAGATTGCGCCGCATGGACCGCGACACCATCGCGAGCAAGCTCGGCCAGATCCTCGGCACCACCCGTCTCGAGGCGCTTGCCGACCGCTATCCGGGTGAGCTGTCGGGGGGCCAGCAGCAGCGGGTGGCCCTCGCCCGCGCCCTCGTCGTCGATCCGGAGACGCTGCTCCTCGACGAGCCGCTGTCGAATCTCGACGCCAACCTGCGCGAGGAGATGCGCTTCGAGGTGCGGCGGCTGCACGATGCCTATCGCTATACCACGGTCTACGTGACCCACGATCAATCCGAGGCGATGACCACCGCGGACCTCATCGCGGTGATGAACCACGGGAAGATCGAGCAGGCAGGCTCGCCCGAGGAGATCTACGACCGGCCGCGCTCGGAGTTCGTCGCCCGCTTCATCGGCTCGAGCAATATCGTGCGCGGAAAAGTTTTGGACCGCGACCACGTCCGGCTGGCCGGCGTCGCGCTCCGCCTCGACGGCGTCGAGCTCACGCCCGGTGGCGACGTCGCGATCTCGATCCGCCAGCACGACATCCGCCTGCTCGCTTCCGGGACTGCGCCGAACGAGGACAACGTCGTCCCGGCGACCATCGTCCGTCAGGTCTTCCTCGGCAGCAGCCGCGACTATATGGTGGAGATCGCCGACGGAACGCAGTTGCGCGTCGTTGCGCCGGCCGGACAGAATATCGCACCGGGAACCCAAACCTGGTTGTGCCTGCCGGCCGACCGGCTGCGCGTGCTGGTCGGATAAGGCGCCAGGCCGAGACGAGCAGCGATCGGCGAAACCGGGAGGATGAGCATGCGCGGGCGAAGATTCTCCAGACGGGACATGCTCAAGGCGTCGGCCGGGCTGGCGCTCGGCGCGGTCGCGGCTCCGGTTGCGGCGGCCGAGCCGGCCGCCGTCACCCCCGCCCTGATCGAGGCCGCCCGCCGCGAGGGCAAGGTCGTCTGGTACACCTCGGTCGACCTGCCGCTCGCCGAAAAGGTCGCCAAGGCGTTCGAGGCGAAATATTCCGGCATTGCGGTGCGGGTCGAGCGCTCGGGTGCCGAGCGGGTGTTCCAGCGGATCGGGCAGGAATACGGCAGCCGCATCCATGCGGTCGACGTGGTCAACTCGTCGGATGCCTCGCATTTCATCGTATGGAAGCGCGAGGGCTTGCTTGCCGCCTACGTGCCCGAGGACGTGGCGCGCCATTATCCGGCCGAGCACAAGGACCCCGACGGGATGTTCGCGACCTGGCGCGCCTGGCTCAGCGTCATCGGCTACAACACCAACCTGGTCAAGGCGGAGGATGCGCCGAAGAGTTTTGCCGATCTGCTCCTGCCCAAATGGAAGGGCAAGATGGTCAAGGCGCATCCGGGCTACAGCGGCACGATCCTTACCGCGACCTACGAGATCTCGCGCGATCTCGGATGGCCCTATCTGGAGCAGCTCGCCAAGCAGAACGTCATGCAGGTCCAGTCGTCGGCCGATCCGCCGAAGAAGCTCGCGCTCGGCGAGCGCGCCGTCATGGCCGACGGCAACGAGTACAACCTGTTCCAGCTCAAGGAGTCCGGCCAGCCGGTGGAGATCGTCTATCCGACCGAGGGCTCGCCGATGATCGTCGGACCGAACGGGCTGTTTTCGGCGGCGCCCAATCCCAACGCGGCGCGCCTGCTGCAGAGCTTCATGTTCTCGGTGGAGACGCAGCAGCTCATCGTCGATGTCGGCGGCCTGCGGTCGATGCATCCCCTGGTCAAGGAAAAGCCCGGCCGCCGGCCATTGAGCGAGATCAAGGTGATGCGCGACGATCCGGTAGCGGTCGAGGCCAAGGGCGACGAGATCAAGGCGCTATACGTCAAGTACTTCAAGGTCTGAGAACCGTGACCGTTGCGGCTGTCGAGCAGCCCGTCGTGCGCCGGCGTCATCTCGACCCGTCCGGGCCGATCCTGCTCGCCTTTGCGGCCATCCTGGTGGTGCTCATCGTCCTGCCCCTCGGCTGGCTGTTTTATTACAGCCTGATCGACCGCTCCGGCGCCTTCACGCTGGGGAATTTCGCGCGGCTGGCCTCCGATCCGACCTTCCGCGACCCGCTGATCACCACCGTCTTCATCGCCACCACCGTCGCGCTCGTGTGCTGCCTGGTCGCCGCCCCGATGGGCTGGCTGGTGGCGCGCACCGACATTCCGTTGCGTCGCACTATCCGTGCCCTGGTGACGGCCTCGTTCGTGACCCCGCCGTTCCTCGGGGCGATCGCCTGGGAGCTGCTGGCGGCGCCGAACTCAGGGCTCCTCAACCAGCTCTACCGCGCTGTGACCGGTGCCGAGGCCGACGAGCATCTGCTCGACATCTATTCGCTGCCCGGGCTGATCTTCGTGATCGCCTGCTATACGTTTCCCTACGTGTTCGTGCTGGTCGCCAACGCGCTCGATCGCATTCCTGGCGACCTGGAGGACGCCTCCGCGATCCTCGGCGGCCGCGCCTGGGTGACGGCGCGGCGCATCACCGTGCCGCTGGCGCTGCCCGCGGTGCTGGCCGGCGCCCTCGTCGCTTTCCTGCAGGCGATGACCCTGTTCGGCTCGCCGGCGATCCTCGCGCTTCCCGCCGGCTTCCACACCATGACGACCAAGATCTGGAGCCTCTTTCAGTATCCGCCGAAGCCCGAGCTCGCGGCGGCAGCTTCGTTGCCGCTTCTGGTGCTCACCGTCGTGCTGCTGCGCGGCCAGCAGATGATCCTCGGCCGCCGCGGCTACTCGGTGGTCGGCGGGCGCCACGGCGATCCGCGCATCGTCGGGCTCGGCGCCTTCAAATGGCCGGCGCTGGCGCTGTGCTTTCTCGTGCTGCTCAACCCGATCTTCCTGCCCTATGGGGCGCTCCTCAATGCGGCGTTCTCCCGCGTTGCCTCGCAATTCCTGTCGTTCCAGACCTTCACGCTGCACAATATCGAGTTCGTGTTCTTCGAGCTCTCGTCGACCAGGCTCGCCCTGAAGAACACGTTCCTGCTCGGCGTCCTCTCCGCGACCGTCGGCACGCTGCTGGCGCTGGTCATCGCCTACGTGACGTCGCGCAAGGCGGTCGCCGGCTATCGCGTCCTCGGCTTTCTCGCCACCGCTCCGGTCGCGATCCCCGGCATCGTGCTCGGCGTCGGGTTGTTTCTGAGCTACACACGGCCGCCGTTCATTCTCTACGGCACCCTGTGGATCCTGCTGATCGCCTTCGTCACCATCAGCCTGCCGGCGGCCTATCAGCAGCTGCAGGCCGCCTTCCGCACCGTCCATCCGGAGCTCGAGGACGCCAGCCGCATCCTCGGTGCCACCAGGCTGCGCTCGCTCTACGACATCACGGCGCCGCTGCTGCGCACCGGCGTGCTTGCCACCTGGTGCTTCATCTTCGTCGGCGTGATCAGAGAACTGTCGGCGGCCATCATGCTGTTCACCTCGGAGACCAAGGTGGTTTCCGTGCTGATCTTCGACCTCAACGAAAGCGGCGATCTCGGCGCCATCGCGGTGCTCGGCCTGATCATGCTGGTGATCACCTTTGCGGTCGTCATCCTGGTGAGCCGCGTTCCCGGCTTCGGCAATGTCCGCCTGCGCAACTACTGATGCCGAAAAAGCTCCCCGACGTCTCCGTTGCCGAAACCCTCGCCGACCGCATCGCGGCGCTCGATCCGGCACGCCTGCCGGCCGCTGTGCGGCCCAAACTTTATGCCGGACCCATCAACCTCGGAGTGCTGCGCCCATGACCACTGCAGGCAATCGCGAGCTCGCCGGCCGGGTGGCGATCGTCACCGGGGCGGGACGCAATATCGGGCGGGCGATCGCGCTCGATCTGGCGGCCGGCGGCGCCGACGTCGTGGTCAACGCCCGCCAGAACAAGGCCGAGGCCGACGCGGTGGTCGGCGCCATCGAGGCGAAGGGCGGGCATGCGCTCGCGGTGCTGGCCGACGTCACCGATGCGGCAGCCGTCGAGCGCATGGCCGAGGCGGCGACCAAACGTTTTGGCCGCATCGACTTTCTGGTCAACAACGCCGCGGTCCGCCGCGAGACGCCGCTCGACCAGCTGACGCTCGCCGAGTGGCGGGAAATCTTAGGAATAGTGCTCGACGGCGCGTTCAACTGCGTCAAGGCCTGCTTGCCCGGGCTGCGCGCGAGCGGCGCCGCGACCATCATCAATATCGGGGGCTTGAGCGCCAGCACCGGCGCCAGGCATCGCGCCCATGTGGTCGCCGCCAAGGCCGGGCTCGAGGGCTTCACCCGCGCGCTGGCCCACGACCTTGCCGGCGACAACGTCACGGTCAACTGCGTGTCTCCGGGCTTCATCGCCACCACCCGGCCGAAGGGGGCGGCACCCGCCCATCTCGCTGCCCACCAGACGCTGAACGGACGTCGCGGCGAGTCCGAGGAGATCGCCGCTGCGGTGCGGTTCCTCTGCGGCCCCAGCGCGCGCTACATCACCGGCCAGACCATCCACGTCAACGGCGGCGCGTTCCTGGCGTGATACACGATCGCGAGAAGGTCGGCTTCTCGCTCTGGAGGAGTGCAGACGCATGATGACCCGCCGCCGCCTGATCCGGACTGCCTGCGTCGCCTGTGCGGCCTTGACCGAGGTACAACGGTCCGCTGCGATTGCTGCCGGCGCGGGCCCGATCGAGATCCGTGCGGCCGGCTACACGTTGCGCCACATCGGCGCCCAGCGCGTGACCATCATGATGGGTAAGCGTGCCGCGCTGATCGACCTCAGGACGCTGGCCGGCCATCCGCACGTCAACGGGCTCGGTCCGCTCGCGGGGATGACCGGCGAGGTGACGATTGCCGATGGCCGTCCCTCGCTGGCGCGCGTCGGAGCCGACGGCGCGGTCCATGTCACCGAGAGCTTCGATGGCGGCGCACCGTTTTTCGTCTGGGCGGAGATCGCCGGGTGGCAGACCATTCCGCTGCCGAGCCAGGTGCGCACCTACGGAGATCTCCAGACTCTTGTCGGCGAGGCCGGCAGCAGGCTCGGGCTTGCCCAGGCGTTTCCGTTCGAGCTTTCGGGTCGTCTGGAGCTGATCGATTTCCACGTGCTCGATGCCAAGCCCGACACGCCGACCGGCATGGCCGCGCACCAGAAGATCCAGATTCCTTTCGAGGTTCATCGGCAGGACGCCATCCTGGTCGGCTTCTGGTCGAAGGATCATCAGGGCATCTTCACCCCGATGGGCTCCAACATGCACGTGCACTTTCAGAATCCCGATCGAGCGCGATCGTGGCCACGGCGTCCAATACAAGAGAAGTGTAGGTCAGCCCCTCAAAAACGTGCCTGTGATTGTTCGGTGCCATCCCCGTGTCCCCTGGCTCCGCAATGGCCGGGCGGTCTGCGCGACCTCACCTTCTCAGCAGCGCGAAGGCAAACTCGCGGCCGAGCCCGCGGTTGAGCGCAAGATCGATCCACAGCATGGCATGCGCTTCCAGCAGCCGGGCATTGCGCAACGGTCCGGCATCGACCGCCTCGAAGCCGAGCTCGCCGACGAGCGCCATCACCTTCGGCTTTGCCGCCGCGTCGTCGCCGGCGACGAACATCACCGATCGCACGCCGCCGATCGCCGGCTCGGCCATGGTGCCGTACCCGGTCGTGTTCAGCGTCTTGAACACCGAAGCGCCCCGCGCCCAGCCCTGCACCATCTCGCCGCCGGACGTGGTGTGGCCGACCGCGAGGCTCAAGCCCTCCGGCCCCATCGCCAGCGGGTTCGTCGCGTCGAGGATGATCTTGCCGCTCAGGTTTCCCATGGAGCGGATCGCGGCTTCCGCGGCATTCCACGGGGTGGCGAGCACGATCACGTCGGCGAAGGCTGCCGCCTCGGCGGGCGTACCGGCGCGCGCCCTGCCGCCGAGCCCGCGGACCAGCGCTTGCGTCTTCTCCGCGGCCGGGTTCCTGACCGCGAACAGGATATCGTGGCCCGCCTTGCGCGCCCAGGCCGAGCCGAGCGTGCCGCCCACGCTGCCGGCGCCGATGATGGCCAGTTTCATCAAGTCCTCCCGTCTTTGTCCGCGGCGCGATGCTAGCCGGATCGCCGCCCGCACATGAAGCCTCCTACCGTTTGCCCGGTGCCTGGACCCGCGTCTACGGCGTCCTCGCCGCCGCCATGCAGCCCGGCGCCGCCGAGGGTGTCGCCGCGGTCAGCCGCCTAAAGCATGATGATTTTAGGTTAGTCTATACCCTGAGTTTGCGAAGTAATTGGCGCATTCGCCTGGGGTGAAGGCCTGAAGGATCTGTCGGAGGGCGAGGCAGATGGCCTCGAAGGTTCGCGCCTGGGCGTTTCGGAGCAGGTGTTTGAGCTTGGCGAAGACCTGCTCGAAGGAGTTCAGGTCGGGGGAATATTTTGGCAGGAAGAACAGCTTGGCACCGGTCGAGCGGATGAGCTGGCGCGCAGCTGCGGCGCGCTGGAAATGCCGGCCAGTCAGCGTGGCCAGTCACGGCAGGGTGGTTGGAGTCTCGACGAGGTCGCCGACGCAGAAATGAGCCATGTGCGCGACAGCGTCGGCACTGTGGTAGTCACCGAATTCGGCAGTGGCTTCCTTGCCGGCGTACATTCGGGCGATTCCAGCGCCACCAGGGTGATGGGGTGCCCACTCGGTGATGTCGTAAACTTTTCCCGAGATGATGATCCAGCAGTCGTCTCGGGTGTTGTGCAGGGCGACCTCTTCGCGCGTGACGGGGCGTGTACCCTTGGCGGGAGCAGCTGGCATCCAGAGCTTGCGGGTGATCGCGGCGTAGTCGGCCTTGGCGGCTCGGCGGAAGTCCCACGGTCCTAATCTCTTGGGGGGCAATTCGGCGCCGATATTGCGCGCGTCGTACGCGTAGATCCAGGAGTTGTCCTCGCCGCCGCGCTTGTCGTGGGCAAAGGCTGGGCTGACCCGTTCGTCGAGCGTCTCGAGCAGCGCCTTCTGCGCAGCGGTGTCCTTGGCCCGCAAGTGATCGAAGGCGAATTTGGAGCCGAGTTGGAAGCGGGTGGCGCGGTAATGCCGCACGCGTTCGTAGTGCAACATCGCTGTAGCCACATCGCGGCCGTGCAGGGCGAAGGCGCTGGCGAGCGCGGCCGCGTCCTCGAAGGACTGCGCGGCCCCTTGGCCAAACGTGGGAAGCATCGGGTGCGCCGCGTCCCCGAGCAGACAGATGCGGCCCTGCACCCAGGTTTCGAGCGCGTCGCGATCGTAGAGGCCCCACTTCGTGGGACGAACGATCGCCCCCGCCAGAGCGAGCAGGTCGTCTCTGCTGGCGCTCCCCGTGAATGCCTCGCCCACCTCGCGAAGGACCTCCTCCTGACTGACGGGAAACCAGTCGCCCTCCTCCTGCTCGAACGCGGCAGAGTTGGGCTCATAACGGGCGATCCACACGTTCAACAACTCGCCGCCGCGCACCCAGTACGTCGTCGCCCCGCTCCTGTCGGTCCGATGGCGGTCCATGCTGAAGGAGTTGATGGGATTGTGGTCCAGCGGGCTGCCGTCAGCCTTGCGGAGCGAGGCGACCACCGTCCGCGGAATGAGCCCTCGAAAGCAGGTCACCTCAGTCCAGCGCTTGGGACGCGGGTTCGGCCACGCCAGCTGCAACGTGGCAGAGTTGATCCCGTCGGCACCGACGAGAACCTCTCCCGTGGCGGTTCGACCATTCGAAAAGGTCGCCGTCACCTCGCCGGCGGTCTGACGCAACTGTGACAGCCTGCAGTCCATGTGCACGGTGATCGGGCACGGCGCCCCGCTGTCGGGACCGAACTCGAACACCCGCTTATACAGGCACATCAACAGGTCCAGCCGGTGCATGTGATGAAATCCGGTACCGTCGCCCGCGGCGGTGACATGATCGAACGACCTCTTTGTCACGCTCCCATCCGCGTTGAACTGCCGTGTCGACTCCAAAATTGCCGCGCGGCCACCGTCGATCACCCCATCGGGGCCTTTGGGATCCCCGCCATCGAGGTCGACGCCCAGCCAACGACATATCCGCGCCCCGTTGGGCGGGATGTTCAACCCGGCGCCTGCAGTGCTGGGCGTCTTCGTCTGCTCGTAGATATCGACCGATGCGAAGACGCCGGACTGTCGCAGCGCCAACGCCGTCATCAACCCGCCCATTCCCGCGCCGACGATCACTGCCCGCATCCTGTCGTCCTTCCGAAGTAAGCGAACACACCGATTTCCCACCTCGCGGCGGGAGTAAGGTGGAGGCCTAGGAATCGATCCCGAGCAGCTTCGCCGCGGTACCGCCGAGCATCGCTATCTTGTCGGCGTCGCTAATCCCGGGGATCGATAGGATGTGGTCGACCGGCGCGGTATTCCACGGGAACGGGTAGTCGGTGCCCATTACCACATGTTCGGTCCCGACCTCGGCGATCAGGTGACGCATGGCCTCGCCGGTGAACATGATCGTGTCGAAATAGAGCTGGCCGTTGCGCAGATATTCCGTCGGCTTCTTTTTGGGTAATGGCCCGACCCGGTCGGGGAAGGTCCTGATCACCGCGTCCGAGCGGTTGGCGTAGGACGGCAGGAAGCCGCCGCCATGCGCAGCGCATATCTTGAGCCCCGGAAAACGGTCGAGCGTTCCCTCGAAGATCAGGTGCGACAGCGCGATCGTGGTCTCGAGTGGATTGCCGATCGTATTGGTCAACAGGCCGCTGCCGGCGAGCCGACCGCTCGGCTCCAATTCGCGGGTGCCAAGCGGGTGCAGGAAAACCAGCACGCCCAATTCCTCGCACTTCGCCCAGAACGGGTGGAATTTCGGGTTCGCCAGTTCCTCGCTGGCAACGCTGCCGGCAACGCCGACCCCGCGAAACCCGAGTTTCTTGACCGCGTGCTCGACTTGCTGCGCAGCGAGGTCCGGAAACTGCAGCGCCGCCGTCGCGAAGCCGACGAAACGATCGGGATGACCGGCACAGAACTCGGCCAGCGTCTCGTTTTGCACTTTGATCAGCTGTTCGGCCGCGTCGCGCTCGGCGCGGTACCAGAACGGGTTGATGCTCAGCGCCTCGACATCGACGCCCGACTTGTCCATGTGCGTGAGGCGATCCCCGACATTCGACCAAAGCAGCGCGGGTGCTTCGAGCGGGTGATTGATCAGCTTCGCGGCGTCGGGAACGATGCAGTGCGCGTGCACATCGACGGTCTTGATCCGCTTACCGGCGATGACGACCTCCCAGCGTCGATGCGCGTGGGCGTGGACGCCCCCGCCCGAACTGGGGCCGGCTCCGGCGGAAATCTCGCAGTCCACAAAGGCGACGGCGGTGCCGCTGGTTGGCGCATCGGTGCTGATCGACATTTGTATTTCCTCCCGTTGAGTAGACCTCGCATTCGGCGCAAGCCTACTATGGCTCGATCACCGTGTCGCGCCGCATAACTTGTTCCTCAACGATGGTGCGCGGGCGCGGTTCGCCGGCGGCATTCGGCCGATCGATGCGCGCGTCGGCATCGGCCTCGCCGTGCACAAGGGCATTTCCAGGCCGGACATCTCCAGCCCTGAAGTCCGGATGCGGACACTGCTCGCGCCGCAGCGAAAGAACTGCGGAGTAACCGCCCGTCGGCTGATGGCGTGCCGCGGCATGCGCGTTCGTCGATGGCGCTCGGCGTCCGAACCTCACCAACCGTGATCGGGCAACCCGGCCGCCGCCATCGGCAGCGTGGACCGTGTTACATGCCCCTGTCAGAGCATGTCGATTGCGCGGGTCCGGTGCCGGTGGCCAGTTTCATCAAGTCCTCCCGTCTTTGTCCGCCGGCGCGATGCTAGCCGGATCGCCGCCCGGCGGCGCCACCAGGATCGGCGCAGGTCTGAGTTGTGCCAGAAGCGGTCCTGAGCAAGTGCGGCAACAATTCCGTCGAATTACTCGATCACCTCATCGGCACGCAGTAGGGTCCTACTAGTGTGCTTCCGGGATACAGGAAGCCGACCTGCAAATTTTCTCAGTTTGCTGCATGCAGTGCAGCAATGTGCAGGCTATTCGATAACCTTGTCGGTGCGCACGCGGGCAGGCGGGGGTCAGTGCGGAACCGCGGTGTGCAGAGGCGGTAACGGCCCCAGATGAATGGGCTGGATCGCCGACAGTTTCTCCGCCGCCGCAAGCAACGTCGAATCTACCGTAGACGTAGGGGTAGGGGGAGCCCAGTAGTAGGAGCCCCACCCGCCAACCACCAGGTTCAGCTCGTCGCCGCTCAGTTCGATTTCGTTCCGGCTATTCGAGATAGCAGTCATCGCATCTCTCCATCTTCAACCGGCCCCCAACGACGATTTCAGCGAACTTTGTGAGTCGCCGGCGGCGGCATCCCGATGATGATCGCTATTTCGTTGATTTGGACCAGCAGTTCTATCAGTTGAAACCCGCCACAAATCAAATCGAGTTCGTGATCGTCAAGAGGCCTGTTCTCAGCATTCTCAACATTCCGTGTCTTCGAGGTCATGGTGTTCTCCTCTTTGCCGATCGGGCGCGACTGTCGTTCCCATTCACCCAGCAATGCCAGAATGGCCTTCCGGTGCACCCAAACGCTGTTCCCTGGGTGACAGGCCGCAAGAATGAGGACGCCCAGGAGCTTTTGCGAATGGATCGCAAATTCTGCGTGGCCAGCAGAATGGGGACACCGCGGCCACGTGCGCTGCACCAACACCCCACTTGCCTCCCAGTTATTAGGAGGAGGATGCGTCCGTCGGCTTCGTAATCGTGATCTCCGAAACGCTCGGGGCACTGGTGCCTCGAAACCAAGAGTAAAGCACGGGACCCATTCCTGCGGCGATTTGATTAAGTTCATCTGCCGAAAGTTCATTTGCCGTGTTCTTCGCCACCTTATCCGAATTGTCGTTGGTCTTGGTCATCATCTTCTCCATCGCTGGTTCGCCTTATCTAGCTCAACCCTCTCGTCGCCACTGTGACGCGGATCACAGTCAGTACCCCAATCAGACATTTCGTGATGGCCGTCACATTCAGTGGAGGCACATTAGGTGTGGCCGTCACCTTGTGCTTACGTCGGGCTAACGGGCGGTGAAGGACGAGGCCGCCAACCTGAGGCCATAGCGACAGTGGGGCTGGTCAATATCGACGAGCTGGCGAGCTTTTCCGCTTGATAGCAAGGGCCCTTTGCATGGCCATCGTAGAACCCGCTATTTCCTCCCCGCCCCATGCCACGTATGAGGTGATCGCGATGATAACTAAGATTGCGGGTAGTGCGGATAAGTCAATCCCCCCAGCTACCAGATCAAGTTCATCCCAGCGGCTGTGCATCACAGCAAATTTCGCGGCGAATGTCTCAGATGGGTCAAGGGCGGCCCCTCCGACCTGCCGGCTTGGCGCTGCCGATGACAGGATTGGCCAGAAAGCGGACTACGGCCACCCATGCAC
The DNA here is from genome assembly GCA_963755055.1 of uncultured Alphaproteobacteria bacterium. Lineage (GTDB taxonomy): Bacteria > Pseudomonadota > Alphaproteobacteria > Rhizobiales > Xanthobacteraceae > AP-16. Next base: position 134,535 of record CAVWIS010000012.1, on the reverse strand, counting down.
CGCGACGGCGCGATCACCTTCGGCGACCTGGCCCGCTCCCGATGCGATGCCGATCGGGCTTGATCCACATCAATGCCGACCTCGGTCGGCTGTCCATAAGTGCCATCTCCACACCACGACATGGTGTTTTGCTCCTGGCAATTGAGCCCCTCGGCAATCCGCCGGGGGGCTTTTTTCCCGGGTTGACGACGATTCCCCTGCCCCCGTAGGGCTATCGCACATCCCAGAAGACGAAGCCCCGCGGGCGTCGCCGTCCCGACCCGCTTGCCGGAGTTGAGACCGAGATCATCCCGATGCTGGAAGCCGCACCCGGCATCCGCGCCGTTGGCATCTTCGAGGAGTTCTGCCGTCGACATCCGGAGATCGCCACGGGTGCGCCGAACATTGGAGCGCCGCATCGCCAAATGGCGGGCTCTCAACGGCCCTGTGATCTTCCGCCAAGAGCACCCGCCGGGCCGGATGGGCCTGTCGGACTTCAGCGCCGATTTATCCAAAGTTGTCTCCCGCCACGGGAGCCGATCGTCGAGCCAGGAGCATCCTGACGTTGATCTGTCCCGGTGTACGGGGCCGCCTGTACGGGTGTGCCAAAAAGGCCGGAAAACCCCTGCGCGAGAGCTGCTGACGCCGAACCGAGAACGAACGCCGCAACGACCGCCAACGTGAACTTAGTCATGGATTATCTCCTGTGGATGTCGCGGCTAGACAAATGCCGGTGTTAGACGCACCATGTCACTCGACGGCAAAATCCTGAGTGAGGGAGCTCACGTCGTCCTCGGCGAGCCTTTTTCATGTCTGGGAGAACCGATGATCAAACCTGTTCGAGAAGCACAAAAAGCGCCCGAAGAGGGGTTATGCCTCAAGCCAATTTCGTCCAAAACTCGCCTGTAATATCAAAGGGCTGCAAGGGCACTTTTGGCGACCGAGTATCTGCTCCGGAGACGACCTCGACATGCATGACCGCGGTCGGGCCTACAGCAAGCGCGATGGGCGTTTTTGCTCTGCCAGATGCCGTCCTCGACGGGCGCGCCGAAGGGAAACCGTAACGCCTGGAAGCACGGCCGCTATTCGGCTGAGGAAATTGCGCGCCGCAGAACGATCACCAAGCTACTTCGCATCTCGCGGCGAATGATCGGGTAAAGGCGTTCCCGCCGAAGCACCCCAGCTTCGTCAGGTCGACAGGTCGCTGAAGCGCCCGTGTCGTGCGTCCAGGTTCAATCGCGCAAACTGCGTTTGGCTCATATGGATCAGCGTCGAGTGGTCGCCGCCCTCCATGTAAATCTCAGGCTGCTCCTCGATACTGTCATCAACGATGACGTCGAGCGCATAGCAATCGCCGACCGGCGGAACTGCGCCGCGGGCGCAGTCGCGGAACAGCTGATAAATCTCATCTTCACGGGCGAACTCGACGTCACCGCCGAGCTGCGCCCGCAGGGCACCGAGCCGGATGTGATGCGAGGCCGGCAGGACGGCAAGCATGTAGCCACCGTCGCGCCGCAGGACGATGCCTTTGGCGAGGCGATTTCCAGAGATGTGGGAGGCCTCTGCGGTCCGCATTGAGGACATGGTGGGTTCGTGGGTAATCACCTCATAGGTGATATTCTGGTCTAGGTATCTTTGGAGGGTCGGGGCGATCATGGTGCAGCCTCCGTGGCGATGTGCAACGGCGCGCCGTGAGGAGCGCACGCCGTCACCCCACGATGCGGACGGTTGCGGAATTGGGCGTCAGGATACGCTTTTCGGCCGCCAACGACAACCGGTTTCGGCTCGTCTTGCAGAGGCCAGTATGCCCGGCTCTGTGCTCCCCGCCGGCCTCCCGGCTTCATCGAATGGAGCTGGCTGGATACGAAAGAAAAACTCCGCTTCCCCCCGCCTTGAAGGGTCTTGGCTAGCTTCGGGACCGGTCGAAGGGGCTAGTACCGCTGCACGGTGATTTTGACCGGTTGAACTGGGGGTCAAAGTAGCTCTGGCAGGTGTTTTGGATCAACCAGCAGCTCGATGCTGCGGGGGGTCCTTGGCTGCCTTCGGATGAGGCCTTCGCGCTCGAGGGTCAGCACCATCTGATGCACCGAAGGTGGGCTGACGCGGAAATATTCCTGCATGTCGGTTTCTGCGGGGGGCCGGCGGTGCAGGCGGGTATAGAGGTAGATATAGGCCAGGTACTGGCCCTGCTTGGCCGTGAAGGTCTTGGCAGGGGGACTCACGCCGGCCATCCGATTCAGCTGTTCGTCCATGCCTCTGATCGCAGAGGAGGCAGGGATGAATGTACGCTATCGGGTCGAGCTGAGCCAAAGCGAGCGTGCCGAGCTTGCGAGCCTTCTGAGCGGCGGCAAGCACGGGGTACGCAACCTCAAGCGCGCGCAAATTCTGCTGGCCGCGGACGCTGGGGCGAACGACGCGGAGATTGCGCGCAGCCTCGGCGTGGGCGGGTCCACCGTATACCGGACCAAGCGCCGCTTCGTGCTCGGCAACCTCGCGGCGGCGCTCAGCGAGGAGCCGCGCCCGGGAGCACGCCGCAAGCTCTCCGGCAAGGAGGAAGCCCTGCTGGTGGCGACGGCCTGCTCGAGCCCGCCTGCCGGGCGGGCGCGGTGGACCCTGGAGCTGCTGGCGGATCAATTGGTCCGGCTGACCGAGCATGCCAGCCTCTCCCGCGAGACCGTGCGCCGGCGCTTGGCCGAGAACGACCTCAAGCCCTGGCGCAAGGACATGTGGTGCATCCCCCAGGTCGACGCCGAATACGTCGCCCGGATGGAGGACGTGCTCGATCTCTATGCCGAAGCGCCCGATCCGAAGCACCCCGTAGTCTGCTTCGACGAAAGCCCGGTCCAGCTCATCGGCGAGGTGCGCCTGCCGATCCCGGCCAAGCCAGGGCAGCGCCAGCGCTACGACTGCGAGTATAAGCGCAACGGAACCGCCAACCTGTTCATCTTCCTCGATGCGCATCGGCCCTGGCGGAAGGTCAAAGTGACCGAGAGCCGGGCCGCGGTCGACTTCGCGACCTGCATGCGGGAGCTCGTCGACATCCACTATCCCAGGGCCAGACGCATCCGGGTCGTGCTGGACAACCTATCGACCCACTCCTCTGCCGCACTTTACCAGGCCTTCCCGGCTGATGAGGCGCGCCGAATTCTGCGCCGGCTCGAGTTCCATTACGTCCCGAAGCATGCCAGCTGGCTGAACATGGTCGAGATCGAGATCGGGGTGCTTCGCAGTCAGTGCCTCGACAGGCGCATCGCCTCCCAGGAGCAGCTCAAACTCGAGAGCGCCGCCTGGGAACAGCAGCGCAACGCCGCCAAGGCCCGCATCAAATGGATGTTCACAGCCGAGAAAGCGCGCGCCAAAATGGGCCGCGCCTACCCCGAGCCCGCTTGCGTCCATCAGCCCGGGGCCAATAAGTCATAATCACTGTGCGGCGCTACTAGTGGCTCTCTTAATCGAACGGGCCTTTCAACGAGAGCAGAGAGGCGACGAGGTAGCCGCCCGCCTCGCTGATGGCTCGGACCCCTCCGGATCGCAAGCGCGGATGTGGGTCGCTCTGTGCGCCGCATAAACCCACGACCCGACATGTTGAACCGCCTCGACGAGATCCAGGCGACATGGTCGGACCGAGAGCCCGATGCGCGGCCTGCCCTATCGAGCGACTTGTCGCGGTCGCCGCTCATCTTTCCGCCGGACCGACGGCGCCGGGGGCTTCTTCGGGATCAAGTTCGAGCCGCTCGATCAGCTTGGCGGCATCCGCCGCGGTCATCGCCCGCGATTTCGTGCCTTGGCGCTTTTCCGACGCCGGCCGCCCGAGCGCATGGAACACATTTTTGAGCAAAAACACCGGGAAATTGAACAGCGGCACCACCTTGGGGCTCGCCGTCTTCGAGATCGCCGACTTGGCCCGGTAGGCCGCCTCATATGTGCATCAGCCGGCGGCGAGTGAGCTCCTTTGAACAAGCCGCAAGATTTCCCTGGTCACATCTTGCGTTGCGCGTTGCGCAGACATAAGTGTTTGTTAGGAGACCGGCCAGTAATCTTGTTCCGGGTCACTAACCCAAGCCCCCCGAGCCGATGGGTGCCTTTTCTTGAGGGCATCTTGTTGCGGCCGGCAAGGCGTCTAGAACCCAGGTCGTAAGCGCCAGTCTCCACCCTATCTCTCAGCGCCTGACTGTTCCCAGGTGATGGAGTCCTGTGGGCCGTTTTCCAGCACCGTCATTTTAGCGCATGTGTCTTTTGACATCGGTCTCGAGCGAGGCTGTTATTGCCCATAGGGGGCGTCATCAAAGGCTTCGGAGACGCAACTCGCGACCGACACCCGGATGAGTGGGTTGCCGCTACTTGCTCTCACGTCGAGGCACTTGTGAGAAGATAAGATGGCTGACGACGCTCACTTGGTGGTTTTTGCTACGGAACAACTCGAATGATCGCCTCTAACAAGATCACGAGCGAGCAGGTCGCTCTGCTGATCGCGCGCGATGGGCTCACGCTGGTGATGGCGAAGCAGCATGCGCGCCGCTACGCGATCGAGCTCACCGGCCGCGACACCGGCTCGGCGTCCTATGAGGTGATCCGGGCGATCGAGCGCCTCGAGGCACAAAAAAAGGCCATCTCGGAAACCGGAACGGCCTCGGAGGAGGAAACATGAAAATCGAAGCCGCTGGAAATTTCCGCGATCCGATCGCAGGCAATACGGTGCGCGTCTCCGGGCCAACGCGCCAACCGCCTCGGCCATGCCGTGGTCGCTTTTCAACTGACCCCACGGGCACGGGCACGAACATAGGAGCCTGGCGCGTCCTCGATGGCCTGCAATGGTCCACCGGGCTCGCGCGCTTTGACCGAACCGCCGGCATACCTTGATACCCATTCCTCCCACGTCGGCCACCAGGAGGTCTGAACTAGGTTTGCGGTTTCGAACCATTCAGCGGGGCTCTTAGGGAGGTTTGGGTTTTGCCAATGGCCATACCTACCGCCAGGTGGGCTAATGACGCCAGCAATGTGGCCGGAATCGGCGAGCACGAACTTAACCGGCCCATTGTAAAGCTGGGTCGCCGCATAGGTCGACTGCCACGGCGCGATATGATCCTCCCGCGTCGATAATAAGAAGGTGGGCGTCTTTATTCGCGCGAGGTCGATCGCAACCCCGGAAAAACTGATCCCTCCCGGAATGGCAAGCCGGTTCTCGTGATACATCTTACGCAAATAGAAGCCGTGCATCGCAGCCGGCATGCGCGTGGAATCGGCGTTCCAATAGAGGAGATCAAACGGGATCGGCTGCTGCCCGAGAAGATAGTTGCTTACGACGAAGCTCCATATTAGATCGTTGGCGCGCAGCATATTGAAGGCTAAGGCCATATCGTGCGCCTCGAGATATCCGCGACTTCGCATGCGCTTTTCGAGTGCTGTCAGCTGTTCCTCATCAATAAATACCGCCATGTCGCCGACATCGGTGAAATCGACGAGAGTCACGAAGTATGTCGCGGATTGGATCCGATCATCCTTCTGGGCCGTTAGATATCCAAGCGTGGCAGCGAGGAGCGTGCCTCCAAGGCAATAGCCGATAGCGTTCACCTCGCGCTCGCCAGCCGCTGCCCCAATGACGTCCAATGCGGCAAGCGGGCCTTCGAGCATGTAATCCTCGAAGCCTTTATGAGCGAGAAGCTCGTCTGGATTGACCCAGGAGATTACGAATACTGTATGCCCCTGATCCACAGCCCACTTGATGAAAGAGTTCTCCGGCCTTAGGTCAAGCACATAGAATTTGTTGATCCATGGCGGCACGATAACGAGAGGGCGCCGCTTGACTTCAACGGTCGAGGGAGCGTACTGGATCAGCTGCATCAGCTCATTCTGGAAGATGACCTTTCCACGTGTGGTGGCTACGTTCTCACCAAGGCGAAACGCCTTCAGATCGGTCATAGTCACTGCAAGTTGCCCGCGACCGCGCTCGAGGTCATCCAGCAGGTTCGTCAGGCCTCTAAGAAGGTTCTCACCGCCCGTTTCGATGGCGGTTTGCAACACTTCCGGGTTGGTAGCAAGAAAATTCGAAGGAGCCATGGCATCCACGAACTGACTTGTATAGAAGTCTACTTTGTGCGCTGTTTTCGGATCGAGACCGTTGACGCGATTAACCGCCGACAGAATGACCTCGGCGGAAAGCAAATAGCTTTGCTTGATATAATCGAAGAGGGCGTTTTCCGTCCAAGCCGGGTGTTGAAAGCGTCGATCGGTTGCGGCAGCACGCTGGTCAGATTTTACGGTTAGACCAAGCAGACGTTCTGCCGTGCTCTGCAAGAGTTTCACATGCTCCGTCCACAGTTCTAGCTGCGCCTGCGCAATCGACATCGGATCAGCAATCATCTTGCCGGTCAGATCAAGGAACGCCTGTCCTATTCCGGCCGGATCGCCCAGTGCGCCCAGTTCGGGGCGACGTGCCAGAAAATCGACCATTAATCGTTGACTGCGTACCGCGATCCCCGCCAGGCTCAATGAGAACTGGATGGGATCCATGACTTTCTTCGGCGAAACCAAATAGTTGATCATGTGCCACCGAGTCGCGAGGATGGCGGTGCAATTGAAACAAGCGTATGTGCCACAATTTCGCACATAATATGCCCGGATTAGCGCGTGCGTGCCAAGCATCGCGGTGAAATTGCCGCGCGGAAGTAAATGCCCGGTCTTTTATATTGCAGTGCAGCGTGGTGTCGAGCACCGCCAGAGATCTGTATTGCAGCGCACAAACGCCAGATTGCTCGGGTCGACCAAGCCGTTGCGAACTGGTGGAGCCTCGTGGAGTTCGGTCTACTGCGACCGATCTCGGCCTCGATCGCCCGTCCCAGGGCTTGATTATTTTAACTCAACCTTTGCGGTGGCCGGGCCGTTGTAAGCGTCTCTGGCATGAGCAGTATGTCGATTTGCGAAGATCAGCCCCCTGGGGGGCCTTTCGGCCCACGCATCCGGGCAGAGCGAACGGCGGGAATGGGTGTCAATCGGCGATCAGGCCTGCAATGCGTTCTGCGCCTTCGCCAGGGGCTGGAAACGGTGCGCCGGTCGCCCAAAGGAAAGGCGAAGGCGGCGCCCTCCGGGACAGCGGTCGCCAACACGCGACCTGACCACCCCTTATGCTGGATCAGGTGCGGCCCTGACTTGCCTGGCGCTGCTCGTGGGACTGGGGGGACTGAGCAGCAATCAGGGCCGCCGCCGGCCCGGACGCGGGACACAATGCCGGGCAGCACCGATCATCACGGTGAAACGGTTAACCAAAGGTAAACCGCGAGGCCCCGTCGCCAACGATGTGCTCAGTCACCTCAAGACCAGCTATCGAGCATCGCTACTACCATACCTTCGCGGGAGCCCATTCTTTTGCCGCGGAGCCGAAGCGCCATTTGGGACGCGAGTACCGCCAACACCGGACGCCCGGCAGCCTTGGCTTGACCTACGCCGCCGTCTCGAGGCGGTCGAGCGCGCGGACCCCACTCGGAAGCGTCCGCCACCGCCGTCCGTTCGCCGCCGCCCGCCGGCCATCACGGTGGCGCGCGCGCCCTACGTCGCTCAGGCACCATGCCGTTCGACTAGAACTTGGAGGATTTGCCGGGAGATGGGAGCCATCAGCGTTCAGTCCTAGCCGCCCCTTCCAGTCCTAAACGCAAAAGCATAGCCATTTGGGCAGGGGGTATGAGGCCCCGATGTCGCAGATGGGTCAAAAGCGGGAGCGCTGCCCGCGTCGACGGCCTACCTCGCACGAGGCCGGTGTACCCCAGTGCCGGACCCGTGTCGGGCAAACCGGGTGGGGTCGGCCTTGTGCCAATTCCAGACATCCTCGACACTGCTTCCCTTTGATGCCACCTTCATTCCTTCATTCTGGATGGACGCCACGGAGTCATGCGCGGGATCCAGCGCGGGACGTTGGCACGGAAAGCCTCGTACTCCCCTCCAAACGTTTGCTCAAGCGTGGGCTCTTCGTACGCCACGACGAATAAGTGGAAGGCGAGCCAGAACAGCGCGCCGTAGACGATGAGACACCAATCACCTAACAACACCGCTTGACCCAGAACGATGGCGACGACCGCCACGTAGATCGGATTACGCACGTATCGGTAGAGACCTGTCACTACGAGATTCCGGGTCGGCGCGATCGGCGCGGGGGTGCCCAGCCCCTGCAGTGCAAAACGCGCAAATAAATCGACAAGCCCAGGCACGCCGGCGAGAATCAATATCACCCCGATGACGCGCGTCAATTCTAGACCGAAGAATGGCGGCCGAAGCTCCCAGCGTGTGATTGACCATGGGATGAGCCCTGCCAACGTACAAGGCGCGACCACGAAGAAAAAAGCGGAGCCCAGAATGGCAATCGTTTTTTGCACGGCAGCTCCCCAACACTCAGGCATGGTTAGACCACAACTCACCGACTATCGTTGCGCAATTCATTCTGGCCATCGTCGCGGTCAGATTTCTGAGCTCGCTTGCGGAATTGAGGCGTTGCCAGGATATCGAGAGTTGAGGCATCGCGGCGATCTCTGGCCTGGCGATCTTCCCACACCCCCAGCCTTTTAAACGGCCGCTTTGGGTCAAAGCGGGAGCGCCGACCACGCGGACGGGCTGCCGGTCACCCGGCCGATGTACCTCGGGAAGCGGACCTCCGCAATATCGCGCGGCGGGCGGCTGAACGCTACCTGAGATGCGCGTTGAGTGGCTTCGCCAGCCGCGCGCCGGCGAGCGCCACGCGCTTCTCGGCGATGGTCTTGGCATCGTCCCGATAGTCCGCGGACAGCTGGAACGGCCGCTTGCCGTCGCCGATCGAGGCATAGACCGTCCCCTTCGCCAGATCGAAGCTTTCCATGATCCAGGCGTGGGGGTTCGTGATATTGGCACCGCTCGTCGGCGCATCGTCGAGCTTGCTCGCCGCCCTGATCGCGCTGATGGCGCTGTTCGAGGTGCCGAGCAGGTCGTCCCAGAACGCGTGCAGAGTCTCCCCGCACGAGGTGACGCAGATCTTCTCGAATCGCGCTGCCTGATCACGGGTCCGAGGGATTTTTCCCGCCCGCGCTTGCCAGCCGCCGCACTGCAGCGAACAGGTCACGGACCTGCGCTTCCGCGACATTGCGGGTGATGAACACGAGACGGCTGCCACAAAACTGTCCCGGCCATGCCTCCATCTCGACCGGAGGATGCGCGAGGTGCTGGACGAACTGCACCAGCACCGGTCCGCGGCAGCCGACGACGCGAAGAAATCCCTTGGCCCGCAGCAGGTCGGGCCCGCGGAGCGCGACGAGCGTTTCCATTGCGCGGGCGAATGTCGTCCAGGCGATCGGCTCGTCGTCGGCAAGAACGAAGCTCATCAGGCCGTCGCCGTGCGCGGCCTCGGCGATGAAGCCCGCACGCGGCTGCTCCGTCGGGGACGCCGGCGCATCCGGCTCCACGAGCCGGCATGGATCGAGCACGCCGTTGCGCGCCCGCTCGATTCCCGCACGCGGATTGAGCGCCTGCAGGCGCGTCGCCAAGGCGGCTGCGGCGCCGGCTTCGACGAGATCGGTTTTGGTGATCACCAGGCGGTCGGCCAGAACCACCTGCTTCCTCGCCTCCGCCGACCAGTCGAGCGTCGCCGCCCCGGTGGCCGCGTCGACCACCGCGACTACGAGATCGACATGGAACTCGGCGCCGAGCGCCCGGTCGGTGGAAAATGTCTGCAGGATGGGGCCCGGATCGGCGAGCCCGCTGGTCTCGATCAGTACCCGGCCGAAATGCGGGACCTGCCCGCGCTCGCGCTCGGCGATGAGGCGCCGCAGCGCGAGCTGGAGGTCCGACCGCGTCGTGCAGCACAGGCAGCCGTTGCCGATCAGCACCGTCTCGTCGGCGCTGGCGCGCACCAGCTCGTCGTCGATGCCGACGGGCCCGAACTCGTTGACGATGACCGCGGTCCCGCGGCCCACCGGGCTATCGAGGAAACGACGCACCAGCGTGGTCTTGCCGGCGCCGAGAAATCCCGTCACCACGACGACCGGAATTTTTTCCCCGCGCTCGCGGCGCACCCGGCGGCCGAACGGGCTCATGTCGGGAGAGCGAAACAGCTCGAGCATCGCGGCGGGCCCGGCTTTCGCGGCGTGTCAAAAATCCATCTCGAGGATGTAGAGGCCGCCGACGTGGCGGTCGACCGTGTAGACGACGCGGCGCTCGTCGACGAACACGTCGTTGAGCTGGATGGTTCCGTGCGGCGCCAGCGGCGGGGCCGCCGGCACGAAAGTGGCGATCTCCTTCGGCTGATACGGGTTGGAGATGTCGTAGGCGCGCAGGCCGGCATTGAAGAAGGCGCCGATGATCGTCTCCTCGGAGTGCCAGGAGGTCGGCAGCGGCACGTTCTCGTGGATGTTGTGCGCGCCGAAGCGGCCGCCGCGCCGGGCGAAGTCCTCAAAGCTCGGCGCCGGGCAGGTGGCGATCGGCACCAGGTTCTTCTCCTCGCGGGCGTCGACGATCCACACCAGCTTTGGCCAGTCGGCGCCGTCGTCCTCGGTGGACTCGTCGGTCACGACGAGCAGGTCGCGGTCGAACAGCGGCAGCACGGTGTGGCAGAACCCCGTATAGGGCGGAGAGTTGTCCCAGCCGCCGATGACCTTCGGCCTGGCCTTGTCGGCGATGTCGAGGACGAACATGCCGCCGTCGATATAGCCGAGATAGCAGCGGTCCGGCCGGCGCGGATAGACGTTGGTGTTGTGGGCGCGAAAGCCCTTGTCATGCGGGGGCCGGTGACGCACCGGCGGCGGCGCGCTGTCGCCCACGCGCGTGCCCGGCAGCCACCAGCGGCCGACCTCGACGGGCTTTGTCGGGTTGCGCACGTCGAAGACGCGGTAGCACTGGTCGTCGAGCTGGTTGTGCGGAATGAAGTCCGCGGCGCCGGCGCTCATATGGACGAACTCGCCGTCGCAGAACCACAACTGATGCACGCCGCGCGAATGCGGGCCCGAGGCGTCGAAGAAGGCGATCGACTTCGGCGCCTCCGGGCGGGACATGTCGAACAGCTCCATGCCGGCCGGCTTCTGTCCCGGCCGCTGGGTCTGGTAGGCGACCGCCATGATGTGGCCGGTGACCTCCAGCGAGTTGGAGCGCATGTGGCTTTGCGGCAGCTCGGTCTGCACCACGACCTTTGGCTGCCGCGGATCGGAGACGTCGACCCCGGTGAAATTCTTCGGCGCGCTTTCGTGGGCGAGCCACAGGATGCGGCGCCCGTCGGGCGCGATCTGGATCGACATGCCTTCGCCCATCCCGCCGAAGCCGCCGAGATCGTGATGGGCGAGCTGCTTGAAGTTCCAGGCAATCGACTCGGAGGCGTTCGGGCGCAGCGGATTCTGTGTCGGCGGGCATGGAAGCTCCGTTATCGCAGGGTCGAGAGGTTCGTCGGGATCACGCGCCGGTTCTGGCTCGTTCCATGAATTCCGGCCGCAGCGCCTTGCTCCAGTCGGGAATGGCGGAGATCTTCTTCTCCTTGAGCAGGATGTCGGCCTGGCCCTGCATGTAGGGTTTGAGGTCGGCCGGAAAGTCCGGGTTCACGTCGATCGTGGCCAGTGCCTTGCGGAAAGTCTCGGGCGAGATGGTATAGCCCTTCGAGGTGTAGAACGCGTAGATGCCCTCGGCGACCTTTTCCGGGCTGTCCTTGAAGTCGCGGGCGACGTCGAGCCAGGCCTTCAGATAGGCAACGACGGTGTGCGGGATTCTTTTCGACGAATTCGGGCGTCGCCGCCATGAACACCGGCATCCTGTCGATGCCGGAATAGTCCATGATGGTCGTGGCGATGCCGTCCGCCTCGGCGATCGCGTTGTAGGGCTCGACATTGACCATGGCGTCCACCGTCTTAGCCACCATGGCCGCCACCATGTTGTTCACGTCCATGCGGACTTCCTGATAGTCGCCCTTCTTCAGGCCGGCCGCTGGCGCGATCGTGTCGACGAAGATGTTGCCGATCGACGAGCCGGTCTGGTTGGCGATCTTCAGCCCCTTGAGCTGCTCGACCTTGGTGAGGTTGAGATCGCTTGCGCGCCATGATCGCGGGTGGTCCGGCCGACATGCTCGATCACCGCGATGGCGACCAGGCCGCCCTTGTCGTGGCCGAGCACGAAGGACGGTCCCGCATAGGTGCCGAGGTCGACCTGGCGCGCCACCATCTGCTGCATGGTGAGGTTGCCGGACGGCACCGCGAATTCCTCGAACTTGATGCCGCGCTTTTCCAGCAGGCCGGACCGCAACAGATAGTAGGTCGGCATGCCCCACATGTTGGTCTGATAGCCCTGGCGGACCGGCTCCGCGCGCCGCTGCGAGGCGCGACCCCAGGCCGAGGATCGCCAATGCCGGCGCCGGCCGTCGCGAGACAGTGGCGGCGGGTCATGCCGTCTTGGCGGATCATGGTTTCCTCCCTGTCTTGATGTCGGTCCGGCCGCTCGCCGAGATGGCGCAGCAGCTTCTTCTGATGCTCGAGAAATTCGACGCTGAGCGGGTCGCGCGGCCGCGCCAGCCTGATCGGCACGTCGGCCTTCACGGTCCCGGGATGCGGCGTCATGACGATCACGCGGTCGGCCAGGATAGACCGCCTCCGCCACGTTATGGGTCACGTAGACCACGGTCTTGCGGGTCTCCCGCCACACCTCCGCCAGCAGCCGCTGCATGTCGTCGCGCGTCAGCGCATCGAGCGCCGCGAACGGCTCGTCCATCAAGCAGCACGGACGGGATTGTAGGCCAGCGCGCGGGCGATGGCGACCCGCTGCTGCATCCCGCCCGACAGGTGGTGCGGATAGGAGTTGGCGAACTTCTCGAGCTTGACCAGCTCGAGCTGCTCGCAGCGCGATCCTCTCGCGCTCGGCCTTGGGCAGCCCTTTCATCTCCAGCCCGAAGGCGACGTTGCCGAGCGCGGTGCGCCACGGAAACAGCTGGGCGAAGTCCTGGAACACGATGCCGCGGTCCATGCCGTGACCGGTGATCACCTTGCCGCCGATGCGGATTTCCCCGCTGGTGGGCTTGAGAAACCCGGCGATGATGTTGAGCAGCGTCGACTTGCCGCAACCGCTGGGGCCGACGAGGCAGAGGAATTCCGACGCCTCGATGCCGAAGCTCACGTCCTGCACCCCGGGCACGCGGCCGCGACGGCGTATCGTATGTGAGAGAGACGTCGCGCACCTCGATGAGCGGCATGGTCATTCCTTCGCCGCCCGCACCATGCCCCAGCGCAGCACGGTGGCGCGCTCCAGCGAGCCGAAGACCAGCCGCTCGAACACCAAGCCGATGCAGCCGATCACCGCGAGCGAGGCCAGCATCACGTCGGCGTTGAGGAATTCCTTGGCGTCGAAGATCACCCAGCCGAGCCCCCAGTCGGACGCCGCGAGCATCTCGGCGCCGACCACCGCGATCCAGGCGCGCAGGAAGGCCTGGCGCAATCCGGTGATGATGAACGGCGATGCGCCGGGAATGATCACCTTCCAGAACAGATCTCGCTCGTTCGCCCCCATGGCGCTGCGCCGCGCGCAGCCACAGCGGGTTGACCGAGCGCACTCCCGACCAGGTATTGAGCAGCAGCGGAAACATGGCGGCGTAGAACACGATCGAGGATCGCCACCGTGTCGCCGAGACCGAACCACAGGATGAAGACCGGCACCCAGGCGAGCGAGGGGATCGGCATCAGCGCGCTCGCCAGCGGCAGGAAGAAGCCCTCGACCGCGCGAGAAGCGCGCCATCAGGATGCCGAGCGGCAGCCCGACGCCGATCGCCAGCGACAGGCCGAGCCAGCACGCGGTACGAGCGTGTGCGCCGCGTGGAGCGGCAGGGTGCCGTCGAGCGAGCGAGGCGACCAGCGTGTGCGCGACCGCCGGCAGGGTCGGCAGCAGCGCGGGCGGAAAAACGCCGCTGCGGGCGACGGCTTCGTAGATCGCAGCCGCGGCCACGCAGCGTGACCGCCGCCCGGCGCAGGGACCGTGTGCGGTCGCGCGCCGCGATCATGACATCATGCCCCAGCGCACGACGGTGAACTGCTCCAGCCGCTGGAACACCAGCTTCTCCAGCGCGAGGCCGATCACCGCGATCACCGCGATGCCGGCCAGCATCACGTCGGTGTTGAGAAACTCGCGGGCGCCGAAAATCAGCCAGCCGAGCCCCCACGGCACCGCCGCGAGCATTTCTACGCCGACCAGGATGCGCCAGGCCTGCGCCAGCCCGAGCCGCAGGCCGGTGAGGATATAGGGCAGCGCGCCCGGCAGGATCACGTAGCCGGAACAGACGCGGATTGTCGGCGCCCATCGCCTGGGCCGAGCGCACCCAGATTTCTTTCACCGCCTTCACGCCCGGTCCAGGTATTGAAGATGATCGGGAACGCCGACACGAAGCCGACCAGCAGGATCGTCGAAAAATTGCCGAGCCCGAACCACAACAGGAACAGCGGCGCATAGGCGAGCCCGGGATGGGCGCGCCGATGCTGACCAGCGGCAGGAAGATGTCTTCCGCCCGCCGCGACCGGCCCATGACGATGCCGATGCTGACGCCGACGAGTGCCGCGAGCGCGAAGCCGGCGACGAGCCGCAGCAGGGTCTCGACGGCATGATGCGGCAGAATTCCGCTCGACGGTGAGGCGCACCAGCGCGGCCAGCACGACCTCCAGCGGCGGAAAAAGCCGCGGCGGAAACAGCCCGGCATGCGCCACGGCCTGCCACACCGCCACCCACCACGATGAACGGAAACGCCGTGCGGGCCGCCACCCGCCAGCGCGTCTCGCCACGGGGCGCTGCGGGCGCGATCGACGTCGGATCGCCCGGCAATGCAGCGGGGGCAGGTTCCTGCATGTCGAAGCCGGCGACGCCGTTACGTTGGATCGAGCCCGTTCGGGCTCACTCGAGGGCCGGCATCATGCCCGACTTGGCGGCGGATGGACAACCGGCAACCACCCGGTAGGGTGGGCAAAATCGCGGCTCGGACGGGCGGCTCGCGCGAAGCTTACGAGCGATTTTGCCCACGCCGTCGGGCCGCGGCTACGTGGTACCGCGTGGGCAAATCGCCGGCACGCTTCAGACAGATGGCGCGGTCGGTCGGGGCGCGGTGCTTGCCTCGCCGTAGGGTGGGCAAAATCGCGGCTCGGACGGGCGGCTCGCGCGAAGCTTACAGGCGGTTTTGCCCACGCCGTCGGGCCGGGCCACGTGGTACCGCGTGGGCAAATCGCCGGCCACGCTTCAGACAGATGGCGCGGTCGGTCCGGGCGATTTGCCCACCCTACAGTCCGCTTGACACCGCACCCTGAATAGGGTACAACAAGAGGAGTGAAACCGAATGGGAGGGTAACGCCATGACATTCGTCAAAGGCCAGAGCGGCAACCCGGCGGGGCGGCCGCGGGGGTCGCGCAACCGGGCGGCGCTCGCCGCGGAGGCGCAGATGGAGGCGGTCGGCGAGGAGCTGGCACGCAAGGCGATCGAGCTGGCGCGAAGCGGCAACAACGCGGCGCTGCGCCTGTGCCTCGGCCTGGTCATGCCGCGCGGCCGCGAGCGGCCGGTCTGCTTCGCGATGCCGCGGATCGAAAGCGCCGCCGACGTGCGGGCGGCGTCCACCGAGGTCGCCGCCGCCATGGGGCGCGGCGAGCTCAGCCCCGCCGAGGCCATGGACGTGCTCAGGGTGATCGACGAGGTGCTCAAACTCCTGGGGAAGGCCGACGCGATGGAGCGGGCGCAAGCCGCGCGGACGACACCGCCGGAGCACCATCCGACGGGCGCCGCGGCCAACGGCGGGATTGCTGAATCAAGCGAACTACAAGCAGAGCGGCCGCGCGGCGATGGCGCCGGGGATGCGCCGCCCGGCGAGGCGACGAGGCCACCCGCCCGCGCGGCGACTGCAGAAACAAGCGAACTACAAGCGGGACGGCCCGGCGGCGATCACGCCGAACGTCCGGCGAATGGCGCGGGCACGACCGAGCCCGCCCGCCAGACGACTGCAGAAACAAGCCGGATAGAAGCCCGGACGCCCGCCGGGAGCGCCGCGCCGGTGTCGGGATGGCCGGCGGGCGGCCGCGCGCAAGCCGAGGCGGGGAGCGCCGCGACTGCAGATACAAGCGGAATACAAGCCCGGCGGCCGGGCGATCGCCGGCCGTGGCCGGACGGCGGCGCCGACACCTGGTGGTCGTTCGCTCCGGCCGTGCCCCTCAGCGCACTCGCGGAAACAAGCCGGATACAAGCGCACCCGCCGCCGGGTGGCGCCCGGCAGGCCAGCCGGTGGGAGGGGCCGGGTCTGCTCGGGAACGCCATGCTGGCACCCGTGCTCGCCGCGCTGGAGCGCCACGCGGCCGGCCGGTAGGTTGTCGTAGAGGTTCCGGAGTCCGGCCGCTGCCCGGCTTGCAGGCAGATGCCTAGCGATCAGGCAGGCATGGGAAATCGCGACGGCCCACCCACGAATTGATTCAGGCGGCGACCCGGCCGCTCCCGGCCGATTGCCGGTAACCAGAGGGTTAACCCGTCGACCTGCCGCTAGGTGAAACACCGGGCGTAGTACCCGCATTGGGGCTTGGCCCATCTATTGCTTAGCCCGAGATCAACATAGGCTGCCGTGGGGAGTTGCAGGCGCAAAGCCGCACGGCGAAAAGCGGAAAGGAGGACACGCCACCAACATTGATGGAGACTTGGGATGTTGATGGCCCTGGTTCTTGTCTGCTCCCTGCAGGTGACGCCCAATCTGGCGGATTGCTCGCGAACGAATGCGGTCAACGTCATGCGCGTGCCGGAGGAGTTCGGAAATCCGGCGACCTGCCTCATGCACGGTCAGGCGTACCTGGCGGAGACCTCGATCGGCCGCGACCTGAACGACAACGAGCGCATCAAGGTGGTCTGCGCCCAGAGCCGGCAGTTCGGCGCAACCCAGGCCTCCGGCCCGATCTTTCGCTGAACCTCGCAGCCGATCCCGTCGCTCCTGCGGCTCAGCCGGCCTTGGGCTCGGCGTCGAGGCGCACCACCCAGCCCTCGAGCCCGGGCTTGGCGGCGGGGTAGCGGTCGAGCACCGCCGGATCGTGGCCCGGCACGATGTGGCTCATCGAGGTCGCGAGCTTCTTCAGCGTCTCGTATCCTTCCAGCACATCGCCGACATTGTAGGTGATCGGAAACACCCGCCCGCCCTCGAAGTGCGGATAGAGATGGGCGGTGTCCGACGCGATCACCACATGGCCGCGCCGCGTCTTCACTTGCACGCATTGCAGCCCCTTGGAGTGCCCGCCGATCTTGTGCACCGTGATGCCGGGCGCGAGCTCGTCGACGCCGTTGTGAAAGCGCACGCGCCCGGTGAACACTTTTCTCACCATCGCGATCACGTCGTCGATCTCGAACGGCAGCCGCAGGTGCGGATGGCACATGCAGCGGCCGGTCGCGTACTCCATCTCGGTATCCTGGAGGTGATAGCGCGCATTGGGAAACAGGTCGTAGTTTCCGGTGTGGTCGTAGTGCAGATGGCTGACGATCACGTCCTTGACGCTGTCCGGCACGATGCCGAGCGCCTTGAGCCCGTCGCCCACCGGCTTGATGATGTTGCGGCTGCGCTTCTTCGCCATCACCTCGTCGAAGCCGGTGTCGACCACGAAGGTGCCGTGCGGCCCGATGATCGCCCACACATAGAAGTCGAGCGGCTGCAGCACGTCGTGGGCATCGCCGCCGATAAAATTCTCCCGCGACTGGCGGTCGTGGTGGCCGTACTTGATGGCATAGATCTCATGGACGTCGTCGCTCATCGCACAAACCTCCCCGGCTCACGCCTTCTTGGCGTCCTCGGCAAAGACCTCGCGGGCGATGCGGAAGGAGTTGACCGCCGCCGGCACGCCCGCATAGATCGCGAGCTGCATGAACACTTCCCGGATCTCCTCCTTGGTGACGCCGTTGCGCAGCGCGCCGCGGATATGCAGGCGCAGCTCGTGCGGCCGGTTGAGGATGCCGATCATGGCGAGGTTGAGCATGCTGCGGGTCTTGCGCGGCAGCTCCTCGCGGCCCCAGACCGCGCCCCAGCAATACTCGGTGACGAGCTCCTGGAACGGCCGGTTGAAGTCGTCGGCATTGCGCAGCGAGTTTTCGACATATTCCTTGCCGAGCACCGCCTGGCGGACTTCCAGGCCCTTGTCGAACGTCTTCTGGTCCACGACGGATCCTCCCTTGTGATTATGTCGATCGGGCGCGCATCTTCGTTGCTGGCCAGCGCCGCCGCAAGCCCCCGATCTACAGCCGATAGATCCGCACCGCGGTGTCGTGAAAGAGCTTGCGCTGGTCGGTGATCGGCAGATCGGCGACCGCGGCGCGAAAGCCCGCATAGATCGTCTGGAACGGCGCAGCGAGGCCGTCGACCGGAAAATTGCTGGCGAACATTGCGCGGTCGGCGCCGAACACTTCGATCGTGTGGCGGATGATCGGGCCGTTGGCTTCGAGCGTCCATGGCAGGCCGGGCTCGCCGAGCCCGGAGATCTTTATCGCGATGTTGGGACGTGCCGCGATCAGGTCCAGCGCACGGCGCCAGCCGGCAAGGCCCTCCGGGCTGCGGTCGTGGGGCAGGCCGGTATGGACCACGATGATCTGGGTGTGCGGAAAATCCGCAGCGAGGTCCGCCGCCGCATCGAGATGCCACCATGGCGTCTGCAGGTCGAACGACAGGCGATGCTGTTCCAGGAGCGCATAGCCGTTTCGCCATTTCGGATCGTCCATCGATCCGGGCGCCCCGCGTCGTGCCTCGCCGGGCCGTGCGGCGGCGGCGGGAAAGTGCCGGATGCCGCGCATCAGCGGGCTCGCCGCATGGCCGGCGAGCACCGCCTCGATGTCGTCCTCGTGCGGCACCGCATGCCCCACGATGGCGCTCGGCAGGCCGTACTCCGCCGCCACCGTCTCCAGCCAGCGCGTCTCGCCCACCCGGTCGGCCGGGTCCCACAACGCCTCCTCGTGGACGGTCTTGACGATGTTGTTCGGCCCGGCATCGCGCCGGTAGTCGGGCGGCAGGTAGTTGCGCTTGAGGGCCGAATAGTCGCCATAGCGGAACGCCATGGGCTTGTCGGACAGCCACGGATAGTAGTTGCGCAAGTCCCAGAAGTGCTGATGGGGATCGACGATGGGGAAATCGTCGTTGTCGTTGTCGCTGTGGGTCACGGGGTCTGCTCGTAACGCCTGAGGATCGCGGCGGAGTCCTGCATCGCAGAGCCGTGAAGGCGGCCCGACCGCGAAGCAGATAGTGGTTCAGTCGCCGGACATTACTCGGCTGCAGCCTGCGCGGGGCGCTGCGCCGCCGACACCAGGTAGTCCATCGCGGCCTGCACGCCGCCCGTGCGATGCGGCACGCCGGCGAGCGCCGAGACCCATCTCGACGCCGGAGAGCGCACCCACGATGGTCAGATCGTTGGTGTCGCCGAGATGCCCGATGCGAAACACTTTTCCGGCGATCTTCGACAGCCCGGTGCCCAGCGAAATGTCGAAATGCTCGAGCGCGGATTTGCGGAACGCGTCGGCGTCGTGGCCCTCGGGCATCAGCACGGCGGTGAGCGAGGAGGAATAGTCGGCCGGCTCGCGGCACCACACCTCGAGGCCCCAGGCACGCGATCGCCCGCCGCGTCGCCTCGGCATGGCGGTCGTGCCGGGCGAACACGTTGTCGAGCCCTTCCTCGTGCAGCATGTCGATCGCCTCGGCCGAGCGCATAGAGCAGGTTGGTCGCCGGCGTGTAGGGGAAGAAGCCGTTGCGGTTGTTGGCGATCATCTCGTCCCACGACCAGTAGGATTTCGGCAGCTTCGCGGCCTTCGCCGCCGCCAGCGCCTTGTCGCCGATCGCGTTGAAGGAGAGCCCCGGCGGCAGCATCAAGCCCTTTCTGCGAGCCGCCGACGGTGACGTCGACGCCCCACTCGTCGTGGCGGTAGTCGATCGAGGCGAGCGACGAGATGGTGTCGACCATCAGCAGCGCCGGATGTCCTGCCGCATCGATCGCCCGGCGCACCGCCGCGATGTTCGACACGCAGCCGGTCGAGGTCTCGTTGTGCACCACGCATACCGCCTTGATGGCGTGCGCCTTGTCGTCGCGCAGACGCGCCTCGATCTTCTGCGGCATCCGCGCCGGCGCGCCAGTCCGACGCGATGAACTCCGGCTGCGAGCCCGATCTTCTGCGCCATCGCCTTCCACAGCGCGGCGAAATGCCCGGTCTCGTACATCAGCACGCGGTCGCCGGGGGAGAGCGTATTGATCAGCGCCGCCTCCCAGGCTCCGGTGCCGGAGGCCGGGTAGATCACCACCGGGCCGGCGGTCTGAAGATCGTCTTGATGCCGTCGAGCACCCGCTTGCCCAGCCGCTGGAACTCCGGCCCGCGATGGTCGATCGTCGGCATGTCCATCGCCCGCAGGATGCGGTCGGGAACGGGGGTCGGGCCGGGGATCTGCAGAAAATGCCGGCCGGCTCTGCGCGCGCTGTTCTGCACCATGGGCGTTCCTCGGGCTTGCGATCATCAAGGACGAATGGGACATACAGTCAAGACCGTTCTGGGACCGCCGCATGGCTGCCAGATTGCTGCCCACCCTTGAACGCCGGCTCCGATCGGAGATCGGTGGCGACATGTTGTTCGACCGCTTCAGCCGCGGCCGCTATGCGACCGACGCGTCGCATTATCAGATCGATGCCGCTCGGCGTCGTGGTGCCGCAAACCGTCGCCGAGGCCGAGCGGGCGATCGCGATCGCGCGGACCGAGGGTGTCAGCGTGCTGCCGCGCGGCGGCGGCACCTCGCAGTGCGGGCAGACCGTCAATGCCTCGCTGGTCATCGACTGCTCGAAACATCTGACCGGGCTCATCGAGCTCGACGTCGCCGGCAGGCGCTGCGTGGTCGAGCCCGGCATCGTGCTCGACGATCTCAACCGGCTGCTGAAACCCCACGGGCTGTGGTTCCCGGTCGACATCTCGACCGCCTCCCGCGCCACCATCGGCGGCATGGCGGCGAACAATTCCTGCGGCGGACGCTCGCTGCGCTACGGCACCGATGCGCGACAACGTGCTGTCGATCGACGCCATGCTGGCCGACGGCGCGGCGGCGCATTTCGGTCCGGTGGCCGCCGACTTTTCCGACATCACGGCATCATCGCCGCTTGCCGCGATCGCCCGCGATCTGCTCTGCGATCGCCGCCCGCGAGGCAGACGAGATCGCGACGCGCTTCCCCAAGGTGCAGCGCCGGGTCGGCGGCTACAATCTCGACGCGCTGGTTCCCGGCCGCAACGACCTCAACCTCGCGCACCTCCTGGTCGGCTCGGAGGGCACGCTCGCTTTCTCCACCCGCATCGAGCTGAAGCTCTCGCCCCTGCTCGGCCGGCGCGCCGTCGGCGCCTGCCATTTCGGGCGCTTCTACGAGGCGATGGACGCCGCGCAGACACATCGTCGAGCTCGGGCCGATCGCGGTGGAACTGGTCGACCGCACCATGATCGAGCTCGCGCGCGACATCGCGATGTTCCGCCCGACGGTGGAGCAATTCGTGCGCGGCGCGCCGGACGCCGTGCTGCTGGTCGAGTTCGACGCCGGCGCGGAAGAGAATCTCCGGCGGATGGCGCGGCTCGGCGAGCTGATGGGCGATCTCGGCTTCGGCTGGGACAGACCGGGGGCGAAATTCGGCGGCGTCGTCGAGGTGCTCGATCCCGCACTGCAGGCGGCGATCGCCGAGGTGCGCACCGCGGGCCTCAACATCATGATGTCGATGAAGGAGGCCGGCAAGCCGGTGTCGTTCGTCGAGGACTGCGCGGTGCCGCTCGAGCACCTCGCCGACTACACCGAGCGGCTCACAGAGGTGTTCGACGAGGCACGGCACGCGCGGCACCTGGTACGCCCATGCCTCGGTCGGCTGCCTGCACGTGCGGCCGGTGCTCAACCTGCGTCTCGAGAAGGACGTGGCGGCGATGCGCGCCATCGCCGAGGAGGCGTTCGCCATGGTGCGCGCCTACAAGGGCTCGCATTCCGGCGAGCATGGCGACGGCATCGTGCGCTCGGAGTTCCACGGCGAGATGTTCGGCGGCCGTCTGGTCCGCGCCTTCGAGCAGGTCAAGGACCGCTTCGATCCGCACGGCCTGTTCAATCCCGGAAAGATCGTGCGGGCGCCGAAGTTCGATGACCGCAGAATTTTCGCTACGGCCCGGACTATCGCGGCGAGGAGCGCCGGACCGTGCTCGACTGGTCGGCCTATACGGGCGCGGGCGGCGGGTTCCAGGGCGCCGTCGAGATGTGCAACAACAACGGCGCCTGCCGAAAATCGACCGGCAGCGTGATGTGCCCGAGCTACCGGGTCACCCGCGACGAGCGCGACGTCACCCGCGGGCGCGCCAACACGCTGCGCCTCGCCATCACCGGCCAGCTCGGTCCCGACGCCTTCACCTCCGACGAGATGGCCGAGACCTTGCAGCTCTGCGTCTCCTGCAAGGCGTGCCGCCGCGAATGCCCGACCGGCGTCGACATGGCGCGCATGAAGATCGAGGTCGCGGCGGCGCGGGCGGACAAATACGGGCTCACGCTGCGCGACCGTCTGGTCGGGTTCCTGCCGCGCTACGCGCAGTTCGCCGCCAGAATGCCGTGGGTGCTCAACCTGCGCGACCGCCTGCCCGGAGCTGCGCGTCTGTCGGAGGCGCTTGCCGGCTTCAGCGCTCGCCGAAAGCTGCCGCGCTGGCGTGGCGACATCTATCGCGATCCCGCGGCGCCGCTCGGGGCGCCGGACGGCGCCGAGGTTTGTTTGTTCGCCGACACGTTTCACCGCTATTTCGAGCCGGAGACCCTCGTAGCTGCGATCGATGTGCTCGTCGCCGGCGGCTACCGGGTCCACGTTGCGACGCCGGCCGACGGCTCGTCGCGCCCACTGTGCTGCGGCCGGACTTTTTTGGCGGTCGGCCTGACCGACGAGGCGCGACGCGAGGCCGAGCGAGTGATCGCCGCGACCGCATCGTTCGTCGCCCGCGGCGTTCCAGTCGTCGGCCTGGAGCCGAGCTGCCTGTTCGGCTTCCGCGACGAGATCCCGGCATTGCTGCCGGGCGACGGCGCAAAACGCCTTGCCGCGCACGCCTTGACGTTCGAGGAGTTTTTGGCGCGCGAGGCTGCGGCCGGACGGCTGGCGCTGGCGCTGGCGCCCGTGGCGAATCGCGCGCTGCTGCACGGCCACTGCCACCAGAAGGCCTTCGACGCGTTGGCGGCGGTCGAGACGGTGCTTCGGCTCGTCCCCGGGCTTGCGGTCGAGACGGTGGAGTCGAGCTGCTGCGGCATGGCCGGCGCGTTCGGCTACGGGGCCGACACCATCGATGTCTCGCTGGCCATGGGCGAGCTCAGCCTGCTGCCCGCCGTGCGTGCCGCCGATGTGGCGACCCTCATCGTTGCCGACGGCACGTCGTGCCGCCACCAGATCCGCGACGGCACCGGCCGCGAGCCGTTGCACGTCGCGCGCGTGCTCGCCGCGAGCCTCCGCAACGGGGAATTCGGCCGCAAGCAGCGGAGTGCGGCCGCGCCCTGAGGCGCCTAGGTCTGAACCTGTCGCACCAGAGAGGTTCAGCGCCATGCCGAAGACACTCCACCCCGTTGTTGCCGTCCTCGTTCAACCGGCTGGCCTGGTCCAATCTGGCGGCGCAATCGGCCGAGCAGATCGGTCTTGCCGCGGCGCCCCTCGTCGCCGTGCTGGCGCTCGGCGCCGGTGCCGGGGCGACCGGGGCGCTGCAGACCGCCCAGACCCTGCCGTTCCTCCTCTTCGCGATCCCCGCCGGCCTCCTCGCCGACCGGATGTCGCGCCGCCGCCTGATGGCGTCCGCCGAGGCCCTGCGCGCGATGTCGCTGGTCGTGATTCTGGTGCTCGCCGGGCTCGGTGCGCTCACCCTGCCGCTGCTTGCGGCGCTGGGCTTCGCCGGCGCCTGCGGCACCGTCGCCTACAGCGTGGCCGGCCCGGCGCTGGTACCGGCGCTGGTACCGCGCGAGGCGCTGATCGCCGCCAACGGCCGCATCGAGCTCGCCCGCACGGTGGCGTTCGCGGCGGGCCCGGCGCTCGCCGGCGCTCTGGTCGGCTGGACCGGCGCTTCTCCGGCCTTCGCGGTCGCCGCCGCGCTCTCCGCCGCCGCGGTGGTGCTGCTCGCCGGCCTCGCCGAGCCGGTCCGGCCGGCGCGCGCGCCCCGGCACCCGCTGCACGAACTGCGGGAAAGCGTGAGTTTCGTGTTCGGCCATCCGCTGCTGCGCCCGGTCTTCGTCACCCAGCTGGTCTTCAACACCGCGTTCTTCATGCTGCAGGCGGTGTACGTGCCCTATGCGGTCCACCGGCTCGGGCTCTCCGCCACCGGCGTCGGGCTGACGCTCGCCACCTACGGCCTCGGCATGGTGGCCGGCGCGCTCGCCGCCTCGACGGTCACCCGCCTGCTGCCGTTCGGCACCGTGATCGCCATCGGCCCGGTCGCCGGGCTGATCGCCGCGGCCGTGATGGTGCTGACCATCTGGACGCCGTCGGCCGGCTTGGCGGCGTTGAGCTTCTTCCTGATCGGCGCCGGCCCGATCCTCTGGGTGATCAGCACCACCACGCTGCGCCAGACCGTCACCCCGCCCGACCTGCTCGGCCGCGTCTCGGCGATCAACATCGTGGCGACCGGCGCCCGCCCGGTCGGCGCCGCCCTCGGCGCCGTCATCGGCGGCCTGTTCGGCGCCGAGACCTGCCTGGTGGTGGCGGCGATCGGGTTTCTCGTCCAGGCTTTGGTGATTTTGGCATCGCCGGTGCCGGGAATCAGGTCCGTAGGATGGGTTGAGCGGAACGCGAAACCCATCGTGTCTCGCCAAACAAACTGAAGCCGCGATGGGTTTCGCTTCGCTCAACCCATCCTACAATCAATACGGACACACCACGTTCACCAGCGCCTGGCGGTGGTCTTTCGTGACGACGTCGCGGGCGCGCCGCAATGCGTCAAACAGATCCTCCGGGCGCTCGACGCGGACCCCGTAACCGCCTTGGGCATTGACCATGGCCTCGAACGGCGGGCTCGGATCGAGATCGGCGAGAAAACGTCCGTCATCCTCGCCGGCGGCGCCGTCGCGGAACATCGACAGCGTCGCCCGGCGCACCGCCCCGTAGCGGCTGTTGTTGAACACGATGACCAGGACCGGCAGGTCGTGGGCGTCGGCCACCCAGTGGGCGACCGTCGGATTGGCGAACAGATAGGCGCCGTCGCCGATAGTGGCGACCATCAGCCGCTCGGGCGCCGCGAGTTTTGCCCCGAGTGCGGCGCCAAAACCCCAGCCGAGCCCGCCTGCCGGGCTCAGCCCGAAGAAGCTGCCGGGCTTTTCCCGCGGGCAGTGATCGAGGATCAGCGGATATTCGTTGAAGATGGTGGCGTCGGGCAGCACCTCGCCGATCACGTGGCTGAGATATTGCGGAGAAATCCGCTCGCCGGGATTTTTGATCTGGCCGGCGATCGTCGCCCGCCGGCTCGCCGCTTCGGCGGCCAGGCGCTGGCGACGCGTGGTCACCCGCGCCTCGTGGCGCGACAGCCGGTTCGGCACCTCGGTGGCAAGCGCCGTGAGTGTGGCGGCGGCGCCGGCCTTGATCGCCAGATCGGTCGGGAAGCTGCGCATCGGATAGCGCGCGAACGCCGGGTCCTCGCCGATATGCGCGACCCGGCAGCCGTCGGGCGGCTGCTGCAGGCTGGGAATCCACGGCACGTCGGATTCCACGACGATCACCAGATCGGCGTGGGCGAGCAGCGGCGCCGGCTCGTAGCCGAAATGCATCGGATGGCTCGACGGCAGGCAGAGCGTGCGCGGGTTGTGGGCGACCACCGGGATCGCCGCGTGATCGACGAGGCGGGCGAGCGGTGCCACGGCGTCGCTCTCGATGTTCGCCGCAATGATCAGCGGGCGTTCCGCCGCCGCGATGAGATCCGCCAGCCGGGCGACCGCGGTCGGGTCCGGATAGGGCGTCGAGGCCCGCGCGCGCGGTGCTGTCGGCGCCGCGTCGCCAGGGGAAGCGCTCAGCGGCTCGCGCGGCAGCACCAGGTAGACCGGACCGCGCGGCGAGGTCATCGCCACCTCGAAGGCGCGCGCCACCACGTCGCCGATCTGGCCCGGCTGGCGCAGCTCGTAGTCCCACTTGACGATCTCGCGCAGCATGCCGGCCTGGTCGAACATTTCCTGCGCCCAGTGGATCGGCCGGCTGCGCGAGCCGAAGCTGCCGGTCTCGGTCACCGGCGTGCGTCCCGCCGCCAGCAGCAGGGGCACGCGGTCGCGCGCCAGGTTGATCAGGTTGTTGATGGTGTTGGCGGTGCCGACATTGACATGCACCATGACGGCCTGCGGCCGCCCGCTCATCAGATAGGCGCCGTGCGCCATGGCGACCGCGAGGTTCTCGTGCGGCACCAGGACCGGCCGCGGCAGTCTGGCGTTGCTCGCCCGGCCGCGGGAGAACGCCTCGACGATGGGCGGGAAATCGGTCCCCGGATTGGCGAAGAAGAAGTCGACGCCGTGCTCGGCAAGCGAGCGCAGGAAGACGTCAGCCGCAATCGGCGTGCGCGCCGGGCGCTGTTGCAGGTTCATCACGCTCAACCCTCGCTCGCCCGCCCGCCAGACCTGGAAAGCCGTTTCCGGCGGGCGTGCCGGACCTCAAGTAGATACCCAAAGGGCAGCGAGGCACAACCGGGCTTCGGCCTCCCGGCGGGTCGCCCGGTCGGAAGCGGGTGACCGTCGGCGCAGCGCAAGAGACCTGGCAAGAACGCAGAGGGAGCCGGATGGAGCGATCCCGCGGCGGAAGTGCTGGGCGGTCTCGCCAAGGCGTTCCACGACTACGAGCAGAAGAACGAAAAAGCCTGGCAATAAGCTCGCCTTCACCCGGCGCGGCCCTTGCAACAGCCAAAATCCTCCTCGACCCTGGGGCATGGTCGATTCGAGGACGGGGTCATGGACGCCGCAGAGATCGTCGCTGAGCTGAACGTCTCCAACAGGCTGCCGGTCGATGCGATCCGCGCCGCACGCGAGGACCGCGCATTGGTCGTGCCGGTATTCATCCGGGCCATCGAGGGGTACCTGTCGTCCGGCAGCGAGGGTGCGGCCCCGGATGCGATTTTCTTCATCTTCCATCTGCTGGGAGAATGGCGGGAGAAATCCGCCTATCGGTCGCTTGCCCGGCTGCTGCGCCTTCCGTCCGATGGTCTCGATCCGATATTTGGTGGCGCCGTCACCGAGACTACCCACCGGGTCATGGCGGCGGTTTTCGACGGCGACCCGCAGCCGCTCTACGACATCATCCTGGACCATGAGGCGGATGAGTACGTCCGGTCGCGGATGTGCGAAGCCATCGCCATGGTGACGCTGCGAGGGGACATGCCGCGCGCCGAGGCGGCGCAATTCTTTCGCGGATGCTATCCCGGGCTCGATCCCGAACGCGGGAACTTCGTGTGGGATGGCTGGCAGAGCGCGATCGCGCTGCTCGGGCTCGAGGAGCTGAAACCCGTGGTCCGGCAGGCGTTCGCGCAAGGCTACGTGGACCCTGGCTCGCTTTCGTTCGAGGACTTCGAGAGCGACCTTGATGAGGCAAGGCAGAATGGGCCCGTCTCGGGCCCCGCTGACGAGTTCACCCTGTTCGGCGACACCATCGAGGAACTGTCGTGGTGGGATAGCTTCAACCCGCAGTCCGAATCCAGCCTGGATCTCGAGACCTCCGTGTCGGACTGGCTGCCATATCCGCGCGAGCCGGCGATCAACCCGTTCCGCCATGTCGGGCGCAATGATCCCTGCCCGTGTGGCAGCGGCAAGAAGTTCAAGAAATGCTGTCTCAATTCCGACGCGGTGATTGGTCCGAACCCAGGCGCGGGCGAAACCTAGCTCCGCGTGGACCTGAAATCAGCCGCCGGGTGCTTGAGAACGATGCGGCCGGCGGCGCGCCACCGCAAGCGCCAGACGTTCGGAGACCATTCGCGCCGCTCCTTCATCGGACAGGCTGAGGCTGGCGGTGTCGCGAACCTCGGCACCATCGCGGAGGACGAAGCGGAAGAGCCGCACTTGTCTGACCCTATCCAATCGGTCCCCCGATGGTTCAAGCGATCCGTCATGACAAATGTTCCAAGATCGACCCGGCAGGTATCGGTTGTGCCGATTGATGCACCGCACTCTCCCCGATGTGGTTTGCATCTCTCAACCGAAGCGAGCCTGGTGGTCGCGATGTTGCGCCGGGTCGGACGGTCGGGCAGCGTTGTCCAGCGAAAACCAACGGAGGTCAAACGCGCATGCCGATCCAGCTGACGTCCGCGGAGCCGATCTTCCGCGTCCATGCCGAGCTCGCCGACATCGTTCAGCTCGGGCGCACGCCCTACGGCGAGCGGCGGGTGATCAACATCCTCGGCGGCCGCGTCGAGGGTCCGCGGCTCGCCGGCCGCATCCTGCCGGGCGGGGCGGACTGGCAGATCATCCGCCCCGACGGGGCCGCCGACATCCAGGCGCGCTACACCATCGAGACGGCGGCCGGCGGCCGCATCCTGGTCGACAGCGAGGGCCTGCGTCACGGGCCGCCCGAGGTGATCGCGCGGCTGGCGCGCGGCGAGGCGGTCGATCCGGCGCTCTACTATTTCCGCACCGTCATGCGGTTCGAGACCGCCGATCCGGCGACGGATTGGCTCAACCGCATCCTGGCGCTCGCTCGCGGCCGGCGGGAGCAATCCGCCGTGCGGCTCGATGTCTATGAGGTGCTGTGAGAATGTCAGGCACCGCTTGACCGCTAACCGGAAAACGTCATACGGCATAACAAACCGAACGACGGGGAACGCCATGGCTGCGGCGGGGTTGACTGCCACCTGGGACGACGTCTGGCTGGTCGACGGCGTGCGCACGCCGTTCGCCGACTTCAATGGCGCGCTGTCGGGCGTCTCGCCGATCGATCTCGGCATCAAGGCGGCGCGGGCGGTGTTCGCCCGCTCGGGCGTCGATCCCGCCGACATCGGCACGGTGATCGCAGGCTGCATGGCGCAGGCGAGTTTTGACGCCTACATGCTGCCGCGCCATATCGGGCTCTATTCGGGCGTGCCGGTCGAGGTGCCGGCCCACATGGTGCAGCGGGTGTGCGGCACCGGCATCGAGGTGCTGATGCAGGCGGCCGACGCGGTCGCGCTCGGCCGCGCCAAGGTGGCGCTGTGCGTCGGCGCCGAATCGATGAGCCGCAACCCGGTCGCCGCCTATACGCATCGCGGCGGTTTTCGCATGGGCCAGGTCGAGTTCAAGGATTTCCTTTGGGAGGCGCTCATCGATCCGGCCGCCGACGTCACCATGGGCGGCACCGCGGAGAATCTGGCGCGGCAATATCAGATCACGCGTCCCGAGGTCGACGCCTATGCGGCGCGCAGCTTTGCCCGCGCCGTCGCTGCCCAGCAGAGCGGTTTCCTTTCCGGCGAGATCGCGCCGGTCGCCAACGAGACGTTCGAGATCGAGGGCCTGCATCCGCGCGGCCTGCGTCTCAAGGGCGAGGCGAAGGAGCTTGTCGCCGACACCCACGTGCGGCCCTCGCCGGTCGAGGCGCTGGCGAAGATCCGGCCGGCGTTCGGCGGCGTGCAGACCGGCGGCAACTCGTCGGGCGTCGTCGACGGCGCGGCCGCCGCGCTGGTGGGAAACGCGGACTATGGCCGCAAGTGCCGAAAAGAGCCGCTCGGTCGAATCGTGGCCGGCGCCTCGGTCGGGGTGCCGCCGGAGATCATGGGCATCGGTCCGGTGCCTGCCATCCGCGCCGTGCTCGACAGAGCGGGCCTGACGCTTGCCGCCATCGACCGCTTCGAGATCAATGAGGCGTTCGGCGCCCAGGTGATGGCGTGCGCCCGCGAGCTCGGCCTCGACGAGGACAAGCTCAACGTCAATGGCGGGGCGATCGCCATCGGCCACCCGCTCGGCGCGACCGGCATCCGCCTCTCGGTGACATTGGGGCGCGAGCTCAAGCGCGCGGGGTTGCGCTACGGCATCGCCTCGGCCTGCATCGGCGGCGGGCAGGGCATCGCATTGCTGATCGAGAACCCCGACGCCGCGGCGTCGCATAGCGGAAAGAGCTGACAGATGGATATCAACGGACACGCGGCGATCGTCACCGGCGGCGGATCGGGCCTCGGCGCCGAGACCGCGGCCGAGCTTGCCCGCGCCGGCGCCAAGGTGGCGGTGCTCGACGTCAATCTCGACGGCGCGCGCGCGGTCGCCGACAAGATCGGCGGCATCGCGCTCAAATGCGACGTCGCCGCCGCCGAGGACGCCGCCGCCGCAGTCGCTGCGGCGCGCGCCAAGCACGGCGGCGCGCGCATCCTGGTGAACTGCGCCGGCATCGGTCCGCCGCGGCGCATCCTCGGCCGCGACGGCCCGATGCCGCTCGGCGATTTCGAGCGCGTCATCCGGGTCAACCTGGTCGGCACCTTCAACATGATGCGGCTCGCCGCCGCCGATATGGCCGTGCTCGAGCCGCTCGAGCACGGCGAGCGCGGCGTCATCGTGTCGACCGCCTCGGTCGCCGCCTACGAGGGGCAGATCGGGCAGGTCGCGTATTCGGCCTCCAAGGGAGGCGTGGTCGGGCTTACCCTGCCGGCGGCCCGCGACCTCGCGCAGTTCGGCATCCGCGTCAACACCATCGCGCCCGGCATCATCCTGACGCCGCTCTTGAAAAGCCTGCCCGACGACGTGCAGGCGAGCCTCGCGGCATCGGTGCCGTTCCCCAAGCGCCTCGGCGCGCCGTCGGAGTTCGCCAGCCTGGTGCGGCACTGCGTGGAGAACGGCTATCTCAACGGCGAGGTGATCCGGCTCGACGGCGCGTTGCGCATGGCGCCGCGCTGAGTGGCGCGAGCTAACGAGGCCAACGGTGGCGATGCGGAGCAACCGGCGCAACGTCCGGATCGAATGGGGCGACTGCGACCCGATGGGGATCGTGTTCTTTCCCCGCTATTTTGCGATCTTCGACAATTCCACCGCCTATCTGTTCGAGGCGGTGCTGGGCTTGAACAAGTTCAGGCTCAACCAGGCCTTCGATTTCGCCGGCTTCCCGCTGGTCGATGCCCGGGCGCGCTTCCTCATCCCGTCGCGCTACGGCGACGACGTGGTGGTTGAATCGACCATTGGCGAGTTCCGCACCTCGAGCTTCGACGTCGTCCATCGGCTGACCAGATCCGGCGAGCTCGCGGTCGAGGGATTCGAGACCCGCGTGTGGGTGGTGCGCGATCCCGCTGATCCGAACAGGATGAAGTCCCAGCCGATCCCACCGGAGGTCAAGGCGCGGTTCGCCACGGCGTAACCGCCGCCCGCGGGCGTGCGCACGGTGCCCTGCGGTCGCCCAGCGGCTTGCGCTCAGAAGACGAAGCGGCGGTGTGGTGCGATTTTTCCAAACCGGCTCTCGGGCTTCAGGTCTCAGATCTCCTCGAGGTCGAGGCGCGGCTTGCCTCGGTGTCGCCGTGGCCGGCGGGCTTTGCGGCGGTCCGGCGAGGCCGGCGTACCGCTTTGGGCGACCTGCTGCGCCGGCTGTCGATCAGCCGATGCAGCAGCTCGATCAGCTCGGCGCGCCCGCTTTCGCCGATGCGCGACACCAGCCGGCGCTCCTGGATGTCGACGAGCTGCCGGAGCCGGCGCATCACGGCCCTGCCGTCGCTGGTGAGATGCAGCGCGTGGGAGCGCCGGTCGCCTTCGGCAGGCCGACGCTCGGCGAGGCCGCGCTGCTCCAGCGAATCCAGCACGGCGACGAAATTGGTGCGCTTGATGCCGAGCGCCGCGCTGACCCGGCTCTGGGTCAGCCCGGGATTGCGCTCGATCACCGTGAGCACGGAGAATTGCGCCGGCCGGATGTCGACCTCGGAGAACAGCCGGAAGATTTCCTGGAACACCGAGATCTGCGCGCGACGGAGCATGAAACCGATGAGATCCGGCAGCATGCCGAGATCGACCTCGGTGAGGCGCCGCGCCGCCCGCGGTCCGCGGGCCGTGTCGGCTCTGCGGGTGCGAGCTCCAGCCATGGTGCGATCTCCTCGCACGGAATCGGGGACCGCGTCACGCTGTGATTGCGAGGCATCCGCGCCTGCCGGTCGGGCGACCGGCGACACCGACGGACAGCCGCGCAATTGCGGGAATGCCACGATACCGGCCGGACCCGACGGAGAGCCCGCAGACGGGCCCCGGACGCCACGGCCGCCCGCCCTCGGGGCGGTACGGTCAGGTCGTCCGCCGATCGCCCGGGACTATCGGGCCGCCGCCATCAGAAAGTCGGGCTGGCATCGCGTATAGGCCTGGGTCCCGCGCCTGCTCGTCCAGGTCAGGCGATTGTCCCGGACGGTGAGGCGGACTTCGGTCGACCAGTGCTCGCGCGGATTCGTGCAGGTGGCGACGACCCGCCAGCCGGTCTCCGTCTGCCGCCGGTTCTTGAAGATGCAGAACGTCTCTCCCGCCCAGGCACCGTCGGTGTTGATGATCGTCGGCAACATGCCATCGCGGAAATCGCGGGCCGAGCAGGCACCGGTGTCGGGTGCCCAGATGCCCGCGATCGAGGCCAGCGGCTGCGCGGCCGGATCAGTCCCATGGTCATGCCGCACCGGCTCCGGCTGTATTGCGCCGTCGTGGTCCTTGGGCTTGCCGGGCTGATATATCAGGCGCGCAAACATTCCATCGGGAATCGACGCCAGCTCCATCGTCGGCCGGATCGTCTCGGAGATGTTCATGGCGTCCATGTCGGCGCGGGCGCTATCCGCGCGCGTGCCGGCGCCAATCGGCGCCCAGGCGATCGAGGACGATCCGACCGACTGCTCGGTGGTCGCTCGCGCCGCATCGCGTTGGGTTCTGGTGAACGGACCGATATTGAGCAGCACGGCGAGGCAGATGAACATCGCCCCGACGGCGGTCAATTCATACCGGTGAACGACGCGGAAACGACCAGCGGCTTCCAACAGCTTCATGCCGTACCATGAGTGCATCGTCGAGCTCCCCTCTCGCCGGCAACGATCCCGTCCCGGTCCGCTCCGCCAACGCGATCCGTCACACTCTCCGAAAATTGCTGGATGCCCCTGGGGAGCACGGACAGTCGCCGCCCGATTTCCCATGGTTAAGATTTTGTTCGTCGGCAATGGCGGAATCGGGGCGGAGGTTCGACTGCTTTATGGTCGGATGGTTTCGCCGCGCGACGATCAAATGTGACCTGAAATGTCGTCCAGGCAGCGGGGTTCCCCAGACGCCGCATGGCCTTTAGCCATGATCGCGGTAGGTTGGTACTTGCGCTGCCTCTGCTGACCGCGTCCCGCCTCGCTGGAACATGCTCTCGGCGCATTCTTGTCGGTCGCGTCTGATGCCCGGGTATTCGCAGGCTCGTTCGATGTCGTGGCGGGGGCTGACTTAACCCGCCGACAACGAATTCGCGGGCGCCGTCGGCGCGCACTCGAATTCGTTCTCCGTGAACGAAGCGGGAAAACACGGGACGGCTGCCGGTCGCGCGCCCGAAGGAATGCGGCCGACGCTGCGGTCAATGGCGATGCGCTGCGAGCTCCTGGGGCCGCGCCCGTCGCGTCAGCCCGCCCTCCGCGATCCATGTCCTCGTTGCGTTGGCGGCGCGTTCGATGAGCTGCCGCGACGCCGAGAAATCATAAGGGGAGACCGCGAGCGGGCAGAGGGTCGGCGCAAGATGCACCTGGATGTCCTCGGAAACCCGCTCCAGCTCGTGCATGAGCTGCCAGGCGATCAACAGCGTGATCGCATGCATGGCCTTGCCGACCGCGCCCCTCGGCGGCTCCTTCAGGGCGCAGGCGTAACCGGTCGGAAGCACGATGATCCGCGTCGCCCCGAGCTCGGCCGCGAGGCGGATCGGCGTGTTGGCCGCGATGGCGCCGTCCATCAGCGCCTGCCCGTCGATACGCACCGGCGGAAACACTCCCGGGATGGCCGTGCTGGCGAGAATCGCCTCGACCGCCGGGCCGCTCGACAGACGGATTCCCAGACCCTGCTGGTCGGTCGCCATGACGTGCAGGGGAATCACCGCATCCTCGATGCGCCGATAGGGCAGGTTCGCCTCGATCAAGGCGCGCAGACGGCCCGGGTCGACGATATTGTCCGGATGCCTGAGCAGGCCGAAGGCGCTCGCCAGTGTGAACGGAAAGATGTCGGCACGCCGCAGGCCGGACCAGATCGTTTCCAGCCGCGCCACGCCTTCGCGGCTCGGGGCGCCGGCAAAATAGCTCGCATTGATCGCGCCGACCGACGAGCCGACGACGAAATCCGGCCGCAGCCCGGCCTCCATGAGGGCGCGCAACATGCCGACCTGGATGGCGCCCAGGCTTCCTCCGCCGGCGAAGACGAACGCGCTCCTTCCCACCACTTCGGCCATCCGAGGTTCTCCTTCCGATCCGACTGGCGTCGATCACGTGCCGGCGGCGGCGGAACGCCACGCCGAGCATGTCCCGTTCCGTCGGAAACCGGAAGGTGCCGGGCATCGGATGTGAACTAGGCACCGCGAGCCGGGCCGGCGGCCGCACGGGGGGCGATTAACCCGCCGGCAACAAATGCATTTTCGCCTCTCCGCTGCCTCGATTCGTTCTCCGTGAACGAAGCGCGAAAGCAGCGCGCACAGGGCGGGAAGGCGCCTGCGATTCCACAGCGGGAGCATTGGAGATCGGTCAGAATAGGTATACGATAGAACAATTACAACGGTGGACGAACCGCCTGATGCCGGCGCTGCTGCAAATGGCCGTGGAGGAAACCGGATGGCGCGACTGCTCGAGCTCGTCCTCAACGGCCGGCCGCATGCCGGAGCGGTCGCCGACAACGTGCTGCTGCTCGACTATCTGCGCGAGACGCTCGGCCTCACCGGGACCAAGACCGGGTGCGACGGCGGCGAATGCGGGGCGTGCACGGTGCTGATCGACGACCGTCCGGCGCTCTCCTGCCTCACCCTCGCGGCGACCGCCGCCGGCCGGCGGGTCGACACGGTGGAATCGCTTGCCGTCGACGGCCGGCTTTCCGCGGTGCAACGCGGCTTTCACGAAAAGCTCGGCGCCCAATGCGGCTACTGCACGCCGGGCTTCATCATGGCGTCGGCCGGCCTGCTGCGGCGCAACGGCCAGCCGAGCGAGCGCGAGATCCGCGAGGCGCTGGGCAGCAACATCTGCCGCTGCACCGGCTACGTGAAGATCATCGAGGCGGTGCAACACGCCGCCCGGCTGCACGCGGCGGGAGCCGCGCCATGAACGACCGCGCCGTGAACGACATCGTGCCGGCGAGCAGCATCGGTACTTACGTCCCCATGATCGACGGCCCCGAGAAGGTCGCCGGTCGGGCCCAGTTCACCGCCGATCTCGTGACGCCGGACATGCTGGCCGGGCGGATTTTCCGCAGTCCCTATGGGCACGGCGAGATCCTTGAGGTCGACGTCTCCGACGCCCTGAAGGTGCCGGGCGTCAAGGCGATCGTCACCGGCGCCGATTGCGACCGCACCTTCGGGGTGCTGCCGATCGCGCGGAGCGAGCATCCGCTGGCGCGCGACCGCGTGCGCTATCGCGGCGAGCCGGTGGCCGCGGTCGCCGCCGTCGACGACGCGGCGGCGCTCCGGGCGGTGCGGCTGATCCGGCTGAAGGTGAGGAAGCTGCCGGCCTACTACACGGCGGAGGACGCGCTGGCGCCCGACGCCGTGGCGATCCATCCGCAAAAGCCCGGCAACGTCGAGCGCGACGTGCTGTTCGAGCTCGGCAGCGTGGAGGCCGGCTTCGCCGCGGCCGACCTGGTGTCCGAGGCGACCTACAATTGCGCGGAAGTGTGCCAGAACCAGATGGAGATGCACGCCGCGGTCGCCGACTACGACCCGCTGCGCCAGCGCATGACGGTGCATGCCTCGACCCAGGTTCCGTACTACGTGCACCTGATGCTGGCGCAGATCCTCGACATGGACATGTCGCGGATCCGGGTGATCAAGCCGCATGTCGGCGGCGGCTTCGGCTGCCGCACCGAGACGCTCAATGTCGAGCTGATCGCCGCCCTGCTGGCGCGAAAGGTCGGCGGCAAGGTGCGAATTGTGCTCACCCGCGAAGAAACCTTCATCACCCATCGCGGCCGGCCGGAGACCGACATCCGGCTGAAGATGGGGCTTGCGCGCGACGGCCGCATCACGGCGGTCGAGTGCGAATGTATTCAGCGCGGCGGCGCCCACAGCGGCTACGGGGTGGTGACGATCCTCTATGCGGGCTCGATGCTCTACGCGATCTACGATCTGCACAACGTCAAATATCTCGGCAAGCGCGTGCTCACCAACACGCCGCCATGCGGGGCGTTTCGCGGTCACGGCACGGTGGACATCCGCTTCGCCTTCGAAAGCCTGCTCGACCGGATGGCGCACGAGCTCGGGCTCGATCCGTTCGCGGTCCGGCGGCAAAACTATCTGACGGCACCGACGCGCACCGACAACGACCTGATGGTGAACAGCTACGGTCTGCCGGAGTGCGTCGACTGGGTCGAGCGGGAGAGCCGCTGGAAGTCGCGAAAAGGCAGGCTGCCGCCGGGAAAGGGTCTCGGCATGGCATGCTCGCACTACATCAGCGGCGCCTCCAAGCCGGTGAACTGGACCGGCGAGCCGCACGCCACCGTGAAGCTGAAGCTCGACTTCGACGGCTCGATCGTGGTGCTCACCGGGGCGGCGGAGATCGGCCAGGGCTCCTCGACCATTCTGGTGCAGAGCGTGGCGGAAGTGCTCGGGCTGGCGCTCGACCGCGTGCGCCTGGTCAGCGGCGACAGCGAGGTGGTGCCGAAGGATAACGGCTCGTACTCGTCGCGGGTGACCTTCATGGTCGGCAATGCGGCGATCGACGCGGCGCGGAACCTCAAGGGCGTGCTGGTGGCGGCCGCCGCGCGAAAACTCGGGTGCCGGCCCGAGGATGTCGACTGCCTGGGCGAGCTCTTTCGCGCCGGCGCCCAGGATCAGGGGCTCAGCTTCAACCAGGTGGTGGAGGAGGCCTTGCGGGATTCCGGCACCATCACGGTGACCGGGAACTATTCGACCATCCCCGAATCCCACGGCGGCAAAAAGTATCGCGGTGCCGCGATCGGCGGCACCATGGGCTACAGCTATTCGGCCCAGGTGGTGGAGGTCAGCGTCGACGAGGAGACCGGCGTGGTCACGGTCGACAAGGTGTGGGTGGCGCACGACTGCGGCAAGGCGCTCAACCGGCTGACCGTCGAAGGCCAGGTGCAGGGCTCGGTGTGGATGGGGATGGGCCAGGCGATGAGCGAGGAGGCCGGCTACCATGAGGGCCTGATGGTCACCGGCAACATGCTGGATTACCGGGTGCCGACCATCCTGGATTCGCCGCCGATCGAGGTCGGCATCGTGGAGAGCAACGACCCGCACGGGCCGTTCGGCGCCAAGGAGGCAGGCGAGGGCTCGCTCGCCGCCTTCCTGCCGGCGCTCGTCAATGCCATCGCCGACGCCACCGGGGTGAGATTCGACGACCTGCCGGTGACCCCCGACCGGGTGTTTTCGGCGATCGAGAAACGCCGCCGCGCGCTCCCGAATGCCAGTGGGAACGGGGCCGTCTGATGGACGCGCTGCCGGACTTCCAGCTGGTCAGCCCTAAGAGCCTCGACGAGGCGATTTTGGCGCGCCGCCACCATCCGGGCGGCCGGCTGCTCGGCGGCGGCACCGATCTGGTGGTCAACATCAGGCGCGGCATCGAGGCGCCGGCGGTGCTGATCGATCTGACCAAGGTGGCAGAGCTCCGCCACATCCGTGCCGACGCCGCGACCATCGAGGTCGGCGCCGCGGTGACGCTCGCCGAGCTCGCCGCCTATCCGGAGGTCCTGCGGCACTATCCGGTGGTGGCAGAGGCGGCAGGCTCGATCGCCGGTCCGACCCACCGCCACATGGGGACGGTCGGCGGCAATCTGTGCCTCGACACGCGCTGCATCTACTACAATCAGAGCGAATGGTGGCGCTCCGCCAACGAGCATTGCCTGAAGACCACCGGGCAGACGTGCTGGGTGGCGCCGAAGAGCCGGGGCGTGTGTTTTGCCACCTTCAGCGGCGACCTGGCGCCGGCCTTCCTGACGCTGGGCGCCGAGGTCGACCTCGCCGGGTCCGACGGGCGGCGCACGCTGGCGCTCGAAAACCTCTATATCGGCCATGCGCGGCACGACGTGCCGGGTGGCGACGGCAAGCATTTTCTGGCGCTCCGCCCGGGGGAGATCGTCAGCGCGGTGAGGGCCGCTGCGACGCCAGGCCTGCGCTCGGGCTACGACAAGATCCGCATCCGCCGCTCGATCGAGTATCCGGTGGCGGGCGTGGCGGTGGCGCTGCGGCGCGACGGCGACACGCTCGCCGACCTGCGCGTCGCCATCACCGGCACCAATCCGCGCCCGGTGCTCCTCGAGGGCACGGACAAACTGTGCGGCGCCGGGCTCGACGCCGGGGTGCTCGACGGGCTGGAGGACCTCGTCCGCGACCAGGTGATGGCGATGAAGACCACCTTCACCCCCGGCCACTATCGCCGCCGCGTTGCCGGCGTGCTGGCGCGGCGGCTGGTGACAAAGCTGTTTTCCGGTGATTGATATGCAGCTCGTTCTCCCTCTCCCCGCTCTTCGCGGGGAGAGGGTCGGGGTGAGGGGCTCTTGCAGCGGGTTCGGAGTGCGGACAGGCCCCCTCACCCGACCGCCTTCGCTGCGCTACGGCGGTCGACCTCTCCCCGCACGCGGGGAGAGGTGGAGTCTGCGGCGAAGCCGGCGCGTGATGACAAACGGTTTGCCAATTTGGCAAGGAGGATATCGATGAAATTACCCGCAATCGGGCTGGCCACCGCGGTGGCGCTGGGCATGTTGGGGAGCGCGGACAGCGCCCTCGCCCAGGACAAGATCTTCGAGCTCAAGCTCTCGCACTGGGTACCGCCGTCGCATCCGCTGCAGAAGGCCATGGAGGACTGGGGCTCGTCGATCGAAAAAGCCTCGAACGGCACCATCAAGTTCAAGGTTTTTCCGGCGCAGCAGCTGGGAAAAGCCTTCGACCATTACGACATGGCGCGCGACGGCATCGCCGACGTCACCTACATCAATCCGGGCTACCAGCCCGGCCGGTTTCCGATGATCGCCGCCGGCGAGCTGCCGTTCCTGATCAGCGACGCCAAGGGCGGCACCGCGGCGCTCGATGCCTGGTACCGCAAATACGCCGCCGCCGAAATGAAGGACGTGAAATTCTGCCTCGCCTTCGTGCACGATCCCGGCGCCTTCCACGCCAACAAGAAGATCACGGTCCCGGGCGACATCAAGGGCATGAAGATCCGCCCGGCCCACGCCACCATCGCCGAGATGGTGACGCAGCTCGGCGGCACCAATATCCAGGCCTCGGCGCCGGAGGTGCGCGATGTCCTGGAGAAGGGCGTCGCCGATGCGGTGACTTTCCCGTGGGGCTCGGTGCTGCTGTTCGGGCTC
Source organism: uncultured Alphaproteobacteria bacterium (assembly GCA_963755055.1). Lineage (GTDB taxonomy): Bacteria > Pseudomonadota > Alphaproteobacteria > Rhizobiales > Xanthobacteraceae > AP-16. Next base: position 95,180 of record CAVWIS010000012.1, on the reverse strand, counting down.
GACAAGGTGACCAAGTTCCACATGGACGTGCCGCTCTACACCACGACGTTCGTCTGGGTGATGAACAAGGACAAATACGCCGCCATGTCGGCCGGCCAGAAGAAGGTGATCGACGACCATTGCACCAACGAATGGGCGCGGCGCGTCGCCGATCCGTGGACCGAGTTCGAGTTCGCCGGCCGCGACAAGCTGCGCAAGGAGGCGGGCCACGACGTCTATGCGATCAGCGCCGCCGAGCTCGACCAGTGGCGCAAGGCGACCGAGCCGCTGCAGGCGAGCTGGTCCGCCAAGGTCAAGAAGGCCGGCGCCGATCCCGATGCCGCCATGAAGGAGCTGAAGGAGGCGCTGACGAAGAACAACGCCGCGTATTGACTCGAGTTCGCACCGTAGGGTGGGCAAAATCGCCGCGCAGGCGAAGCGGCTCATAGAAACCTCGCGTACGATTTTGCCCACGCGGTCCGGGCCGCGCGTCTGACCGCGTGGGCAAATCGCCCGGCAACGCATCGTTCCGACGCGGCGCTCTTGCGGGCGATTTGCCCACCCTACGGCGCCTTAACATCGAGCATCGTGGGGTGGGCAAAATCGCCTACCTCGCAGCAGATGAAGTCACCACAGGTCCTGCGGGCGATTTTGCCCACGCCGTCGGACCGATCCGCATCACCGCGTGGGCAAATCGCCGGCGATGTTCGTCCGAGTCGAGCGGCCTGAGCAGGCGATTTGCCCACCCTACGGCGCCTTAACATCGAGCCCAGCCTCATGCGCAAATACATGGACGGCTTCATCGACACGATCGAACTGATCGCGGCAGGGTTCGTCGGGCTGGTCGCTGCCGACATCTTCATCTCGGTGCTGCTGCGCTATTTCTTCAGCTACTCGATCCCTGATTCCTATGATTTCGGCCGCATGTTCCTCGGCATCCTGATCTTCTGGGGCATCGCGGCGACGTCCTATCGCGGTACCCACATCACGGTCGACCTGGTCTGGGCGTCGGTGGGGCATCGCTCGCAGCGCGTCATCGACGTATTCGCCACGCTGGTCCTGCTGTTCGTCGTCTCGGTGCAGACCTATACGTTGTACGACAAGGTGGCGACCACGCGTGCCGACCATGTGCTGACCTTCGACCTCAACCTGCCCACCTGGCCGTTCTTCGCGGTCGCCTGGCTGGGCGACGTGTCGGCGGTGCTGCTGATCGCCGTGCGCACCTACCGGCTGGTCTTCCACCCCGAATACATGACGCGCGATCAGCTGGTGAAGCCCGCCGAATGAGATTCTTGCCATGAGCGAGACCGATGCGGTCGCGATCACGGGCTTCGTCGTCCTGTTCGCGCTGATGCTGCTGCGCGTGCCGGTCGGCATGGCGATGGGCCTCGTCGGCGTCACCGGCTTTGCTTATCTCAACGGCTCGGCGCCGGCGCTGAAGCTGGTCGGGCAGACCTCGATGCGCACGGTGACCGACTACACCTTCGGCGTCATTCCGATGTTCCTGCTGATGGGCGCCTTCGTCTCCACCTCGGGGATGAGCCGCGAGCTGTTTCGCGCCGCCAACACTTTTGTCGGGCACCTGCGCGGCGGGCTCGGCATCGCCACCATCGCGGCCTGTGGCGGCTTCGCCGCGATCTCCGGATCGTCGGTCGCAACCGCGGCGACGTTCTCCACCGTCGCCTATCCGGAGATGCGGCGCTTCGGCTACCCGCAGAGCTTTTCCACCGGCGTGATCGCGGCAGGCGGCACGCTCGGCGCCATGTTTCCGCCCTCGACGGTGCTCGCCGTCTACGGGCTGATCACCGAGCAGGATATCGGAAAACTGTTCATCGCCGGCGTCATTCCCGGGCTGATCGCCGTCACCATGTACATCATGACGGTGACGCTCATCGGCTTCGCCCGGCCCGGCTACCTGCCGTCCGGCCCGCGCAGCACGTGGCCGGAACGGCTGAAGGCGCTGCGCGACGTCTGGGCGGTGGTGGTGCTGCTGATCTTCGTCATCGGCGGCCTCTACGGGCTGCCGAAATTCGAGATTTTTGGGCGCCAGTACGGCGGCGGCGCGCTGTTCACACCGACCGAGGCCGGCGGCATGGGGGCGGGCGGCGCCTTCCTGATCGGCGTGCTGCGTGGGCGGCTCAAGCGTGCGGACATCCGCAGCTCGCTCCTGCAGGCGACCCGCACAGCGGCCGCGGTGTTCACCGTGCTGATCGGCGCCCTGCTGTTCGGCTATTTCCTCACCATCACCCAGACGCCGCAGAAGGTCACCGGCTTCCTCACCGGCCTCGGGGTCGGGCGCTACGGCGTGCTGGCGCTGATCATGCTGATGTACCTGGTGCTCGGTTGCCTGATGGACGCCATGGCGATGATCATCCTCACCGTGCCGATCATCTTTCCGGTGATCGTTGCGCTCGGCTTCGATCCGATCTGGTTCGGCGTGATCATCGTGATGACGGTGGAGCTCGGTCTGATCCATCCGCCGGTGGGGATGAACGTGTTCGTCATCAAGAGCGTGGTGCACGACGTGAAATTCTCCACGATCTTCTACGGCGTGCTGCCGTTCATCGCCACCGACCTGATCCGCCTGGTGCTGCTGATCAGCTTTCCCATCCTGGCGCTCTATCTGCCGTCGAAAATGTGATAGGCTGACCCCATGGAACGCTCGTTCAAACGCGAAATCGAGGCGCTGCGGCTCGGCGCCGGCGACACCTTTCGCGGCGAGGGGATTCTCGCCGTTACCAAGGCGCTGCTGCAGTCGGGCGTGAGCTATGTCGGCGGCTACCAGGGGGCGCCGGTCTCCCACCTGCTCGATGTGCTGGTCGAGGCCGAGGACATGATGGCCGACCTCGGGGTGCACCTGGAGACCTGCACCAACGAGGCCTCGGCTGCCGCCATGCTGGGCGCCTCGATCAACTATCCGCTGCGCGGCGCCGTGACCTGGAAATCGATCGTCGGCACCAACGTGGCGGCGGACGCGCTGTCGAACCTGTCGTCCCCGGGGGTCAAGGGCGGGGCGCTGATCGTCATCGGCGAGGACTACGGCGAAGGCGCCAGCGTCATCCAGGAGCGCTCCTACGCCTATGCGATGAAGTGCTCGATGTGGCTCATCGATCCGCGCCCCGACCTGCCGACCATCGTGCGCGCGGTGGAGAAGGGCTTTGAGCTCTCCGAGGCCACCCACGCGCCGGTGATGCTGGAGCTGCGCATCCGCGCCTGCCACGTCACCGGCGAGTTTTCCGCCAAGGACAATCGCTCCGGCGCGTTTTCCGCGCTCAACCGGATCGCCGGGCCGCCGCGCTTCGACTACGCCAGGCTCGCCCATCCGCCGGTGACTTTTGCGCAGGAGCGTCTGAAGGTCGAGGAGCGGCTGCCAGCCGCGCAAAAATTCATCCGGGATCAACAGCTCAACGAGATCATTCCGGGTGAGACGCAAGACGTCGGCATGGTGGTGATCGGCGGACTCACCAACAGCGTGCTGCGCGCGCTCGAGCGGCTCGGCCTCGCCGACGTATTCGGCGACAGCCGCATCCCGCTCTACGTGCTCAACGTCGCCTATCCGCTGGTTCCCGACGAGGTGAAGGATTTCTGCCTGGGCAAGCGCGCGGTCCTGGTCGTCGAGGAAGGTTTTCCGGACTACATCGAGCAGACGATCAATGTCGAGTTGCGTCGCGCCGACATCAACACGCGCGTGCTCGGCAAGGGTCTTCTGCCCAAGGCGGGCGAGTACACCTCCGAGGTCCTGCTCAATGGGCTTGCCGGCTTCATCGGCGAGACGCGGCCGGCGGGGATCGGCGCGGACGATGTGGCGGCGCGCCTGCAAAGAATCCTGGCGCACAAGTCCGCCGCCACCCGGGCGGTCGGAGACCTGCCGGCGCGCCCGCCGACTTTTTGCACCGGCTGTCCGGAGCGGCCGGTGTTCAGTGCGCTCAAGCTGGTGCAGCGCGAGATCGGGCCGACCCATATCAGCGCCGATATCGGCTGCCATTCGTTCGCGACTTTTGCGCCGTTCAGCATGGGCAACTCGATCCTCGGCTACGGCATGAGCCTCGCCAGCGCCGCCGCGGTCGGGCCCAATCTCGACCGCCGCTCGATCGCCATCATGGGTGACGGCGGGTTCTGGCATAACGGGCTGATCACCGGCGTCGCCAGCAACCTGTTCAACCAGGGCGACGGCGTGCTGATCGTGATGCAGAACGGCTACACGTCGGCGACCGGCCAGCAATACATGCCGTCGAGCACGGCGAGCCGCCACGGCCCGGCCCCCGGCATGGACATCGAGAGGACGCTGCGCGCCATGGGGGTGACCTGGCTGCGCAAGGTGCGCACCTACGGCGTCGCCAAAATGGCGGCGACCTTGAAGGAGGCGCTGCGCACGGCGGAACGCGGCCTCAAGGTGATCATCGCCGACGGCGAATGCCAGCTCGCCCGCCAGCGCCGGGTGCGCGCCGAGGACGCGCAAAAGCTCGAGCGCGGCGAGCGCGTGGTGCGCACGCGCTATGGCGTCGACGACGAGATCTGCACCGGGGACCATTCGTGCATCCGCCTGTCGGGCTGCCCGTCGCTCACCGTGAAGCCGAGCCCGGACCCGCTGCGCACCGATCCGGTGGCGACCGTGGTGGAGAGCTGCGTCGGCTGCGGCCTGTGCGGCGAGGTCGCCCACGCGGCGGTGCTGTGCCCGTCGTTCTATCGCGCCGAGATCATCCGCAATCCCAATATCTGGGACCGCATCCTGCATCGCGTGCGCGGCACCGTGATCCGCCTCCTCGGCGGTCCCGCGCTGGAGGCCAAGGCATGAGCGCGCCGCGGCCGATCACGCTGCTGATCGCCGCGCTCGGCGGCGAGGGCGGCGGCGTGCTCACCGACTGGATCGTGTCGGCGGCGCACGCGCAAAATTTTCCGGTGCAGAGTACCTCGATCCCGGGCGTCGCCCAGCGCACCGGCGCCACCACCTATTACATCGAGATCATGCCGGTGGCAGATGCCTCCGGCCGCCGGCCCGTCATGGCGCTGACGCCCGGCATCGGCGACATCGACCTGATGGTGGCGAGCGAGCTGGTGGAAGCCGGCCGCGCCGTCGCCGCCGGCTTCGTGACACCCGACCGCACCCTGATGATCGCCTCGACCCACCGCTTCTACGCGATGGACGAAAAGATCCAGATGGGCGACGGCCGGGTCGATTTCGGCCCGCCTGACGGCGGGGATCGGCGAGCTGGCGCAGCAGACCTTGCTGCTCGACATGGCGGAGCTTGCCCGGCGGAGCGGCGCCATGATCAACGCGGTGATGCTCGGCGCCATTGCGGGCTCCGGGCGCCTGCCGATCCCGCCGGACGCCTTCGAGGCGGCGATCCGGCGCGACGGCAAGGCGGTCGACGGCAATCTGCGCGGCTTCCGTGCCGGGCTCGCCGCCGTGCGCGAGGGCGCGGCGGTGCGGCGCGAGCGTCCCGACGGCAAGCGCCCTCATGGGGAGAGCGCCACGCTCGCCAGCCTCGAGCAGGAGATCCGCGCCACCATGCCGGCGGCAGCATCGGACATGATGGTGCAAGGTGTACGCCGGCTGCAGAACTATCAGGATCTTGCCTATGCGCGGCTCTACGTCGACCGGCTAGTCGCGATCGGCGAGGCCGACCGCCGCGCCGGCGCCGACGGAAAATTGCTGCGCGAGACCGCGCGTCATCTGGCGGTGCGCATGTCGTTCGAGGACGTCATCCGGGTGGCGCAGGCCAAGATCGATCCGGCGCGCTTTTCCCGCATCGTGGCCGACATGAAGATCGGGCCCGGCGAGCCGTTCCGCGTGGTGGAGTTTCTGAAACCCGGCATCGAGGAATTCTGCTCGATCCTGCCGCCGCGGCTGGCCCGGAGAATTCTGGGGTGGTCGGAGCGCCGCGGCCTGACCGGACGCGTCCACTGCGGCATGGAGATCGCCACCACGTCGGTGAGCGGCTATCTGCGGTTCCGCCTGCTCGCCGGGCTCCGAAGGTTCCGGCCCAGGAGCTATCGCTTCCAGCAGGAGCAGCTTGCGATCGAAAGCTGGCTCGACCTGATCGGGCAGGGGGCCGCGGTCTCGACCGATCTCGCGCTGGAGATCGTTGACTGCGCCCGGCTGATCAAGGGCTATGGCGACACCCACCGCCAGGGCACCGCCAATTATCGCCTGATCGAATCCTGCATCATCCGCCCGGCGCTGGACGGCGCGATCCCGGCGCGCATCGCGGTCGACGCCGTCGCCAGCGCCCGCACCGCCGCCCTGCTCGACCCGGAAGGCGAGCGACTGTCGCGCTCGCTCGCCGAGATCGAACAGCCGGTTCGCGAGGCGGCCGAATAGACGGGGATATTGCGCGAGGCGCTCGCAGCGTCATGCTCCGCTGGAAACGTCGAGCGGCGCGGCGTTCAAATCACTTCTTCAGGAGCCGCTTGCAATGGGGCCAGTCGGCTTCCATCTCCTCATGCTCGAGCTCGGCGAGCTGCTTCTTCTGCTTGGCGCTCGGCTTCTTGATCGCCTTCAGCTTCTCTATCCCCTTGAGACAATCCGCCTTGTCGTCCGCAAAGGCGGGGCCGGCGGCCAGTGCAAGGCCCAAGATTGCCGCAATCCACATGCTGGTGCGCATGGTTGATCTCCTGTGTCGCCCAAATGGCGGAACGCGATTGCGCTCCGCGCAAATCGTCCGCGCCGCTTTCCGGTTCATGACGAACGCCGGCGCGCGCCGCGGATCCCTGCTAGTAGAGCATGCGGTCGCCGGGCGTACAGCGCTGCAGGGCGGGAAAAGACCGCGATCTTGTTGTGTTTAGAACATGTCCAGATTACGGACATGACGCCGCCGGCCCGGAACGCCGGAACACGGAATGGAGGCGGGTGTGGAGGACGGGATCTTTGCCGGCCTGAAGGTGCTCGATGTTGCGAGCTTCATCGCGGCGCCTGCGGCGGCGGTCGTGCTGTCGGATTTCGGCGCCGAAGTCATCAAGGTCGAGCCGCCGGGGTCCGGCGACCCCTATCGCCACATGCCGACCCATCCGGGCATGCCGGCCTCCCAGCACAACTATTGCTGGATGGTGGAGGCGCGCAACAAGCGCAGCATCGCGCTCGACCTCAAGCACCCCGATGGCCGGGAAGTCCTGTACCGGCTGGCGCGCGACGCCGACGTATTCATCACCAACTTCCCGCCGCCGGTGCGCCAGCGTCTCGGCATCTCCTATGCGCAGATCGAGCCGATCAATCCGCGCCTGATCTATGCGTCGCTCTCCGGCTATGGCGAGATCGGCGAGGAGGCGAACAAGCCGGGTTTCGATTCGACCGCCTGGTGGGCGCGCTCCGGCATGATGGACCAGGTGGTGCCGCATGCGGGCAGCCCGCCGGCGCGCTCGCTGCCCGGCATGGGCGATCATCCGACCGCGCTGGCGCTGTTCGCCGCGATCGCCACCGCGCTCTACCGGCGCGAGCGCACCGGCCGCGGCGCGGCGGTCGGCTCCTCGCTGCTGGCCAACGGCGCCTGGGCTAATGCCATCAACGTGCAGGCCGCGTTGTGCGGCGCCACCTTCTTCGACCGGCAGCCCCGGGAAAAAACGGTGAATGCGCTGCGCAACCACTACCGCTGCAGCGACGGCCGCTGGTTCCTGCTGAGCCTGCTGCAGGAGGAGAAGCTTTGGCCGCGCTTCATTGAGCGCATGGGACGAGGGGATCTCGCCGACGATCCGCGGTTCACCACGCTCAAGGCGCAGCGGCAGAATGCCGAGACCCTGGTGGCAATCCTCGACGCGGCCTTCGCCACCCGCGACAGCGCCGCGTGGCAGGACATCCTGGCGATCGAAGGGCTGACCGTCGCGGTGGTCAACCGCGCCGCGGACGTGGCGGCGGACCGGCAGATGCTGGCGGCCGACGTCATCACCCCGATGGCGGAGCAGCCGATGCTCACCGTCAACAGCCCGTTCTGGATCGTCGACGAGCGCAAGACGACGCCCCGCCGTCCGCCCGATGTCGGCGAGCACACCGACGAAATTCTGGCTGCCTGCGGTTATGCGGCGGACGAGATCGAACGCCTGCGCCGCGCCGGCGCGATCGGTTGACCGCAACGCGAATGCCGACCGCAGGCCTCGATCTTGTGATCCCATTGAGGCGGTAGTAGGTTTCAGGCGATTTTTCGGCGGGCAGGGACCACCATGTTCAACGGGTCGATCGATTGGAGCGGGCCGCCTGTCATCGCGGCCGCCGTCATCATCGTTCTGATCGTCGTCTCGATCGTGCTGAGATCGTTCATCCGCCGTCTTGTCATCCGGGTGGCCGAGATCTTCTCGATCGTGGTCATCGTGCTGGGGACGGCCGCCGGGGCATTTTCGGCCTACGGCTGGGCCGTCATGAGCCCCATGAACTCGCCCGGGACAAACTTTCCGGTCATCGCCGCCATCCTCGGAGGGATCGGCGCGTTCGTCGTCGGTGCGATCACCTTCGCGTTCCTGTTCGTGCTCATCAATATCGCGGAAAATACCAGGAAGTGAAGAATTCGTCGGAACGGCCGGGCCGGCGGCGATCGTCAATGCCGAGCCGCCGCCGGTCGCCGTTCAGATCGCCTTGACGGCGGAAGGGCTGGAAGGAACGAAGCTCGGCGGTATGATGCCCTGCGGGACGAGATAATAGGTCCACGCCACGAAGATCACGCCGAACAGCAGGGCGGTGAGAATGGCGCCGAGCAGAGTGCTCCTGAATGCCAGGAGACTGCCGACCAGGCCCGCCAGGAAGGCGAATCCCGAGAGCAGGATCACGTAGCCCCAGCTGACCGTGGCCCAGTCGATCGGAATGTTCGGCATTTGCATTTTTTCCGGCTCCTTGTGATTGGCGGACGTTCTTGTCGGCGAACCGGTCACCCCTTCGCCGGAACATGCTCTCGCCCCGCGAGCTTACCTCAGTCGCCACGACCACGCGACCGGCATTTTGCAGCCCGGTCCGGCGGGGGGCATTCCGGCCGACGTCTGTGCTTCTTCGCGTCCCGGCGCGGCGGTCCGCTGGACGGATCTCGGAAAAATGCTCTGGCCCGCAGGACCGCCTCCGATCACAATGCCGGCCAGCAATCCCACCGACCAGGATTTATCGAAAGGGCGAATACCCATGAAGATCGTCGGTTTCGAAACGGAAGCCGGACTGCGGCTCGGCGTTGTCGAGGGCGACAACGTGGTCGACCTGCAGGCGGTCGACCCGCGCGTTCCGGCCGATCTCGGCCTGTGGCTCGCGGCCAACGACGGCGACCTCAAGCCGCTCGCTGATCTCGCCCGCGGCGCGCCGGCGTCGGCGCGGCGGCCGCTCGACGGGCTCAAATTCGCGCTGCCGGTGGTGCGGCCGGGAAAAATCATCTGCCTCGGTCTCAACTACCTCGAGCACGCCAAGGAGGGCGGTCACCAGAAACCGGAATTCCCCTCGATCTTCCTGCGCTGCCTCACATCGCTCACCCCGCACCAGGCCGCGATCGTGCGTCCGCTCGCCTCCGAGACGCTCGACTACGAGGCCGAGCTCGTGGCGATCGTCGGACGGCGGGCGAGACATCTGACGGTCGCGAACGCCCTGGACTGCGTCGCCGGCTATTCCTGCTTCAACGACGGATCGGTGCGGAAATTCCAGCGCCGGACCAGCCAGTGGGATATCGGCAAGAATTTCGACCGGACCGGCGGGTTCGGGCCATGGATGGTGTCGGCCGACGAGCTCCCGGCGGGCGCCAAGGGATTGAAGATCGAGTGCCGCCTCAACGGCCAGGTCATGCAGTCCGACAACACCGCCAACATGATGTTCTCGGTGGCCGAGGCGCTCGCCGACGCCACCCAGGCGATGACTTTGGAGCCGGGCGACCTCCTGGTCACCGGCACGCCGTCGGGGGTCGGCCATGCACGCCGACCGCCGGTATGGATGCAGCCGGGCGACGATTGCGAGATCGAGATCGAGGGGGTCGGGCTGCTGGCGAACCCGATCGTCGAGGAGGCGGCGATGGGGGCGCGGGCGGCCGCCGAATAGGATCGCGACTTCAGGCTCGGAAGGGATCCCAGAAAAGCGCGACCCGCCCGAACGGGGACATTCGGGCGGGTCGTTTGGATCGGCGCGGGGGGTGGAAGGGGGCGGACGCGCCGACCACTAGGGGGAAGAAGCTTCAGCTCCTCGATTTCGACCGACCTCATTGGCCGGCACCTAGTTGGTCGCAGCGAGTTGCCATCCGGTTCATATCTCCCGCATAAAATTTAAAGCCTGCAATTTCAGCTACTTATCCGGGATACCCAGTCGAGCTGTCCGGATATCGCGGCAGATCGAACAGCGCACCGTCAGGAAGGGTCCGCCCGCGCGGGCTGCACCGGACGAGGGGCGCATCCGCGAGCTGCTGCGGCGCCGCCGTGGTCCGCGTCGAGGTACGCCGAGGGCCTCGGCCCTGACGGATCGGCTGTTCGCCATCGTCCGCAGCTGCTCGACCTCGCAGGCATTGCGCCTTGGCGCCCTCGGCGAATGAACGGCGCGCGCAGCCCCGCACACGATGTCGCGGGGGGCGCGCCCGCGTTTTGCAATTGCCGCAGCGCACGTGTGACAGTCCTCCGGTGGAGGGAGAGGAGAATCGCCGCATGGGCTCGCTCGACACCGTCAGCCTGACGATCCTGCTCGGCGCCGTCATGGTGCTGGCCGGAATCATGTCGAGCCTGCTGGCGCTGCGCTTTGGGGCGCCGCTGCTGCTGGTTTTCCTCGTCGTCGGCATGCTGGCGGGCGAGGCTGGCCCCGGCGGGATACGCTTCGACGATGTGCGCACCGCCTATACGGTGGGCGCCATGGCGCTGGCGCTGATCCTGTTCGACGGCGGATTGCGCACGCGGCTGCAGACCATCCGCAGCGTGCTGGCGCCGGCCGGGCTATTGGCCACCCTGGGGGTGCTGATGACGGCGGCGATCACCGCGCCGGTGGCCCGATACACCCTGGGGATCGACTGGCTCGAGGCGCTGCTGATGGGGGCGGTCGTCGCCTCAACCGACGCGGCCGCGGTCTTCCTGCTCGTCCATGCGAGAGGTCTGCGCTTGCGTCCGCGGGTCGGCGCCACGCTGGAGGTGGAGTTGGCGACCAACGATCCGTTCGCGGTCTTCCTCGCCATCGTCCTGGTGGAGATCCTGCTCGGGGGCGACCATCCGTGGCAGGAGATCGCGGTCACGCTCGCCCAGCAGGCGGTGGTCGGCACCATCGTCGGCGTCGCCGGCGGTCGCGCCATGGTGGTGGTGCTCAACCGGCTCGGCCTGCCGCAGGGCCTGCATGCGCCGTTCGTCACCACGGCGGCGCTCGTCGTCTTCGGCACCGCGGCGATCTTCCACGGCTCGGGCTTTCTCGCCGCCTACCTGGCGGGTCTCATCGTCGGCAACAATCCGACCCGCGCCCACAACACGGTGATCGCCTTCCTCGATGCGGCGACCTGGCTCGCCCAGATCGTGATGTTCGTGCTGCTCGGGCTGCTGGTATGGCCGCAGCGGCTGACGGAAAGCGCCGGCCCTGCGCTGGTGATCGCGGCGGCGCTGATGTTCGTCGCCCGCCCGGTTGCGGTGTTCCTCTGCCTGGCGCCGTTCCGCTTCTCCTGGCGGGAAAAGCTGTTCATCTCCTGGGTGGGGCTGCGCGGCGCGGTCGGGATATTTCTCGCCTCGATCCCGCTGCTGGTCGCCATGCGGCAGGCGCAGCTCTATTTCGACGTCGCCTTCGTGGTGGTGCTGGTGTCGCTCCTGGTGCAGGGCTGGACGATCTCGTGGGCGGCCCGGCGCCTGCATGTCGCCCTGCCGCGGATCGACCGGATCGCCCATCGCGTCGAGCTCGATCTGCCCGGCCAGCTGGCGCAGGAGCTCGTCGGCTATGCGGTCGAGACCAACAGCCCGTACCTGCGGCGTGGGATCATCCCGTCGTGGGCGAAGCCGACCCTGGTGATCCGCGACGAGCGCGTGCTCACCGCGGCGGAGGCCGGCACCATCCATCACGGCGACTACATCTACGTGCTGGCGCCGCCCGAGAAGGCCCAGGCGCTCGATCGGTTCTTCGTCGACATGCCGCCGCCCGCTACGCCCGATCCACGGCTGCTCGGCGATTTCTTCGTCCATGCCGACGTCACTCTCGGCGCGCTCGCCGAGATCTACGGGCTCAAGATCGCGCCCGCGGACGCCGGCCTGACGCTCGCCGAATTTTTTGACCGAAACCTCGGTCATCCCCCCCATGCGGGCGACATCCTGGCGCTCGGGCCGGTGGCGCTGATTGCTCACCGGGTGGCGGAGGACCGCGTCACCGAGGTCGGCCTGCAGCTCGCCGCACCCGAGCCGGCTGTCGTGGCGCCGAGAAGCCTGTTGCGACGGCTGCGCGCGGCGGCCAGGAAGGCGCGGGCCGGGCTCGCGCGATGGTGGTCGCGAGGCTGAGGGAACCCGAGCTGCCCCCACGGCCGCCGCGGCTCGACCCGAGCATCGGCGAATCCTACTCGACGTGCGGCTGGGGATCCCCGGAGCTCCGCTTCGCCACGTCCATGTCGATGCCCATCCTGCTCCCCTTGCTGGCGGCGTTCAGGTTCTTCAGCGCATCGGCATGCCGAGGATCGAGACGGATTGCCGCCTCGAAGTCCGGGATGGCGCGATCGGTCGAGCCGGCGACAAGGTAGGCAGCGCCGCGGTTGTTGTAGGCGTCGGCATTGTCGGGATCGAGCCGGATCGCCCGGTCGAGGTCGCGGATGGCACGGTCGTGCTGGCCGATCCCCGCGTAGGCACGGCCGCGGTTGCCGAATGCCCGGGCGTTCCGGGGATCGAGCCGGATCGCAATGGTCCAGTTGCGGATCGCGTGATCAGGCTCGCCCTTGGCGGCGTAGGCCTCGCCGCGACCGATATAGGCAGCGGCGAAGTAGGGGTTGCGGCCGACCGCCTCGTCGAAGTCCTGGATGGCGCGCTCGTACCGGCGCTGGCCCAGATACGCCATGCCCCGGTTGTGGAATGCCTGGTCGTAACCGCCGTTCAGGCGGATCGCCTGGTCGAGATCGCGGATGGCGCGGTCGAAGGCGCCCTGGCGCTGCCAGAGGGCTCCACGTGCATTGTAGATCTCGGCAAATGCGTGCCTTCCCCCGGAATCGATCAGCTTGCCGCATGCGGCAATTGCCGGCTCGCCGCTCCCCCGGAGGCACTGGACGATTGTGTGGGCGTCTTCCGACGCCGAGCAGGCGCCAAGAGTCAGGACCAGCAGCAAGCCCATGGCCGGCACCCTGCCGCTGGCACGGCGACATGGCTGCCTCATCCGATCGGTGCAGGTGCCCGCAAGCATGATACTCCTCCGTTCATCAGGTCCGAGCATGAGATTGCGAGCAGCGACCTATCTGGAGCTGTCTCTGAAGAAGTCGTGATCGATGGCGACGCTCGCAACGACCTTGGTGCCGTTCTCCTCGACGACGTAGATCGCGAACTTCCGCGGTGCGCCCTCCTTCGGCGTCATCGACAGATAGAACACGAACCCATCGTTGCCGAACCGGTCCCTGATCGGAGCGATCGTCTGGCTGTTCCCGAGCGCCTTGAGGGTCGCGAAGAACGGCAGCACCTCGCCGGTCAGGCCGTTTTGCACCGTCTGGCGCCCGACCGCCTCGAGCAGGCGCGGGCTCATGAGACCGACGCTCTTGGTCTCGTCGCCCGCCGCCGCGGCGGCGATGAACGCGTCGGCGATCGGGCGAAACGCCGCGCTGCGCGTCGACTGGGCGAAATCATCCGCGATGCTCGGCGTCTGCGATCGGGCGGGCTCCACGGTGACGGTCCCCGCCGTCAGCGCGCCCGTGAAGGCCTGCCACGCCGTTTCGCCGTCGTCCTTGCTGTCGCTCGGTGGAGAATACGAGATCAGCATCACATTCGTGTCGATCAGCACCGCGATATAGGCCATGTAGAGCTTCTTGCGGACGGCGCCGGGCATGCTGTCGGTACCCATCTCGATCAGCAGCATCGGGATGCCGTTGACGACGCGCTTTTGCCATCTGACGACATCGGCGCCGCTCGCCTTGATGCTCGCTTGCAGCTTCTTCTCGTCGCAGCCGGGGCCGCAGATGAACGAATTGCTGGCGCTGTCGTATCCGACCCGGGTCGTCAATCTGCCGTGAAACATCCCGGCGCCCGGGGGAACCTCCTTGGTTTTCGCGATGTGATCGAGATCCGCGCGGCGGGCCCAGACGACGCCGTTGATCGCCGGGTCGAGCACGAGCATGTCGTAGTCGGCCGGAAATGCCAGCTTCAACGGCATCGAGCGGACAATCTGATGCTTCATGGCCCCGTCGAAGTCGACGGTCCTGAAGTCGGGCTTCGTCGACGGCCCCGCTTCCTCCCCAACCGCTACGCCGTGGCTCAGGACAATGGCCAGAAGCCCGGTTGTCAGCACACGTGACACGGCTGGAAAACGATTCTGCGAAGCGCTCATCGGAAATGTCCCTCCTGGATGCATCTCGCCCGGCGACTTACCGCGGCCTGGCGCCCAACGCGCGCTGCCAGACCGTGCCGCCGAGAAGTTTCATGAAGATGACGAAGTACAGCGCGATCAGCGCAAACACGATCAGCGCCGGCCCGCCTTTGAGCTCGAAGCCGCCATTTGCCAAGTTGCCGGTCAGATAGCCGATCGCATAACCCGCGATCATGAACACGAAGATGAAATCGAGCACGACGGCGAGCACTTTGCGCCAGGTGGCGACTGGTTGACGAAAGTCGGGTCCGGATGCGGGGATGGACATGGCGGCACCTTCATTGCGAGGCTTGAGAGGAGGTCGGCAGGTCCTCGCCGGCAGGCCTCACGTTGACGGTAAGTTTGACGGGTTTCCACTCTCCCTCGGACGGGATGAAGTCGAGCGCGTAGGTGAGGCGGTCCGTGGAGATATCGAAATAGCCGCGCAGGACCAGCGCGCCCCGATCGTCGATCTGCGGCTCCCTGGTCGCGACCGGAATCTTGGCGACAATGAGCTTGAAATCGATCTTCTTGTCGACAAACTCCTTGAACGACTGCTTCACCCGCTCCTGGGTGAACTGCTCCCGAACCGGCTTGGCGAGCTTGGCGTACAGGACCGCATAGTTGCCGGTGACGTTCGCATCGTTGAGGGTGAGCAGCGAGCTCTTGATCAGGATCTCCTGACCGGCCGGGCTCGGCACCGTCGCGCCTTCGGCTCCGGCGGGCGACGGGAGGAGAAGCGCTCCCGCCATGGCGACCGCCAGCCACCATCGCGGCAATCTTCGCCGCCGGTGAGCTTCGCCGTCGCGGCTGGCCGGCGGGGGCGAAACGCCTCCGCCATCTCGGTCGCGGTCGGCGGCGCCGGCCGAATGACGCAGGCGTCGAGCCGCGTCGTCGTCTCTCGCAAGGGTCCGGTTCATGGTACTGCTCCTTCGCTGGTGGCCTCGGCAGGGGTGGAGATGCAATGACGCATCACTGCGTCTGCGTTGCGGGCGGCATTCCGGCCGCTTGCGCCCTGAGCTCGTCGGGGGTGGCAATCGCCGCTTCCCTGGTGCAGACGTCCTGGAACATCACGCTGCCATCCTCGAGATAGGTCTTGGTCAGACAGGTGCAGTTGTTTCCGGCGACGGGCGCCGTGTAGGCGGGCTGAACGACCGTCGGAGCCACGGCCTGAGTTTGCACCTCGGTCGGTGCGAAGCCCGGAGCGATCACGGTTTGCGGGACAACCGGGTTGATCTCGGCCTGCGAAACCACCGGAGCGACCACAGTCTGCGGAACCACCGGATTGATCACGGTTTGCGGAACCACCGGATTGACCACGGTCTGGCCGACGACCGGAGCCCCCCAGTAGGGACGGTGATGTTGCCTCCACCACCAGGCCTGGGTCACGCTGCGGTTCTGGAAGCCGTTCCAGACTTGGCGCTGGTGGATCTGGTGCGAGATACCTGCAAGCTGCGTACCGCGGTTGAAGGTCCGGTTGATCGTCGGGCTGAACGAGCGGTTGACGGTCGCGGTGTGGGAGAAGGAACGATTGAGGGTCGTCGGGCGAGAGTAGGAATGGCTGAAGGTCGTCGGGCGGGAGTAGGAATGGCTGAGGGTCGTCGGGCGGGAGTACGAGCGGCTGAAGCTCGACGGGCGGGAGTACGAGCGGCTGAAGCTCGACGGGCGGGAGTACGAGCGGCTGAAGCTCGACGGGCGAGAATACGAGCGGCTGAAGCTCGACGAGCGCGAGTATGAGCGACTGAAGGTCGCGGGGCGGGAGTATGAGCGGCGAAAGCTGCTGCTGCGCGCAAACGAGCTGTGGCCCATCGATCGTGACATCGAGTGGCCGCCGCGGAAGGCCGAAGCGGACGTGGGGACGAGAGCGGCGGCACCGAGCGCGGCGGCCGCAGCGAGAACGAGGATGATCTTGCGAGACATGGGTTTCTCCGTCGCGTTGGTCATCGATCAGAACATCAAGTGGAGCCGCGCATTCAGGTTCGTCCTGCCGGCGCGGGGCAACCTCGGTCACGTTGTACGTGGACCGGATCGCCGTGGATCACATTCGGCCGGGCTACTAGCGGGAGTGGCGTGGCGGGTCTTGGACTGGCGCGACAAAGATCAGGACCGCAGCGACGAGCGGCGCGTCGGCGACGGCACGCCGGTTTCCGAGCATCTGGTGCTCAGGGGATGATGCTGACGGCGAGACGAGAGGCTTATCGAGCGGCGAGGCGAGCCCGGGTTGCGCCACGCTTGCCCTGGAAGACAGGGCGACGAGAGACTGCCGGGTCTTACGAGGAGACCGCGCCCGTGCGAATTCCGCGGTGGCCTCGTCGGCGCCGCGGTCCGCGAAACAGCCGCAACACGAGGCCGAGCAAGCCCTTGAAACGAAGCCCGCGATCGTTCGCGATCAGGCAGACGCAGCCCTCGGTCTTGTCGGCCACCGGCCGGTGCTCGGTCTGGTCGTCGATGTCCTGGATGTCGCCGCGGAGATACTTGCCGGTCTCGTCGCCAAAGGCCCCCTCGAGCACCAGCGTGAGCTCCGACCCGCCGTGTCCGTGCTCCGGCAACCTGCGGCCGGCAGCGAGCTTGATCAGGCGCAGGTCGCCTTTCACGCCGGCGGACAAGGCCAGGCGGTGATGCCAGATGCCGGGTCCGAGCCGCTTCCAGGGAATGCTGTCCAATGTGAGACCGTACCGGCGCGCGATCGGAGCAGGCAAACCGTGGGCGGTCCTGCGCCGGGAGGGCGGGTCTCGCTCCGGCGCCTGGGGCTCTTGTGGTCGGTCCGGTATCGCGAGCTCTCCTTCATGCGCGGTCGGCGCCGGTGTCGCGCCGAGCAGGGCCGACCCGATCAGCTCCATGTCGCGCAGATCTTTTCGGCATTCGCCGCACATCGAGACATGTGCGGCGGCGGCGGCGGCCAGCGGCTCGGGCAGGCTTCCGGCCGCAAAGCTCATCAATGTCGCCGAGTTGGGGGTGCCGGGTGATGCGGTTGCTCATGTGAGGTCCTGCAGCGCCTCGCGAACCTTCTGATAGGCCAGACGTTGGCGGGACTTCACGGTGCCGAGCGGCAGCGACAGCCGCCTGGCGATCTCGCTGTGGGACAGGCCGTCGATGAAGGCGAGGGTGACGATCTCCCGCTGATCGGCCGGGAGTCCGGCGAGCGCAGCCTGAACGCGACCTTCGCGCTGTCGCTGCGACACGCTATCGTCCGGGGCGGGGTCTTCCGAGGGGATGGTCTCGGCCTGCTCCTCGGACAATTCCTGCCAGCCGACCTCCTTGCGCAATCGGTCGATGCGCAGATTGCGCGCGATCGTAAAAATCCAGGTCGTGGAGGTCCCTCTGTCCGACGAGTAGAGGCCGGCCTTGCTCCAGACCGTCAGGAGAGTTTCCTGCGCCAGCTCCTCGGCGGTCGCGCCATCCGCTCCCTGGCGCATCATATAGCCCTTGATCCTGGGCGCGAAATCCTCGAAGAGCCGGCGGAACGCCTCGTCGCTGCGCTCCCGGGCGATACGTGACAATAAATCACACATCCGGCCCTGTGCGCCCTCCGGCGATCAAAAAACCACAACGTGGTTGATCGAAGCCGCAACATAGCCCTTCTCCGCCCCCTCGTCATCTTCTTACGTGAGCCAGGTCACACTGGACCACTCTGCGGGCGAAAAAAGTGATCCGCCGCGCGGCTTGCGTCGTAGGGCCCGTATCCATTCGCGGGAGATGCCCGATGGGCCGATCAGCCGCCTTGCCAAGACACGTCGTCGCCGTTCGGCGTCGTTCGCCTGCTCGTGAAGCGATTGCGCCGGCCGGGCCGAGATCCGCGCGTTGCGCATCGCGCCCGGCAGCGCGTGGACGAGCACCAAATATCCGGGAGCCGGCCTGTCGTCACCGGCTGCGCCATCGACGCACCGATCGTCGCTGCGGTCCTGATCTTTGTCGCCTCAGTCCAAGACCCGCGGCGGCGCTCCCGCTAGAGCACGCCCCGTTGAGGTCAGTTCTGCGTCATGGCCGTGCCCTGTCCCCACGGCCATTCTCGCCCCCGGGCTATTGGTGGTCGATAGCCCGGGGGCACGTTCTGGTGAGGAAGAACAACGTGGATCCGCCGATCAAGCCAGCACGTGGCGCCGTGACTCGACAAGAGCGGAATACGCCCTGACAGACCCCAGGGTCATCCGCTGCCTGTGGGCGATCCGCAGGCGGCCAAGGCGTTTCGTGAGCTGACGTCCAACTGGCAACAGCAGAGGTTCAAAGCCGCAGCCCGGTGGGCCGCCGCCGAGGGAAAAGCAATGTCCGTGTCGTCGACCGCTAGAAACCCGCGTCACTATCTCATCGCGACCCTGGCGGCGCTCGGCGTCATGGCCGCGCTCATCGCCGTCCATCCCGGATTGCGCGTGGATCTGGCTTGGCACGGCGCCAGACGGTCGCTGGAGAGCCTCCCGCCATGGCTGGTGATCTCGGCGATCATCTTCCTGGCGGCGACGATCTCCAGCACGGTCGGCTTCGCATTCTCGGCGATCGCCGGATCGATGATCCTGCACTACGTGCCGAACGGCGTCGAGGCCGTGCAGATCATGATGGTCGCTTCGATCGGCATTCAAATCTACAGCGTCGCCGGGCTCTATCGGGCGATCTCATGGTCGCGCTGCATGCCTTTCATTGCCGGCGGGCTGGCCCTGCTGCCGGTCGGGATCCTCCTGCTGCTGACCATCCGGCAGCAAAGCTACCTCCTGATGATCGGCGCGGCTCTGGTCATATATGGCGTGTACATGCTGCTGCGTCGGCCGGTCCGGGTCGTCCGCAGCTACCGCATGACCGACGTTCTTGTCGGCGCGCTCGGCGGTATCAGCGGTCCGCTCGCGGCCATTCCCGGCATTCCGGTGACGATCTGGTGCGGCATGCGCGGATGGGACAAGGTCGAGCAGCGGGCAGTGTATCAGCCCTATATCCTGGTCATGCAGATCATCGGTCTCGCCGCGCTGCTGCTGCTGGATCATCGGGCGACGCTCGATCCGATGCTGTTCGCCTACGCCTTCCCGGCCCTGGCCGGCGCGCTCATCGGGTTGCGGGTGTTCAACGCGCTGACCGATTCGCAGTTCCAGCGGATGATCAACCTGGCTCTCGTCGCCTCCGGTGCCGCTCTCGTGCTCAAGCATCTGGGGCCCGCTTGAACATGGAGGTTGCCGTGAAGCCAGCAGAATTCGGTTCCCCTCGCGGGGTTCTGGCAGCACGCCTTCGCGTTGATCATCGACGCGTTCGTCGTCTTTGCCGCTACCGCGCTGGTCGCCTTGCTGCTGTTCCGGCCGACCAACGGAACGGTTCGCATCAGCGAGCTTCCGCTGGTCAAGAGCTCTGCCTGCGCGTCCGTCAATGTCGATCGGAATGCATTTCCGCTGCCCGCGGATTTCACCATTAGCCGGGCCGAGGTCTGCGTCAGGTCCGCGTTCGGGCTCGTTCACGACCGCTGGCTCGAGGTCACCGACCAGAGGCGGTCGGGCTCGATGACCTCGAGCCGGTCGGTGACACTTCCCGTCGACGACGCCGGTCGCGTGACCCGGGCTATTTATCTCGACCATGTGTGGATATTTTTCCTCGCCGTCTATCTGCTCGTGCTCGAGGGGATGTTCGGAACCACATTGGGCAAGCATGCGCTCGGGGTAACCATTCGCGCGCCCGGCCGCGGCCGGCCGTCCCTTGCGGCCGTCTGCCGGCGCCTTGTGATCCGCTTTCTGCCGATCTTCCCGGTTGTTCCGCTCGTCGTCGTCGCGATGGCGTCCGATCCCATCGACCTGCTGCTGTTGTGGAGCAGATACTGGCTCGTCGTCACGGCGCTCTGCGTGGTATCCGCTGCGACCTTCGTCGTGCTCCTGGTGAACTTCGTCTCCGCCTCGATCAACGACGATCTGCCCTGGCACGATCGCTGGGCCGGAACCGAGGCGGTGACGCCGCTGTAAACTCTTGCGTTGCGCATGTTCTTATCGGCGAACCGGTATCCACTTCGCCGGAACATGCTTTAGCGTCGGAAGCGGCATTTTTCGCGACGGGCTTCGCGTCATGGCGGTGCTCGTTACGGCCATCCACGTCTTGGCCAAGCCGTAAGACGTGGATGCGCGGGACAAGCCCGCGCATGACGTCGTGATTAACAAGGTCGGGATGTCGCCGGCAACCGCGGCCGACCCCGCAAGCTCGCGACCCGCCGGCCGCCGGCGCCGAAAACCTTGTTGCCGGCCGCACCCATTGCTGCGCAAGCTCCGCGCCCGCATCGATGGACCGGGATCGCATGGAGCTCGATCGGATCCTGCTGCTGCTCGCGGTCAGCTCGTGCCTGTTCCTGCTGGGTCGGCTCGGACGCAACCGCTTTGCCGGCGCCGGGGGCTGGGCGGCCGTCTGCATTTTCCTGGTGACGCTGGCGGGCGTCGGCTGGTGGGCCTTCCCCGACCACGCAGGTTGGATCGTCGGCGCCCTGTGGCTGATCCTGCTGATGGTTCCGCTGTCGTTGGCGCGGCTCGGCATGCGCCGGATCATGCAGCAGCGTTTCGCCGCCGCGCGATTCTACGCACGGGTCGTCCGCATCCTTCATCCCGCCGACGGCACCTGGACCACGCCGGTCGTCGTCGAGGCACTCGATATGGCGCACCGGGGGGAGCTGCAGCAGGCGGTCGCGTTGCTGGCACCGCTCACCGACCAGGGCCGGGTGCCGGCCGCCGTGGCGCTGCTCGCCCGCGCGCAGGTCGCGCGGCTGCTCGGAGACTGGAGCGAGGTTGCGGCGCTCGCCGAGAACGCGCCACCGATCGGACGCTCGGCACTCGGCATGATGCGCGCCCGCGCCTACGGCGAGACCGGGCGGCTCCACGAGCTCATTGCCGACGTCCGCGCCGCACGCCAGACCGTGGAGCTCGACTACCAGCTTGGCCTGATGTTCCTGTTCGCCTTTTGCGGCCGCCGCGCCGCCGTCGCGGAGTTGCTGAATGGCCCGCTGGCCGTGCTCGACCAGGATACCAGGATGTTCTGGCTGGCGACGGCCGATCTCGTTCGCGGCCGGGCGGAGGCCGTCGCCGAGCTCGCCGCGCTCGCCGCCTGCGATCGGCCGATCAGCCGCGCTGCGCGGCAGCGCCTCGATCGCCCGCTCGCCAGTCCCGAGAGTCTCGGAGCCCAGGACCTGCAGATCGTCGACGAGGCGGAAGCCGCCATGCGCCGCGACGCCGGCTATCGCGAGGTCCGCGCTGCCGACTGGCGCCGATCCTACGTGGTGCTCGGCCTCATCGTGCTCAATGCCGTCGGCTTCGCCCTCGAGCTGATCACTGGCGGCAGCGAAAGCACCCCGGTGCTCTACCGTCTGGGCGCCTTGTGGCCGGATGCGGTTCTCGTCGGCGGCGAGTGGTGGCGCCTGGCGGCAGCCCTGTTCCTGCATATCGGGCCGGTGCATCTCGCCCTCAACATGCTGGCGCTCGTCGTCATCGGGCCGTGGCTCGAGCGGGTGATCGGGCATTGGCGTTTCGCCGTTCTGTACCTCGCGTCGGGTCTCGGCTCGATGGCGGCCGTGCTGGCGTTGATGCACGCGGGTTGGGTCGCGGACGGCCTCCTGGTGGGCGCCTCGGGCGCCATCCTCGGCCTGGTCGGCGCCGAGGTCGCGCTGCTGCTCCGCGGCTGGCGCGAGCTCAAATCGCGGCTCGCCGCGCAGCGCCTCATCGCCATGGGGGTCATCGTCGCCTTGCAGGTGGTCTTCGATCTGACGACGCCGCAGGTGAGCTTTGCCGCCCATGCGAGCGGCTTCCTCGTCGGCATCGCCTTCACCGGGTTGTTGGCGCTCGTCTCCCGCCGGAACCGGACAAAGTGAAGGCCGCGCCGGTTTCGGCGCGGCCTTCGTCGGTGTCGCTCAGGTGTCCGCCTTCAGGCGGACCAGGCGGGTGAGCAGGGCATCGAAGCCCTGGCCGTCGCCGGCGTGGAGGTCGATGCGGCCGACCTTCTCCACCAGCCGCTCGATGCTCTCGAGCTCCTTGAGCCGCAGGAGGAGCGGGTTGTCCTCCATCAGCTTGGCGGTGTTGAGCAGCGACCGGGTCGCGGCCGTCTCCTCCTGGCGGCGGATCAGGTTCGCCTTCGCGGTCCGCTCCGCCTCCACCACCTTGTTGACCAGCTCGCGGATCTCGCCCGGCAGGATCACGTCCTTCACGCCGAGCTCCATCACCTCGATGCCGGTCTCCGCCGCGCGCTCGCGCACGTAGAGCGCGGAGCTCGGCGTCGAGCGCGCTCTTCGCCGACAGCACCTCGTCGAGGGTCCGCGACGCCACCGCCTCGCGGATGGCGAACTGCACCAGCCGGTAGAGCCAGCCGTCGACGTCGACGACCGCGCTCGCCACCCGCTCCGGATCGACGATCCGGCGCAGCGCGGTCAGCGTCACCCGCAGCGCGATGCGGTCCTTGGTCAGCATCTCCTGGGCGGTGATCTCGACCGCCTGCGGGCGCAGATCGAGACGCTTCACCTCGACCTTGCGGTCAACCGTCCAGTAGGCATGCCGGCCCGGCGCCAGCCGCTCGACGAGCCGGCCCTCGACATAGAGCAGGCCCGCCTCGTGGTTCTCCACCACGGTCTCGTTGAGGTACTGGTTGCGCACCCGGTCGACCATGACCAGATGGCGCGGCTGAACGATCGGGTTGCTGGCCGCGTCGATGCGCTCGGCCGTGACCTGGGTCACGACCTTCCAGAACACCCGGACCTGCCACGGGCCCATCAGATGCGTCGGCCGGCCGTCGAGGCTGACGATGGCGAGCTCGCCGGCCCGCGTCTCGATCGCCTCGAACAGCTCCGCCGCGATCTCCGGGCGTGCCGCCTTGAGCACGGCGTAGCGATCGGCCGGGAACTCGGCGCGTACGACCTGGAACAGCTCCGCATTGAGCTCGCTCGCCAAGTCGAGCAGGCGGTGGCGGCCCGGGCCGAGCACCCGCTCGAGCCGGCCGTTGCGCGTCAGCAATGCGCGCTCGCCGTCCTTGACGGTCACGCGCAGCGTCAGAAGGTGCCGGTTCATGGCACGTCTCCTTGTTGGCCTCGCGGATCTCCTCGAGGCTTGGCTTGAATGCGAGGAACTGGGTTCCGGACGCGGCTTCCCGGGAAAACGGCGGGCCGCGGCTTGAGCCCGCGCGGAGCTTCGGGCGCACGCGCTCGTTCGCCCACGCTACCAGCGCGGCGGCCGAACGGCGAACCCGAGATCCGCGCGGGCGATATCCGCCACGGCGCAGAGCCGGCCTCACGGTGTCAGGTGCGGAGGAAAAGCCTTTCGGCCAATCGACCGGACCGCGACTGAAGCTCGCGTCCGGTTCCCTTCAGGGGAGTCAGCTTGGAAAGCTGAACCGGAGCGGAACAGGATTCGAACCTGTGACCCGATGCTTACAGAGCATCTGCTCTACCCATCTGAGCTATCCTCGGTGGAGGAGCCGACCGGAGTCGAACCGGCACTTCCGGGTTTCCCCGGCGCTCACCTCTGAGCCACGGCCACGCCTTCGTTCGGTGGAACACGGCCACGCATTGCGCACCGTGCCGGCCGGTACTTTTCGAGCCCGGACCCGAGACCTAGCGAAGGAAGCGCGCTGATAAACCAAGTATCCTGAAAATGCAATACCAAATATTTGTTTAATTCGACAATTCGAACGGATGTGTGGCGAAGTTGACACAGTCGCTCCCGCGTCATGGCCGTGCTTGTCACGGCCATCCACGTCCTGGTCGGGGGAGGAAGACGTGGATGCGCGGGACGAGCCCGCGCATGACGGCGCAATTGGTCTTTATTCAGCCAAGCGGCGCAACATTCATGCCTATCAACCATTCCAAGCGCAAGAAACGACACGATCAGGCAAACAGCCCGGCATCCCGCCCGGCCAGCAACTCGAGGCCGCCCGTGGCGGCGACCGTGCCGGCTTCGATCCGCACCACGCGGGTGGCGATGCGCTCGACCTCGGCCGCGTGATGGCTGACATAGATCATCGGCATCCGGGCCTCGTCCCGCAGCCGCTCCAGGTACGGCATGATCTCGGCCTTGCGGGCGGCATCGAGCGAGGCCAGCGGCTCGTCGAGCAGCAGCAGGGCCGGGCGCATCAGCAGGGCACGGCCGATGGCGACGCGCTGACGCTCGCCGCCCGACAGGTGCCCGGGCCGGCGCTGAGCCAAGTGGCCGATGTCGAGCAGGCCGACGATCCGCTCGGTCTCGGCGCGGTCGCGCGGAAGGCCGCACATGCGCCGCCCGTAGTCGAGGTTTCGCGCCACGGTGAGGTGGGGAAACAGCCGCCCGTCCTGGAACACGTAGCCGAAGCGGCGGCGGTGCGGGCCGAGGTCGACGCGTCCGGCGGAGTCGAACAGCAGCCGGCCCTCGTGCATGATCCGCCCGCGATCGGGCCGCATCAGTCCGGCGATCATGTTGATGATCGTGGTCTTGCCGGCGCCCGACGGGCCGAACAGCGCGGTCGCCCCGCTCCCGGCCTCGAACCGCGCCACGACCAAGAGTTCGCCCAGCCGTTTCTCCACGTCGACCGCGAGCATCGCTATTCCCCGTGGAAGCGCACGCCGGCGCGCCGCGCGAACCATTCGGACACGATCAGCGCGACAAGCGCGATCACTACCGCGACGGCGACGAGCCGGAGCGCCGCGGCGTCGCCGCCGGGCACCTGGGTATAGGTGTAGATCGCCGCCGAGATGGTTTGCGTCTCCCCCGGAATGTTTGACACGAAGGTGATGGTCGCGCCGAACTCGCCGAGCGCGCGGGCGAACGCCAGCACCGTGCCGGCGATGATCCCCGGCAGCGCCAGCGGCAGGGTGACGGTGAGGAACACCAGGAGGCGGTTGGCGCCGAGCGTCGAGGCGGCGTCCTCGAGCCGCCGGTCGATCGCCTCGAAGGCGAGCCGGATGGCGCGGACCATGAGGGGAAACGCCATCACGGCGGCGGCGAGCGCCGCCCCGGTCCAACGGAACGACAGCACGATCCCCAGCTGGTCCGCCAGGAACACGCCGATCGGACCCCGGCGGCCGAACAGCACCAGCAGCAGATAGCCGGTGACGACGGGCGGCAGCACCAGCGGCAGATGCACGATGCCGTCGATCAGCGCCTTGCCCCAGAAACTTGCACGCGCCAGCAGATAGGCGACCGCGATGCCGGCGGGAAGCGACGCCGCCGTCGCCCACAGCGCGATGCGCAGCGACAGTTTCACCGCGGTCCACTCGTCGGGGGTAAGCTCGAGCACCGGCATCCCTGAACGGCAACGACCGCCGTCGCGACGCGCGCCGACGTTCCATGAAAATCCCGCATTGTCGGAGGCGACTGCCCGGAACCGTCGTTCCGGGGCTCGACGATCGCGCGGACAGCGCGTCGCAGGTCGTGGGCCGCAATGTACCAAGCCGCATGCAGCCGCGTAAAGCGCCGCTCCGGAGCTGTAGAGTGGGTTGCGCGGCCCATGGACTCGCGATTGCGCCATAATCCCAGCCGCGTAACCCACCATTCGCGGCAGCGACGGCGGTAGGTTACAAGCGCTGGGCGCGCAACTCACCCTGCTGCATCTACGCCGCGCTCTGCTCCTTGATGCGCTTGGCGTCCTCCGGCTTGAGCTTGCGCCTTGCTATCTTCAGATCGTAGTGGCTCTGAAAATTCATCCAGAATTCAGCGGTGTTGCCGAAATACAGGCTCAGCCGGAGAGCCGTATCCGCCGTGATGCGCCGCCGATTGTTGACAATCTCCGCGATGCGGTTGGGCGATATGCCGATCGCCTTCGCGAGCCGGTTCTGCGACAGCCCATAGCCGTCGAGAAATTCTTCCTTCAGCATCTCGCCGGGAGTGACGGGGGCAAACTCGTTCTCCGTCATTCTGGTCCTCCTCAGTGATAGTCCACAATCTGCACCTCGTGGGGCTCGCCATTCAGCCACCTAAAAATGACGCGCCATTGATCGTTGATGCGGATCGAGTAGAAGTCCTTCTTGTCGCCTTTCAGCTTCTCCAGACGGTTGGCCGGCGGAACCCTCAGATCGTCCAGGCGGCCTGCGGCATTGATCGCCTCGAGCTTCCGCTTTGCGGGACGAGCAAATCCCTGGAAATGATTCACGAATTCATCCCGGAACAGGGCTTCCGTCCGCCTGTCGCCGAATGATCGGATCATGAGGGTTTATACCGGATACCGGGATACGATCAAGGGACCTTCTCCAGCCGCGAAGGCGCGCTACGTCTCATAATAATTTTCACGATTGCAGTTCACGGATAGCGATCGACCGACTCGAAGCCGATGTGATGATGCGCCAACCGGAGCCCCTGCACGTGGACAACGACGTCGCGCCGTGGCGCGCGACGCTGTCCGGCCTGTGCGCCACGCTGGTCGGTCTCGGGCTGGCACGTTTCGCCTATACGCCGCTCATCCCGGTGCTGATCGCGGCGCAATGGTTCATCCCGTCGCAGGCCGCCTATCTGGGCGCCGCCAATCTTGCCGGCTATCTGGCGGGCGCGCTGATCGCCCGGCCGCTCGCCGCGCGGGCGAGCCGGGTCGCCGTGCTCCGCGGCATGATGCTGGTCGCCACTGCGGCGTTCTTTGCCTGCGCGGCGCCGGTTTCCTTCGCCTGGTACTTCGTCTGGCGGTTTTCCGCAGGGCTTGCCGGCGGCGTCCTCATGGTGCTGGCCGCCCCCACCGTGCTGGCGCACGTGCCGGCCGCGCGTCGCGGCCTCGCCGGCGGCGCGATCTTTACCGGCGTCGGCCTCGGCATCGCGGCGTCCGGCACGCTGGTGCCGCTGCTGCTGACCGCCGGCCTCGTCGAGACCTGGTGCGGCCTCGGCGCGCTGGCCCTCGTCCTGACCATCTTGGCGTGGGGCGGCTGGCCGCGTGACCAGGCCGATGCGCGCCCCGCGCCGATGCCGCGCACCCAGCCTCCGCCACGCGCGCGTCTGCTGCTGTGGGCACTCTATGTCGAATACGGCCTGACCGCGGCCGGCCAGGTCGCCCACATGGTGTTCCTGGTCGATTTCGTGGCGCGCGGGCTCGGCCGCGGCCTGCATGCCGGCGCCTTCGTCTGGGTGCTGTTCGGCCTCGGCGCCATGGTGGGCCCGTCGCTCACCGGCGCGCTCGCCGATCGTATCGGCTTCGGACCCGCGCTGCGCGCCGCCTTCGTGGTTCAGTCGATCTTCGTCGGGGCGCTCGCCGTCACCAGCGGCTTCGGATGGCTCGTCGTGTCCGGCATCGTGATCGGCGCACTGGTTCCCGGCGCCGTGCCGCTGGCGCTCGGCCGGGTGCACGAGCTGGTCGACCAGATCGACGATCGCGCCGCCGGCTGGCGGTCCGCCACCATCGCCTTCGCCATCGGCCAGGCCGGCGCCGCCTATCTCTACTCCTATCTGTTCGAGCGGACCGGCAGCTATGTTCCGCTGTTCTGGCTCGCGGCGAGCGCGCTGGTGCTGGCGCTCGTCGTCGACCTTGCGGCGGTGGCGTGGAGCCGTCGCTCATCGACGCTTAGACACGACCGTCCCGACTGATATGGTGCCGCATGCGCCGCAGGCCCCGCGCGCGATCGGACGACGCGACGTTGACATTTTCCTCCCTCATCAGGCGAAAACCCCGCACCGGCCAGCGGGCGCTTTCCGCCACGCTCAGCGCCCACGTCCTGCACGACGGCTATACCGACCTGCTCTACGTGCTGCTGCCGGTGTGGCAGGCGGAGTTTGCGCTCTCGCTGGCGCAGGTGGGACTGCTGAAGACCGCGTATTCCGCCGTCATGGCGGGCCTGCAGTTGCCCGCCGGATTCTTGGCCGAACGCCTCGGCGAGCGCGCGCTGCTCGTCCTCGGCACCGCGGTCGCCGGCCTCGGCTTCCTGCTGGCGGGACTTGCCGGCGGCTTTTTCGGGCTCGCCGCTTGCCTGGCGATCGGCGGCATGGGCTCGAGCGTCCAGCATCCGCTCGGCTCCTCGATCACGGCGCGGGCCTATGACGGGCCGAAACTGCGCACGGCGCTGAGCACCTACAATTTTTCCGGCGATGTGGGGAAAATGCTGTTTCCCGCCGCCACCGCCTGGCTGGTCGCGAGCCTCGACTGGCGGGTGACGACGACGATCATCGCCATCGCGGGTTTTCTCGTCGCCGGTCTCGTCCTGATCCTGCTGCCCGCCGCGATCGGCCATCGCGCCGTCGTCGCGGCCGATGGCAGCGCGCCGGCGCCGAGACGCGTCCTGCCGGCGGATGTCGCGCGCCGCGGCTTCGTGGCGCTCGCCACCGTCGGGGTGATCGACAGTGCGACACGCATGGGTTTTCTCATCCTGCTGCCGTTCCTGCTGACCGCCAAGGGCGCGTCGCTCACCACCATCGGCACCTGCCTGACCCTGGTGTTCGCCGGCGGCGCCGCGGGAAAATTCGTCTGTGGCGTGGTGGCGGAGCGGCTCGGCATCATCCGCACCGTCGTGCTGACCGAATGCGCGACCGCGCTCGGCATCGTGGCGCTGCTGCCGCTGCCGATCGATGCCGCCATGGTGGTGCTGCCGGCGCTCGGCGTCGCGCTCAACGGCACCTCATCGGTGCTCTACGGCACGGTCGCCGAATTCGTCGAGCCGGAGCGCCGCGCCCGCGCCTTCGGGGTGTTCTATACCTGCACCATCGGGGCCGGCGCGATCTCGCCCACGATCTATGGTTTCCTGAGCGACCTCGCCGGCGTGCCGGCGACGCTCGTCGTCGTCGGCCTGGTGGTGCTCGCCGTGCTGCCGCTCTGCCTGCTGCTGCGGCCGGCGCTCGACCTGCTCGCCAACCGGGCGTGACCAGCCCGCCGGGGCCCACGCGCTCGCCACCGAGCTACGCCCGGCGCTGAAGCGCTCAGCCACCCCGATCGACGATCGCCGCCACCGGCCCGCCGCCGTCCGGGCCCTGGTGCTCGGCACCGCCGGACACGAAAATCTCCGCATGGCCGACCAGGCCGCCGAGCGCGCCCGCCACGAAGGCGCGGGCATGGCGCGTGGAAGAAATGTCGCTGTCGTCCAGCATGGTGTGGCGGTGGCCGCGCAGCATCCCGTCATTGCTCGCCTCGGCCTTCGCCAGCACCGCCACCAGGCGTCGCCGGTCGGCCTCCGGCAGCTGCCCGGACGTTTTCAGCCCGAGCCGCGCCAGCGCTGCACGCACCGGCTCGATGTCGACGGCGTCCGCCATGACGGCGTGATCGATCGCCAGCGGCCCCGCCCAGGCGGCCGACATGCCGAGCACGACGATCTCGTGACCCAGCAGCTCGATGCCGGCGGAGCAGCTGGCGCGGCCCGACCACAGGCCGAGGTCGTTGCCTATCGCCGCCTCGGCGAGGCCGGCGCGATCGATCTCGCCCAGCGCCACCGCGACGCCGAGCCCGCTCGCCCCGCGCGACAGGCCCATGGATTTCAGCGTGCTGCGCACAGAGACCGCTGCGCCGCGGGCGTCCGCCTCGGCGATCCGCGCGGCGGTGAGCAGCGGGCATTTGACCTGGACGAAATGCACCTCGGCCGGATCGGCGAGCCCGGCATTTTTCATGGCGGCGCGGACGCCGTCGGCCACCTGATCGACCTGGGCAAGCCGGCCGAGATGTTCGGCGGCAAGCGCCGCGGTGTGCGCATGGCCAAGCGCCAGCCCTGGCGGTCCCGACCGTTGCGTCTCGCCGCGCTCGAAGACCAGCCAATGCGGCGCCATGGCGCCCTCGGTGCCGCCCGACATCACCAGGCAGATCTTTGCCGTGCGCTCCTCGGACACGAAGCGACGAAAGAGCTGCAGCAGAGCCGCATTGGCAAAGCCGCGGGTGAAATCGTTGACCAGCCCGTTGCCCTCGGTCTTGCCGAACACCGCCACCACGCCGCCTGGATCGATCCGCCCGTCGCGGATCGCCACCTCGATCCCGCTGACGTCGTCCGGCGCCGCGGCGGAGATGCGGTGGACCTTGGCGATCGGCATGGTTCCCCCTGATGCTGCTATGGACCCGGGCGTGCCGCCTGGATCGCGCGCCAGATCCGCTCCGGCGTCGCCGGCATGTCGATATGGCGGATGCCGAGCGGTGAAAGCGCGTCGACGATGGCGTTGATGATGGTCTGCGGCGCCGCGATGGCGCCCGCCTGGCCGGAACCCTTGACGCCGAGCGGATTGGCCGCGGTCGGCACCCCGGCGAGCGTGACGTCGAAGCCCGGCAGATCGTCGGCGCGCGGCAGCGCATAGTCCATGAAGGAGCCGCTCAGCAGCTGGCCGGACTTCTCGTCGTAGACCGTGTGCTCGAGCAATGCCTGGCCGATCCCCTGCGCGACCCCGCCGACCACCTGGCCGATGGTGAGCAGCGGATTGATCAGGCGCCCGAAATCGTCGACCACGGTGTAGCGCTCGATCGTCGCGGCCCCGGTCTCCGGATCGATCTCCACCTCGGCGACGTGGCAGCCGTTGGGAAACGTGATCAGGTCGCAGTGGTTGGCCGCATGGGTCCCGAGGCCCGGTGCCATGCCTTCGGGCAGGTTGGCCGGATCGGTCGCGGCGCGCGCCACCGCGAGAAGGTCGACGCTGCGCTCGGTCCCGGCGACGGTGAATCGTCCGTCCGCGAATGCGAGCTCGGCGACATCGGCCTGGAGCAGGCGCGCCGCGATGGCGCGTCCCTTGGCGATCACTTCCTCGGCAGCCTTCACCAGGGCGCCGCCGCCGAGATGCATCGAGCGCGCGCCGCCGTGGCCGGCGCCGTTGCGCACCTCCGCAGTGTCCGCCTGGACGTAGCGAAATGCTGTCAGCGGCAGGCCGAGCTGATCGGCGGCGATCTGCGGAAAGCTCGTCTCGTGACCCTGGCCGTTCGACTGCGTGCCCAGCAGCAGCGCCACCCGGCCGTCCGCCTCGAAGCGGATTTCTGCCTCCTCGTTGGCCTGGCCGCGCGCGGTCTCGAGGAAGCAGGCGATGCCGAGCCCGCGCAGGCGGCCGCGGCGGCGGGCTTCCGCACGCCGCTTGGCAAATCCGGCGCGGTCGGCCGCCACCACGGCGTCGTCGAGATTGCCGGCGAACCGTCCGCCGTCGATGGTGCTGCCGAGCGCGGCGCGATAGGGAAACGTGGAAATCATGTTTGTTCGGCGCAGCGTGGCCGGATCGATGCCGGTCTGGTCGGCTGCCACGTCCACCAGGCGCTCGATCAGATAGTTCGCCTCGGGCTTGCCGGCGCCCCGATAGGCGTCGATCGGCACCGTGTTGGTGAACGCACCGCGCACCTCCATGAAGATCGCCGGAATCGCGTAGCAACCGCCCATCGCGGTGGCCGACGCATTGGTCGAGCTGTGTGGGCCGAAGCCCGACAGATAGGCGCCCATGTCGGCGATGGTGGCGACCTCGAGCGCGAGAAATCGCCCCTGGCCGTCGACCGCAAGGCGGCCGCGCGTGCGCGCGGCGCGGCCCTGGATCGAGCTGACGAAATCCTCCGCCCGGTCGCCGATCCATTTGATGGGTCGCATCAGCCGCCGGGCCGCCCACAACACCATGACCCATTCGGGGTAGAGAAAATTCTTCATCCCAAAACCGCCGCCGACGTCCGGGGCGCGCAGCTGGATGCGGGCGTTCGGCACCTTGAAGACATTTTCGGCGAGCTGCCGGCGGATGCCGTGCACGCCCTGGCCGGTCAGCAGCAGGTGGAACGTCTGGCTTGCCGCGTCGTAGCGGGCGATCGCGGCCCGCGTCTCGATCGGCGCCACCACGACGCGGTTGTTGACGAGCTCGATCTCGGCGACATGGGCGGCGGTCGCGAAGGCGGCCGCGGTGGCGGTCCGATCGCCCTTGTGGAAGCGGAAGGCGAGATTGCCCGGCGCCTCGTCCCAGATCCGCGGCGCGCCGTCGGCCAGCGCTGCCGTGGAATCGACGACCGCCGGCAGCTCCTGGTAGGCGACGGCGATCAGCTCAGCGGCGTCGCGGGCGGCGTCGTATGTCTCCGCCACCACGAAGGCCACCGGATCGCCGACGTGCCGCGCCCGGCCGTGCGCCAGCGCGTGGCGCGGGGGATGCACCAGCGGCTCGACCGCGGCGAGCACCGCCGTACACGGCAATGGCCCGATGCCGTCGGCGATGAGATCGGCCGCCGTGAACACGCCGTGGACGCCGGGCGCCGCGCGTGCCGCCTCGGCGTCGATCCCGCGGATGGCCGCATGGGCATGCGGCGAGCGCAGCACGTGGACATGCAGCTCGCCCGGCTCGACGACGTCCGCCGTGAATGAGCCCCGCCCGGTGAGGAACCGCTCGTCCTCGATCCGGGTCAGCGATTTTCCGACATGGCGTTCCGTCATGGTCGTTTCTTCTGCCCCGGCGAGTCGATCTCGTAACCCACCCTACGAATCCTTCCGTGTCGCCGCGTCGACGGCGTCGCCGAGGCGCTCGACGATGGTGTCGATGGTGGCGGCGTCGACGATGTAGGGCGGCGCCAGCAGCACGTGGTCGCCGCGGGCGCCGTCGATGGTTCCGCCCATCGGATAGACCATCAGGCCGCGCGCCATGGCTTCGCGCTTCACCGCGGCGTTCACCTTGAGCTTCGGGTCGAACGGCTCCTTGGTGCCGCGGTCGGCGACCAGCTCGATCGCCTGAAAGAGGCCGCGACCGCGCACGTCGCCGACGAACGGATGATTGCCGAAGCGCTCGGCGAGACGCCGCGCCAAATGCTCGCCCTGGCGGCGCACGTTGGCGAGCAGGTCGTCGCGGCGGATCACTTTCTGCACCGCGAGCGCCGCCGCGCTCGCCAGCGGATGTCCCATATAGGTGTGGCCGTGCTGGAAGAAGCCGGAGCCCGCCGCAATCTGGTCGATGATGGTGTTGCGCATCAGCACGGCGCCGATCGGCGCATAGCCGCCGCCAAGACCTTTTGCCACCGTCATCAGGTCGGGACTGATACCTTCCTGCTCGCACGCATGCAGCGTGCCGGTGCGCCCCATGCCGCACATCACCTCGTCGAGGATCAGCAGAATCCCGTGGCGGTCGCAGATCTCGCGCACCCGGGCGAAATAATTCTTCACCGGCGGCGCGGCGCCGAGCGTGGCGCCGACCACCGTCTCGGCCACGAAGGCGATCACCGTTTTTGGCCCGAGCTCGACAATCTTCGCCTCGAGCTCCTGCGCCAGTCGCGTGCCGTAGGCCTCCGGCGTCTCGTCGCCATGGCGGTCGCGGTACTCGTAGCAGGGTGCGACGTGATGGGTCTCGATCAGCAGTGGCGCAAAGGGTTTCCGCCGCCACGCATTGCCGCCGACCGCGAGCGCGGCGAGCGTATTGCCGTGAAAGCTCTGGCGCCGGGCGATGATGTGCCGGCGGCCGGGCTCGCCGCGCTCGACGAAATACTGGCGCGCAAGTTTCAGTGCCGTGTCCATCGCCTCGGAGCCGCCGCTCACCAGATAGACATGACTGATGCCCTCGGGAGCGTGCGCCACCAGGTCGTCGCCGAGCTCCTCGGCGACCGCCGTGGTGAAGAAGCTCGTATGCGTATAGGCGAGCTTGTCGAGCTGGGCATGCATGGCGGCGAGCACGTCGGGATGGCCGTGGCCGAGCGAGGAGACGGCCGCGCCACCGGAAGCGTCGACGTACTCCTTGCCGTCGGCGTCGCGGATCATCACCCCGCTGCCGCTCGCGGCGACCGGATAGGTGTGGTGGATCTGGCGATGCAGGATGCGGGTCATCGAGCGTCCCTTCGGCGGCTGCAGTTGGGTCGAACCGGGCGCAACCTTATGTCTCATCTTACCGAGAATGGCTGGATTGTTTCACTGCGCTTTTCGGATATCCCTGCCCGATGCGGCCGCCGTTGTGCAACTCGGCCGTCCGCCCCGCCGCGCCGTCGCGCTCGCCGAAATAGCGGTTCGGGCTGGTGCCGAGCACGCGGCGGAACATCGCCGCGAAAGCGCTGGGGCTGCGGTAGCCGAGGTCGCCGGCCACCACCGCGACCGGCTTGCCCATGGCGAGCCGGGTCAGCGCTTCGGCAAGGCGCGCCTGCTGGCGCCAGGCGAGAAAGCTCATGCCCATCTCGCGGCGAAACAATCGCGCGAGCGTGCGCACGCTGGCGCCGGCCTCGGCAGCGAGATCGTCGAGCGTGACGTCGCGGTCGATGCCCTCGAGCACCGACCCGCAGACCCGGGCGAGCCGCTTGTCCGCCGGCATCGGCACATGCAGCGGCACCGTCTGCACCACGGCGATCTCGTGCAGCAGCAGTGTTGCGATCGCCTCGCCGCGGCTGCCTCGCCGATAGTGCACCGGCTCGTCCATGGCGGCGAGAATGAGCTCGCGCAGCAGGCCCGATACCTCGACCACCACGCAGTCCCGTGGCAGCCGTGCCGCCGCGTTGCGCGAGATGTAGAGGGTGCGCATCGCCACCGCGTCGATCATGCGGATCTCGTGGGTGATGCCCGGCGGGATCCACACCGCCCGATGCGGCGGCACCACCCAGGTGCCCGCCGGCGTCGTCACCCGCATGACGCCGGCGGCCGCATAGAGCAACTGCGCGCGCTTGTGACGATGCGGCGGGACCACGGCGCCGGCCGAAAAATTCTTCGGCATGGCGGCGACCGGCCGGCTGACATCCTGGTAGGCTGCCGGGTCGGTGCTGCGCATGCTTTGTCCGATTCGCGACGGAAGTTGGCCAGACGGCGATTATCGGACATGGCAGATTGGCCCTGGCAAGAGCTTTTCTTGCCGCACGCGAAGGATCTGGAATGCACACACCGATCGACCGGCAGGCCGGCGCCCATGCGGCGCGGCGGCAGATCGTCTTCATCAATGCGGCGCACCTGCTCACCCATTACAGCCTGCTGATCCTGCCGACGGCGGTGCTGGCGATGGCGCGGCCGGGCGGCGCGTTCGGCGCCGACTACGGCCCGATCGTCGCGCTCTCCACTGCCATGTTCGTGCTTTACGGCGCCGGCTCGCTGCCGCAGGGCGTGCTCGCCGGCTGGTTCGGTCGCAAGGCCCTGATGGTGGTGTTCTTCCTCGGCACCGGGGCCTCGCTGGTGGCGGCCGGCCTGGTGTCGACGCCGCTGCTGCTCGCCGCAGCGCTCGGGCTCGCCGGCCTTTTTGCCGCGATCTACCATCCGGTCGGCACCGCGATGCTGGTCGAGGCCGCCGGCGACCGGCCGGGCCGGTCGATCGGGGTGAACGGCGTGTTCGGCAATTTCGGCGTGGCGTTGGCGCCAGTCGTCACCGCCTTCCTGGCCCAGCAATACGGCTGGCGGCTCGCCTTCGTGGTGCCGGGCCTGATGTGCGTCGTGCTCGGGCTCGCATGGTGGCGCGAGCCCGCCTACGACCATCGGGCCCATCTCAGCGGTCGGCCGTTTCCCGACATCCCGCGCGCCTTGGTGCGTCGTGCCGTCGTGGTGCTGCTGATGCTCGCGGTGGTCTCCGGGCTGGTGTTCAACGCGTTCACCCTGCTGATCCCGAAACTGATGCAGGAGCGGCTGGCGAGCGACGAGCATCTGCTGCCGGTGGTCGGCGCGCTCGCCTTCCTGGTGACGCTGTGCGGCGCCATCACCCAGTTCACGGTCGGCCGGCTGATCGACCGCACCACGCTCAAGCGCCTGTTCCTGCCGCTGTCGCTTGTTCTCGCGCCCGCCATGGCGGCGGTGGCGTTCGTCGACGGCTGGCCGGTGCTGCTGCTGGCGGGGATCATCGCCGCCGCGATTTTCGGCCAGGTCACCGTCAACGAGACGATGACGGCGCGCTACATCTCGCCGGCCTTGCGCACCCGCATGTACTCGGTGCGTTTCTTCGTCGGCTTCCTCGGCAGCGCCGCAGCCGCGCCGCTGGTGGGCTTCCTCCACGAGCGCACCGGGAACTTGACGGCGGCCATCCTGGTGCTCGCCGGTTTCGCGGTGACGACGATCATCTGCGCGCTTTTCTTCCCGGACCGCAAGGAGGAGCTTAAGCCGGAGCTGTGGGCGCGGAGCGCGCCGTAGATGGGTTGAGCGTCAGCGAGACCCGTCAACCATTTGCCGCACCGCTGCTGATGGGTTTCGCTTTCGCTCTACCCATCCTACCGACCCCAACTCTTCAAGATCGTCTCGGCGGAATCTCCCAGGACGTCCGACTGCAGCGCATAGACGTCATCGAACATGTATTTCGCCAGACCTTTGTCCAGCAGCACCTTGGACAGCAAAGTCAGCGCGCCGACCGGCGGCGCCTTGTCCAGCGGCGGCGGCGGGTCGAGCGTCTCGGCGAACACCACGCGATCCTCCAGCTCGGGCTTGTCTCCCGAAAACCAGTCGAAGAACTGGGTCTGAAGATTCCGCCGGCGCGCCTGATGGACGCCGATGACGACGACCACGGCCTCGTCCCAGCGCAGCGCCGGATAGGACGACTTCCACTTGTCGATCTGCGCGCGAAACTGCTCGAGCTGCGATACCGCAGCGAATTCGAGGTTTCGTCGCACCCCGGCCCTGACTGCTTTGCCGAACGCATCGAGCATGGCCTGGTCGACGGCGCCCTGCTGGTGAACGCGCTGGACGAACCGCCGCACCTCGGCAAGCAGGTCGGACTGGACCTGCCGCATCTCCTCGGCGACGCCGGTCTGGCCCTGGACCTCGGCTTCGGCCGCCGACAGCAGCGATTGGTATCCGGCGAGCCAGGCGAGCCGCGCCGCGTCGATCCGGCCGAGCCCGAACGGCACCAGCCGCGCATAGACGGCGACGGCGGTATGTGCGACCGCCCGGGCATCCAGGTAGTGCGCCATGTCCATCGAGAACACCGCGGGGTCGTCGACGCCGGGTCGGTAGAGCGAAATTTCCCCGAAGCGGTTGACCAGGACGGGCACCGAGGAACGAACGTCGGACATGACCCGCGCGGCGGCGGTACCGTAAGCACTCCTGAATTCGTTGTTCAGCTCCGCCAGCGGTCCTGAATGCGCTTGCGCGGAGAAGAGCGAAAGGACACTCCATCCAATGATGGCTGCCTTGAGGAAGGCCGCAGCGAGCTTGCGATTCCGAGGCATCGACGCCTCCGTCTGATGGGCGCGATCGTCGCGACCGCGCACCCGATGGCCCCAGCCCGTGTGACCGGACCATGCAAGACTCCCATCGGTGCCGCAAGAGGCGGCGGCGCGCGGACCCAACGTCGGCATCGCGCCCCCGTCAAATGACGACCGCTGGCGCGCGTGCTAGAGGACACCGCGGCCGTGCCCGAATGGCGGACCGGCGGCAGCCGCCGCAGCCGGCGGTTCCGGCCGGGGGACGCAACCGGAGCGACCGAATGGAGACCAAGGCCAGATACGCGCTGATCGGCTGCTTCACGCTGGTCGTCATCGCCGCGATGTTCGGCTTCGTCTATTGGCTCCACTCCTACGGCGGATTGAGCCAGCGCACGGTCTACCGGGTGCGGTTCGAGAGCCCGGTATCCGGGCTGCTGGCAGGCGCGCCGGTCCTGTTCAACGGGATCCGCGTCGGCGAGGTGACCGGACTTGCGCTCAGCCGCGACGAGCCCAAGGTGGTGACGGCGACGATCTCCATCGAGCCGTCGACGCCGGTGCGCGCCGACACCCAGGTCGGGATCGAATCCCAGGGCCTGCTTGGGGCGAGCGCCGCCATCACGCTGAACGGCGGCACCGCGGCCTCGGCGCCGGTCGCAGCCGGGCAGGGCGCGCCGCCGGTGCTCCTCGCCGATGCGGCGACCGGGCAGAGCGTGACCCAGGTCGCCCGCGATGCGCTGCGCCGGCTCGACCAGCTGGTGGCGGACAATTCCGATTCGCTTCACGCCACGATCGAGAACATCAAGACGTTCTCGGCGGCGCTGGCGCGCAATTCCGATCGCGTCGACGGGCTGATCGCCGGCCTCGAGCGCATCACCGGGGCGCCCGCCAAGCCGCCGTCGGGCTATGACCTCGTGGCGCCGCGCGATTTTCCCGCTTCGGCCAAGCCGCCGAAGGGACAGCTCGCTGTCCCCGATCCGACCGCGGTCGTGCTACTCGACAGCCAGAAGATTCTCGTTCGTCCGCCCGACGGCGAGACCACCAACGTCGCCAACGCCCAGTGGGCCGACAGCGTCCCGAAACTGGTGCAGGCGAAGATCATCCAGGGTCTGGAGAATGCCGGCTATCTGGGCTCGGTCGCCCGCCCGCTCGACGCATTTTCCGCAAATTTTCAGCTGCTGATCGACATCCGCAGCTTCCAGATAGTGCTCGGCCCCGAGCCGGTAGCCGACGTCGAGCTCTCGGCAAAAATTCTCGGCGACGGCAAGATTCTGGATGCGCACATTTTCCGCGCCACCGTGCCGGCCAAGAGCGCCGAGGCTCCGGCGGCTCCCGCGGCGATCAACGAG
Source organism: uncultured Alphaproteobacteria bacterium (assembly GCA_963755055.1). GTDB lineage: Bacteria > Pseudomonadota > Alphaproteobacteria > Rhizobiales > Xanthobacteraceae > AP-16. The sequence goes on along the minus strand of CAVWIS010000012.1, from coordinate 56,570 downwards.
GCCTTCGGCAAGGCCGCCACCGACCTGGTGAAGTGGGTGAGGGGCGTGGTGTGAGGGATGCGGCGTGGTGCCGTAGGGTGGGCAAGGCGGCCCCGACCTTATCCTTTGATCGCAGCGCCCAGGCCCGCCTTGCCCACGCGGTCGGGCTTGCCGGCCCTGCATCACCGCGTGGGCAAAGCGGACCACCTGGTGTGCCACACGGTGAGGTCCGGGCCGCCTTTGCCCACCCTACGGCACTTCGTCATCAACCAAATATCCGGTCGCCCTGCTGGTCGATGATCTGCTTGGCCTTGGTGACCGCGAAGCTTGCGGCGTCGTCCTCGCCGGGATGGGTCTCGGCGCGGATGAAGCGGTGCTCCTTGGTGCCGTCGGGAAAATCCTTCTCGATCACCCCGGCGGTCTGGAACTGGCCGCCGCTGCGGTAGGGTGCCGGCTTGATGCGATAGCCCTTGTAATCGACCGCCGGCAGGTTGCTGCCGGATGCGGTCGCTTCGCCGCCGCCGCCCGCCAGGCGACCCAGCGCGGCCTTGAGTTTTGCAAACATCGTCACCTGCCTGGTCGCCCGCGAGGGGCGCGCTCCACTGTGCCCGCGTGGATTGTCGCAAAGGGACGGGCGATTGTCGATGGCGCGCGCCACGACGGCAAGCCGAGCCGGCGGGTCGCGTGCCATTGACTTTCCCTCGGCCGCATAGGATCGTTTTGGCCATCACGCATTCGACACAAGGGGGATCGGCGATGACCGGACGGCTGAAACTGAGCGGTCTCGATCGGCGCGATCTGCTGAAATCGTTGGCCGGCGTCGCGGCGCTCGGCGCGGCGGGGGGGTCCCGAGGCCTCGCGGCCGGCACACCTTGGGCCGATCGGCCGGCCGGCAAGGTCGACAAGCTCAACTTCGTGGTGTGGACCTACGGCGATATCTACACAAAAATCTCCAAGAAATTCACCGAGGACTGGGGGGTCGCGGTCGATTCCACGATCTCCTCGTTCAACGATCACCCGCCCAAGCTGATGACCATGTATGCGGGCAACGAGACCATCGACGTCTCGCAGTCCTCGCCGTTCTCGTTTCCCAACTTCATCAGCCAGGGCTTGGTCGAGCCGCTCGACGCGCTGCCGGGTGCCGCGGACTACCTCAAGGATTTCACCGAGTCCGCCAAGCAGGTCGCCGTGTACGACGGCAAGCTGATGGGCCTGCCGTATTTCTCCACCGTCTGGGTATGGAACTATTACACCGAGCTCCTCGAGAAGGCGAAATTCGAGCCGTTTCGCACCTACGACGAGCTGCTCGAGCAGTGCCGCAAGGCCAAGAAGGACAAGATCTGCGACTATCCGATCCAGTGGGTGGCGGGGGTCGGGCTCGAGCAGCTGCCCGGCACCTGGTATCAGATGACGTGGAACCGCGGCGGCGTGTTCTTCGACAAGGCCGGTAATCACCAGCTCGGCCCCGGATCGATCGCCCGCGACGTGCTCAAATGGTGGGTCGCGACTTTCACCGAGCAGCTCTCCGATCCGGAATCCCTGAAGGTCCAGTTCACCACCTCGGCCAAGGCGTTCTCCGCCGGCAAGAACATCTATCGCGGGCCGAACCACCATTACGGGCTGAACATCGTCAACGACCCGGCGCAATCGCCGATCGCCGGCAAGGTCAAGGTGCTGGGCTCGCCGGGAGACGGCCGCACCATCGGCGACACCCACGTCTATTTCCTGTGCTCCGCCAACCGCAATCGCGACTGGGCGTGGAAGCTGCTGCAGTATCTCGGCGGGCGCACCAAGGACGGCAACTACACCCAGGCCGATAATCTGGCGCGCGCCGCCATGCTCGGCTCGGGCTATCAGTCGGTGATGTCCAGTGCTGCCGTCACCGAGGGCTGGAGGCCGTGGGGCGAGCCCGAAAAAATTCTCGATATCTGGAGCAAGGCGACCTATGTGGGCGAGATGTGCAACTCGGTCTACAAGCCGTGGCATTTCCCCTGGACCGACCGGCTGAACATCGAGGTGCAGAAGGCGCTGACCGGACAGATCTCGGCGGACCGGTGCTGCGACAACCTGATCGCGGCGATCAAGGACGTGCAGAAGACTTAAGCGGGCAGGTCGTGGCTATCGCCCCAACCGGCGACGTGACAGCCGCGGCGCCGGTGCGCAAGCCCGCGCGGTACGGCCGCGAGCCGTCGGCCAAAATGCTCGGCGTCGTGATGAACATCCCGACGCTGCTGACGCTGGCGCTGGTGCTCGCCTATCCGATCTTCTACGCGGCCTGGCTGTCGCTGCACAAGGTGTCGCTGGCCGAGCTGCGCCGCGGGATCTTTCCGTTCATCGGCCTCGACAACTACCACCGCATCCTCGGCGACCCGCTGTTCCTGCTGTCGCTGAAGAACACCCTCGTCTTCGCGGCGTTCTCGGTCACTGCCGAGATTGTTCTGGCGGTCGCCATCGCGCTCCTGATCGACCAGCGGCAGGTGTGGACCTCGCGGGTGACAAAATTCCTCATCCTGCTGCCCTATGCGGTGCCGCCGATCGCCAACGGCCTGATCTGGGCCTTCATGTACAACTTCGACTTCGGCTTTCTCAACCGCATCCTGTTCACGCTCAACCTGATCGACCATCCGATCAACTGGGCCGGCAATCCCGACACCGCGCTGTTCGCCCTGGCGATCCCCTATATCTGGCGCACCCTGCCGTTCGCCATCCTGCTGGTGCATGCCGCCCTGCAGGGCATCAATCCCGAGCTCTACGAGGCCGCCGACATCGACGGCGCCGGGGCGCTGCAGCGCTTCTGGAGCATCACGCTGCCGCTGCTGCGCCCGATCATCGTCGTCATCCTGGTGCTGCGCACCTCGTTCGCCTTCGCGGTCTTCGAGGAGGTGCTGGCGATCACCCAGGGCGGGCCGGGCGACGCCACCTGGGTGGCGGCCTGGTACTCGTACAAGAAGGGCTTTGCTCCGCCCTTCGACATCGGCGTCGCCTCGGCGTCGGCCTATGTGCTGGCGCTGATCGTCGGCGCCATCGCGGTCGTCTATGTCAAGTCGATCTATCGGCGCATCGAGTAGAAACCATGCGGCGGAAGCCCCTGACCATGCTTGGCCTGCACTTGGCGAACCTCATGGTGATCGCCTTCTTCCTGCTGCCGCTGATCGCCGTGGTGATCGGCGCGCTGCAGTCGGAGAAGAGCCTGCAGGCGGCCACCCGCTCGCTGCTGCCGCCCGAATGGACGCTCGACAATTTCCGCGTCATCCTGTCGGGCGGCAGCCAGAAGGGCGCGATCTTCGAGCAGGCCACCTATCTGCCGGACAACGTGAAGAAGATCTATTATGCGCTGTTCAACAGCACGGTAATCGCCGTCTCGGTCACGGTCCTGACGCTGACCTTCGCGTCGCTCTCCGCCTACACGGTGACGCGTCTGCAGCTGCGCTGGGTGCGCTGGCTGGTGAACGTCAACGTGTTCGCCCGCTTCGTGCCGATCATCGTCCTGATGATCCCGCTCTACGTCACGTTCCGCCAGTTCGGCCTGTTGAACTCGATCTGGGGCGTGATCATCGCGCTCACCGGGTTCCTGCTGCCCTACGGCATCCTGATTCTGGCGCCGTATTTCGCCACGGTCCCGCGCGAGCTCGACGAGGCGGCGCGCATCGACGGATGCTCGCGTTTCTCGGCGTTCTGGCGGATCACCCTGCCGCTCTCCACGCCGGCGCTCGCCTCCTACGGGGCGATCGTCTTCATCATCTCATGGAACGACCTGCTGATCCCGCTGATCCTCAACAACCGTGCCGAGTTCATGACGCTTCCGGTGGTGATCGCCAGCCTGGTGGGCGACGTCCACGTGTTCCACAACCTGATGATGGCGATCTGCCTGCTCGCACTGGCGCCGTCCGTCATCCTCGTCCTGTTGCTGCGCAGGTTCGTGGTGCAGGGGCTCGCGGTCGGCGGCGTGAAGGGCTGAAGCATGTACCGCTTCGACAAGGCGCGGATCGATCTCGCCCGCGAGTTCCGCGCCAATCCGTTCGGCGAGCACAGTCCCGACCTGCAATACCTGCTCAACATCATGCGCCAGCCCGGTCCCGATCCGTTCCATGTCCTGCTGGTCGACCGGCCGAACGAGCGCTGGACGCTCGCCGTGATGCAGCCCGGCGGCCGCGAGCCGCCGCGCCCGACCAATGTGGTGTTCACCGACCTGAAGGAGGCGGAGTGGCACGTGTTCAAGCTGCGCTGGGCAAAGCTCGCCGGCGAGGAGCCGCCGATCGAATGACTAGCGCATGCAGTTGTCGCGAGGACGCCGCATGAGCCGCATCATGGCGTATGCGGATCGCTGGAGCGCCGCGCCGGGCGACACGGTGCGGTTCATGGTGAGCTGTCTCGATGGCGCGCGCTATGATGCCCGCATCGTGCGGCTCAGGCAGCCGGATGCCGGGCCGCTCGCCACGCCTTTCGCGCCGGAGCCGTCGATGCGCCGTGCAACGGCCCCCATGCGGGACGCCCTCAGGCGATCCCGATCGGCTCGTGCGCCGTGGTGCCGCCGCATCCGGCACTCGCGCTCGCCGGCAGCTTCACGCTGTCCGCCTGGATCTTCCCCACCGCCCCGGCCAAGGGCCGCCAGGCGATCATGGGCAACTGGTCGGAGGCGGCACAGACCGGCTTCGGCCTGGAGATCGGCGCCGACGGCGCGCTGGCGCTGCGCATGGGGGCCGGTCCGGGCCGCGTGACCGCCGTGTCGATCGGCACGCCACTCAGCCGATGCCGCTGGTATTTCGTCGCCGCCGCGTTCGATGCCGAGCGTCGGGCCGTCACGCTGTGGCAGGAGCCGCTGGCTGGGCACGACTTTCTTGCCGAGCAGGCATTGACCGCGACCGCCGCCGCCTCGGCAGCCCTGGCCGTGCCCGGTCCGTTGACCTTTGCGGCCTGGAGCACCGGATCGGCCGGCGGGCCGTCGTCATGGGGCAGGCTCGGCTTCGGCTGCCATTTCAACGGCCGGATCGACCGGCCGCGGCTGGCGCGCGCCGCGCTCGACCGTGCCGCCATCGCGATGCTCGACGCCTCCCCGCTGTCGGCCGCGTTTGCCGACATTCTGGTCGGCGCCTGGGATTTCGGCCGCGACATCGGCACCGACCTGATCCGCGACCCGGGGCCCTGGCGGCTCGACGGTGTGATCATCGATCAGCCGACCCGCGCGGTGCGCGGACACAACTGGACCGGCAGCACGATGGATTGGAGACAGGCACCGGAGCAGTACGGCGCCATTCATTTCCACGACGACGACCTGGTCGACGCGTGCTGGGAGGTCGATTTCGCCTTCACGGTGCCGGCGGATCTGCGCTCGGGAGTCTACGCGGCACGATTGTCCACCGACGGATTCGAGTTCTGGGTGCCGTTCTTCGTTCGCCCGCCGCGCGGAGCGGCGCGCTCGCGCGTGGCGTTCCTGGCGTCGACCGCCACCTACCTGGCCTATCTCAACAACCGGGGCCGCTTCATGTCGGGCGGGATCGAGCGCTATCAGGGCCGGCTGACAGTGATCGATCCGATCGATTGCCTGCTGATCGAGAACCCCGAGATGGGGCTGTCGACCTATGACCGCCATTCCGACGGCAGCGGCGTCGCCTATGCGAGCCGCCACCGGCCGGTACAGAATTTCCGCCCGAACGGCCGGCATTGGAACTTCAATCTCGATCTCTTCATCGTCGATTGGCTGGAAAAGCTCGGCGCCGACTATGACGTCATCACCGAGGAGGATCTGCATGCCGAGGGGTTTTGCCTGCTGGCGCCCTATGCGGTGGTGATCACCGGGTCGCATCCGGAATACGACTCGCTCCAGATGCTCGACGCGCTGGAGGCCTGGCTGCGCCGCGGCGGGCGGATGATGTATCTCGGCGGCAACGGATTCTATTGGCGGATCGCGCATCATCCGACCCGACCGGGCGTGATCGAGGTGCGGCGCGCCGAAGGCGGCGTGCGCGCCTGGGACGCCGAGCCCGGCGAATATCACCACAGCTTCACCGGAGAGCATGGCGGCCTGTGGCGGCGCCAGGGGCGCGCCCCGCAGTGCCTCGCCGGCGTCGGCTTCATCAGCCAGGGCTTCGACCACTGCAGCTATTATCGTCGCACCGCAGCCGCCGCCGATCCGCGCGTCGCCTGGGCGTTCGCCGGCATCGACGACGAGATCCTCGGAAATTTCGGCGTGCTGCAGGGCGGCGCCGCGGGCCTCGAGATCGACTCGGCGGACGAGCGGCTCGGCACTCCGTCGCACGCGCTGGTCGTCGCGCGCAGCGAGAACCATTCCAACACCTACGAGCTCGTCGCCGAGGAGGTGTTGATCCCGCACGGCGCCAGCGACGCGCTGATCAACCCGGACATCCACGCCGACGTGACGTTCTTCGAGACGCCGCAGGGCGGAGCGGTGTTCTCCGTGGGCTCGATCGCCTTCGCCGGCTCGCTCGGCTGGAACAATTTCGACAACAACATTTTCCGGCTGGCGACCAACGTGCTCGCGCGCTTCAAGGACGCCGAGCCGTTCGCAATGCCGATCCCGTAGGGTGGGCAAAATCGATGCGCGGCCTCACCGCTCGCCATAACCTCGCGTGCGATTTTGCCCACGCGGTACACCGCCGCGTCGGACCGCGTGGGCAAATCGCCGGGCAACGCATCACAAGGTCTCACCTGTCGTGCCGGGCGATTTGCCCACCCTACGAGATAGAACCGGCAGGTGGATTTCTGTCGGATCCCAGAATGATCATGGCGGCTGCACGATCATCCCGGTGAACACGTAGGCCTGCAGCATGACCAGCACGCCGACCATGCAGGCGAGCGCGATCGAGTGCCAGAACACGAACCGCAGGATCGTGCCTTCGTGGCCGAACCAGTTGGTCGCCGTCGAGGCGACCACGATCGACTGGGCGTCGATCATTTTTCCCATCACGCCGCCCGACGAGTTCGCCGCGCCCATCAGGATCGGCGACAGGCCGAGCTGCTCGGCGGTGATCTTCTGCAGGTTGCCGAACAGCACGTTCGATGCCGTATCGGATCCGGTCAGCGCCACGCCGAGCCAGCCGAGCAGGGTGCCGAAGAACGGATACAGCACCCCGGTGGTCGCAAAGGCGAGACCGAGCGTGGCGTCGATCCCCGAGAGCCGCGTCAGCGTCCCGATCGCCAGCATCGCCGAGATGGTGATCAGCGAATAGGCGCAGATCCGGATGGTGCGGCCATACTCGGTGATCATGCGGCCGGGAGAGAAGCCCATCAGGAACCCGGAGATGATGGCGGCGATCAGCATGCCCGAGCCCGTATAGCTGAGCCAGGTGAAAGCGAACACCGCCCCTTCCGGCGTCGGCTTGGCGGCGACCGGCGCCACCTTGTTGATCATGTTGTGCAGATCGGGAACCGGATAGTTCCAGGTCGCGAAGGGGTTCACGGCCGCCTTGAACCAGCCGGTGCCCCAGACGAGGAGTACCGCACAGACGATGATCCACGGCAGCAGCGAGGTCCATACCTCGGCGGTGGTCGGCTTCACCGTGGACACCGGCGGGCGCTCCGGCATCGTCGCCGCTGACTCGTCGTGACTGCGCAGCGCCGGCGACAGCCACAGCTCGCTCGGCTTCCACACCTGCAGGAACAGGATCAGGCAGGCCATCGACACCAGCGAGGCGCCGATATCGACGATCCACGGATTGATGAAGTTGGAGATGACGAACTGGGGAACCGCGAACGAGACGCCGGTCACCAGGATCGCCGGCCAGATCTGCAGCATGCCGCGCCAGCCGGCGAAGGCCCAGATCAGCCAGAACGGCACGATCAGCGAGAAGAACGGCAATTGCCGCCCGACCATGGCGCCGAGCAGATAGGGATCGATCCCGGTGACGCTGGCAAGCCCGGCGATCGGCGTGCCGAGCGCGCCGTAGGCGACCGGCGCCGTGTTGGCGATGAGCGACAGGCCGGACGCCGCGAGCGGCGAGAAGCCGAGCCCGATCAGCACCGCGCCGGTCACGGCGACCGGCGTGCCGAAGCCGGAGGCGCCCTCGAAGAAGGCGCCGAACGCAAAGGCGATCAGCAGCAGCTGCAGGCGGCGGTCCGGGGTGACGCTGCCGATGGCGCGCTGCAGGGTCTCGAAGCGGCCGGCCGCGACGGTCAGCCGGTAGAGAAAGATGACGTTGAGCACGATCCAGCCGATCGGGAAGAACCCGGTCACCGCGCCAAGCACGGTGGCGCGGATCGACATGCCGGCCGGCATGGTGAAGAGGTAGATGGCCACCAGATTGGCGACGATGAGCGCGATGATGGCGGCGATGTGCGCCTTCACCTTGTTGGAGGCGATCAGCACCAGCAGGGTGACCACCGGCAAGGCGGCGGCAATCGTCGACAGGACGCTATTGTTGAACGGATTGTAGACCTGGTTCCACATGACAGCCCTCCCCTCGCAGGCGCGCTTGTCGTAGCGCATGCTTGCGTCCCCGCATCTACCATCCCCCGGCCACCCGCCGAGAGTCGGCCCCCACTGCGTTGCTAGCATGGGCAATGCACGATGGACAAGCGTCCAGCCGCGTTAGCTACGCGTTAGCTCGACATTGTCATCATGCAGGCTGCATCAGCCAGCAACCCTTCGTGCTGTGCACTGCAGCACAACGCGTTCCAAGCAAACGACGAGGTTCTCGTCAACTCATCTCGTCGTCCCAGCCGTAGGTGGCCTTCGCGGCGGCGCGCGTCACATATCCGTCCGCCACGTCGTCGGCGATCGCCTCAGGGTCGCGCCGGTGCGGGTCGCCGTAGCCGCCGCCGCCATTGAGGCGGAAGCTGACCACGTCGCCGCTGCGCAGCTTGCGCACGTCCTTCGATCCGAGCCTGAGCGCCGCGCCGTCGGGGTCGAGCACCGTCTCGGCGAGGCTGCCGGGCCTGCCGCCGAGCAATCCATAGCCCTCGTGATCGTGACGCTCGCCGAGCAGCGTCATGTCGGCCTTCTCGGCGCGCAGCTCGATGTCCTTGCGGACCCCGCAGCCGCCGCGCCAGCGGCCCGCCCCTCCGGTGTCGGGCATGAGCTCGAACCTCCGCACCACGACCGGATTGATCGTCTCGTGCACCTCGACGGGGATGTTGGCGCAATTGACCACCGGGCTCAGCGCCTCGGCGCCGTCGTGGCCGGCGCGTGCGCCGTAGCCGCCGAACAGCAGGTCGTACATGACGAACGGTCTTCCGCTCCGCCCATCGACGCCGCCGATGTTCGGATTGCTCCAGTGCGAGAATGCGGCGAATGCCTTGTCGGGCAGCGCCTGGGCGAGCGCCCCGTTGATCGCCTCGAAGATGCGGATCTGGATGATGGCGCGCCCGCCGCTGGCGGCCGGCTCGCGCGGATTGAAGAACGAGCCCTCGCGCGCCACCACGTGAATCGGCCGGATCATGCCGCCGTTCTGCGGCAGCAGCGCGTCGGTGAACACCTTGATGGCGAACAGCGTGTAGGCGCGCGTGTAGTTGATGTAGGAATTGAGCGCGACCGGGACCTGGTCGGACGAGCGCGAGAAATCGACGGTGATCTCCTCGCCCGCCACCTCGACGTCGACCGCCACCTTGATCGGCCCGCATTCGCTCCCGCAGGCGTCGAGCCAGTCCTCGAAGCTGTAGCGCCCGTCGGGAATGGCGGCGATCAGTTTCCGCATGCGCTGCTCGGAGCGATCGAGGATCTCGTCGACCACCCGGTCGAGGAGGTCGATGCCGTGCTCGCGGTAGAGCGCCGCCATGCGCCGGGCGCCGACGAAATTGGCGTTGCGCTGGGCCGTGAGATCGCCGCGCAGGATGTCGGGCAGCCGCACATTGCCGAGGATGAGCCGAAGAATGTCCTCGTCGAGCTCGCCGTCGCGCATCACTCGGACGGGAAGGATGCGCAGGCCTTCCTGGAAGCGCTCGGTCACCCCCTGGACCCGCTGCGATCCGGGAGCGGCGCCGCCAACGTCGATATGGTGCGCGGTGTTGATCAGATAGCCGATCTGCTCCTCGTCGAGAAACACGGGGCTGACGAAGAAGAAATCCGGATAGTGCCCCGACCCGAGCTTGGAATCGTTGAGCAGCACGCCGTCGCCGGGTTTCAGCGTCCCGGGCGGAAACACCTCCATCACCGACTTGATGACGAACGGCATGGAGCCGAGATGGCCCGGGGTGAAATTGCCCTGGGCGACCAGGCGGCCGTGGCGGTCGAACACCGCGGTGGAAAAATCCTGGCCCTCGCGCACGGCTTCGGAGAACGCCGTCATCTGCAGCGTGGTGCCCATCTCCTCGGCGATGGAGAGCAGCCCGTTCCACAGCACCGACAGCGTGATCGGGTTGATCGGCTCGTTTCGCATCTAGCCTTCTCCGACCGTGATCACCAGGTGCCCGCGCGCGCTGACCGCTGCGGTCGATCGCGGCAGCAGCAGGGTGGTCGCCTCGGCTTCCTCGATGATGGCGGGTCCCTCGACGATCTCGCCGACCGGCAGGGCGTCGCGGTCGATCACCGGGCAATCCGCATAGCCGCCGAGCTCGGCAAAATACGCCGCGCGCGTCCCGCGACGGAACGAGCCGGTTTTCGCGGCAAAGCTCTTGGCGCTCTCCGCTCCGCCGTTCCGGCTGGGGACCGAGGCGACGACATACCAGTCGACCGCTTCGACGACGGCGCCGGGCTGGTGGTAGCCGTATTTCGCCCGGTAGGCCTCCTCGAACCGCGCCGTGACCTGGGCGGAAAAATCGGCGGCGACCGGAAACTCCGGCAGATCGACCCGGATCTCGTGGCCCTGGCCGGCATAGCGCATGTAGGCGAAGCGCCCGATCGCCGGCGCTCGCGCCGCGTCCATCCGCTCGAGATCAGCCGTCACCCGGGCCTCGAGCTTGGCATAGATGCCGGCGACCTCGCGCTCGGCGCCCGGCACCAGCGTCAGCACCCGGGTGAGCGAGGCATCGAGCTTGGAGTTGGCCTCCAGCATGCCGATGGCCGAGCCGACGCCGGCGCCGAACGGAACGATGATCTTCGGAATCCCCAGCGCGCGGGCGAGGCGGGCGGCATGCAGCGGGCCGGCGCCCCCGAACGCCACCAGGGCATATTTGCGGGGATCCCGCCCGCGTTCCACCGACACGATGCGCATGGCGCGCTCCATATTGGCATTCGCCAGCGCGTGGATGCCCCAGGCCGCCTCGCCGGCGTCGAGCCCGAGCGGCTTGCCGATCTGCTCCTCGATGGCGCGCGCCGCCGCGTCGCGGTCGAGCCGCATCGCCCCGCCGTTGAAATAGTCCGGATTGATGTAACCGAGCACCAGGTTGGCGTCGGTCACCGTCGGCCGGTCGCCGCCGCGGCCGTAGCATGCGGGTCCTGGATCGGCGCCGGCGCTCTCCGGCCCGACCTTGATCAGGCCCATGTCGGTATGCGCCAGGCTGCCGCCGCCCGCGCCGATCTCCAGCAACTCGACGGCCGGAACGTTGATCGGCAGGCCGCTGCCCTTGCGGTAGCGCACTTGGTCGACCTCGAAGGTCGGCGTGATCGCCGGCTCGCCGCTGTCGATTGCGCCGAGCTTTGCCGTGGTCCCGCCCATGTCGAAGGTCAGCACCCGGTCGGAGCCCTCCTCCCGGCCGATCACTCCGCACAGCAGGACGCCGGCGGCCGGGCCCGACTCGACGATGCGGATCGGCATGTCGCAGGCGAGCTCAGGCGACACCAGGCCGCCGTTCGACTGCATGATGAAGAGCTCCGCGCGGATGCCCTGCTGCTCGAGCGCGCCAGTCAGCCGGCCCACATAGCGGCTGACGATCGGCTTGATGTAGGCATTGGCGACCGCGGTGCTGGCGCGCTCGTATTCCCGGTACTTCGGCGACACGTCGGAGGAGAGCGACACCGACGCGCCCGGCAGGCGGGCGGCGATGCGCTTGCCGATCGCCTGCTCGTGCGCCGGCGCCGCGTAGGAATGCAGCAGACAGACCGCGACCAACTCGTAGTTTTCTGCCGCGATGCGCTCGAGGACGGCGTCGAGCGCCGATGTGTCGAGCGCAAGCTCGACCGTGCCGTCCTGCAGGACGCGCTCGCGCGCCTCGAAGATGTCGCGCCGCCGCACCAGCGGCACCGGCTTCTCGAGATACATGTCGTAGGTATCGTAGCGCTTCTGCCGGCCGATGATGAGGACGTCGCGAAAGCCCTCCGTGGTGATCAGCGCGGTGCGCGCGCCCTTGCGCTCGAGGATCGCGTTGGTGGCGACCGTGGTGGCGTGCAGCAGCCCCGACACGTTTCCGGGCGCCACGCCGCAGTGGCGCAGCAGATCCTCCAGCCCGGCAAGCACCGCCTCGGCCGGGTCGCGCGGCGTCGTCGGGATCTTGTGGAAATGCAGGGTCCCGGTCGCGCCGTCCGCGAGCACGAAATCGGTGAAGGTCCCGCCGATGTCGAAGGCGATGCGGATCATGGCGCCGTCCGGCCAGGGACGGTCGCGCCGGCGGCTCCGACCATCGCGGTCAGGCGGCGCGCATGCGCGCGATCTCGGCGATCGAGGCGGCGAACGCGTCGAGGGTGAAGCGGACATCCTCCGCGGTGTGGGCGAGCGACACGTAGTACTTGCTCTCGCCTTTCAGGATCCCGCGCTCGCGCAGCAGGATGTTGCAGGTCTTCATCATCTCCTGGTCGCCGAGCGAGGAACGATAGTCCGTGACCTCGCGATCGGCGAACACGACGTCGAACATCGGGGCGTCACCGGTCACCTGCGCCACCACCCGGGCGTCGGCGAGGATTCTTCGATAGCCTTCCATCAGGGCACGACCGGTGGCGAATATCTGCTCGTACGCACCCGGCCGTTTCAGGATCTCCAATGTCTTCAGGCCGGCGATGGCGGCGACCGGATTGCCCGACAGCGTGCCGATCTGCATCATGAAAGCTTCCTCGCCCACGGCGCCCTTGTCGAAATGCGCCATGATGTCGGCGCGCCCGGCGAGCGCCGCCAGCGGAAAGCCGCCGCCGATCACTTTTCCCAGCGAGCAGATGTCCGGCACCACCCCGTAATAGGCCTGGGCGCCGCCGTAGGCGAAGCGGAACCCGGTGACCACCTCGTCGAAGATCAGCAGGATGCCGTTCTCCTGCGTGAGTTTCCGCAGCCCCGCCAGGAAGCCGGGCTTCGGCGGGATCAGCCGCTGCAGCGGCTCGACGATGATGCCGGCGAGGTCCTGCTTGTGCTCGCGCACCAGGCTCGCCACGGTCTCCAGGTCGTTGAACGGGGCGACCAGCACGTCGTCGCGCACGCTCTTGGGGATGCCGGCCGAATCCGGGATCGGCTGCGGGAAATTGCTCGACCGTCTGGGCGACAGGCTCATCAGCCCGTATTCGCTCATGCCGTGATAGCCGCCCTCGAATTTCAGGATCTTGTCGCGTTTCGTGAAGGCGCGGGCGAGGCGGAGCGCATAGAGGTCGGCTTCCGAGCCGGAGCTGACGAAGCGCACTTTTTCGGCGCACGGCACCGCATCGACGATCTCTGCCGCGAGGCGGATGCCGGCCTCGTTGTTGGCGAAGAAGGTGCTGCCCTTGCCGAGCTGCTCCTGGACGGCGGCGACCACTTCCGGATGGGCATGGCCGATCAGCATCGGGCCCGAGCCCAGCAGATAGTCGACATATTCGTTGCCGCTGACGTCCCACACCCGGCCACCGCGCCCCTCGGCGATGACGATCTCGTGGGGCACGTTGCCAAAACCGCCGGCCGGCAGCACGCGCCGCGCGGTCTCCACCAGATCGCGCTCGGCCTCGCTGGATTTCCGCATCGTCATCTCGCTTCTCCCGACATCCGCAACCGTCATCGTGCCCTATGGGGACGCGGCGCCGCAAGCGACGAAGGTCGCCGTAGCCGCGGGGCCGCCCTGCGTCAGGCGAGCTCCGGCACAACCCACAGCGGCGGCTCGCCGCGATGGACGCGCTGCACGTTGTCGAAGGCATTGCGGAACCGGGCGACGTGGTTGTCCCAGGTGGGACCGGCGAAGTGGGCGGTCAGCACCACGTTGTCGAGCCCGAGCAGCGGATTGCCGGGGGGCGGCGGCTCCCGGTCGAACACATCGAGGCCCGCCCCGAAAATTTTTCCGCCCGCGAGCGTTTTCGTGAGCGCGCCCTCGTCGACCACCGGGCCGCGGCATGTATTGACCAGGATGGCGGTGGGTCTCATCAGCGCCAGCTCGGCGGCGCCGATCATGTGGCGGGTCGAGGCGTTGAGCGGGACGTGCAGGGAGAGCACGTCGGCGCTCCTGATCAGCTCGCCGAGCAGGCGGAAGCGCACGCCGAGCGCGTCCTCCTGGTCCTCGGCGAGCCGCACGATGTCGTAGTACTCGATCCGCATGCCGAACGCTTTTGCCAGCCGCGCCACCTTCTTGCCGATGGTACCGAGGCCGACGATGCCCAGTGTCTTGCCGGCGAGCTCGTACATCCGCGGCGCCGGCCCGTTGCCGCGCCAGCGCCCGGCCGCCACGCTGCCGTGCTGCCAGATCACTTTTCTGGCGACGGTCAGCATCAGCATCATGGTGTGCTCGGCGACCGAGATCGCGTTGGCGCCGCCGTTGTTGGACAGCGGCACCCTGGCGCGCCGCGCCGCCTCGAGGTCCACATTGTCGTAACCGGCGCTCAACAGCTGCACCAGGCGCATCCGCGGCGCGGCGCGGTAGAAGGCGTCGCTCAGCGGAACGCTGGGATAGCAGACCATGTATTCCGTCTCGCCGAGCGCGGCGGAATATTCCGGGCTGCCGCTCTGCGCCAGCACCAGGTCGAACCCGGCGGGCGCGATGTCGCGCGCGATCTCCCCGACATCGGGCGAGGGCGGCACGAGGACGATCCTGGGGATCATGCGGGGTCTCCGGCGGGATGATCGGGATGCGCGCTGCGGTCGCCGCGCTTAGCCTTGCAATGCGGGACCTCAGGATAGGCGCTCGACCGGCCGATCCGCAATACGAGCCCACGCGCCCGAGGGCGTAGTCGGAGCCCCGCGCCGATGCTACCGTCGGCTCGAGCCCGCCAATGCCCTCCGAGGAGTTTTCCCCTTGTCCGCACCCATCAAGATCGGCGACACCACCATCCACCGCATCGTCGAGCAGGAAGGGCCGTTCTTCGACCCGCTCACCTTCTTCCCGACGCTGACCCGCGAGCTGCTCGAGGAGAACCTCGGCTGGCTGCAGCCGCAATTCATCGATGCCGACGGCAAGCTCATGTTGTGCATCCAGAGCTACCTGGTGCGCACGCCGCATCACAACATCCTGATCGACAGCTGTGTCGGCAATCACAAGTCGCGGCCGACCCGCCCGTTCTGGAACATGATGAACTCCGATCGCTTCGAGAAGAATCTCGCCGCCACCGGCCTCGGCGTCGGCGACATCGACTTCGTCATGTGCACGCACCTGCACACCGATCACGTCGGCTGGAACACAAGGCTGGACAACGGCCGCTGGGTGCCGACCTTCCCCAAGGCGCGCTACGTGTTTGCCGACCGCGAGCTCGCGTTCTGGACCAAGCGGCAGAAGGACGAGCCGGCGGCCTGCCCGTGGATCGAGGATTCGGTGCTGCCGATCGTCGCCGCAAACCGCGCCGACATCGTCAAGAGCGCGCATGCGTTCAACGACCTGGTCACCCTCATCCCGACCCCCGGCCACACGATCGATCACTATTCGGTGCAGGTCGGAAAATCCGGCGCCGACGCGATCATCACCGGCGACATGATCCATTCGCCGCTGCAGGCGCGCTATCCCGAGATGGGCATGATGGCGGACTACGACTTCAAACAGGCCGGGGAGTTGCGGCGGCAATTGTTCGGCCGGGTCTGCGACACCCCGACGCTGATGTGCACCGCGCACTTCCCCTCGCCGTCGACCGGCCGGGTGGTGCGCCGCAACGATGCGTTCGACATCGTGGCAGCGTGATGCGGACGACGGCACTCGATCAAATAGGATACTCGTCAGGGAGGATGACATGTTGACGCTCTATTACGCGCCCGGCGCCTGCTCGATGGCGGCGCACATCGTGCTGGAGGAGGGCGAGGAGAAGTACCAGACGCAGCGGGTGGACCTCGCCGCCGGCGAGCAGCGCTCCGAGGCCTATCTCAAGATCAATCCGCAGGGCCGGGTGCCGGCGCTCCGTCTCGACGGCGGCGAGCCGCTCGCCGAGAACACGGCCATTCTGCCCTTCCTCGGCAAGCGGTTCGGGCTGTGGCCGACCGATACGTTGGCGGAAGCCAAGGCGCTGTCGCTGATCGGCTTCTTTGCCGGCAGCGTGCATCCGGCCCACGCGCATATCAGCCGGCCGGAGCGCTACGCCGCCGATCCCGCGCTGTTTCCCGCCATCCAGCAGAAGGGTCGCGAGACCTTCCACCTCTATCTCAAGCAGGTCGACGCCATGCTCGAGGGGCGCACATGGTTCTCCGAGCGCTACTCGGTGCTCGACCCCTATGGCTTCACCTTCTACACCTGGGGCGTGCGCCGCGAGCTGCCGATGGGCGAGCTGAAGAACTACACGGCGTTCAAGGACCGGATGCTCGACCGTCCCGCCGTCCGCCGCGTGGTGGAGGACGAGAAGATCAAGGTGTGAGAGTTCCCGGTCGTTTCCACCTGCGTCATGGCCGTGCTTGTCACGGCCATCCACGTCTTGGCCAGGCAGGAATGCGCGGGACAAGCCCGCGCATGACGTCAGCACTAATACCAGGACGGTCTCCAGGCCCCAGGTTGATGACTCGTCAACCATCTTTGTCAGCGAATTCGCAAGCTGTTTGCCTACTAATAGGTAAATGGATTGCGGAGATTTTTTCCGATGCGACCGTCGGAATCATTGAGGCGCACGGCGCGTGACCGGGCCCGCCGGGTCCCGCCCGGACGCCTGGATCAGCCGCAGATCGCGCTGGTGCGGACGTGGCCGGAGGCCAGGCCGGATTCTGTTCCGGCCGATATGAGCCCGGAACCGACCAACGACCGCGTCCAGCCCTATCTCGTCGCCGCGATCGTCGCGCTGGCGCTGACCTTCGGCGGCGTCATCGGCCTTGCCGGATCGGCCACGCTGCAGGAGGCGTTGCGGGCGATCGGGGTGGTCGGCGAGACCGCGCTGGAGACCGCGCAGCGCAAGCAGGCCGCGGCGATCTCCGATCTCGACACCGCCGTCAACGCCCTGAACGCCGCGGTCGCCGGGCTGAGCGCCCACGCGGACTTTGCGGGAAACCGCGAGGAGGCGCAGATGCGCCGGATGGAGCGCGTCTATGACGAGCTCGGCGCGCTCAAGAGCAGCATCGTCGAGCTGCGTTCGGCTCAGGAGGCGGCCGCCGAGGAACCGTGGCGCAAGCCGGTGGCCCAGCTCACGGCGGCGCTCGCCAAGGCGCGCAGCGACATCACCGGCCTGCGCACCTCGCTCGACGAGCTCGGCCACGCAAAGCCGGCTGGCCTCACGGCCGTCGGAGAGCGGATCGATCGTCTCGAGCGGGTGATGGTGCAGAACAGCCTGCTCGGCCCGATCCGCGGCTCGATCCCTGATACCGCCGCCCGGCGGCGCCCGGCGACATCGCCGCCGGAAAACCCGCCGGTGGGGACAACCGACGGGCACATCATCAGTCTGACGCCCGTCACGCAGTAAGCGGCGCGCAGCAGAGAGCGGCGGATCGCCCCGTGCTCCCTACCGACTGTCGGCGGTCGACTTCGCCACCATGTTCACCACCTGGACGCGCCGGTTGAGCTCGGAGAACGGATCGGCCTTGTCCTTGGGCTGCTCCTTGCCGTAGCCGACCGCCATCAGGTTGTCGGCGGACAGGCCGTATCGCTCGATCAGGAACTTCTTCACCGTCTGGGCGCGGCGCTCCGAGAGATTGAGATTGTAGCTCTCGCCGCCGGTCGCGTCGGTGTGGCCGCCGATCATGAACGTCGAGCCCTTGAGGTCTGGCGCGCTGAGCGCGCGACCGAGGCTGTTGAGCGCCGCCATCGACTTCTGCGCCACCGAGGCCGAGTTGTAGTCGAAGTAGATTTCCAGATCGATGCTCGGCTTCTCCTTGGCGATGGTCGCGACCTTGTCACGCTCGCCCGAGGACAGCGAGCGCGTGCGCACGCGCTGGCGCATGCTGTCGATGAACTGCTGGTCATCGGCCGCCTTGGCGCGCTCCTCGGACGTGGTCGACAGGCTGCGGGTCTTCGGCTTGGGCTTGAGCGCATCGAGGATCTGCGCGTCGGTCGGGACATCGCCCGCCGCCGCGGGCCCGTTGCCGGCAAGCAGCATCAGGGCGAGCGCCATGGCCGCGCCGGCGAGACCGACGCTCAGTCCGTGGTGGGCTTTCGACATCTGATCTTCTCCTTTGAGAAGTCCGGAACAGCCGGCCGACGTCCGATCGGTCCGGCCGGAACCGATTAACGGCCGCAGGTCATCCGCAGCGGTCACCGGCCGAACGGGCCGCCCCTGAACATGCCGCCGAACGGGCTGAAGCCCGGGCCGCTGCTGCTGCGGCCCGATCCGCTGTGCCGTGCCGAGCGCTCCGAGCGGCGCGAGCGCCGGCCCTCCGGACGATCGCGTTCCTCGCGCTCCTCCACGACCGGCTCGGCCCGCGGCGGCGCCTCGCCCATCAGGGCGTCGAGCTGCGGCTTGTTGAAGAAGCCGCTGCTCGGATAGCCGCGCGCGGTCTGCCAGCGGGCGATCACCCGGCGGGTGGCGTCGTCGAACTTGCCGCTCGCCTTGATGTCGAAGCCGAGGCCGGTGAGCCGGCGCTGCAGGTCGCGACGGCGGCCGCGGTCGAGCCCGAGCATGTCCTCGGTGGCGAGCGTCGCCTCGGCGGTGAACGTCGCCGGATCGACTGGCGTGGCGGCCGGCGCCGTGGTCCGCGTCGCGGTGTTCTGCGGTGCCGACTGCAGGGCGGCGATCCGGGCGAGCGCGATCGGGCGGAACTGGCCGCTCGGATAGTTGGTCAGATAGGCGTTGAGCTCTTCCGGCTTGTTGGAATCCTTGATCGAGCGCCAGAACTCCATCTCGACTTCCGACGCCACCGGAGCGGCAGCGGTGGTGGTTTGCGCCGGCGCCGCCTCGCCTGGCGCCGCCTCCGCCGCGGGAGCGCCCGCCGGATTGAGATAGACCGAGCCGGTGAGGTTGGTGTGGCCCCACGGCAGTTGCTGCTTGGAGGTCTGCGCGCTGACGTCGGCGCGCACCCGGGTCATCGCCTGCTGGATCTCCACGCCGGGCGTCGCGATATGGGCGAGCAGTGCCCGGGTGAACGGGCTGTTGCCGCCGCTGTCGCCGTCGAGCGCGGTCTGGCCCGGCCCGGTGGCAAAGGCGATCAGCGTGCCTTCGCCGGACTTCATCTCGGCGAGGCCCGACCCCACCACCACGCCGCGGGTCCTGGACGCCGAGCGGATCTTTGCGGCGAACGGGTTGTCGCGGCAGGCGTCGAGAAATACCAGCTTGACCTTGGCGTCCTGCATGGTCTGGTCCAGCGTGACGTCGATGTCGATCGCCGCGCCGAGCTTGACGTCGACCTCGGACTTGAGGTCGCCATCGACCGGGATCAGGTAGTTCTTGCCGTTCACCGAGATGCCGTGGCCGGCGTAGAAGAACACCGCGACGTCGGCGCCCGGGGTCTTCATCGCGAACTCGCGCAGCTTCGCCGTCATGGCGTCGCGCCCGAGATTGACGCCCTCGACCACCTCATACCCGGCATTGCGCAGGAGCGACGCCATCGCCTTGGCGTCGATCGGCGGATTGGGCAGGGTATCGACGTTCTTGTAGGCGCCGTTGCCGACCACGAAGGCGACACGGCGGTCCGCCTTGGCGGACACTGCGGAGAACACCACGCAAACGGCACACAGGGCGGCGACGATGAAGCGCATGGGCAACCCCTGTCTGATTCCGGCAATCCGGTTGCCGCATCTTTGCCACCGATGTGGCGGGGCGTCCAGCGCCGCACGCGATTTGGTGGGCTTTTTTGGCTCTCGTTCTATCTTTGGTTGTTGGCCGGCCCGCCGTATTCGCCCATCGACCAGTGGACGCAGTTCAGCCGCCCGAGCGGCCTCTTCATCGATCGCAACGACGTGCTCTACGCGGCCAACTCCGAGTTCGGATCGGTGTCCCGCAACCACGACGGATGGCGGCGCGGCATCCGGGTCGGCAGCGTGCGCGACGGCACGGTGACGGCGTTCATTCCCGACCCGGTGGAGAAGGCCACCGGCACCAGCGCCGCCGAAGGCGTGGCGGCCGACGCGGCCGGCAACATTTTTCGGCGCCGAGGTCGGGCCGAAACGGCTGATGAAATACGTGAGGAATTGACTACCGCCAGGAGCGCCGACGGCGATCGACGCGAGCCCGATTGGCCGTCGTCCCGGCCGCGGCCGTTACTTGCGCTTCTTTCGCGCCGCATAGCGGGCGTCGCGCGCGGCCTTGCGCTCGGCCTCCAGGGAAAGCTCGCGCGCCTCCTTTTCGGCCTTCTCCCGGGCCTCGCGTTCGGCCGTCTCGGCAGCATGTCGCTCGGCGTCGGCCTTCTTTTGCGCGGCTTCGGCCTCGCGGGCAGCCTTGCGCTCGGCGTGACGCTGCTCGCGGGCCTCGCTCACCGCCCGCCGGGCGGCCTCCCGCTCGAGCGCTGCCGGATCATCCGCCTTGGCGCGAAAGCGTTCGAGCATGGCCCGCTTGGCCTGCGCTGCCGCGCTCAGGCGTTCCTTGAAGTCCGCATCCTTGTAGTCGCTCATCATCCTTCCTCGATTGCGATGGTCGGTAAACCATGATCCCGAAAAGTTGCAGACGTATCGGACAGGATCATCGGTCAAGTCAACAAGATGGAAAGCGCCCAACATTCCGATCTGCAGCGGCGGCGCTCCGGCGTTGTCGGGCAAAACGCAAAAGCCGTCCGACCAGGACGGCTTCGACGGGACGGCCAACCGGCCGCCGCGCATTTGCGGGCTTACGACGCCTGGATGTTGCCGACCGCGATCTTGCCGGTACGGCGGTCTTCCTCGGTGTCGAAGGTGACCTTCTGGCCTTCCACCAGGCCGCGGATGCCGGCGCGCTCGAGCGCCGAGGCGTGAACGAACACGTCCTTGCCGCCCTTGTCGGGCTGAATGAAGCCAAAACCCTTTTGGCCGTTGTAGAATTTCACGGTACCGGTATCCATCGAGAATCCTTTCGCTGATTTTTGCTGCACGCGAGCCGGACGCGCATGACAGCGCGACCTCAAGCTCCGTCGTCGATGTTTGGAGAGGGTCTGAACGTGCGCCCAGCGCTCAGCGAAGGCGATACGGCCCGATCGTCCGGCCAAATGTCGATGTCGCGCATATACGTGCCGAAGGTGGCGTTTGCAAGGCGGCGTCCGTCGGCTCGATGGCGTTTCACGCCTGCTCGGTCACGATCAGATTGCCCACACGGTCTACTTCGCCGAGCTGACCGGGCAGGACCAGCGTGGTGGCGTCCAGCTGGGTGAGGATGGCGGGCCCGGCGATCCTGGCGCCGGCGCCGAGCCGTGCGCGATCGTAGATCGGCGCCTCGACCGGACCGGTTGCGAGATGCATCGTCTGGCCGCCGACGATCGCCCGATCCGCCGCGCCGCCGGCCTGGAGAGCTTGCAGCACCGGTGGCGCGAACACGCCCTCGGCATCGACCCTGAGCGTGACGATCTCGACCGGCGTGTCTTCCTGGGCAAAGGTGTAGAGCTGCTGGTGCATCTGGTGGAACGCCGCGATGGTCGCGGCGATCGTCCGGTCGCTGATCTCGCGGCCCGCCCAGGGCACGAAAAGCTCGAATCCCTGGTGCTGGTAGCGCATGCTCGCCGTCCAGGTGATTTTTCGCGCGCTCACGGGCACGCGTTCGGCCTCGAGCCAGGCGGTCGCTTCCGCCTGCAGCTCGGCGAACACCCGTGCCGCCAGATCGCGATCGATGGCGCCGGCGCGCTGCAGCGCGGTGCGGGAAAACTCCGCCTTGAGATTGGAGACCAGGAGGCCGAGCGCCGAGAGCACGCCGGGACCGGGAGGCACCAGGATTTTTTCGATGCCGAGCAGACGCGCGAGCGCGCCGCCGTGCAGGGGGCCGGCTCCCCCGAAGGCGATGAGCGCGAAGTCACGCGGGTCGTGGCCGCGCTCGACCGAGACCAGCCGGATGGCGCCCACCATGTGATTGTCGATGATCGCCAGGATACCGCGTGCAGCGTCCTCGACGCTCATGCCGAGCGGCCCGGCGACGCGCCGGGCGATGGCGCGGCGGGCGCCCTCGACGTCGAGGACGAAGCCGCCGTCGAGCAGGTAGGGCGGCAGATGGCCGAGCACGAGGTGGGCGTCGGTGACGGTCGGCTCCAGGCCGCCGCGGCCGTAGCAGACCGGGCCGGGATCGGCGCCTGCGCTTTGCGGACCGACGCCGAGCGTGCCCGTATCCGACACCCGGGCGATCGATCCGCCGCCGGCGCCGATCGTCACGATATCCACCATGGGCAGGCCCACCGGCCAGCCGCCGATGCGGCCATTGGTGGTCAGCCCGTGGACGCCGTCGCGGATCAGGCTCACATCGGCCGAGGTGCCGCCGATGTCGATGCCGATCAGGTTGCGCATCCCGGCGCTGGCGCCGGCGAACGAGGCGCCGACCACGCCGGCGGCCGGCCCCGACAGCGCGGTCTCCACCGGATATTTTCGCACGGTGCGGGCGCTGGTGACGCCGCCGCTCGATTTCATCAGCATGAGCGGCGCCGCGATGCCCTCGTCGGCGACACGCCGGTCGAGCCGTTCCACGTAGGCCGAGACCACCGGCATCACGGTGACGTTGAGGATGGTCGTCATGCTGCGCTCGTACTCGCGGAACACCGGCAGCACGTCGCTCGACAGCGACACCAGGGCATCCGGATGCTCGCGGGCGACGATCTCGGCGGCGCGGCGCTCGTGGCTGGGATCGGCGTAGGAGTGCAGAAAGACGATCGCCACCGCCGCGATGCCGGTGCGCCTGATCTCCCGCGCCGCGGCCGCAATGGCCGCCTCGTCGAGCGGCTCGATCTCGCGTCCGTCCGGGTCGATGCGGCCGACAATCTCGAAGATGTGCTCGCGGCCGTACCGGCCGCTTCGGCTTGATCCAGGCGAAAAGTCTGGAGCGGCGCGGCACGTCCTGGCGGCCGATCTCCAGCACGTATTTGAAGCCCGCGGTGGTGAGCAAGGCGGCCGGCGCACCCTTGCCCTCGAGGATGAGATTGGTGGCGATCGTGGTGCCGTGCAGCACCCGGGCGATATTGCGGCCGGTCAGGCCGGACATCTTCAGCACCTCGGCGATCCCTGAGCCGAAGGCTCTGGACGGGTCCGCCGGCGTCGACGGCGTCTTGGCGGTCCACAGGCGCCCCGAGCGCGGGTCGATCAGCGTGACGTCGGTGAACGTTCCGCCGGTATCGATGCCGAGAACCGCGCCGTCGACTCTGCTCCCCTCGGTCGGCGCCATCAGTCGAGCGCGTCCCGATAGACGTGGCGGTGGAAGAGCTTTGTCGGCGGACGGTCGGCGCGGCGCCGTTCCGTTGCGGCAAGGTCGACGGCAGCGCCGTCGGCCGTCAGCACGACGCCGTAGCTCTGCTCGGCGCTCGGCCGGCTGACGAAGCCGCCGCGCACATCGGCGAGGACCAGTTCCGGCTCGCGGTCGAACGGATGGCCGAACCCGCCGCCGCCGCCGGTCTCGATGCGCACCACGTCGCCGGATTTCACCATGTTGCCGTCGCTCAGCGGCCGGATCGCCCTCTCGTCCGGCCGGCCCGGATTGATCACGCACCGCCCGGTGCCGGCCTGATGCCCGCCGGCGACGCCCCAGGGCGGATTCTCGACCGAATCGATGCGCATGGAGATCATCGCCTCGGGCGCCAGAACCTCGATCTCGCGGATGAGGCCGCAGCCGCCGCGCCAGCGTCCCGGGCCGCCGGTGTCGGGATTGATCGCGTAGCGCTGCACCCGCACCGGAAAAACCGAGTCGAGGAATTCGGCGGGAAAATTCTCCTGCGCCACCAGATAGACCGCATCGTTGCCGTCGACGGTCGGGCGTGCGCCGTAGCCGACGCCAAGGCCGTCGGACATGAGAAACAGCTCGCCGTCGCGGTCGCGCCCGCGCAGGTACCAGATCACGTAGGCGCTGTGCGCCGCCATCGCCCGGCCGCCGGTCGCCACGTTGATCAGCCCGAGACAGGCCGCCATGTTACGCATCATGGTGACACCGCGCATGCCGAGCGGCGCCGGAAATTTCGGACAGCAGCACCGAGCCCGGCCGGATCACCACCTCGTCGATTACCCGCTCGACGCCGGCATTGAGCATGGTGGTGGCGTTCTCGCCGATCAGATAGCAGCCGAACACGTAGGCCGGCACCTGCGGGCTCATCAGGAAATTGACCGGGCCGGCGACCTGGTCGTCGCTCTCGCTGGTGTCGAGCACGATGCGCTCCGCCGTCACCTTGAGGCGGTAGCGCAGCCGGATCGGGCCGCTGCCGTGGCCGTCGCCGTCGACCCGGTCGGTGAAGCGATGCTCGCCCTCGGGCACGAGCGCGCGCAGCCGGGCGCGGATTTCCGTCTCGGTCTCGTCGATCAGCGCGGCGAACGCCGCCAGCAGGGTGGCGCGGCCGAAGCGGGCGAACATCTCCGCGAGCCGGCGCTCGCCCAGCCGGATCGCCGCGATCGAGGCGCGGGTGTCGCCCTTCACCATCTCGGGAAACCGCGAGTTGCGGTAGAACAGGCGCAGCAGCTCGTCCGTCATCACGCCGTCGCGGGCGACGCGCACCGGCGGCACGATGATGCCCTCCTGATAGATGTCGGTGCAGTCCGGCGACAGCGAGCCCGGCCGCATGCCGCCGATGTCGGTGAAATGCGCCCACGACTGGGCAAAGGCGGAGAGCTTCCCTTCGGCGAAGACCGGCGCCAGAAACACCTGGTCGGGCGAGTGCGACACTGCGCCGCGCGAGGCGTAGCAGTCGTTGAACCAGAAAATGTCGCCGGGCCGCATATCGGCGAGCGGGTAATGCTCGGCGACCGGGCCGACCACGTCGCCGAAGATCGGAAGGTTGGAGCCGGCGACCAGCGCGCCTGCGGCATCGAACAGCGCGGCGTAAAAATCCTTCTTCTCGCGGATGAACGGCGACATGGCGGTGCGCTCGATCAGCGCTTCCATCTCGCTCTGCACGGCCCGCAGCGCACCGCGCACGATCTGCAGGGTGACCGGATCGCAGGAATTGGCGCGGGCGTCGTCGATTGTGTCGCGGAGGTCCTGCATTCAATTCTCGTAGGATGGGTCGAGCGAATGCGAGACCCATCGAGGGGGTGCGGGGGCACTTGATGGGTTTCGTTGCACTCAACCCATCCTACCAACGCACAGGCAACATAGCTGACGTGCTGTTGACTTGCCTAACGTTTCGCGTCCGAATGCCGGCGCAAGAATACGGGGATTGCAGAAATGTCGGAGCGAAACGTCACCGCAGTTGTTTCGGCGGAGGAAGTGCGCGCGCACGTAGAGCACATCACGACACAAATTCCGTCGCGGCTGGCAGGGTCACCGAACGGCAAGCGCATGGCGGAATACAGCGCCGCGGCGCTCGCCAAGGCCGGGGTCCCGGCGACCATTCACGAGATGCCCGGGCTGGTGAGCTTTCCCGAGACCGCCGAGATGCGGGTGCTGGCGCCGGCCGAGATCTCGATCGAGGCCAACACGCTCGGCCACAGCCTGCCGACGCTGGCCGACGGCCTGTCGGGCGAGCTGATCGACGTGGCGTCGGGGGCTTTCGAGGAATACGTCGGCCGGAGCGCGGTCGGAAAGATCACGCTGTCGGAGCTTTCCTATCATCCGGCGCGCCACGAGAAGCAGCGCATCTCGGCGCTGATGGGGGCGACCGGCTGCGTGATGATGAACTGGGGACACCCGGAGAACACCGCGGTGCCGTTCGGATCGGTAAAGCCGGTCTGGGGCAATCCGACGCCGGACAATTTCAAGACCGAGATGGCGACGCTGCCGTGCATCGGCATCGCCCGCACCGCGGGGCTTGCCTTGCGCGAGATGCTCAAATCCGGGCCGGTGCGGGTGTGGTTCCGCGCCAACGTGGAGAACGGCTGGCGGCCGGTGCAGATCACGGTCGGCGAGATCAAGGGCTTGACCGACGACTTCGTGGTGGTGGGCGGGCACCAGGATTCCTGGCCCGGCCCGCAGGCAACCGACAATGCGGCGGGCAATGCCTGCATCATGGAGCTCGCCCGGGTGTTCAACCAGCGGCGCGGCGAGCTGCGCCGCGGCCTCGTCTGCGGCTTCTGGACCGGCCACGAGACCGGCACCATGGTGGGCTCGTCGTGGTTCGTCGATCGGCACTGGGACAGGCTGCGCGAGCACGCGGTCGCCTATCTGCAGATCGACCAGCCGGCCTGCGCCGGCACCACGCGGTGGAGCGCGGCGTCGAATGCCGAGCTCAAGCGCTTCCACCAGGCGGCCGAGAAGCGCGTGCTCGGCAACCGGCCGGCCGCCTGGCGCCGCGCGGTGAAGAACGGCGACGCCTCGTTCTTCGGCCTCGGCGTGCCGATGCTCGCCGCCCAGGGCGCCTTCACCGAGGAGGAGCTGAAGAAGACCGCGCTCGCCAATCTCGGCTGGTGGCACCACTCGATCGAGAACACCATCGACAAGCTCGACTTCGATTTCATGCAGGCGCATCTCCAGGTCTATGCGGCCTATCTGTGGGAGCTGTGCACCGCGCCGGTACTCCCCTTCGAGTATGTCGCGGTGGCGGACCAGTTCATCGAGCGTCTGGATCAGCTGCAGAAGGGGGCCGACGGGATCGGGCTCGACGGTGCGGCTGAGCGGGCACGAGCGTTCCGGCAGGCTGCCGAACGGCTCGACGCCGCCGCCGAGACTTGGCGCGGCCGCTACGCGAGCGCCGAGGTGAAGGACGATGCCGCCGCCGGCATTCTCAATGCCTGCATGAAGCGGCTGTCGCGAAAGCTGGTGCCGCTGGCGAGCACCGCGAAGGGAACCTACGGCCACGATCCTTACGGCTTCACCCCGCAGGGGACGATGATCCCGTCGCTGTTCGACGTGCCGCGCTACGCCAAGATGGCCGACGGCGAGGATCGCTGGATGCTGGAGACCCAGCTGGTGCGCGCCCGCAACCAGGTGGCCGATGCGCTCGACGACTGCCGGGTGCTGGTCGACGACACGCTCGCCAGGCTCGCGTGATGCAGATCCTCTATCAGCTGACCAGCCCGATGGACCGCACGATCGGTCCGCACGAGGTGGCGCGCCGCCGCCAGGTGCTGCAGGCCCGCGCGGCTTCCGGCACCGAGGTCCTGGTCGAGCCGACCGCGACCGGGCCGGCGGCGATCGAGAGCGCGCACGATGCCGCCCTGGTGGTGCCCGAGCTGATCCGCCTGGCGCCGCTCGCCGCCGCGCGCGGCGTCGAGGCGATCATCATCGGCTGCTACAGCGATCCCGGCATCGAGGCGCTGCGCGAGCTCGTCGACATCGCGGTGGTCGGTCCGGGCGCGGCGTCGCTGCATCTCGCCGCCCAGCTCGGCACAAGGTTGTCGGTGCTGACGCCTGCGGGCCGCGGCTTCGGCCGCGTGGCGGCGCGGCTGCGCGCGCTCGGCCTGGCGCCGCTGCTCGCCTCGGTGCGTGGCATCGGGCTCACCGTGATGGACCTCGCGCAGCAGAAGCCGGGCGCCCTCGACCGGGCGGTGGCGGCGGCGCGGGTGGCGGTCGACCAGGATGGCGCCGATGTGCTGGTGCTCGGCTGCATGAGCATGGCGTTCCTGCCCGGCATCTGCGAGGATTTGGGCGCGCGTGTCGGCGTGCCGGTGGTGAACCCGGTGATCGCCGCGCTGAAGACCGCCGAGATGGTGGTCGGCATGAAGCTTGCACACAGCAAGATCGCGTATCCGAAGATCGCGTACCCGCAGGTGGCGTATCCAGGCGTCGCGGTCCCCGGGACCGGAGCCGAGGCCCCGGTCGCAAAAGAAGCCAAGACGGCAGCTGGGAGACGATCGTCTCTCTAGGCACTGCCGCTATCTCGAGATCACCAGGAGGGGTCCACATGTCCATGTTGAAATCGATTGCCGCCATGGCGCTGCTGGCCGGACTGCTCGGCGCCGCACCGCCGGTGCTCGCCGCCCAGCCGGGCGTGCTGGTGACGGGAGACAACCTGCCAGCCAATCTCGATCCGCATCAGATCTTCGACGTTCCGATGCAGTTCTTCAGCCTCAACGCCTACGACAACCTCTATCGCTACGAGGGCAACCCGCCGGAGATCAGGCCGTGGCTGGCGCTCTCCCACACCGTGTCGGAGGACGGGCTGATCTGGGAGTTCAAGCTGCGGCCGGGCGCGAAATTCCACGACGGCAGCGAGATTACCGCCGACGACGTGGTCTACAGCTTCCGCCGCGTGCTGGCGCTCGGCAAGGCGCCGGCGGGCGCCTTCAAGCCAGTGCTCAAGGCCGACAACGTCACCGCGCCCGACAAGCAGACGGTGCGTTTCGTGCTCGACCGGCCCTATGCGCCGTTCCTCGCCGCCACGCCGATCGTGATGATCGTCAACCCGCGCGTCGTCAAGGCGCACGAGGTGAACGGCGACTGGGGCGCGGCCTGGCTCGCCTCCAATGCGGCGGGCTCCGGCGCCTACGAGCTCGACGCCTCGACCTACCGCCCGCTGGAGCGGGTCGATCTCAAGCGCAATGCCGGCCATTTCCTCGGCTGGGACGACAACCCGAAGCCGGTGAACCTGATCCAGATCCTGCCGACCCGGGAGACCTCGACGCGGGTGCTGGCGCTGCTGCAAGGCTCGGTCGACATGACCGACAGCTACCTGCCGACCGACCAGGTCGAGCGCATCCAGAAATCCAAGGGCGTGCACATCGAGAAGCACACCTCGATGCGGGTGTTCATCCTGCGCATGAACAACAAGAAGCCGCCGTTCGACAACGCCAATGCGCGCAAATGCTTTGCCCACGCCTTCAACTACGAGGGCTTCATCCAGGAGATTTTGAAAGGCTACGCGGTGCGCAATCCGGCGCCGATGCCCAACAACCTGTGGGGTTATCCCAAGGACGTCGTCGGCTACGACTACGACCTCAAGAAGGCCAAGCAGTTCTGCGACAAGGCCAAGGCCGAGGGCGCGCCGGTCTACGGCAAGCCGATCGAGATCCACACCCAGTCGCAGCTCGAGCAGACCAACCAGGCGGCGCAGCTGCTGCAGAGCGACCTGGCGCAGATCGGCGTCAACCTCAAGATCGTCAGCGACACCTGGGCCAACATCACGACCAACACCTCCAAGGCCGAGTCCACGCCCGACATGTGGGTGCACTGGGTATCGACCTATTTCGTCGACCCGGAGAACTGGATCGGCCAGATGTACGACAGCCAGTTCAACGGCACCTGGAAGGCCTCCGCCTGGTACGAGAATCCCAAGGTCGACGGTCTCCTGCGCAAGGCCCGCGCCGCCGTGGCCCAGGCCGAGCGCCAGCCGCTCTACGAGGAGGCGACGCGCCAGATCGTCGCCGACAGCCCCGACATCTGGGTCTACAACACCGTCGAGATCCGCGGCGTCACCGATCGGGTGAAGAACTTCCGCTTCTCCCCGGTCGGCTCCGGCGGCGAGGTCCGCTGGATGCAGCTGGCGAACTAGGTTTGCTGATGGGGCACAAGCTCGTGTTGGCAACATGAGGAGGACCATGCCGAGGAAGCCAGCCTGTCTTGTTTGGCACCTCGCATGCCGGAAGCTCCTCCCTCCCCCCGCTCTTGCGGCGGGGAGGGATGGGGTGGGGGGCCGGGCCGCAGGTTCCGAGCAGCAAATAGTCCCCCCACCCCGACCGCCTTCGCTTCGCTCAGTCGGTCGACCCTCCCCGCCAACGGGCGGGAGGGTAGACTCGCGGCACAGCAGTGCCGAGTTCGCAGCGATCTCATATGCAATGAGCTCATCCGGCTGAGAGCGAGGAAGAGCGCCTTCAGCCGAGGACGCCATAAAAAATGCTCCGCTTCGTTCTGCGCCGCGTGCTGCTCGCCGTTCCCTCGCTGTTCGGCCTGCTGGTGCTCACCTTCTTCCTGATCCGCGTGGTGCCGGCCGACCCGGCGGCGGCGCTCGCCGGCGACAACGCGACGCCGGCGCAGATCGCCGAGGTGCGCCGGCAGTACGGCCTCGACCGCCCGCTGTGGGAGCAGTTCGTCGTCTATGTCGGGCAGGTGGCGAAGTTCGATTTCGGCGACAGCGCCTATTCGCGCCGAAAAGTGGCGCTCGACATCAGCCAGCGCCTGCCCGCCACCCTCGAGCTCAGCATCACGGCGCTCGTCCTGGCGATCGCGCTCGGCATTCCGCTCGGCACCGTGGCGGCGGTGAACCACAACCGCTGGCCCGATACCCTGCTGCGCGTCCTCACAGTCGGCGGCGTCGCCATCGCGGCGTTCTGGTTCGCCATCGAGCTGCAGCTCGTGTTCGCCATGGAGCTCGACTGGCTGCCGCTGCGCGGGCGGCTGAGCACCGACCTGGTGGCGCCGCCGACGATCACCGGCTTCTATCTGATCGACAGTCTCGTCGCCGGCCGGCTCGACGCCTTCGCGGATGCGGCCTGGCATCTGGTGCTGCCGGCCGTCACGCTCTCGCTCGGCGGCCTCGCCACCATCGCGCGGTTCACCCGCGCCGGCGTGCTCGAGACCCTGCAGAAGGATTTCGTCGCCTACGAGCGCGCCCAGGGGTTTCCCTCCCGCGCCCTGATCTGGAAGTTCGTCCTGAAGAACTCCGTGGTGGCGGCGATCACTCAGATCGGGCTCCTGTTCGGCGGCCTGATCGCCGGCGCCGTGGTGGTGGAAACCATCTTCGACTGGCCAGGGATCGGGTTCTACACCGTGCAGGCCATCCTCACCGCCGACTACAAGGTGATGCTCGCCGTCACCCTGCTGATCGGCGTCATCTATGCGGCCGTCAACATTCTGGTCGACCTCGTCCACGGGCTGATCGACCCGCGGCTGAGAGAGCAGCTTTGATGCTGGTGTTCCGCAAATTCGCCAAGGACAAGCCGGCGCTGATCGGGCTGATCGTCGTCCTCGCGGTCGCCCTGATGGCGATCTTCGCGCCGCTCATCGCGCCCTACCCGCAGGACGTCTCGGTCTCCCACCTGCTGCTGCGGCTCAAACCCCCGAGTGCCGCCCACCCGTTCGGCACCGATTATCTCGGCCGCGACATCCTTTCGCGGGTCATCCTTGGCTCGCGCGGCGCGCTCGAGATCGCCGTCATGGTGGTCGGGCTCTCCATGCTGATCGGCGTGCCGCTCGGGCTGATCGGTGGCTACTACCAGAATTTTGGCGCCGAGGCGATCATGCGGATGACCGACATGTTTCTGGCGGTGCCGCAGCTCATCCTGGCGCTCGCCTTCGCCCAGCTGATGACGCCGAGCCTCACCAGCGCCATGCTGGCGCTGACGCTGACCTACTGGCCGTTCTTCGCCCGTATCGTCTATGCGGAGACCCGGAGGCTCAAGTCCTCGCTGTTCATCGACGCGCTGCGCTGCATCGGTGCCGGCGGCCCGCGCATCCTGTTCCTGCACATCCTGCCCAACTGCATCTCGCCGATCATCGTGCGCGCCACCATCGGCATGGGTTTCACCATCCTGGTCGCCGCGGTGCTCGGCTTCCTCGGCATGGGCGCCACGCCGCCCGATCCGGACTGGGGCCTGGCGATCTCGGAGAGCCGGCAGTATCTGCCCGATGCCTGGTGGTTCTCGACCTTTCCCGGCCTGGCGATCTTTCTCACCGTGCTCGGCTTCAACCTGCTGGGCGACGGGCTGCGCGACATCGTCGATCCGCGGCTGAGGCGGTCGCGATGAACGCCGCGCCGCTGCTCGAGGTCGAAAACCTCCGGCTCTCGATCCGCACCGACGAGGGCACGGCGGAAATCCTCGATCACGTGCAGCTGAAGCTGCCGCGCGGCCGCATCCTCGGCGTGGTCGGGGAATCCGGCTGCGGCAAGTCCACCCTGGTCAAGGCCATCCTCGGCATCCTTCCCGACGCCACCACGATCGAGAGCGGCAACATCTGGTTCGAGGGCGAGGACCTGCTGACCTTGAGCGAGCGGGAGCTGGTGCGCCGCATTCGCGGCAGCCGCATCGGCTTCATCCCGCAGGACCCGTATCTGGCGCTCAATCCGGTGTTCCGCATCGGCACCCAGCTGCTCTCGGTCATGCGTTGGCATGCGCCGGTGCCGCCGGACGGACCGCGGAGCGGGGCCGCGCTGATGCGGCACCACCGCGCGCGCCTGGTCGGGATCCTGCGGCGGGTGCAGATGCCGGAGCCCGAGGAGGCGCTGGAGCGCTACCCGCACCAGTTCTCCGGCGGCCAGCGCCAGCGCCTGATGATCGCCGGCGCCATCGCCTGCAGCCCGCGCCTGCTGATCGCCGACGAGCCGACCACGGCGCTCGACGTCACCACGCAATTGCAGATCCTCAAGCTCCTGAAATCGCTGGCCGAGGAATTCTCCATCTCGATGCTCTTTGTCAGCCACGATTTCGGCGTGGTGGCGCAGCTGTGCGACGAGATCACCGTGATGTATGCCGGCCAGACGGTGGAGAGCGGCAGCGTCGGCACGGTGCTTGCGGAGCCGAAGCACCCCTATACGCAGGCGCTGCTCGCCTGCCACCCGGAACGTTCCGCGACCTTCGTCGGAATTTCCGGCCGCGTGCCGTCGCCGCTGCAGCCGCCGCCGGGCTGCCGCTTCGCGCCGCGCTGCCCGCACGCGGTCGAGGCGTGCCGCAGCCGCGTCCCCGCCTTCGCCGACGGCGGCGACCGGCACCTGGTCAACTGCCGGCTCGCCGAGGCCTGCCCCGGGGTTCCCGCATGACTGGGTCCATCCTGGAGGCGCAGGACCTCACCGTGCTGCTCGGTGGCGCCAGGCGCTTTCTCCGCACCCCGGTGGCGGCAGTGCGGGCGGTTGCCGGCGTGTCGCTCGCGATCGCGCGCGGCGAGACGCTGGGCCTGGTCGGCGAGTCCGGCTGCGGAAAAACTACGCTCGGGCGCACGCTGCTCGGCATCCAGACGGAATCGAGCGGCGAGATCCGGCTCGAGGGTGCGGTGGTCAGCGGCGTCGCCCCCGACCGCGCCCGTACGCTGCGCCGCTCCGTGCAATACGTGCACCAGGACGCCGGCGCCGCGCTCGATCCGTGGTGGAGCATCGGCCGCATCCTGGAGGAGGGGCTGGTCATCCAGGGTGTCGGCGACGCCGCGCAACGCGGCCGAAAGATCGACGACATGCTGGGCGCGGTCGGCCTCGATCCGTCGTTCCGGCCGCGCTACGTGCACGAGCTCTCCGGCGGGCAGCTGCGCCGGGTGGCGCTCGCCCGCATCCTGGTGCTGGAGCCGCGCGTCATCATCCTTGACGAGCCGACGTCGGGGCTCGACCTGTCGGTCCAGGCGACCGTGCTCAACCTGCTCGGCGAGCTCAAGGCGAGGCTGGCGCTCACCTATCTGTTCATCTCCCACGATCTCTCGGTGGTCGCCCGCATGTGCGACCGCGTCGCCATCATGTATCTCGGCCGCATCGTCGAGATCGGCCCCGCCGCCGCGATCTTCCGGGCGCCCGCCCATCCCTATACGCGGGCCCTGCTGGCGGCTGCCCCGAAGCTCGAGCCGGGCACGCAGCTCCGCTCGGCATCGATCGAAGGCGAGCCGCCGAGCCCGCGCAATCTTCCGTCGGGCTGCGCCTTTCGCAATCGCTGCCCATACGCGGCGGCGCCCTGCGCCGCGACCGTGCCGCCGCTCACGCCGGTTGGCGATGGCCGTTCGGTGGCCTGCCTGCGCTGGCCCGAGATCGCGGCGGAGACGGATGAAAATCCGGCAAGCGGACGGGTGCCGGCATGAAGGCCGCCTACTACAGGACCTACGGGCCGGCGCGCGCGGTGCTCGAGGTCGGCGAGCTGCCGGATCCGGTCCCCGGACCGGGCGAGGTGCGCGTGCGGATGAAATTCTCCGGCATCAATCCGTCGGACTGCAACCGCCGCGCCGGCATCCGCGATCGCCCCGGCTATCCGCTGATCATCCCGCACAGCGACGGGGCGGGCGAGATCGACGCCGTGGGCGAGGGCGTGGGCCGGGAGCGGATCGGCGAGCCGGTGTGGATCTGGAACGCCCAGCGCGCCCGGCCGTTCGGCACCGCCGCCGAATACGTGGCGCTGCCGTCGCGCCAGGCGGTGCGGCTGCCGGCGGGCGTGACGCTCGCGGACGGCGCCTCCCTCGGCGTTCCCGCCATGACGGCGTATTTCTCCCTGTTCGCCGACGGGCCGCTCGACGGCCGCGACGTTCTGGTCACCGGCGGCGCGGGCGCGGTCGGATTCTACGCGGTGCAGTTCGCGCGGCTCGCCGGCGCGCGAACGGTCGTCACCACCGTGAGCTCGGACGAGAAAGCGAGAATTGCCGCCGCCGCCGGGGCGGAAGTCATCATCAACTACCGCACCGAGGACGTCGCCGAACGCGTCATGCACGCGACCGGCGGTCGCGGCGTCGACCGCATCTCGGAGGTCGATTTCGGCGGCAATCTCGCGGTCACGCTGAAGGTCATGCAGCCCGACTGCGCGATCGGCGCCTATGCGTCGAAGGGCGCGCCCGAGCCGGTATTGCCGTTCTATCCCCTGCTGTTCAACAACGCGGTCGTGCGTTTCATCCAGTGCTACATCATGCCGGACGCCTTGCGGCAGGCCGCCGAGGCGGACCTCGCGCGCTGGTGTGCCGCTGACGGGCTCGTGCACCCGCCGAAAAAGATTCTACCGCTCGAGCACATTGCCGCCGCGCACGAGATAGTCGAGCAGGGCGCCTTCACCGGCAAGGTGATGCTGAGCGTGTAGGGTCTACGCTGCCCCGCGGAAATCGGGCCCGAGCGGGCGCAGCCGCACGCCGGGGCGCAGCTTTTGGAACGGGTAGCCGGCGGGATCGGCCAGATAGGCGCCGGGCGCGACGACAACGATCACCTGCTCGGCGATCGGCTGGAACTCGGCGCGGAAATGGCAAGTGCTCTTGAGCACCAGGATCTTCTGCTCCGCCGGCTCGATGCCGAGGTGGCGGAACGGCGCCTGGTCGAGCGCCTGCATGCGTTTGCTGGTGACGGCGATGCTTACGCCGCCGATGCGCAGCAGTGCCATCGGCCCGAGATCGATCTCGCGTCCGCCGGAGACCGCGCCGGTGGTGCGCATTTTTCCGTCGCCGAGCCGCTCGACCCGGAACGTGCCGAAAAAAGGTTTCACGCCGGCCGGGCCGGAGCGGCCGCCGAGCGCGATCGCGATGTCGCGTCCGGCGCCCGCCTGGTGCGCGGCGGCCGCCGCCTCGGCGTCGCACAGATAGCCGATCACCGCGCCTTCGGCCCCGAGCCC
This sequence comes from uncultured Alphaproteobacteria bacterium, assembly GCA_963755055.1. Classification (GTDB taxonomy): domain Bacteria; phylum Pseudomonadota; class Alphaproteobacteria; order Rhizobiales; family Xanthobacteraceae; genus AP-16. The sequence continues at coordinate 21,323 of CAVWIS010000012.1, read as the reverse complement.
CACCAGGGCCTTGAGGACGCCGGTCGTATCCGCGGTGGCGCCGCAGCCCGGATTGTCCTGGGTATCGGCGAGCACGACAGGCTTCTGCGCGGTGCGCGCCAGCGCCATGGCGTCGCGCACGCCGGCCTCGGGCGTCACCATGGGGACGGCGAACTCGGCCTCGCGCAAAAAGATCTCGCGCGCCAGACGGTCGGCGGCGCGGTCGGCGGTCTGCTGGTCGAACGCGTGCGCCACCACCGCCGGCCCGCACCAGTAGAGATCGGAGGGGGGAAAGCCCGCCAGATACGAGAGGTTCACCAGATCGCCGTCGGCGACGATGGAGCGGGCGACCACGCTCGATGACGGCTCCACCATGGTGCACTGGTCGTTGAGCGGGATGAGGAAGGGAAGTTTTCGCAGCGCCCGCCCGGTCGCGCGGCCGCGCGCCAGCAGCAGGGTGAGGGCCTGCGCAGAGAAGGCGCCGGTCTCCGGGCGGTCGACATGCGGATAGGTGCGATAGCCGACGATCGAATCGGCGTGCTCGACCATGTCGGGCGTGACGTTGGCGTGATAGTCGAGGCTCACGGCGATCGGAATTCCTGGCCCGACGACGGCGCGGACGCGGCGCAGCAATTCGCCCTCGCCGTCCTCGAACGGCTCGGTCACCATGGCGCCGTGAAGGTCGAGATAGACTGCGTCGACCGGCATGGCGGCGGACAGCCGGCCGATCAATTCGCCGGCAATGCGCTCGAAGGCGTCGGCGGTGACCAGACCCCCGGCGCCGCCGCTGGTCCACACCAGCGGCACCATGTCGTGGCGCGCGGCCATGCTCGCGAGGAAGCCCGACAGCGCGAAGCTGGTGTCGCCGAGCCAGCCGATGACGTCGTTGCCGCGCACCAGCGGCGGGCGGTCGCGATGGGCGGCGAAATAGGCGAAATCCGTCCTCTCGCTGACGAAGCAGTTGGTCTCGTGATGAAATCCGGCGACCGCGATGCGCGCCATGGGACGGGCTCCAGAATGCTATGTTCTGCCATCGGGCGGGCGGCCGGGACAAGCCCGGGAACGCACGACGGCGTCTTTGCATTGATTACCGATGGGGTGGCGACGATTCGGCTCGAGGCGTGGAGGCAGACATGAGGTTTATCAAAGGTTTTCTCACCGCCGTGGTCCTCTTCATCGTTGGCAGCCTCGCGGTCGTGTTCAGCGGCGTGTTCAACATCGCCGCAACATGGCCCGACAACTCGGCCGTGGCGTGGGTCCAGCACACCACGATGATGCGCTCGGTGAAGTCTCGTGCCGGGACTGCTCCGGTGCTGTCGCAGCCGACCGACGCACAGATCCGCGCCGGCGCCCACTTCTACAACGAGACCTGCATCTATTGCCACGGCGGACCCGACAAGGATCCGTCCGACATCGGCAAGGGCCTCAATCCGGAGCCGCCGTTCCTCGCCGACACCGTCGGCAACTGGACCCCCGAGCAGCTGTTCTGGATCGTCAAGAACGGCGTGCGCATGACCGGGATGCCGGCCCTGGGCGGGTCGCACAAGGACGACGAGATCGCCAACGTCGTCGCCTTCGTGCAGCGCCTGCCGAAGATGACGTCGCAGCAGTACGACGAGATGGTGAAGTAGGGTGGGCCGTGGGCTTCCAGCACGAGAGGGACGCCCGGCGCTTCCTGGACGCGATGCGCGAGCGGTTGGAGAAGTTCACGCTGTCGCTACACCCGGACAAGACCCGTCTGATCGAGTTTGGCCGTTTTGCTTCGGCCAATCGCGCGCGGCGCGGGCTCGGTAAACCAGAAACCTTCAACTTCCTGGGCTTTACCTTCATTTGCGGCAAATCACGACGGGGCAAGTTCCAGCTCATACGGAAGACCCGGCGGGACCGCATGCGGGCGAAGCTCCAGGCGGTCAAGGAGGACCTGCGACGGCGCATGCACCAGCCGATCCCGGTGCAGGGGACTTGGCTGAACCATGTCGTCAGCGGCTACTTCAACTACCACGCAGTGCCGACCAACAGCCGCGCACTGTCCGCGTTCCGTCATCGCGTCATCATGCTCTGGCGGCGCGTGCTCCAGCACCGCAGCCAAACCGCGGAAATGACGTGGGAACGAATGCGGAGGCTGGCGAACGACTGGCTTCCCACACCGCGTATCCGACATCCCTGGCCCGCAAAACGCTTCGCCGTCAGACACCCAAGGTGGGAGCCGTATGCCCGAATCGGGCACGTACGGATCTGTGCGGGGGGCGCTCAGCAATGAGCGTCCCTACCGCGATAAAATCGATGCGCCGACCGCGCGCCTCTCCCGAACCTCGCGTACGATTTTGCCCACGCGGTCACACCGGCGTGGTACCGCGTGGGCAAATCGCGACCGGCGCACAACCAAATATCGCCCGCCGTGCCAGGCGATTTGCCCACCCTACGGTTTCCGCGCTGATGCCTTCTGGGCGGCGGGGCGCTGCAGCGCTGCCGTCAGCCATTTGTCGACATTGGGGTATGGCGAAAAATCGAGGCGGGCGAATTTCGCCCATGACAGCACCGCGGCGACGTTGAGGTCCGCCACCGAAAAGCCGGAGCCGACCAGGTATCCGGTCTTCGCCAGGGCCTGGTCGAGCACCTTCAGCGGCGCCTGGAGCTGCTGCTCGCCCTCGGCGGCGGCCTTTGGGTCGCGCTGATCTTCCGGCCGGAACACCCGGTTCATCAGCAGCGCCAAGGCGGGTTTCTCCACCTCGGCCATCACCCAGACGCTCCACTGGATCGCCTGCGCCTCGGCCTCGGGCGACTTGAGCCAGAGCCCCTTGTCGTGCTTGCGGGCGAGATAGAGATTGATCGCCATGGACTCCCACAGCTTCATCCCGTCGTCGTCGATCGCCGGGATCTTGCCGTTGGGATTGATCGCCAGATATTCCGGTGTCTTCGCGGTGCCGTCGGCGAAATGGATCGGCACATTCTCGTAGTCGAGCCCGAGCTCGTTGGCCATCCACAATGCCCGGAACGCCCGCGACATGGGAACGCCGTAGATCTTCAGCTTGCTCATCTTGTCCCTCCCTGGTGCCTAAAAGTGTTTACCCGGAAACGCTGCCGTCAACGCGCATCCGCCGCCACCGCCATCTGCCGCCAGGTCAGCGTCGTGATGATCACGAGATTGATCCCGTTGGACGCGATCCCCGTGGCGAAGGCCGGACCATAGAAGCCGAAATGATCGTACAGCACGCCGGCGAGCCAATTGCCAGTGGCCATTCCGGAGCCGCTGCAGAACAGCAGCGTCGGAATGCGCCAGTACGCCTGCGCGGCCGGAAACAATTCGCGCACGGTGAGCACGTTGGCCGGAACCAGCGCGCTGAACCCCAGTCCGAAGGCGGCCGAGATGGTGAACAGCCCCACCTCGTCCTGCGTCGTCAGGAAGGCGCTCATGGCGATCGCCTGCCATGCCGAGCCGATCAGCACGGTGCGCAGGCCGCCGAGCCGGTCGGAGATGAAGCCCCAGATCTGCCGGGTCACGAAGGCGGTCCCGAGCAGGACCGACAGCATCGTCGCGCCGTGGGCGGCGCTGATCCCGACGTCGGTGCAGAACGCCACCAGATGGCCCTGCGGCATCGACATCGGCACGCAGCAGAGGAATATTCCGGCGGCCAGCATGATGAAGACGAGATTCGGCGGCCAGCCGAGGACATTGCGCTGGTCGTCGCGCGCATCGATGGCGGCGGCGGCATGCGGTTTCGGCGGGAGGGGCAGGGAAATCGCCGCCAGCGGGACGATCGCCAGGACGGCGAATGCCGCGTACCACAGCATCGTCTGGCGCCATCCCGCGGTGGCGATGGCGCGCTCGAAGATCGGCGGCCACAGGGCGCCCGCCACATAGACGCCGCTCGAGATCAATGCCAGCGCCGAGCCGCGGCGGCGGTCGAACCATTGGCTGACATAGACGTAGAGCGGCGCGTTGATGCCACCGAGGCCGAGCAGCCCGACGAACAGGCCGTAACCGAGCTGCAGCTGCCAGGTCGGGCCGAGCGTGGCGAGCGCCAGTCCGGTGGCGATCATGATGGCGCCGAAGATGACGGTCCACCGCACCCCGATCTTTTCGGCGATGCGCCCCATCGCGATCCCGCCGACGCCGGAGCCGATCCAGGCGAGCGCGGTCGCCAGCGCCGGGATCGCCCGCACGCCGCCGACCTCGGCGGCGATGTCCTTCAGCGCCACCGCGGAGATCCACGGCGCGCCGAACGCGATGGCCAGAATGCCGAGCGCGGCGGTCGCGGTGAGCCAGGAGGTCCTTGTCTCGATGGAATGGGTGGAGGACTGCAGCATGCCATGAGCCGAACGCGGGGCGCCCCTTGTACAGGTGTTTCGCCGATCGGCCTATGCGCGTCGCGGAGGGCTGGCCCGCCGATGGCGGACAGCCGTCGCGACGTCCGCCGCGCGCTGCGCTGCAAAAAAGTTCACGCCACATTGATCGATGGGTTAGGATCAGTCATCGGTTCCACACGGGAACACCGGAGACAGACATGACCGACATCATGCGCCGCCGCGATTTCCTGAAATCTTCTGCCGCATTCGCCGGAGCCGCGGCGGCCGGCGGATTTTCCTGCGTCGAGATCGCTTCGGCGGCGCCGATCCAGCCTGCGGCAGTGGACAGGCTCTCGGTCCGAGTCCTCATCGATCTCACCCACAACATATTTCTGCGGCCCAAGGAGGTCCGCGGCGTGAAGCTGGAGCCGGCTCCGCGCGCGGGCAACTTCACCCGGACCATTCACACCCAATGGGGCCTCTCGCTGTTCCTTGAATCGCAGCAGGGCGGCGAAGCCAGGACCGTCATGCTCGACTACGGCTATACGCCGGAGGCGCTCCTCAACAATATCGAGATCATCGGCGTCGAGCCGAAGAAGATCGACGCCATGGTGGTGAGCCATGGCCATTTCGATCATTACGGCGGGCTGATCGGGTTCCTCGACAAGTATCGTGCGGTGCTGCCCGCCGACATCAAGCTCTATGCCGGCGGCGAGGACAATTTCTGCCATCGTCTGTCGGGCACCGGAGTTCCCGGTCAGCTGACCGACTACGGCACCCTCGATCGCCGCGAGCTCGCCGCCCGCAAGGTGACGACGGTGCTGTGCGAAACCCCGACGGTGATCGGCGGCCATGCCTTCACCACCGGCCAGATCAAGCGCCGCACCGACGAAAAAATCCTGCCCAACTCGTTCGAGCAGTTCGGCATCAAGGACGGGCTCGGCTGCGACGCCACCCACTACACGTCGCTGGAGCTTGTGGGCAAGACCGTCGCCGACGAGCATTTCCACGAGCATGCGACCTGCTACAACGTCAAGGACCGTGGCCTCGTGGTGATCTCCTCGTGCAGCCATCGCGGCATCGTCAACGCGGTGCGCCAGGCCCAGGAGGTCTCCGGCGTCACCAAGGTGCACGCCGTGATCGGCGGCTTTCATCTGGGGCCGGCGGCGGGCGACTATACCAAGCAGATCGTCACCGAGCTGATGACGCTCCAGCCCGACGTCGTGGTGCCGATGCACTGCAGCGGCCAGAACTTCGTCGAGGCGATGGAAAAGGTCGCGCCCGACCGGCTGCTGGTGGCCTCCGCGGGAGCGCGGCTGATTTTTGGGGCGTGAGGACGTCCACCGTCTTGAGGAACCGGCTCGGGAAGGTCGCCGGCCTCGCCGGTTTTCTCCTGCTGGTTGGCCTCGGCATCGCGCCACTCGGCGCCCAGGCGCCCGACCCCGCGGCGGCCGCCCGGCTGATGGACGACCTGATGTGGGGCCGCGGACCGATCGGCGGCCCGTTCCGGCTCACCGACCACACCGGCCGGACGCGGACGGACGAGGATTTTCGCGGCAAGCTGCTGCTGGTCTATTTCGGCTACACGTGGTGCCCCGACGTCTGCCCGACCGATCTGCAGGAGATTGCCCTTGCGCTCGACCGCCTCGGCCCGGCGGGCGAGGCGGTGCAGCCGCTGCTCATCTCGGTCGATCCCGATCGCGACACGATCGACGTGCTGGCGAGATATGTCGCGCTCTTTCATCCGCGGCTCATCGGCCTCACCGGCACGCCGGATGAGATCGGCGCCGTCGCGCGCGCCTACAAGGCCTACTACGCCAGATACGCGCCTCCCGGCGGCGGCGACTACGCGATCGACCATACCGGCTTCGTCTATCTGATGGACCGCGAAGGAAAATATCTCGGCTTCTTCCCGCCCGGCACCCAAGCCGACCGCATGGTCGAGGCGATCAGGCAGCATCTGTAGGGTGGGCAAATCGCCCGCACTGACGGCGGAGCTTGATTGATGCGTGGCTGCGATTTGCCCGCGCGGGTCGGCCCGACAGCGTGGGCAAAATCGTTTTGCGAGCGCGTGCCGGTCGCCGCGCCGTGCGCCGATTTTGCCCACCCTACAGCACTCAGTCTTGTAGGGTGGGCAAATCGCGCGCACTGACGGCGGAGCTTGATTGATGCGTGGCTGCGATTTGCCCACGCGGGTCGGCCCGACAGCGTGGGCAAAATCGTTTTGCGAGCGCGTGCCGGTCGCCGCGCCGTGCGCCGATTTTGCCCACCCTACAGCACTCCTCCCTTTTCAAGCTCGTCGATCTCCTTGGCGCTCAGGCCGAGCAGACCCTCAAGCACCTCCCGGGTATGCTCGCCGAGCCGCGGCGGTGCGACATAGCCATCCAGCGCGTTCTCGCTGAAGTGCACGGCGTTCTTGATCGCCCGGACGGTGCCGGCGCTCGGATGCGGCATCTCGGCGATCATCTGCCTTCCCTTCAGCAGGTCACCGTCGCACACCTCGGCGACCGTTCGGATCGCCCCGCACGGCACGCCGGCCGCATCGAGCAGCTTCAACCATTCGTCGCGCGTGCGGGTCCTGACGATGTCTTTCACCAGCGGAATCAGCGTGTCGCGGTTGCGCACCCGGTCGGGAGCCTTGGCGTAGAGCGGATCGCCGACGAGATGCATGGCGTCGGCCGCCTTGCAGAAGCGTCGCCACAAATCGTCGTTGGCGACGCCGAGATTGATCCAGCCGTCGGCGGCCTCAAAAGTCTCGTAGGGCACGATGGTGGCGTGCTCGTTGCCGCGTCGTCGCGGCGAGGTGCCGGTGGCGAAATAGATGCCGGCATTGAAGGTGAGCAGCGCCGCCACCGCCTCGTACATCGAGACCGAGACTTTCTGGCCGCGGCCGGTGGTCTTCGCCGCCAGCAGCGCCGCCAATATGCCCTGCGAGGCGGTGAGCCCGGAGACCAGGTCGGCGATCGAGGTTCCCACCTTGTAGGGCGCCCCGTCGCGCGGACCGGTGAGGTCCATGATCCCGGCCTCGCCCTGCACGATCACGTCGTAGCCCGGCCGGTCCTTCTGCGGCCCGAAATCGCCGAAGCCGGAGATCGAGCAATAGATCATGGCCGGCTTGCGCGCGCTGACCGCCGCGTAGCCGAAGCCCAGCCGGTCCATGGCGCCGGGCCGGAAATTCTCCACCAGAATGTCGCAGGCATCGACGAGCCGCCACAACAGCGCCTTGCCGGCCTCGCTCTTCATGTCGAGCGTGATGCTCTTCTTGTTGCGGTTGATCGAGAGGAAATAGGCCGCCTGGTCGCCCTGGTGGGGCGGCGCGAAGGCGCGGGTGTCGTCGCCCTCGCCCGGCCGCTCGACCTTGATCACCTCGGCGCCGAGATCGCCGAGCAGCATGGTGCAGTACGGTCCCGACAGCACCCGGGTGAGATCGAGCACGCGCAGGCCTTCGAGCGGTCGCATGGTGTCTCCTTGGTCGAACGTGTTGTTTGTTTTACGACGTCATCAACTTTGCCAGCTCGGCAAAATCCGCTGACGATCAGGTCGGGCTGGTGCGGCGTCTCGCCGAACGGCCGCCTGCGGCGGTCGACGAAGGCGGTGCGCATGCCGAAGGATTTCGCCCCGACGCAGTCGAAGGCGTGATTGGCGACGAACAGGATGGCGGAGCGGTCCTCGCCGATGATTTCCTCGGCCTTGGCGTAGGTCTTCCAGTGCGGCTTGAAGTATCCGGCCTCCTGCACCGAGATCACGCGGTCGAAGGCGAAGCCGATATGCGGGCCTGCCGCCTCCAGCATGTCGCGGTCGCCGTTCGACAGGATGGCGAGCTCGATAGCCGGCGCCGTCCTGAGCTTCTCCAGCGCCGCCACCACGTCGGGAAAAGGCTTGAGCTTCTCGATCTCGCCGACCAGCCGGTGCACCTCCTCCTGGCTATAGGAGATGCCGCAGCGGTCCATCACGTGGGACACCGCGCGATGCCCGATCTGGCGGTACGGAGTGTGGCCGCGATCGCACAGCGCATCGATCATCGAGTTCTCGAAATGCGTGCGCCGCCACCAGGTGACGAAGCTGTTGGGCTTGCCGTCCCATCCCTTGTTCGCGAGGAACGGCGTCACCGCCTCGGTGAGCCCTTTCTGCATATCGACGATGGTGCCGTACTGGTCGAACGCCAGCCATCGGGTCTCGCGTTTGAGGACGTCGTTCATGCAATCCATTTGCCCCGCCATGCCTTCCCGCCGAAGCCACATAGCCCGTCGTCAGGTCGTTGTCATGGCGCAACTGGCGCATGCGGCCCTACCGCCAGTGGTCCATTGCTCATTCGCCGATTGCCAAGCCGCGGCGTCCGCCGCACACTCCGACCCCGGCCATCCCAGGACCCCCGCATGCCCAGCCCGACCGCCATCGACGGCGATTACGACTACATCATCGTCGGCGCCGGCTCGGCCGGCTGCGTGCTGGCCAACCGCCTCTCCGCCGATCCGCGCAACCGCGTGCTGCTGCTCGAGGCCGGCGGGCGCGACAACTGGATCTGGTTCCACATCCCGGTCGGGTACCTGTTCGCCATCGGCAATCCGCGGGCGGACTGGTGCTTTCGCACCGAGCCCGAGGAGGGACTCAACGGCCGCAGCCTCGCCTATCCGCGGGGAAAAGTATTGGGCGGCTCCTCGACGATCAACGCCATGGTCTACATGCGCGGCCAGGCGGCCGACTACGACCATTGGCGCCAGCTCGGGCTTGCCGGCTGGGGCTGGGACGACGTGCTGCCGGTGTTCAAGAAGCACGAGCACCATTTTTTGGGCGCGAGCGACAGCCACGGGATCGGCGGCGAATGGCGGGTCGAGGCGCCGCGGCTGCGCTGGGACATCACCGACGCCTACCGCCGGGCCGCCGCCGAGGTCGGCATCCCGCCGGTCGACGACTTCAATACCGGCGACAACGAGGGCTCGTGCTATTTCCACGTCAACCAGAAGCGCGGTCGGCGCTGGTCGTCGGCGCGCGGCTTCCTCAAGCCGGTGCTCGGCCGGCCCAATCTCAGGCTGATCACCGATGTCCTGGTCGAGCGGGTGACGTTTTCGGACCGCCGCGCCACCGGCGTGCGGTGGCGAAGCCAGGGAATCCACGAGGCGCGCTGCCGCGGCGAGGTCATTTTGGCGGCCGGCTCGATCGGCTCGGTGCAGATCCTGCAGCTCTCGGGCGTCGGACCCGCGGCGGAGCTCGCAAAGTTCGGCATCCCGGTGGTGCTCGACCGGGCCGGCGTCGGCCACAACCTGCAGGACCATCTCCAGCTTCGGCTCATTCACAAGGTCACCGGCATCAAGACCCTGAACGAGACCTACCACTCGCTTTTCGGCCGCCTCGGCATGGGGCTCGACTATGCGCTGCGCCGCCGCGGGCCGTTGACCATGGCGCCCTCGCAGCTCGGCCTGTTCACCCGGTCCGATTCCTCCCGCGAGCGCCCCAATATCCAGTTCCACATCCAGCCGCTGTCGCTGGAAAAGTTCGGCGACCCGCTGCACCGCTTTCCGGCCTTCACCACCAGCGTCGCCAACCTGCAGCCGACCAGCCGCGGCTTCGTGGCGCTGCGCTCGGGCGACGCCGCCGACGCCCCGGTCATCAAGCCGAACTATCTGGCGACCGAGGAGGATCGCCTTGTGGCGGCGCAGTCGATCCGCGTCGCACGGCGGGTCGCGGCGGCGCCGGCGCTCGCCCGCTTCCGGCCCGAGGAGTACCTGCCGGGGCCGTCGGTCGGCGACGACGAGGCATCGCTGGTCAAGGCGGCCGGCGATATCGGCACCACGATCTTCCACCCGGTGGGAACGGCCAAGATGGGCCTCCCCAGCGATCCTTCGGCGGTGGTCGACGAGCGCCTGCGGGTGCTCGGGCTGGAGCGCCTGCGGGTCATCGACGCCTCGGTGATGCCGACGATCACCTCGGGCAACACCAACTCGCCCACCATGATGATCGCCGAAAAGGGCGCCGCCATGGTGGTGGCGGACCAAAGCCGTTGAAAAGCCGCGAGAAGGCTGTGACATTCGCCGCGCGACGCGGAACAATCGGCATTCGGGCGGATCGCGGCCTCGCCGGGGCCGCATAGAGGGGGGAGGGATGGCATGAATCTCGTCGAACGCGTGAAGGGGATACTGCTGACGCCGCAGACCGAATGGCAGGCGATCGAGCGGGAGCCCGGGGATGTGGCCTACCTGTTCACCAACTACGTGGCGATCCTGGCGGCGATCCCGGCGGTCTGCGGCTTCATCGGCATGGCGATCATCGGCATCTCGCTTCCGGTGGTCGGCACGCTGCGCATCTCGTTCGGCTCCGCCCTGATCTACGCGGTCATCACCTATCTGATGGCCTTTGTCACGGTCTACGTGCTGGCGCTGATCGTCGACGCGCTGGCGCCCACCTTCAAGGCGACGAAGAACTTCGACAATGCGCTGAAGCTCACGGTCTATTCCTATACGCCGGTCTGGCTGGTGGGGATTTTTCTGCTGATTCCCGGCCTGTCATTCCTGAGGATCCTCGGAATCTACGGGCTCTACCTGATGTGGCTGGGCCTGCCGATGCTGATGAGGGTGCCGCAGAAGGACAACACCACCATCGGCTACTTCGCCGCGATCATTGTCTGCGCAATCGTCATCGGCTACATCATCGCCCGGGTGCTGGCGGCGATCATCGGCGTCTCGGTCTGGTAGATGTGACGAAGCCGCAGTTCTCGGACATCAAATTGCAACATTTCGGCGGAAGCTTTTGCCGGCATCCGAGGCCCGCCGGCAATGGTAAGCGACCACGTTCCCCCCGATACCACCAATGATGTGAGCTGTCCGGACCGGCGCGGATTCCTCCGCGCCGGCGTGACCGCCGGCCTGGCCTTGACCTTGCCGCCCGCGGCATCCGCCGAGGAGGACAAGCCCGGCAGCGATGAGCGCCCCCAGCCCGGCGACGTCCTGGTTTTTGCCGAGGACGCCCATGCTGGGCAGCCGGTGAAACCGGCGGATCTTTCCCCGGGCGGACCGCTGGTCCCGGTCTGGGCGATGGATCCCGCCACCAAGGTCGTGCGCGACGGCTCGCGCCTCAATTCGCTGGTGCTCGTGCGCCTCGATCCGCAAAGTCTCGACGAGGACACCCGCTCGGCCTCGGCCGACGGCATCGTCGCCTACTCGGCAATCTGCACCCATGCGGGATGTCCGATCACCGGCTTTCTCGAGGAGCAGGGCCAGCGCGTGCTCAAATGCTTCTGCCACAACTCGGTCTACGACCCGCGCCAGCAGGGGACCGTGCTGTCGGGGCCGGCGACGCGCCGCCTCGCCGTGCTGCCGGTCCGTGTCGCCGACGGGGCGCTGACGGTTGCGGCGAAATTCAACGGAAAGGTCGGGCCGACGCAATCGGGCTGAAGCATCCAGCATCGTTGCGGCCGACCGCGAAAACACGGGGGCTGTCACTCACACCAAAAACTCGAAACGGGAGGAGAAGATGCGCAGAAAACTCTTGCTGCTGAGCAGCGTCGTCATCGCCGCAAGCCTGCTGCCCGCGCTGGCATCGGCCGGCGAGGTGAAGAACTACAGCGCCGTGACCCAGGAGCGGCTCAACAATCCCGAGCCCGGCAACTGGATGCTCTACCGCCGCACCTATGACGGCCACGGCTACAGCCCGCTCGACAAGATCAACGCCTCGAACGTCAAGAACCTGGTGCCGGTGTGGACCTTCTCCACCGGCGTCACCGAGGGCCACGAGGCGCCGCCCATCGTCAACAACGGCGTGATGTTCGTCGCCACCCCGCAAGCCCAGGTGATCGCGCTCGACGCGAAAAGCGGCGAGGAGATCTGGCGCTACAAGCATGCGCTGCCCGAGGACCTGTTCCAGCTCCATCCGACCAGCCGCGGGGTCGGCCTGTGGCAGGACAAGCTCTATCTCGCCACGACCGACGACCATCTGGTGGCGATCGACGCCAAGACGGGCAAGGAAGTGTGGAACCAGAAGGTCCAGGACTACAAGAAGGGCCAGTACCTCACCCTGATGCCGCTGGTGGTCAACGGCAAGGTCATCGTCGGCGGATCGGGCGGCGAGTACGGGGTGCGCGGCTACGTGGTGGCGTTCGACGCCAATACCGGCAAGGAGCTGTGGCGCACCTTCACGATTCCCGGGCCCGGCGAACCCGGCCATGACACCTGGAAGGGCGACGACTGGCAGAGCGGCGGCGGGTCTGCGTGGATGACCGGGAACTACGACCCGGCGCTCAACCTGATCTACTGGGGAACCGGCAATGCGGCGCCGTGGCCGGGCGACCTGCATCCGGGGGATAATCTCTTCACCACCTCGGTGCTGGCGCTCGATCCGGAGAGCGGAAAGATCAAGGCGCACTTTCAGTACCACCAGAACGACGCCTGGGACTGGGACGAGGTCGAGGCGCCGATGCTCATCGACGTCGAGCGCGGCGGCAAGACCATCAAGAGCCTGGTCCATCCGGGCCGCGACGCGATCTTCTGGGTGCTCGAGCGCGGCGCCGACAAGATCAACTACGTGGCGGGCTGGCCGTTCGTCCACACCGACGTGTGGAAGAGCATCGACCAGGAGGGCCGCCCGATCGTCGATCCCGACCACAAGCCGGTGCTCGGCAAGCGGGTGGAGTTCTGTCCGTCGCTGTGGGGCGGCAAGGACTGGCCGTCGGCCGCCTACAGCCCGAAGACCAAGCTGGTCTACGTGCCGGCCAACGAAAACTTCTGCGGCGGGTTCACCGGCGTCCGCGAGCCGCTGAAGCCCGGCCAGCTCTGGCTCGGCACCAAGCCCGAGGACATCGGCCTCAAGGTGCGCCCGGGCGCCGATCATTTCGGCGAGCTGCAGGCCTGGGATCCGGCGACCGGCAAGAAGGCGTGGACGCACAATTTTGCAAAATCCCAGCTGTTCGCCTCGGTACTGGCGACCGCCGGCGACTTGGTCTTCGTCGGCGGCACCAACGACCGCATGTTCAGCGCCTTCGACGCCAAGACCGGCAGCCTCCTGTGGCAGCAGAAGACCAATTCGGGGATCGTCGGGGCGCCGGTGTCCTACGAGGTCGACGGCACCCAGTATATCGCGGTGCAGTCGGGCTGGGGCGTCGACGCCCAGCGCATCCAGGACGCGCTCGCCAAGCAGAACAATGTCGGCGTGACCGACAACGTCCCGCAGGGCGGCGTCGTCTGGGTATTCGCGGTGAAGCAGTGACCGGTAGGGTGGGTTAGGCGGCCCCTGAAGTCCGATCTCGGACAAGCGCTCCGCCGCCGTAACCCACCACCGACCGTGCCTCACACAGTGGATTACGGCGCCGCATTCCGGCGCCGTAACTTTTCTGCATGCCCTGATGGGTTTCGCCTTCGGCTCTACCCATCCTACGTTATCGCCCGACCAGCATCACCCCGATGACGATCACGACGGCTGCGGCGCCCTTCTGCGCCAGCTCCCGCCCCGACAGTCCCTCGCGGCCGTAGGCCGGCAGGAACAGCGACAGCGCGATCCCGAAGATGAAGACGAACAGCGTCGTCGTGCTGGTGACCGCCTGCACCAGGCCGAGCGGCGCCAGCACCAGCGCGTAGCGGGTGCCGAGCGTGCCCCCCAGGTTGACCAGCTCGTTCGCCACATTGATGGTGACCAGCGCGCCCGGATTGGCGCGCAGCAGGAGGCCGAACTGCCGGCGGTAGTGGGGAATCGCCAGTATTCCCGCCCCGAACACCACGTGACCCACGAAGGTCCAGAACATCGTGGTCCAGAACTCGTCGCGGATGGCGAAGAACTTGAAGATCAGCGAGGTCAGCGACAGCAGGAACGCGCAGGCCACCATCAGCACGATGAGGCGCGTCCTGAATTTTTTCGCGCTGCCGCCGCGCCGCCGCGACAGCAGGAGAGTGCCGCCGACGATCAGCGCGCCGCCCAGCGTCTGCAGCCCGGTCGGCGTCTCGCCGAGCACCAGATAGCCGAGGACATAGCCGAACAGCGGCGAGATCTGGAAGAACGGCGCGACGACCGAGGCCTCCTCGGACTGCAATGCCTGGAAATACAGGAACATGGCGATCATGAAGATGAGGCCGGACGCCGCGATCACGAGGGCGCTCCACGGCGCGATCGCCAGCACCCGCGGCTCGAGCCAGCAGATCACCGGCAGCATCACGACGGCGAGGATCGAGGTGAACACCAGCAGCACCGCGGGGTTGGCGTTCTTGAAGAAGCGCTCGACCAGATACTTGTCGAGATGCATCGAGATCGCCCACAGGACCGGTCCGGAAAACGCGAAAAGCAGCCAGGACATGGGACGCTCGCTTGGAGGTGTCTTGGCGCCAGGAGGCCTGCGCGCCATAGCGGTTGGTAGACCGGACCGTTCGGATGAATGCGAGCCCGAGCCGGGGCGTACGGCGCCGAGGGCGCTACGGCAGCGCCTTCAAATGCCGGATCGGCCGGCCCGGCACGATCGCCTGGGCGGCCGCCACGATGGCGTTGGCGTCGATGCCGTAGTGCCGGTAGAGCTCGGCGATCGACCCGGTTTGGCCGAAATGCTCGACCCCGAGCGGGCGGACCCGATGGCCGCCGACGGCGCCGAGCCAGGCGAGCGTCGCCGGATGGCCGTCGATCACCGTCACGATGCCGCAATGCCCGGGCACCTCGGAAAGCAGCCGCTCGATATGCGCGCGGGCATGCACCAGGCCGCGCTCGCGCGCCCGCTGCGCCGCCGTCCAGCCGGCATTGAGCCGGTCTGCCGAGGTGACCGCCAGCAGGCCGACGTCGCGGCGGTCCTCCGCCATCAGCCCGACCGCCTCGATCGCCTCGGGCGCCACCGCGCCCGTATAGGCGACCACGATCTGGCAGTTCGGCCCCGGGCGGCGCAGCCAGTAGCCGCCGTCGATGATGCCCTGGCGCAGCTCGTCGGTCATCGGCCGCTTGATCTGCTCGATCGGCCGAGTGGAGAGCCGGAGGTAGACCGATCCTCCGGTCTCGTCGCGCAGCCAGGTGCGCTCCGACGCCTCGCCCTCGCCGTCCTTCTGGATGTAGGCGAGCGCCCAGGCCATGACCGCCGCCAGCTCGTCGACGAAGGCCGGCTCGAAGGCCGCAAGCCCGTCCTGGGCGATGCCGATCAGCGGCGTCCCGATCGACTGGTGGGCGCCGCCCTCCGGCGCCAGCGTGATGCCCGAGGGCGTGGCTGCCAGGATGAAGCGGGCGTCCTGGTAGCAGGCATAGTTCAAGGCATCGAGCCCGCGGGCGATGAACGGATCGTAGAGCGTGCCGATCGGCAACAGCCGCTCGCCCGCGATGGTGTGGGAGAGGCCGAGCGCGGACAGCAGGATGAACAGGTTCATCTCGGCGATGCCGAGCTCGATGTGCTGGCCTTTTGGCGAAAAGTCCCAGTTGGTGGTCGAGGGGATACGTTCCTTCTTGAAGGTGTCGGCCATCGCCTCGCGGGCGAACAGGCCGCGGCGGTTGACCCAGGGCCCGAGATTGGTCGACACCGTCACGTCGGGCGAGGCGGTCACGATGCGGTCCGACAGCGGCGTCGGCGTGCGGCCGAGCTCGTTGAGGATCGCGCCGAAGCCGGTCTGCGTCGACATGACCGCTTGGACGGTGACGACGAGCTCGGCGGGAACCGCGATCTGCGGGGATTTGAGCCGGCGCACGCCGCGGCCGGCGAACGGCACCTTGTCGAGAAAAGCCTCGATCTCGTCTGCCGCCAGCGCCAGGCCTTCGAGGCGGTCCCATTCGAAACCTTCGCGCACCCCCATCGCGGCGCGAAAGACCTCCATCTGCGCCGGCGTCATCAGGCCGGCATGATTGTCCTTGTGGCCCGCGAAGGGCAGGCCAAAACCCTTGATCGTATAGGCGATGAAGCAGGTCGGCCGGTCGTGATCGATGGCGCCGAACGCCTCGATCAGGCTGGGGAGGTCGTGGCCGGCGAGATTGGTCATCAGCCGGCCGAGCTCGTCGTCGGAGCGTTTCTCGATCAGTCTTGTGACCGGACCCTGGTCGCCGATGTCGTCGTTGAGGCGCCGGCGCCACGCCGCGCCGCCCTGAAAGACCAGCGCCGAGTAGAGCGGGTTCGGGCAGTTGTCGATCCACGAGCGCAGCGCCTCGCCGCCGGGCTCGGCGAAGGCCTCCTCCAGGAGCGCGCCGTATTTGAGGATCACCACATCCCAGCCGAAGGCGCGAAAAAGCGCCTCGTAGCGTGCCCACAGGCCCTCGCGGATCACCGCGTCGAGGCTCTGGCGGTTATAGTCGATGATCCACCAGCAATTGCGCAGACCCTGCTTCCAGCCCTCGAGGATCGCCTCGAAGATGTTTCCCTCGTCGAGCTCGGCATCGCCGACCAGCGCGATCATGCGGCCTTCCGGGCGCTCCAGTCCCCAGCCATGCGCCCGCACGTAGTCCTGGGCGAGCGAGGAGAACAGCGTCTGCGCCACGCCGAGCCCAACCGAGCCGGTGGAGAAATCGACGTCGTCGGCGTCCTTGGTGCGCGACGGATAGCTTTGTGCGCCCTTGTAGCCGCGGAACGCCTCGAGCTTGTCCCGGGTCTGTCGCCCGAGCAGATACTGGATGGCATGGAAGATCGGGCTGGCATGCGGTTTCACCGCCACCCGGTCCTGCGGCTCGAGCACCCGGAAATAGAGCGCCGTCATGATGGTGGCGAGCGAAGCCGAGGATGCCTGGTGTCCTCCTACCTTGAGACCGTCGGCGTGGTCACGCAGATGGTTGGCGTTGTGGATCGTCCAGCTCGCCAGCCACAGCACCTTGCGCTCGAGCTCGCGCAGCACCGCAAGCTCCCCGGCGGTGACGGGTTTCGGGCGGATCATGGGCGCCGACATGACGGTCTCCCGATCGGGCTCGCTGGCTGTGGCCGGCGTCGTAGCGCTGTTCGAACCGCAAGACAATTGCGGACGGTCCGGCGGCCGGGACGCCAGCTTTCGGCCTTGTGGTGGTCGAGAACGCCCCAGATGCCCGGACGGCCGTCGGCCTTGACCAATATGCCCAATTGACCTCGGCGCTTCGCCCGATGTAGCGGGATCGTCTGGCCAAGTCCGTCACCTGCGATAGGGTGGCGGCCGACAGCGAATTCTTGGGAGAGAACGAATGCCACGCCTGTTACCTGCTGCGATTGCAACCGTGCTCGGCCTCGGCGCCACCGCCGCCTTCGGCCAGGCCTTCGACGGACACGTCAAGGTCGGCGTTCTCAACGATCAGTCCAGCCTCTATGCCGACGCGACCGGGCAGGGCTCGGTGGTGGCGGCGCGGATGGCGCTGGAGGACTACATGAAGGCCAATCCGAACTCGAAGCTCAAGGTCGAGATCATCTTCGCCGACCATCAGAACAAGCCCGACAACGGCTCCAACATCGCCCGCCAATGGTTCGAGCGCGACGGTGTCGACATGGTGCTCGACGTGCCGAATTCCGGCGTGGCGCTCGCCGTCAACGAAGTCACCAAGCAGATGAACAAGGTGATGGTGAACGGCTCGGCCGGCTCGGCGCGGCTCACCGGCGACGCCTGCAGCCCCAACACCGTGCACTGGACCTTCGACAACTACGCGCTCGCCAACGGCACCGGCCGCGCCGTGGTGGCGACCGGCGGCGACAGCTGGTTCTTCATCACCGCCGACTACGCGTTCGGCCACGACCTCGAGGCGCAGACCGCCGCGGTGGTCAAGGCGGCCGGCGGCAAGGTGCTGGGTGCCGTCCGCGTGCCGCTCAACAATCCGGACTTCTCCTCGTTCCTGCTGCAGGCGCAGTCCTCCAAGGCCAAGGTCATCGGGCTCGCCAATGCGGGCGGCGACACCATCAACTCGATCAAGCAGGCCGCCGAGTTCGGCGTCGTCTCGTCGGGCCAGCGTCTCGCCGGCCTCCTGGTGTTCATCACCGACGTCAACTCGCTCGGCCTCAAGATCGCCCAGGGCCTGCAGTTCACCGAGGCGTTCTATTGGGACACCAACGACGAGACGCGCGCCTGGACCAAGCGGTTCGTCGAGAAGATCAACGGCAAGCAGTATCCGACCATGAACCATGCGGGCAATTACGGCGGCATGCTGCACTTCCTGAAAGCCATCGATGCCGCGCAGACCCGTGACGGTGCCAAGATCGTCGCCAAGATGAAGGAGCTGCCCACCGACGACGTGACGTTCGGCAAGGGGCGCGTCCGCGAGGACGGCCGCCACATGCATGCCATGCATCTCTTCCAGGTGAAGAAGCCCGAGGAGAGCAAGGCGCAGTGGGACTACTACAAGCTGGTCAAGACGATTCCCGCCGAGGAGGCGTGGCGGCCGCTCGACCAGGGCCAGTGCCCGCTGGTCAAGAGTCACTGATCCGCGCGACGCTGCGGATTTGGGTCGGCCCCGCTACACGCGCGGGCCGCAAATTGGGAGCAAATAATAGTCCCCCCACCCCGACTGCCTTCGCTTGGCGAAGGCAGTCGACCCTCCCCGCCAACGGGCGGGAGGGTAAACTCGCGGCCCCGCCGTGCCTCAAACGTCAGACGTCGCGGGGTCAAGCATCGAGCAATTCACATACAGAGAGGCGTGACCTGCCCGGTCGCGGCGCCGTCGTTGGCATCGCGTCGCGCAGGCGAGCTCCGCCGCGTCGAACGGCTTGCGCTGCAGCGGAGCCCGGCCGATTGCAGGGCCGACGTATCGGGCGCAGCCGCTGAGAAAGGGTCGTCGCCGCTCATGAGGCGAGCCGGTCATCGTCGGCGTCCTGCAAGGCGCGGGCAAGGCTGTCGCGCGATATGTCCTGCTTGGACAGCACGGCCATCCCGGGCGGAAGCCTGGCCTGCAGCTCCGCGGTGACGCTGAGCGATGTGGAGATGACGACCGGCACCCGGGCAAGCTCCGGATCGGCCGCGAGTTCCTGCAACAGGCCGAAGCCGTCGAGATGCGGCATCTGCAGGTCGAGAATGATCAGATCGGGACGCTCCTCGCGGGCGAGGCGCAGGCCATCCGTGCCGTCGACGGCGTCGAGGATCTCGTAGCGGGCATCGCCCTTGAGCATCTGACGGAACACGTAGCGAAAAGTCTCGTCGTCGTCGACCAGCAGGATCCGCCGCCTTCCGTCGTCGATGCGCGGTCCCGGAACCTGGCCGTCGCCCGCCAGGCTGCGCGGGATCACCAGACGGAAGACCGAACCCTGGCCCGGCACGCTCTCCACCTCGATGTCGCCGCCGAGCAGCGCGGCCAGGTTGCGCGACAGCGACAGCCCGAGGCCGGTGCCCTTGACCTTGCGCTGCAGGCGGCTGTCGATCTGGCTGAACTCCTCGAAGATGCGCGTCAGGTCCGCCGGCGCGATCCCGATCCCGGTATCGCTGACCGAGAAGACGATCATGTCGCGGCCGGCATCGTGGAGCGCGGTGATGCGGACCTCGCCGAGTTCGGTGAATTTCAGCGCGTTGGATACCAGGTTGCGCAGGATCTGCGCGACCTTGGCCTCGTCGGTGAACAGGGGAGGAAGCTCGGGGTGCGCCTCGAACGTCAGGTCGACCGCGGCATTCGACTGCAGCGGCTTGAGCGCGCCGCGCAGCGCCCCGAACAGCTCGGCGACCGAGAATGCGCCGGGCTTCACCTCGACCTTGCCGGCCTCGACCTTGGCGAGATCGAGCAGGTCGTTGACCAGCTCGAGCAGGCCCTCGGCCGAGCGGCGAATGTAGCCGACCTGCTTTTCCTGCTCGGCATTGAGGGCGCCGTCGATCTCGTCGAGCAGAAGACGGCTGAGCGCGAGAATCGAGTTCAGCGGCGTCCTGAACTCGTGGCTCATGTTGGACAGGAAGCGCGACTTGAGCTCGCTCGCCTGGCGCAGCTGCTCGGCCCGCTCGTCGAGCTCGGCATAGAGCGCCACGACGCCGCGGTTGGTGTCGCCGAGCTCGCGGTTGAGGTGATCGGCCTCCTCCTGGCGGCGCTTGATCTCCTCGAGGCTGCGCACCAGCTCCAGGTCCTGCTCGCGCATCAGGGTCAGCGGATCATCGTGACTGGCGCCGGCGAGCTCGCGCGCGATCTCGGCGATCGTCGAGCGGGCAACAGCGCCGCCGCGGCTGGGCAGGAACTGTCCGAGCTCGACGGTCGTGCCCGTGCCGGGAGTGGAATCCAGGCGGAAGCGGTTGATCAGGCGCCTGGCGCCCACCAGCCCGAGGCGCGGGGCGTCCTCGGCGGCGCCCGATCGCCCTTCGAGCACGGCCTCGACATCCGCGATCCCCTGGCCGGCGTCGGTCACCCGGATGACGAAGACCTGGCCGGATGATTCCGATTCCAGCAGCATCTCGGCGCGGCCGGCTCTGGCGTGCCTGAAGGCGTTGCGGGCGATCTCCGACACCGCGGTGGCGATCCGGGTCTGGTCCTGGCGATCGAAACCGAGCCGCTCGGCGATCTGCCGGGCGCGCTGACGCACCGCCACGACGTCCGCCTCGGTCTCGATCGGCATCGTCACGATCCGCCAGGTCATCGCGCGCCGCCTCCACCAGCGCATGTCCCGGCGAAGTGGATACCGGCTCGCCGACAAGAACATGCGCGACTGACAATGCCGGAGCGCATCCGATCAGACCTGATCGGGATGGGCTCTGGCGACCATGATCGTGACATCGTCGCGGCCCCGGGCAAAATCCCGGTAGAGCACCGCCGCGACCAGCATTGGATGGGCGCGCGCCAGGCCCGGATAGCGACCCAGGACCCAGTTGGTGCCGAGGCCGTCGGAATGCAAGATGACGAGGCCGCCCTGGTAGGGATAATCGAAGGCCTGGATCTTGCGCGCATTGTGGCCGGCGGTGCCGGCAAGCGACACCATGCGGCGGACCTTGTCGTCATTGACGACAACGCCGGTCACGTTGCCGATGCCGGCGAAGCTGATCGTCTGTTTGGCCTTGTCGATCCGGGCGATCGACACCGCCGCTCCGCGGGTTGCGCGCAGCCCGGCGTGAACGTAGTCGAGCAGCGTCGGGACCAGGTGATCGCGATGGCGCTGGAACACCCGCACCGCCTGGACCGCCGCCTCGGCGGCGTCCGGGCCGTGCCCCAGCCCGTCGGCGACGAGCAGGGTTCGCGTCTCCGGCGTGTCGTGGATGCTGTAGGCATCGCCGCAT
>CAVWIS010000011.1:107500-461552 GCA_963755055.1 uncultured Alphaproteobacteria bacterium | reverse complement strand
CGCCATCGGCCCGATTTCATCTATTCCGGCCAGATCGAGATGGTCACCTGGTCCATCCCGTTGATGACGATCATGCTGCTGGGAGGCGTGGCCTGGCGCGGCGCGCACGATCTCGATCCGGCACGGCCGTTGCCGTCGGATGAGGCGCCGCTCGAGGTCCAGGCCGTGTCGCTCGACTGGAAATGGCTGTTCATCTACCCCGACCACAACATCGCAACCGTGAACCGCCTCGTCATTCCCGCCGGCACTCCGGTCCACTTCACGCTGACATCGGCGAGCGTGATGAACGCCTTCTTCGTACCGAAGCTCGGCAGCATGATCTACACGATGAACCGCATGGCGACGCAGCTCTACCTGAATGCCGATCGGCCCGGGACGTTTCTCGGCATGTCGAGCCATTTCAGCGGCGACGGCTTCGCGGACATGCAGTTCACCGTCGAGGCGTTGCCGAAGGACCGGTTCTCTGGCTGGATCGACGAGACCCGCAAAGGCGCCGCCGCAACTCTTACCTCGCAAACCTACCAGGATCTCGCGAAGCAGAGCATGAAGGTCGCTCCGTTCGCCTACTCGGCGGTCGAGCCGGATCTGTTTCACAAGGTCGTCATGCAGGCGCTGCCTCCAGGTCCCGGGCCGGTCGTCGAGACCAGTCCGGGCGCCTCCAGGCGGGAGGGGAAATAGCATGTTGGGCAAGCTCACCTGGGCCGCCCTTCCGCTCGATCAGCCGATCCCGCTGGTGGCCGGCTGCGTCGCATTCGGGATCGTTGGCGGCATCGTGGTCTATGTCGTGCTGAAGGGTTGGGCACCGTATCTCTGGCGCGAGTGGATCACCAGCGTCGACCACAAGCACATCGGCGTGATGTACATCTTCCTCGCCCTGGTCATGCTGCTGCGCGGCTTCACCGACGCCATCATGATGCGATCGCAGCAGGCGCTCGCCTTCCGCGCGCCGGGATACCTGCCGCCCGAGCACTACGATCAGATTTTCTCGGCGCACGGCACGCTGATGATCCTGTTCGTGGCGATGCCCTTCATGATCGGGTTGATCAACATCGTCGTCCCCTTGCAGCTCGGCGTCCGCGACGTCGCCTTCCCGACGCTCAATTCGGTCAGCTTCTGGCTGACGGCGACCGGCGCGCTGCTCATCAATCTCTCGCTGGTGATCGGTGAGTTCGCCCGCACCGGCTGGCTGCCGTATCCGCCGCTTTCCGAGCTCGCCTATTCGCCGGGGGTCGGGGTGGACTATTACCTGTGGTCGCTGCAGATTTCCGGCGTCGGCACATTGCTGACCGGCGTCAATTTCGTCACCACGATTTTGAAGATTCGCGCTCCCGGCATGACCTCCATGCGCATGCCGATCTTCTGCTGGACGGCGCTCGCCTCCAGCCTCCTGATCGTCGCCGCTTTCCCCATCCTTACGGCGACCTTGGCCATGCTGCTCCTGGATCGCTACCTCGGCTTTCACTTCTTCACCAACGAAGCCGGCGGCAATCCCATGATGTTCATGAACCTCATCTGGGCCTGGGGGCATCCCGAGGTTTACATCCTGGTCCTGCCGGCGTTCGGCGTGTTCTCCGAGGTCGTTTCAACCCTCTCGGGCAAGCCGCTGTTCGGCTACCGCTCCATGGTGGCCGCGACGATGGCCATCTGCGTCCTCGCCTTCATGGTCTGGCTGCATCATTTCTTCACCATGGGGGCCGGCGCGAACGTGAACGCGTTCTTCGCCATCATGACGATGATCATCGCGGTGCCGACGGGCGTGAAAGTGTTCAACTGGCTGTTCACCATGTACGGCGGCCGCATCCGCTATGCGCCGCCGATGATGTGGTCGGTCGGCTTCCTCGTCACCTTCGTCATCGGCGGAATGACCGGCGTGCTGCTGGCGGTCCCGCCGGCCGACTTCGTGCTTCACAACAGCCTGTTTCTCGTGGCGCACTTCCATAACGTCATCATCGGCGGCGTCCTGTTCGGCGCGTTCGCCGGTTACACCTTCTGGTTCCCGAAGGCTTTCGGCTTCCGCCTCGAGGAGCGCCTGGGGAGGGCCGCGTTCTGGTGCTGGTTCCTCGGTTTCTATCTGGCCTTCATGCCCCTCTACGTGCTGGGCCTCATGGGCATGACGCGGCGCATGCAGCATTACGATGTTCCCGAGTGGCATCCCTGGCTGCTCGTGGCGGCCGCCGGCGCCGCCGTCATCCTCGCAGGAATCGGGCTGCAGATCGCCCAGCTCGTGGTCAGCTTCCGCCGTCGCGAGCAGCTGCGCGACACGACCGGCGATCCCTGGAACGGGCGCTCGCTGGAGTGGTCGACGGCCTCGCCGCCGCCCGCCTTCAACTTCGCGGTACTGCCCCGGATCGAAGGGGACGACGCCTATTGGGAGACCAAGCAGCGCGCGCTCAGGCAGCACGTGCTCGCCGACGAGCCGGTCTATGCGGACATCGAGCTGCCGCGCAATAGCGCGACCGGGTTCGTATGCGCCTTCTTCGCGACCTTCCTGGGCTTCGCGCTCATCTGGCATATCTGGTGGCTGGCGGCCGTCTCCTTCCTTGGCGCGTTCGCGACTTTTGTCGCCTTCGCGTGGCGCGACCGGACCGAATATCGCGTTCCGGCCGACGAGGTCGCCCGCATCGATCGGGAAAACCGCAGCGCCCGCCGCGCGGCGCTCGCTCAGCTGGGGGCCGCCGAATGAGCATCGCACAAGAAGCCGCGAGGGGCGACGATCCTGTACACTCCTGGTGTCGGCCGCCGGTCGTATGCGGGCCTGCCGAAATTCGAGCACGCGGAGCGCACGATTGCCTCGAAGCGCGTCATCTCGGGCTACGGCTTCTGGATCTTCCTGCTCAGCGACATCATCATGTTCTCGGCGTTCTTTGCCGCCTACGCGGTGCTGTCCGGCGAGACCGCCGGCGGCCCGAGCGGGAAGGACCTGTTCAGTCTCACCCGCGTCGCGCTCGAGACGGCGTGCCTGCTATTGTCCAGCTTCGCCTGCGGCGTCGCAACCATCGGCGCCCGCGCCCGCAACGATCCCATGTATTACGGCGGCATGGCGGTGACCGCACTGCTCGGCGCCGCGTTCCTCCTCCTGGAACTTAACGAGTTCTCCGGCCTGATCGCTCAAGGCGCCGGACCGGCGCGCAGCGCCTTTCTGTCATCTTTCTTCGCCCTGGTCGGCTGCCATGGCCTGCACGTGACGCTGGGCCTCCTCTGGCTCCTGACCATGATGGCGCAGGTGCTCGCCAAGGGCTACCGGGCCGACATCATGAGGCGCGTTCTGTGCTTCGCGCTGTTCTGGCACACGCTGGACATCATCTGGGTCGGGATTTTTACAGTGGTCTATCTGATGGGGTTGGCTCCATGAGCGACACCGAAATCGGCCTGCATCTGCATGAAAGCGACCTGGCTCCCGGCGACGAGCGGGCCGACGGCCGCGAGATCGCCGAAGGCATTCGCGGCTATCTGATCGGCCTTGCGCTGGCGACGCTGATCACGGTCGTTGCCTTTTTCGTCTCCCGTACATCCCTGGTCTGGCAGCCCAGCATTCCGATCGCACTGATGGTGTTGGCGATCGCGCAGATGGGCGTTCATCTCGTCTTCTTCCTGCACATCACCACCGGTGCCGAGAGCTTCAACAACGTGCTGGCGCTGGCGTTCGGCGTGCTGATCGTGTTTCTGCTGATTGTCGGGTCACTGTGGATCATGACCCATCTCAATCACAACATGATGTCGATGGAGCATGTGATACAGATGCAGCGTTAGGTTGCCGGGCGCCGTGCTGATTCCGGTCCAGTTCTTCTTCGGCCGCTTGACGGACCTGTACGTTCTCAAGCATCGGCCGGTGAAGTTTGCAGCGACGGGCGCAGGCTGGAAAGCGAGGTGCTGATCGCGATCCCCGACGAGGCGAGCGCGCGGAACCTGTTCGCGATCCGGATCCCGAAGCTCGGCAGCTTCCGCCTCCGGCAACTGGACCGCGCGCGAGATCGGGCTGGAGGCGTTCCCGCCAAAGGCGTAAAACGTTATGCGCGGCGCTCGCACGGAGCTTATTGGCACACATGTCTGACCAGAGCGTACTGCCGGATCGGGTCAAGACGGCGACCAAGACCGCGCTCGCCACGGTGCTTGCCTATGGCGTCGCGCTTTCCATGGACTGGGAACACGCTTATTGGGCCGCCTTTGCCGTCGCGTTCTGTACCCTTTCGAGTGTCGGAGAATCGCTGAACAAGGGCCTGCTGCGGTTATCCGGGACCTTGGTAGGGAGTCTGGCGGCCCTTACTCTCATTGCCCTGTTCCCGGTTCGGGCCTTGGTAGACATTCGATCACCTTGTCAGCCTCAGCCAGAGCCGGCTTCCGACGAAGCGTCGTTTGCCGCCGGTGACGAACTCGCCTATTTCGTGAACATCGGCCTCGGACTCGCGCTCGGCGGCGGCGCGCCCGGCGAGATGGCGAATGTGAGCCACACGTTCCAGCCGCTCGGTCGGTCATGGCTGGCGAATTCCCCGTAACCTTTGAGATTGAGGTATCCCTGCATGTCGCCGATCGGGAACAGATACCCGATCTGCGGGCCGATGCCGAGCACTTGGGACTGGAAGCACCCCACCCGATTGCCGGAACCGCTATCGCAGCCGATCTCTTTATAAAGGTAGCCGACAGGCCCGACAAAGAGCTCCTTCGACAAGAATTTGGAAGCTGCCCAGTCCAGGTGGAAGTCGACGCCGTTCTGATAATTCGTGCTCCGATTTTCCAGATTGTACGTCAAGCCGCCGACCGCCGAAAACTCGTAGCCGGCTTGCGGATTGAGGTAGGTATAGCCCGCCCCGCCGTCCACCGCGCCGTGTCCGATGCCGAGATTTGCCAAGCGCGTCGAGTCATAGGCGCCGACCGGAATGTCGCCCGTCCCATAGACCATGAAATTGTTGACGCCGTCGTGCCATTTCAGCATCGCCACCGGATAGAGGTCCCCAAAACCGGTCACGGAGCTGCTGATGAATTCGGAGCGGCTAAGGGCGAACGGACCGAGAGCGGCCGTCAGCGTGCCGGCCAGGTCGGCGGTCGATCGGCCGACGAAGCCCCCCATGCCGACGGTAAGCTGCCCGCCGAGAACCGGGGTCGCGAAGGTGTAGTTCGGTTGGACCCATTGCAAGTCCACCCTGGCATTGAGGTTTGCGCTCAGGTTCACCGTCGCCGTCGGGGTGAAGCGCCCGATCTGGATTTCGCGCGCGGCCGACACGTCGGCACCTGCCGATACGGTCGTCTGGTAGGAGAAGGTCAACATCGACCATCCCGGCGCCGCCTGGGGAACCGCCGAAAGACTGCCGAACAACCCGGGCAGCCAGAAGCTGACGCCCCCCTCGTCGGCCCTTGCCTGATTTGCGGCCAGCACCGCGGCGCAGAGCGCCAGCAATGCCGCCCACACCGCCTGCCACACGAGCCTGTCGTCGTGGGTGTGCCGTTGCGCGACCTTTGCGATCGACCGGCGACGAGATCCCATGGCCCCTCCCGCTTGGCATCAGAAAGCCGCGGTCCCGATTATCGTTGCCAGTTGAGCCGGCACCATCGGAAAAAACCCTAAGTCGCAGAATGGCCATCATTCTTTCCGGCACTGTGACATTCCTGCCACGCAACGCGGGCGTACCACGGCCCCAGCCGTACCGATCTGTTTGGCGACCCACCGAATCCCGGCGGCGAGCTCCAGACCCTCGCCTCACCGGTCCGCGTTCGCCCGCCGCATGCCGAGCGCCAGGATCCGGCACAGCAAATCGGGATACTTGATCCCGTCGTGCTCGGCCGCGTGGGCGAACTCCTGGCTCTGGGCGATCTCGGGGTTGGGATTGGCCTCGAGGAAGTACGGGATGTTGTCGGCGGACAGGCGGAAATCGACGCGCGCATAGCCGTCGAGCTCCAGCGTCCGGCAGATCCGCTTGGCCGTCCGGGTGATGCGGGCGCGCAGCTCCGGCGCCAGGTCCTTGGCGGGACCGTGCAGGATGCCGTGGCGCTCCTGATAGTCGGGATCGTGCTTGACCCGTCCGGTGGCGATCGGGCGGGTGCCCTGGGCGAGATTGCGGAACTCGAGCTCCCACACCGGCAGCACGCGGAGCCGGTCGTTGCCGAGCACGCAGACATAGAGCTCGCGGCCGTCGATATACTGCTCGGCGATCGCCGCGGTGCCGATCCGCTCGTGGATGAAGGCGACGCGCTCGGCGAGCTTTTCGTCGCTGTCGACCACCGAGGCCTGGGCGATGCCTTCGGAGGCATCCTCGCTGAGGCTCTTGACGAACAGCGGCAGGCCGAGCCGCGCCGGGCGCCGGACCTTGCGCCGCATCGGAAAAACCGCGAAGGCCGGCACCGGAATGCGGTGGTAGTAGAGCAGCTTCTTCGACAGGTCCTTGCCGCGGGCCAGCATCAGGCCGCGCGGATTGCAGCCGGTATAGGGAATGCGCAGCAGCTCGAGATAGCTGGCGACGTTCTGGTCGTAGGCGGTCTCGCCGTGGAACTGCTCGAGCAGATTGAAGACGACGTCGGGCTTCCAGGTCTCGACCTCGTCGCGGATCGGCTTGAGCTCGTGCTGCACGCCGAGCGGGCGCACGTCGTGGCCGACCGCGCGCAGCGTGGTCACCACGTCGTACTCGGTCTTCCAGGCGTGGATCTCCTGCTCGCTGCGGCCCTTCGAGCGAGTCCGGCGGCATCAGGTCAGGATGCATCAGCACCAGAACGCGCAGCCGCTTCATAGCGCGAACGACTGCCGGTCGGACGGGCTGCACAGCGAATTCACGGTGCGCGCGGTGAGGAACGCGGTGCAGTCCATCAGCAATTGCCGCTCGGGACCGGCGGCACGCAGCTTCAGCTCGCTGGACGCGGCTGATCATCTCGTCGACGCACGGCGTCCAGGGTGAGCTGATACTCGCCCGTCCACTTCGCCACCATCTGGCCGATCCGGGCGCGATGCTCGCGCAGAAAGTTCGAGGCCGCCGGCGACCCGCGATGCTTCGGGTCGGCGGAAAAGATTCGTCGCAGGTCGCGGTCGTAGGTCTTCTGGATGCCGACCACGTAGTGCGCCCGCTTCTTCCGGTAGTGCTCGGCGAGCGTATGGGTGAACCGGTTCAGCGGGTCGACCTGCAGCCGCCGGGTGAGCAGCGGCTTCTCGTCCGGCGATCTCGGCCATCAGCTCGTCGACATATTGGAGCTTGCTGATCGCCGGCCACCCGGCATAGCGCCGCCGCCAGTTGGCGCGCGGCGTCAGCCAGACCGCGAAGGTCTCGGCGAAATCCTCGTCGGGATGGCTCTGGGCGTACCAGTGGCGCAGGTGCTGGACGTGATTCTTGCTGCCCGGGTTGGGCCGATAGTTGGTCGGGTAGTGGGTCGAGGAGCGGCCGAACAGGTCCTGCCAGCGGCGCCGGCGCTGCAACCGGTAGGAGTGCTGGATCACGTGACCGGCCTCGTGACGCAGGATGCGCATGCATTCGCGCACCGTGCCCCCCTCGACGGTGCTGATCTTCCGGCGCTCCAGCCGCATCAGGCGGGGGTGGGCGAGGTAGAACGGGATGGCGATCCCCGGGGTGTTGTCGGGGCTGAACCACTCGTCGGAGATCCAGGCATGCGGCCGGATGCGGATGCCGCGCTCGTCGAGCTCGTCGTGCAGGTCGGCCAGGCAGCGCTCGAGCCAGGTGCCCTCGATGGCGACCTTGAGGTCCTTGAGCCGCAGCCCAAGGAGCTCGTCATCGGGCAGCGCGGCCCAGGGAAATCGACGCGGCATGAGGCTTGGTCCGGGAGGAGTGGCCGAGCGATGGTGTCATGCCGGACCAGCAGCGGCAACAGTCGAGGGCGTGGGTCGCATATGATTTGGTTGATGCCCGGGTCCGCGACGCCCTGATCCCTCCCCTGGAGGGGAGGGTCGACCGCTGGAGCCAAGCGTAAGCGGTCGGGATGGGGTGATGGCCACGGGCGCCGAGGCTTATTGCGAGGCTGTCACCCCCACCCGACCCGCCTTCGCTTCGCTTCGGCGGGTCGACCTCCCCCTCCAGGGGGAGGTAAAGCGGGTGTAGCGCCT
Organism: uncultured Alphaproteobacteria bacterium; assembly: GCA_963755055.1. GTDB lineage: Bacteria > Pseudomonadota > Alphaproteobacteria > Rhizobiales > Xanthobacteraceae > AP-16. The sequence continues at coordinate 453,517 of CAVWIS010000011.1, read as the reverse complement.
CCGTCCGTCACAAACGATTGCCCGGTATCGCGCGCCTCGGGCCCCGCCACCTGCTCCGGAACGTCGGCCACGACCTCGGCCGCCGGCGCGGTCCCGCGCCAGGGATCGGGAAACACCCAGCTGCGCATGCCGCTGCGGTCGAACGGCGCCCAATTTCCCTCCTCCTGGGCCAGCCGGTCGGCGATGACGTAGAGGGCGGCCGGGTTGTGCCCGAGCCCGCAATGGCTCGCCCACACCTCCACGCTCTCGGTCCAGGTGCCCTGCTCCTCGACGCAGGTCTGCCAGGCGCAGACGCCGTCGCTGCGGCTGAAGATCGCGGTGGTGGGGACCGGCGGCGGCCGGTGCAGCTCGGCCGCCAGGCTCGCCTCGTCGACGCTGTGGCCGGCCAGGAGCTCGTAGACCCACCAGGCGTGGGTGGCGCGCGCGCTCCCCTTGAACGGGCTTCCGAGCGTGATCACCTGGCGCACGTGGTCCGGCGCCTGCTTGGCGATCTCGCGGGCGAAAATGCCGCCGAGGCTCCAGCCGATCAGGGTGACCTTGCGGCCGTGGCGGCGGTGCAGCTCGCCGAGACGCTCGAGTTTCTGCTCGTTGAGGCCGGGCCGCAGGCCGCGGTTGCGGCCGAGCTCCCAGCCGTACGCCGCATAGCCGCGGTCGCGCAAAAAGGTGCGCAGCGGGACGGTCGAGACGTCGCTGGCGGCGAGGCCCGGCAGCACCATGACCGGATGGCCGTCGCCGGCGGGCAGCAGCCGCATCCAGGGAAACGCCAGGACAAACGCCCCGAGCTCGTAGGCGGCCCGCACCTCGGCCAGCAGCAGGCGCCGGGACGGCGGCGCCAGCCTGTTTGCTCCTGACATCGGCTTCTCCTGATACGGGCGAGGTTCCGACCCGAATCGAATCGCACCACATGGGGCCCAAGATAACAAGACGGACCTTCGAATGTTCCGCGCCCATGGTGCACTGCGGAAATTGCGGGAGATCAATGTGGTCCGATCCTGTCTGGCCTAGGCTGCGACACACTCCCGTTGTGGCTCTTTGTTGCGATCGGGGTGGCGGGCGTGAGGAGGTTTCCATGGCCGGACAGAGCGCCGCGGTTCCCGGTTGCGTGCTTCTCACCGGCGCGTCGGGAGGCATCGGCCGCCAGCTCGCCGAGGTGTTTGCGGCGAACGGCTGGCGCCTGGTGCTGTCGGCCCGCAGCACCGACCGGTTGCGCGCGCTCGCCCGGGAGCTGACCGCCAGGCACGGCACCAAGGCGACGATCCTGCCGGCCGACCTCGCCGATCCGGCATCGCCGCAGGCGATATTCGATGCCCTGCGGGCGCGGGAGGTCGAGGTCGACATCCTGGTCAACAATGCGGGCCTCCTGCTCGAGGGCGAGCTGGCCGACGCCCCACTCGCCGACCAGCTGGGGCTGCTGCAGGTCAACATCGTCGCGCTGACGGCGCTCACCCGGCTGTTTCTCGATCCGATGCTCGCTCGCGGCTCGGGCCGCATCCTCAACGTCGCCTCGACGGCGGCGTTCGTGCCGATCCCTCGCCTCGCCGCCTATGCGGCGTCAAAAGCCTACGTGCTGTCGCTGACCGAGGCCTTGTCGGAGGAGCTCAAGGGCACCGGCGTGACGGTGACGGCGCTGTGTCCCGGCTTCACCGATACCGACATGGTGCAGCATTCGCAGCTTGGCCGCCGGCTTCCCTCGCTCGTTGTCATGGACGCCAAATCGGTGGCCGAGCAAGGCTACGCGGCCTGCCTCGCGGGCAAGCCGGTGCACGTCGCCGGGCTCGGCAACGATCTCGCGGTCAGCAGCGTGGGCTATCTGCCGCGCTGGGTGGTGCGCACGGTCGGCGGCCTCGTCGCCAGAAACACCGCCTGATCGGTCCCGGGAGCATGCCATGCCGAATGTCGCGGCGAACGGCCTCCACATCGAATATGCCGAGAACGGCGACAAGTCGGCGCCCGCGATCCTGTTGATCATGGGGCTCGGCATGCAGCTCACCGCCTGGCCGGAGGCGCTGTGCACGGGTCTCGCCGATCGCGGGTTCCGGGTGGTGCGCTTCGACAACCGCGACGTCGGCAAGTCGACCAAGGTCAGGAAGCCGGGCACCCTCGCCTTGGCGGCGGCGTTCGCCCGCGCGCTCCTTGGATTGCGGGTGTCCCCGCCCTACACGCTCACCGACATGGCGGCGGACGCGCTCGGGCTGATGGACGCGCTGAGCATCGGGTCTGCGCATATCGTCGGCGTGTCGATGGGCGGCATGATCGGGCAGATCATTGCGGCGGAGCATGCCGGGCGCGCCCGCAGCCTGACGTCGATCATGTCGTCGAGCGGCGATCCGAACCTGCCGCGCGGCGACAGGCGGATCCTTTTTGCGCTGATGCGGCCGCGTCCGGCAGGCGATCGCGAGCGCGCCATCCGCGAGTCGATGGCGTTCTGGCGGCTGATCGGCAGCCCGGGATTCCCCACCGGCGAAGCAGAGCTGCGTGCCAAGGTCGAGCGCAGCATCGCGCGCTGCTACTACCCGGCGAGTTATGCCCACCACCTGCTCGCCGTGACAGCGGGCGGCAGCAGGGTGGACATGCTGTCGCGCATCCGCGTGCCGACACTGGTCCTGCACGGGAGCGACGATCCGCTGATACCCGTCGAGGCCGGGCGGGATACCGCCGCCCACATCCCCGGATCCCAGCTTCGGATCTTCCCGGGCATGGGTCACGACCTGCCGGGAGTACTCGTGCCGATCCTGGTCGATGCGATCGCCGAGCATTGCCTGGGTGCGGAGCGGGCGGCCGCGAGAGCGGCTCCCGAGACGATCGGAGGGACACCATGAAGCGGCTCTCTGCAGTCGACGCGCTCTTTCTCTATCTGGAGACGCCGGAAACGCCGATGCATGTCGGCAGCCTGACCATCTTCGGTCCGTCGCGCCGGCCCGATGTCTTTCAGCGCTTCCGCGACCATACGGTGGCGCGCCTGGACCTTCTGCCGTCCTATCGCCGGCGGGTGCAGATGATGCCGCTCGGCATCGATCACCCGGTCTGGGTGAACGAGGATAAGCTCGATCTCGACTACCACATCCGCCGCGTGGTGCTGCCGCGGCCGGGCACCATGGAGCAGCTGCGCGACCTGGTGGCGCGACGGCACATGATCCCGCTCGATCTCACGCGACCGCTGTGGCAGTACTACGTGATCGAGGGCCTGGAGGACGGCGGCTTCGCCGTCTACGTCAAGGTCCACCATTCCGGCATGGACGGCGTGGTGGGGATCACCACGCTGCCCTTCGTCTTCGATTTCTCAGCCGACCCGCCTCCGCTCAACACGCTGCCGATCCGCATATCGACGGAGGAGCGGCCCGATGTCCCCGAGCTGGTGGGCACGGCGCTCGCCGACTTCATGCGCCAGGGCTTGCGGCTCGTCACCTCGGTGCCGACGGCCTTGCGCCTGCTGGCGCGGATCGTACGACGGCCGGTCAGGGACGTCCGCTATGTCGTCGACACGCTCCGGGCGGTGCCGCGGACGATCTTCAACAGGTCGATCTCGCGCCTGCGCGTCTTCGGCACCGCGTCGCTGTCGCTCGCCGACGTCAAGGCGGTGGCCAAGGCCGGGCACGCGACCATCAACGACGTGGTGCTGGCACTCTCGGCAGGGGCGCTGCGCCGCTATCTGCAGGACCGCGCGGCGCTGCCGGACGCCCCGCTGATGGCCGCCGTGCCCGCCTCGATTCGCCAGCCGGGCGACGACCGGATGAACAACCAGGTGGTGTTCACGATGTGCCGGCTCGCCACCGACATCGCCGACCCGCTGCCCCGCCTCGCCGCCATCGTGGCGGCTTCGCAGGAGTCCAAGGGGGTGTTCTCCGACATCAAGGACGTGATCACGACCGACGTGTCGATCCTCGGCGCGCCGGCGATCCTGACCGCCCTCTCCTGGCTCGGCCGGATGGTCGGTGCCGGCGATCTGCTGCCGCCCGTGGCGAATCTCGTCATCTCCAACGTGCCGGGCCCGCGCACGCCGATGTACGTCGCCGGCGTCCCGGCCGAGCACTATTTTCCGCTGTCGATCCCCTATCACGGCAATGCGATGAACATCACCGTCGAAAGCTATCTCGACAGGCTGGAGTTCGGGCTGCTGGCCTGCCGGCTGACGGTGCCCGACGTCCAGACGATCGCCGACTATCTGGGCACCGAGCTTGCATTGCTGAAGCAGGCGATGGAGGCCCTGGCGCGGCCCGACGCCATCGAGATGATCGAGATCGCGCCGGCGCCCGAGCCGAAAGCGCACGCCGGCCGGCAGCACAAGATGGCGCCGGGCAGGCGGGGCGCCGCAGCGCCGCCGATCGGCAGGCGCAAAGCCGCCAGGCCGGCCGTTTCCGCCGGACAGCCGCCTGACCGCCGCCCGGCGTGACGCCCGAAAGTCGTCTCGCCGTTGATCTCGGTCAATGCCTTCCGCCGCGATCGGAATAAGCGTTAGCAACGAGCAAACATCACGTTCATTCCTGGCCCGGCGGTCTGCGCGGGCCTCATCCGGGGAGGTGCATCATGTCGCCCGGTCTCATCGATTTCACGCCTTCGGCCTATCAGTACCCCCTTCTCATCAAGCACCTGCTGCACTATCCGCTGGTGCATTCGCCCGACCAGGAGATCGTCTATCGCGATCTCAGGCGTCACAGCTACCGGACGTTTCGCGAGCGCGTCGGACGGCTGGCCGGCGGCCTTTCCCAGATCGGCGTCGAGCAAGGCGACGTGGTGGCGGTGCTCGACTGGGACAGCCATCGCTATCTCGAATGCTACTTCGCCATACCGATGATGGGAGCCGTGCTGCAGACGGTCAACCTCAGTCTCCCGCCCGAGCAGCTGATATTCACCATCAACGCCACCGGCGCGTCGGTGGTGCTGGTCAACACCGATTTCCTGCCGCTGGTGGAGAAGCTCGCCGCCAAGCTGCCGACGGTGCGCACCTTCGTGCTGATGCACGACGGCAAGGAGTTCCCGGCGACGCGCCTGCCGGTCGCCGGCGAATACGAGGAGATGCTGAGGACGAGCTCTCCATTCTATCAGTTTCCCGATTTCGACGAGAACACCCGGGCGACGACCTTCCACACGACCGGCACCACCGGGCGTCCGAAGGGCGTGTATTTCAGCCACCGCCAGCTGGTGCTGCACACCATGGCCGGGCTCGTGGAGTACGGCCTGCAGGCCAGCCAGGGCCGGTTTCATCGCGATGACGTCTACATGCCGATGACGCCGATGTTCCACGTCCATGCCTGGGGCTGCCCCTACACGGCGACGCTGACCGGGGCCAAGCAGGTCTATCCGGGGCGCTACACGCCTGACATCATGCTGCAGCTGATCGCGCGCGAGGGCGTGACCTTCACGCATTGCGTCCCGACCATCCTGCAGATGCTGCTCACCGCGCCGGGCAGCAAGGACGTCGACCTGTCGAAGCTCAAGATGGTGGTCGGCGGCTCGGCCTTGCCCCGGGCGCTGGCGCGGGCCGCGATGGCGCGCGGCATCGACATCTTCGCCGGCTACGGGCAATCGGAATCCTGCCCGATGCTGAGCGCCGCCCATCTCACGACGGGCCAGCTCACCGGCGACGTGCAGCGCGAGGTCGAGCACCGGACGATCGCCGGCCTGCCCGCGCCGCTGGTCGACCTGCACGTCGTCGATCCCGACATGGCGGACGTGCCGCACGACGGCAAGACGCCCGGCGAGATCGTGGTGCGCGCACCGTGGCTGTCGATGGGCTATCTCAACGATCCGGACGCGTCCGAGCAGCTGTGGGCCAGCGGCTATCTGCACACCGGCGACGTCGCCACCTGGGACGCGACGGGAGCCGTGCGCATCACCGACCGTCTCAAGGATGTCATCAAGAGCGGCGGGGAATGGATCTCCTCGATCGCGCTGGAGGATATCATCTCGGAGAAGAACGGCGTCCGCCGGGTGGCGGTGGTCGGCGTGCGGGACGACAAATGGGGCGAGCGGCCCCTGGCGCTCGTCGTCCTCGAGCCGGAATTCGCCGGAAAGATCACGGCGGCCGAGCTGCGCGAGCACGTGAAAAGCTATGCGGATCGCGGGATCATCTCGCGCATCGCTATCCCTGAGCGGATCGTGTTCGTCGCCGACATTCCGCTGACCACCATCGGCAAGATCGACAAGAAGGTGCTGCGCGAGAAATATTGGCAGATGGAAGCCGCGTAGGATGGGTTGAGCTCTCGCGAAACCCATCATGTTTGGCGAACAAATAGATGGGTTTCGCGCAAGCGCGCTCAACCCAGCCTACAGCGCCGCGAGAATATCGGCCACGATCTCCTCCGGCCGCGGCGCGATCGAGACGATGATCGGATCTTCCTCGGGGCCCGGCTCCTCGAGCGCCGCGAACTGGCTCGGCAACAGGCTGGCCGGCATGAAGTGTCCATGTCGCTCGGCAATGCGACCGGCGATCAGCACCTGGTCGCCCTTCAGGTAGACGAGCCGCACGTCCGGCCGGCCATCGACGAGGACGTCGCGGTAGCGCCGCTTGAGCGCCGAGCAGGCGACCACCGCGCGCCGCCCGGCAGCGCGGGTCTCGTCGATGAAGGCGGCGATCGCCGCGAGCCAGGGCCAGCGGTCCTCGTCGGTGAGCGGGATGCCGTTCTGCATCTTCTCGACATTGGCGGGAGGATGAAACCGGTCGGCGTCCGCGAACTCGCCGTGGAAGCCCTCCGCCAGCAGCTCTCCGATCGTGGTCTTGCCGGACCCGGACACGCCCATGACCACCAGCACCGCCGGCGATGGCGAGCCCTTGCGAACCATCGACACGTCGCCACCTCGTCGCTTCAGAGCATTTCCCGGAAAAGTGGACACCGGTTTTCCGACAGGAAATGCGACAAGTATCGAATCTAGAGCGCTTTCCGGCCACGGCCCATCCGATTTGATGGTCAACATAATTGGAAAGCGCTCTAGGGCTCCAGGGCAAGCGCCCGCTACGAGATTGCCCTTTCGGTGGCGGGATCGAACAGGTGAATCTTGCCGGCGTCCACCACGATGGGGAGGATTTCCCCGGGCCGCGGGTCGACCAAGGTGTCCATGCGGGCCATGAAGCTCGATTCGCCGCTGGTCAGGTGCACGAAATTCTCGCTGCCCATGTGCTCCACGACCTCGACCTTGGCACTGGCCGGCGGACTGCCGCCCGGCGCCACCCGCCGGCCGTCATGAATGTCCTCCGGGCGCACCCCGACGATCACCTCCTCGCTGCCGTGGCCATTGGCCCGCGCCACGATCTCCGGCGGGAGATTGAGCTCCAGGCCGCCGCCCATGAGCCGCACGTCGCCGTTCGTCCGCTCCAGCCGGGCATTGAAGAAGTTCATCGCCGGGCTGCCGATGAACCCGGCGACGAAGACGTTGGCCGGCCGCGCATAGACCTCGGTGGGCGCATCGACCTGCTGCAGCACGCCGTCCTTCAGGATGGCGATGCGGTTGCCGAGCGTCATCGCCTCGACCTGGTCATGGGTCACGTAGATGACCGTGGTCTGCAGGCGGGCATGCAGCTTGGTCAGCTCGACCCGCGTCTGCACGCGCAGCTTGGCGTCCAGGTTGGACAGCGGCTCGTCCATCAGAAAGACCTGCGGCTCGCGCACGATGGCACGGCCGAGCGCGGCGCGCTGCCGTTGCCCGCCGGACAGCTGCTTGGGCTTGCGCATCAAGAGCTGCTCGATGCCCAGCGTCTCGGCCGCGCCGTGGACGCGCTTCTGGATGTTCTCGGCGGAGGTGTGGCGCAGCTTGAGGCCGAAGGCCAGGTTGTCGAACACGCTCATATGCGGATAGAGGGCGTAATTCTGAAAAACCATGGCGATATCGCGGTTCTTGGCGGAAACCTCGTTGACCAGCCGGTCGCCGATGTAGATGTCGCCGTCCGAGGCCTCCTCCAGCCCGGCGATCATCCGCAGGATGGTCGACTTGCCGCAGCCGGAAGGACCGACGAGAACCAAAAATTCCTTGTCGTGGATGTCGATCGAGACGTCGCGGACGACGGTGACGTCGTCGAACTGCTTGTAGACGTGCTCCAAGGTCACCGATGCCATGTCCGTGCTCCCCTTGATCCCGCCGTCGCCGCCATCCGGACCTTCACGCAAACCGGCGTCGGCACCGGCGCGACGTGCCCGGTCGGCTGCAGCTTTCCGCTCCGCGCGTCGATGCGGAACGTCACGATCGCGTCGCTGTCCTGGTTGGCGGCGAGCAGGAAGCGGCCCGTGGGATCAATGGCGAAGCTGCGCGGCGTCCTCCCGCGGGTCGGCTCGTGGCCGAGGCAGGTCAAGTGTCCGGTGCGTCGATCGACCCGGTAGATCGCGATGCTGTCGTGACCGCGGTTCGAAGCATAGACGAACAGTCCCGACCGCGAGACCTGGACGTCGGCGCAGGTGCTGGCGCCGGACCCTGCCGGCAGCGTGGGGACGATCTGCAGCTCGCGGAACGCGCCGGTCCGGCGGTCGCACGACAGCGCCGCGATCGTGGAGTTGAGCTCGTTGATCAGGTAGGCGAACCTGCCGCCGGGATGCAGGGCGAGGTGGCGCGGACCGGCACCCGGTCTCATCTTGATCCAGGGAGCGCCGTTCGGCTCCAGCATCCCGCGCTTGGCGTCGAAGCGGTAGATCATGAGCTTGTCGATCCCGAGATCGGGAACGAAAGCGTAGCGGCCCGCCTTGTCGAGCGTGACCGCGTGGGCATGCGGGCCGTTCTGACGGACCGGATCGATGCCGGAACCGAGATGCTGGACGAAATCAGAAGCCTCTTCCAGGCTGCCGTCCTCGCGCACCGGCAGGACGCATACGCTTCCGCTCATGAAGTTGGCGACCAGCACGTGCCGTCCCTTCGCATCGACCACGACGTGACATGGATCGGTGCCGTGGGTCGGCTGCCGGTTGAGGAAGTCGAGCGTCCCGGTGGCCGGGTCGACGGCGAACGCGCTGACCGTTCCGGTCGGCCTGCCCTGGTACGATTTGAGCTCGTTGACGGCGTACAGGAAGCGCTGCGTGGCGTCGAATGCCAGATAGGACGGGTTGGCGACGCCGACGGTCTTGCCGACCGGCTGCAGGGCGCCGGTCGTCAGATCCAGCCGGAACAGATAGATTCCTTCGCCTTTTCCCTCGACGACCTTTCCGGTCCCGAAGCGGATCGGCGCCGTGTAGGTTCCGACATAGACGAGCATCTGGTGCGCCATGCTCCGTGTACCCCGCGAGCAGGTCAGTTCGGCTCGACCACGACCTTGATCGCGCCTTCGCGCCGGTTGACGAAGGTGTCGAGCGCGGCGGCGAATTTCTCCAGCGGGAAGCGGTGCGTCACCAGATCGTCGACCCGCAGGTGTTTTTCGGCGATCAGGCTGATCACCTTGCGCGAGACGTTCGGGTTGGCGCGCGAGCCGAAGATCGCGATCTCGTTGTGCACGACGTATTTGAACGGCAGCGGCTCCACCACGTGGTTCGGCGGCACGCCGAGCAGCACGACCCGCCCGCCCTTGCGCACCATCTCCACGGACTGCCGAAACGTTCCCGCCGCCCCCGAGCATTCGATCGCCTCGTCGACGCCGCGCCCGCCTGTGGCGTCGCGGACGGCCTGGACCGCATCCCCGCTCTCGAAGTTCACCATCGTATCGGCGCCGGCCCGGCGCGCCGCCTCGAGCCGGGCGCCGCGCCCGACGGCGATCACCCGGGCGGCTCCCAGCAGGCGCACCATGCGCATCGCGATGAGGCCGATCGGCCCGGGCCCGATGACCGCCACCGTGCCGCCCGGCGTCACCCCGGACAATTCGAGACCGTGCAGCACCACGCCCGCGGTATCGACCAGAGCCCCGTCGCGAAAACTCATCCCGGCCGGCATGCGGTTCACGCTTTTCACCGAATAGACCGCGTATTGCGCATAGGCCCCGCTGGTGATGAAGCCGTAATGGCGGTGGCCGGCCTCCGGCCGACCGTAGTTCTCGCAGATCGTGTAGCGCCCCTCCATGCAGTTGGAGCAGGTGCCGCAGCCGCAATGGGCCTGCCCCGCCACATGATCGCCGACCGCGAGATCGACGACGCCGGCGCCGGTGGCGATGACCTCGCCGGCCCATTCATGGCCGGGGATGAACGGATAGGCCGGCGGCCAGGTGCCGGCGAGATCGCCGCGAATGATCTCCGGATCGCTGCCGCAGATCGCCACCGCCCCCACCCGGCACAGCACCTCGCGTTCTTGCGGCCGCGGCACCGGCACGGTCTGAATCTCGAACTTGCCGGGAGAGGTGAGCACCAGGGCGCGCATCCGCGCCGGGAGCTCCGAGGGTTGCATCCGGGTTGCTTGAGCTGTCGGCACGGGAGTCTCCCTTGTTCGAGGCGGATGTCACGCGTGTCACGACCGGGTCAGCAGAATGCGGCCGACCAGGTCGCCCGATTCCAGGCGCGCGGCAGCTTGCCCGATATCTTCCAGCGGGTAGTGCGCTCCGATGACCGGTGTCACCTGACCGGTCTGCACCAATCGGACGACATCGATCAGATCCTGCTTGGTGCTGCCGCGACAGCCGATGATCTGCTGCTCGGTCTTGAAGAACCGCATGGAGGGGATCTCCAGCGTCTCGTCGAGATAGCCCACGAGCAGAAGCTTTCCGCCGGGTCTCAGCACCGAGAGGCCCTGACGCACGCTCTCGCGCGTGCCGATATTGTCGACGACCAGATCGACGCCCTCTCCGTCGGTGAACGCCGCCGCTTCCGCCTCGAGCGAGTGCCGCGTCGGGTCGACCCCGACCGCGCCATATCGCTCCGCCAGCGCCAGCCGTTCCGGCCGGCGGCTGGTGGTGAGGACTGTTGCACCGGCGCTCCGCGCAATCTGCACGCCATGGATGCCGAGCCCGCCGACCCCGAGGATCAGGACGCGCTGCCCGAGCCCCACGCCGCCCTGGCGGACCAGGCTGTGGTGCATGCAGGCGACGGCGTCCGGCAGGATCGCCGCCGCCTCGTAGGAGATGTCCGCCGGCAGCGCGACGAGGTTGGCGGCGGGCACCGCGACGTAATCGGCGTGGCCGCCGTCCTGCTCGAACCCGATGCGCCGCATGGCGCCGCAGCGCTGGGTCTCGCCGGTCCGGCAGTGCCGGCACTCGCCGCAGGTGATGTCGATCGCCGCCGTCACCCGATCGCCGGGACGCCAGTCGGCGACGCCGTCGCCGGGCTCGATCACCTCTCCGGCGAGCTCGTGGCCGACGATCCGCGGCAACGCGCCGAGCGGCTGGCGGCCGGAGAGCAAATGCAGGTCGGTGCTGCACAGGCCGCTGGCGCGCACCCGGACCAGCACCTCGCCGGGCCCCGGCCGCGGGATCGGGCGGCTCGTGGCCTCCAGCGCCCCGCCATAGCGGGCGATGACGACGGCGCGCATCATGGCGGACGTGCTCATTCCTTCAGCCCGGTCACGGCGATCCCCTGGATGAAGGCGCGCTGCAGGAAGAAGAACAGCAGGATCATCGGCAGCGTGCCCAGCACCGCGATGGCCATCAGCTGGTCCCAGGCGGTGCCGTAGCTGCTCATGAACAGCGAGATCGCCAGCGGCAGGGTGCGCAGCGAATCCTTGCTGACGATGATCAGCGGCCAGATGTACATGTCCCAGGCTTCGCGGAAGGTGAAGACGCCGAGCGCAACCAGCGCCGGCTTGCACAACGGCAGCACGATCTGCCAGAAGATGCGGAACTCCGATGCTCCGTCGATCCGCGCCGAATCGATCAGATCCTTGGGGATCGACAGCATGTACTGGCGCATCAGAAAGACGCCGAAGCCGTCTACCAGGAAGGGCACGATCAGCCCCTGATAGCTGTTGGCCCAGTCCAGCCGCTTGATGATCAGGAACAGCGGCACCATGGTGACCTCCAGCGGAAGCATCATGGTGCTCAGGATCAGGATGAAGAGAAGGCCGCGCCCGAAATAGCGATACTTCGCCAGGCTGTAGCCGGCGAGCGAGCACAGCAGCAGGTTGCCCAGCGTGATGACCACCGCGACCACGCCGCTGTTGAGGAAGTAGCGGGGGAAGTCCTGGGCGTTCCACGCCAGGACGTACGATTGCCAGTTGACCGGGTCGGGAATCCACTGGATCGGAATGCTGAACATGTTCGCCATCGTCTTCAGCGACGACGAGACCATCCAGTAGTAGGGAAGCAGTGCGATTCCCACCGCCACCAGCACCAGCGCGAAGGCCAGGATGGAGCCGCGATGGCGTGCCACGCGGCGAGCCAGGCTCACCCTGCGCTTTCGTCCGCGCGGCCTCGCCGGCGCTGCGTCGACAGTGCGCATCTCACTCCTCGCCCCGGGTGAAGATGCGGATCTGCGCGACCGAGAACAGCATGACGCCAACGAACAGGAACACGCTCATTGCCGCCGCCCGTCCCATGTCGAAGAACTCGAAGGCGGTCTGGTAGATGAACAGCGGCAGGACCCGGGTGGAATCCGACGGCCCTCCTCCGGTCATGATCAGCGGCACCGCGAACACCTTCATCGCCACGATCACGGTCATCACCATGACCAGCAGGGTGGTGGGCCTGAGCAGCGGCAGGGTGATGCGCCAGAAGCTCGCCCATTTGCTGGCACCGTCGATCTCGGCGGCCTCGTAATATTCGACGGGGATCGCCTGCAGGCCCGCCAGAAAGATCACCATGTAGTAGGGAGTGGCGCGCCAGATACCGATGAGGATGACGGCCCACAGCGCGGTCGAGCTGCTGCGCAGCCAGGGGATCGGATCGATGCCGGCCCAGTCCAGGATGGTGTTGATCACCCCGTCCTGGTGGTACATGAAGGTCCAGACGACGGCCATCACCACGGCGGGCATCACCACCGGCATGAACACCGCCGATCGCAGCACATTCTTGAGGAAGATGCTTTGGTTGAACAGCACCGCAAGGGCGAGCGACAGCGGCCAGACCGGCAGGACGCTGAACACCACGTAGGTCAGCGACACCCGCACGGACTTCAGGAACAGCGGGTCCTGGATGAGGTCCGCGTAGTTGGCGAGCCCGACGAACTCCGCCGGATGGATGAGATCATACTTGCTGAAGCTGATGACGAACGCCTGGAGCATCGGCAGGAAGCGGAAGATGCAGAGGATGACCAGCGTCGGGACGAGGATCGCAAAGCCGAAGGCCGCCTGTTTCGAGGCCATGCCGGCGTGCAGCCGTCGCCTGGCTGTCGGGGGTCCTGCGCGAGCAGCCGAACGCAAGTGAGGCTCCCTTCCGTCTTCGTCATGCGGGCGGGTTAGGGGTTGGACCCGGCGGCGGCGGGAAGCCGGGTGCACCGGCCCGCGCTTCCCGCCCCGGGTGGCCTACTTCTTGAGGACTTTTTCCACCTCGGCCTGCGCCTGATCGAGAGACGTCTTGGGATCGGCGCCGTCATACACGACCCGCTCGATGGCACGTCCGAGAGCCTGGCCGATCTCGTTGGTGAACTCGGAGCGGATGTACCAGGACGCCGTCGCGACATCGCGCATATGGACGGCGAAATACGGGAACTTGCTGGCGGTCTCGCTCTGGTCGAGGCTCTTGACCGGCTGCACGAAGCCGACCTTGCCCAGCCACTCGTCCGGCTTCGCGAGCATGAACTTGACGAAGTCCCACGCCGCCACCTTCTGCGCGTCGGGCTTCGCCTTGTTCACTCCCCACATCCATCCGTACACCATGGTTCGCGGCTTCGACGGATCGACCTGGGGCAGCGACACCACGGTGAAATCATCGCCGATGGCGGACTGGCGGATCTGCGGGGTCGCCCACGGTCCGGTGATCCACATCGCCACCCGGCCGTCGACGAAATCCTGGTTGGGATTGCTCGGCGTGTTCATCGTGGTCCTGGGGTCGCCCGTCACCTTGGTCACGTCGCGCCACAGCGTCAGCGCCTTCACCGCCTCGGGACTGTTGAGGTATGCGGTCCTGCCGTCGTCGCTGAGAATTTTTCCGCCGAACTGCTCGGTGAGCGGCTGGAAGTCCTGCACCTCCCAACGCGCGCTGTGATACGGAAAGTCGAACGCCTTCTGCACCGTGCGGTTGCCCTGGACCTTCTTCAGCTTGGGACCGAGCGCCTTCATGTCGTCCCAGGTCCGGGGCGCATCCTTCTTGGGATCCAGCCCGGCCGCGGCGAACAGCTTGTTGTTGATGAAGAGGCTCATCGAGTTGCCCTGATACGGCAGGGCATAGATCTTGCCGCCGAAGGTTCCGGCATCGAGCCCGCCCGTTGTATATTTGGCGGCGACGTCCGGATAGCTCTCGGCGCCGAAGACATCGAGGTTCAGCGGCTCCAGCACCCCCTTGGAATAGTAGAGCACGTAATAGGATGCGTCGTTGTCCATGATGTCGGGACCGGTGCCGGTGGCCAGCGCAACGGTGATCTTCTGATTGATGTCCGCCGAGGACGTCACGGTGGGATTGACCGTCACGTTGGGGCGAACCTTCTTGTAGGCCTCGATCAGCTCCTTGACGTAGGCGGTGAACGGGCCGTATTCGTGCCACCAGATCTCGATGGTGATCTTCTCCGTCGGAAACGCCAGCGGAGCAGCCACTGCGGCCGGCATGTACGTCGTCGCGACGATCGCCAGCAGGCAAGCTGCAAGTCGTTGAAGGCGTGCCATGGTATTCCTCTTCGTTCGACCGTAGGTCCGCCCGCCGTCGTATCCGACGGCGCCGCGAGACAAACGCGCTCTCTTATCGCGATGCGGCTTGTTTGTGATTGATTTGGATCAAACAGGAATCGCGGCTCGCGCGTCGCGATCGATTTGACCGCGGTGCAACGCGGATCACGGAGCGCGGCACCTTCCGGCTGCAGCCCGTCGCGCTGCAATCGTCGGCGGGTGTGCCCGCCGTCGCGCAAGCGCGCGACGCGCGGCTTCGGCTCGCAGGCCGGATGACGCAGCGGAGCGCATTTTCGAACAGCGTCGCCGCGGCGACGTCACCCCATCGGCGCGGCGGCAGGAGCGTACGGCAATGATGCGGACGACGGCACCGGCGCCTCGACGGCGCCGGCGGCTGCCGCCCCGACTGTCGATCAGGGTTAGGCGACCTTCGACTTCCGGGTGAGCCGGCGACTGGCGGATTTTGCCACGCGCCGGCTGCCGGCCGACGGCTTCTTGCCGCCCAGTTGGCTGACCCGGCGGGCGAGCGCGTCGACATCCTTCTTGGTCGCCACGTTGAGCCCATGAAGCACGCGGGCAACCCGGTCCTCGAAGACCGTCTCCAGCGTGCTCCAGGTGCCGGCGGCCGCAGCCTTCATCTCGGCCATCTTGGAGTTGGCGAGCCCGGTGGCCCGCTTCTGAACGGCGCCGGCCTCCTTGACCAGCCCGTCGAATACCTTGGTGCCCTCCTTCACCAGGGCGTCGAAAACCTTGGTGCCCTCTTCCTGCGTCTTGTTGAAGGCGCCGAGCCCGGCCAGAAAGATCTGGTTGGCTGATTTCCGGACCGTCGCCGCCAGCTCGTCATTAGTCGCCTTGGATTTTTTGGACATGATGCACTCCTCATCTCGATGAACGTCTGCAGCGCATTCCGGCAGGCCGAACGGGATTTATATTGGGATGGAACAGAATGCGCCGTGGATTCCGTCGTCATTCTTTTCGCGTCGAGCCGACCTCCGCTCCGGGAGGAAGCTATAGTCCACCGGGCTCCGCCAACATTGACAAAGATCAACGCCGACGCCTGTCGCCGGACGGCTCGCCTCGACGATCGCCGCGCACGCATCACCACCGCGATTTGCGGCGTCGGCGTCGACCGATGAATTGGGTCGACGACAAGCTGATCAGCGATCTCCGTCGGCTGGCAATCCCGGCACCCACAGCCCGCGCCGCGGATCGAGGCCGCACAGGCCATCGATCGCCTTCTCGCGCGCCCAGGCGCTGACCGCGGCGGCGTAGCCGGGCCGGGCCGGCTCCTCGAGGTTCCAGCCGGCGGGGAACCAGCTGGAATAGCCGTTGATCGTGGCGATCCCGCGAATTTGCGAGAACAGCATGGCGTCGAGCTGGTGCTCATATCCCGGCTTGTCGACCGGTGTGGCGCCCGGCACCAGATAGAAGACGCGGCAGTCCGCCGGCGCCGGAGGTACGGCGGCGAGCCAGGCGATCCGGGCGGCGCGCGAGATCGTGGGCGGCCAATCCACGTTGATCTGCTCGACGACGATGAGCATCGCGCAGCCGGTGGCGAGCATCCGTCGGAATTGTCGAGTGGCGCATGTTTTTGTCGGCGAACCGGCATCCACTTCGCCGGAACATGCGCGGGCGCCGGCGATCGCCTGGAGCGCGCGGGCCACCACGATGGCGGCGAAGAAATTGGCCACGAGCTGCGAGCGGAAGGGGTAGCGCACGGCGCCGGCGCCGGGCACCAGGGCGAGCAGCCATTGCCACGGATGCACGCCGAAATAATCGAGCTGGACGAGCCACGAGATGACGACCGCAAGCGCGAGTGCCAGCACCAGGCGGTCGCGATCGGAGTCGCGGCGAACGCGCCATGCCGCGACCGCGATGGCTCCCGCGATCAGCGCCAGTACGGCCGGGGTGTGGCCGAGCTCGACCTCCCAGGTCGGTCGCCCGGGCCGTCCGGCAATCCCCAACGACTGCAGCAGGCCGCCCCACAGGAAATTGCCCGGCGTGACGTTGAGGATGTCGCGGGCGTCCGGGGCGTTGCCGAGAATTTCGGAAAACGTGCGGCGATGGCCCGCCAGCACGATCGGCAGATAGAGCCAGAAGAACGGCACGAGGCCGGCCGCGAATGCCGTCAGATAGGCGATCACCACATGCCGTTTGGCGCCGAATGCCTGCCGCAGCCACGCAAGGCTTTTCGCGGGGCCCGCAAGCAGCGCAACGAGCGACGCGATCAGCGCGAGGAAAAGCGTGAAGAACCAGCCGGTCTGATAGGCGGTCAGAAAGATCAGCGCATGCAGGAAGCCGGCCGCGAGGCTGAGCGCGATGCCGCGCCGCCGAGTCTCGCTCGACCAGGCGCGCAGCACGAGATCGCACAGCACCGGCAGCAGCATGGCGCAATAGCCCTGCACGTGGATGAGCTTGACCTGGTTCATGTTGGCGAAGGCGAACAGGAAGGCGCCGCATGCCGCCCAGACGGTCGGGATCGCCAGATGCCGCCGCAGCAATGCCAGGAAGCCGAAGTAGCCGATGGCGGAAAACGCCGCCATCGCCACCATGAACGCCGTGAAGATGTCGGCGCCGAGCCGCCGCACCAGCGCCGCCGCAACCCCGTAGAGGAAAAGCGAGTCGGAGTAGCCGAGCGTGCCGGGCTCCGGATAGAAGAAGCTCGGGCTGGCGACGGCGGCGGCGCCGGACAGCACGCGGTTCCAGTGCTCGAGCACGCTGAGCGTGAACAGCCCGTCGGCATCGTCGCCAAAAATGCCGTCGAAGCCGCCGAGCAGCCAGCGGCGGAACATCCAGGCAAAGCCCGCGGCGAACAGTGCGGCGACGACGAGCATCTCGGCGGCGGTACGCGGCATGCCGGACGCGACGCGCCCGCGCGGGCTTGCGGAAACCGTCTCGAAGGCCATCGTGATGCCGAACCCCGGAATGAGATCCCATTCCGCCAGCGCGGCTGGCCGAGCGCAACCCCGAATTCGGGACGAGGGGCGGCGAGGCTCAGCGCTGCAGACGCAGGCCGATCAGCGCGATGGTGGCGGTGTAGTCGTTGCCGGTGATATTGGAGCGCAGCCATTCCTGGCGCAGCTCGCCCTTGATCTGCACGCTGCGGGTGAGCTTGTAGGCGAGCCCGACCGACGCCGAGTAGCGATGGTCGACCCGCGGCGAGCCGAC
Source organism: uncultured Alphaproteobacteria bacterium (assembly GCA_963755055.1). Lineage (GTDB taxonomy): Bacteria > Pseudomonadota > Alphaproteobacteria > Rhizobiales > Xanthobacteraceae > AP-16. Next base: position 435,763 of record CAVWIS010000011.1, on the reverse strand, counting down.
ATACTCGTCGAGGCCGAAGCCGAGCTTGGCGGTGCCGATCAGCCAGCGGCGGAAGGCGTGGTCGACCTGCAGGCCGGCATCGCGGCGCAGCACCCCGGAGACGTTCGCCAGCACCGACTCGTCCTCGGTGGATTTCGCCGTGAGCCTGACGGTGGTGAGCCCGGTCGCGGTCCAGATCAGCGAGCCGTCGACGATCAGGCCGCGAATGTCGGGCAGCGTCGGGTCCTTGAAGGTGCGGGTGACGTAGCCGATCGAGACCTCACCGGTGAGCTTTCGCGAGATCTCGATGGTCGAGCCGATGCGGGGAATCAATGCCTCCGAGTCGCGCATGTCGCCGTTGCGGTCGACCTTGAGGTCATGGATGCGGGTGTCGGCATAAAGCTCGGCGAACGGCCTGATGCCCGGCGTGACCTCATAGCTGCCGCGCAGCGCGGCGCCGTATCTGTTGTAGTCGCGGTCCTTGTTACTCGACGTGCTGCCGTCGGTCAGAAGCGAGTCCTGGTACTCGGTGCGGTCGACCATGCCCTTCGCCGAGATCTCGAGCCGGTTGAAGCCCTGGGTGAAGCCCGCCGTGCCGCCCACGGTCTGGAACACCGGCAGCTTGGCGAGTCCGGCGGGAATGTTGGGGCTTCCCGGATAGTCGGTCGACAGCAGATAGCGGCCCTGCAGGTCGATATGGGACAGGCGGGTGACGTCGATCCGGCCGTCGACCTTGGCGTCGATGTTGGGACGGTTGGCGAGCGGCACCGACGGATACTCGCTGTAGCTCGAGCGGATCTCGGCGGTGAGCTGGTGGCGCTCCCAGTCGGAGCGCGCCAAGAGCTCGGGCGCCACCTGGTAGAACCAGGAGCCCCGGGCATCGGGCACCCGGGACGGGTTGGTGTCGTAGCCGCTGGTCACCTCCACGGCCGGGCGGACGATGAAGGTGCCGACCCGGATGCCGAGGGCGTCGTAGGGGTCGTCCTCGGCCGTCACCGGCCGCTGGCGGACCGAGACCAGCGGGGCGGCGAGGCCCGGATAGGGAACCGCGGCGGGTGTGGCGCCGACGGCGGGCGCGGCCGCCGCGGGGACCGGCGCGGTGCCGGGGGCGGTTACGGCGCCGACCGGCGGCGCGGTCGCGGTCGTGGTCGGCTGGATCGCGGTGCCCGGAAGGGCGGCCGGGTTGGTGCTGTAGGTGGCGGCCGGGGCCTTGGGATTTCGCGTCGTCCTGGCGCTGCGCGGCGGCGGCGGGGCCGACAGCGGCGGCGGGGCGCCGCTCGCCGGAACCTCGGTCGGCCCGGTCGTGGTGCCGGAAGGGGAGGATCCGGCCGGCGCCGGCGCGGCACCGGTCTGCGCCGGAAGCCGCGGCATGCCGGGGCGCGATGTCCACGACGATCCGGGGGGCACCGGAGTGGCGGCGGGCCCCAGAATGTTCTGCGGTGCCGACTGCCCGGCCGTCGGCCCCGGCCGGACACGGCGGCGCGTGTTGCTGGAATCGAACCCGGTGGCGCCGGCGCCGGAGGCCGGCGGATTGCCGAAGATCTGGCGCCGGCCGATGCGGCTCGGCTCGCGGCTCGAAACCGGCCGCCGGGTGGCGCCGGGCTTCTGCTCGTCGGCTGTCTCGTCGATGGCGGTGCGGAGCGGCCCGAGTAGCGGCACCTGGGTGATCGGCGGCACTTGGGTGTGCGATGGAACTTGAGCGAACGCGGCGACGCTGCCGAGCGCCGCGACGAGGATCGCGGCACCGGCGAGCGCGGCAGGACGTGATGGACGCGGACGCGGCACGTGCAACACCTTTGGCCGGCCGCCTGGCGGGCCTCATGGTTAACGGATGTAAAACCAGGATGGTTAATGGCGGGTTGAGGGAGCCGCGGAATGGTCGCGCCGGGGCCGCATCCGTGCTATCCGGGCGGCGGGACGACAGCCCAAGCACAAACCGGATCATGGCCGAGCCAAAGGTATTGCGTAACGCCGATCAGGCGCGGAGCGCTGGCGAGGCGCGGAGCGCCGACGAGGCCGGCGAGCGAGCGCGCATCGAGATCGAGTCGGCGCTGCGCACGCTCGACGCCGAGGCCTCGGGCATCGGCGCCCTGGTGGCGGCGATCCACGACGGCCTCGGCCGCGACTTCGTCGCCGCGGTCGAGCTGATCCGCGCCGCCAAGGGCAGGGTCATCGTCACCGGCATGGGCAAGTCCGGGCATATCGGCCGGAAAATCGCCGCCACCCTGGCGTCGACCGGCACGCCGGCGTTCTTCGTCCATCCCGGCGAGGCGAGCCACGGCGACCTCGGCATGATCACCGCCGACGACGTCATCATGGCGCTGTCGTGGTCGGGCGAGACCGCGGAGCTGAAAGACCTCATCGACTATTCGCGGCGCTTCCGCATCCCCCTGGTGGCGGTGACGGCCGCCGGCGACAGCACGCTCGGCAAATCCGCCGACGTAGTCCTCGGCCTGCCGCAGGCGCGCGAGGCCTGCCCGCACAATCTGGCGCCCACCACCTCGGCGCTGATGCAGCTCGCGCTCGGCGACGCGCTGGCGATCGCACTGCTCGAGAGCCGCGGCTTCACGGCGCTCGACTACGGGGTGTTTCATCCGGGCGGACGGCTCGGCGCGATGCTGAAATTCGTCCGCGACGTGATGCATACCGAGGACAAGATCCCGCTGGCCGCGCTCGGCACGCCGATGTCGAGCGCGATCGTAGAAATGTCGGCCAAGAGCTTTGGCTGCGTCGGCATTACCGGGCCGGGCGGTCTTCTGGTCGGCATCATCACCGACGGGGATCTGCGCCGCCACATGCGCGCCGACCTGCTCGATGCCCGCGTCGACGACATCATGACCCGCGGGCCGAAGACCGTGCGTTCCGACCAGCTGGTCAGCGAGGCGCTGGAGCTGCTCAACTCGTCAAAGATCACCGCCGTCATGGTGGTCGAGGCCGGCCGCCCGATCGGCGTCGTGCACCTGCACGATCTGCTGCGCGCCGGCGTGGCGTAGATCCATATCAGCGCGGCTTGGGTCGTTTGTTTGGTTCGCCGGCAGACACGCCGGCGCGCCGCAGCGCATCGGCGAGCGCGCCGCCGGACGAAGGCACCGGCTGCGGACGCGGAGCGCGCGCGCCGGCATCGGGGCGGGGCTCGGCGCCACTTGGGCGGCCCGGATTGCGGCCGACCTCGTCGTCGAGCCGCAGCGTCAAGGCGATCCGCTTGCGCGGCAGATCGACGTCCAGCACCTTGACCCGCACGATGTCGCCCGGCTTGACGATCTGGCGCGGGTCTTTGACAAAAGTCTTCGCCATCGCCGAGACGTGCACCAGGCCGTCCTGATGAACGCCGACGTCGACGAAGGCACCGAATGCCGCCACGTTGGTGACGGTGCCCTCGAGCACCATGCCGGGCGTAAGGTCGGCAAGCTTCTCGACACCTTCGCGGAACTCGGCGGTCTTGAAGGCCGGACGCGGGTCGCGCCCGGGCTTCTCCAGCTCGCGCAAAATGTCGGTCACGGTCGGAAGCCCGAACGTATCGTCGACAAAGTTTTGCGGCGCCAGCCCGCGCAGGACCGCGGTGTTGCCGATCAGCGCGCCGATGTCGCTGCGGGCTGCGGCGAGGATCCGCCGCACCACCGGATAGGCTTCGGGATGGACGCCGGAGGCATCGAGCGGGTCCTCGCCGTGGGCAATGCGGAGAAAGCCGGCGCACTGCTCGAACGCTTTCGGGCCGAGCCGCGGCACCTTCTTCAAGGCCTTGCGCGAGCGGAACGGACCATTGGCGTCGCGGTGAAGCACGATGCTCTGCGCCAGACCGGCACCGATCCCGGAGACGCGCGCCAGCAGCGGCGCCGAGGCCGTATTGGCGTCGACGCCGACGGCGTTGACGCAATCCTCCACCACCGCGTCGAGCGCCCGCGACAGCTTGGTCTCGCCGAGATCGTGCTGGTACTGGCCAACGCCGATGGATTTCAGGATCGATCTTGACGAGCTCGGCCAACGGGTCCTGCAGGCGGCGGGCGATCGACACGGCGCCGCGCAGCGTCACGTCGAGATCGGGCAATTCCTCCGACGCGAACGCGGACGCCGAATAGACCGAGGCGCCGGCCTCCGACACCACGATTTTGGACAGATTGAGCTCCGGCTGGCGCCGCATCAGCTCGGCGGCGAGCTTGTCGGTCTCGCGCGACGCGGTGCCGTTGCCGATGGCGATCAATTCGACGCGATGCTCGCGCGCGAGCTTTGCCAAGGTCGCGAGCGCCTCGTCCCAGCGGCGCTGCGGCTCGTGGGGAAAGATCGCGGTCGTCACCTTCACCTGCCCGGTAGCGTCGACCACCGCGACCTTCACACCAGTGCGGAAGCCGGGATCGAGACCCATGGTGGGGCGCGCTCCCGCCGGCGCGGCAAGAAGCAGATCGCGCAGGTTCTGGGCAAACACCCGCACGGCCTCCTGCTCGGCCGCGTTCCACAGCCGCAGGCGCAGATCGACGACGAGATGGCCCATGATCCGGGTGCGCCAGGCAGAGCGCGCGGTCTCGATCAGCCAGCGGTCGCCCGGAAGCCCGCGGTCCGCGATGACGAACCGATGCATGATGCGCCGCTCGAAGGCGCCGGCTTCGCTCGCCGGTGGCGCAGGCGTTTCCGGCTCGATGCCAACGTCGAGCACCTCCTCCTTCTCGGCGCGGAACAGCGCCAGGATGCGGTGCGACGGCAATTTGGTGAGCGGCTCGGAGAAATCGAAATAGTCGCTGAACTTGGCGCCGGCTTCCTGTTTTCCCTCGCGCACCCGCGAGACCAGGCGGCCGCCGGACCACATCTGCTCGCGCAACGATCCGATCAGGTCGGCGTCCTCGGCAAAACGCTCGACCAGAATGGCGCGCGCGCCGTCGAGCGCCGCCGCGGCATCCGGCACGTTCTTGCCGGCGTCGACGAAGGCGGCAGCTGCCGACTGCGGGTCGCTCTGGGGACGCGATATCAGGAGATCGGCGAGCGGCATGAGCCCGGCCTCGCGGGCGATCTCGGCCTTGGTGCGCCGTTTCGGCCGGAACGGCAGGTAGATGTCCTCCAGCCGCCCCTTGCTGTCGGCCGCCAGGATTGCGGCCTCGAGCGCGGCATCGAGCTTCCCCTGCTCGCGGATCGAGGCCAGGATCACCGTGCGCCGCTCCTCGAGCTCGCGCAGATAGCCGAGCCGTTCTTCCAGCGTGCGCAGCTGCGCGTCGTCCAGCGATCCGGTCGCCTCCTTGCGATAGCGCGCGATGAACGGCACCGTCGCCCCGCCGTCGATGAGCGCCACGGCGGCGTCGACCTGGGCCTCGCGAACGCCGAGCTCGCCGGCGATCTTTTGATGGATCGATGTCGTCACGCGGCTACCTTCCGTACAGATGATCACGAAGCGCATATGGAGGCTCGATCGGCGATTCTTCAACCCCCGCCAGCCGGCGTTGCGGCAATCCCATCTGACATTGCTGCGAATGGGCACTGCCGTGCCGCGAGTCTACCCTCCCGCCCGTTGGCGGGGAGGGTCGACCGGCCGAAGCGGAGCGAAGGCCGGTCGGGGTGGGGGGACTATTTGTTGCTCCGAATTTGCGGCAACACCCCCCACCCCATCCCTCCCCGCCGCAAGAGCGGGGGGAGGGAGGAGTTTGCTGCATGGAAGGTGCCAAACAAGACAGTCCGGAGTCGCGTGCCTGATCCTACTTCGGCGCCGCCGCCGGGGGCGGGGCGGCAGGCGCCTGATGGGACGTCATCAGGCCGCCGAGCAGGCCGGCGGCGTCGAGCAGCGATCCGGATGAGCCGCCGCCGCCGAGATTGATCGAGGTCTGCGGCACGAATTTCGACGCGTTGGTGAGCGCGGCGGCGATCACGTTGGGATGGGCATTGGCGAACTTTGCCAGCGTGTCGAGGGTGAGCTCGAACTGCCGCAGCTGCCGCGTCGCCTCGGGGCCCAGCACCTCCACCTGGCTCTTCTGGCCGGCCGCGATGGCGGTGAGCTTGTCGCGCTCGCCCTGGCCCTCGTTGCGCGCGGCGAGCGCATTCTGCACCGAGGCCTGCACGCCGATCTCGGCCCTGACCAGCGTGCCCTGCTGGTTGGCGGTCTCCTTGGCCTTTTCCGAATCGATGCGCTTCTCCTGGGCGGCACGCTCCTGGATGAACGCCTTGGCGAGCTGGGTGGCGAGCTGCTCGCGGCGCACCGCGACCAGAAGCTCCGGCGGGATCGCCGGCTCGCCGAGCCGCACCTCGCGGATGGTGATGCAGGATTTCTGCGCCTCGGGGCGGATGCGGCGCTCGATCTCGCCCTCGATCAGCGGGCGCTGATTGATCAGATCGAGCACCTTGGTCGGCCGGTTGATGGTGACGAAGATCGGTTTTCCCTCCCTGTCGAGAATCGGCTTACCGTTCTCGTCGACCTTGGCCTCGGTGACCTCGTAGGTGCCGCCCGACACGTCGCGGGTGATGGCGCGGATCGACGGCGTGAGGACGCGGTCCTCGATGTCCTTCAGCGTGCCGACGCCGGCCACCACGCAGGAGGCCTCGGCGGGCGACACCTGGGCGACCACGCGCAATTCCAGCGGCACGTCCCAGCCTTCCATCTTCACGAACACCGCGCGGTCGGCATTGTCCTTGTCGATCGGAACATTCTCCTCGGTCCGCGTCTGCACGATCTCGCCCTTGGAATCCACCGTCAGCGCGATGTTGCTGCGCTTGTAGCCGCCGGCATAGCTCCACACCTGCGCCCTGGTGTCGATCTCGGTGATGAGGAACGCCGCCGGCGGGAAATAGTACTTGCCGGGCTGCAGCGAGTCCTTCCACACCCCGATGCAGCCGACCGGGACGATGGGCGCGTCGAGACGTCCGGCGCTCACGTCCTTGCTGGCGATGACGTCGCAGTTCTGCGGCTTCACCGCCTTGAGGGTGCCGAAATCGATGTCGGCATGGACGTTGGATTTCACCACGCCGACATAGCCGGCCTTGACGTCCCTGGCATCGGCTTCCGCGACGTCCCAGAGATAGCGGTTGACGCGCCACTTGCCGGGGGTGAGCACGGTGAGCTGCGGACCGCGTTGGCCGCCATTGTTGAGGAATGTCGAGGCGTCGAGCATCTGGTAGCCGAGCTTGGGCGGGAACGGATCGGCGAACGCCTGCCCGGAGCGCAGCGGGGCGCCGTCGCGGGCGGTCAGGATGCCGACCTTGCCCTGCGGGATGGTGACCTCCTCCTTGCTGGTATCGACGGTGTAGATCACGTTGAGCAGCGCACGCGCGTGGAATCCCGGGGTAAAAATCTCCGCCTGCGGGCCGTTCTCCCCGTTCGCCGCGACGATCCTGCCGTCGGTCAACGAGCCGCCGCCATAGATGCGGAAGAGATGGCCGAGATGCCCGTCGGGCACGAAGACGAAGGACGTCGACGCGAAGGCGAACAGGATGCAGAGGATGCCGACGGCGCGCACCCCGTTCTGGACCACGGGTGTCCGGGATTGCGGCGGAATCAGGTTCGGGCCCAGGGACAGCAGCAAGGCACCCAGAGCCACGAAAAAGATCAGTCCGATCATCGGATCCTCCTGTCTGTCGACTGTCGGGAATCGTAGCGGATGGCCGCACCCCGTCGTGACGGTGCCACATGTCTGCGGACAGCCGGGCAGTCCCGCGAGCGCGCAAGCTGTACCCGATCAGCGACGCAAGACCAAGACCGGCGCGTTGCCTCCCTGGCAGACGAAAACAGGGATCGGCGCCATTGCGGCAGCCGATCCCTGCTCAAGAGATTCGCGGTGCGGCGCGCCGCGCCCTGCCGCCGGACCAATCGTCAGCCGTGCTTGATGAAGGTGCCGTTGCGCAATTCGGCGACCGCGCGATCGAGCTCGCTTTGCGTGTTCATCACGATCGGCCCGTACCACGCGACCGGCTCCTCGATCGGCTTGCCCGACACCAGCAGGAACCGGATGCCCTCGTCGCCGGCCGTGACCGTCACCTCGTCGCCTGAGTCGAACACCACCAGCGAGCGGTTGCCGGTCTGCTCGCGGACCAGCAACTCCGCCCCGTCGACCTGCTTCTCGCTGAGCACGCCGAACGGCTTCGAGGCGTCGCGAAAATGTCCCGATCCGGCGAACACGTAGGCGAAGGCGTGCCGCGTGCTTTCGACCGGCAAGGTCTTGCGCCGGCCCGGCGGGACCGAGACATCGAGGTAGCGTGGCTCCGCCGCGACCCCGTCGACCGGGCCGCGCTTGCCCCAAAAGTCCCCGCAGATGATGCGCACCCGCGTGCCGTCGTCGTCGACGACTTCGGGAATCTCGATCGCCGGGACATCCTGGTAGCGCGGCGCCGTCATCTTCAGCGACGACGGCAGGTTCGCCCACAACTGGAAGCCGTGCATGCGGCCCGCCGCGTCGCCCTGCGGCATCTCCTGGTGCAGGATGCCGCTGCCTGCCGTCATCCACTGCACGTCGCCGGCGCCGAGCGAACCGTGGTTTCCCAGGCTGTCGCCATGGTCGACGGTGCCGGCCAGCACGTAGGTGATGGTCTCGATGCCGCGATGCGGGTGCCAGGGAAAGCCTGCCAGATAATCGTCGGGCCGATCGTTGCGGAAATCGTCGAGCAGCAGGAACGGGTCGAATTCGCTGGTCTCGCCGAAGCCGAAGGCGCGGCGCAGCTTGACGCCCGCCCCCTCCATGGTGGGCGTGGACTGGATGATTCTCTTCACGGGGCGAATGGACATGATGACGAAGCCCTTGTTGCGTTGGGTGCTGATCTAGGGGCAACAGGCCGGAGGTTCCAGACCCGGCGAAGCTTGCAGCGGCGCAAACGGCGCTTGCGAGGGCCCGGCCTTGCGGGGACACTCGCGCCACGGACCCGGGAGGCGCGCGATGGCCGAGTTGCAAGAGATCGAGACCGCTCCGGATCTCGTCTTCGATGTGCTCGTCGACGGACCTGCCGGCGGGCCGCTGGTGCTGCTGCTGCACGGCTTCGCCGAATTGTTTCATACGTGGCGGGCGCAGCTGCCGGCCTTGGCGGCGGCTGGATATCGCGCGGTGGCGCCGAGCCAGCGCGGCTACTCGCCGGGCGCGCGTCCGGACACCGCGGAGCCCGCGAACTACCATTTCGACAAGCTGGTCGGCGACGCGCTCGACGTGGCGGCGGCCTGCGGCTGGGCGGATCGCCGCTTCCATCTGGCCGGTCACGACTGGGGCGGCAGCATCGCCTGGGGGCTCGCCGACCGCCATCCCGAGCGCCTCGCTTCGCTGACCGTAACGTCGCGTCCGCACCCGAACGCCTTCAATCGCGCGCTGGCGCTGCCGGACGGCGAGCAGGCGCGGCGCTCCCGCCATCACAAGGCCTTTCTCGAGCCCGACGCCGGACCGCTGCTGCTGGCGGACGACGCGCGATGGTTGCGCGAGCGGCTCAAGGCCAACGGCGTTCCGGCGGCGGCGATCGAGGAGCACCTCGCGGTGCTCGGCAACGCGGCCGCGATGGAGGCGGCGCTCGCCTGGTACCGCGCCCGCGGCGCGATCCGCGCGCCGCTCGGCATGATCCGCGTGCCGACGCTCTATGTCTGGGGCGACGCCGACGACACCGTCGGCCGCGTCGCCGCCGAGGGCACGCGCGAGTTCGTCGCCGCGCCGTATTCGTTCGAGGTGCTGCCGGGGGTCGGGCATTTCGTCGCCGACCAGGCGCCGCAGCGCCTGAACGAGCTCTTGCTGCCGCACCTGGCGCGCCACGCCGCGGATTGAAGCGCGATCCGTCAGCAGAACTACTGATTGGTCCAGTCCATTGGCGCTCGGCCACGAAACGTTAAATCCACCCTAACCTGTCGGTGCAATCGTTCGCTGGCCTGCGGGATTCTGGCGAGGGCCGACATGCGCGCTTTCAACGATCTTCGATTGCTGACGAAAATCACCATTCCGGTGGTGCTGCTGATCGCCGTCACGGTCGGCCTGATCGCCTTTGCCAAGAGCGGGCTCGACGGGCTCTCCGAGGAGACAGGCGTCATCGTCGACGTCATGGCGGCGCGGCGCTCCATGGTCCTGCAAATGGGGCTGGACATCTCGGAGGCGACCATCGACGCCAAGAACGTGATCCTCGAGACCGATCAGAAGACGATGCTGACGCACGAGGAGGAGTACCGCAAAGGCAAGTCGGCGGCCCTGTCCGTTGCCGATCGCCTGGTGCAGATGGCGGACACGCCGGAGCGACGAAAGATCGTCGAGAGCTTCAAGCGCTCCGTCCAGGATTTCTTCGCTGCCGAGGACAAGGCCGTCGCCGCCGCGTTGCAGAACCAGAAGCAGGCGGCCTTCGCCTTATCGTCGGGAGAAGGCGCCAAGGCCCGCCATGCCATGATGAAGCTGCTGGACGAACGCAAGCAGGCGAACTCTCGGGATCTGAGCGCCGCGAGGGACAGCGCCGCCGTTCAGGCGCAACGGACCGTGTGGCTGCTGATCGGGCTTGCCGCCGTCGGCCTCGGGGTCGCGGCGGGCCTCACATGGACAATCGTGTTCCTTTTCGTGGCCCGCCCGATGAACCGGATGACGGCCGACATGCGGGAGCTGGCGCACGGCAATCTCGACGTCGAGGTGACGGGCACCGAGCGCAAGGATGAGATCGGCTCTCTGGCGGTGTCGCTGAAAGTGTTCAAGGACAATGCGATCGAGACGCGGCGGCTCGCCGCCGAGCAGCAGGCGGAGAACGAGGCCAAGGTGCGCCGGGCCGAGGCGCTCGACCGGCTGACCAGGACCTTCGAGACCAATGCCGGCAAGCTGACCCAAAGCCTCTCGGCGGCGGCGGGAGAGATGGAGGCGACGGCGAAATCCATGACGGCGACCGCCGAGGAGACGAGCTCGCGCGCGATGAACGTCGCGTCCGCCGCCGAGCAGACCACGGCGAATGTCGAGACGGTCGCGACCGCCACCGAGGAGCTCGCCACGTCGGCCGGCGAGATCGGGGCGCGCGTGCAGGATTCGGCGAACATCGCCAGCAAGGCGGTCGACGACGCCCGTCGCACCGACGAGACCGTGAAAACCCTCGCCGACCGCGCCCAGCGCATCGGCGAGGTGGTGAAGCTGATCAACGCCATCGCCGAGCAGACCAACCTGTTGGCGCTCAATGCCACCATCGAGGCGGCGCGGGCCGGCGAGGCCGGCCGCGGCTTTGCGGTCGTCGCCGCCGAGGTGAAGGACCTGGCGTCGCAGACCGCCAAGGCGACCGGCGAGATCGGCACGCAGATCGCCGACATCCAGCAGGCCACCAGCGGGGCGGTCGACGCGATCCACGGCATCGGCAGCACCATCGGCAAGCTGCACGAGATCGCCACCGGCATCGCCGCCGCGGTCGAGGAGCAGCAGGCGGCGACCAAGGAGATCGCCCGCAACGTGAACGAGGCGTCGCAAGGCACCCAGATGGTGAGCGCCAACATCGAGGAGGTGAAGAGCGGCGCCGCGCAGACCGGCTCCGCGGCGGACCAGGTGCTGACCGCCGCCCGCGAGCTGGCGCGCCATTCGACCGAGCTCGGCAGCGAGGTCGAGACTTTCCTCGCCGGCGTCAAGGCGGCGTAAGATCTCGTCGCCGCCGCAGCCCGAAGGTCAGTGCCAGCGCCACGATGCACGATGCCAGCATCAGCATGAAGGCGCGATCGTAGCGGCCGGTCGCATCGAACACGGCGGCGCCCAGCCAGGCGCCGAAGCCGCCAAAGACGTGATGCACCATGGTGATCAGCCCGGTCAGCGCGCCGAGATTCTTCGTGCCGAAACTGTCGCGCACGAACACCACGGTAAGCGGCGCGGTGGTGAGAAACGTGGCGCCGAACACGAGCGCGAACACCGCGACCGACGCCGGCGACTGATCGAGGCTGATCAGCGCGAACACCGCGACACGGGCCGCGAACGCCGCCGCGGTCGGCCAGACCGGTCCGGCGCGGTCGCTCCAGGCGCCCGCCGCCAGCACGCCGACGAGCGCGGCGAGCCCCATCAGCGCCAGCAGATTGCCGGCGAGAAAAGCATCGACGCCGCGATCCTGGGCGAACGCCACCACATGGGTGGAGACGAAGAAATCGTCGAGGCCGCAGATCGCGTAGACCGCAAGCAGCAGCCAGAAGCGGCCGGTGCCGGCGGCCTCGCGCAGGGTCATTCCCGACTGAGCCGGCGCGGCGCGCCGGGCCTTCGCGTCGGCACGGCCCGGGATCGCGGCAACGACCAGCGCCGCCACCACCACATGGGCGACGCCGAGCCAGACGAAGACCGAGCGCCAGCCGAGGTCGATCAGCACAGCTGCCAGGGCCGCGACCATCAGAAGCTGGCCGAGGCTCAGGCCCGACGAGGAGACCGCGTTGGCGAAGCCGGCACGCGCCGGAAAAGCCCGGGTCACCATGACGCCGACCGGAATGATCGACGCCGTGCCGTTGCCGACCGCGAACAGCACGCCGTAGAGCGCCAGCGCATGCCACGGCGCGGCAACGAGGCTCATCAGCCCGATCCCGGCGCCGGCGATGACCAGGCCGGTTCCGAACAGCAGCCGCAGGCTGATCCGGTCGGCGAGGCTGCCGGCGACGAACATGCAGGAGGCCGAGACGATCTGGAACAGCGCGACCGCCGCCCCAAGCTCGCTGCGTCCCCAGGAAAGCTCCTCCGCCATCGGCTTGAGGGTCAGGCCGATGCCGAACCGCGCGCCCCCGCTGACGAAGAGGACGATGAAGCCGGCGGCGAGCACCAGCCCGGGGCGAAGTCTTGATGGCATTGTATGGAATGCCTACGGCCGGGCCGCATAAAACAAATTGGTCGCGCTCCTGATGTCGAGCGGCCGGAACTGGCCGAAGCCCGCCGCGCGCAGCAGGCTTTCGGTGCGCGCCGGTCCCATGCAGGTGCCGAGTCCCGGCCCGCCGGCGGCGAGCGACTGGGTCATGCAATGGAAGATGCTGAAGCCGAAATAGATGGTCGCGAGCGCCGAGGTATTGTCCTCGAGCCGGTCGGCGGCCTTGGGCTCGACCACGAACAGCGCGCCGTCGGGTTTGAGCAGCGCGCGGATTTCCGACAGCGTCGCCTGCGGCTCGGCGAAATCGTGGATGCAGTCGCAGGCGGTGATCAGATCGAACCCGCCGTCGGCCACAAACGTTCGCGTCGTCCCGGCGACGAAGCGGATCCGATCGCCGAGGCCGGCGGCTTCGGCGGCGGCGCGCGCCCGGGCGATCGACACCGTGTTGGGATCGAGCCCGGTCACCTGGCTGGCGGGAAAGCCCTCGGCGATCGCCATGGCGACGCGGCCGACGCCGCAGCCGACGTCGAGCGCGCGCCCTCCCTGCTGGAGACGCTCGACGACGTCGGGCAGGACGCTGAGCCATTGGCCGGCGAAGCGCTGCGCATAGGCGCCGCAGTTGAGCCAGTCGAGCGCCTCGATCCCGTCCTGGCCGAGCTCGTCGAGAGAAACACCGCCGCCCCGCTCGAACGCGGTGGCAACTTTTGGCGCGACGCCGAGCAGCACCGGAGCGATCAAAAAAAGGCCGCCCATGAAGTGGTCGGTGCCCTCGGACGCGAGCAGGTAAGCATGCTCGTCGGGCAGCCGGAACGTCTTCTCCGCCGGGTCGTAGGCGAGATAGCCGGCGGACGTCATGCCGTTCAGCCATTCCTCGACATAGCGCGCCTTAAGGCCGGTCGCGCCGACGACCTCCTCGGCGCGCATCGGGCCCTTGTGCGCCATGGCGCGAAACAGCCCGGTCCGGGTGCCGACATAGGCCATGCCCGCCGTCATGGCACCCGCCATGTCGCCGTAGACCTTGTCGGCGAAGCTCTTGATCTTGTCGCGGTCCATGGGTGTTACAACGTGAGCTGCCGTGCCACCTCCTCGGCGGAGACGCGTCTGGCGGCGATGTCGGCGTCGAGCGCCTTGTCGCTGCGGACGATCTCGGCGAGCCGGTCCTCCTGGGATTTGAGCGTGTCGATGTAGCGGCGGCCGAGATCGGAGCCTTGGCCGACCGACTGCAGATTGAGGCGGATGCGGTCCTGGTCCTCGGCGATCTTCTTGCGCTCGGCCTCGAGCTGGTTCTTCTGCGCGCGCGCCTTGTTGATCTCGCCGACGATGCCCGACAGTTTCGTCACGGCGTCCTTGAGCGCCGCGCTCTCGTTCTGCAGGCCGCGGACCCGCGCCAGAATGTCCTCGGGCCCGAGCGTGGTGAGCGCGATGGTCTGGCTGTCGGTGCGCTCGATGGTGAGCGCCGCCTTGGTGGTCTGTCCCTTCGGCGCCGCCACGGTGTAGCGGAACCGCGTCGGAGTCGTCTCGACGCCGGCGGTCTCGCTCGCCGGCGTCCAGCCTTCGGCGCGCGCCTCCTCCACCACGATCTCGCGATCCTCGTCGGCCGGTGCCGTGATCTCATAGGTGAACTGGCGCCGCGACCGGGTGGTCACCGTCAAGGTGCCGTTGACCGCCTTGCCCAGCGTGGTGCGCACGATGCCGCGGTCGTCGCGGCGGATATCGGTTTTCGAGTCGAGCGCGAAGGTGACGAACTTGAAGGTGCCCCGGGAGAGCAGCGGCAGCTGCGCGTCGCCGACGAAATTGATGTTGCCGTCGGCGCCGGCGTCGTAGGCGGTGACGATGCCGGCCGGCAGCCCGCTGTCGCCGTCGTTGCGCAGGCGGACCGCGGCGAGCGGACGGCGCGCCGACGTTTCCGGCTGGTAGAGCCAGGTGCGGGCCGCCACGACCTCGCGGTCGACGAACGGCACCATCATGGTGTGGCCGGTCGCCAGCGAGAGCTTTGCCGGGAACCGGTAGAGCAACTGGGTCGACGCCTCCTCGGCCTCGGCGGCTTGCGCGGCGGCGCCGAGCATGTCGGGAGCGGCCACCGCCTTGGCGTCCGGTGCCTGCCGGGCCATCTGCGCCATCTGCGGCGGCGGTGCCGGCCGGGCGTAGTTGAGCGGCGACACTGCCCGCGCCGGCGCGCCCCCGGCTACCTTGCGGCGCGCGGCCGGCTGCTCTTCGGCATCGTCGGTGCGCGGCATCAGCTGCGCCGAGGTCGTCACCGGCACCTCGACCCGCTCGGCGAAGAACGCCGTATAGAGCGGCTGGCGCAGCGCCACCGGGTTTCCCGACACCAGCACCAGGTCGACATTGTTCCAGTCGCCGCCGGTCAGATTCTCGACCACCGCCCAGCCCTGCAGCCGGGCCCTGCCGCCCTCCTTGGGCAGCACCAGGCGATAGGCGGTCTTCCACACCGGGGCGGCCACCACGTAGCTGATCGCGACGTTGCGGCTGCCCTCGCCGAGGAAGCCGATCGCCAGGCTGCGGCGCTCCTTGGCGCGGTTCTCGGTGAGACCGCCGAGCGCCCGCTCGATCTGCGCCTTGGCCTGAGGATCGACGAAGCGCAGCGACGTCACATCCTCGAGCAGCGCCTGGACGAGACCTTTCTCCGTCATCAGGGTGAGGCGGTGACGTGTGGTGGTGCCGCCGCTGTTGGGCAGCGCGATGTCCTCGTTCTCGACGCGGAACACCCGGCCCCGGGCGTTGACCTGGCCGGAGATCTCCACCTCGCTGCCGACCAGCGCGTTGAGCAGCGCGGTCGGCGAATTGAGCGCATCGGGTCCGAACGGCAGGTCGCGAAACAGTTCCGCCAGCGGCGCCTTGCCGGGCAGGCTGACGGCGCCGAGCGCGCCCTGCCGGTCGAACACGGTGAGGCTTTTCAGGATGTCGTCGACCTGGTCGAGCCTGACCGCGAGATCGATGGTGGTGCCCCCGGTGATCGGGCCCGAATGGGTGAACTGCGCGAGGCCCGCCGTCGACAGCACGACGCGGGCGAGCGGAAGCTCGGCGGCCTGCGCGCCAGCGCCAAGTGCCACGAGGAGGGCGGCCGGGGCCAGCGTCTGCCTCAACCGGCACCGCAGCGAATGGGACAGCATGCGCATTCCGGGTGTACGGGGCATCGGTTCCTCCCTGGGTCTTATCCGGATGGTATCCGGCGGCGCGTTCATCGCGGGAACTTGCGGCAATTGCGAGGCCCGAACCCGCCCTGTTGTATCGCGGTTCACAGCACGGCTTCGGCCACCACCCGCGCGGCCTCGATGGTGACGCCGCTCAGCAGCATGGTGCCGACCTCGTGCCCGGCGGCGATCGCCTTCCAGGCCTGGAGGCGATCCCGGATGCGCTCCTTCGGCCCGACCAGCGAGGTCTCGTCGATCAGCGCGTCGGGCACGGCGGCGGCCGCTTCCTCGCGCCTGCCGGCGAGAAACAGGTCCTGGATCTTGGCGGCGGCGTCCTCGTAGCCCATGCGGCGCACGAGATCGTTGTAGAAATTCCGCTCACGGGCACCCATGCCGCCGATATAAAGCGCAAGCTCCGGCCGGATGGCGTCGCGGCAGGCGGCGACGTCGTCGCCCAGACGGATGCGTACATAGGGTGCATTGTCGAAATCGCTCAAACTCTTGCCGCCGCCGGCTTTCCCCAGGCCCTCGCGCAACGGATCGACGATCAGGTGGGCTTTTTCCGGCGACATCAGGAACGGCAAAACCCCGTCGGCGATCTCGCCGGCAACGCGCAGGCCCGCCGGCCCTATCGAGGCGGTGTAGATCTTGAGATCACCCTCGGGATGCACGATGCTTTTCAGCGGCTTTCCCAGCCCCGTCGCGCCCGGACCCGCATACGGAATCTGGTAGTGCTCGCCGGAATGCGCGAGCGGCCCCTGGCGGGCAAAGACTTTCCGGATGATCGACACGTATTCCCGGGTGCGGCCGAGCGGCTTGCCGAACGGTTCTCCGTGCCAGCCCTCGACCACCTGCGGGCCCGACGGCCCGATGCCGCACAGGAAACGCCCGCCGGACAGCGCCTGCAGGCTCATCGCGGTCATCGCAGCCATCGCCGGCGTGCGTGCCGGCATCTGCATGATGCCGGTGCCGCCCTTGATGCGGGTGGTGCGCGCCAGCATCCAGGCGATCGGCGTGACCGCGTCGCCCCCATAGGCCTCGCCCGCCCAGGCCAACTCGTAGCCGAGCCGCTCGGCCTCGAGCACCAGAGCCATGTCGACCACCGGAACGGCGCCGGCGGTGCGCAGCAGGATCCCGAGCTTCACGGGCAATCCTCCCTGAACGCCACGACCCTAACCGGAGCCCAACCGAGTTGAAACCGGTTCGGTCGGGGCCGCCCGTCATTTTCGCGGGCCGGCAATGCCGGGCGCTCGGCTTGATGCCGTCTCGTCAACCGGTCTAAGGTCCGGCGCCAAGAAACACTTCGGGGGGATGCCCAGGATGAACAAGCTCAGGGCCCGGCTGAAATCCGGCAAGGCGTGCGTCAATGCATGGCTCGCCATTCCATCGGGATTTTCTGCGGAAGTCATCGCCCAGTGCGGCTTCGACAGCGTCACCGTGGACATGCAGCACGGCGTGCAGGACTACCTGTCGATGGTGCAGTGCTTCCAGGCGATGCACGGCTATCCGGTGACCCCGCTGGTGCGGGTGCCGTGGAACGAGCCGGGGATCATCGGAAAGGTGCTGGACGGCGGCGCCTGGGGGGTGATCTGCCCGATGGTGAACACGCCGGCCGAGGCCAAGGCGCTGGCGACCTCCTGCCTCTATCCGCCGGCCGGCAAGCGCAGCAACGGCCCGATCCGCGCCGCGGTCTACGGCGAGGCGAGCGCCTACCAGACCATCGCCAACGACGAGGTCCTGGTAATCCCGATGATCGAGACCCAGCAGGCGATCGACGACATCGACAACATCCTCGACGTGCCCGGCATCAGCGGCATCTATGTGGGGCCGAGCGATCTGGCGCTCTCGCTCGGGCTCAAACCCTCGCTCGACCGCGAGGAGCCGAATATCCTCAAGATGTACGAAAAGCTGCTCAAGGCGACGTCGGCACGCGGCCAGTTCGCCGGCATCCACAACGCCACCGGCGCCTATGCGGCCCGCATGATCGACATGGGTTTCCGTTTCGTGACGCTCGCCAATGACAGCGGGCTGATGATGCGCGCGGCGAAAGCCGAGATCGCGGTGACGCGCAAGAATGCCGGCGACGTTGCCAGCTGATCGGGCAAGCGGAGAAAAAGCGTGGCGAAATTCAAGATCATCACCCCGGCCGGCGCGAGCTTCACCACGGCGGGCGGCGGCTACGACCTGGAGATGGAGGCGCTCGACGGGCTCGACGCCGAGATCGTCGAAGGCCCGGTGGGCGACGAGGACGCCTTCATCGCGGTCGCCCGCGATGCCGACGCGATGTACGCCAAGGGCATGCCGATCACCAAAAAGATCATCGACGGCCTGGCTCGCTGCCGGGTCATCACGCTCGGCACCGTCGGCGTCGACCAGGTCGACGTCGCCGCCGCCACGGCACGCGGCATCCCGGTCACCAACTGCCCGGACACTTTTATCGACGAGGTGGCGGACCACGCGATGGCACTGCTGCTCTCAGGCTTTCGCCGCGTCGTCGAGCAGGACCGCATGGTGCGCGAGGGCCGCTGGAAGGAAGGCCGCCCGCAGCTGCTGAAGATCCAGCGCCTGATGGGCCAGACGCTGGGCTTCATCGCCTTCGGCCACGTCGCCCGCGCGGTCGCGGCGCGCGCCGCGCCGTTCGGACTGCGGATGATGGCCTACGACCCGTATATCGAGGAGATGATGATGCTCGAGCGCGGGGTGCTGCCCTCGACGCTCTCCGAGGTGCTGCAGCAATCGGACTTCATCTCGATGCACGCCCCCGCCACCCCAGAGGCGCAGGGCATGCTCAAGGAAAAGCATTTCCGCCAGATGAAGCCGAACGCGGTCTTCATCAATACCGGGCGCGGCAAGACCGTCGACGAGGCGGCGCTGATCAAGGCGCTGCAGGAGGGCATGATCGCCCACGCGGCGCTCGACGTGCTGGAGCAGGAGCCGCCCGGCCACAACAATCCGCTGCTCACCATGAGCAACGTGACGCTCAGCGCCCACGTCGCCTCCGCCTCGGCGCGGTTCGATTCCGCACGCAAGCGCCGGGTCGGCCAGGAGCTGGCACTGGCGCTCAGCGGCCGCTGGCCGATGAGCTGCGTCAACCCGGTGGTGCTGGCGAAATCCGATCTCAAGCGCTGGCAGCCGGTCTCGATGCAGCGCGGACCGAACAGCTGAACCAGACAAGGTAACACAAGATGACGGCGACCGACGCTACCAGCACTGACCGCCGCTCGCTCACGAGCGATCCGCAGACATCCGCGCGCGCGCCGACGGCGGTGGCGCAAGCGGTGCCGCGGAAGCTGCGCCGCATCCTGTCGCTCGCCGACTTCGAGCCGGCGGCGCGCCGCCACCTGCCGCGTCCGATCTTCGGCTTCGTCTCCGGCGCCGCGGAGGACAATACCGCGTTCGCCGACAACCGTGCGGCCTTCGCCGAGTGGGGCTTCGTGCCGCGGGCGCTGGTCGACGTCACCAAACGCTCGACCGAGGCGACGCTGTTCGGCAAACGCTACGCGGCCCCGTTCGGCATCGCCCCGATGGGGACCAGCGCGCTCATCGCCTATCGCGGCGACCTGGTGCTCACGCAAGCCGCGGCACGCGCCAACATTCCGATGATCATGAGCGGCGCCTCGCTGATCCGGCTCGAGGACATCGTACAGGCGAACCCGGCTGCCTGGTTCCAGGCGTATCTGCCGGGCGAGCCCGAGCGCATCATCGGTCTGGTCGACCGGGTGGCGCGGGCAGGATTCGGCACGCTGGTGCTCACCGTCGACGTGCCGGTCTCGGCCAATCGCGAGAACAACGTGCGCAATGGCTTCTCCACGCCGCTGCGGCCGAGCCTGCGGCTCGCCTGGGACGGCGCGATCCGGCCGGGCTGGCTGATCAACACGGCGGCGCGCACCTTGCTGCGCTACGGCATGCCGCACTTCGAGAACGCCATGGCGACGCGCGGCGCGCCGATCCTGTCGCCGGATTCCTCGCGCAATTTCGGCACGCGCGACGGGCTCGACTGGAGCCATGTCGCGCTGATGCGCAAGCGCTTTCCCGGCAAGCTGGTGCTCAAGGGAGTCATGCACCCGGAGGACGCCCGCATCGCCCGCGAAAGCGGCGTCGACGGCGTCATCGTGTCGAACCACGGCGCCCGCCAGCTCGACGGCACGGTGTCGCCGCTGCGCGTGCTCGAAGAGATCGCCGCCAACCGCGGCGACATGACGGTGATGATGGATTCGGGCGTGCGCCGCGGCGGCGATGTGCTGAAGGCGTTGGCGCTCGGCGCGCAGTTCGTGTTCATCGGCCGGCCGTTCATCTACGCGGCGGCGATCGCCGGCGATCCGGGCGTCCGCCATGCGATCGATCTCCTGTCGGCCGAGATCCACCGCAACATGGCGCTCATCGGCATCAACACGCTCGCCGAGATGACTCCCGCGCTGATGCGGCGCGTCGCTCCGGCCGGCGCGTAGTTATTTGTTTGAGGAGTCGGGGCCATGAATGACCAAAGACAATTCCGCCTCGGCCTCGTCGGCTACGGCGAGATCGGCAGCACGCTCGGGCGCGGGCTCAGCGCCGCGGGGCTTCGCGACATCGCCTGCTACGACAAGTATGCGTTCGACGGACCGTTCGCCGATCTCATCCAGCGCCGCGCCGGCGAGGCGGGGGTCGTGCTGGTGCGCTCGAACCGCGAGCTTGCCGAGCGCGTGGACCTGATCTTCGGGGTGACGCCCGGCTCGGCGTCGCTGGAGAGCGCGGAGGCGTTCCGGCCGCATCTAGCGAGCCGCCACATCTTCATCGACTTCGCCTCGGCAACCCCCAAGGTGAAGCTCGGGGTCGCCGAGCGGCTGGCCGGCACCGGCGCGCTACTGGGCGACGGCTCGATCATGGGCAATCCGAAGGACGGCCACGGCATGGCCATGCTGTCGAGCGGACCGGCCGGCCGCCGCGTCGCCGACCTGCTGGTGCCGTTCGGCATGAACATCACGCCGGTCGGCGACAAGCTCGGCACCGCGTCGGGGATCAAGATCCTGCGCTCGGTGCTGATGAAGGGCTTGGAAGCGGTCACCGACGAGATGCTGCTCGCGGCGCGCCATTACGGCCTCGACGAGGCGGTGCTGGCATCCGCCTCACGCACGCTGACGCGGCCGTTCATGGACACCGTCAACAGCCTCGTCCCGTCCGGCGTCATCCACGCCAAGCGGCGCGCCGAGGAGGCCGAGATGGCGGCCGAGGCCGTGGCCGATGCCGGCATCGAGCCGATCATGACGCGGGCGACGGCCGAGCGGCTGCGCTGGAAGGAGGCACTCGGCCTGAAAGCCCATTTCAACGGCGTAGTGCCGGCGGGTTATCGGGAAGCCGTCGCCGCCATGGCGGAAAAGATGATCGCACGCCGCGAGGACGCCGCCTGAGAGGAGCAGCCTGGTGAGCATCGGTTTCAGGATCAACAAGCGCGCGCGGAAAGTCGGCGACGATGTGGTGGCGCGCTTCCGCGTGCTCCCCGTCGCCAATGTCAGCGACGTGATGTGGCGCATGGAGGCGGGAGGCGCCCGGCTGCGGCCGATGCATGCCGGCGGCGTGCTCGCCGGCCCGGCGCTCACGGTGAAGTCACGCCCCGGCGACAATCTCCTGGCACATGCGGCGCTCAACCGCGCCGAGAAGGGCGACGTGCTGGTGATCGATGCCGGGGGCGAATTGACCAACTCGATCATGGGCGAGCTGATGTTCAGCTACGCGGTGAAGATCGGGCTCGCCGGCGTGGTGATCTGGGGCGCCATCCGCGACTACGGCTGGGTGCGCGCGCAGAATTTTCCGGTGTTCGCCTGCGGCGTCAGCCATCGCGGGCCGTACAAGGACGGCCCCGGCGAGATCAACGTGCCGATCGCCATCGACGGCATGGTGATCGAGCCCGGCGACCTGATGCTCGGCGACGACGACGGAACCCTGTGCGTTCCCTATAATGAGACCGAGGCCGTCCTGAAGGCGGCGGAAGCCAAGCAGGAAGGCGAGAAGAAGACGATGGCGGATACGCTTGCCGGCACGGTCGACCGCAGCTGGGTAGAGGACGCCTTGAAGAAGCTCGGCGTCGAGGGACGCTGACGATGAGCAAGACCTATCGCATCGCCATCATCCCGGGCGACGGCATCGGCAAGGAGGTGATGCCGGAAGGCGTGCGGGCGCTGGAAGCAGCCGGCAAGCGCTTCGGCTTCGCGCTAGCGACCGACTGGTTCGACTTCGCCTCCTGCGACTATTTCGAGAAGCACGGCCGCATGATGCCGGAGGACTGGAAGGACAAGATCGGCGGCCACGACGCGATCTATTTTGGTGCGGTCGGCTGGCCGGCGAAGGTGCCGGACCACATCTCGTTGTGGGGCTCGCTGGTGCTGTTTCGCCGCGAGTTCGACCAGTACGTCAATCTGCGGCCGGTGCGGCTGATGCCCGGCGTCGCCTCGCCGCTCGCCAACCGCAAGCCCGGCGACATCGACTTCATGGTGGTGCGCGAGAACACGGAAGGGGAATATTCGGCGATCGGCGGGCGCATGTTCGGCGGCACCGAGCGCGAGTTCGTGGTGCAGGAAACCGTGATGACGCGCCACGGCGTCGACCGGGTGCTCAAGTTCGCCTTCGAGCTGGCGCAGAGCCGGCCGAAAAAACACCTGACCTCGGCGACCAAGTCGAACGGCATCTCGATCACCATGCCGTACTGGGACGAGCGGGTCGAGGCGATGGCAAAAAACTATCCCGGGCTGCGCTGGGACAAATACCACATCGACATCCTGACGGCGAACTTCGTGCTGCACCCCGACTGGTTCGACGTCGTGGTCGGCTCCAACCTGTTCGGCGACATCCTGTCCGATTTGGGTCCGGCCTGCACCGGGACGATCGGCATCGCGCCGGCCGGCAACATCAATCCGGAAAAGAAATTCCCGTCGCTGTTCGAGCCGGTGCACGGCTCGGCTCCCGACATTGCCGGCCAGGGCATCGCCAATCCGATCGGCCAGATCTGGTCGGGCGCGATGATGCTGGAGCATCTCGGCGAGACCGAAGCCGCCGCCGGCATCGTTTCCGCAGTCGAGCGGACGCTGGCGGAAAAGACGCTGCGCACCCGCGATCTCGGCGGCAATGCCGACACCGTGACCAGCGGCAAGGCGATCGCCGACGCCATATGAGGCGGCATGCATGGTCGCCATGCATTCTCGCCGACGTCAGATTGAAATTACCGGCGCCATGGACATATGTGGGGGGCGGCGCTCTCCCCGCATTTGCGACCCTGGAACTCCGAACGATGTCGACTGTCGAACCGCGTGTGTCGCCCTTGCGCACGATCCTGCGCGGGTTTTTCGGCCGCTGTCCACATTGCGGGAAAGGCCGGCTGTTCGAGGGCTTCCTCAAGGTCACCGACCATTGCGCGCAATGCGGCGAGGAGCTCCATCACCACCGCGCCGACGATTTTCCCGCCTACTGCGTGATCTTTCTCGTCGGCCACCTGGTGGTGCCGCTGGCGCTGGCGGTGGAGTTCAATTTCTCCCCGCCGTACTGGCTCCACGTCGCGCTGTGGCTGCCGCTGACGCTGGGGCTCGCGGTCGGGCTGCTGCGACCGGTCAAGGGAACGATCGTCGCCATCCAATGGATGGCGGGGATGCACGGCTTCGAGGAGGCGCGCCGGCGCCGGGACACCGGTGTGGTGTTTGCGGCCCGCGCGCCGTCGACGGTTATTTTCCCCACCTGAGCGCCAGCGGATTGAGCTCGGCGGCAAGCTCGAGAAGCCCTGCCCGGGTCTCAGGCTGCAGCGGCTCGAGCGGATGGCGCACATGGTCGCTGGCGATCACGCCGCCCGCCATCATTACCGCCTTGGTGCCGCGCAGGCCGCACTGCCGGTTCTCGTAATTGATCAGCGGCAGGATGCGGGCGTAGGCCGCGGCCGCCTCCCGGCGGCGGCCCGCCCGATGATGCTCGATGACCGGCCTGATCAGGTCGGGCAGCATCGCGCTCGGCATGGTGCCGGTCGCGCCGGCATCGAGATCGGCCATCAGGGTGATCGATTCCTCGCCGTCGAACGGGCCGGCGATGGCGTCTCCGGCGGCGGCGATCAGGCCGCGCAGCTTGGCGGCGGTCCCCGGCACCTCGATCTTGGCATATTTGACGCTCGGCACCTCGGCGGCGAGACGCGCCAGGAATGCGACGCTCAGCGGAACGCCGCTCAAGGGCGCGTCCTGCACCATGATGGGGATTGCGGCAGCCTCGGCGATGCGGGCGAAATGCTCGATCATGCGCGGCTCGTCGGCGCGCAGCGCGGTGCCGTGATAGGGCGGCATCAGCATCAGCATGGCGGCGCCGGCCGCTGCCGCCCGGCGGCCGCGCTCGGCGGCGATCCGCGTGCCAAAATGGCTGCAGGTGACGATGATCGGCCGCCGTCCGGCGACGTGGCCGAGACAGAGATCGACCAAAATGTCGCGCTCCCCGTCGGTCAGCGAAAACTGCTCCGAATAGTTCGCCAGGATGCAGATGCCGTCGACGCCCTGGTCGATCATGCAGTCGAGCACGCGACGCTGGCCCGCGAGGTCGAGATCGCCGCTGTCGGCGAACGGGGTGGGAGCGATCGGGATCACGCCGTGCAGGACATCCGATGACACTGACTTTCCTCCCCGCTCACGCCTCCGCGCGCTCGACCACCAGCGTCGGTCCGTCGGCGCGCACCACCTTCACCCGGCTGCCGGCGGGGCCGTCGGGACCGCTGACGCGCCAGATCGTGTCGCCGATCCGCACCGTGCCGGCGCCGTCGACCATGGGCTTTTCCAGGGTGAAGACGCGTCCGACGAAGCCGTCGGCGCGG
Organism: uncultured Alphaproteobacteria bacterium; assembly: GCA_963755055.1. Lineage (GTDB taxonomy): Bacteria > Pseudomonadota > Alphaproteobacteria > Rhizobiales > Xanthobacteraceae > AP-16. The sequence continues at coordinate 411,112 of CAVWIS010000011.1, read as the reverse complement.
CGGTTGAGAAACGGCTGGTCGGCGACCTCCTCCTCCTTGGGCCGCCGGCCGATGCGCCACCACACGATCACCGAGACGATGGCGAGCACCGCGAAGGTCGCGGCCTGGGCCTGCCACGACCACTCGATCACCAGCGAGATCAGGCCGACGAGAATCGCCGAGAGCCCGAGCCACAGGATGAAGGTGCCCGGCGCCAGCACCTCGATCACGAGCAGCGCCACGCCGAGGATGAACCAGCCCCACGCGCCGAGCGCGGCGATCTGGGCGATCATGGCGGCGCCTTTCAGCCCGAGGTGCCGACGGTGAAGCCCGGGCCGGTCGGCCGGCGCGGCGGCGGGGGCGCCGGCGGCTGCGGCGCGCCGCGGCCGTCGCCAAAGGTCTCCCTGGCGATCTCGACGATGCCGCCGAGCGACGCCAGCACCCCGGTCGCCTCGATCGGCAGCATCAGGATCTTCTGGTTGGGCGACTTGGCGATCTCGCCGAACGCCTTGAGGTACTGCTGGGCGATGAAGTAGTTGAGCGCCGAGACGTTGCCGGCGGCGACCGCCTGGCTCACCATCTCGGTCGCCTTGGCCTCCGCCTGGGCGAGACGCTCGCGCGCCTCGGCGTCGCGGAACGCCGCCTCCCGCCTGCCCTCGGCCTCGAGGATCTGCCCCTGCTTCTGGCCTTCGGCCTTGAGGATCGCCGACTGGCGCTGGCCTTCGGCGGCAAGAATTTCCGCGCGCTTCTCGCGCTCGGCCTGCATCTGCCGGCCCATCGAGGCGACCAGGTTGGCGGGCGGCACGATGTCCTTGATCTCGATGCGGTTGACCTTGACGCCCCACGGCGACACCGCGGCGTCGACCACGCGCAGCAGCCGCTCGTTGATCTCGTCGCGGTGGGAGAGCATCTGGTCGAGGTCCATCGCGCCCATGACGGAACGGATGTTGGTCATCGTCAGCTTGATGATCGCCTGATCCAGATAGGCGACCTCGTAGCTCGCCTTGGCGGCGTCGAACACCTGGAAGAACGCCACGCCGTCGACCGTGACGGTGGCATTGTCCTTGGTGATGACCTCCTGCTGGGGCACGTCGATCACCTGCTCCATCATGTTGAGCTTGCGCCCGATGCGATCGAAATAGGGCACGATCAGGTTGAGGCCCGGCGACAGCGTGCGGGTGTAGCGGCCGAACCGCTCGACCGTCCAGTTATAGCCCTGCCCGACCGTCTTCACCGCCGCGAACAGCGTGATGATCGCGAGCAGAACGAAGACGATGACGAAGATATTGATGCCGACCACCATAAGTTCCCCCTTGTGGCGCCGGACATGCGGCGCGGGATTGCGGCGAAGATGGCGCGATCATAGCAGTGTCTTGGTCGCCGCTCGCGGTCAATCGGTTCACCGCAGGACCGCCGGACGGGCGGCCGGAGCTTGCGGCCGATTGACGGAAGAATCCCTGCCATCCAAGGTGCCGGCCATGGATCTGACGCATACCGCATGGCCGTTCTTCGCCCCCGCCCATCGGGCGCTGGCGGAAAATTTTTGCCACTGGACCGCCACCAATCTCGCGGCGCACGAAGCCGAGGAAGGCGGCGACGGCCGCGTGGCGCGCGAGATGTTTTGCGCGCTTGCCCGTGCCGGGTTTCTGGCGCTCACCTTGCCGCAGGCCGATGCCGGTGGCGTGCCGGCGCTCGATCTGCGCGCGCTCTGCCTCATGCGGGAAATCTGCGGCTACAGCTCGGCAATGGCCGATGTGGCGTTGTCCGAGCCGTGGCTCGGCATCCTGCCGGTCGCGCTCTACGGCTCCGCGGGCCTTCGGCAGGAAGCTCTCCGACGCTACGCCGAAGGGACGCTGATGCCGGCCTTCGCGCTCTCCGAGCCCGATGCCGGCTCGGATGCGGCGGCGATCACCACGCAGGCGCGGCGGGACGGCGACGGATACGTCATCGACGGGCGAAAGACCTGGACGTCGAATTGCGGGCTCGCCGATGCCTATGTGGTGTTCGCCCGGACCGACGGGCCGGGCGGCGCGTCCGGCATCTCGGCATTCTGGGTCGAGGGCGACGATCCGGGGATCGTGCTGGAGCAGCGGCTCAATGTGCTGCCGCCGCACACGGTGGGAACCTGGCGGCTCGAGTCCTGCCGGGTGCCGGCGGAACGGCTGATCGGCAAGCCCGGCGACGGTTTTGCCATCGCGATGCGGGTGCTCGAGCTTTTTCGGCCGTCGGTCGGCGCCGCGGCGCTCGGATTCGCCCGGCGCGCCTTCGACGAAGCGCGCCGGCGCAGCCTCGCCCGTACGGCGTTCCGCAAGCCGCTGGCGGAATTCCAGCTGGTTCAGGCAAAGCTCGCCGACATGGCGGTGAAGATCGACGCATCGGCCCTGCTGGTCTACCGGGCGGCCTGGCAGCACGATGCCGGCGACGGCGCGATGCGGCGGGAGGCCGCGACCGCAAAGCTGTTCTCGACCGAGGCGGCCTGCGAGGTGATCGACCAGGCGGTGCAGATCTTCGGCGGCCTCGGCGTCACCCGGGGAACCACCGTCGAGCGGCTCTATCGCCACGCCCGCGCGTTCCGCATCTTCGACGGGGCCAGCGAGATCCAGCAGATGATCATCGCCCGCGAGGTGTTGCGGCAGGACCCCACGGGGAAGGCCGGCGATGGATAGAACGCCTCACATCCATCCCTGAAGCTCGCGCAGCGCCACCTGGCGGATCACCGTCATCCCGGCCTCGCTGTCGTTGAGGCAGGGAATGGCGGCAAAATTCGCGCCGCCGTGGTGACGAAAGATCTCGGCATTCTCGCCGGCGATCTCCTCCAGCGTCTCCAGGCAATCGGCGGAAAATCCCGGCATCACCACGGCGAGGTTCTTCACCCCGCGCTCCGCCAGGCTCTTCACCGTGGCATCGGTGTAGGGTTTGAGCCACTCCGCGGTGCCGAAGCGCGACTGAAAACTCATCATGAAGCGCTGGTCGTCGAGCCCGAGCTTTTCCTTCACCAGGCGCGCGGTCTTCGCGCACTGGCAATGATAGGGATCGCCCTTGGCCAGATAGTCTTCCGGCATGCCGTGGAACGACGCCAGGATGACGTCGGGCGCGAACGCGAGCTTTTTGAGCTCGGCCTGCAGCGAGGATGCGACCGCCTCGATGTAGGCCGGGTCGTCGTAATAAGCCGGCACCACGCGGATCGCCGGCTGCCAGCGCATGGTCTTCAAGGCGTCGAAGACCTTGTCGCACACGGTCGCGGTGGTCGCCGCGGCGTATTGCGGATAGAGCGGGAAGACCAGGATGCGGTCGCAGCCCTCGCGCCGCATCGCCTCGAGGCGCGAGGCGAGCGAGGGATTGCCGTAGCGCATCGCCCAGTCGACGACGAACGGGCGGGCAGAAAATTCCGGCGCGAGGCTAAGCTTCTCGGCCTGCGACCGGGTGATGGTCTTGAGCGGCGATTCGTTCTGCTCGCGGTTCCAGATCTTGTCGTAGTCCCTGCCCTTGCGGCCCGGTCGTACGGTGAGAATGATCAGGTTGAGGATCAGCCACCACTTGATCCGGTTCTCCTCGATCACCCGCGGGTCGGAGAGGAATTCCTTGAGGTAGCGGCGCATGGAAAAATAGTCGGTCGCGTCCGGCGTCCCGAGATTGACCAGCAGCACGCCGATCCGCCGCTCGGGAATTTTTGGATGCTCCTGCGGCCGTTGCGCGGCGCGGGCGGGGGCGACGGCGTCGTTCATGACGATCCTTCGGGTGCACGATCTCGACTACGATCACGCATATAGTCCCTGCGAACCGCCGGGGACAGCCGCGATCGGCTCACACGGTCGCGCCGTCCGGCGCCGTGAACGCGGTATCGACGACGTTGCCGGTGTTGCGCGTGGCGGCGGGCTCGAACAGCAGGATCTCCGCCTCCTGGTCGGCAGCGGTGCGGTGCTCGACGCCGCGCGGCACCACGAGCCCTTCGCCCGGCCCGAGATCGACCACGCGGTCGCGGAACTCGATGCGGAAGCGGCCCTTCCACACCAGGAAGAGCTCGTCCTCGGCGTCGTGATGATGCCACGGAAAGGTGCCCCGCACCTTGACCAGCTTGAGCTCCTGGCCGTTCGGAGCGGCGACGACTTTGGGCCGCCATTGCTCGGAGAACAGCGCGAATTTTTCCGTCAGGCTGAACTTGTCCGGCACGTCCAGATCCTTATGTCGCGCATGTCCTTTGTCGGCGAACCGCGCACACTTCGCCGGGACATGCGCTAGCACTACTGCGTCATTAACGATTCTGCCGCGAATGCCGCGGGTTTGGAGCGTGACAGCATGGGCATCGTGGCAGGCGTGTGACGATAGCATCGATGAGCCATTGGCGCATGGTTGCGATTGAATTTGGGACATGTCGCTCAGGCCGCAACGGGGGATCCTCTGGGTCGGTAACCGTCGGATACGGCAAGTTCCGGGAACAACCTGGCGGAACGTGGTCTCGAGGGGGGAATTGTCTCCCTTTCGGAGATCAGGAAACCGTATGCGGCGATGCACATAGTGGCGTGATGGTGAAAGCCGAGCCATCCCCGTCCTTCGAAATGCCCGAGGCCGACCTCCTGCTTGAGCTCCAGATAGTCGCGCTCGACGCGCCAGCGCAGCTTGGCGGCGTCGACCAGATCGCGGAGCGAGATACTGCTCGGTAAGGTCGAAAGCCAATATTTGGTGGGCTCTTTCTCGCCCTCGGGCCACTCGATCAGCAGCCACTCCCTCGCCGGCACCTCGGAACGCTCGCGGATCGACGCAACGTGAACATGCACACGGGCAAACCGTGAGGACAGCCGTTCATTCGTGCCTTCACGCCACTCGATCGTGCGCCACGCTTTTGCCGGCAGCCTGAGCGCGACTTCCTTCGCCGAGATCGCCGCGGGTGCGCGACGGTGCCCCTTCTTCGGCGCGCCGCCGGGTCGCTTGCCCGGCGGACACACCAAGGTCTGCGGCTGAATGCCGGCAGCATAGACCTTCCCCAACTCTGTGATGCCGGCACGCAGCTTGGAGTCATGGCCATAGCCGGCATCCACCAGCACCATCTCGCCAGGAAGGCCCACTTCACACGCCCAGCGGATGTGCTCAAGCGCGATCTCCGGCTTGGTCTTGAAGTCGATGTGCTCAGGCACGCCCACCTTGGATCGGCGTGCCGCGTCCTCCGCCCAGTCTTTCGTCAAATACAGCCGATAGGCCACCGGCAAGCTTGCCGCGTCATTGGCGATCGACAGCGAGACGGCGACTTGGCAGTTCGCCTGTTTGCCAAGCTGCCCGCAGTACTGGTGCGCCACCCCAACCGAATGCCGTCCCTTCTTGGGGAAGCTCGTATCGTCGATGATCCAGGCCCTGATCGATCCATGACGCTCAATCCGCGGCAATACCATCTCGCGAACTTTGGCCAAGACCTCCCCGTCGGACCAACCGCCTTGCCCGACAAAATGCAGCAACGACTGATGCTGCGCCGCTGTTCGCCCCGGCGCCGTGATCGCCGCCATCGGTTCAACACTCTTGCGTGCGACCGGCATCACCAAGCCCGTGCAATAGTCGCGCAACGGGCCAGCACGATCCGCGTGCCCAATCACGCTCACAAGACCCTCGACGTACTGCCGAAACCGCGATTCAATACCCTTCGCTCTCCGGAGAACCATCCCAACCCCCTGGATCTCAATGGGAATCCTCTCCACTACGTGATTCTCAAATCCCCCACCCTGCGACTTTCTGACTCAGTGGTGCTAGCCCAGCCAGCGCTTGCGCCGCTTGTAGTGCTTGCCCTCGCGGAACGAGCGGCGCTTGCCTTCGGCGACGCCCAGATAGAACTCCTTGACGTCCTCGTTCTCCCTGAGCGCCGCGGCCTCGCCGTCGAGCACGACGCGGCCGTTCTCCAGGATGTAGCCGTAGCTCGCATATTTCAGCGCCATGTTGGCGTTCTGCTCGGCGAGCAGGAAGGAGACGCGCTCCTTGTCGTTCAAATCCTTGACGATCGCAAAAATCTCCTCGACGACCTGCGGGGCGAGCCCCATGGACGGCTCGTCGAGCAGGATCATCTTCGGCTGCGACATCAGGGCGCGGCCGATCGCGCACATCTGCTGCTCGCCGCCCGAGGTATAGCCGGCCAGCGCCTTGCGGCGCTCCCTGAGCCGCGGAAAATAGCCGAAGACTTTTTCCAGATCGCTGCGGATCCGCGCCCTGCCGTCGCGCCGCGTGAAAGCGCCGGTCAAAAGATTCTCCTCGATGGTGAGATGGCCGAAGCAGTGGCGGCCCTCCATCACCTGGATGCAGCCGCGCCGCACCAGCTCGTTGGGCGACAGGCCATGAACCTCGTCGCCGGCGAACAGGATGGCGCCCTTGGTGACCTCGCCGCGCTCGGAATGCAGCAGGTTGGAGATCGCCTTCAGCGTCGTGGTCTTGCCGGCGCCGTTGGCGCCGAGCAGCGCCACGATGCCGCCCTCGGCGACGTCGAGCGAGACGCCCTTGAGCACCAAGATGACGCGGTCGTAGATCACCTCGATATTGTTGAGGGAGAGAATTTTCGCGCTGGCGGCCGGCGCGACCGGCTCCGCCGCGCCCGGTTGAATCGCGCTCATGGGCGGCCTCCGGTGCGGAAGTGCCCCGCGGACGAACAGGGTTGCCGAGCCCGCCAACGTCCCTTGTTTGGTATCTTCCGTGCCGCGACTCCTCCCTCCCCCCGCTCTTGCGGCGGGGAGGGATGGGGTGGGGGGTCGGGCCGCAAGTTCGGAGCAGGACATAGTCCCCCCACCCCGACTGTCTTCGCTACGCGAAGACAGTCGACCCTCCCCGCCAAAGGGCGGGAGGGTCGAACTCGCGGCACGGCCGTGCCTGATACGTCGCAGCCTCATTGGCGACAGCCCTGCATGGCCAATGTCATTTTCCTCACGACGACTTGTCGCAGGGCTCGGTGCGCTTGGGCCAGCCGGCATTGGCGCCGGCATACTGCTTGGCATCGGCGTCGATCAGCGGCAGCACCTTGTCCTTGATCGGCTCGATGTAGTCGGACGCCTTGGTCCACTTGGTGCCGTCCCACTGCGCCAGATAGATCCCGGCATGGTGGTTGTGATCGGCGCAGGAGACCTTGATCGGCGCGGCGAAATTCTCCAGACCGATCTCCTTGAAGCGGGCGGCGGTGATGTCGAGGGATTCCAGGCCGCGGCGCACGTCCTCGCCGGTGACCTGCTTCTTGCCGGTGAGCTCCTGCGCCTTGCGGATCGCCTCGGCGATCAGCACGGAGTTGAACACGCCGCGATTGTAAAAATTCTCGCCGACCTTGTCGCGCGCCGCGACCTGGCTCTTGCCCTTGTCGACCACGTGCTTGAGGATGTCCTGGATGGCGGAAAAGTCCGTGCCCACCGCGTTGATGTCGAGCGAGGTATAGCCCTTGGCGTCGGCTCCGGCCGGCCGCGCGTCGTCGTCGTTGCCCGACCACCACACGCCGACCAGATGATCCATCGGGAACCCGTTCTTCACGGCCTCCTTGAGGGCAGTCGGGTTCATGGCGCCCCAGCCCTGCAGGTAGATCCAGTCCGGCCGGTCGCGGCGGATGCCGAGCCACAGCGATGCCTGGTTCTGCATCTCCGATGCGGGAACCGGATAGAGCTTCAGCTCGAACCCGTAATCCTTGGCGAGGTGCTCGAGCAGCGGGATCGGCTCCTTGCCGTAGGGCGCGTCGAGATAGACGAGACCGATCTTCTTGCCCTTGAGCTTGTCGAGCCCGCCCTCCTTCTGGGCGACGTGCTTGACGAAGACCGAGGCGCCGTCCCAGTAGGTCGCCGGCGGATTGAAGATCCAGGGAAAGACGTTGCCGTCGGCCGACGCCGACAGGCCGTAGGCCATGGACAGGATCGGGATCTTGTCGACCGCCGCCTTGGGGATGAGCTGCAGGGTGATGCCGGTCGAGTACGGATTGACCATGACCGGGTTCTTGCTCTTGATCTGCTCGTAGCACTCGACGCCCTTCTTGGTGTCGTAGCCGGTCTCGCATTCCTCGACGACGAGCCTGACCCCGCCGATGCCGCCGTCGCGCTCGTTGAGCATGTTGAGGTAGTCGGCCATGCCGTTGGCGATCGGGATTCCGGAGCCCGCAAAGGGCCCGGTCCGGTAACTCAGCAGCGGGACGTAGATGCCGTCTGCGGCATCGGCCGACGTGACCGCGGCAGACGCGCCCACCGCCGCCAGCACGGCGGCGGCGAGACCGAGATTGCTTTTGCGCATCGCGCTTCTCCCTTTGGTTGGTCCGTCGGTGTCATGCCGACGCTCCTCGGCTCCGAGGCCTCGCCGAGGCCCGGGAGCCATCCCGCCTCGCAGGATCATGTCCTGCGGCGGGAATTGCGTGAAGTGTGCCCGATCAGTACGGAAAGGGCCACACCCTCAGTTTCTGCTTGCCGATCTGCCACAGCCGCGCCAGCCCGGCGGGTTCGGCGATCAGGAAAACGATGATCAGCGCTCCGATGATCATGAAGGTCAGGTGCTCGGCGGTCGCCGGATGGATCGGCAGGCCGAAGGCCTGCGGCAGCGAGCGCACCACGATCGGCAGCACGAAGATCAGGGCAGCGCCGAAATACGAGCCGATCAGGCTGCCGAGACCGCCGATCACCACCATGAACAGGATCTGAAAGCTCTGGTTGATGTCGAAGACGTTGGGCTCCGCACCGCCATACCACAGGAAGACCATCAGCGCCCCGGCGACCCCGCAATAGAACGACGACACCGCGAAGGCGGTGAGCTTGGTGCGCAAGAGCCGGATGCCGATCAGCTCCGCCGCGATGTCCATGTCGCGCACCGCCATCCACATGCGCCCGATCCGGCCGTGCACCAGGTTGGAGGCGAGCCAGGTCATCGCCACGACGATGACGAGCACCGCGTAGTAGCGGGTGGTAGCGGTGGCAGTGGGGCCGGTCACCGGCACGCCGAACAGGGTGCGCAGCGGCACCTCGATGGCACCGGATACGCTGTAGTTGTGCAGCCAGGGCACCCGGCTGAAGCACCATTCGAGGAAGAACTGGGCGGCGAGCGTGGCGACCGCCAGATAGAATCCCTTGATGCGCAGCGACGGCAGGCCGAACACCATGCCGACCGCGGCGGAGAAGAATCCCGAGGCGATCACCCAGATGAGGACGTTGACGTTGGGGAAATACGACGTGAGCTTGTAGCACGCATAGGCCCCGACCCCCATGAAGGCTCCGGTGCCGAGCGAGAGCAGCCCGGTATAGCCGGTGAGCAGGTTGAGCCCAATGGCGGCAAGGGCGAAGATCAGGAACGGGATCATCACCGCGTTGATGAGGAACGCATTGCCGGCCAGCGGGATCACCACGAAGGCGGCAAGCAGGATCAAGGCGATGCCGATGCGGTCCTGCAGGATGGGAAACACCGCCATGTCGGCGGTGTAGCTCGTCTTGTACTGGCCGGCCTCGCGGTAGAGCATGTTTTCCGGTCCCGGTCAGATCCGCTCGATGATCTTTTCGCCGAACAGGCCCTGCGGGCGGAACAGCAGGAAGCCGAGCGCGATCATGTAGGCGAGCCAGCTCTCGATGCCGCCGCCGAGCAGCGGGCCCCAGTAGAACTCGCCGAGCTTCTCACCCACCCCGATGATGATGCCGCCGACGATGGCGCCGGGAATCGAGGTGAAGCCGCCGAGGATGAGCACCGGCAGCGCTTTGAGCGCGATGATCTGCAGGGCGAACGACACGTCCGAACGCGCGCCCCACATGATCCCGGTCGCCAGCGCCACGATGCCGGCGGCGAACCACACGATGACCCAGATCTGCTCCAGCGAGATGCCGACCGACAGCGCAGCCTTGTGGCTGTCGGCGACGGCCCGCAGCGCCCGGCCGATCCGCGTGCGCTGGAAGAAGATGGCGAGCCCGGTCACCATGATCGAGGCGATGATCGCCGCCGCGATGTCGATCTTCTGCAAGGACACGAAGCCGCCGAGCATTTTCAGGTCCACCGCGCCCTTCGGCAGGTAGAGCTCGCTGGCGATCATCACCTTGGGATTGCCGCCGAATATGAGCTCGCCGAAGCCGATGAGGAAATAGGTGAGCCCGATGGTCGCCATGAACAGGATGATGTCGGGCTGGTTGACCAGCGGGCGCAGCACCAGGCGCTCGACGCCGATCGCGAGCAGCAGCATCACCACCACGGTGAGCGCCAGCGCCACGAAGGCCGGCACGCCGAGCGCGTGCAGGCCGACCAGGGTGAGCGCCGAGAACACCACCATGATGCCTTGCGCGAAATTGAACACGCCCGAGGCCTTGAAGATCAGCACGAAGCCGAGCGCGATCAGCGCGTAGAGCACGCCGCCGACGAGGCCTTCCCACAGCGTCTGCACCAGCAGATCCGGCGCCGTGCCCATCTGCACGAACGGGTCGAGGAAGATCTTGTAGAGGAGGTCCATCGCGGCGGCCTAGTGCGCGACGCCCAGATAGGCGTCGATGACCGCGGAGTCGCGCTTGACGTCGTCCGGCACGCCGTCGGCGATTTTTCGGCCGTAGTCGAGCACGACCACGCGGTCGGACAGGTCCATCACCACCCCCATGTCGTGCTCGATCAGCGCGATCGTGGTGCCGTAATGATTGTTCACGTCGAGGATGAAGCGCGACATGTCCTCCTTTTCCTCGAGATTCATGCCCGCCATCGGCTCGTCGAGCAGCAGCAGATCGGGCTCCATGGCGAGCGCCCGGCCGAGCTCGACGCGCTTCTGCAGGCCGTAGGGCAGCCGGCCGACCTGGACCTTGCGGATGTGATTGATCTCGAGAAAGTCGATGATCTCCTCGGCGCGCCGGCGGTGCGCGACCTCCTCGGCGAGCGCCGGGCCGTGGCGGATGAGCTGCCAGAACAGGCCGCGATGCATCTTCAGCGTCCTTCCCGCCATGACGTTGTCGAGCGCCGTCATGCCGCGGAACAGCGCGACGTTCTGAAACGTGCGGCCGATGCCGCCGAGCGCCGCCTCGTACGGCCGCATCTTGGTCCGTGTCGCGCCCTTGAAGGTGATGCGGCCGTTCTGCGGCTGGTAGAAGCCGTTGATGACGTTGAGCATCGAGGTCTTTCCGGCGCCGTTCGGCCCGATGATGGCGCGGATCTCGCCTTTGCGGATGTCGAACGAGACGCCGGCGATCGCCTTCACGCCCCCGAAGGAGAGCGACACGTTCTCGACCGCCAGCAGCACCTCGCCGGCCGCAGTCTCGCGTGCCGACGGCGCTCTCATCCCGGAACCTCAGCGGTTCCATCCCTCCCCGGAACGGGGAGGGCGGCGCGCGAAGCGCGCCGGGTGGGGTCCACGGAGAGGCACTGCGCGCGGCGCGCCCCCCACCCGACCGGCCTTCGCTGCGCTCCGGCCGGTCGACCTCCCCCAAGGCGGAGGTATGGCGGCGCCAGGCGTCGGGGCATCACGCCGCAAGCCCCATGGCGGGTGCGGGGGCCTGGACCTGCACGTCGCGGACCTTGACCCGCGCCGCGATCACGCCCTTGCGGCCGTCCTCGAAGGTGACCTCCGTCGAGATGTCGATCTCATGCGAGCCGTCGTAGAGGCCGGCAATCAGCGGCGCGTAGCGCTCGGCGATCAGCCCGCGGCGCACCTTCATCGTGCGGGTGAGCTCGCCGTCGTCGGCATCGAGCTCCTTGTGCAGGATGAGGAAGCGGCGCACCTGCGCGCCCGCCATGATCTCCTCGGCGGCGAGCGACCGGTTCATCTCGTCGATGTGCGAGGCGATCATGTCGTAGACCAGCGGATGGGCGGCGAGCTCCTGGTAGGAGCCGTAGACCACGTTGTTGCGCTCGGCCCAGCTGCCGACCGCGGTGAGATCGATGTTGATCATCGCGCAGACGTAGTCGCGCCGGTCGCCGAGGGTGACCGCCTCGCGGATGTTGGGAAAGAATTTCAGCTTGTTCTCCAGATATTTCGGCGCGAACAGGCTGCCGTCGGTGAGTTTTCCCACGTCCTTGGCGCGATCGATGATCTTCAGATGCCCGGTGCGCGGATCGAGGAAGCCGGCGTCCCCGGTATGCACCCAGCCGTCGGGCGTGCGGGTCTCGGCGGTCTTTTCCGGATCCTTGTAGTAGCCGGCAAACACGCCGGGCGAGCGGAACATGACCTCGCCGCTCTCCGCGATCCTGATCTCGACCTCGGGATTGGGCTTGCCCACCGTGTCGAGGAAAACCTCGCCGTCGGGCTGCGCCGTGATGTATACCGACGCCTCGGTCTGGCCGTAGAGCTGCTTGAGGTTGACGCCGATCGAGCGGAAGAAGCCAAAAATCTCCGGACCGATCGCCTCGCCCGCCGTATAGGCGACGCGGATGCGGCTCAGGCCGAAGCGGTTCTTCAGCGGCGCATAGACCAGGACATCGCCGAGCCGGTAGAGCAGTCTTGCGTGCAGCGGCACCTTCTGCCCGTCGAGGATTTTTTCGCCCCAGCGCTGGGCGACGGCGATGAAGAAGTGGAACATTTTTCGCTTCAGCCGGCCGGCATCCTCCATCCGCACCATGGTCAGCGTCAGCAGGTTCTCGTAGACCCGCGGCGGCGCGAACGCATAGGTGGTGCCGATCTCGCGGCGATCCTCGACCACGGTCTCCGCCGTCTCCGGACAATTGACGCAATAGCCGGCGACGTAGGACTGGGCGTAGGAGAAGATGTGGTCGCCGATCCAGGCGAGCGGCAGATAGGCGATGACTTCCTCTTTCTCGTCGAGCCGGTCGAACGCGGTGCCGTTGCGCGCCGAGATCACCACGTTGTCGTAGGTGAGCATCACCCCCTTGGGGCGGCCGGTGGTGCCCGACGTGTAGAGGATCGAGGCGAGATCGCCGCCCTTGCCCTCGGCGATCGACGCCAGCCAGGCACTGAGCCGGCCCGGATCGGCGGCGAGCGCCTGGCGGCCGGCGCGCTGCACCTCGTCGAACGATTTCAGCCGGGTGTGATCGTAGTCGCGCAGGCCCCGCGACTCGTCGTAGACGACGAGCTTGAGCCTCGGCAGGCGATCGGAGATCGAAGCGAGCTTGTCGACCTGCTCCTGGTCCTCGACCACCGCGACGGTGACCTCGGCATGGTCGAGCACATAGGCCATCTCGTCGGCGACGGAATCCGCATAGACCGGCACCGGCACCGCGCCGAGCGCCTGGCCGGCGCACATCGCCCAGTAGAGCTTCGGCCGGTTGGCGCCGATCACGGCGAACTTGTCGCCGCGCTTGAGGCCGACCTCGCCGAGGCCGAGGGAGAATGCCCGAACCTCGTCGAGAACCTGCGCCCAGGTCCAGGCCTGCCAGATGCCCAGATCCTTGTGGCGGACCGCGGGCCGGCCGCCGATCGCCTCGGCGTTGCGGATCAGCAGCTTCGGAAACGTGTCCGCCCGCGCGCCGGCATCGATCGCCACGGTGTTCCTCCCAGATGTGCGGGGGCGTCCCCCCGCCAGCCCTCTGTGCCGCCGTTCACCGGCGATCTTATGATTGTTGCATATGAAATGGTCCCTCGGTTGCGTCAAGTCGCCGAAAGTCGCGATACGGTGGATCGCTGCGAGCGGCACATGTCGGTCCGGCCATGATCCCGGTCGGATTGCAACCGGATCGGGTACGCCGCTGGTGTCCGGTCCGGAACGGCCTGCGGTCCGCCCGAGGGGGTCCGAGGGGAACCATGAGTTGCGAATAATACGGTATTCATGTAACAATAGCCCGTCGGCGGTGTGGTACCTCGCCAGCGCCATCCGCCGGCCCATCGGGATGGGACAGCAATGAAGATCTTCGTCGGCTATGGCTTTCACCCACGCGACGCCTGGATACCGGACCTGATCTTTCCGCTGATAGAGGCGTTCGGCTCAGAAGCCGTGGATGGTGGAGAGCTGCAGGGCCAGGAGATATCGAACGGCGTCCGGACGCAAATCGAGCGATGCTCGGCGCTCATCGGCTTCCTTACGCGCCGCGACCCGATGGCTGCCGACAAATGGACGACTCATACCTGGGTGGAGCACGAACTGGCCCACGCACAAGCGAAGGAATTGCGGCTTCTCGAGGTGCGTGAAACCGGAATCGATCCACAACGCGGCATGTTCGGTAACCGCCAGCCGATCACCTACGCCGAGGACCAGCGCGACCGCTGCATCGTGGAGGTGGCAAAGGTGCTCGGTCGCTGGCACAGTCTCTCGACCGTGAGGCTCAAATTGTTGCCGAAGGAGTGCTCGGAAGAGCTGTTTCCGCTCCACCGGAGCGCCGAATTGACATGCAACTATAACATCATGGTCGAGGGTGACGTCGAGCCTCCGAGAGCGGGGAGATTCATACCCCTGGCCGGCGGACTTTCCGTGGAGGCCAAGGACGTGCCTCGGCGCGCATTGATCCAGCTGCATATCAAGTACAGAGACAAGAACTGGATATCGAATTTCGAGAGCACGGATTCGCTCGACATCAATCTCAGAAAGGACATTGTCTGATGGCGATCCGTATCGAGCAGGATTACCTCTACAGCGGCGATCACTGGTGGAAATGGTCCGTCTGGATCGAGGGACCGGACGACGAGTTGGACGCCATCAAGGAAGTCGTCTACACGCTGCACGAGAGCTTCGTGGATCCTGTGCGCGTGGTCCGGGACCGGGCAACGAAATTCCGGCTCGACACCTCCGGCTGGGGGACGTTTCGCATCTACGCGCGCGTCGTCACGACGACCGGATCGTCGAGAAAGCTGCATCACGATCTCGTTCTTGCCTATCCGGACGGCTCTCCGACCGCGGCATGACCGGACGCCCACCGGGTGCTCGAGCCTGGCCAGCGGGTGGCGCGGCTACCCGGCGAAGGCCTGGCGGAGCCGGGGTGCGACGTCGCGGGCAAAGCGTTCCAGGCTCGGGCCCGTCTGATCGGGGCGCATGCCCGGCGGTACCGCCCAGGTGACGATGTCGGTCAGGCCGTATTCCCGGATGAAGGCGGTCAGCTCGGCGACGCAGTGGTCGACATTGCCGACGATCCAGGCCTGCGGGATGCGGCTTTCCTCGGTGATGCCGGCGACGCCGCCGTGGCCGCCGGATTCGGCACGGAAGCGGTTGTAGACCTCCATGCGGCGGCGCTCGGCGGCCCTGACCGGCACCCAGTCGCGCTCGGGATCGTCGGTGACGAGGCAGGAGCGGATGATGCCGACGCGATGGTCCGCCGGATCGCGCCCGCTCTCTTTGAGCGCCGCGAGCCACGGATCGAGCGTCCGCGCCCGCGGGCCCTGCGGCAGCAGGTTGGTCCGGTGGCGCGCGGCCCTGAGCGCCCCCGGCTCCGCCATGGCGGCGACCCACAGCGGCGGGCCGCCGGGCTGCACATAGCCGGGCGTGATCTTGGCGTCCTCGATGGTGTAGCGCTTGCCCCGGAAGCTGAACTTTTCGCCGGTGAAGGCGCGGGTCAGCACCTCCAGACCCTCGTCGGTGAGCGAAAGCCGCCAGGACGGATGCAGGCCGAAGCCGCGGAACTCGTGCGGCGCGTAGCCCATCCCGACACCGACCTCCACCCGCCCGTTGCTCAGATTGTCGAGCACCGCGAGATCCTCGGCGAGACGGATCGGATGATTGAACGGCAGCAGGCAGACGTCGCAGGAGAAGCGGATTGTTCGGGTGCGCGCCGCCATCGCGGCGGCCACCGGAATCCAGGAGGGCAGATAGCCGTCGTCGACGAAGTGGTGCTCGGTGAACCACACCAGGTCGAGGCCGAGACCGTCGAGCCAGACGACCTGCTCCATGATCGCCGCATAGAGCGCGGGATTGCTCATGCCTGATTCGGGCGGATTGCGGAAATCGTAGACCACCCCGAGCCGCAGTTTCTGGCGCATGTCTTGTGTCTTATTCCGCCGCCTTCATCAGCGGTGCCGGGGCGGCGCGGAACTGCTCCAGCAGGGCGGACTCCTCGGCCTTGGCGGCGCCGAGGTGGCGCACCTTGACGTGGCCGAAGCCGCGGATCTTTTCCGGGATGCTCACCAGCGCGACCGCGAGGTGATGGTTGTCGGGCGCCAGGCGCGAAAAAATCTCCGCCAGCAGCGCCTCGTAATCGGCGATCAGTTTGCGCTCGGCGCGGCGCTCAGCCGAGCGGCCGAACGGATCGAACGCGGTGCCGCGCAAGAATTTCAGCTTCGCCAGGACGCGGAAGACCGGCAGCATCCAGGGGCCGAAGGAGAGCTTCTTCGGCTGGCCGGTCTTGCCGTCGGTCGGCGCCAGGATCGGCGGGGCGAGGTGGAACTCGAAGCGCAGCTTGTCGCCGTCGAACTGGGCCGCGACCTGTTTGTGGAACGCCCCGTCGGTATAGAGCCGGGCGACCTCGTACTCGTCCTTGTAGGCCATCAGCTTGAACAGATAGCGCGCGACCGCCTCGGCGAGGCCGGATTTTTCCGGCGTCCTGGCGGCCTCGATCCTTTGCGCCTCGTCGACGAGCCCGCGGTAGCGTTGCGCATAGGCGGCGTCCTGGTAGGCGGTGAGGAATTCGACGCGGCGCTCGACCGTCTCGGCCAGCGAGGTCGACAGCCGGCGCGCCGCGTCGGCCATCGCCGGCGCCGGCCTGATCAGGGCCTCGACGGCGGCGAGGTCGACGGCGGCTGCCCGGCCCCAGCGGAAGGCGGCCTGGTTCATCGCCACCGCCTCGCCGTTGAGCTCGATCGCCTTCTCGATCGCTTCCGCCGAGAGCGGCAGGGCGCCGAGCTGATAGGCGTAGCCGACGATGAAGATGTTGGCGCCGATCGAGTTGCCGAGCAGCGCGGTGGCGAGCCGCGTGGCGTCGACGAAATGGCTGCGGTCGGCGCCGGCCGCCGCCGTGATGGCACGCTTGATTCTTTCCGCCGGCAGCGAGAAGTCGGCGTTGCGGGTGAAATCGCCCGGCAGGATTTCCGCCAGGTTGACGATCAGCCGGGTCGCATCCGGCTTGACGGCCGCGAGCACCTTCTTGGTGCCCGCCACCACCATGTCGCCGCCGAGCACGAGATCCGCCTCGCCGGCGCCGACGCGGATGGCGTGGATGTCCTCGGGCCGCTCGGCGATGCGGATGTGGCTGTAGACCGCTCCGCCCTTCTGGGCGAGACCCGCCATGTCGATCGCCCCAAAGCCCTTGCCGTCGAGATGGGCCGCCATGCCGAGCACGCCGCCGATGGTGACGATGCCGGTGCCGCCGATGCCGGTGACGATGATGCCGTAGGTCCGGCCGATCGCAGGCTTCACCGGCTCGGGCAGCGCCGGCAGATGGCGGTCGTCGGCGACGCCCCTGCCCTTCTTGGGCTTGGCGCCGTGCACGGTGACGAAGGACGGACAAAAACCTTTGACGCAGGAAAAGTCCTTGTTGCAGCTCGACTGGTCGATGGTGCGCTTGCGCCCGTACTCGGTCTCCAGCGGCTGCACCGAGACGCAGTTCGACTGCACGCCGCAGTCGCCGCAGCCCTCGCAGACGAGCTCGTTGATGATCACCCGCTTGTCGGGATCCGGATAGAGCCCGCGCTTGCGCCGCCGGCGTTTTTCCGCCGCGCAGGTCTGGTCGTAGATCAAGACGGTGAGGCCCGGGATGGCGGCGAGCTCGGTCTGCACCCGCATCAGCTCGTCGCGGTGATGCACGGTCAGCCCGGGCGGCCAGTCGGTGCCCTTGGGGTATTTCCACGGCTCGTCGGTGACCACGACCACCCGCTTGGCGCCTTCGGCGGCGACCTGGCGGGCGATCTGCGGCACGTTCAGCCCTCCCTCGTTGGTCTGGCCGCCGGTCATCGCCACCGCGTCGTTGAACAGGATCTTGTAGGTGATGTTGACGCCGCTAGCCGCGGCGGCGCGGATCGCGAGGTACCCCGAATGGTTGTAGGTGCCGTCGCCAAGATTCTGAAAAACATGGCCGCGGCTGGAGAACGGCGCCTCGCCGATCCAGTTCGCCCCCTCGCCGCCCATCTGGGTGAAGCCGAGCGTGGAGCGGTCCATCCACTGCGCCATGAAATGGCAGCCGATGCCCGCATAGGCGCGCATGCCCTGCGGCACCACGGTGGAGGAATTGTGCGGGCAGCCCGAGCAGAAATAGGGCGTGCGCACCGCGACGTCCTGCATCTCGGCCAGCATGTGCTGGGCCTGCTTGAGGCGGTCGACGCGCGCCGCGATGGGCTCGTTGCGGCCGTATTTCAACAGCCTCTCGCCGATCGCCACCGCGACGTCGTTGGGATCAAGCGCCCCCTTGGCGGGAAACAGCCAGGCGTCGCGCTCGTCCTTCTTGCCGACGACCATCGGCTGGTTGGCGGTACCGTAAAGCTCCTCGCGGACCTGGACCTCGATGAGCGAGCGCTTTTCCTCCACCACGATGACGAGCTCGAGCCCCTCGGCGAACTCCTTGAGCTCCTGACGGCTGAGCGGCCACGGGCAGCCGATCTTGAACAGCCGGATGCCAAGATCGTTGCAGGCGACCTCGTCGATGCCGAGCTCGTCGAGCGCTTGGCGCACGTCGAGATAGGATTTGCCGGTGGTGATGATGCCGATCTTCGGGCTGCGGCCGCCCGACGTGACGATGCGGTTGAGCCGGTTGGCGCGCACGAAGGCCAGCATGGCGTCGCGCTTGAAGTCGTGCAGCCGCGCCTCCTGGCCGAGGATGGTGTCAACCAGGCGGATGTTGAGGCCGCCGTCGGGGGCCACGTAGTCGGTGGGGATGACGATCTTCACCCGGTCGAGGCTGCCGTCGACGATTCCCGTGGATTCGACGGTGTCCTTCATGCATTTGAGCGCCGCCCACGAGCCGCAGAAGCGCGACATGGCGAAACCGTACTGGCCGTAGTCGAGGATCTCCTGGACGCCCGCCGGGTTGAGGATCGGGATCATCACGTCGACGAAGTGGAATTCCGACTGGTGCGCCGTGGTGGAGGATTTGGCGGTGTGATCGTCGCCCATCAGCGCCAGCACGCCGCCGTTTTTTGCCGTGCCGGCGAGGTTGGCATGGCGAAACACGTCGCCCGAGCGGTCGACGCCCGGCCCCTTGCCGTACCAGATGGAGAAAACCCCGTCGTACCTGCCCTCGCCGCGCAGCTCGGCCTGCTGCGAGCCCCAGATGGCGGTCGCCGCCAAATCCTCGTTGATGCCGGGCTGGAAGCGGATATCGGACTTGTCGAGCTGGCGCTTGGCGCGCGCGAACTGCTGGTCGAGCCCGCCGAGCGGCGAGCCGCGATAGCCGGTGACATAGCCGGCGGTATTGAGCCCGGCGCGGCGGTCGCGCTCCTTCTGCATCAGGCAGAGGCGGATCAGCGCCTGGTAGCCGGTGACGAAGATCCGGCTCTGGCCGAGGTCGTACTTGTCGTCGAGGCTGACGGCTTTGAGCGTCATCTTGGCAGTCTCCACGACATCGGGATTGTCGCCGGTCGGGTTGCTCACCTTTCGGCGTCGCCGGAGAACGCGTCCGGCGCCTCGGATATTAACGCCGCAGCGGGGCAAAAGGGTATCGCGGGCCGAGGGTTTCTTTGGCCAAAACGTAAGTAAGGCTGTCACTTTTGGCCGCAAGGGTCAATTTCGAATTGCCGCGGCCGGCGGCAACGAAATTTCCACTCCGGCATGGATCACGCATTTTGGCGCAACGCAGCGTGAACCGCGGCGCGATCTGCGGTATCCTCGGCGCCCGTTTCGGCCGTCCGACAAGAGGGAGGACACGATGAGGTTTCGCCTGCTCGTCCCGCTCATCCTGGGGACCGCGATGCTGGCCTGTCCGGCCGCCGCCCAGAAGAAATACGACATCGGCGCCAGCGACACCGAGATCAAGGTCGGCAACACCATGCCGTATAGCGGGCCGGCGTCCGCCTGGGGTCTGGTCGGCCGCACCATGACGGCCTACTTCAACAAGATCAATGCCGAGGGCGGCGTCAACGGGCGCAAGATCAACTTCATCTCCTATGACGACGCCTACAGCCCGCCGAAAACCGTCGAGCAGACGCGCAAGCTGGTGGAGAGCGACGAGGTCCTGATGATCTTCGGCCCGCTCGGCACGCCGTCGAATACCGCGATCCACAAATACATGAACGCCAAGAAGGTGCCGCAGCTGTTCGTGCGCTCAGGGGCGACCAAGTGGGGCGACCCGAAGAATTTCCCCTGGACCATGGGCTGGCAGCCGACCTACCAGAGCGAAGCGCGGATCTACGCCAAATATCTGCTGGCCAACCACCCGAACGGCAAGATCGCGATCCTCTATCAGAACGACGACTACGGAAAAGATTACCTCAAGGGTTTTCGTGACGGGCTCGGCGGACGCATCCCGATCGTCGCCGAGGCGCCCTACGAGACCGGCGATCCCACCGTGGATTCGCAGATCCTGACGCTCCGGGCATCGGGCGCCGACGTGCTGTTCAACGTCTCGTCGCCGAAATTTGCCTCGCAGTCGATCAAGAAGATGGCGGAGATCGGCTGGAAGCCGATCCATATTCTCAACAACGTATCCTATTCGGTGGGCTCGGTACTGGTGCCGGCGGGGCTGGAGAACGCCCGCGGCACCCTGTCGACGGCATTCAGCAAGGACCCGACCGACCCGACCTGGAAGGACGATCCGGGCTACAAGGAGTGGTCCGCCTTCATGGACAAGTGGTTCCCCGACGGCGACCGCACCTCGAGCTACACCGTGGTGAGCTATCTGGGCGCGCAGACTTTGGTGCAGGCACTCAAGCAGTGCGGCGACGATCTCACCCGTGCCAACGTGATGAAACAGGCGGCCAACATCAAGAACCTCGAGCTCGGCATGCTGCTGCCGGGGATCAGGATCAACACCGCGCCGGACGATTTCTATCCGCTGGAGCAGCTGCAGATGATGCGGTTCACCGGCGAGCGCTGGGAGCTTTTCGGCCCGATCATGAGCGGCGACGCCGGCGGGAGCTGAGGATCGAGTACCCCGGTCCTCCGGTCGTCGTCATGGCGATCGCATGCGATGTATTGGGCACTGCCGTGCCGCGAGTCCACCCTCCCGCCCGTTGGCGGGGAGGGTCGACCGACTGAGCGAAGCGAAGGCGGTCGGGGTGGGGGGACTGTTATTTGCTCCAAGCTTGCGGCCCGACCCCCCACCCCATCCCTCCCCGCCGCAAGAGCGGGGGGAGGGAGGAGTTCGCGGCACTGATGCACCAAACCAATCGAACGGTCTTTGGCGGCACGCTCTTCATCACGTGCAGGCCCAGGGTCCTCACCTTCCGGCGGTGCGGATGCCCGCCGGGCCGGCGGTCAGCTTGATCACGCCGGCGGTTGAAAGGCTCTTGCCGTCGAAGCCGAATGACTGAAGCTCCTGCTCGACCATGCACTGGACCATCACGGTCTTGTTGTCGCGGCTCCAGGCGGCGCCCTGGCACCAGTGGCCGACCTTGGCGTCCGCCACCGGGGTGAGCTTCGTGCCGTTCAGGCTGAAGATGCGCAGCAGGCCGTGGTCGTTGAACAGCGGCGAAGCTTTTGGCTTGTTGGACCCGTTCATCACGGTGACAGCCAGAAAGGCGCCGTCCGGCGACAGCGCGATGCCCTCGGGCGTCGGGCCGACGGTGATGGTGTCGACCACCCGCGGCGGCTTCGCCGTCATGTCGATGACGCTCACCGTATCGGCATCGCCGAAACCCATGCCGATATTGGCGACCACCACGGTCTTGCCGTCGGGATGCGCCTCGATGCCGTAGGGCTTGAGGCCCGCATAAATGTCCCGCTTGGTGTACTCGACCTTGGCTCCGTCGATCGCCAGCACGGAAATCCGGCTGTCGCCGTCGCGGGTCACCAGCGCGGTCTTGCCGTCCGCCAGGATGACCACGTGGCTCGGGCCCGACTTGGCGTCGCCGAGATCGATCTTGCCGGCGGGCGTGAGCTTGTTTGCCGCGATGGTGAACACCGAGACGGTGCCCTCCGAGCGGTTGGCGACCAGCGCCAGGGTACCGGCCGGATTGATCGAGACCCCGGCCGCGCCTTTTCCGGCCTCGAGCGTGGCGATCACCGCCGGCGGCTTCGCCTTGAGGTCGATCACCGACAGCTTGTCGTCCGGAGCAAGCTTCGTGGGGTCTGCCGGATCGACCTTCATGGCGCCGGTCACCAGCGCAAAGCTCTCGTCATGCGCCACCGCCACGCTCTGCGGCGGGCCGACGACGCTGGCCGGCGCCTTGACCTCGCCGACCACTTTCGGCGGCGTGACGCCGAGATCGATGATCGACACATAGTCGGCGGGCGGGGTCGCCGGAGTCTTCATGGCGCCGTCGACCAGGACCGCCTTGCCGTCGTTCGCCGACACGGCGAGCTGGGCATGAGCGCCGAACGCGGCAAACGGCATGGCGACGAGCGCGAGCGTCATCGCCCGCAAGGACACACGGATCATGAATTCCTCCCAAGTGCCCGGATCGTTGCCTTTCATGCCGACACGTCGCACCGGGCCGCGGACGTCGCGTGCAGGCTAGCACCGCGGCGCGGGAAACGCTTGCGCGATCGCGGATTGCGGTCTCCTCAGAGGGTCGGTTGCCGTTGAGTCGCCGGGCGTGCCGTGGCAGGCTCCGGACAGCCTTGCGAGCGTCCGGCATGGCGGCTTGGCCGCGAACGAGACTCTGCCGAGAACGGTCCGATGTCACAGCCCGCCAACATCAGCGCTGCCAACGTGGATCATCCGTTCGGCGAGCTTTTTGCCCGGGCTTCCGTCGTTCGCGTCAAGGCGGGAAAAATCCTGTTCAATGGCGGCGACCCGGCAAACGGCTGCTACCTGGTCGAGGAAGGTTGCCTGAAGGTGGCTGTCGGGCTGCTGCCCAGGGGCGAACGGATCCTGTCGGTGCTGGCGCCGGGATCGATCATCGGCGAATTGTCCATGATCGACGGGTCGCCGCGGTCGGCGACGGTCACGGCGGTGAAGAACTCCAGGCTGAGATTCGTCAGCCTGATGATGTTCCAATCATTCGCCGAATCCCATCCGGAGATTTTTCGCCACCTCACGACCTTCCTGGTGCGGCGCCTGCGTGCCACCAACGAGGTGGTCGCGGCGGGAGTCCTGCCCCTCAAGGGGCGCGTTGCCAGAGTGCTGCTGGACCTGGCCGATGCCTTCGGTCGTGATGTCGGCTCGGGCCGCATCCTGATCCATCAAAAAATCACGCAAAGCGATCTGGCGGCGATGGCAGGCATTGCACGCGAGAGCGTAAGCCGCATTCTGACCGAGTGGAAGAAAACGTCGCTGGTGAGCCGTGTCTCAGGATACTATTGCCTGGAGAACAGAACCGCGATCTTCGCGGAGGCGCAGCCGTAGAGCGCTTTCCGTGCGGTGCGACCAGGACACCGCACGAAAGGCGGACCGGCAATGAAACGGAGAGCCCCGGGAAGCCCGGGGCTCTCGTTGCTTGCGAACCTCACGTGGGGGTTTACTTCTGGGGCGGCATCGGGCCCTGGGGGGCGCCGTCCGCGGTTTCCTGGGTGCACAGATCCTTGAACTGGACGGTGCCGTCAGGAAGATAGCTCTTGGTCAGGCACTGCGGTGCCGACGGAGCCGGCTGGGGCCCAACCGCCGCCATCGCGGTCGGAGCAGGCGCGGCAGGGGCGCTGCCGACGCTCGGCGCCGAGGCCGGGCCGGTCCCGACCGCCGGGAAATACGGCCGGTGGTACCGGTTCCACCACCAGTAGCGGTTCTGGTAGCGCCAGTGCGAGTAGCGGTTCCAGTAGGGCCGCGGGTGGTAGCCGAAGTGTGAGTAGTGCGAGTACCGCGGATAGTGCGAGTAGCGGCTGAAGTGCGAGTACCGCCCGTAGCTCGAGTGCGAGTGGCTGTAGTGGCTGCCGCGCGAGTAGTGATGTCCACCGGAATGCCCGAAGGCCGAAGCCGGGGTCGATGTCAGGGAGGACATGGCGAGGGCGGCAACTGCCGCGATGGCGAAGATGATCTTGCGTGACATGGTGTTGCTCCTGAAGAGTTGCTGGGTGAAGTTCGCTCACATCGATTGGTCGCCCGCGCCTCTGGAGCTGCTTGTGATTGCCGTCACGAAAATGTCGAACGCGGCCGGTGCCGCGCCACGCCATGCTGTCTCCGCAGGAAGCGGCACTCTGTTATGGATGGTCCGATCCTTCGGTGAGCGCCGCTTGGGATATCTATGGTGAGCGCCGCCTCGGGCCGCGGGAATTTGCTGCTGATCCTCATCGCGTCGCGTCGCCGATGGGGTCGCTCGATCTTGTTAAATCAATGCGCCATGCGCGGGCTTGTCCCGCCGACGTCTTCTTTCCTGGCCAAGGCGTAGATGGCCGGGACAAGCCAGGACAAGCCCGGCCATGACGCCGAGCGAGCGGAATGCGCGCCCATTTCGCGAATCCTGTGACGGCGCTCACAACCTGCTCGAATTCGGCGCTCCGATCGGCGTGATCGGCGAACCGGCACGCCGGTCCGGCGGACCAACGTCTGAAGACATCGGAAACCCAGGAGGCCGCCATGAAGAATTTCCTAACCACCAGCCTGTGCGCCGCGACGTTCATCGTGGCGACCTCGCTTTCCGCCGCGATCGCCGGTTTCGATGACGAGCCCGAGCGCGTCACCTTCGCCAGCGCCGACGGTCACACCACGCTGGTCGGATATGTTTTCGCGCCCCAGGGACGGCACGCCGCCCGGATGCCCGCCGTCGTGATGATGCACGGCCGGGCCGGCGCCTATTCGTCGCGAGCCGGCGGCGTCTATGACGCCACGACGCTGTCGCAGCGCCACCTCGCCTGGGGCCGCCTCTGGGCCGAGCGCGGCTACCTCGCCATCATGGTGGACGGGTTCGGGCCTCGCGGATATCCGCAGGGCTTCCCGCGTCACAGCTATGACAGCCGCCCGGCCGAGCTCGACGAGGTCACCGTCCGGCCGCTCGATGCCTACGGGGCGCTACGCTATCTGCGTTCGCGGCCCGATGTCGCGGCGGACCGCATCGGCCTGATGGGCTGGTCGAACGGCGGCAGCGCCACGCTCTCCGCCCTCGCGGTCGATGCCCCCGGCATCGCGCGCCCGACACCGGAGACCGGATTTCGCGCCGGCCTCGTCTTCTATGCGGGCTGCCACCTGAAGGGCCGCTTCGATGCCACCGGATACCGCCCCTATGCGCCGGTGCAGGCCTTCCATGGAACCGCCGACAAGGAGACCTCGGCGACCGTCTGCGACGAGCTGGTGGAGCGCAGCCGCACGATGCGCGGCGACATCCGCATGACCCTGTTTCCCGGAGCGACCCACAGCTTCGACGATCCGGGCGCCAAGCGCCAGGACAATCCGGCGAATGCCGAGGCGACCGACGAGGCCACCCGGCGCGCGGTGAGCTTCTTCGACCGCCAGCTCGGCGGCCGATAACGAGGATCTCCCGGCCGCGATTCCCCGCGGCCGGGAGGTCCCGCCGGAGCATCAGCGGTTGTTTTTCCGGCTGAACCGACGATGCATAATGCCCTGGCCACGTGACGCCGAAGACCGGACCGCGATCCCCCGATGAAGACGAGACGAAGGCTGGCCGTTATTCTGGCGTCCGACGTCGCAGGCTACAGCCGCCTGGTGGCTGACGCCGAGGAGGACACGATCGCCCGCTTCCAGCACGCGGCCGGCGTGCTGCGGGAGCTGGTCGACAAGCATCACGGAAGAATCTTCAACACTGCCGGCGATGCCATCCTGGCGGAATTCGACAGCGCGGTCGAAGCGACCCGCTGTGCCGTCGACTTTCAGGATGCCAGCAACAGCTGGAACGACGCCGTCCCGCAGGACAGGCTCCTGCAGTTTCGCATCGGGCTTGCCGTCGGCGACGTCGTCGTCACCGAAAGCGGCGATCTTCTCGGCGACGGGGTCAACGTCGCGGCCCGGCTCCAGACATTGGCGCATCCTGGCGGCATCTGCGTGTCCGAGGATGTGAGGAGCCACGTGTCGCGCAAGCTCTCGGTGCGTTTCCAGGACATCGGCGAGCAGGCGCTGCGCAACATCGAGCCGGTCCGGGTGTTCCGGATCGCGTCCCCGCGGACCGGCGAGGACGCGCCTCCGCGGGGTCGCGCCGAGCGCCCGGCGTGGATGGCGGCCGCGATCGGCGCCGGCGTCGTCGTGCTCGCCGTTCTCGCCGGGCTCTTCTGGTATCGCGGATCGGCGACACGGGAGATCGGGCCGCCGGGCCTCGCCTCCCAGGAATTCGATGCGGCCCTGGTGCCGCTGGTCGACGATTCGGTGCGCACGACGCTCGCCTCCTACCCGACATTGCCGGGCGCCAAGGCGATCGCGATCTCGACGGACCACTGGGGCATGGCCTCGGGCGCAGCCGACATCGAGAGCGCCAAGCGCGATGCGCTCGAGCGCTGCCAGGCCGCCGCCAAACGGCCGTGCCGGCTGTACGCGGTCGGCTCCGATGTGGTCTGGCCGCAACGATCGTGGCGGATCGGGCCCGCCGATCTGCGGGTCACCCCGTCCGCCATCCCGGTCGAGCAGGCGGCGTTCGCCTTTCTCGGCGAGAACGGGCGCCAGCAACTGGCGGACCGCTATCTGGCCAGGCCCGACCACCGGGCGGTCGCGCTCTCGACCTCGCACAGCGGTTTCTCGATCGTCAACGGACGGTCAAGCCGGGCCGAGGCGATCCGGCTGGCGCTCGAACGCTGCGAGGATTATCGGCAGGTCCCCTGCCTGCTGGTTTCGGTCGACGGCTATCTGACCACGCCCATTCCCAAATCCCGCAGGGTCACCGACATCTTCATGCTGGCGGCCGACCCCGACATCCCCGCCGGGGACGCGCAGCGGCTCACCCGCATCTACGAGGGAGCGGATTGGCGCGCGATGGCCCGGAGCACAGGCGGAAGCTGGCACGCGGTCGCCGGCGCCGCGTCGGAGGAAGCCGCAGTGGAGGCGGCGCTGAAGGCCTGCTCGCAGAGCGCCGGCACCTGCTCGATCCATGCGATCGGCAATTTCCGCGTGGCCGACAAATGAAGGCGGATGTGACGATGACCAGAGCCACGATGACGCGCCGATTTGCTCTGCTGGTGCTGGCCGCGTGCGGGGCCGGACTGGCGGCGGCGCCGGGCCATGCCGCGTCGGCCGAGAGCCTTGCGACCGAGGTCGCCGGCGATCTCGTGGCGGGCCGTCTTGCCGCCGTGGTGGCGCGATTCACGCCGGAGATGGCTAAGGCGCTGCCGCAGCCGACGCTGGCCGCGCTGTGGAACGGCGTTGTCGGCCAGGCCGGCGCAGTGCGCGAGCTCGGCACTCCGCGGCGCCTGCCGACATCGGCGCCGGGCGTGGTCGTCATGATCGTGCCGATGACGCTCGAGCGCGCGCGGCTCGATCTCAAGGTCAGCGTCGCCGACGACCGGGTCGCGGGATTGTTCATCTCCCCGTCGGAGGCTCCCGTCCAGCCATGGAAGGCGCCGGACTATGTCGATCGCGCGACGTTCGCCGATGTCGAGGTCTCCATCGGCGCGGCACCGACCGCGCTCGGCGGCACGCTGAGCCTGCCGAAAACAACCGAAAAAGTCCCGGCCGTCGTGCTGATCCACGGCTCGGGTCCGCTGGATCGCGACGAGACGCTCGGGCCGAACCGTCCGTTCCGGGACATTGCCGAGGGCCTGGCTTCGCGCGGCGTGGCGGTGCTGCGCTACGACAAGCGCACCAAGGTGCATCCCGAGCAATTCGCCGGGCCTATCACGGTGCGCGAGGAGACCATGGATGACGTGATCGCCGCGGTGGCGCTGCTCACCGGTCGCCCGGAGATCGACGCCAACCGGATCGTCATCATCGGCCACAGTCTCGGCGGGACCCTTGCTCCCCGCATTGCCACGAGCGGGCGGGAAATCGTCGGCGTCGTGATCATGGCCGGAGCGACCCGCCCGCTTCCCACGCTCATGGTCGAGCAGAGCGAATATATCGCCGCGCTGCATGGACCTGTCGGCGAGGCGGAGCGGAAGCGCATCGACGAGCTCAGGCGTCAGGCGGCGCGCGCGCTGGCGGCGCAGCAGGGCGAGACCGGACCAAGAATCCTCGGCGCTCCTCCCTCCTATTGGGCTGACCTCAACGCCTACGATCCGGCCGCCGCGGCGGCAAAACTCTCGCTGCCGCTGCTGATCCTGCAGGGAGGGCGCGACTACCAGGTCACGGCGGACGATCTCGGACGCTTCAGGGTGTCGCTCGCCGGGCGCCCGAACGCCGCGATCCGGGAATTTCCCAACCTCAATCATCTGTTCATCGCGGGTCACGGGAAGAGCCAGCCCGCCGAGTACCAGACCGAAGGCCACGTCGACCGTGCGGTCATCGAGGCCATCGCCGACTTCATCGCGATGCTGCCGAAGTAAGCGGCCCCCTCATTCGATCATTGCGTGTCCTGATCTTCCTGAATGTGATGCAAGTCACGCAGAATGCGCGGCGGCGTGACCTGGGTGCCATCGACCCCCGACACAAGGAGGTGGTCGAAATGGAACCACGCACGCCAGGAGAATGATCATGACCGAACGGAAAGACCGCATCCGTGAGCTGACCACCGACGAATTGCTGACCGTTATCGGCGGCGCCGACCTCAGCAATTACGTTGCGGCCCGCCCATGGGTGAGCCCGCTCGACATTCACGGGTTCAACCCGCAGCCGGACCCGCCCGCCCGCATCGTGATCGGGTAAGGTGGCTCCGCGAGGCCGCCCCGGTCGGCGGCCTCGTCCCCTGCGACGTGCCGTCGTGAACGGGCTGTAGGGTGGGCAAATCGCCTCCCGCGAGATTGCGACGCGACCAAACTTTGTGGGACGATTTGCCCAAGCGGTGAGACGCGCGCCCCGGACCGCGTGGGCAAAATCCACGCACGGCTTGTGCCTGCGTCTTCCGTCCGTGCCGGGATTTTGCCCACCCTACCGATCCGCCGAATCGTAGGGTGGGCAACGACGGCCCCGGCATTTGTTTGGTGGTCTGCACCGCTTCCGTCGTTGCCCACGCGGTGACGCCTCTCGGCCCGACCGCGTGGGCAAATCGCCCGGCGACGCCTCTTCGAGGTTACCACGTCATTACGGGCGATTTATCGCGGTAGGGACGCTCATTGCTGAGCGCCCCCCGCACAGATCCGTACGTGCCCGATTCGGGCATACGGCTCCCACCTTGGGTGTCTGACGGCGAAGCGTTTTGCGGGCCAGGGATGTCGGATACGCGGTGTGGGAAGCCAGTCGTTCGCCAGCCTCCGCATTCGTTCCCACGTCATTTCCGCGGTTTGGCTGCGGTGCTGGAGCACGCGCCGCCAGAGCATGATGACGCGATGACGGAACGCGGACAGTGCGCGGCTGTTGGTCGGCACTGCGTGGTAGTTGAAGTAGCCGCTGACGACATGGTTCAGCCAAGTCCCCTGCACCGGGATCGGCTGGTGCATGCGCCGTCGCAGGTCCTCCTTGACCGCCTGGAGCTTCGCCCGCATGCGGTCCCGCCGGGTCTTCCGTATGAGCTGGAACTTGCCCCGTCGTGATTTGCCGCAAATGAAGGTAAAGCCCAGGAAGTTGAAGGTTTCTGGTTTACCGAGCCCGCGCCGCGCGCGATTGGCCGAAGCAAAACGGCCAAACTCGATCAGACGGGTCTTGTCCGGGTGTAGCGACAGCGTGAACTTCTCCAACCGCTCGCGCATCGCGTCCAGGAAGCGCCGGGCGTCCCTCTCGTGCTGGAAGCCCACGATGATGTCGTCGGCATAGCGCACGATGATCATGTCGCCCGTGGCCTCGTGCCGTCGCCAGCGCTCGGCCCAGAGATCGATGACGTAGTGCAGGTAGATGTTGGCGAGCAACGGCGATATCACCGACCCCTGCCCGGTTCCCCTGTCACTGACCGTCACCACCCCGTCCTCGAGGATGCCCGCCTTGAGCCATTTGCGGATCAGGCGGATGATGCGCGGGTCGCCGATCCGATGCTCCACGAACCGGATGAGCCAATCCTGGCTCACCGTATCGAAGAACGACCGGATGTCGGCGTCCAGTATCCAGTTCACCTTCCTGCTGGCGATCCCCACACAAAGCGCATCCAGCGCATCGTGCGTCCCCCGTCCGGGACGGAACCCGTACGAGAACCCGAGGAAGTCTGCCTCGTAGATCGCATTCAGCAGCGCGGCCGTCGCACGCTGGACGATCTTGTCCTCCAGCGCCGGAACCGCGAGCGGGCGCATGCGGCCGTCAGGCTTGGGGATGTTGACCCGCCGCGACGGCTGCGCCCGGTATGCCCCCCGTTGGACCCGTGCGTGCAGGTCCTCGAGATTGCGCTCGAGGTCCGCATCGTAGTCCTTCCATGTCTGGCCATCGACGCCCGCCGCGGCGTCTTCCGCAAGCTCGTCAAACGCCTCTTCGAGCAGATCGATGGTGAGATGGTGGAAGAGCGCGGTGAACCGTTCCTCCTTCTTCTGCCTTGCTACTTGCCGTATGCGCTCCAGCGCAGGTGACACGCTCGCCCGGTCCTGCGCCCGGCACGTGCTTTGCTGGCTCGCATTCCCCTCGGTCCCCGCCCTTGGCTCCACCGGCTCCGCGGCGGATTGCTCCGCGTTGTTCGTCGGCTTCGCAGCTACTATGGCGGGGTCTGACTCCCCACGTCCGTGCGTCATCGGCTACGGCTCCTCGCCTTCCCGATGCGGACCAGGCTGCACAGCCAGCCTGGCCGGTTCGCGGGGTCTCCCGGTTCCCGTACAAGGAGCTTCAGCACATGCCAGGGTCTTAGACCACGCCGGGCCGTCCGGGCGCTCGCGCTCGCGCACCCGGCCGTGTTGCCTTCCACCGTGGGCAAGGTGTCGGCGACCCGGAATTACGTAGTTTTCGAGGCTCAATGGCTGGCCTATGCGCTCCCCTGCCGACGCTTCGCCCTTGTCCTCGCGGACAACGACGCACGGCTCGGGGCCGATGTGGATCGCTACTCCTTCATCGCAGTGGACTTTCACCACCTACTCCTTGCCGGTCTCCCGGCGCACGCCCACCCTACGTCGCCGCGCGCATCAGATCAGGAAGGCGCCTCTTGCGATCTGATAGAGCGCCAGAAGGGCGATGACGGCAAGAACCGCATAGTGCGGCATTGGCGCCTCACTGCCGATCTGCTGCTTGAGGTCGCGCAAGCCCATGTACACCACAACCAGCGAAACGATACCGAGAACGACGCCGGCATAATTGTAGTCCCAGCGAACCTGAGTGACGCCGTTCACGGTTTGGTCAGACCGATCGCCGATGCTGACCACGAAGGGAAGCAGCGCGCAGACCAGGGCGGTGATCTCGTTCCTAGTCAGTCTCATGTCGTCACGCCGTGCCGGATCAAACCATCGGCGTTCCGGGCAGCGGGAAGCCCGCCAGCCGTCAGAACTGATAGAGCTGCGCCGGATTGTCGACCAGGATCTTCTTGCGCGTCGCCGCCTCGGGCGCCCAGACGGGAAGCTGGTTCAGCAGCCTCCCGTCGTCGATCTGGAACAGCGGCGTGACGTCGGTCGGCTTGCCGCCGGCGCCCGAATTGGGATGCGGCCAGTCGGTGCCCCATACGATCCGATCGGCATTGGCGGCGATCAGCGCCCGGGCGAGCGGCGCCGCGTCGGCATAGTCGGGGGCCTGATCGGACGCCCGATAGGCACCGGAAATCTTTACATAGGCCTTTCCTGAGCGGACCAGCTCGACGAGGTCGGAAAATCCCGGCTGGTCGACGCCGAGCTTCGCCCGGGCACCGCCGAAATGATCGAGCACGACCGGTACCGGCGACGCCAGCACCAGGTCCTTGATCCCGGAGATCACCGCCAGGCTCGTGTAGATCTGGACGTGCCAGTTGCGGCTCTTCATGCGCTCGGCCGCGGCCTGGAAGCGCCGGCGGGCGACGGACGGATCGCTGGTGCCGCCGGTCGCCAGGTTGAGGCGGATGCCGCGAATGCCTGCCCGGCCCATCGCCTCGAGATCGCCCTCGGACGTCTTGTCGTCGATCACCGCAACGCCGCGGGCGTCGGCGCCGCGGGCCTTCATGCCGTAGAGCGTGGCGGAATTGTCGGTGCCGTAGACGCTCGGCGTCACGATCACCACCCGCTTCATGTGCAGCGCGTTGTGCAGCGCCGCCATTTCCTCGGGCAGCGCCATCTCCGGCGTGTAGACGCGCCCGGAAAAGAACGGAAACTCTTTTGGGTCGCCGTGGATATGGGTATGGCAATCGCAGGCGTTGGCCGGGACCTCGAAGTTGACCGGCGTCGCCGGCTGAGAGGCCTTGGCGAAGGCAGCGCTCGTCCGCATGGCCACCCCGGTTGCTGCGGCGCCGATCAGCGCGTCGCGTCGCGTGAGCATGTTTGTCCTCCCTGGATACCCCCGATTGGCGCAGAGCCCCTTTTTCACGGCAGGGTCCACCGGCATCATCGTGACCATTTCGCGCGCCGGCGACAAGACGGCAGGAGCACGCGAGCGATTCATTGCGTCGTGCTCGGGCGTTCCCGCCACGGGGCTGGTGATCGGGTCATCGGAAGTGCGATAGACTGCGGTGTCCCGCAGGAGCTCGGTCGACGACAGGAGTCCAGCAGGCGGCGATGCAAGAAGGTGCCCTCGGATGCAGCCAGTTGTCGACCTGCTGTGCGGGATGATTGCCATCGATTCGCGAAGCTCGGTCTCCAACGTCCCGCTGGCGGATTTCATGCAATCTGAGCTCGAGGGCTGGGAGATCGAGCGGATCGACTATGTGGACGCCGCAGGCGTCGCGAAAACCAACATCGTGGCCGCCGATCGCGGAAGCGCTTCCCCTCTCTGCTTCGCCGGCCATCTCGACACGGTCTCGGCGGCGGGCTGGGACACCGATCCGTTCCAGGCCACGATCGCCGGCGAGCGGCTGACCGGGCTTGGCGCCGCCGACATGAAAGGGCCGATCGCCGCCTTCCTGGTGGCGACCCGGCAGATGGACCCGCGGATGCGGCCAAAAATCGTGCTGACGGCGGACGAGGAGGTGACCAAGCAGGGCGTCCGCGAGGTGGTGGCGAAAAGTCGCATGCTGCGCGAGGCGACGCCGAAATGCTTCATCGTCTGCGAGCCCACATGCCTCGAGGTCGTGCGCGGCCACCGCGTCGACGTTCAGTTCGTGGTTCATTCCCATGGCCGCCAGGCTCATTCCTCGACCGGCCGCGGCCTCAATGCCAACCTGCAGCTCATCCCCTTCCTCGCCGATATCCGCGATCTGCATCTTCGCCTGCGGCGCGACGTCACGCTGCACGATACCCAGTACGATCCGCCGTTCTGCGACCTCAACTTCGTCATCGACAACTACGGCACCTTTCCCAACGTGACGGTCGGCCTTGCCACCTGCCGGATCAAGTTCCGCTACTCCAAATCGATCGACCCACGCCCGGTCGTCGAGGAGATCCGCCGCGCCGCCGAGACCCACGGGCTCGACATCGAGGTGAAGCCGGAGGCGCCGCCGCCCGAGCTTCCCGCCGATGCGCCGGTGGTGCGCGCCATGGAGCGGATCATCGGCCGCAAGGCCCGGGTCATGGGGCTGGGGACCGAGGCCTCGGAATACAGCCGCGTCGCGCCGTCACTGATCCTCGGTCCCGGGAATATCGACGTCGCTCACAAGCCCGCAGAGAGCATCAGCATTACGGAGCTCGAGGAGGCTGTCGGCATCTACCGGCGGATTGCCGAGGAGCTTCCCGCACTGCTGGGCGAGGCGCCGGCGGCTTGCCCGGGATGACGGTTCCAGCCCGAGCCGCGCTCAACCCTTGACGGCTCCGGCGGTGAGGCCGTGGATCAGGTGGCGCTGCAGGAACGTGAACAGGATCGCCACCGGCACCGTGCTCAGGATGACGCCGGCCGACAGCGGCCCCCACTGCACTTCGTACTGCCCCACCATGTAGAGCAGGCCGGCCGACAGCGTGCGCATGTCGGTCTCGGTGGTGAACGAGATCGCGAACAGGAGCTCGCTCCACGACACCACGAAGGCGAAGATGGCGGTCGCCGCGATGCCGGGCGCCGCCAGCGGCAGCACGATGCGGCACAGCGCGCCGAAATGGTTGCAGCCGTCGATCATCGCGCTTTCCTCGAGGTCGCGCGGGATCGAGCTGAAATAGCCCACCATCATCCAGACGGTGAACGGCACCGTGAAGGAGAAGTTCGAGTAGATCAGCGCCTGGTAGGTATCGATGAGGCCGAGCGCGCGCCACTGCGTCAGCAACGGGGCGATCAAGAGAACGCTGGGAAACATCTGGGTCGCCAGAAAGACCAGCAGCAGCGCGTCGCGCCCGGCGAAGCGGAAGCGGGCGATGGCGTAGCCGGCGAGCACCGAGACCGCCGTGGTGGCGACCATGGTGACCGAGCACACCCACAGGCTGTTGAGGAAGAAGCGGCTGAACGGCGTGACCGGCGAGGTCCATGCCTCGATGTAGTTCTCGAGCGTCGGATGCTCCGGCAGGTACTGCAGCGGCGTCGCGTAGAGCTCCTGCCGGTCCTTCAGCGAGGTAAGCAGCATCCAGATGAACGGGCCGAGCGCGAAAGCGGTGAGCGCCACGAGGCCGGCCCACAGGACCGGACCGCCCAGCAAGCGTTCGGCGAGGCCTGTCGAGAGGGGGCGGCGACTCATCCGGGCTCCTCGACGCCGCGGGTGATGCGCAGATACGCGGCGGTGAACGCCAGCATGACCAGGAGCAGGACCACGGAGAGAGCGCCGGCATAGCCGAAGTCGAGGCTCGAATAGGCCTGCAGCAAGGTGTAGGTCGAGGTGATCTGCGTGGCGTTGGCCGGCCCGCCGCCGGTCATCACGAAGATCAGATCCGCATAGTTGAACGTCCAGATGATGCGCGTCGCCGTCGCCACCACGATGATGGGGCGGAGCATCGGCAAGGTGATGTGGCGGAAGCGGTCGAGCACACCGGCGCCGTCGACATGGGCGGCCTCGTAGAGCTCGCCGGGGATCGACTGCAGCCCCGCCAGCAGCATGATGGCGAAGAACGGGATGCCGCGCCAGACGTTGGTGAAGACGACCGCCCCCATGGCGAGGTCCGGCGAGGAGAGCCAGGCGATGCGCTCGTGCAACAGGCCGACCCGGGTCAGCAGATCATTGATCACGCCGTAGTTCGGCTGATAGAGCCACTGCCAGATCAACCCCACCACCACGCCGGGGATGATCCAGGGCAGCAGCGTCAGCGTCCGCACCAAAGCGCGGCCCGGAAAAGCCTGGTGCAGCAGCAGCGCCGCGGCAAATCCCGCCACGAACTGCAGCACGACCGAGCCGAACACCCAGACGACGGAGTTCCACAGGGTGAGCCAGAAGACCGGATCCTCGACGAGCCGCAGATAGTTGCCGAGCCCGATGAAGCGATAATCCTGCGGCTTGTACAGGATATCGTTGTACAGGCTCATCTTGATGGCCAGCCCGATCGGCACCACCACGGTGGCGAGCATGCACAGCGCGGCCGGCACCAGATAGGAATAGCCGATCAGCAGGTTGCGCACCCGCCAGCTGACCAGCGGGCGGGCGCGGCGACGGCTGGCGACGGTGACCGCGGTCATGGCCGTTCCGCGACGCTCAGGCCATCTCCTTCCTGAGAATCTCAGCGAAGCGGTCGAGGCAGTCCTTGGGCGAGATCTTTCCCAGCATGGCCTGCTGGATCAGAGGCACGCCGTCGGAGTCGATCTTGCCGCCCCAGCCCGGATAGGCGAGATAGGGGCTGACGATGCCGATCGGGAACGACTGTACGAAGCCGGACAGCGCCGGGTCATCGGCGAACTCCGGCTTGGCGATGATGGACTTGCGCGCCGGCAAGAGCCCGAGGGTCTTGCAGTACATCAGGCTCGGCTCGTCGTCGAGCAGGAAGGTCATGAACTGCCACGCGCCTTCTTTGTTGCGGCCGCCCTTGAACGCCGTGAGCGTCTCGGAGAAATAGAACGAGGCGCGCTTCTTCGCCGGACCGATCGGCAGCGGCAGCGTGGCGAAATTCGCCGCGCCCACGTTCTTCTTCTGCTGGCCGACCGAGCCGGAATTGTGCTGGTACATGCTGGTGACGCCGCGCCCGAACGTCTCCACGATCTCGACGAAACCGTCGGTGGCGGCGCTCGGCGGCGTGACCTTGTGCTTGAGCGCAAGGTCGAGGTACCAGGTGAGAGCGTCGACCGCCTCCTTCTGGTTGATCGCAACCTTGCCGTCCTTCAGGACTTCCGCGCCGTTGGCGTAGGCCCACTCGCTCGGATAGAGCACCGCCCAGGTGCCGGCGCCGCGCATGCCGTAGCCGTACTGGTTCTTGTCGGCCTTGGTGAAGGCCTGGGCGAACTTGAGAAACTCGTCCCAGGTCCAGTCGGGCTGAGGCGCTTTGAGCCCGAGCTCCTTGAGACGATCGGTGCGGTAGTAGATCCCATCGAGCGTGAGCGCCAGCGGCAGCGAGACGATCTGATTGCCCACGGTGACCGTCTGCCAGGCGGTGGCCTGCACGTCCTCATGGTGCTTCCACGACTTGACGCGTGCAGTGAGGTCCTCCACCGCGCCCATTCCCTGGAACTGACCCACCCAGTTGTCCCACACCTGGCAGACATCCGGCGGGCTGCCGGCGCTGATGGCGCTGATCAGTTTTTGGCGCGCCTGGGCCTGCGGCACGAACTCGACCTTGACCTCGAAATCCTTCTGCGACTGGTTGAAGCGCTCCACCAGCGAGGTGACGAGCGTAATACGGGTCGGCTCGGGGACGCTGAACTGGAAGCGCACCGGCTGCGCGGCCCAGGCCTTGCGCGGCGCGATGAACGGCGCATCCCACCAGGCGAGATCCGCCGCCGCGATGACGCCCGAGCCGGCGAGCGCATGGAGAAATTTACGGCGGGACAGCAGCCAGCGTTCGTTCATTCCATCCTCCCCTTGGGTCGGGTTTGTCCGGCTGTCATTGCGGTCATCATGTCATAGGACGCCGGGCGGTAAAAGTGGTCCGGCCGATGCCGACGTGCCAATGTCCTCGCCCGCGCTCGGCATTCTTATTACGCCGACGGTGGAGGAGATCGAGGCCGGACAAGCCATCGCCGAACGCGCTCGCCTCAAATCCTGTTCCCGGCGCTCCAGCGCCAGAAATCCGCGCCCTCCTCGCGCAGGAAGCGGGCGAGCACCATCTTGTGCACCTCGGAGGCGCCGTCGACCAGGCGGGCCTGGCGGGCGTAGCGGTAGATCCATTCGAGCGGCGTGTCGGTGGAGTAGCCGCGGGCGCCGTTGAGCTGGATGGCGACGTCGCAGGCGAGGTGCAGGGTGTCGGCGACGTGGACTTTTGCCATCGACACCTCCTTGCGGGCGCGGTCGCCCTGGTCGAGCTTCCAGGCCGCGTGCATGGTGAGCAGCCGGCCGATGGCGATCGCGTGCGCCACCTCGCCGAGCTTGATCTGCACGCTCTCGCGGTCGGCGAGCTTGATGCCGAAGCCTTCGCGCCGCCCCACGTATTCGCCGGCGATCTCCATGCAGCGCTTGGAGAGGCCGAGCCAGCGCATGCAGTGGGTGAGCCGCGCCGGCCCGAGGCGAATCTGGGTGATCTTCAGCCCGTCGCCGACCGCGCCGAGCACATGCTCGTCGGGAATCTCCAGGCCGTCGAACTCGAGCTCGCAATGCCCGCCATGCTCCTCCGGCCCCATGATCCCGATGCGGCGGAGAATCTGCCAGCCGGGCTGGTCGCGGTGGAACAGGAAGGCGGTGAGCCCGCGCCGCGGATCGTCGGAGGTGCGCGCCATCAGGATGAAGTGCTCGGCGAGGCCGGCGCCGGTGATGAACCATTTGAGGCCATGGATCACCCAACGGTCGCCCTTGCGCTCCGCCCGGGTCTTGATCATCGCGGGGTCGGAGCCGCCGCCCGGATGCGGCTCGGTCATCACGAACGAGGACCGCACTTTTCCGTCGACGATGGGTTTGAGCCATTCGTCCTTCTGCGCCTTGGTGCCGGTCAGCGCCAACAGATTCATGTTGCCGTCGTCGGGCGCCTGGCAGTTGAACGCCATCGGACCGAAGATCGAGCGGTTGGCCTCCTCGTACATCACCGCCCAGGCGACTACCGGAAGCCCCATGCCGCCGTAGTCCTTCGGCGCCTGCGGCGCCCACAGGCCGGCCGCCCGCGCCTTGGCCTGCAGCGCGCGCAGGAGGTCGAGGCGGATGTTCTCGTGATCGTCGAGATTTTCCCGCTCGCCCTCGAGCGGCACCACGTGCTGGTCGACGAAGGCGCGGGTGCGCAGCCGGATATCCTCGATCTCGGGGGTGAGCGAAAAATCCATGGGCCTGCTTTCAGGT
Source organism: uncultured Alphaproteobacteria bacterium (assembly GCA_963755055.1). GTDB lineage: Bacteria > Pseudomonadota > Alphaproteobacteria > Rhizobiales > Xanthobacteraceae > AP-16. The sequence continues at coordinate 373,050 of CAVWIS010000011.1, read as the reverse complement.
TCGGACCGGAGAGGATTACCCGGCAGCGACCAGCCGGCAACGCGGCCGCAGACGAAGCGGCGCCCGATTGAAATGCCTACCTCGATACAATTCAAGCACCGGCCGGGGAAAAACATTCGTCACCCGACCGGACGCCTGCCGGGTCGGCTCATGACGGCGCAGCGTGGCGCCAGGGGCGCCGTCGGCCGGCAACGCCAACCGCCGGCGCTGCGTCACACCCGGTTGCTCGGTTCAGTCCGTATGCTTCGGGCCCGTCATCTGCCCGTGGCCGTCCGAACCGGGAGCGCCGGACGGCGCCGCGGGGTCGGCATAGCCGCGCAGCTCGCCATAGCGCCGGATCTGCTCCCGGCTGAGCAACGCGGCGGTCGACAGATGGTACTTGAGATGGGCGTTGCGCAGCTCGCCGCGGATGTCGGCGATGGCCGCGGTCGCCGCCTTCAGGCGTTCCGGCGTGATCGTCCGCTCGGCGAACTGGCGATCGAGATCCTTTTCGACCGCGACGAGCTTGTGCCCGAGCGGGATCGCCTCCGACTTCATGGAATGGAGCAGCCGCTCGATTGCCGTGCGTTGCTGGTCGGCGAGGCCGATCCTCTCGGCGAGCTCCAGGACGTGCATCGGGCCGGGATAGAAGTTGAGCTCGGCCGGCAGCGCGAGACCCATGCCGCGACCGGCGACGAGGTTCGCCACGTCCTCGGCCGAAAGGGCCTTGATCTCGCGGGTCTGCAGACCCGAATAGGGCTGAGCGGGTGGCGTCTGGGCGGCCGCCTGCGCGGCCACCGCGACGCCGGCGAGGGCGGCGAGCGCGGCTCTGAGGAGCGGTGACGACATGATCGGCCTCCTTCTTCCTTGCCGCTGTATCTGATAGCGCAAAGCGCAGGCCCCTCATATGATCCTGATCATATGCCCTGCATCAGCCTGATCTTGCCCTTCAGGCGCCTGATCTCGCCGTCGGCGGTCATCCGGGCGAGCGTCCGGTACAGCGCCTCGTGGGTGAGGCCGAGATCGGCGGCAAGCTCCTTGAGCGTTCCCGGCACCGCCACCGTGCACCCGTCGGCGCCGGCGCCGAGGGCGAGAAAATGCCGGACGCGGTCGCGGGCGGAGTGGATGTTGCGCCGCTCCAGCCCGGCGCGCAGACCCATGACCTGGTGTGCGAGCCGCGCCATGAACGCCCGCGCCGCACCGGGATTGCTCTCGAGCTCGGCCAGGACCGCCGGCTTCGGGTAGAGACGGATGCGCGCCGTCGTCATCGCGACGGCGTCGCAATGATAGGTCGGCGAGAACAGCGACGCTTCCGCGGTGGTCTCGCCGGGGCCAGCGCTGTGCAGGACCGCCTCCCGCCCCGACCGGTCGACGCGGACCAGCCGCACCCTGCCGCTCAGGATCTCATAGAAACCGGCTGTCCGCTGACCCGCCCGGAACAGGGCCTGGCCGGGCTCGAGCGTGCGCTCTCTCGCGGCCGCTCGAATGTGCGGAGGGAGCCATTCGGTTGCATTCATCTGGCGACTACCTAGACCAGCCGTTACTCGCGGCGATGGACGAGCCTCGTCGCTCGCCAAGCCGACGGGGGTGGCAATCGGTATCCGAAGCTGACGGATATCGCAGCTTATCGCGGCGAGCTCACAACGTGCACAGCGCTCACCCTGAAACAGAATGCTCGGCCCGGCTCGATCGCTCGTTGATCTCTGTCAATGCTGGAGAGCCGGCCGAAGGATGAAGCTATGGTCCCTGATGGCGGGATATCCCACCCGCGCCGACGTCGATCTTGTGGAGGGGCCGAGCCGGTGATTGATCTCCAGTCCCGCGGCATGCGCCGATCGGCCCTTGTGATCGGCCTGGTCGCGGTGCTCGCGACCGCATGGCTCGGCCTGCGCAGCTACGGTTCCTTTCGATTGCTGCAGTCGGCGCATGATGCGGGTGCGCCGATGACCAGCAGCATCCGGGGCTGGATGACGCTCGACTATGTTGCGACGACGTATCGAACGCCCAACTCGGCCCTGATCGAGCGCCTCGGTCTGGCGGCGGCGACCGATCCCAGAACCAGCCTGAAGTCCCTGGCCGAGCAGGCAGGCCGCGCGCCATCCCAGTATGTAGGGCAGGTGCAGCGCGCGATCGCGGACATCGCGCCCGTAATCGCCCCGGACCTCACCAGCGAAACGCATTGGTTCGGCACGATCAGCGACCAGGTTCTGACGGCGTTGCTGGTTTACGGCTATCCGGCGCTCGGCTTGACACTGCTGCTCGGCGCCATCGGCCTGCCGCTTCCCGACGGCATTGCGACGACCGTTGCGGGCTCATTGGCGGCCCAAGGGCGCCTGAACTGGGCATGGGCTGTCGCGACGATCGTGGCCGCTTCTGTTCTCGGCGATGTCGCCGGTTACCTTCTCGGACGCCTGCTGGGTCGCCGGGTCCTGGAGCGCCATGGACGCTGGTTCGGCTACACGCCGGAGCGCCGCGCACGCGCTCAATTGCTGTTCGACCGGTGGGGGGCGCTGACGGTATTCATCACGCGCACCGTGATGTCCTATCTCAGCTCCGTCGCGGGTCTGCTCGCCGGAATGAGCCGCTATCGGCTGCGGAAATTCCTGCCGATCGCGCTCGCCGGACGCCTGATCTGGACCGCAGGCTATTTCGGGCTCGGTTATGGCGTCGGCGCGGATTGGGAGGCGGCCACCGCCTTCCTGACCAACTTGAGCGGCATGATCGTCGGTTTGATGGTGCTCGCCGGATCGGGGCTCATCGCTTCGGGCGGGTCCCGGTGGCGCGAGAGCCGACAAATGGATGCGACGCGGTGAACAAGATCGCCGCCGACGAAGTCCGTGCATGGACTTGGCGCAGCCGCACTTGGCGGCCGGGCGTCGGCAATGTCGCGCATCGCTGCGCCGATCCAACGATTGCCGGCACCAACACGCCATGAAGACGGGTTTTCGTACGGCCCGTTGATCTACCGCAAGGACGATAGCCCCCGGCCCCGGTCTTCTGATCCCGATCTGTCGAATGAGGATTCCTCCTATCGCTCGGCGGTACCTGATGACCCGTGTACGTGCCTTCTCGATCCTGGCCGCGGTCGGAGTTCTTGCCGGCGGCGCCTTCGCGGCGTGGACCCTGCTGAGCCCCGTCGCGGTCGAGGTCGCGTCCATCGAGCGCGACGTCCCGGTGCAGGTGTTCGGCCTCGGGACCGTCGAGGCGCGCATCACCTCGCGGGTCGGCTTCAAGGTGTCCGGACTGCTTCTCGACCTCAGGGCAGACGTCGGGGATCGCGTCGCCAAGGGTGCGGTGCTCGCCGCTCTCGATGCGCGCGAGCAGAACGCCCGCGTCGGCCGGGTCAGAGCCACCATCGAGCAGGCCGAGGCCAATCTGCAGCGGGCCACCGCCAGCGTGGAAAAGGCCCAGGCCAATTTCGCCAACGCGATGACCGTCAACGAGCGGCGGCAAAAACTGGTGCAGACCAACGTCACGTCGATCGAAAGCGCCCAGGGCGCGAAAACCGCCCAGGACGTGGCGCTCGCCGACGTGGATCTCGCCAAGAGCGACGTCCAGGTGGCGCGCGCCGCGATCGCCGACGCCAGGGCCCAGCAACAGCAGGAAGCCGCCACGCTGGACTTTCACACGCTGGCCGCTCCCTACGATGCAATGGTCATCGCCCGGCAGAAGGAGCGCGGATCGGCGCTCGGCGCCGGCGAGGCGGTCTTCACCCTGATCGACCCGGCGTCGGTCTGGGTGCTCGCCTATATCGACGAGAGCAAATCCGGCGACATCAAGGTCGGCAACCCGGCCGAGATCATCCTGCGCTCGCTGCCCGGCCGCCGCATTCCCGGGCGGGTCGCCCGCATCGAGATCGAGAGCGACCGCGTCAACGAGGAGCGCCGGGTGCAGATCGCGTTCGACCGCATTCCCGACGACTTCCATCTCGGCGAGCAGGCGGAGGTCACCATCACGACGGTGCGGTTGACCGAAGCCGTGCTGGTGCCGGAATCCGCTGGCGTCGCGCTGAATCCCAACCGTGGAACCGTGTGGATCGTCAAGGACGGTCATCTGGCGCAGGTCGAGGCGGGCTTCGGCCACCGGCTGCTTGACGGCCGGCGCGAGGTCACCGGCCTCCCGCAGGCGGCCGCCGTCGTCAGCGTCCTGCGCAGCGGCCTGCGGGCCGGGCGCGCGGCGACGATGGTCGAAGGCCCGCGGCGATGAATCTCGCCTATCGCGACATCCGGCACAAGCCGCTGAGATTCGTTCTGACCTGCGCGGCGCTCAGCGTCCTGCTCGGGATCGTGATCACGATGACCGGCATCTACCAGGGCTTCGTCGACGACGCGCTCCGGCAGGCCCGCGCCGCCAATCCGGATCTGTGGGTGGTGGAAGCCGGCACCAACGGTCCGTTCGCCGCCGGCTCCCGCATCTCCAGCGACAGCAGGGCGATGATCGCGCGGGTCTATGGCGTCGCCCGCGCCGGTTCCGTCACCTATCAGTCGGTGCAGACGCAGGTCGGCGGCGTCCCGCTGCGCCTCTTCCTGACAGGCTTCGAGCTCGACCGGCCCGGCGGGCCGCGCAAGCTCGTCGCCGGGCGTCAGATCATGCGCAGTCATTACGAGATCATCGTGGATCGCTCGACCGGCCTCCGCCTCGGCCAGGAGGTCCCGCTGGGCACGCGCGGCCACACGTTCACGGTCGTCGGTCTGACAAAAGACGAGATCACCGGGGCCGGGGATGCGGCCGCCTACGTCACGCTGCGCGACGCGCAGAACCTGCAGTTCGAGCTAGCCCCGCCGATCGAGCGGCGCGAGGCGGTGCGCGGGGGGCCACGTGCGGGCTCGGATATCGTCAATGCGGTCGTCGCCACGGTGTCGCCAATGGTGCCCGTCGAGGAGGTCGTGGCGGCGATCGGGCGGTGGAAGCACCTGAGCGCCTTGACCCAGGCGCAACAGGAGGCCCTCACCATGTTCGTCATCGAGAAGAACAAGCAGCAGATCAAGATGTTCACGGTCCTGCTGGTGTCGGTATCGGGAGTGATCCTTGCCCTCATCGTCTATACGCTCACCATGGACAAGATTCGATCGATCGCGACGCTGAAGCTGATCGGCGCGCCGGATCGGACGATCGTCGGCCTCATCGTCCAGCAATCGCTGGCCATGGGGATCGGCGGCTATCTGGTCGGCTTGGCGCTGGTGGTGGAGCTCAAGGACTATTTTCCCCGGCGGGTGGTGCTGGTGCCCGACATCGTCGCGGCCCTGTTCGTCGTGACGATCGTGGTCTGCCTGGTCGCGAGCGTTCTCGGCGTCCGTCTGGCGGTCAAGACGGATCCCGCGACCGCGCTGGCAGGATGAGATGATCGGCTTGACCAATGGGCAAGTGCCGCTGGTGCGGGTCGAGCACGTCTCCAAGCATTTCGGCGACGGCGACACCCGGGTCGACGCGGTGCGCGAGGTCACCCTCGCGGTCCATCCGGGCGAGGTCGTCGCCCTGCTCGGCCCGAGCGGGTCCGGAAAGACCACGCTGCTCAACATGATCGGCTGCATCGTCGAGCCGAGCAGCGGACGGCTCACCCTCGACGGCGAGGTGGTCTACGACGGCCGCTGGCTGCGATCCGACCTGCGCCGGCTGCGGCTGGAGAAGGTCGGCTTCATCTTCCAGTTCCACAATCTGCTGCCGTTCCTCGACAGCTCCGACAACGTCGCGGTCGTGCTCGACCTGGCAGGATTCAGCACCGGGGCAGCGCGGGTCCGGGCGGCGGAACTGCTCGACTATCTCGAGGTCGGGCACCGCAAGAGGGCGATGCCCGCAAGTCTCTCCGGCGGGGAAGCCCAGCGCGTGGCGATCGCCCGGGCCCTCGCCAACCGCCCGCGCATCATCCTGGCGGACGAGCCGACCGCGGCACTCGATTCGCACCGCAGCGGCATCGTCATGGACCTGTTGCGCAAGGTCGCGGTCGACCAGCAGGCGGCGATCATCGCGGTCACCCACGACGACAAGATCTTCGACCGTTTCGACCGGATCTTCATGCTCCGCGACGGCCGGCTCGAAGCCGATGGGGCCGATGCCGCACGGGCGCCCGCCGCACTGCCCGCCTGACCCGCCCCCGCGAGCGCCCCTCGCCGATCATGCAAGGCGGGCTCGGCGTCCCTTTGTCTCACCGCGCGGCGACCGCCCTTGGCTCCTCGGCGGGATCGGCACGCAGGATGGGATCCACGATCGGGATCGTGAAACGAAAGACGCTGCCGCCGCCGGTGCGGGGCTCGGCCCAGATCTGCCCGTCATGAGCCGCGACGATGTTGCGGCAGAGGTGCAGGCCGATGCCCATGCCGTGGCTCTTCGTCGAGGAGAACGGCTCGAACAGCCGGTCCGCCAGCTCCGTAGGCAGGCCGATCCCGGTGTCGCTCACGCTGGTCTCGACGCTCCCGCTCGTCTCGGCCACGCGGATCTCGATGACCTTGCGCGGAGATTCCTCCATCGCCTCGACCGCATTGCGCACGAGATTGATCAGGACCTGCTGGATCTGGATCTTGTCGACGAGGATTTTCGCGGACGTCTCGAACGACAGGCGGACGATCACGCCCCTGCTGGCGGCGGTCGCCAGCGCCAGAGCCGCGGCTTCCTGCAGGATCTCGGCGGCATTCTCGATCCGGCGTTCCACCTCGCCCTTGGCCATCAGCCTGCGCACCCGGTTGATGATCTCGCCGGCGCGCAGTGCCTGATCGCCAGCCAGCTCCATGGCCCTGCGGACCTTGCCCAGATCAGGCATGGCGAACTTGCTGGAATCGATGAGCCTTCGGCATGCGCTCACGTAGAGCGCGACCGCGGCGAGCGGCTGATTGAGCTCGTGCGCCAGCGCGGCGGCGAGCTGCGCCAGATCGGTCAATCGCGAAAAATGCAGCAGCTCGGCCTGCAGCGCGCGAACACGCTCCTCGGCCGCTTTCTCCTCGGTGAGATCGCGCAGGACGCCGACCTGCATCAACCGGCCCTGGTACTCGATCGACCTGGCGCGCAGCGCGACCGGGAACCGGGATCCATCCTTGCGAAGTCCGACCGACTCGAACGGCTCCTCGCGCCCGAACCTGGCGGCGACGTCCTCGCGCGCCTCGGGCGCCGCCAGATCGAGGGGCGGCTTGTGGACAAGCTCGTCGGGAGAATAGCCGAACATTGCTGCAAAGCTCGCGTTGGCCTCGACGATGCGGCCGCGGCTGTAGATCGCGACCCCTTCGTGCGTCGCGTTGGAAAGCGCGGCGTAGCGGCGCTCGCTGGCGCGCAGCTCCGCCGTCCGCTCGCCGACCTGCTTGTCGAGCAGGCGCTGCAGGAGGAGGCGGCGCTTGGCCAGCCAGGCGATGGCAAGCAGCGCCGCGAGCGCGCACACCAGCGCGGCCGGAGCGATGATCCAGACCTCCTTCAGGAAGATATTGGTGAGCCCGGGGATAGGCATGCCGATCGCCACGCTCCAGCCCGACAGGTCGGCGCGCGCCAAAGCGACGAAGGATTGGATGCTCCCGTTCTGCCCCGTCAGCAGTGCCGCGCCGACGCCGCCGACCCGCTCGGAGATGGCGGCCCGCGCCGCCTCGCCGGCAGTCGCCTCGGGACATCGCACACATGCTGCCGTCGCTCCCTTGGCGTCGATCACGGCGGCAGACCAGCCCGGCGGCAGATCGGATGTCGCCAAGGCCCGATCCAGGGTTTCGCGGCGAAGTGCGACGGCGAGCACGTAGGAAACGCCCCCCTCGCGCACCGCGGGCACCAGGATGGCAAAGGCCGGACCGCCGGAGATCGGGTCATCCACGCTGGAATTGGCGACAGCCACCGGCTTCCGGGTCGCCACGACCTGCGCATGGCTCGCGAGGTCGGGAAAGACCCGAAGAGCGCCGTCGGGATGCATCAGGTTCAGGAGTTGCTGCCCGCTCGCCGGATCCGAGACGATGACGGTGAGCCAGTGCGGCTCGAGATCGCGCGCACGCCGGGCCTCCGCTTCGAAGCCTTCAAGATCACCCCTTGCCAATGCAGGCGACCCCGCAAGCCTCATGAGCGTCGTCGTGTGGCCGGCCCAGATGCGGTCGACCTCCTCGGCCGTCGCCTTGGCACGGCGCGCCAGCGCGTCGAGCGCGGAAGCCCGCTGCTGCGCCACCACGAGGCTGAGGATCACAATCACCGACAGCAGCAGGGGAACGATCGTCAGTATCGCCCCAAGGGCGATTTCGCGGAGAAACCTTCGGCCGCGGTTCCGGCCGCGCGTAGCAGAGCCGGCGGCGGACAGCTTGGGATTGCGCTTTTTCTCGGGCACCAGCGCCCTGCGGTCCTCAGCCATCATGGCCCACCGCAGACGCCGGATCGAAGATCGCGAGCTCCTTCACCAACGAAACCCCACCGTACCGCGAATCTAATTCTTCGGTACCTACCGTAGGCCAAGTCGCGTGGCAGGCAAGGGAAGCTCCGGGGTCTGACGAATTTTGGCCCGTGGGCCCGTGCGGGTTCCGGCAAGCAGGCGACCGCGGATCGCAAGGCAAATTCCCGGCTGCCCCAAGGTCATGTCGACGCGAATGATGGCGCCGGCGCCGGCGATTTCGCCCCGCGATCGACCGCCTTGGCGATCGGCTTGGGGTGGCGCCAAGCGCTCAGCCGAAGGCACAGCCGCTCTTCAAGCCGAACAGCTTCTTGAAGACGATGGCCGCCGGGCAGAAGCCGGTGATGCTCGCCTGCATCATGTTCGCCCCGGCGAACGCAGCGAGCAGCAGCCACCAGGGGCTGAAGAGCCAGGCGAGCGCCAGGCTCAGCAGAACGACAGCGCCGGCGAAGGCGAGGACTGCGCGATCGAGATTCATGGACGGTCTCCTGTGGCAACGGTGGATTTGGGCCGGCCGCCCGAGCGAGCGGACATAGAGCCGGTCGCACCGGGAGAGGTTGCAAAGTCCCGCTGCGACTGTTGACAACATATTCGTATCATCGTATATATGCAAGTATGAAAATGAATTCCGCAGCGATGCATCAGGCAGCGGGCGAGGCCTGCGATCTGCTCAAGGCCCTCGCCAATCCGCACCGCCTGACGATCGTGTGCCAGCTCGTCGAGCGCGAGCGCCCGGTCGGCGAGCTCGCCGCCTTCCTCGGCGTGCGCGATTCCACCGTGTCCCAGCATCTCGCGCTCCTGCGCAAGGACGGGCTGGTCGCGGCGCGGCGTGACGGCCAGACGATCTGGTACTCGATCGCCAGCGCGCCGGCGCGCGAGCTCGTCGAGACGCTCTACCGCACCTATTGCGGACCGCCATCGGGCCGCAGCACACCCCGAAAGGCCAAACGACGCATTGCCAAAAGTCAATGACCGGCGGTCGGAACGGCGAGATCAACCCAATGCCCGGGTGGAGCAGGACGGCTCATGCGGCGGGAAGGAACCGAGGAGGGACACGGGTGCGCGCGCTCGTCGTCATGATCGGGTTGCTGACGCTGGTTCACGGCGCCGCCGCCGAAGAGACCTTCACGGTCGCGCCCGCCACCGTGGCGGACGAGAAGGCGGTATTCGCCACCGTCGAGAGCGCCAGCGTCGAGCCGGCGCGCGCCCGGATCGGCGGCACCGTGGCGGCGCTCGCGGTCCGCGAGGGCGACCGCGTCGTCCAGGGCCAGGTCGTCGCCACCGTGGGCGACGACAAGATCGCCCTGCAGATGAAGTCGCTCGACGCCCAGATCGCCGGGCTCGATGCCCAGCTCGCCCAGGCCGATACCGACCGCATCCGGGCCGAGGACCTTTTTGCCAAAGGCATCATTCCGAAGACCCGGCTCGACGAGGCGCGCACGGCTTTCAACGTGGCGTCCAACGCCCATCGCGCCCGCGTCGCCGAGCGCTCGGTGATTCAGCAGCAGCTCGCCGAAGGCGCCGTGCTGTCGCCGACCGACGGCCGCGTCCTGAAAGTCCCGGTGCGGGCCGGCACGGTCGTGCTGCCGGGCGAGCCGGTCGCCATGGTGGCGGAAGCCAATTTCGTGCTGCGCCTCAGGGTGCCGGAACGTCATGCGCGCTTTCTCAAGGCCGGAGATTCGGTGCGCGTCGACGCACGCGATATCGGGCAGGAGGCGCCCCGGTTCGGAACGATCAGGCTGGTCTATCCGCAGATCGAGGAAGGCCGCGTGGTCGCCGACGCGGCGGTCGACGGCCTCGGCGATTATTTCGTCAATGCGCGGGTCCGCGTGTGGATTTCCGCCGGCGGGCGCACCGCCCTGATCGTCCCGGCAAAATTCCTGACCACCCGCTTCGGCATCGACCATGCCGCCGTGCGGCGGACCGGCCACGGCACGATCGACGTCCCGGTCCAGCGCGGGCGCGACATGCCGCGGCCCGACATGCCGGACGGCATCGAGATCCTGTCGGGGCTCGGCGCCGGCGACGTGCTGGTGCGGCCGTGACCCTCGGGCTCGCCGGACGGCTGACGGCGGCAACCATCCGCTCGCCCTTGACCCCGCTGTTCCTGCTGACGGCGCTCGCCGTCGGCCTGATCGCGCTTCTCGTCATCCCGCGCGAGGAGGAACCGCAGATCAGCGTACCGATGGTCGACATCATGGTGCGGGCCGACGGATTGAAGGGCCCCGACGCGGTCGAATTGGTGACGAAGCCGCTCGAAGCCATCGTCAAGGCGATCAACTCCGTCGAGCATGTCTACAGCCAGACCCAGGACGACCGCGTCACCGTGACCGCGCGGTTTCTCGTCGGCACCCGGTCGGACGACGCCATCCTGCGGGTGCATGAAAAAATCCGCGCCAACTACGACCGGATCCCGATTGGCATACCGGAGCCGCTGATCGTCGGACGCGGCATCAACGATGTCGCCATCGTGGTGGTGACGCTGTCGCCCAGGCCGGAGGCCGCTGCGCGCTGGACCGACAAGGACCTTTATCAGCTCGCCGATCAGCTGCGCGCCGAGCTGACCAAGGTCGACAATGTCGGCCTGAGCTACATCTCGGGGGGCAGCCCGCAGCAGATCCGCGTCGAGCCGGATGCCGAAAAGCTGTCGCTCTACGGCGTGACGCTGCAACAGCTGGTCGCCAAGGTGCGGGATGCGAACCGGTCGTTCCTCGCCGGCTCGGTGCGCGACGGCGGGCAGGTCCGCAGCGTCGCCGCCGGCCAGACGCTCGCCGGCATTCCGGATATCGGGCTTCTCCTGGTGACGACCCGCGACAACCGGCCGGTCTATGTGCGCGACGTCGCCACGGTGGAGATCGGGCCGAGCCCGGTGGAGCACCGCGCGTGGATGGATTTGGCTGCGCCCGACGGAACCTGGACGCGGACCCCGGCGGTGAGCGTGGCGCTCGCCAAGCGCGCCGGCGCCAATGCGGTGGTGGTGGCGGGCGAGCTGCTCGCCCGCCTCGAGGCGCTCAAAGGCCCGCTCATTCCCGCCGATGTCACCGCGACGGTCACCCGCAACTACGGAGAAACCGCCAGCGACAAGGCCAACGAGCTCTTGTTCCATCTCGGGCTGGCGACGCTGTCGATCGTCGTGCTGATCGCCTTCGCGATCGGCTGGCGGGAGGCCGTGGTGACGCTGGTGGTCATTCCGACCACGATCCTGCTCACGCTGTTTGCGGCGAACCTGATGGGCTACACCATCAACCGCGTCAGCCTGTTCGCCCTCATTTTCGCCATCGGCATCCTGGTCGACGACGCCATCGTCATCGTCGAGAACATCGCCCGGCACTGGGCGCTGCCCGGCAGCCGGTCGCGCCTCGAGGCGGCGGTCGAGGCGGTCGACGAGGTGGGCAATCCGACCATCGTGGCGACCCTCACCGTGGTGGCGGCGCTGCTCCCGATGCTGTTCGTCTCCGGGCTGATGGGGCCCTACATGGCGCCGATTCCCGCCAATGCGTCGGCGGCGATGCTGTTCTCGTTCTTCGTCGCCGTCGTGGTGGCGCCTTGGCTGATGGTGCGCCTCGCGCCGCGAGGCGGCGCCGACACGCACCCGTCCGCCCATCATCCGGAAGGACCGCTCGGGCGGATCTACCGGCGGTTCGCGGCGCCGATCATCCGCTCGCGGCGCTCGGCCTGGATTTTTCTGGTCGCGGTGGGCGTCGCGACGATCCTCGCCTGCACGCTGTTCGCCACCAAATCGGTGACCGTCAAGCTCTTGCCGTTCGACAACAAGTCCGAGCTCGCGGTCGTGGTCGACCTGCCCGAAGGGGCAAGCCTGGAGGACACCGAGCGCACGCTGCTCGCGGCTGCCGACATCGCCCGCGGACTTCCCGAGGCACGCGCCATCGAGACCTATGCGGGGACGCCGGCGCCGTTCAATTTCAACGGTCTGGTGCGGCACTATTACGCCCGCGAATCCCCCGAGCTCGGCGAGCTGCAGGTCGACCTGGCGCCGCGGCACGCGCGCAAGCGCAGCAGTCACCAGATCGCGCTCGACCTCAGGATCCGACTCAAATCGCTGCAGACGCCGGAGCGTACCGTCGTGAAGGTCGTCGAGGTGCCGCCCGGGCCGCCGGTGCTGGCGACGCTGCTCGCCGAAATCTACGGACCGGATTCGACGACCCGTCGCGCCGTCGTCGCCGAGCTCGAGAAGATCTTCGCCTCGGTGCCCTACATCGTCGACGTCGACGATTCGATCGGGCTGCCGCGGCCGCGCCTGCGGCTCGCGATCGACCAGGACCGGCTGGAATTCTTCGGCGTGGAGCAGAAGGACGTCTACGACACGATCCAGGCGATTCTCGCCGGGGTTCCCGTCGGCTATTCGCACCGCGGCGAGGGTCGCAACCCGATCGAGATCTCGGTCCGCCTGCCGAAGCGCGATCTCGCCTGGACCGAGGCGCTGGCCTCGATCCCGGTCGCCGCCAATACGCTGCCGGGAGCCAAGACCGTGGTCGAGCTCGGCGACGTGGTGCGCGCCACCAGGGAAGCCGGATCGCTCACGATCTTCCGCCGCGACGGCCGCTTCGCCGACATGGTGATGGCGGACCTGGCGGGCGCCTTCGAGGCGCCGATCTACGGCATGCTCGAGGTTGCGCGGCGGATCGACGCCCACGACTGGGGGAGCCTGCCGAAACCCGCCATCCGGCTGCACGGCCAGCCGGAGGACGAGTCGAAGCCGTCGTTGCTGTGGGACGGCGAATGGGAGGTCACCTACGTGACGTTCCGCGACATGGGCGCGGCATTCGGCGCGGCGATCATCGCCATCTATGTGCTGGTGGTCGCCCAGTTCGGCAGCTTCCTGCTGCCGCTGGTGATCCTCACCCCGATCCCCCTTACCCTGATTGGCATCGTGACCGGCCACTGGTTGTTCGGCGCGCCGTTCACCGCGACCTCGATGATCGGCTTCATCGCGCTCGCCGGCATCATCGTGCGCAACTCGATCCTGCTGGTCGATTTCATCCGCCACGGCGCCGGCGCGGGAAAACCGCTGCGCGCCATCCTGCTGGAGGCCGGCGCCGTGCGGTTCAAGCCGATCCTGCTCACCGCGCTCGCCGCCATGATCGGTGCCGCCACCATCCTGCTCGACCCGATCTTCCAGGGTCTGGCGATCTCGCTGCTGTTCGGGCTCGCCTCCTCGACGCTGCTCACCGTGCTGGTGATCCCGGCGATCTACGTGGTGCTGCGGGACGATGAGCGGATGATCGCCCGCACGCCAGCCTGACCCTCGACGCAGTCGTCCCCTCTTCCGGCCGATTCTACGGCGCATCCCGATCACACCTGATCGGGATGTGCGGTAGGTACTTGGGATCTGCCACCGAGGTGGCACAATGGACCCGAGAATCAATTCGTGAATCCAGAGAGGTTGCCTCATGGCCCCATTCGATCCGACTGCCGCCGCGCTCGGCGGCGCAATGATCGGACTGTCAGCCACCCTGCTGATGTGGCTCAACGGCCGCATTGCCGGCATCAGCGGGATACTGGGCGGGGTGCTGGCACGGCAATCCGCCGATCGGGGATGGCGGATGGCCTTCCTGCTGGGCCTGATCGCGGCTCCGTTGGGGCTCTTGCTGTTCGGCCACGGGCCGGGCGAGCCACTGATGCCCGGCAGCTGGTCGGTGATCGTTCTCGGCGGATTGCTGGTGGGCTTCGGCACCAGGCTCGGCGGAGGCTGCACGTCGGGTCACGGGGTCTGCGGCACATGCCAGCTGTCGCTCCGCTCGATCACCGCGACCGTGATCTTCATGATCACCGCGATGCTGGTGGTCGCGCTGGTGCGGCATGGTCCGGGAGCCTGAGATCATGACACTGATCGTTTCGGCATTTATCTGCGGCGTCATCTTCGGATCGGGCCTCGTCATTTCGGGGATGACCCAACCCGCGAAGGTCCTGGGCTTTCTCGACGTATTCGGCACCTGGGATCCGACGCTCCTCGTGGTGATGGCGGCCGCGCTCGCCGTCTCGGCGCCGGGATTTGCCCTGGCGCGACGCCGAACCAGACCGATCATCGCGGAGAAGGCCCATTGGCCGACCCGCGCCGAAGTCGACCGCCGGCTCGTGGCCGGCGCCGTGCTGTTCGGCGCAGGCTGGGGGCTGGTCGGCCTGTGCCCCGGGCCGGCCATCGTCAATCTCGCGACGCTGTCCCCGCGCATCGTTGTTTTCGCCGTCGCCATGGCCCTCGGCATGGTGCTGTATGATATCGCCCAGTTGCGCGGCGAGGCGCAGCCGAGCCCGGCGTGACGCGGCCGGCGGATATGATAGAGTGAACGCATGGCACACGCGCACGACCACGACCACGACCACGACCATGATCACGACCACGGCTCCGAGCTCACCGACGCCCAGCTTCGCGTCAAGGCGCTGGAGACGGTGCTCACCGAGAAGGGCTACATCGATCCCGCCGCCCTCGACATCCTGATCGACACCTACGAGACCAAGGTCGGGCCGCGCAACGGCGCCCGCGTGGTCGCCAAGGCGTGGACCGACCCGGACTACCGACGCCGGCTCATGGAGAACGGCAGCGCCGCGGTGGAATCGCTCGGCTTCGTCGGCCGCCAGGGCAAGCACCTGATCGCGGTGGAGAACACGCCCACAACCCACAACATGGTCGTGTGCACGCTGTGCTCCTGCTATCCGTGGCCGGTGCTCGGCCTGCCGCCGGTCTGGTACAAGGCCGCGCCCTACCGGTCGCGCGCGGTGATCGACCCGCGCGGGGTGTTGCGCGATTTCGGCGTCGAGCTTCCGGCCACGACCGAGATCCGGGTGTGGGATTCCACCGCCGAGCTGCGCTATCTGGTGGTGCCGATGCGCCCCGCCGGCACCGAGAATTTTTCCGAGGACGAGCTCGCCACGCTGGTCACCCGCAATTCCATGATCGGCACCGGCCTGCCCAAAACCCCATAAGGATCGGTCGAGATGAACGGCGCGCACGACATGGGCGGCATGCACGGCTTCGGGCCGGTCGAGCCGGAGCCCAACGAGCCGGTGTTCCATGCCGACTGGGAGCGCCGCGCCTTCGCGGTCACGGTGGCGATGGGCGCCTGCGGCGAATGGAACATCGACATGTCGCGGTTCGCCCGGGAGGACCGGCCGCCCGCGGAGTATCTGGAGAAGACCTATTACGAGCTGTGGGCGGCGGGCACCGAGCGGCTGGTCATCGAGCGCGGCCTCGTCGGCGCCGACGAGATCGCGGCCGGCCGGGCGCTGCATCCGGCAAAGCCGGTGCGCCGCGTGCTCGTCGGCGCCGAGGTCGCAAAAGTGCTGGCCCATGGCGCGCCGACCGACCGGCCGGCGACCGCGCCGGCACGCTTCAAGGTCGGCGATCGGGTGCGGGCGATCAACCTCAATCCGACCACCCATACGCGCCTGCCGCGCTACGTGCGCGGCCATGCGGGCGTCGTCGACGCGGTGCGTGGCTGCCAAGTGTTTCCCGACAGCAATGCGCTCGGCCGCGAGGACCCGCAATGGCTCTACACCGTGCGCTTCGCAGCGCGCGAGTTGTGGGGCGCCGACGGCGACCCGACCAGCTCGGTCACGGTCGACGCCTGGGAAAGCTATCTCGAGCCTATCTGACATGGCAGCGAGCGATACCTCGGCACGCCGGTTGACCGAGGCGGTGCCCGGCATTCCCCGCGACGCCGACGGCCCGGTATTCCGCGAGCCGTGGGAGGCGCAGGCCTTCGCGATGACGCTGTCGCTGCACGAGCGCGGCCTGTTCACCTGGGGCGAATGGGCGGCGACGCTCGCCGAGGAGATCCGCCACGCCCAGGCGGCCGGCGACCCCGACACCGGAGAAACCTATTATCGGCACTGGCTCGCCGCGCTGGAGCGCCTCGTCGCCTCAAAAGGCGTGGCGAGCCCGGAGACGCTCGCCCGCTATCGCGATGCCTGGGACCATGCGGCGGACCGCACCCCGCACGGAATGCCGATCGAGCTGAGGCCGGAGGATTTTTGAAGCAGCGTCGGCGGACTGGAGCCGAAAAACCTCACACGGCGAACATGCGCTCGCTCGCCATGTAGCCGAACAGCAGCAGCACGCCGAACGCCACCACCAGCAGCGCGGCGCCGACCTCGATGCCGCGGAGCGCCAGCGTGCCGTAGCCGCTGCGCCGCCCGGCGAGCTTTGCCGCCGCGGATCGGAAGCCGACCGCGAGCGTGGCGATCGCCGCCACCGTGATGGCGGTGCCGAGCCCCATCAGGAAGGTCGAGGCGACGCCGGCCCAGAACAGACCCTGGGCGAACGCGAAGACCAGAACCAGGATCGCGCCCGAGCAGGGCCTCAGCCCCACCGCGACGATGGCCGAGAGACCGCGCTGCCAGCCGCCGGGGCCGGCGAGCTCGCCCGGCTCGGGGCCGTGGGCATGGCCGCAATGCTCGCAGGCATCGCCGTCGTGATGATGATGATCGTGGGCGTCGTGACCCGCATGATCGTGATGATGATCATGCGTCTCGTCGTGGTGACCGTGTTGGTGATGCGCGCCCAGCATCGCCGCCGGACCGGCGGGCACCAGGGCCGGCGACGCCGTGACCGCCTGCAGCGCCGCGAGGAAGCCGCGGCCCTTGACCCAGGTGAGCCGCAACCCGACCACGACGATCAGCAGATAGCTCGCGGTCTCGATCACCCGCACGGTATCGCCCATCATCTTGGCGGTGGCGCCGAGCAGCACGGTGGCGATGCCGACGAGGGCAACGGCGACGAACGCCTGCAGCAGCGCCGAGGCGAACGACAGAACGACGCCGCGGCGCCAGGTCTCCTCGTTGGCGACCAGATAGGACGAGATCACCGCCTTGCCGTGGCCCGGGCCGGCAGCGTGAAAAACCCCGTAGGCGAACGACAGGCCGAGCAGGCCGAATACCGCGCTGCCGTCGGCTTTCGCCGCACGGATCAGACCGGACAAGGCGCGATAGAACTCGGACTGCTTGGCGAGGATCCAGCCGACGATGCCGTCGGGCGCCGGCGCCCGGCTCGGCGCCGGACCGGCCCCGAACGGGTTTCCCTGCGCCAGCGCCGCGTCGAGCATGCCGGCCGCGATCACCACTCCCGCGACCGTCGCCAAAGCGAGCCAGACCGCGCGGGGCGGGATTCCTCGCCTCACTGGCATTTGACCGCCACCCGGTTGGCGAACTGGGCGCCATAGTCGGTATTGGGCGCGAGCGAGCTGAAGAATGACTCGCCGAGCTGCTGGCCCTGGGCGGGAGAATCGTTCGGCCGCGCCACCTCGATCTTGCATTGCGCCGGCGCCCCGGCGAGCGTCACCGGATCCTTTTCGGCAAAGGTAAAGTCGACGAACCAGGTCGGATCGTAGATCTCGACCGCGAGCGTCTGGGCCTTGACCGGCGACTTGAGCGGCAGGAAGAAGTGCAGGGTCAGCGCACCCTCGGTGTATTCGAGCCAGTAGTCGACCGGATCCTTGAACTCGACCTTCTTGGAGTTCGCCTTGGCCTTGGTGAAATAGTCGAACTCCTTGAGCGACGTGACGTTGACCTCGGCGAGGGGTTTGAGATCCTCGCGGGTGAACACGCCCTTCTGCTTGGTCTCCAACCCCTGGGTCGCGAAGGTGGAAAACATCTCGTCGAACGTCCAGGCGTGACGGACACCGGTGACGGTGCCGTCCGCCGCCCAGACAACCTCGCTCTTGATCGTCACCCAGACGTGGGGATGCGCACTGGCGCTCGCCGACCAGACGAGCAGGATGGCGAGGGCGGGCAGCACGAGGCGCATGAGGCCGTGAATCATCAAAAGTCTCGCCGGGACGTAGGTCGCAAGGAAGCGGTGACCATATCACGAAGTGCGGCGGAAAGGAGGCTGCGGAGCATTTCCCGGAAAAGCGGATGCCGGTCTTCCGATAGACATGCGATCCGCCTCATGCGCCGGCCGCCCCGCCGTCGGCGCGCGGATCGTGGGCACCCTCGAGCATGCCGCCGGGATGCAGGACAACGGCGCCTGCGTGGCCCATCGTGTCCGAATAGGGCTCGCGCAACACCTCGACGTCGTGGCGTGCGGCGATCAGCCGCTCCACCAGCGAATCGGCGAAACGGGACTCGAGCCGCAGATTGGTGTGGGGCGATCCCCAGGTGCGGCCGAGCAGCCAGCGCGGCCGGTCGATCGCCTCGGCCAGCGGCTGGCGATAGAGCACGTGGCGGGTGAACACGGCGCCCTGGGTCTGCGGCTGGCCGTCGCCGCCCATGCTGCCGTAGGCCATGATGCGCCCGTCGGCGAGCGTCGCCAGGGCAGGGTTGAGCGTGTGGATCGGACGCCGGCCGGGCTCCAAGGGATTGAGCGCACGGCGGTCGAGCGAGAAGGCGGCGCCGCGGTTCTGCATCAGCACGCCGGTGCCGGGCAGCACACAGCCCGAGCCGAACTCCCAGTAGAGCGACTGGATGTAGGAGACGACCAGCCCGGAGGCGTCGGCCGCGCCCATCCACACGGTATCGCCGTGGCCGCGCGGGTCCGGCCACACCGCCGCCCACTGGCGGTTGATGCGTTTGGCCTCGGCGTCGAGCAAGGCGGGCTCGAGATAGCGGTCCGGCGGATGCGGCAGGCGGGCGGGATCGGTGACGTAACGGTCGCGCAGGCGCAGCGCCGGCTTGGTCGCCTCGATGAGGCCGTGGACGTGATCAAAACCCTCGGCCTCCCTGACGTCGAGCCGATCGAACAGGCCGAGGATCTTCAGCGACGCGATCCCTTGCGTCGGCGGCGGCGTGTTGAACACGGTTGCCGAGCGCAGCCTGATCGAGAGCGGCTCGCTCAACCCGGCGCGCAGCCCGACGAGGTCCTCGCGGGTCACCGGGCTGCCGATCGCCGCCAGATCGGCGGCGATCTCGCGGCCGACATCCCCGCGGTAGAAATCGTCCAGGCCGGCATGCACGAGGTGGTCGAGGGTGGCGGCAAAGGCCGGCTGCGCCAGCATGTCGCCGGCCTTGGGCGGCTTGCCGTCCACCAGAAATGTTTCGGCGAAGCCCGGCACGTCGACGAGCTCGGCGAGCTTTTCCGTCGTGAGCCGCTCCTGGCTCCGGGTCACCACGTAGCCGTCATGGGCGTAGCGGATCGCCGAGCCGAGCAGAACCTCGAGCGGCAACCGGCCGCCGCGCGCCTTGGCGGCCTCCAGTGCGACGATCCAGCCGGCCACCGCGGCGGGAGCGGTGAGTGCCGCCAAAGGGCCGCGCGGCGGGATCGCGTCGTGGCCGTGCTCGCGATAGAGCTCGCGCCGCGCCAGCGCTCCGGCGGGACCGGCGCCCATGATGGCGATGACACGGCCCGAGGGCTCGCGCACCAGCCAGAACCCGTCGCCTCCCACGTGGTTCATGTGCGGATAGACGGCCGCAATGGTCGCCGCCATGGCGACCATCGCCTCGAGCGCGTTGCCGCCTTCGGCCATGACCAGGCGTCCGGCCTCGACGGCGGCCCGATGGGGAGCAGCCACGACGCCGCGGCGATGTCCGCCTGAATAAAGGTCCATGGAAACTGGCTTGGTGGAGTTGGCGGCCTTATAGCAGGGCGGACGGTGCGAAAGCGAGGGCGCGGTCTGCGGCGGCCGGACGCCTTGATCGGCCGCTCGGATTGGTGGACATTGCGCCCCGAATGAGGACGAAGCAATGAACGGGACCGTCAAGACGCCGCTCGGCCGGCGGATCATCTGGATCAACGTGGTCACGGTGCTGAGCGCCGCGATCCTGATCGGCGCGGAAGTGTTCGGCGCGGCGTTCGCCGGCGGCTGGGCGCTGGCCGGCCTGTTCGGCCTCGGTCCGTACGGCGTCTACGCGCTGCAGGTGATCTTCTTCGTGGTCGGCATGGTGGTGATGGCGAGCTTCATCCGCGCCGCCCGGCGCGTCGAGCCGTTCACCACCTGACGCGAGCAAGGCCGCGCGCCTCCGGGCGTCCAGCACAATGTGTCGAGTACCGGCGGACACCCGCGCCAAACGGCTTGCGTCGGTGGGCGAATTCGCTTATTTGTTTGGTCGCCCAATTTCGCACGTGCCTGTGGCCGTGTGTCGGTCGGTGGGCATCCGGACAAGAGGCCGGACAGCCGCCTAAGGAAGAACCTGCTTCCTTGCACCCGCGACCGGCAGCCGGAGGCGAACCGGCGCACCCCGTCCTCAACGGGGGACGCGGCTTAAAGCAACGACGGAGCGGGCTTTTTTGGTCATGACCGGTCGCGAGGCCGGGTTACCGAAGAGGCTTGTCCTTCATTGCCGGGCGTGCGGATCGGGGCTCTCCCCATCCGGACCAAGGCAGCAATCGGCGGCGATCCGACGGGAACCGCACCGCGTGCGGTGCCGTTGTCGTCGCTCAGAGCCAACCACCGGCGCCACGCCGCCGTTCGTCCGAGGGGAGATGCCGCCGATGACCGAGCGCATCCGCGAGTTTCTGAAGAACCGCACCGACGACGGCCCCTGCCTGGTGGTCGACCTCGACGTGGTGCGGGAGAACTACCTGGCATTCTCGCGGGTGATGCCGGATTCCAAGGTGTTCTATGCGGTGAAGGCCAATCCGGCGCCGGACATCCTGCGGCTGCTGGCGAGCCTCGGCTCCTCGTTCGACGTCGCCTCGGTGAGCGAGACAAGGGACGTGCTGGCGGCCGGCGCCTCAGCGGACCGCATCTCCTACGGCAACACGATCAAGAAGGAGAGCGACATCGCGGCCGCGTTCTCCCTCGGCGTCACCCTGTTCGCGGTCGACTGCGAGGCGGAGGTCGACAAGGTGGCGCGGGCGGCGCCGGGCTCCCGGATCATCTGCCGCATCCTGAGCGACGGAGCGGAGGCCGACGCCGACTGGCCGCTGTCGCGGAAATTCGGCTGCGTCCCCGCCATGGCGGTCGACGTGATCGAGCGCGCCCACCGCAGCGGCCTCGTCGCCCACGGCATCGCGTTCCATGTCGGCTCGCAGCAGAACAACGTGCAGGCCTGGGACGGAGCGCTGGCGGCGAGCGCGCAGGTCTTTCGCAGCTGCGCGGAGCGCGGCATCGCGCTCGCCATGGTGAACCTCGGCGGCGGCTTTCCGGCGCGCTACCTGCGCAAAACCCCAAGACTCGAGTCCTACGGCAAGGCGATCTTTCGGGCGCTGCGCAAGCATTTCGGCAATGCGATCCCGGAGACCATCATCGAGCCCGGCCGCGGCCTCGTCGGCAATGCCGGCATCATCGAGTCCGAGGTGGTGCTGATCTCCAGAAAGTCGCCGGGCGATGCGGTGCGCTGGGTCTATCTCGACATCGGCAAATTCCACGGTCTCGCCGAGACCACCGACGAGATGATCCGCTACCCGATCCGCACCGGAAAGGACGGCTCGCAGATGGCGCCCTGCATCATCGCCGGCCCGACCTGCGACTCGGTCGACGTGCTCTACGAGCGGACGCCCTACATGCTGCCGATCTCGCTGGCGATCGGCGACAAGGTGCTGATCGAGGCGACCGGCGCCTATACGGCGAGCTACTCGTCGGTGGGGTTCAACGGCTTTCCCCCGCTGCGCCAGTACGTGATTTGATGCCAGACCAGTAGGGTGGGCAAATCGCCCGCACTGACGACGGAACAGGACTGATGCGTTGCCGGGCGATTTGCCCACGCGGGTCGGCCTACGCGTGGGCAAGATCGCCGGTGAGACTGCTGCCGGCCGCTGCGCCGTGCACCGACTTTGCCCACGCGGCGAGAGGATCCCGTATCGCCCTCGCGCGATATTCCAAACAAGACGGCGCGTACGACCGCGTGGGCAAATCGCAGACCGCCTGAGCGCGACCGCACAGCTCGTCAGGCGATTTGCCCACCCTTCTACCTCTACAAGCTCACAACGCCCGCCTCGCCGTCCTCGGTGCCGAAGGCGAGCTTGCCGCCCGCCGGGTCCCAGGCGAGCGCGGAGACCGGACCGGGACCGGGATGCCGTGCCGCGATCTCGGCGCCGTCCTCGATGCGCACCAGCAGGACGAGGCCGTCCTCGAAGCCGACCGCGACCACCTCCTGCCGCGGATGGCAGGCGACCACCGCCACGCGCGACTGGGTGGGCGCCAGCATGCGCGGCGTCTTGCCCATCGGTCCGTCCTTGGTCTGGAACGGCCACAGGATGAGCTGTTCCGAGCCGCCGCTGGCGAGCCAGCGGCCGTCGGCGCTCCAGTCGAGCGAGCGGACTTTCGTCGCATAGCCCGCCATGCGCATGTGCAGACGGTCGGCGATGCGCCAGCCGTGCAGCATCGGCTCCTGCATCGTGGTGACCAAAAATCTTCCGTCCGGGCTGATGGTCACGCCCAGATGCGAGCCCTTCCAGTCGAGCACCTCCGGCGGCGCCGACGCATTGGGAAACCACAGGCTGACGCCGCCGTAATGGGCGACGGCGAGGCGAAAACCTTTCGGCGCGAAGGCGAGCCCGCCGGCGCTCGAGGGCACGTCGAGGCTCTTCTCCCCCTTGGCGGTCTTCACGTAAGCGGTCTTGCCCGCCGACCAGGCGACCGCCCCATCGGGGCCAAGCGCCACGCGATCGATCCAGCGCCGCTTCGCGTCGCCGGCGAGCATCTGCGCCGAGCCGGCCGCGTCGGTCGCCATCACCTTGCCGTCGTCGCCGCCGGTCACGATGCGCTTGCCGTCGCAGGCCGCACACAAGATGCCGCCGCCGTGGGTCGCGACGCGCCGCTCTCCGCCCTCGGGCGGGACCATCAGCAGCACCTCCTCGGCCAGCACGAGCACGGCCGTGTCGCCGAGGAAATGCGCGGCGATCACCGGCGCGCCGGCGGCAATCGGCCGGGTGCGCTCGGCGACGGATGGGCTATCGGAGGTCGTCATGACTGACGCCTTAGCGGATGCGGTGCCGCGTGACTACAGCCGTTCCCGGCCGAATTGAATTGCACCTGATAACTGCCTCGGCCGGAAACGGCCGTAGACTCATGCTTTGCGCATGTTCTTGTCGGCGAACCGGTGTCCACTTCGCCGGAACATGCTTTACGCCTGGCAGGAACTCGAAACCCTGGCGCAGCTTGTCCTCGGCGAGGTTGCGGCCGATGAACACGATCCGGCTCTCGCGCTTCTCGCCGTCGCCCCAGGGCCGCTGGTGGTCGCCGTCGAGGATCATGTGCACGCCCTGGAACACGAAGCGGTCGGGATCGCCGGCGAACGCCAGGATGCCCTTGGAGCGCAGGATGTTCGGACCTTCCTTGGCGACCAGGTCCTGCACCCAGGGAAAGAACTTGTCGGCGTCGAGCGGCTTGTCGGTCCTCAGCGCCACCGACTGCATCTCCTCGTCGTGGAAATGCTTCAGGCCGCCGTGATGGTGCCCGTCGTCGTGATCGTGATGGTGGTCATGGGCGTGTTCATGGTCATGCTCGTCGGTTGCCAGGAACGCCGGCTCGATGTCGAGGATGCGGTCGAGATCGAAGGCGTTGCGGCCGAGCACCTCGGCGAGCGGGATGCCGCAGCGCTCGGTGCGATGCAGCCGGGCATACGGGTTGATGCCGCGCACCCGCATCTCGATCTCGCGCAGCTCGTGCGGGGCCACCAGGTCGGTCTTGTTGATCAGGATCACGTCGGCGAAGGCGATCTGGTTCTTCGCTTCCGGCGCGTCTCGCAGGCGGTCCTTGAGCCACTTGGCGTCGGCCACCGTGACGACGGCGTCGAGCCGGGTCTTCTTCCCCACCGCCTCGTCGACGAAGAAGGTCTGGGCGACCGGAGCCGGGTCGGCGAGGCCGGTCGTCTCCACGATGATGGCGTCGAATTTTCCCTTGCGGCGCATCAGCCCGTCGATGATGCGGATGAGGTCGCCGCGCACCGTGCAGCAGACGCATCCGTTGTTCATCTCGAACACTTCCTCGTCGGCGCCGACGACGAGCTCGTTGTCGATGCCGATCTCGCCGAACTCGTTGACGATCACGGCGAATTTCTGCCCGTGCGGCTCCGACAGGATGCGGTTGAGCAGCGTGGTCTTGCCCGCCCCGAGATAGCCGGTGAGCACCGTGACGGGAATTTTTTCCGACATGCCTTGCTCCGTTGCGCGGCCTTCAGCTGGTCAGGGCCGCGCTCAGGGTCCTTATATTGTGCCGCACCATGTCGATGTAAGTGGGGGCCTCGCCCTTTTCGTCGGTCAGCGCGTCGGAATAGAGTGTGCCGCCGATCTTCGCCCCGGTCTCCTCGGAGATCCGCTTCACCAGGCGCGAATCGCTGACGTTCTCCAGGAAAACCGCGGGGATCTTCTGCTTCCTCACCTGGTTGATGATCCGCGCCACGTCCTTGGCGGACACCTCGGCCTCGGTGGAGACGCCCTGCGGCGCGATGAACTCCACCCGGTAGGCCTGGCTGAAATAGCCGAACGCATCGTGGGTGGAGATGATCCGTCGCCGGTCGGCGGGAATTCCCGCCACGATGTCCCTGACCTCCTTGTCCAGCGCGTCGAGCTTCGCCAGGTAGGCGGCGGCATTGGCCTCATAGACCGCCTTGCCGGCGGGATCGCCGCTCACCAGCGCGTCGCGAATGTTGGCAACGTAGATTTTCGCATTGCCGACCGACTGCCAGGCATGCGGATCGATCGAGGTGTGGTCATGCTCGCGCTCCATCTGCCGCGGCTTGACCCCCGTGGTGGCGACCACGACCGGGGCTTTGGTGCCGGAGGCCTTGATGAGCCGGGCCATGAAGCCTTCCAGCCCGAGGCCGTTGACGAACACGATTCTAGCCTCGGCGAGGCGCTTGGCGTCGGACGGCGACGGTTCGTAGACATGGGCGTCGCCGTTGGGGCCGACCAGCGTGGTCACCTCGATGCGATCCCCGCCGACATTCTTCACGAGATCGCCGAGGATCGAGAACGTCGCCACCACCTTTGTCTTCTCTTCGGCACGGGCCGAGCTGGCGGCGACGAGAGCGGCCGTCGTAGCGAGCAGGATGAAGCGTCTGCTGATCATCTGGGCCTCCGATCAAGGCGTCAGGCTTCGAGATGGCGTCCGGGAAAAGCCTGCCGCAGCAGGCCGCCGACCCGGCCGAACACCACCGAGAGGGCATAGAGCACCGCCGCCACCAGGATGATGGCCGGGCCCGACGGCACCGCCGTATGGTAGGAGACCAGCAGACCCGCATAGCCGGCGATGCTGCCGCTCGCCACCGCGATGACCACCATCATGGTGATGTCGCGCGCCCAGAACCGGCCGATCGCGGCCGGCAGCACCATGATGCCGACCGCCAGCAGAGTTCCGAGCGCGTGGAAACCGCCGACCAGGTTCATCACCACCAGCGCCAGGAAGGCGAGATGCGCCGGCGCGCCGGCCCGGCTGACCGAGCGCAGGAAGCCCGGATCGACGCATTCCAGCACCAGGGGCCGATAGATCAGCGCCATGACGATCAGCGACACGGTGGTGATCGCGGCGATCAGGAAGAGCGTCTGGTCGTCGAGCGCCAGCACGGTGCCGAACAGCACGTGGAGAAGGTCGAGATTGGAGCCCTTCAGCGACACGATGGTCACCCCGAGCGCCAGCGACATCAGGTAGAAGGTCGCGAGCGAGGCGTCCTCCTTGATCTCGGTGGCGCGGGCGACGAGGCCCGCCGCGATCGCCACGACGAAGCCGGCCACCAGGCCGCCCGCCGTCATGGCGAAGAGGTCGAGGCCCGACAGCAGGAAGCCGATCGCCGCACCCGGCAGGATGGCGTGCGCCATGGCGTCGCCCACCAGGCTCATGCGGCGGAGCATGAGAAACACGCCGACCGGCCCGGCGCCCAGCGCCAGCGCCATGGTGCCGACCAGCGCCCGGCGCATGAACTCGAACTCGGCGAACGGCGCGATGAGGCTGTCGTAAAGCATCACGCCGCGCATTCCCCGGCGTGGTCGTCGAACGCCTCGCACATGAGGCGGGCCTGCAGCAGGTTCTCCGGGGTGAGCACGTCGACCGTCGGGCCCCAGGCGACCGGCTGGCGCGCCAGCAGCAAGGCTTCCGGAAACCTCGCCCGGACCAGCTCGAGATCGTGCAGCGACGCCAGGATGGTCCGCTCCTCGCGGTGCCAGCGCTGCACCAGGTCGAACAGATCGGCGGCGGTCTTGGCGTCTACCGCGGTGAACGGCTCGTCGAGCACGATCAGGCGGGCGTCCTGGAGCAGCAGCCGCGCAAACAGCGTGCGCTGCATCTGGCCGCCCGACAGCGTCGAGATCGGCCGCTCCTCGAATCCGCTCAAGCCGACCGCCGCGATCGCTCCCTCGACCTTCTGGCGCGCCCCGCGGCCGATGCCGCCGAGCAGGCCGGAGGACCGCCAGAGGCCCATCGACACCATGTCGAAGACGTTGATCGGGAACGAGCGGTCGATCTCGGCGATCTGCGGCAGGTAGGCGATCTGGCGCACGTCGAGGCCGTTGCGGTCGATCCGCCCGGCGAGCGGCTTGATCACGCCGACGATGCCCTTGAACAAGGTCGACTTGCCGGCGCCGTTCGGACCGACAATCGCGGTCAGCGATCCGGTGGCCACCGCGCCGTCGAGATGATGCACCGCCGGGTGGCGGTCGTAGCCCAGCGTCAGATCGTTGAAGCGCAGCGCCGCCGCCGTTGCTCCTCCACTCATCGGGACACCGCCCAATGCACCGCGGCCCACAAGGCGAGGACCACCACCGCGACGGCCGCCAGCCGCTCCCATACCGACATCCTGAGGATCGAGGGCGACACCGACGCAGGCTGGTGACGTTGTCCGACCGGATGGGAATGATGATGGTGAACGGCCATGGCGGCGGGCGCTCTCGTGACGGTCTTGCGCTTTGTCGGATCCCGCTACTGTAATAATGTAACAGGCAGCCGGTGTCCAGCGTCCCACCCGCATGGCTCCCATCGGCGGCAGCGCTCGCCACAAATATCCTCACGCGCAAGAGCGCATCCGCAGCGGCGATGTCTTGCGGAATGCGCGGGAGCCAACACATAGTCGGCAAGGATGCATTCTGCCGTCACACACCCGGCGCCGCCGGTCCGCCTTCGGCCGGCGGAGCGCGCGGATCTCGACCAGCTCGTGGCCCTCGAGCACAGGGCGTTTTCGACCGACCGCATGTCCCGCCGCAGCTTCAGCCGCCTGGTGACGAACCCGCAGGCCGCGCTCCTCGTGGCGGAGCGGGGCGGATCGATCGAGGGCTACGCGGCCGTGCTCTTTCGCGAGGGCAGCGACGTCGCCAGGCTTTATTCCATCGCGGTGGCGCCGGACGCGGCGGGGCGCGGGCTCGGCAAGACGCTGCTCGCCGCCGCCGAGGACGCGGCGATGCGCCGCGATCGAGCGGTCCTGCGGCTCGAGGTGCACGAGCGCAATGCGGCCGCGATCAGCCGGTACGAGAAATCCGGCTATCGCCGGTTCGGGCAGCACCGCCATTACTACGAGGATCGCGCCCATGCGCTGCGCTTCGAGAAGCGCCTGACCCCGCAGCTGCGCGGGCTCGCCGAGGCCCCGCCCTATTTCCACCAGACCACCGAGTTCACCTGCGGCCCCGCCTGCGTGACGATGGCGCTCGGCTGGGCCGAGCCGTCGTTGCGGCCGAGCCCCGCCCTGGAGTTCAAGCTGTGGCGCGAAGCCACGACGATCATCATGGGCACCGGCCCGGGCGGCTGCGAGCCTTTTGGCCTGGCGCTGGCGCTGCGGCGGCGCGGCCTGGTGCCGGAAGTCCACGTGAGCCGCCCCGGTCCCTACTTCCTCGACACGGTGCGCTCCGAGGCGCAGCGGCGGGTGATGCGGCTGACCCAGGCGGAATTCGTCCGTGAGGCGGAGGAGGCCGGGATCACGACCCATCTTGCTCCGCTCGGCGAATCGGTTCTCATGAGCGCGTTGGATCGAGGTGCCGTCGCCATCGTCCTGGTTTCCGGCTATCACATGGTGCGCAGACGCGTTCCGCACTGGATTTTCGCCTTCGGCCACGAGGGCGGGCGGGTGCTCGTGCACGATCCGGCGGCGGTCCGCGACACCGACGGCAAGGCCGCGGCGCCGCAGACCTACGCAATTCCGTGGATAACGCTCCGGCGCGCCGCCCGGGTCGGCCGCGATCACCTCGCCGCCGCGATCCTCATTCGGAAAGGACCTCCCCGATGACCGGCTGGGTCATTCTGGTCGACCAGCCCAAGGACTTCCCCAATGCGGAAACCCCGCACAAGGTGATCACCACCAGCGAGTACCTGGCGCGGCCGAAGCTGTTCGACATCGGCCGGCCGAAGCTGATCAACCTGGCGCGATCCTACGCCTACCAGTCGAAGGGCTATTACGCCTCGCTGCTCGCCGAGGCGCGCGGCCACCGGGTGGTGCCGACGGTCGACACCATGCTCGACCTGCGCGAGGCCAAGCTCTACGAGCACGCGCTGCCCGAGCTTGAGGACGAGCTCAACCGCTGCGCCCGCAAGGCCGATTTCCAGCCGGAAGCCGAGTTCAAGCTGATGGTCTGCTTCGGCATCTCCCGCGACCCGCGGTTCGAGGCGTTCGGGCGGCTGTTGTTCGACTGGTACCGCTGCCCGGCGCTGGAGATCACGGTGGCGCCCGGCACCTGGCTGTCGATCGACCGCATCCGGCCGCGCACCATCACCCGGCTGGAGAACGGCGAGGGCTCGTTCCTGCGCGAGTCGCTGCACCAGCACACCAAACGCGAATGGCGCGACCCGAAGACCCGCTCGGTCGCCAAGTACGATCTGGCGGTGCTGCTCGACCCCAACGAGAAGATGCCGCCCTCCTCGGTCGCCTCGATCAAGCATTTCGCCCGGATCGCCGAAAAGCTCTCGGTCGACGTCGAGCCGGTGTCGCGGCGGCAGCTCTCCGAGCTCGCCGAGTACGACGGCCTGTTCATCCGCGAGACGACCTCGATCGACAACCACACCTACCGTTTCGCGCGGCGCGCCTGGCAGGAAGGCATGCCGGTCATCGACGACCCGATGTCGATGATCCGCTGCACCAACAAGGTCTATCTCATGGAGCTGCTCGGCTCCAACCAGGTGGCGATGCCGCAGACCGTGCTGCTGGCGGAGAACTCCGACCTGCCGAGAGCGATGGACGAGCTCGGCCTGCCGTTGGTGGTAAAAATCCCCGATGGGTCCTTCTCCCGCGGCGTCCACAAGGTCAACTCGGCCGACGAGTTCAAGCGGATCGCCGACGAGCTGTTCGAGGAGACCGACCTGCTGCTGGCGCAGAAATTCCTGCCGACCGAATTCGACTGGCGGGTCGGCGTGCTCTCGGGCGAGCCGCTGTTCGTCTGCCAGTACCGCATGGCGCGCGGGCACTGGCAGATCGTCAAGCACCGCGCCGACGGATCGTCGCGGGAAGGCGGTTTCCGCACCTTCGATCTCGACCAGGCGCCGCGCGAGATCATCGACATCGCGGTGCGCGCCGCCAAGCCGATCGGCGAAGGGTTTTATGGCGTCGACATCAAGCAGACCAACGACGGCCTGGTGGTGATGGAGGTCAACGACAATCCCAATCTCGAGCACGGCATCGAGGACGCGGTCGGCAAGGACGAGGTATGGATCAAGCTGCTGAAGTGGTTCATCGAGAGGTTCGCCCAGTAGGGCGCGGCCCGAGGCTTGGACAAGGTGACCACCCTCCGTTTCGCCGGCTACCAGGGCGAGGCTTCCGTCCACACACGCGGGTTGCGGCGCTTCGCCGATGCCCTGGCGCCGGACATCGCCGTCGAGATCGTCCCCGACATCACCCAGACCGGCCGGCCGGCGGCGGCGCTCCTGGGGGAAGTCGAGACGGGGGAGATCGACGGCTGCTATTTCGCCTCGAGCTATCTGGCGGGAAAAATTCCGGCACTCGGCCTGTTCGATATCCCGTTCTCCGCCACCGACCGGGCCGAAACCTATGCACGGCTCGATGGGGCCACCGGGGACAGGCTGGCATCCACAGTCGCGGCGGCCAGTGGGTATCGGGTGCTCGGCTTCTGGGACAACGGCTTCCGCCACGTCTCCAACCGGCTGCGCGCGATCCGCACGCCCGCGGATTGTCGCGGCATGAAGCTGCGCACCCTCGACAACGCGCTGCACCAGGAGGTGTTTGCCGCACTGGGCTTCGTGCCGATGACGATCGACGTCAAGGACTTGGCCGCAGCGGTCGCCGGCCATACGGTCGACGCCCAGGAGAATCCGCTGACCAACCTGGTCAATTTCAAGCTCCACACCACCCACCGGTTCGTCAGCCTGACCTCGCACTTCCTCGGCGTGGCGCTCTTTCTGGTCAACCGCGCCCGCTGTGAGGCGCTCTCGCCGGTGGAGCAGGAACGCGTGTCTGCCGCCGCGCGCGCGGCGACCGCGGCCCAGCGCGCCTTCGCGGTGGCCGAGGACGAGCGCTGCCTCGCTCTGCTGCGGCAGGACGGGGTGACGATCACCGGACCGGACGAGATCGACTTTCCGGCTTTCCGTTCGGCGCTGGCCGCTATCGTCGCGCGGGAGACGGCGCGGGCGGGTTGACGCTCGCGCCGAAGGCGCGGTCGTTCTGCCGCGACAAGCTTGCGATCACAGATCAGGACGGACCTTCCTCCAGCCGGTCCGGGTCGAAGCGGTCGACATCGCCGAGCAGCTCGACGAAGGCGCGCGCCCCGAATGCCAGCGCCGCCTCGCCCTTGGCGGCGGTCGCCGCGGTGGCGTCGCCGACGGCGCCTTCCGGATCGAGATCCTGGGTCATCCAGCCGAAGCCGACCGGATGGTCGGGACGCAGCCATTTGAACTCGCGCTCCATGGCGGCGGCCGCGGAGGGAAAATCGGCCATGCGGCCGAGCCGGACCGAATCGAGGCGGGCGGCAAGCATCATCGAGGTCTCGATGTCGCCGCCGTGGATGCCGTGGGCGCGCTCTTGCGGGCCGAACAGGCCCTCGGGATAGCCGAAGTGGGAGAACGAGCAGGTGACGCACAGCATGCGGAAGCGGACCCTGAGGTCGAGCGCCACCAAATTCATCACCGCGACGTTGCCGCCGTGGCTGTTGACGATGACGAGCTTGCGCAGGCCGGCGCGGTGCACGCTCTCGCCGATGTCGGTGAGCGCGCCGATCATGGTCCGGGGCGACAGCGTCAGCGTGCCCGGATAGGCGCGATGCTCGTCCGAGGTGCCGATCGACTGCACCGGGAGAAACGTCACCGGCAGCTTGGCCGGCAGCTGGCGGCGAACATGGTCGAGATAGGCCTCGGCGATGTAGGTGTCGACGCCGACCGGCAGGTGCGGCCCGTGCTGCTCGACGGCGGCGACCGGCAGCACCGCGATCCACCGCTCGCGCTCGGGGGCGGTGAATTCCTGCCAAGTCATGTCCAGCCAGTCGCGCGTCGGCACCGCCGCACCCTCCGTCCCGGGCGCGACCGTAGGACCGGCGGCCGATACCCGCAAGCCGGGCCGCGCGAACGGCCAAGCGCGCCGCGCTCGCCATGCTGTCGCATTGTCCCGCGCCGAACCGGCGTCCACTTCGGCGGAAAATGCTTTATGTTGCGGGCCAATCGGGCATCGACGACGGAGCGCGCCATGGCAAGAGGTGTGTTGCAAGCGGCGGCGATCATCGGACTGGCGGCGCTGACGCTCTCCGGCGCCGCCGCCCAGCAGCCGGACAAGGTCCGGTTCGGCACCAACTGGGTGGCCGAGCCCGAGCACGGCGGGTTCTATCAGGCGGTGGCCGACGGGACATACCGCAAGCATGGGCTCGACGTCACGATCGTCCCGGGCGGCCCGCAGGTCAACAACCGCATCCTGCTTCCCGTGGGCAAGATCGACTTCTTCCTCAGCGCCAACCTGCTCCAATCCTTCGACGCGGTGGCGCAGAATTTTCCCACCATCGCAGTGGCGGCGCTGTTCCAGAAGGATCCGCAGGTCCTGCTGGCACATCCCGACCAGGGGATCGAGACATTCGCCGACCTGAAGAAGCTCACCGTGCTGGTGTCGAGCGAGGGCATGGCGACCTATTTCCAGTGGCTCAAGGCGGACTACGGCTTCAAGGAGGAGCAGACCAGGCCCTACACGTTCAACCCGCAACCATTCCTCGCCGACAAGCGCACCGCGATGCAGGGCTATGTGACGTCGGAGCCCTTTGCGGTCGAGAAGCAGGGCGGCTTCAAGCCGAAAGTGTTTCTGCTCGCCGACCACGGCTTCGACACCTATTCGACCCTGATCGAGACCCGGCGCGATCTCGTGGACAAGCAGCCCGATCTGGTGCACCGCTTCGTCGAGGCCACGATCATCGGCTGGATGAACTACATCTACGGCGACAACAAAGCAGCGAATGCGCTGATCAAGAAGGACAATCCGGAGATGACCGACGAGTTGATCGCCTACTCGGTGGCGCGGATGAAGGAGCACGGCATCGTCGACTCAGGCGATTCGCTATCGCTCGGCGTCGGCGCCATGACGGAGGCGAGGGTGAAGAGCTTCTTCGACAAGATGGTGAAGGCCGGTGTGGTCAAGAGCGAGGTCGACTGGCGAAGGTCCTATACGGCGCAGTTCGTCAACCGCAAGGTCGGCCTCGAGCTGCGGCCGAAGCACTGAGATGCCGGGCGACATGAGTCCGGCAAGCAATAGCCCCCCCACCCCGACCGCCTTCGCTTCGCTCAGTTGGTCGACCCTCCCCGCCAACGTGAATGGACCGGCGACAAGGGGGACACTGTTCGGGGACATGGGGGACACATCGGGTTGAGCTTCTCAGATGCATGTTTCGCTTCTGTGTTGCTGATTTTGAACCTGTGGGGTTGTGGGCATCGCGCTTGCGATGTCCACAAATCCACAGGCCGAAGGGCCGACTGCGCGGAGATCGATGGTGCCGATCCGCTGGGTGCAAAAATGAATGCTGAAGACCCCGTCCTCGGCCGTGGGACGCAGCGCGATCGGCTCGCCGCGGAACGGCTTGCCAAGGCGGATGCGACGGGTCTTGAAGCGGATGTCGCCCTCCTGGTCGGCCTTGCGGACGATGTCGCCGGGCCCGTATTCGATCGGCGGCAAAGTCTCCGGGAAGGATCGGCCGCTCGGCCGGTAACGCTCGCTCGGCACCGCCAGATCGAGGGCCTGGTGCGGCCGCTGATGGTTGTAGACATGCCGCCACCGATCGAAGGCACGCTGGCATTCGATCAGGTTGATGAAGTGCCGTCCGTTGAGAACCTCGGCATTGAGCGTGCGGTGGAAGCGTTCGTCCTTGCCCTGGGTCTGCGGATGATAGGGCCGGCCATGGGTCACCCGCACGCCGAGCCGCAGCAGCCACACCGCAAAGGACGTCAGCGGCCCGCCGCCGGAGTCCCCCCACGGCGCGCCATTGTCCATCAGCATCGTGTCCGGCAGGCCGTAGCGCCGGAACACCGCAGCCAAACGGTCGCGCGTGGTCCGATCCTGCTGCGTGCCGCACGCCTCTACACCGAGAGCGTAACGCGAATGATCATCGATCACGGTCAGCGGGTAGCAGCGCCCGCGTCCGGTGGCGAAGTCGCCCTTGAAGTCCATCTGCCAGAGCTCGTTGGGGTGCTGGCGCTCAAACCGCTGAAACGGCCCGGGATGCTCGTTCGCCCGCCCCTCGAGCTTGCCATGGCGCCGGAGAATCTCCGTGATCGTGCTCACCGCCGGCACAACACCCTCGCCATCGCGCGCCATGACCTGCGCGATCTTCCGCCCGCCCCAGGCGTTGTTGCTGTCCTCCCGGATGCGCAGAACCTCGGCCTCCACCGCAGCTGCTGTCCGCAGCGGGCTGCGATGCGGACGCCGCGAGCGATCGGCAAGTCCGTCTCGCCCTTCCGCCGCATATCGCTCCAGCCACTTGTAGCCTTTGGAGCGGCTGATGCCGAACCGTCGGCACAGCTCGCGCTTGTTCGCTCCAGGCGCCAACGCCAGCCTCACGAACTCCTCCCGCTGATCCATGATCGACAGCTCCCGCCAGGGCATCGAGGCTCCCCCCATCCAGCACAACATCGCTGGACCAGTGTCCCCCATGTCCCCGAACGCTGTCCCCCATGTCCCCGGTCCATACACAACGGGCGGGAGGGTAAACTCGCTGCACTTCAGTGCGCCAAACATCCTTTGCAATCGCCGCGCCTTTCGGGGCCGGGATTGCTTCGACGTCCTTCATGACCAAACGCGCGTCGTCCGTATCCTCGCCGCCGATCGTGGCGCTGCGCCATGTCGGCAAGATCTTCGCCAACGGGACGAACGCGCTGCAGGACCTCGATCTGGAGGTCCGCGACGGCGAGTTCCTGTCGCTGCTCGGGCCTTCCGGCTGCGGAAAATCGACGGCGCTGCGGCTGATTGCCGGGCTCGGCGAGCCCTCGCGCGGGCGCATCGAATGGCGGCCGCAGGCAGCGGACGGCAGCGACCGCGCCCCCATCGGCTTCGTGTTCCAGGAGCCGACCCTGATGCCGTGGGCGACGGTGTTCGGCAACGTGCATCTTCCGCTGCGGCTCGCCGGGCTCGAGCGCGCCGGGGCGGCGCCGCGGGTGAGCGAGGCGCTCGGCCGCGTCGGCCTGGCGGATGCGGCGGGCTCCTACCCGCGCGAGCTCTCCGGCGGCATGAAGATGCGGGTGTCCATCGCCCGCGCGCTGGTCACCAGCCCGCGGCTGCTCTTGATGGACGAGCCGTTCGCCGCGCTCGACGAGATCACCCGGTTCCGCCTCAACGAGGACCTGCTCAAGCTGTGGCAGGCGCTCGGCAAGACCGTGGTCTTCGTCACTCATTCGATATTCGAGTCGGTCTATCTGTCCAATCGCATCATCGTCATGACGCCGCGGCCCGGAAGGGTTTTCGCCGAGATCGCGGTCGATGCGCCGCATCCGCGCGACGAGAGCTTTCGCACCTCGGCCGAATATGCCGGCTATTGCCGCCTCGCCTCCGAGGCGCTGGCCGGCGCCACGGCGGAGAGCCACGCATGAACGGCACGGCACGCGACCGTCGGGGCGGAGCGGATCGCCGCGAGCCGGCGCTGCGCATTGCGTTGCCGGCGCTGATGCTCGCGGCGGTCGTCATCGGTTGGGATCTCGTGGTGCGCATCAAGGACATTCCGCCCTATGTGCTGCCCGGCCCGGGACGGGTGATCGCCACCCTGGTGACCGACTGGCCGGTGCTCGCCGCCTCCCTCATGGTGACGCTGACGACGACGCTCGAGGGGCTGGCGCTCGCGGTGGCCGGCGGCGTCGGCCTGGCGATCCTGTTCAACCAGTCGCGCATGCTGGAATATTCGCTCTACCCCTACGCGGTGATCCTCCAGGTCACCCCGATCGTCGCCGTCGCGCCGCTGCTGCTGATCTATCTGCCGCAGCCTGTCGCGGTGCTGGCCTGCGCCTGGATCGTGGCGTTCTTTCCGGTGCTCGCCAATACGACGCTGGGCCTCAAATCGGTCGACCACAACCTCCTCAACCTGTTCGAGCTCTACGGCGCCTCGCGCCTGCAGATCCTCGTCCATCTGAAGCTTCCCGCGGCGCTGCCCTACATGCTGGCGGGCCTCAGGATCGCCGGCGGCCTGGCGCTGATCGGCGCCGTGGTCGCCGAGCTCGCGGCAGGCTCGGCCGGAGCCGGATCGGGGCTCGCCTTCCGCATCGCCGAATCCGGCTACCGGCTCAACATCCCGCGCCTGTTCGCCGCCCTGCTGCTGCTCTCGGTTGCCGGCATCGTGATCTTCTTTGCGCTCACGCTGCTGTCGCATCTGGTGCTGCGGCGCTGGCACGAGAGCGCGACCTTGCAGGAGAACTGATTGGCGTGGCGGGATGTCACTGACACGCCTGGAACCTCGCACCGAGCCGGCGGGTGCACCTCCCGGATAGATGTGACCTGCACAGGCCACATCACTACAGAACCGCATCGTTGACACGCAGCCGTTCGCGCCCGCATAGTCGCGCCATATGCAGCTCGGCCTCACCAAAGCGAAAGCGAAAAAATCCCGCCATACGGGGGACGTTCGCCTGCGCTGAGCTTCATCGCGCATCACCGATCAAGGACCCCGCCGGCCAGGACGGGGTCTTTTTGTTGCGCGCCCGCTCCTCCGGCTTCATGCAAGAGGAGACGCATCATGCTCACCTACCGACCCATCTCCGGGATTTGGCTCCCGCTGGTCACGCCGTTCCACGACGGCCGGCTCGACGAGCGCTCGCTCGGCCGGCTCGCCCGCCACTACGCGGCCGAGCCGATCGACGGGCTCGTCCTGGCGGCGACCACCGGGGAGGCGCTGACCCTCGACGAGGAGGAGACCGGGCGGCTCGTCGCCGTCGTGGCGGCCGAGTTCGGCGGCCGGCTGCCGGTCTATCTCGGACGCTGCGGCAGCGATACGCGGCGGCTCGCGGCCTCGTTGGAACGGACCGACCGCTGGCCGATCGACGGCTATCTGGTCACCTGCCCGTATTACAGCCGGCCCTCGCAGGATGGCCTGTTTGGCCATTTCGCGGCGATCGCGCAAAGCACCGACAAGCCGATCCTGGTCTACAACATCCCGTACCGCACCGGCGTCAACCTGGCGAACGACACGCTGATCCGCCTCGCCGGGATTGCCAACATCGTCGGCGTCAAGGACTGCTGCGCCGACGACCGGCAGTCCTTCGACCTCTTCCGCGCCCGGCCGGAGAATTTCGCGGTGCTCACCGGGGAGGATGCGCTGTTCTACGGGGCGCTCGGCAACGGTGCCGACGGCGGCATCCTGGCGGCCGCCCATGTGGAGACCCGGCGCTTCGCGGACGTACGCGACACGCTCCTCGCGGGGGACCGTCACGAGGCGCTCAGCCAGTGGCGAGATCTCGTCGATCTCGCCCGGCTGCTGTTCGCCGAGCCCAACCCGGCGCCGATCAAGCATTGGCTGTGGCGCGCCGGCCTGATCGCCAGCCCCGAGCTCCGCCTGCCGATGACCGGGGTCAGCGCCGCGCTGGCGACGCGGCTCGATGCCGAGATGGCGCGACGGTCGGCGCGCCCGGACGCTGCCGCAGCGGCAGGATGACCATACCGCTTGGTGCCGCGGCCGATCGGGCACTCGTAACCTCGGCACGGCTTCGATAAGTTCCCGCCCGAATCCACGGGAGGGACACATGGGCAACCGGATCGATCTCGCAGGCCGCTTCGCGGTGGTCACGGGGGGTGCGCAGGGGATCGGGCGGGCGATCGCCGAGCGGTTCCTCGACTCCGGCGCGGCGGTGGCGATCTGGGACCGCGACCTCGCGCTGGCGCAACGGGCGGTCGGCGAGCTCGAATCGCGCGGCAGGCTCGTGGCCGTCGCCGTCGACGTGACCCGGCTCGCCGAGGTCGAGACTGCGGTGGCCCGCACCATGGAGGCGTTCGGCCGCATCGACATCCTGGTCAACAATGCGGGAATTGCCGGCCCCAACCTCAGGACCTGGGACTATCCGCCGGAGGCCTGGGCGCAGGTGATGAATGTCAATCTCGACGGGCCGTTCCACTGCTGCCACGCCGTCGTCCCCGGGATGATCGCGCAGAACTACGGGCGGATCGTCAATATCGCGTCGATCGCCGGCAAGGAGGGCAACCCCAACGCGTCGGCCTACTCGGCCTCCAAGGCGGGCGTGATCGCGCTGACGAAATCGCTCGGCAAGGAGCTCGCGGCCCACGACATCTCGGTCAACTGCATCACGCCGGCGGCGGCCAAGACCGCGATCTTCGACCAGCTGACCCAGGAGCACATCGACTACATGCTGGCGAAGATCCCGCGTGCGCGGTTCGTCGACGTGGCGGAGATCGCGGCGCTTGTCGCCTTCTGCGCGTCGCAGGACTGCTCGTTCACCACCGGCGCGGTGTTCGACATTTCCGGCGGACGGGCGACCTATTGACCGACGCGGCCCAGCAGCGCCGGCAGCGGCTGATCGGCATTGCGCTGATGTGCGGCGCGGTCGCGTGCTTCTCCTGCCTCGACACCACGGCCAAATACCTCAACACCCGGATGGACACGCTGGAGGTGGTGTGGGCGCGCTATACCAGCGCCTTCCTGCTCGCCCTCGTCGTCTCCAATCCGGTGTCGCGCCCCGACCTGCTGATCACCACCCGGCCGGTCCTGCAGGTCGTGCGCTCAGCGCTGCTGCTGTTCTCGACCATGCTCGGCTTCGTCGCGCTGAGATATCTCCGGCTCGACCAGAACATGACCATTCTGTTCTCGACGCCTTTCTTCGTCGCGGTGCTGTCCGGGCCGTTCCTCGGCGAGTGGGTCGGCTGGCGGCGCTGGACCGCGATCGGCGTCGGCTTTCTCGGGGTGATGGTGGTGCTGCGACCGGGCCTCGGCGGCATCCATCCCGCGGCGCTGCTCTCGGTGGTCGGCGCGATCCTCTATGCGTTCTACAACATCTCCACCCGGCTGCTGGCGCGCACCGATTCGACCCAGACCACCCTGTTCTACTCGAACCTGGTCGGCGCGCTCGCCCTGCTGCCGGTCCTTCCCTTCGTGTGGACCGCGCCGGCCGATCCGCTGGTCGCCTTCCTGATGATCCTGGTCGGCCTGTTCGGCGGCTTCGGCCACTACCTGCTGATCCTGGCGATCCGGCTCGCTCCGCCGATGATGCTCTCGCCCTTCATCTACACCCAGCTCGTCTGGTCGATCGCCTTCGGCTATCTGGTGTTCGGCGATGTCCCCGACCGCTGGACCCTGATCGGCGGCGCGATCGTGGTGTCGTCCGGGCTCTTCATCCTCTACCGCGAGCAGAGGGTGGCGGCAGAGCGGCGCAAGCGTTCGTCATGAACTGCCGCCTGTAGGATGGGTTGAGCGACAGCGAAACCCATCAGCAACCGTGCAAGCCGCATCATCGTTGATGGGTTTCGCGCGAAGAGCGCTCAACCCATCTACAAACTACGGCGCTTCTTCCATTCCTCGAAGTCGCGCCTGGCCTCGTCGCCGATCGCCGGAAAGAGCCCGGGCAGCGGGCGCCCACGCGCCACCTCCTCCTCGGCGAACTCCTCGTAGAGCGTGGTGGCAAGCGTCTCCTCGGCGACCGCATCGGCGATATCGGCGGGGATCACCACGACGCCATCGCAATCGCCGACGATGACATCGCCCGGATAGACCGCGACTCCGCCGCATCCGATCGGCAGGTTGAGGTCGACCGGATGATGCACGATCGGGCTCGGCGGCGAGGTCGGCCGGCGGTGATAAGCCGGCAGCCCGGTGCGAAGAATGCCTTCGGAATCCCGCAAGCCGCCGTCGGTGACGATGCCGGCGCAGCCGCGCGCCTTCAACCGGCCGACATAGAGATCGCCCGCGGAGGCGGCACGCGCGTCGCCGCGCGAGTTGACGACCAGCACGCCGCCGGGCGGGCACTGCTCCATGGCCTGCACCTGGGTCTGCCCGCGCCCCGGCGCGTTCGGCCCGCTCTTGTCCTCGCGCGCCGGGATGAAGCGCATCGTGAAGGCGACGCCGACCATGCGCGGCTGGTCGGCGCGCAGCGGACCCACCTCCTGCATGAAGATGTTGCGAAAACCGCGGCGGAGGAGCGCGCTGGTCAGCGTCGAGGTCCCGACGCGCAGGAGCGCCTCACGGGTCTTGGCGGACAATTCCATGGTCATCTCCCCTCAGCCGCGGCCTGGATGGCCTGCCAGATGCGCTCGGGGGTCGCCGGCATGTCGAGCGCCTGCACCCCGCGCTCACCAAGCGCATTCATGATGGCGATCATCACGGCGGGAAGCGCGCCGACGCACCCGGCTTCGCCCGCGCCCTTGGCGCCGAGCGGATTGCCCGCGGTCGGCACCGGGTTGCCGATGATCCGGATGTTGCACATCGTGTCGGCGCGCGGCATGCAATAGTCCATGAAGCTCGCGTTCAACAACTGCCCGGAGCCGGGCTCGTAGAAGACCTGCTCCATCAGGACCTGGCCGACGCCCTGCGCGACCCCGCCGTGGATCTGGCCCGCCAGCGTGAGCGGATTGATCACGGTCCCGACGTCGTCAACCACCAGATAGGAAACCAGCGCGACCGCGCCGGTCTCCGGATCGACCTCGACCTCGCACACGTGGCAGCCGTTGGGAAAGGTGTCCTGCTTCGGCGCATAGGTGGCGTTCTCGTAGAGGCCGGGCTCGATCCCGGGCGGCAGCCGGGCGGGCTGGAACGCCGCCATCGCCACCTGCTTCAGGGTCAGCTTGCGGTCGGTGCCGACCACCGTGAAGGCGGCGTCGGCGAACGCGATGTCGCCCTCGGACGCTTCGAGCAGGTGGGCGGCAAGCCGCTTGCCTTTGAGGATGATCTTCTCCGCCGCGAGGGTGAGCGCGCTGCCGCCGGTGACCATCGAGCGCGAGCCGTTGGAACCCATGCCGAAGGCGACCCGGTCGGTGTCGCCGTCGATGAACTGGACCTCTCCGGGCGCGATGCCGAGCTTCTCGTGCAGGATCTGCTTGAACGAGGTCTCGTGGCCCTGGCCGTGGGTCTTGGTGCCCATCAGCATGATCGCGGTGCCGCTCGGGTTGAAGCGGATCTCGGCATATTCCGGCGTCGGTCCGGCGGCCTGCTCGATCGCGTTGGCCAAGCCGATGCCGCGCAGCTTGCCGGCGCTCCGCAAGGCCTCGCGGCGGGCGGCGAAGCCCGCGTAATCGGCGGCCTCGAGGGCGAGGTCCATGTTCTTCTCGAAGGCGCCGCAGTCGTAGTACGGGCCGAGCGGCGCGCGGTATGGCAGCTTCGCCGGCGGGATGATGTTGCGGCGGCGGAGCGCGATCGGGTCGAGGCCGAGCTCCTGCGCCGCATCCTCGATGAGCCGCTCGATCAGGTAGATCGCCTCGGGGCGGCCGGCGCCCCGATAGGGTGCGGTCGGGCTGGTGTTCGACAGCACCGCGTCGATGCTGACATGGGCGGCCGGGATGTCGTAGACGCCGGTCACCGTGCCGATCTGGCCGAACGGGGTGAGCAGCTGGCGATCGGAGGCGACGTAGGCGCCGATGCTCGCCAGCATGTTGAGCCGCAGGCCGAGGAATTTCCCGTCCGCGTCGAGCGCGAGCGCGATGTCGCCGACATTGTCGCGCCCGTGCTCGTCGGCCAGCAGCACCTCGGATCGTTCGCATTTCCACTTGACCGGCCGGCCGAGTTTGCTGGCCGCCCACAGGGTCAGGCGGTGGTCGACATACTGCCAGCCCTTGGCGCCGAAACCGCCACCGACGTCCTGGCACACCACCCGGACCTTGCTCTCGGGCACGCGGAACACCTGGTTGGCCAACATGTTGCGCACGCGGTGCGGATAGTTGACGTCGGCGTAGAGGGTGTAGCGCTCCTCGCCCGGGTCGTAGGTGCCGGTCGATCCGCGCGGCTCCATGTACTGGGCGTGCACGCGCGTGACCACGTAGCGGCGGCGCACCACGTGGGCGGCGCGGGCGAAGGCCGCTTCCGTCGCCGCCCGGTCGCCGCGCTCGTGGGTGTGCGAGATGTTGTCGGGATTGTCGTCCCACACAAGCGGCGCGCCCGGTTGCGCGGCTTCCGCCACCGAGGTCACGGCCGGCAGCGGATCGTAGTCGACCGCTACCAGCTCGGCGGCGTCCTTGGCCTGATGAAGCGTCTCGGCGATGACCATCGCGACCGGATCGCCGACGTGGCGGACACGCTCGATCACCAGCGCCGGCCGCTGCGGCGCGAACATCGGCGAGCCGTCGGCCTTCTTGCGTGGCATCGCGGCCTTCGGCATGCCGAGCCCGTCGGCCGCGTAGTCCGCGCCGGTATAGACCGCGAGCACCCCGGGCGCCGCCGACGCCGCCGCCGTGGCGATCGAACGGATCGCCGCATGGGCATGCGGCGAGCGCACGAAGACCGCGTGGGCCTCGCCGGGCAGCACCAGGTCGTCCTGGAAGCGCCCCTTCCCGGTCAGCAGGCGAGCGTCCTCGAACCGCCTGACCGGCTGGCCGATGCCGAACTTCATCACCATGCCCGTTCTATGCCAGGACGGCGGTGAAGTCGGCCTGCACCCTGGCGCCGCTGCCGGCCGGCAGCGGCAGGGTATGCCGTGCCGGGCGCGCCGCCGCGTCGGGAAACATCTTCACCCACTCGACATTGAGGGCGGCGCGCTGGGTGGCGGGATTCTGCATCCAGAACGTCACCTTGATGATGTCGTCGACGCTGCCGCCGGCCGCCTCGACGTCGTGGCGGATATAGGCGAACACGTTGGCGATCTCCTGCTCCAGCGAAGCCGGCAGGTCCCGCGTGCCCGGATTGCGGCCGCCGATGACGCTCGACATCACCAGGTTGCCGATCCGGCACGCATTGGGGATCGGGTTCTCATGACGCGGCCGGTCGCCGTCGACGCTCTGGCGCTTTGCCATCGCCCGTCCTCATTCCGCCGCGGGCTGCGGCGCGCCGAACACCGGGACCTCGGCCCGGTCGGCCAGCGCCTCGGGTCCCTCGGTCGGCAGCGCGACGGCGAAATTCAGCGCCGCATCGATATCGTTCTCCCACACCTCGCGGGGCAACTCGTAGAGCAGCTCGACGCCGTAGCCGTTCGGGTCGTTGATGTAGAGGCTGTGCGTCATCCCGTGATCGACCCGGCGGTTGAACTTCACCCCGCGCGACTGCAGATAGGCGAGCTGGGCTAGCCACGCCTCCCGGCTCGGCAGCGTGACGGCGATGTGGCTGATCGCCATCGGCATGCCCTGCATCGACCATTCGGGCGGCGGCGGCGGCAGATCGCGGTTCTCCATGAGGGCGAGATCGTGGTGCTGCATCCTGCCGTCGTTGACGCCGCTGTAGAATCGCATGCGCGGCGGATTCGGCCGTTCCGGGGTGGCCTTGAGCTCGCCGACCTGCTTGAAGCCGACGATCTCGGTCCAGAACCGATGCAACTCCTCGAGATCGCGGACATTGAGGACGAGATGATTCAATCCGGTCGGCGTGACCGGGCCGGACGGTGCTGATTGCTGGGCCATTGACATGCTCTCCAGGCTTGGATGGATGATCTTGGCATTTCGGCGCAAGACGCGGTAGGGGGGAATGGGCGATCTGCGGCAGGCAGAAGAGGTCTTGCGGCTCCTGTACGCCGCGCCGGCGGGGCGGAGAAAAGGCGAAGAATGGCCGACCTGGCAGACGCCGAAAAAATCCTGCGCACGACCTTCGGGTTTCCCGAGTTCCGGCCCGGGCAGGCGGAGATCATCTCGACCATCCTGGCGGGTCGCGACGTCCTGGCGGTGATGCCGACGGGCAGCGGCAAGTCGCTGTGCTACCAGCTGCCGGCCCTGATGCGAGACGGGGTCACCCTCGTGGTGTCGCCGCTGATCGCGCTGATGCGCAACCAGGTGACGCAGCTCCGCAGCCTCGGCATCGCGGCCACGAGCCTCACCTCCTCCAACCACCCGAGCGAGAACGACCGCATCCTCGAGGACATCGCGCGCGGACAGTTGCGCCTCGTCTATGTCGCGCCCGAGCGCTTCGCCCGGCCCGACCTGCTCGCGGCGCTGAAGGCCGCCAAGGTCGGGCTGCTGGCGGTCGACGAGGCCCATTGCATCTCGCAATGGGGCCACGACTTTCGCCCCGACTATCTGCAGATCGGGAAAGTCCATGCGGCGCTCGGCGGCGGCCAGATCGTCGCATTCACGGCGACCGCCGACGTCGCCACCCGCGGCGACATCGTGCAGCGGCTCTTTCCGCGCGCCCCGAAAGTGTTCGTGCACGGCTTCGACCGGCCCAACCTGCGGCTCGCCATGCAGGCGAAATCGCGATCCGGCCGCCAGCTGATGGGCTTCCTCGAAGGCCATCGCGGCGAGAGCGGGATCATCTACTGTGCGACCCGCAAGGAGACCGAGGCTCTGGCCAGCC
The DNA here is from genome assembly GCA_963755055.1 of uncultured Alphaproteobacteria bacterium. Lineage (GTDB taxonomy): Bacteria > Pseudomonadota > Alphaproteobacteria > Rhizobiales > Xanthobacteraceae > AP-16. Next base: position 329,101 of record CAVWIS010000011.1, on the reverse strand, counting down.
TGCTGCAAGGCCACGATTTCAATGCCCTGCCCTACCATGCCGGCATGGACCCGGTGGACCGCTCGCGCCATCAGGACCGTTTCCTGCAGGAGGACGGTGTGGTGATCACCGCGACCGTCGCCTTCGGCATGGGGATCGACAAGCCCGACGTGCGCTTCGTCTGCCACGCCGACATGCCGAAGAACATCGAGAGCTATTACCAGGAGATCGGTCGCGCCGGCCGCGACGGCCTGCCGGCCGACACCCTGACGCTCTACGGGCTCGACGACATCAGGCTGCGCCGGTCGCAGATCGAGGGCGGCGAGGCGTCCGACGAGCAGAAGCGCGTCGAGCGGCAGCGGCTCAACGCCCTGGTGGCGCTGTGCGAGGCACCGCGCTGCCGCCGCCAGACCTTGCTCGCCTATTTCGGCGAGACGACGCAGCCCTGCGGCAACTGCGATCTTTGCCTGGAGGGCGTCGAGGTGATCGACGGCACGATCGAGGCGCAGAAGGCGCTGTCCGCCATGGCGCGCACCGGCGAGCGGTTCGGCACCGAGCACCTGATCAACATCCTGGTCGGCGAGCCGGCCGAGGCGATCGTGAAGTACAATCATCAGAACCTTCCGACCTTCGGGGTCGGCAAGGAGCATTCCAAGGTCGAGTGGCGCTCGATCTTCCGCCAGCTCTACGCGACCGGCGCGACCAGCCTGGAGGTCGAGCACGGGCGCTGGAAGATCACCGATCTCGGCCGCGCGCTGCTGCGCGGCGCGACGCGCATCGACCTGCGCAAGGACAAGCTGCAGCCCGCCGGCAAGACCAGGAGAGAGCGGGGCGGCAAGCCCGCGGCCGTCGCCCCGTCGGCCGCCGCGCGATCACTGTTCGACGAGCTGAAGAGACGCCGCTTCGCGCTCGCAAGCGAGCAGAACGTTCCGGCCTACGTGATCTTCCCCGACCGCACGCTCATCGAGATGGCCGAGGCGAGGCCGCCGAGCCTCGCGGCGATGAGCCTCATCCACGGAGTCGGACAGGCCAAGCTCGCGCGCTATGGCGAGATCTTCCTCGAGGCGATACGCCGGCATTCGCAGGAGCCCCCGCACGAGCACATGGAGGCCCGCCCCGAGGGGGGCGACTGAACGAACTCTCACACCGTGATATTCGTCAGGGTCAGCAGCATTTCGTTGGCGACGGTGACGACCTTGGTATCCATCACGTAGGCTTGTTGGGTCGCGAGCAACGTGGTGATCTCGGCGGTGACGTCGGTGTTCGAGGCTTCGAGCGCGTTGCCGACGACCCTGCCGGATGCGGCGGACCGCGCTTTGCCGGACCGGGGGGTGACGGCAAAGGCCTGCCCGTCGACGGCTTGCAGAAAATTTTCGCCTGCAAAGCTCACCAGCGGGACAGCGGCGGGGTCGAAGGAGGCGGGATCGATCGGCGCCCCAGTGAGATAGTATCCCGAGCCGTTGACCAGAAATCCGTTGCCGTCCCGCTGAAAGTCGCCGCGGCGCGTATACAGACTGGTGCCGTCGAAGACCGGCTGGCCATTGCTGAAGCCCGACGGCTTCTGCACCGTGAAGTACCCGTCCCCGGTGATCGCCATGAAGGTGCCGACCGGCGAGGTCTGAATCGAACCTTGAATATTGTTGGAGGCGACCGAGACCGCCGCCACGCTGTCGGCCTGGCCGGTCATGACATCGTCGAACCGCGTCGCCGTAGACTTGAACGCCGTCGTCTGGGCGTTGACAATATTGCCGGAGATGTTTTGCAGCGCCGTGGACTGCGCCTCCATTCCGGAGACGGCGGTGCTCAGCGCGTCCAAGAGTCCCATGCGAAATGCTCCCTCAAGTGTTGCCCGCCGCTCACGTACGCGGGACATGTCGTCAGCCTATCGTCACTCTCTGGTTGGCCTCGCAAGGTTCGGGCCACGAATAATCGCGCAATGAATCCGCGGATCGATGAGAGACGGCGAGGAACCACCCGGCAGATTTGTCCCGGCCGCGACTAAGTCTTGCCGAGCCGGGAAGCGCCAGTCATGAGCGCTCCGACAACAGGTTAAGACAGTAGCCGTCACGCGCCTCGGTAGCGTCATGACCCGCCCGGATGGTAAAGATCGGGTGAACGACCCGATCTGGGCGAGCTCGCGCGCTATGGCGAGGATTTCCTCGGGGTGATAGGCAGGCATTCGCAAGAACATCGAGCCGGCCCCGCCCCGCGCGGCTGGCGAACGGAGGATCCAGCCATGTACGACAACCTTTTGGCCAATGTTCCGACCGACCTCTATATCGGCGGCAAGTGGCGGCCGGCCTCCGACAAGCAGCGGCTCGACGTGATCGACCCGGCGACCGAGGAGGTGATCGCCTCGGTGGCGAGCGCCAGCGTCGAGGACGGGATCGCGGCAGTCGACGCGGCGGCGGGCGCGTTCGACGGCTGGGCTGCCCGCAAGCCGCGCGAGCGCGCGGAAATCCTGCGCAAGGCCTATGAGCTGATCATCCGTGAGGCCGAGCGCTTCGCCAAGCTGATCACGCTGGAGAACGGCAAGGCGCTGCCCGACGCGCGCGCCGAGGTGGCCTATTCGGCGGAATTCTTTCGCTGGTATGCCGAGGAGGCGGTGCGCAACATCGGCGACATGTCGCGGGCGCCGTCGTCGGGCGCCCGCATCCTGGTTCAGCACAAGCCGGCCGGCGTCGCCGTTCTGGTGACGCCGTGGAATTTTCCCGCCGCGATGGCGACGCGAAAGATCGGCCCAGCGCTCGCGGCGGGCTGCCCGGTGGTGCTCAAACCCGCCTCGGAGACGCCGCTCACCATGCTGGCGCTGATGCCGCTGCTCGAAGAGGCCGGCGTGCCGGGGGGAGTCGTCAACGTCATCCCATCGCGCCGCTCCGGCGCCGTGGTCGCCGCCATGCTGAAAGACCCGCGGGTGCGCATCATCTCGTTCACCGGCTCGACCGAGGTGGGGCGAAAACTCCTGCACGCGGCCGCCGACAATATCGTCAAGCCGGCCATGGAGCTCGGCGGCAACGCCCCCTTCATCGTGTTCGACGATGCCGACGTCGACGCGGCGATCGAAGGCGCGATGATCGCCAAGATGCGCAATATCGGCGAGGCGTGCACGGCGGCGAACCGGTTCTACGTGCACGAAAAAGTCCACGACGAGTTTGCCAGGAAACTCTGCGATCGCATGGGCGGCCTGAAGATGGGCAACGGACTCGAGGACGGGGTGATGGTCGGCCCGCTGGTCAATGCCGATACCCGCAACAAGGTGGTGGCGCTCGTCGAGGACGCGGTCGGCAAGGGCGCTAAGGCGATGATCGGGGGCACCGCGCCGACCGGAAAAGGCTTCTTCTATCCGGCGACCGTGCTCACCAATGTGCCGGGCGGCGCCAAGATGCTGCGCGAGGAGATTTTCGGGCCGGTGGCGGCGCTGCAGACGTTCTCCAGCGACGACGACGTGATCGGGCGGGCCAACGACACGGAATACGGGCTCGTCGCCTACGTCTACACCCGCGACATGGCGCGCGGCATGCGGGTCTCCGAGCGCCTGGAGTTCGGCATGGTGGGCCTAAACCGCGGGCTGGTGTCCGATCCGGCGGCGCCGTTCGGCGGCATGAAGCAGAGCGGCATCGGCCGCGAGGGCGCGCACGAGGGCCTGATGGAGTTTTTGGAGACCCAGTATGTCTCGGTGAGCTGGTAGCGGCGGGGTCTGCGCAGTCGCAGGTGGACATAGGTCATGTGGTCGCGGATCGCCGGTTTATGCCTTTGCATTCTTGCCAGCGCTGCTCACGCGCAGGAGCTCGTCATCACCGAGCAATCGGTGTTCTCGTTCTATCGATCGCTCCATCTGCTCACGCCGGTGCCGATCAACGTGTCCGGTCCTATCGCGTTCGCCTGCTCGTCGACGGTGATCGCGGCGGAGCAGCAGCGCGCCGGCCCGCACTACGACACGCCGGTCAACCTCTATGCCGACGGGCTCGCCCGCAAGGCCATCGAGGACAAGGCGGCGCAATTTCCGCGCGGAGCCGTGATCGTCAAGGAGAAGCTTGCCGACGACAGGATGACGGCGGTCGGCGGCATGGTGAAGCGGGCGCCCGGCTACGATCCCGCCAACGGCGACTGGGAGTATTTTTACGCCGCGCAGTCGGGCGGCTTCGCGACCGGGCGGCTCGAGCATTGTGCCGCCTGCCATGCCAAGGCGACGGCCACCGACCACGTCTTCCTCGGCGCCAGTGCCCCCGGCAGATAGAACCTACTCCTTCACGGCGCCGGTCAGCGCCGATACGTAGTGCTCGACGAAGAACGCATAGAGGATGACCAGCGGCAGCGAGCCCACCAGGGCGCCCGCCATCAGCGAGCCCCAGCGGTAGATGTCGCCGTCGACGAACTCGTTGACGATCGCGACCGGCACGGTCTTGTTCTGCACCGAGGTGATGAAGGTCAGCGCGTAGATGAACTCGTTCCAGCACAGCGTGAAGCAGAAGATGAAGGCCGAGATCAGCCCGGGGATCGCCAGCGGCAGGATGATTTTCGTAAGAATTTGCCAGCGGCTGGCGCCGTCGATCAGCGCGCATTCCTCGAGCTCGAACGGGATGGTCTTGAAATAGCCCATCAGCAGCCAGGTGGAGAACGGGATCAGGATGGTCGGGTAGGTGAGGATCAGCGCGAACGGCGTGTCGAACAGGCCATACTGGAAGACCACGGTGGCCAGCGGTATGAACAGGATCGACGGCGGCACCAGGTAGGAAAGGAAGATCGCCCCGCCGACCCACTGGGCGCCGCGGAAGCGCAGGCGCACCAGGGCGTAAGCCGCGAGCACGCTGGCGACGATCGACAGCACCGTCGAGGCCACCGCCACATACATGGTGTTCCATAGCCATTGCGGATAATGGCTTTCGAACAGCAGCTTGTTGATGTGCTTGAGCGTCGGCGTCAGGGTGATGAACGGATTGAACTTGTCGAGATCGAGCAGCTGCTCGTCCGGCTTGATCGCGGTCAGCGCCATCCAGTAGAACGGGAACAGCAGCACCACGACGATGATGCCGAGCGGCAGATAGAGCGACACCAGCCGTTTCGGCAGGTTGGCAAGGTAGCTCATGCCCTCGGAGTGGTCGTCGCGGTCGGCGGTCGCGCGCGGCGCCGCGGGAGCGGTGAGCTCGGTCATGGCGGGGCGCTCCTTGTCCCTCCCCCGCAGAGGGAGGGTGGCCGGCCGAAGCGAAGCGAAGGCCGGTCGGGTGGGGGCGCCGCACCGCCGCAGGCTCGGCGATTGCTGCCCGCACCCCACCCGGCTCGCTGCGCTCGCCACCCTCCCCTTTCAGGGGAGGGATGGGCAACCATGTCAGTCATTGCTCTCACCGTGCTGCCATTTGCGCCGCTGCAGGCCGAACCACGAGACCATGATGGCGGCGAGCAGGAACGGGATCATCGCGGTGGAGATCGCCGCCCCCTCGCCGAGATTGCCGGCGATGATGGCGCGCTGATAGGACAGCGTCGCCATCAGATGGGTGGCGTTGACCGGCCCGCCGCGGGTCATCGCCCAGATCAGCTGGAAATCCGTGAAGGTGAACAGCACGGAAAAAGTCATCACCACGGCGATGATCGGGGTGAGCAGCGGATAGGTGACGTACCGGAACAACTGCCAGCGCGAGGCGCCGTCGATCGTCGCCGCCTCGTAGAGCGAGGGCTGCACGGTCTGCAGCCCGGCCAGCAGCGTGATGGCGACGAAGGGAATGCCGCGCCAGATATTGGCAAAGATCACCGAGAACCGCGCCCAGTTGACGTCGCCGAGGAAGTTGATGTTGTGGGAGATCACCCCGAGCTGGCGGAGCGACCACGAGACGATGGAGAACTGCGCGTCGAAGATCCACCAGAACGCCAGCGCGGAGAGCACGGTCGGGACGATGAACGGGATGAGGATGGCGGAGCGGATGATCGCCTTGAACGGCATGTGCTCGTTGAGCAGCAGCGCCAGGTAGAGGCCGATGGCGAACTTGAAGACGCTGGCGACCGAGGTGTACAGCAGCGTGTTGAATACCGAGAGCCAGAAGATCGAGTCGTCGCTCAGCCACTCGTAGTTCTCCAGCCCGATGAAGATGCCGGTCCGGCCGATGCGGGTATCGGTGAACGACATCCAGACGCCGAGGCCGAGCGGATAGGCGAGGAACAGGATCAGGAACGCGCCGGCCGGCACCATGAACCAGAAGCCGAGCCAGTTGCGGTTGACCTTGAGGCGCTCCCAGGCGGTGATGTCGCGGATCGGCCGCGGCGCCAGGCTCGACTTGATCGCAATGTCCGCCATGCGGGCTCCGTACTCTTGTCGTCGCGGCACCGGGCAATGGCCGCGGCCGCTTGCCCGGTCGTGTTCGGCGAATGGCCCGAATAACCTCTCCGTCGTCATGCCCGGCCCTGTGCCGGGCATCCACGTCTTTCATGCGAGCCCCGTTGAGGCGCGGATGGCCGGGACAAGCCCGGCCATGACGACCACCTCAACGATAGATGCGCTTGGCCTGCCGCTCCGCCATCGCCATGACGCCCTTGAGATCCTCGCGTCCGGTGCAGTAGTTGGCGAACATGTCGACCACCAGGAAGTCGGCGATCGCGGTGGCCGCCTTCTCGCCTGGCGTGCCGATGCCGGAGGCCGGCAGCGCCCGCTTGCTGGCGAAGCTGAACACCTTGTTCTTCGGGTCCATGGTCCAGATCGGGTTGGCGTCGTAGGCATTGAGGCAGTGAGTCAGATAACCGCGCGATCCGATCAGCCACTTGTTGAAATTGTCGGCCTCCAGCATGAAGGAGATGAAGGCCTTTGCCGCGTTGGGATATTTGGTGAACTGGAAGGCCAGGATCGGCACCGTGAGCTGCAGCTCGGTCGGCTTGCCGACCGGTCCGACCGGCCACAGCGCGTGGTCGGTGTCCTCGGCGAGCTCCTTCTTGCTCGGGTCGTCTTTGGCGGCCACGTAGATCGAGATGCCGTTGCCGGTCAGGTACAGCTCGCCGGCGAGGAACGCCTTGTTGTTCGACGAATTGTTCCACGACGCGACACCGGGGATGAAGGTCTCGGACAGCGCCTTGCAATATTCGAGCGCCTTGGCGGTCTCCGGCGAGTTGATGATGACCTTGTCGTCCTTGTCGACCAGGTAGGCGCCGTGGGCCCACAGCAGCCAGTGCAGCCAGCCGTTGGCGTCGCCGGAGGCGTGGCCGAGGGCGAAGCCCGCGGGCGTGTTGTTCTTCTTGAGCGCCTTGCAGCATTCGAGGAAGCCGGGAAAGTCCTGCGGCACCTCCTTGAAGCCGGCCTTCTGCAGGGCCGCGACGCGATAGGTGATGTAGCCGCCGACGGTGGCGACCGGGATGCCCAGCCACTTGTCCTTCTGCTTGACGGTGATTTCCGCCGCCGAGGTCCAGCCGCCGTATTTCTTGCCGAGATAGTCGGCGACGTCGTTCATCGGGATGACCTTGTCGGGAAACAGCTGCGGCAAGGTGTGCAGCCCCCAGACGACGTCGGGGCCCGATCCGGTATTGGCTGCCACCGAGGCTTTCGGCTGGATGTCCTCGAAGGATTCGCTGAACACGTTCATCTCGGTGCCGGTCGCCTGCTTGAAGGCGGCGACCATGGCGTTGAACGCCTGGTCCTCGGCTTCGACGAAGCGCTTCCAGCGCATCACGGTGAGCTTGGCGCTGGGCTCGGCCTTCCACGGCGAGGCCTGCGCCCAGGCCCTCGCCCATTCGAGAAAGGCCGGGCTGGCGAAAGCGCCGGTCGCGGCGAGCGCGGTGCCGCCCTTGATCAGGGTGCGGCGGGTGAAGTCGTTCATGCGCGATTCCTCCTGGTTTCTTGAAAAATTTCAGGCGTTCAGTCGTTTGCCGGTCGGGCCGTCGAACAGATGCACGAGGCTGGCATCCGGTTTGAGCCGGATCTTCTCCCCGGGCTGGAAGCGGTGGCGTTCGCGGAATACCGCGATGATGTCCGCGCCGCCCATCTTGGCCACGACCTGGATCTCCGAGCCGGTCGGCTCGACCACCTGCACCACGGCTTCCGCGCCGTCGGGCGCGATGACGAAATGCTCCGGGCGCACCCCGTAGACGACCGGGCGGCCGTCGGATCCGGCCGGCGCCGTGGCGACCGGCAGGCGGACGCCGGCCGGCCCCTCGAACTCGGCCTTGCCGTTGAGCTTGAGCGCCCCCTTGAGGCAGTTCATCGCCGGCGAGCCGATGAAGCCGGCGACGAAAAGGTTGTCCGGACGGTCGTAGAGATCGAGCGGCGCGCCGATCTGCTCGACGATGCCCTCGTGCATCACCACGATCTTGTCCGCCATGGTCATCGCCTCGATCTGGTCGTGGGTGACGTAGACGGTGGTGGTTTTGAGCCGCTGATGCAGCTCCTTGATCTCGGTGCGCATCTGCACGCGCAGCTTGGCGTCGAGGTTCGACAGCGGCTCGTCGAACAGGAAAACCTGCGGATCGCGCACGATCGCCCGGCCCATGGCGACGCGCTGGCGCTGGCCGCCCGACAGCTGGCGGGGATAGCGCTCGAGCAGCGGCATCAGCCCAAGAATTTCCGCCGCGCGATTGACCCGGGTGCCGATCTCCTCCCTGCGCGCCCCCCGCAATTTGAGAGAGAATGCCATATTGGCCGCAACCGTCATATGCGGATAGAGCGCGTAGTTCTGGAATACCATCGCGATGTCGCGCTCTTTCGGCGGCACGTTGTTGACCACGCGGTCGCCGATCCTGATCTCGCCCGACGTGATGTTCTCCAGCCCCGCGATCATCCGCAGCAGGGTCGACTTTCCGCAGCCGGAAGGCCCCACCAGCACGACGAACTCTCCGTCGGCGATCGAGATGTCGACGCCGTGGATGACGTGGGTGGTGCCGAAAGCCTTCCTGACGTCGCGGATCAGGACCGTCGCCATGCCGTTCCTCCCTGCAGGGGTCGTCGCCCCGATTGATCGCCGCTTCTTAGCGGTCTTTGTCCCGGAAGGCGAACGATACCGCGCCTGCGGTCGCGCCGGCCGCTGGCGTCCGGATCATGTTTCAGCGCTGCGAGGGAAATCAAGCCGGACCTTTGCCGCACCATCGTGCCTTGGCGTGCCGCGAGGGAGAGGCCGCGGCGTGCGGCCAGGCGACCTGCCCCCGCATCGCGCACCGCACCCTTTCGGGATGACCGAAGCGGATCAGGCAGCGCCGCGATGCCATTGATTGGGCAGCGGCCGGCATTCATTCCGGCCGCCCCCCATTGACTTCATCGGGCCGATATCGAGAGTGTGCGCCGAAACGTTCTGCCGCGACGCTCGTCCGGGCTGCGCCGGCCATGATCCATGGAGAGGGCCGATGGCCGGCAAGAAGATCGACGTGCTGATGATCGAGCCGTTGATGCCGCTGATCGTCGAGGGGGTCGAGAAAGACTTCAACCTGCACAAGTACTGGGAGGCGGCGGACCGTGATGCGTTGGTCTCCCGGCTGGCGCCGAGCCTGCGCGCGATCGTCGCCGGCGGCAGCACCCATCAGAAGGTTTTCCCCGACCTCATGCACAAGCTGCCGAACCTCGAGTTCATCTCGAGCTTCGGGGTCGGCTACGATCATGTCGACGCCAAATGGGCCGGCCAGCACGGCATCGTGGTCACCAACACGCCCGACGTGCTGACCGAGGAGGTGGCGGACACCGCGCTCGGACTTCTGCTGTGCACGGTGCGCCAGCTGTCCCAGGCCGAGCGCTACCTGCGCGCCGGGAAATGGCGGGAGGGGGAATTTCCCCTCACCAGGGCGACGCTGCGCGATCGCACGGTCGGCATCATCGGGCTCGGCCGCATCGGCAAGGCGATCGCCCGCCGGCTCGAGGGTTTCGGCGTGCCGGTGGCCTATCATGGCCGCAATCCCCAGGCGGGCGTCAGCTACCGGTATTACAAGAGCCTCGTCGACATGGCGCGCGACGTCGACATCCTGATGGTGGTGACGCCGGGCGGTGCCGGCACCAGGGCGATGATCAACGCCGCCGTGCTCGAGGCGCTGGGGCCAAGCGGCATTCTGATCAACATGTCGCGCGGCTCGACGGTCGACGACGCGGCGCTGATCGAGGCCTTGAAGAGCGGAAAGATCCTGTCCGCCGGCCTCGACGTCTACGCCCACGAGCCCGACGTGCCGGAAGAGCTTCTCGCCATGGACCACGTCACGCTGCTTCCGCATGTCGGCTCTGCCTCGGAGTACACGCGCAGCGCCATGGGGCAATTGGTGGTCGACAATCTGGTGGCCTGGGCGGCAGGCAAGCCGCCATTGACCCCGGTGCCAGAAACGCCCTATCCGCCGGTCACCGGACCTGCAGGCGGCTAGCCGGGCTCGGCCGGTCGGCAGCGGCCACGATCCGACCACGAATGACTGGTCCTGTCGCGGTCCTGGTTGCCGGGTACTGATCCGATTGAGGTCCGTGGAGCAATCGATGCAGCGGCTCGTCGTCCTTATCGTAATGCTGACGCTGGGCCTTGCGCCATGGCATGCGGCGCGCGCGCAAACCCTTCCGCCGCCGAGCAACTCGGTCAAGGCCATGGTGGGCGGCTGGGAAATGTCCAATGCCGAGCGCGACAAGACCTGCGTCATCACGTTCAAGCTCGACGGCGCCGGGCCGGGCCGGGCGCTTGACCTCGACAAGGGCTGCCCGGCCTTTCCGACGATCCGCGAGGCGGCCGCCTGGACCCGCGGCAAGGACGATGCGCTGCAGCTGCTCGATGCCAAGGGCAAGGCCCTGCTCACGTTCGACGAGGTGGAGAGCGGGCTCTTCGAGTTGGCGCGCGGCAGCGATGCGCTGTATTTCCTGCAAGCCGTGGCCGCGCTCGAGGGCCGCGAGCGCACCGCCGACCAGATGTTCGGCGACTGGGCTTTTGCGCGCGGCAACGGCAAGCCGATCTGCCAGATCACCCTGATGAACGAGGCGGCGTCGACCGACGGTTTTGCCATCAAGCTCAAGCCCGGCTGCGACGCGCTGATCACCGGCTTCGGCCCGAAACTGTGGCGGATGGACCACGGCCAGCTGCTGCTGGTGTCGGCGCGCGGCGACAGCTGGCGGCTCGAGGAAGGCGATCCCACGACCTGGCGCCGCATCCCGGAGGGGCGCCAGCCGCTGTTGCTGGTGAAGCAATAGGCGCCGATTGGATCGGCGCCTGTCTCGTCGCGCTAAGCATTCGCCGCAGCGCCGACGCGACCCAGGGCGTCACGCATGCGCGGTCGCACCTGCTTCGGCCTGCCGTGCCCGCAGTTTGACGAACACGAGGCCGTGCGTGATCAGATAGAACGGGACCAGCACGGTCGGAATGAGCGACCACGGCAGGACCTGCACGGCGGCCGATCCGGGGCCGGCCTGGATGAGCTGCAGCGGCGAGCCGTTCGCCGAGACGACGCCGAGCGTGATCGCGGCGACAAGGTCGAGGACGCCGAACGCGTTCCACATCCAGACCGCGCGATCGGCGCGGCCTTGGGCGGCAAGCCGCATGACCGCGATTGCCAGCACGCCAGTGATCACGTCGCCCCAGCCCGCCGACTGAGGAAACGGTCCGCCCAGCCGGCCTGTCCAGGCGAGCAGAACAAAAAATCCTCCGAACACTCGCGGGATGTTGAGGCCGACCAGGGTCGGCAATGGGATGGCGAGAAGCGCACGGCGTGCCGCGGGGAAGAGCAGCGCGGCTCCGGCCGCCGCCACGAGCGGGAGTGCCACGAAGGCCCCGATCGGGGGAAACGGAGTGCTCGTGTCCGCGAGCACGCCGCCGGCCGCGACCGCGGCGGCGAGGCCGGTCCATGCGCCGGCGGTGGCCGATAGGGCGAGGCGAGCCGCGGCCGATACCGGCATCGCGGCGCTGAAGGCGTTCACGTTGAGGAAAGCGACTGCGGCAAGGACGATAGCCCCGATCAGGTCAAGCATGACGCGCTCCTTTCTGTGTATGTACACGTATCTGGCCGCGAACCGCTCGCGGCCGGCAAGTGTCCCATGCCCCGAACCAAACCCAAATTCGCCGCACTAGGGCACGCGCCGATCAGGTTTGATCGGGATGTGCCCTGGAAATCGTTGAGTGGCGCTACATGCCGCGCGCCAGGGCGCGCAGCGCGTCGACCCCATCGCGGCCGATCGCCGCCGCGGCGGCTTGCTGTGCCTTGCGCCAGGCCGGCAGCGCCGCGTTCACCGTCGCACGCCCTTTTTTCGTCGCCGCGACCACCCGCGAGCGCGCGTCGTCGCCGGCGCGGATGTCGACCCAGCCTTTTTTCTCGAGGAGCGCCAGATTGCGGGTGAGCGTCGTGCGCTCGACACCGAGGGATTCGGCGAGCTCCCCGATGGTCAGCGGCCCGCGCAGGAGCAGCATGGTCAGGGCCGAGAATTGCGTGGTGCGGATGCCGTGCGGCCGCAGCTGGCGATCGAAGGCGCGCGTGAGAGCCCGCGCGGCCCGCCGGGAGGCGAGGCACAGGCAGTCCCTGCATTGGAGAAGATCAGGTTCGCCGGTCATGATGTATGTGTATATACACTTATTATTCTCTCGTCAAGAGCGCTGGGCTGGCGGACGTCTTGCCGTCGATCGCGGTACGGAGCGACCGCTTGTATTAGTCACCCGGAGCGGGGTGCCGGTGATCGAGGAAGAAGCGCAGCATCCGGCGCGACGCATCGGGCCCTCGCGGATCCGTGAAGGAGCCGGCAGGACTGCCTCCCGACCAGGCATGACCGCCTCCGTCGACGTCCCATTGCTCGAGCACCACCCGCCCGCTGGCGTCGGCATGCAACGTGCGCCGGTAGGCATGTCCGCCGGGGACCTGGCCACGCTCCATGCTGGTCTGCAGGTCGTCCGTTGTCGACCGTGACTGGGCGATGACCTGGTCGCCGTTGCGCGGATGCACGGTGGTGTCGAGGCTTCCATGAAACACGATCGTCGGCACGATCCTCCCCGGATCGCCGGTCCGCAAGGCGCGGGCCGGACCGCCGGCGCCCTGACGCATGGCGGCGAACGCGGAGGGAAGATCACTGGCCGCGCCGCAGGCGAGGCCGGAATGCACGCCGATGGCGGCGTAGAGATCCGGATAGGCGTTGCCGACGGCGGCGGCGGCCGCGGCGCCGGCAGAAAGCCCGGCGATGTAGATCCGCTGGATGTCGACCGGATGGCTCGCGATGATCTGGCGGGTGATCCCCGCGATCAGCGCCGGCTCGCCCTCGCCGCGGCGCTGGTGCTGGGGATCGAACCAGTTCCAGCACTTGGAGACGTTGGCGGCGGCCGACTGCTCGGGATAGGCGACAAGGCAACAAAATTCCTCGGCGAGCAGGTTCATGCGCGTGCCGGCGGCAAAATCGTCGGGCGACTGTTGGCAGCCGTGCAGCATGACCACCAGCGGCAGCGGCTGGCTGCGACAGCCGCCGGGAACGTACAGCTTGTAGCGGCGCACCCCATCTTGATTGCTGTAGGCCTTTGCCAGGAATTGCCCATCTTCGGGGACAAGATCGCGAATGTCCGGCGAAGGCGATCTCGCCAGCCCGTGAAGGGCCGACGGCAAGCCCATGGGCTCGATCCGATCGAGGAATGCCCGCCAGGATTCGCGCCCGTCGGCGCGCAAGCGACCCTGTGCTCGCCCGACTGTCGCAGAACCGGCTCCCGCCTCGGCGACCTGATGGCCGTGCGATATCGACGGGTCGGTGCGCAGCTCGATCGTGTCCCCCGTGATGTGCGTGATGTCCGCTTCTTCGCGACCCCCGGCAGCCGCGACGTCGCCGCCCGTTTCGGATGCGCCGGATCCCGACTGGCGCCCAAGCAGACGCTGCAGCAACGCGGTCGCGCGCGCCAGCTGGCCTGCACGCGTCAGACGAGTCGCTTCGAGCATTTCGGAGGCGAGCACACTTTTCATGTCATGAACTTTCTGCGGCCGAGGGCGCAAACGTCTCGGCGGTGGGAATATCGTCGGAATCGGGCCGTCACCGCATCCTGTCGGCAAGCGCGGACTTGACCTCGGGTCCGGCGTGCAGGGCGCCGAGGACCTCGACCGAGGCGATGGTCGCGCGGGCGAGCTCGGGCGTGACGTCCGACGCGATGCTCGCCAGACCCAGCACGTGGATGTGCACCTGCTGCCCGGCAGCACGGGCGGCCTCGAGATCCTCGCGACTGAAATGCCTTAGCCCGAGATCCAGGTTTTTCCGGGCGGCGGAATGCCGGACAACGTCGGCGTGACGGTCGATCTGGGCGCGGATCGCGGTGCGGATGAAATCGGTGCGGTTCGAGTAGAACCCTTCGCGCACCAGCAGGTCGACATTGCCGAGGTCGACGAAACCGAGATTGATGGTGATCTTCTCGGATTCCGCCGATTTCGGGCGCAGCTCGTGTACGTTTCCAGCCATCCCCGAACCATCCATATACCATCCATCGGGATGGAAATAGGTAGCCTGGCAAGAGTTTCAAGGGGCCGGAATGGCAACAAGCCGCAACTAGCCGGCGCCAACGAACTCCGCGGCCCGCTCGCCGATGAACCGCCACAGCCGATCGGCGATCGGGCCGTGCGGGGTATTGCGTCGGCGGGCGGCCACGAGCTCTGCCGCACCGCCCCTGAAATGTTTTCCGGTGATCGGAAGCAGGCGGCCATCCTGCAAATCCTGCTCGATGAGATAGCGCGGCATGTGTCCCCAGCCCATGCCCTGGAGAATGAGTTCCCGTTTCATGAGCTGATCGCTCACCGTCCAACTGCGCGCCCCTTCGACCAGGAAATAACCCCGCGGCGTCGAGCGTTGCGCGGTATCGCGGATCACGCATTGCACGTAGTCGCGCATCTGCTCGGGCGTGATCCGGTCGGAGGCGGGAAACCTGAGGAAGCCCGGCGCGACCACCGGCACCAGCTCCACCGTGAACAGATCGATGAACTCGAGGCGCGGGTCGGCCTTGTCGATGTGATGGAGGATGAGGTCGGCCTCGCCGTCGATGAGGCGCTCCCACGGCCCGGAGATCGCCTCGAAGTGCAGATGCAGCCTGGTGCCGGGACAGCCGTCGAAAAAGCGGCGAAGCAGGCCGAGGGTCTCGGTCAGCGGGCAGATGTCGCCGATGACCACGCTGAGCTCGCTCTCCTCGCCCATCGCCAGCTGCGCCGCGTGGTCCCTGAGCCGCTGCAGCTCATGCAGGAAGACCCGGGTGCGCTCGTAGAAGGATCGCCCCGCGTCGGTCAGGGCGACGCGATAGCCGCTGCGATCCAGCAGGCTGAGCCGCAGCTGCGTCTCCAGGTTCTTGACCGACGCCGAGACGGTCGGCTGCGACCGCAGCAGCTTTTCGGCTGCCGCCTGAAAGCTGCCCTCGGTGACCACTGCCTCGAAGCAGAGAAGCTGGTGAAGCGTCAGGCCGTCCATCATTGGGCACTCCATTCATCATAGTCTGAGACTATATAGTTTATCGGTATTTCATTCTTTTTTTCAATGCATCAACGCGTACGCTGGCCCCAGTTTCAGCGAACAGGAGGTCGGAGATGCGTGCGATCGTGATCAAGCAGTATGGCGGCCCGGACGTGCTGGCGATCGAGGAGCGGCCAGACCCCAGGCCGGAGGCTGGCCAGGTCGTCATCGAGGTGAAGGGCTTCGGCCTCAATCATGCGGAGGTTTGTTTCCGCAAGGGCGTCTGGGGCGACGTCGCGGAGATCAGCGGCATCGAGTGCGTGGGAACCGTGAGGTCCGATCCCGACGGCCGGTTTGCGCCGGGCCAGAAGGTGATGGCCCTCGTCGGCGGCATGGGGCGGAGCATCAACGGGAGCTATGCCGAGCTCGTCCGGGTGCCGGGCACGAATGTCGTCGCCATCGAGACCGGGCTTCCGTGGGACGAGCTGGCGGCAATCCCGGAATCCTACGCGACCGCCTGGTCGGCCCTTTTCGGCATTCTCGCTCTCCGGACGGGCGAGACGGTTGCGATACGCGGAGCGACCTCGGCGCTCGGCCAGGCGGCGGTGAACATCGCCGCGCAGGCGGGCGCGCGGGTCATCGCGACAACGCGCAACGCCTCCCGCGCCGCGATGCTGGAGGGGCTGGGCGCGCGCGACGTCCTGGTGGAATCCCCGGAGCTCGCCAGGCGGGTCCGCGAACGCTATCCCGAGGGCATCGATGCGGTCCTGGATATCGTCGGCAATACCACGATCCTGGACTCGCTCGCGATGCTGCGCCGGGGCGGTCACGTCTGCCTGGTCGGCTTCCTGGGCGGCGGCGGTCCGCTCGCGCTCGAGCCGGTCTTCCAGATCCCGAGCGGCGTCCATCTCAGCATCTTTGCCAGCGCCCTCGTCACCGGAACGCCGGCATTCCCGCTGTCGGAGATTCCGTTCCAGAAAATCGTCGATCGCGTTGCCGACGGGACCTACAAGGCGAAGCCGGCGAAAGTGTTCGGCTTCGAGGACATCCGCGAAGCGCACGGCCTGATGGAGTCGAGCGGGGCGAACGGCAAGATCGTCGTCCGCGTCTGAGCCCGCTCAGCCATGGCGCCACCGGACATTGCCGGAGGACTACTTGCATTATTCAGCTTTTCCCCTCAACATTGTATCGGCACGCCACTGGTGACGGCTGCGGCTGCTTCATGGCGCCCTGTTCATGGCGCCCTCTTGCGGGGAGATTTCATGCCGGCAACGCCCAACCTGCCGACGCCCGACTTCACCTATGACCCCGATGTGGCGGGCTCGTGCATTGCCGGCGTGAGACCCTATCGCAACCATTCGTACCGGCTCGACGCCGAGACCGCCTCAGGCAAGTTCATCGTCCACAACTATGGCCACGGCGGCGCCGGCATTACGCTGAGCTGGGGCTGCGCCGCCAAGGTGCGCGACATCGTGCAGAAACATCTGGTCACGTCGCACGACAGGAATGCCGCCATCCTCGGTGCCGGCGTGATGGGCATGACGGCGGCGACGCTGCTGCTCGACCTCGGGCTCAATGTCACGATCTATTCGGACCGCAAGCCGGCCGACACCACATCGTCCAAGGCAGGCGGCCAATGGGCGGTGTCGGTCATCGAGTTCCAGGGCAAGGAGAAGGAGCTCGCCGGCATCATCAGGACCGCCTATACGACGTTCAAGAGCAGCATCGGCCAGGGTTTCGGCGTATCCGAGCGGCCGAACTACACGGCGACGCGATCGCACAATCTCGATGTGGTGCTGCAGCTGGTGCCGGGCCTCATTCCCAAGCCCGTGTCCCTGCCGCGAATGCCGTTCGAGGGACATAGCAAGCCCGGATGGGAATATCAGACCTTGCTGATCGAGCCGCCGATCTTCCTGGCCCGGCTCGAGGCGGATCTGAAGGCGCGCGGCGTTGCCTTCGTGCAAAAGAAGTTTGCCAGCAGGTCCGATGTGCTTACCTCGCTCACCCAGACGATCGTCGTCAATTGCACCGGCCTCGGCGCGATGAAGCTGTGGAACGATCCCAAAATGGTTCCCATCAAGGGGCAACTGGCGATGCTGCCGGCACAGCCGAACCTGCAATACCTCTACGGCCAGGACGGATACATGTTTCCGCGCGCCGATCATGTGGTCATCGGCGGGACGTTCGAGCTCGGCGTGAACAATGAGACGGTCGACAAGGCGGTGTGCCGGAGCCTTGTCGATCACATCAAGTCGCTGTTCGGGAAAGGTCCGGTCAAGCCGCTTCCCGATATCCATATCCATCATCCGGACAACCTGCCGATCGTCAACCCGGCCGTGCCCAGTGTTTGAACCGTGGCCTTTACCGTCGCCGACTACATCGTGAAGCGGCTCAGCGAGCAGCACGTCGACACCCTGTTCGGCGTGCCGGCGGCCTACTGCGCGCCGCTGTTCGATGCCGCCGCCGCCCACGGCCTGACATCGGTGGTCACCGCCAGCGATCTCGAGGCGGGCTACGCGGCCGACGGCTATGCGCGGACGAAAGGCCTCGGCGCCGTGTCGGTCGCCTACGGGGTCGGAACGCTGAGCATGATCAACGCGATTGCCGGGGCCTATGTCGAGCGCAGCCCGGTCGTCGTCATCAATGGCGGGCCGACCGCGGCCAATCTCTCCAACCTGCATCAATTCGACATCGTGTTCTCCCACTCGATCGGTCAGGATGCGACCGATCTTGCCGCCTACAAGCTGGTCACGGCGAATGCGGCGCGTGCCGCCAAGGTCTCCGAGGTGCCGGCGGTGGTCGACAAGGCGATCGCGACCGCGATCGCCAAGAAACGCCCGGTCTATATCGAGATCAACATGGGCCTGTGGGATCTGGCCTGCCCGGCGCCGGCGGGGCCGCTCGCGGTCACCAATCCGCCGGCCGGCACCGAGCATCAGCTCGCCACCACCATTGTCGGGCTGATCCGCGCCGCCCAATCGCCGCTGATCCTGGTCGGAACGGAGATCCAGCGCTACGGCCTCGCCGACAAGGTCGCCGACCTCATCGCCAGGCTCGGCGTTCGCTGGGCAACCGCTCTGCTCTCCAAATCGACGCTGGCCGAGCAGGGCGGCGGATGGATCGGGGTCTATGACCCGCCGCATTCGCAGGCCGCCGTGAGACAAGCGGTCGAGCAGGCCGACCTGCTGGTGACGCTCGGCTGCGTCTTTCCCAACGGCTATGCGGCTCTGCTGCAAAACGCCTTCGCCCGCATGGTCCAGATCTATGACGGCAAGGTGAGGATCAAGACCCACGCCAAGGAGAACGCCGAGATCGGCGCGCTGATCTCGGCGCTGGTCATCGAGGCCGCGAAGGCGCCGCCCAAGCCGGTGCCTGCCGGCGCGTTGCCGGCGCTACCCGGGCCGGCCACGGGATCGCTGACCTACAAACAGGTCTTCGAGCGCATCGGGGCCGCGCTGGACAATTCCTGGATCACCATCCCGGACACTTTTCTCGGCATCTATTCGGCGGCGAACCTGCCGGTGAAAGGCCGCGACGCCTTTCTGTGCAGCGGCGTATGGGCATCGATCGGCCACTCGGTCGCGGCCGCGGTCGGCGCATCCTTCGGCTCGAGCCGGCGGCCGCTGGTGATCTGCGGCGACGGCGGCTTTCACATGACGGCGCAGGCGCTCTCCACCCTGGTGCAGTACGGACGCAATCCCGTCATCGTGGTGATCGCCAACGGCATCTACGGCTACGAGCAATTCCTGCTCGATCCGTCGTACTTCGGCAACCCTGCGAAGGCGCCGCGCCCCTACGTGGTGCTCAATCAATGGGACTTCGTCAAGTTCGCCAACGGGCTCGGCGTGCAGTTCGCTCAGGCCGTCGACACTGCGGCGGCGCTCGATGCCGCGCTCGCCGCCGCCAAGGCGGCAACCGGACCGGCGCTGATCGTCGCGCAGGTCAATCCCCACGACTTGCCGGCGGAGCTTCCGTAGTAGGCTGTTGCGAAGGGGTCCGCTCGCCCCGTCGGCGGCCTGGAGCGGGTGGCGGGAGGGCTCGCCTGACGGCGCAGTATGGCGCCAGGCTGTTCAAATCAGCTTCAGCCCCTTGAAGCTCGTGTGTCCCTCACGGCCGACGATGATGTGGTCGTGCACGGCGATGCCGAGGCCGCGGGCGACCTCGACGATCTGCTGCGTCATCTGGATGTCGGCGCGCGACGGGCTCGGGTCGCCCGAGGGGTGGTTGTGCACCAGGATGACCGCGGTGGCGGACAGCTCGAGCGCGCGCTTGACCACCTCGCGGGGATAGACCGGGGTGTGGTCGACGGTGCCCTCCTGCTGCACCTCGTCGGCGATCAGCTGGTTGCGCTTGTCGAGAAACAGCACGCGCAGCTGCTCCTTGTCGGCGAACGCCATGGCGGTGCGGCAATAGTCGAGGACCGCGTTCCACGAGGAGAGCACCGTCTTCCCCATCGCCTCGACCCGGCGCAGGCGTGCCGCCGCCGCATGCGCGACCTTGAGCGCCGAGATCGCGGCTTCGCCCATGCCCGGCACCTCGGCAAGCCGGGCCGGCGGCGCCGCCAGCACCTCGGCGAACGAGCCGAACTTCTTCAAGAGCGTCTTGGCGAGCGGCTTGGTGTCGCCGCGGGCGGAGGCGGCGAACAGCACCATCTCGAGGAGCTCGTAGTCGGGCAGCGTCTCCGGGCCGGCTTCCAGGAACCGCTTTCGCAGCCGTGCCCGGTGGCCGAGGTAATGCGGCGGCGCCTCGGCCAGGCCGTCCCCGCCGTTGGTTTCCTTGCGCGTTCTCGCCATGGCCGGCATCCCGAGGGGCGCCCGGGACGCCCGCGGTCAGCATGCCGAGATCGTACGATTTTGCAATCGTGCGGCGCAGCGGCCGCGCATGATCCTAGGCGGCCCGGCGGCTCAGCACCTCGCCGAGGTCGGCATCCTCGATCACCGGCGTGATCTTCAGCTCCATGACGTCGCTCCACATCAGCGCGAACTCCGTCATGGCTTTGGCATCCTCGCTGTCGAGCAGGACGTATCCGCCGCTGAAATCGGCCGAGATCCAGCGGCCGAGCAGTCTTGCGCCTTTGGGCGGCTGGCCTCCGGTCGCCTTGAACCGGGCGATCGCCTCGTCGCGTCCTTTGGCTTCCGGCTTGATGGAGAACGTCAGCATGAATTTCATGAAAGAACCCTCCCGATGCGCGGGCCTGACACCGGCCGCGGTCTCGCCTCGGGAGATACGGGGAACGGCGCGCGTCGGTTCACCGTCGCGCGCAAAAAAGGCTCGCCGCGCAACGGTCAACCCCGATACGGCGGCTTGTCCAGGCCCCGCGGCGACAGGGTGAAAATCTCCGCGCCGGTCTCCGTCACCCCGATCGTGTGCTCGAACTGGGCTGAGAGCGAGCGGTCGCGGGTCACCGCGGTCCAGCCGTCGGACAGCACCTTGACGTGGGGGCGGCCGAGATTGATCATCGGCTCGACGGTGAAGAACATGCCGGGTTTGAGCACCATGCCGTCGCCGGCGCGGCCGACATGCACGATGTTGGGCTCGTCGTGGAACAGCCGGCCGAGACCGTGGCCGCAGAAATCGCGCACCACGCTCATGTGCTGCGGCTCGACGAAGCTTTGGATGGCGGCGCCGATGTCGCCGGTGGTGCCGCCCGGCTTCACCGCCGCGATGCCCCGCATCATCGCCTCGTAGGTCACCTCGATCAGCCGCTCGGCGCGCCGCGGGATTTCTCCGACCGGGAACATCCGGCTGGAATCGCCGTGCCAGCCGTCGAGGATGAGGGTGACGTCGATGTTGACGATGTCGCCCTCCTTCAAGGGCTTGTCGTTGGGGATGCCGTGGCACACCACGTGGTTGATCGACGTGCAGGTCGCCTTGGTGTAGCCGCGATACATCAGCGTCGCCGGCAGCGCCCCGTGGGCCAACGCGAAGTCGAAGACGAAACGGTCGATATGGGAGGTGGTGACCCCCGGCCGCACCTCGCCGGCGAGCAGGTCGAGGCACTCGGCGACGAGCTGTCCGGCCTTGCGCATCGCCGCGAAGGCGTCGGGGCCGTAGAGCTTGATCTGTCCGGTCTTGCGCAGCGGCGCCAGCGCCGCATCCACGTAGCTCATGCTCTCCGGCGGCTCCGCGGCCGCGTCCCCTCGCGGCTTGCCCGACGCCGCTGATGTGCCGAATCAGAATGTAGTCAAACGGCGGCGCGGCGCAAGGATCGGGCAGCCGATGCCCCGCGGCCGACGATCGGAACCGGCTCGGCGACCGCAATCGCCTCGCAGGTGAGCAGGCAGCGCCGGGCGATCGCCTCGACGCCCGCCGCGCGCGCCCGGTCGAACGCCGCCGCGTAGGCCGGGTCGATGTCGGCGGCGAGCGCAAAGCGGGCGGCGGAGCCGATCTGGATGACAAAGAGCATGACGGCGCGGTCGCCGCCCGCCGCCATGGCGGCAAGCTCGTCGAGGTGCCTGGCGCCGCGCGCGGTCACGCAGTCGGGAAACTCGGCGAGGCCCGGCTCGCGCATCAGGTGCACGTTCTTGACCTCGACCCAGCAGGGCGGCCGGCCAGAATCCTCCAGCAGGAAGTCGACCCGCGAGCCTTTGCCGTACTTCACCTCGCGCCGCACCGAGCGATAGAAGGCAAGCTCGGGGATGGCGCCCTGGCGGAGCGCCTCGGCGACCAGCAGGTTGGGATGGGCGGTGTTGACCCCGGCAAGCTCGGGGCCGGCGCCGAGATCGACCTCGACCAGCTCCCAGCTGTATTTCAGCTTGCGGGCCGGGTTGGCCGAGAGCGACAGCCAGACTCTTGACCCGGGCGCCGCGAGCCCGGTCATCGCGCCGGGATTGGCGACATGCACGGTGATTTCCTCGCCGGACGGCAGGATGACGTCGGCGAGGAAGCGCTTGTAGCGCCGCACCAGGGTCGCCGGAATGAGCGGGGCCGGGAAGCGCACCGGAGCCCCCGGGCTTACGCGGCGATCTTGCCGCCCAGCTCGTCCTCGATGTGGATGCGCACGATGTCGTCGAACGAGCTTTCCGCGCGGAAGCCGAGGGCCTGGGCGCGCTTCGCCTCGACCCGCTGCGGCCAGCCGTCGACGATGCGCATGATGGTGGCGTCGGGCTCGCGGCGGATGCGCGCCGCGACTTTTTCACCGGCGATGCGGCGGAGCGCCGAAATCTCGTCGGCGACCGTGCAGGACACGCCCGGCATGGTGAGGTTGATCCTGGTGCCGAGCTGGTCCTTGGTGAGCGCGGCCGCGTGCACCAGGAAGCCGACCGCGGCCCGCGGCGTCGCATGGGAATGGCGCACCGTCTCGGCAACCGGCAGCACCGCCTCCTGGCCGGCGAGCGGCTCGCGGATGATCGAGGAGAAGAAGCCGGACGCCGCCTTGTTGGGCTTGCCCGGGCGCACGCAGATGGTGGGCAGCCGGATCCCGACGCCGTCGAGGAAACCGCGGCGCGTATAGTCGGAGAGCAGCAGCTCGCAGATCGCCTTCTGGGTCCCGTAGGAGGTGAGCGGGGTCAGGTGGAACTCGTCGGAGATCGCCTCGGGGAACGGCGCGCCGAACACCGCGACCGACGAGGTGAAGATCACCTTCGGATGGTAGCCGTCGCCGGTCTTGCGGATCGCCTCGATCAGCGCCCGGGTGCCGTCGAGGTTGATGCGGTAGCCCTTGTCGAAGTCCGCCTCCGCCTCGCCGGACACGATCGCCGCCAGGTGGAACACCACATCGGGCCGCCCGGCGACCAGCTTTTCCGCCGTGCCGGGCATCGAGATGTCGGCCGCCGCCGTCTCCACCTTGCCGGAGAAACCTTTCGGCGCCTCCGGCGTCACCACGTCGGCGAGCGTCAGGCGGTCGATTCCCTGTCCGGCGAGCCCGCCGTCGCGGGCGAGCCGCTCGGTAAGCTTTCGGCCGATCATGCCGGCCGCCCCGACGATGAGAGTGTGCATGGATGCTCCTTGTCCGACGACGAGACCGCGGCGCGCCGCTACAGCGCGAACCCGCCGTCCGCCAGGTGGATGTGGCCGGTGGTGTAGCTCGACTCGTCGGAGGCGAGGTAGACGGCGAGCCAGGCGATCTCCGGGGCGGTGCCGAGGCGGCCCATCGGCTGGCGGTCGACAAAAGCCTGGCGGATCGCCGCGACCGACTGCCCGGTCGATTTGGCGAGGGCCTTGATGCGGGCGTCGAGCGACGGCGACTGGATGGTGCCGGGGCAGATCGCGTTGGCGCGCACGCCCCGCTTGATGAAGTCGGCGGCCACCGCCTTGGTGAGCCCGATCACCGCGGCCTTGGTGGCGCCGTAGACGTAGCGGTGCGGCAGCCCGCGCACCGAGGACGCCCCCGAGGAAATATTGACGATCGAGCCTTTCCCCTTCTTCAGCATGCCGGGGACGAAGGCGCGGATCGTCCGGTGCATCGATTTGACGTTGAGGTCGAAGGAGAAATCCCAGTCGTCCTCGGAGCATTCGAGCACCGTGCCGTGGTGCACGAAGCCGGCGCAGTTCACCAGCACGTCGACGGTGCCGAGCTTTTTAGAAATGTCTCGGGCGAGCGCCTCCACGGCCTCGGTCGAGCGCACGTCGAGGCCAAGCCGGGTGGCGCGCTTGAGCCCCTTGAGCTTGGCCGGGTCGAGGTCGGTCGCCACCACCTTGGCGCCCTCGGCGACAAAAGCCTCGGCGATGGCGCGGCCGATCCCCTGCCCGGCCGCCGTGACCAGCGCGATCTTTCCCTTCAGCCGTCCTGCCATCGTCAGTCCTCCCCGAGCCGCTTCATCATATGGACGAGCCGGCGATCGCCGAGATCCTCGATCCGCTCCTGCACGAAGCCGTGCCGCTCGTACCAGGCGACGTTGTGGACGAGCTTGTCGCCGGTATAGAGGCGCATCACGCGATATCCAAGCGCCCGGGCGCGCTCGTCGGCGGCCGCGAGTAGCCGGTTGCCGAGGCCGGTGCCGGCGCGATGCGGTGCCACCCCGATGCTCCATATCAGAAAGTCTTCGGCGCGCGGCTCGAGGATCAGCACGCCGTCAAGGCCGTTTTCGCCGTCCAGCAGCCACACCTCATAGTCGGCCAGTACCTCGGCGTAGTCCGCCAGCAGCGGCAATGGCTCGATGCCGAGGATTCCGCGGTTCTTCGCATAGGCGGCCTGCTGCAGCGCGGTGACCGCCGCAACGTCGGCCGCTCCGGCGCGCCTGAGCCCCGCGAGCCCGCTCATGCCGGCACCTTGTGGAGATCGGCGAGGCTCGTCCGCTGCCGGCCTTCGGCGTCGAAATTTTTTGGCGCCAGCCAGCGCTCGAACGCTTCTTTGCGCGCCGGCCATTCGCTATCCAGCATGGAAAACCAGGCGGTGTCGCGGTTGCGGCCCTTGACGATCATGTGGCTGCGAAACAGTCCCTCATAGGTGAAGCCGAAGCGCTCGGCGGCGCGGCGCGACGGGGCGTTGAGGGCGTTGCACTTCCACTCGTAGCGCCGGTAGAGAAGCGTCTCGAACACGTAAGCCGCCAGCAGATACTGCGCCTCGGTGGCGAGCGGCGTGCGCTGCAGGGGCGCGCCGTAGACGATGTGGCCGACCTCGATGACCCGCATGGCGGGACGGATCTCCATCAGCGTGGCGATGCCGACCGCCCGGCCGGCAGTGTCCACGATGGCGTAGGAATAGGGGTCCTCGAGTTTCGGCCGCGCGGCGAGCCACGCGTCGAAGGCGGAGCGCTCCGCGAAGGGGCCGTAGCCGAGATAGGGCCAGATCCGGTCGTGGCCCTTGACCGACTCCCACAGCCCGGTCCCGTGACGCGCGGCATCGAGCTTCTCGACCCGGCCGAACCGGCCCTCGAGCACGACGGCGCCCGGCCGCTCAGCCGGCGTGGCGTCGACTTTTCGGCCGACCGGAAGCCCGCTCAGGGGATCGGGTTCCGACGCGACGGTCATTGCCTGGTCCGTGCGGCAAAATCCTGGCTGAAGATCTTGTTGAGCTCGGCGCCCGATGCGGCCTCCTTGAAGCCGGCAAAGCTGCCCTCGGTGGCAATGCGCTGCACCGTGCGCATGAAGCCGCCCCAGGCCGAGCGCGCCAGCGCGCCACCGACGCTGATGCGGCGCACCCCGAGGCCTGCAATGTCGGCCACGGTGAGCTCGCTCGGGAACCCGATCAGCAGGTTTACCGGCTTTGGTGCCACCGCGGTCACCACGGCGGAAATCTGCTCGCGGGTGGTGATGCCGGGCGCGTACAGGCAGTCGGCACCGGCCTGCGAATAGGCCTTGAGCCGACGGATGGCCTCGTCGAGATCGGGGCGCCCGAACAAAAAACATTCGGCGCGGCCCGTGAGCAGGACATCCCCGCCGGCGGCATCGATGGTGGCGCGGGCGACGCGCATGCGCCGGACTGCCTCGTCGATCTCATACAGCGGGTTGGTCTTGTCTCCGCTCGCATCCTCGATGGAGAGCCCGGAGACGCCGGTCTCCACGCAGCGACGCACATTGGCGGCGAGCCCCTCGAGGTCGCCCGCATAGCCGGACTCGAAATCGGCATTCACCGGAATGTCGGCGGCGGCGGAAATCTCGGTCAGATGCGCCAGCACCGTCTCCACCGTCACCTCGCGGTCCGACATCGCCTGCGACCAGGCAAAGCCCGAGCTCGTCGACGCCAGCGCCTTGAAGCCGAGATGCTGCAGATAGCGGGTCGAGCCCAGGTCCCACGGATTGGGAATGACGAAGCAGCCGGACTTGTGCAGCTCGCGGAACGCCCGGCGTTTCTCGGCAAGGGTGGGCATCGGGTTTCCTCCAAACAAATTTTGACCGTAGGGTGGGCAAATCGCTGCACCGACAGGGCCTCTTGCTGGACTGGCATTGGTGGCGATTTGCCCACGCTGGAATGCCATTGGGTTCTGGTTGACGGCGTGGGCAAAATTGCCATCGAGGTCAGTGCCGGTCGCGCCGCCGTGCGGCGGTTTTGCCCACCCTACTAATGATTGTCCCGCGGGATGCCCATCTTCTGGGCGACGCGCTGGTATTTGACGGCGGGCTTGAGCACCATGCCCTGGGCGAGCTGATCGACCATGCTGCGCTGGATTTCCTGCCACGGGCGTCTGGCTTTCGGGGAACTGGAAGCCGCCGAGCTTTTGCAGCGCGGCGCGGCGCTCGGCGAGCTCGCCGTCGGAGATGAGGATGTCGGCGGTGCCCTTGTTGAGATCGATGCGCACCCGGTCGCCGGTCTTGAGCAGCGCGAGCCCGCCGCCGGCGGCGGCTTCCGGCGAGGCGTTGAGGATCGAGGGCGAGCCCGAAGTGCCGGACTGGCGGCCGTCGCCGATGCAGGGCAGCGAGGTGACGCCGCGTTTGATCAAGCGCCGCCGGCGGCTGCATGTTGACCACCTCGGCAGCGCCCGGATAGCCGATCGGCCCGGCGCCGCGGATGAACAGCATGGTGTGCTCGTCGATGTCGAGCGACGGGTCGTCGATGCGGTGGTGATAGTCCTCCGGCCCGTCGAACACCACGGCGCGGCCCTCGAAGGCGTTGGGGTCTCTTCGGGTCGGACAGGTAGCGCTTGCGGAACTCTTCGGAGATCACGCTGGTCTTCATGATCGCCGAGTCGAACAGGTTGCCGTGCAAGCACCTTGAAGCCGGCCTGCTGCATCATCGGCTTGTCGTAGGGCCGGATCACGTCGGTATCCTGGATCGCGGCCTTGGCGATGTTCTCGCCCATGGTCTTGCCGTTGACGGTCAGCGCGTTCTCGTGGATGCGCTTGGCCTTCATCAGCTCGTCCATCACCGCCGGCACGCCGCCGGCGCGATAATATTCCTCGCCGAGATATTTGCCGGCCGGCTGCATGTTGACCAGCAGCGGGATGTCGTAGCCGACCTTCTCCCAGTCCTCGATGTCGAGCTTCACGCCGATATGGCGGGCGATGGCGTTGATGTGGATCGGCGCATTGGTCGAGCCGCCGATCGCCGAGCAGACCACGATGGCGTTCTCGAACGCCTCGCGGGTGAGGATGTCGGAGGGCTTCAGATCCTCGCGCACCATCTCGACGATGCGCTCGCCGGTCTCGTAGGCGATCTGCGCGCGCTCGCGATAGGGCGCCGGGATGGCGCCGCAGCCGGGCAGCGACATGCCGAGCGCCTCGGCCAGCGAATTCATGGTCGAGGCGGTGCCCATGGTGTTGCAATGGCCGACCGAGGGCGCCGACGAGGCGACGATGTCGATGAACTCCTCGTAGTCGATCTTGCCGGCCGCATGGTCCTGGCGGGCGTTCCACACGACGGTGCCGGAGCCGGTGCGCTCGCCCTTCCACCAGCCGTTCAGCATCGGCCCGCCGGACAGCACGATCGCCGGCATGTTGACGGTGGCGGCCGCCATCAGGCAGGCCGGCGTGGTCTTGTCGCAGCCGGTGATCAGCACGACGCCGTCGAGCGGATAGCCGTAGAGCACCTCGACCAGGCCGAGATAGGCGAGGTTGCGGTCGAGCGCCGCGGTCGGCCGCTTGCCGGTCTCCTGGATCGGATGCACCGGGAACTCGAAGGCGATGCCGCCCGCCGCGCGGATGCCCTCGCGCACGCGCTTGGCAAGCTCGAGATGGTGGCGGTTGCAGGGCGAAAGGTCGGAGCCGGTCTGGGCGATGCCGATGATCGGCTTGCCGGACTGCAGCTCCGGCGCGGTCAGGCCGTAATTGAGGTAGCGCTCGAGATAGAGCGCCGTCATGCCGGGATTGTCGGGATTGTCGAACCACAGACTGCGAGCGCAGCCGGGTCCCGCCGTGGATGTCCCGCCATTGGACTTCGTTTGCGTCTTCTTCGCCATGTTAGCCTCCCTGCGGCAGTCGTGCTAAAGCGACGCCGCACGTGATCCGTTTGATTTCGCGGCGAGGATGCGCTGAACTCCGCTGCGAAATCAATTGGCAGCTATTGGCCGGTCCGGCAAGCCGCCGCCAAGACAAGCCGAAATGGGGAGACGCCATGCTCAAGACCGTCGCGGCTTTCGACCGCATCGGCGAGGAGAACGCGTTTGCGGTGCTGGCCCGCGCCACCACGCTCGCCGCGCCAGGGGCGCGACATCATCAACCTCGGCATCGGCCAGCCCGATTTCCGCACCCCGCCGCACATCGTCGAGGCGGCGGTGAAGGCGCTGCGCGACGGCCACCACGGCTACACGCCGGCAACCGGCATCCTGCCGCTGCGCGAGGCGGTGGCCGCCGACCTCCACCGGCGCTTCGCCGTCACCGTCTCGCCCGACGAGGTGATGGTGGTGCCGGGCGGCAAGGTGACGATGTTCATGTCGATCCTGATGTTCGGCGAGCCGGGCGTCGAGATCCTCTATCCCGACCCGGGCTTTCCGATCTACCGCTCGATGATCGAGTTCACCGGCGCGAGGCCGGTGCCGGTGCCGATCCGCGAGGAGAACGGCTTTGCGTTCTCGGCCGAAGAGACTCTCGCGCTGATGACGCCGCGCACCCGGCTCCTCATCCTCAACTCGCCCGCCAACCCGACCGGCGGCGTGACCCCGAAGGCCGAGGTCGACAAGCTGGTCGCGGGGCTGGAAGACTTTCCCGACGTCGCGGTGATGTCGGACGAGATCTACGACCAGCTGCTCTACGACGGCGAGACCCATGTCTGCCTGCTCGCCTATCCGTCGATCCGCGACCGCCTGATCCTGCTCAATGGCTGGTCGAAGACCTATGCGATGACCGGCTGGCGCATGGGCTATTCGGTGTGGCCGGGAAAGCTCTACGACTACGCGCGAAAACTCGCGGTCAATTCCTATTCCTGCGTCAATGCGCCGTCGCAGTGGGCGGGCCTCGCGGCGCTCACCGGGCCGCAGGACGCGGTGGGGAAAATGGCGCAGGAATTCGACCGGCGGCGAAAGGTCGTGGTGGAGGGCCTCAACGGCCTGCCCGGGGTGTCGTGCGCGACGCCCAAGGGCGCATTCTACGCTTTCCCCAACATCAAGCGCACCGGCTGGAAGGCCAAGGCGCTCGCCTCGGCGCTGCTCGAGGATGCCGGCGTCGCCACCATCGGCGGGCCCGATTTCGGCATCCTCGCCGAGGGCTATATGCGGCTCTCCTACGCCAACTCTACCGAGAACATCTTGAAGGCGCTCGGCCGCATGGGCGATTTCCTGGCGTCGCGCAAGGCCGCATGAGAAAACCCGTCGCTCCGGTTTCCGCGGCCCGACGTCACAAGGCGATTGCCATGACCGAAAAGAGATCCCGCGTGGTGTCGGTCGGCGAGGTGATGGTCGAGCTCGCCCGCGGCGCCGACGGGCGTTTCGGCTTGTCCTACGGCGGCGACACCTTCAACACCGCGGTCTACCTGGCGCGCGCCGGCGTCGAGGTCGCCTATGCGACGGCGCTCGGCGACGATCCCTATTCGGACGGCGTGCGGGCGCTGGCTGCCGCCGAGGGCGTCGGCAACGACGCCATGGTGCAGGTCGCCGGCCGCATGCCCGGGCTCTATCTGATCGAGACCGATCCGTCCGGCGAGCGACGCTTCTACTACTGGCGGGAGACGTCGCCGGCGCGCGAGCTGTTCGAGCTGCCGAAGTGGGAGGCGGTCGCCGAAAGCCTGCTCGGCGCCCGCATGGTGTATTTCTCCGGCGTCACGCTGTCGCTCTATTCCAATCTCGGCCTCGGCCGCTTCCTGGCGGTTCTCGAGCTCGCCCGGCAGGGCGGCGCAAAGATCGTGTTCGACGGCAATTTCCGGCCGCGCGGCTGGAAGGGCGACCTCGCCCGCACCCGCGCGGTCTTCGTCGAGGCGCTCAAGCGGGTCGACATCGCGCTGCCGACCTTCGACGACGAGGCGCTGCTGTGGGGCGATTCCAGCCCCGAGGCGACGGTGGAGCGGCTGCAGGCTTTCGGCATCGGCGAGATCGTGGTGAAGAACGGCTCGAACAGCGCGCTGATCGCCGTGCAGGGCGGGCGCGAGACGGTGCCGGTGCCGGAGGTCGTGGTGCCGATCGACACCACGGCGGCGGGCGACAGCTTCAATGCCGGCTACCTCGCCGGCCGCCTGTCGGGCGAGCCGCCGGCGACCGCGGTCGCCTCGGCGCACCGCCTGGCCGGCGAGGTGATCCGCCACCGCGGCGCCATCATGCCGCGCAACGCCGCCGTGATGCATTAGGAGCATTTCCCGGAAAAGTGGACACCGGTTTTCCGAAAGGAAATGCGACAAGTATCGGACCATCGCCCATGGCGGAGACGCGGACGCACGAGGCGCTGGTCGGCGAGCAATTCGGCGCACGCGCCAGCGCCTATCTGCAGAGCAGGGTCCATGCCGAGGGCGCGGACCTGCAGGCGCTTGCCGCGCTGGTGGACGACAAGAGGTCGGCGCGGGTGCTCGACCTCGGCTGCGGCGCCGGCCATGTGAGCTTCGCGGTGGCGCCGCGTGCCGCCGAGGTCGTGGCCTGCGATCTGTCCCCCGACATGCTCGACGTGGTGGCGCGGGCCGCGGCAGAGCGTGGGCTTCACAACATCACGACGCGGCAGGGCGTGGCCGAGCGCCTGCCCTTCGAAGACGCCAGCTTCGACTGCGTGCTGAGCCGCTACAGCGCCCACCACTGGCACGACTTCGAGGCCGGGCTCCGGGAGGCCAGGCGGGTGCTCAAACCCGGCGGCATTGCCGGGTTCGTCGATGTGGTCTCGCCGGGCACGCCGCTGCTCGACACTTTTCTGCAGGCAGTCGAGCTCATGCGCGATTCCTCCCACGTGCGCGACTATTCGCGGGCCGAGTGGGACGCCGCCATGGTGCGGGCCGGCCTGACACCGCGCGCGGTGAAGAGCCACCGGGTCCGCATCGAGTTCGCCTCCTGGGTGGAGCGGATCCGCACCCCTCAGGTGCAGGTCGACGCCATCCGGGCGCTGCAGGCGGCGATGTCCGAGAGCGTGACGCGCCATTTTGCCATCGATGACGGCGGCAGCTTCGATCTCGACGTGGCGCTGCTCGAGGCCACCAGGCCGGCGTGAAAGCCGGCGTGAAAGCCCCGTCAGGGCTTGCCGATCAGCAGCGCCGCGGTGGCGGCGAGAAAGGGCAGCGGCACCGAGACGGCGGCGCGCAGCAGCACCACCCGGCGCGGCATCGACGGCAGCTCGTAGAGCACCAGCCGGTGCAGCGCGAACAGCGCCCAGGCGATCATGTAGGCGATCACCTGCGGGGCGCCGGCGCCGCTTTTGAGCGCGCTCACCCCGACCGCGAAGCCGACCACCGGGCCGCCCGGCGTCAGCGCGCCGGCGAGGCTGCCGAGCGTCATGCCGACGAAGCCCGAGCCCGGGCCGAGCCATTCGGCGATCAGCTGTCTCGGCAGCACTTCCGCCAGATAGCCGGCGCCGACCACGCCGATCACCAGCCGCGGCAGCAGGTAGACGAAATCGGTGAGCCCGCTGCGCAAACCGTCGGCCAGCACCACCTTGCCGCGCACCGCCGCCGTGAGCGCCAGCGCGGCGACGATGCCCCACAGCACGAGGTTGATGACGAGGCTCATGTGTTTCCGCCGGCGCGCGCGGCCATCAGCCTGACCACGAGGCGCGCCGTCAGGCCGGCGATGACCGGCAGCGGGATCGACAGCAGGATCCGCCAGGTGACGAAATCGATGCCGAAGAACGGCAGCTCCCAGATCAGCGCCCGGTTGACGCCAAGCAGCGTCCAGCTGGTGACGAAGGCGATCGCCGCGCCGGCATCGGCGCCGATCGCCAGAAAGGCGCCGGCGATCGGATAGATGGTGAAGGGGCCGCCCGGCAGCACGACGCCGATCGCGGTCGCCACCAGGATTCCCAGCAAGCCGGATTCGGCGCCGACCCAGCGCACCACCACCTCGCGCGGCAACAGCAGGATGACGAAGCCGCCGATCAGGCAGCCGGCCAGCATTTTCGGCAGGATGCCGACAAACAGGCCGAGGTCGCTGCGCAGCACGGCGAAAAAATGCTCGGAGCCGTCGCGCACCAGCACCGTCGTGGCCGCCGCCGCCATCAGCGCGGTGATGACGGCCGTCGACCAGTCGAACGGGACGCGGCGGCGGCGGACGGACATGAAGTCTTCGGGCTGGAGGGATTCGGAGCGAGGGGCCCCGCCATGATGGGCGCCCGCGCTGCGGTGCACAAGCCGCGCGGAAGCATGGCGGGGAGACGGAACGGGGGAACCGGCTCACGCCGGGATGAGGCGCATATGATGTCGTCGCGCACTCGGCGCCTCTTCTCCCTCTCCCCGCTTGCGGGGGAGAGGGTCGGGGTGAGGGGCTGCTCACCGCGCACTCCACGCTCACGGCTTGCGGCGACGCCCCCTCACCCGCGGCGATTCCTTGCCCGATCAGGTGCGTCACGGCCGGCCCAAGGCGACCGGCTCATCGGCCGACGAGCGCGTGGCCGGCGGCGGCGAGGAGCGCGGCCGACGCCACGCTGCCGGGCATCCGGGACTCCAGCCAGGCTCTTCCGGCGCGGCCGGGAGGCCGGCGGTTTGCTTGTATCCGGCTTGCTTCTGCAAGGGCGGCGAGGGCGGCGGGATCGGCCGGCGTCCCGGCGCCCGCTCCCTGTTCGGGCGGCCAGGGCCGGAGATGCAGCCCAGGCCGCCCGGCCTGTATTTTCCCTGTTCTTTCAGGCGCGGGGGCGCCCGGCCCGGTTTGCGCGCCATCGGCTGCGACCCGCTCCGCCGGCATCGCGCGACCGACCGCTGCCCGCGCTTGTATTTCGCTTGCTTCTGCAGTCGCCGCGCGACCGGGTCCGCCCGTCTCCCGACGGGCCGCTTGATGTCCGGACACATCGCCGTCCGGCCGCCCCGCTTGTAGTTCGCTTGATTCAACAACCCCGCCATTGGCCTCGGCGCCAGCCGGATGCTGCTCCGGGCCGGGCGCCGCCGCCCGCCGGACCTCCGCCTCCTCCATCGCGTCGGCCTTGCGCAGGAGATCGACCACCTGGTCGATCACCCGCAGCACGTCCATGGCCTCGGCCGGGCTCATCTCGCCGGCCGCCATGGCGGTGGCGACCGCGGTCGATGCCGCCCGCACGTCGGCGGCGCTCTCGAGTCTTGGCATCGCGAAGCAGACCGGCCGCCCGCGCCCGCGCGGCATCACCCGGTCGAGGCACAGGCGCAGCGCCGCGATGTTGCCGCTTCGCGCCAGCTCGATCGCCCGGCGCGCCAGCTCCTCGCCGAACGCCTCCATCTGCGCCTCGACGGCGAGCGCCGCCCGGTTGCGCGACCCCCGCGGCCGTCCCGCCGGGTTGCCGCTCTGGCCTTTGACAAACGTCAATGACGTGTCACCTCTCTGGTTAATTTTACTCCTTATAAAGTACCCTGTTAAGGGTGATATGTCAAACGGAAAATATGCCGCCGCCGTGCGGCGAGCGCCGCTGCGGCGATGGCTGTTCATGTCAATTCACGATGACGGCGCCGAGCATTCCCCAACCGGATCCGCTCTGCCGGGCGACCGCCGCCCTTGACCCGGAGCGGGCATTCGGCGCGAGCGGCCGAGCCACAAGTCTTGGCGATCGTGACTTCGTCTTGTATCTGGTGCAGTGATTCCGCGTACATCGCTACAGTCGGGGAACGGAACATGCTGACCATCCACCATCTTGGAATTTCGCAATCCGAGCGGATCGTCTGGCTCTGCGAAGAGCTTGGCCTCGCCTATGAGCTCAAGCACTACGAGCGCGACCCGGTGACCAGGCTCTCCCCGCCCGCGCTGGTCGCGATTCATCCGCTCGGCGCCGCGCCGGTGATCACCGATGGCGACCTGGTTCTCGCCGAGTCCGGCGCAATCATGGAATACATCATTGCCAAGCACGGTGGCGGCCGCCTGGCGCTTGGCCCGGCGCATCCCGATTTTGCCCAATACCTCTACTGGTTTCATTTCGCCAACGGCAACCTGCAGCCCAACATGGGGCGCAACATGGTGCTGCGCCGGCTCAATCTCGCTGCGGACAATCCCATCCTGCTGGCGATGCAGGGCCGGCTGGATCGCGTGCTCGACCTGATCGAGAAGCGACTTGGCGAAGCAGACTATTTTGCCGGCAGCGAATTCACCGCAGCCGACATCATCATGGTGTTCTCGCTGACCACGATGCGGGTCTTCCTCCCCCTCGACCTCGCCCCCTATCCGAACATCCTTCGCTATCTCCGGCGCATCGGCGCGCGCGAGGCGTACCGGCGCGCCATGCAGAAGGGTGACCCGGGCATGACGCCGCTTCTCAGCTGAACGCCGTGCGGCCTACTGCGCGGTGAGGCCGCCGTCGACCACCATTCCCGATCCGGTCATGAAGCCGGCGTCGTCGGACGCCAGAAAGACGATGCCGAGCGCGATGTCCTCGGCGATGCCGAGCCGCCCGATGGGATGCTGCTTCATCGCCGTGCTGCGGGCAGCCTCGACGTCGTTGCTGCCGGCCTGGCGCGCCCGCGACGCGAACGTCTGCGCGCCCATGTCGGTCTCGATCACGCCCGGATGGATCGAGTTGACGCGGATCTTCCAGCCCTTGCGGCCGAACGAGAGGGCCGTCGATTTGGTGAACAGCGTCACGCCGCCCTTGGTCATGGAGTAGAGCGGGTCGAGCTGCGAGCCGACGATACCGGCGATCGACGCAAGGTTCACGATCGCCGAGCCGTGCCGGCTCGACCTGCCGCTTTCGGCGAGCGCTGAGGCGCACGCCTTGGTGCCGAGCCAGACGCCCGTCATGTTGATGGCGACGAGGCGGCTCCAATCCTCCATGGTGGCGTCCATCAGGTCCTTGCCGAGGAAGATCCCGGCGTTGTTCACCAGAATGTCGAGCTTGCCGAATTGCCCGGTCGCGGCGGCGACGGCAGACGTCCACGACGCCTCCGTGGTCACGTCGAGGGCGAGAGCCAGCGCCTTGCCGCCCGCGTCGGCGATTTCCTTCGCGGTCTCGCGCGCGCGGTCGGCCAGCACGTCGCCGATGACGACCGAGGCGCCCGCTGCCGCCATCTGGCGCGCCGTCTCGGCGCCGATGCCGCGCGCCGCGCCCGAGACCAATGCGACCTTTCCATCCAAACGGTTCATGCCGGCGTTCCTCCGAAGGTTCTTGTCTGCGGGCGTCGGCCCGACCTGGACGATCACTGCGCGACGATAGCACCCGCCGCTGACGGTGCCACCCGGGCAGGACCGCGAGACAAGGCGGCGGCATCGATCTCGATCACCGGCGACGTTCCTTCGCCGAACGGGACCCGTCCCGCAGCCCTGCTCGAGGCGTCGGGCTCGCCCCAAGACCCTGGCCCTTCGATGGGAGACGCCGCTGCACTTGGAATCGCCCGGCATAATAAACTTGAAGTGACACGGCATAATTAACTTGTAACCACACGTCGGTATATACTTCTACTCGTACACGGTGTGCGCCATGGCAACCCCAAGCGATAAGCTCGCGGCGTCACTCGCGATGCTGCAAGCCCTCCAGGCGGACGGGCGGCGCGTCTTCGCGTCGGGCGAGATTCCGCGCGTTCCCCGCGAACGCCTGCGCGGACAGGGCTTCCTGCGTCTGGTCATCAAGGGCTGGTACATCCGGACCGGTCCCGCAGCCGACACGGGCGACAGCACGCCCTGGTACGCCTCGTTCCGGGAGTTCTGCGCACGCTACTGCGAGAGCCGCTTCGGCAAGGACTGGCATCTGTCGCCCGAACAATCCTTGCTGCTCCACGCGGAGAATACCGTCATTCCGACGCAGGTTGTCGTCTACAGCCCGAAGGGTACGAACAATACGCTGGCACTGCTGTTCGGCACCTCGCTCTACGACCTCAAGCAGAAGCAGAGCCCACCGGCTTTCGACCTGACCATGAAGGACGGCTTGCGAATTTTCGCGCCGGCGGCGGCGCTGACCAAAGTGCCGGAGGACTTCTTCACGCGACATCCGGTCGAAGTGCAGGTCACGCTTGCCTCGATCAAGGACCCGTCCGAAGTGCTGAGCCGGCTGCTGGAAGGCGGGCATTCCGCCGTCGCCGGGCGGCTCGCCGGAGCCTTCCGCCGCGTCGGCCGCGACGACTTCGCCGACGAGATCGTCAAGACCATGAAGGGCGCCGGATACGACGTGCGGGAGAGCGATCCCTTCGCGGCCCGGCAGGCTTTCCGCCCGCTTCCGCAAGGCACCGCGCCCATCGTCGGCCGCATCCAGGCGCTATGGGCTTCGCTGCGCGACGCGGCCGTGGAAGGCTTTCCGGAAGCCCCGGGATTACCGAAAGACACCAAGTCCTATCTGAGCTTCGTCGATGAAATCTATCGCAGCGACGCCTACCACTCGCTGTCGATCGAGGGCTATCGCGTCACGCCCGAGCTGATTGAGAGAGTCCGTGCGGGCAATTGGAATCCAAACGCCAGCGAAGCCGACCGGCAGAACCGGGACGCGCTCGCCGCCCGCGGCTACTGGCAAGCCTTCCAGAAAGTGAAGGAAGCAGTTGCCAGGATCATCGCCGGCGGCGATCCCGGGACGCTGGTGCGTCCCGCGCATCGCGACTGGTATCGGGAACTGTTCGCGCCGAGTGTCGCGGCCGGAATTGTCCGTGCGGTGTCCCTCGCCGGCTATCGCAATGGTCCGGTATTCCTTCGCGGATCACGGCACGTCCCGCCGCGCGCCGAAGTCCTGGGGGATGCGATGCCGGCGCTCTTCGATCTCCTCGAAGGCGAAAGCGAACCCTCGGCGCGCGCCGTGCTCGGGCATTGGCTGTTCGGCTACATCCATCCCTATCCGGACGGCAACGGCCGGATGGCCCGTTTCCTCATGAACGCCATGCTCGCCTCGGGCGGCTATCCGTGGACCGTCATCCGCGTCGAGGATCGAGACGCGTATCTGCAAGCGCTCGAAACCGCGAGCGTCGGCGGCAATATCCGTCCGTTCGCTTCATTCATCGCCGAGCGCGTGCTCTGGTCAATCGAGCAAGCGGCCCCAACGGCAGCATGATGTTTCGGCGCGCGGGCGCATCGGAAAGCTCTGATTCAACGCGCGGCTTGCGAGTAGATATCCCTTATCGATACGCCGACGCGAGATAGCGTGACGTGCCGCTGTCCACGATGCTAGCTTCCTGCTTCCGACAGTTTTCGGGAGAGAGAGAATTGACGGTCTTCGTCATCGGCGGCACCGGCTTCATCGGATATCGTCTGGTTCGGCTTCTTGTCGCGCGCGGCGAAACCGTCACCTGCATGGATTCCAATCCTGGTGCACACTCTTTCGCCGATCTCGGCGAAAAAGTCTCTTCGCTTCGCGGTGACGTCGCTGAGCTCGACGACGTGATGGCCGCGATGACTGCCGCCGGCCCGGAACGCATAGTCAATCTCGCCTACCTGATCGGCAGCAACCATGCTCCGCACGCGGCGATGAAGGTCAACATCCTCGGCACGGATAATTGTTTCGAAGCCGCTCGCTTGCTCGGCGTCAAGCACACCGTCTATGCCGGCTCGTTCGCCCCGAACGGCAAGCAGTCCAACTACGGCAAGCGCGCCGTCACGGAAGACGATCCGGTGCACGGCGAATATCAGTACGCCCGGCACAAGATCATGAATGAGTGGCAGGCGCTGGATTACATCGAGAAATTCGGCATGTGCATCACCGGCATCCGGGTCGCCTATGTCACCGGTCCGGACAAGGTGCGCGGCTCGGTCGATCACGTGCGGTGCATCACCGAGGCCGCGCGCGGCAATGCGATCACCTTGCCTTTCAAGGACGCGATGTGCTGCGCGATCCATGTGGATGACATTGCGGAGGTTTTTGCGCGCGTGGTGCTGACCGACAAGCCGACCCATCGCATCTATAACTCCGGCGGCACGTCCATCAGCCTGGGCGGGATCGCCGACATCGTCCGTTCCTACCTGCCGGACGCCAGGATCAGTTTTCAGAACGAACGCGGAGCCGAGGATGCCAATGCTACCTACCTCCTCGACAACCGCCGCCTCGTCTCCGAGTTCGCGATCCAATACCGCCCGTTCCGGGAGCGCGTGCTGCAGATCATCAATGACACCCGTGGCGAAATCGGGCTGCCGCCGATAGGCCAGCCGCACTGAATTACCCAAGCCCCGGCAGAGCTGATGGTGCCGCGTGTCCGAAGCGGCCACGGCGTGCCAGCGCTTCGAGACAGCGACGCTGCCGAAGGGTGACATCGGCCACATCGGTCATCAGAAAATCTTACCGCAGCATCACTAAAGCCAATTTTACCTGATGAGATGCGTGGCGTAGAGTCCACGGGGAGCGCTTTGGAAATCATGCAACCCATGACAGGAGGCAAGATGGATGACACGACCAGGTGCCCGGCAACGGGCGGAACCCGCATACACACGAACCGGGACTGGTGGCCGAACCAGCTCAACCTCGGTGTTCTCCACCAGAACTCTCCGCTGGCCGATCCGATGGGCAAGGAGTTCGACTACGCCCGGGAGTTCAAGAGCCTCGACCTCGATGCCGTGATCAAGGATCTCCATGCGCTGATGACGGCGTCGCAGGACTGGTGGCCGGCGGACTATGGCCACTATGGGCCGTTCTTCATCCGCATGGCGTGGCACAGCGCCGGCACCTACCGCATCGGCGACGGCCGCGGCGGCGCGTCCTCCGGCGGGCAGCGCTTTGCGCCGCTGAACAGCTGGCCGGACAATGTGAGCCTCGACAAGGCGCGCCGGTTGCTGTGGCCGATCAAGCAGAAGTACGGCCAAAAGATCTCCTGGGCCGACCTGATGATTCTCACCGGCAACGTCGCGCTGGAGTCGATGGGGTTCAAGACTTTCGGTTTCGCCGGCGGGCGCGCGGACGTCTGGGAGCCCGAGGAGGCCATCTACTGGGGGCCCGAGGGCAAGTGGCTGGAGGACGAGCGCTACAGCGGCGACCGCGATCTGCAAAATCCTCTCGCCGCCGTGCAGATGGGTCTGATCTACGTCAATCCGGAAGGGCCGAACGGCAAGCCGGATCCGGTCGCCGCGGCCCGGGATATCCGCGAGACGTTCGCCCGCATGGCGATGAATGACGAGGAGACGGTTGCGCTCATTGCCGGCGGCCACACGTTCGGCAAGTGCCATGGCGCGGCGGATGCGAGCAAATATGTCGGCCCCCTGCCCGAGGGCGCCGACATCGAGGAGCAAGGCTTCGGCTGGAAGAACACTTATCGCAGCGGCAAGGGTGTCGATACGATCAGCAGCGGGCTGGAAGGCGCCTGGACCCCCAATCCGGTGAAGTGGGACAACGGCT
Source organism: uncultured Alphaproteobacteria bacterium (assembly GCA_963755055.1). GTDB lineage: Bacteria > Pseudomonadota > Alphaproteobacteria > Rhizobiales > Xanthobacteraceae > AP-16. The sequence continues at coordinate 289,698 of CAVWIS010000011.1, read as the reverse complement.
ACTTCGACACCCTGTTCGGCCATGAGTGGGAGCTGACGAAGAGCCCGGCCGGCGCCTACCAGTGGACGCCCAAGGGCGGCGCCGGCGCCGGTACGGTGCCGGACGCGCACGATTCCTCGAGGCGGCACGCGCCGATGATGGCGACGACCGACCTTTCGCTGAGGATGGACCCGGTTTACGCAAAAATCTCGAAGCGCTTCCACGAGAACCCGCAGGAACTCGCGGACGCGTTCGCCAAGGCCTGGTACAAGCTGACGCACCGCGACATGGGGCCGACTCGCGCGCTACCTTGGCCCGCTGGTGCCGAAGGAGCCGCTGCTGTGGCAGGACCCGGTTCCCGCATTGGATCATCCGCTGATCGGCGATGAGGACATTGCGGCTCTCAAGGCGAAAATCCTCGCCGCCGGACTGTCGATCTCGCAACTGGTCTCGACGGCCTGGGCATCGGCGTCGACGTTCCGCGGCTCCGACAAGCGCGGCGGGGCGAACGGGGCGCGCATTCGCCTGGCGCCGCAGAAGGATTGGGACGTCAACCAGCCGGCCGCCCTGGCGAAAGTCCTGCGGACGCTCAAGGCGATCCAGAAGGAGTTCAACGGCGCGCAGTCCGGCGGCAAAAAAGTCTCGCTCGCCGACCTGATCGTTCTGGGCGGCTGCGCCGCCGTCGAGGCGGCAGCGAAAAAGGCCGGACACGACGCGAAGGTTCCGTTCTCGCCGGGGCGCACCGATGCCTCGCAGGATGAGACCGACGTGCACGCCTTTGCGCCGCTCGAGCCGGTCGCCGACGGGTTCCGCAACTATCTCCGCGGCACCCAGCGCCTCTCCGCCGAGGAGCTGCTGCTGGATCGGGCACAATTGCTGACGCTCACCGCCCCCGAGATGACGGTTCTGGTCGGCGGCATGCGTGCCCTGAATGCGAATGTCGGCGGGAGCCAGCACGGCATCTTCACCAGGCGGCCGGAGACGCTCACCACCGACTTCTTCGTCAACCTGCTCGACATGGGCACTGCGTGGAAGGCATCCTCGACATCCGAAGGCGTCTACGAGGGGCGCGATCGCCGGACCGGCGAGCTCAAGTGGACCGGCACCCGGGTGGATCTCATCTTCGGTTCGAACTCCCAGCTCCGCGCGCTGGCGGAAGTCTACGGATGCGCCGACGCGAAGCAGCGGTTCGTCCACGACTTCGTGGCGGCGTGGAGCAAGGTGATGAACCTCGATCGCTTCGACCTCGCCTGATCTCTGGGGACAAGCGTCATGGCCGTGCTCGTCACGGCCATCCACGTCTTGGCCAACAAGCAGGACGTGGATGCGCGGGACAAGCCCGCGCATGACGCCGCGATTCGACAAGATCGGAGATGCTCGAGAGCGCAGCCGCGGCCGGGCATCGGGTGATCAAGGCCAGATCGAGGCTGCGCCAAGCTCAAGTGAGCGGCCGAGCTTTCCGCCTTACGATGTCCGGACCGGGCCGGTCGCGCTGGTGATCGTGATATCCTCGTACTTCACGCCGGCAATATGCTTGCCGCCGTGCACCTGGTCGAGCTCCGCTTCGGTCAGCTCGATCTTGCCGTCCTGGCTGGTCTTGAGCAGGTCGGCCGAAGGCTGTGGGCTTGTCTTGGATGCTTTCTGGCGCATCAAATTCTCCCGTTCATGGAATCCCTGTCCGACTGTGGGCTCGGGGCGACATGACAAGTCGGGCGACATGACGAGACGCAACCGTCTGCTACCAACGTCACGGTCCTGTCGGCCTCGAACGACACATAGCATTTCCAGCCGCGGACGGAAACCTGAGGGTTGCGGCGGCGCCTGCAGGTGCCGGACCCGCCTCGATAGCGCCGCTTCGGGCAGGTCCCCCCGGACCCGATGTCGCGACGCCGCCGAAAACTTCGAAGCTTTGCCTGGTCGCGAGAGCAGCTCGGCCGTTTGCCCGGAGCTGCCCGCATTTCTGCGCCCAGCGTTGGTTACGTCTGCAGCGCCCAGAGCGGCGATGGCCCGACGATGCCATGCAACCAGAACACGCCGGCGAAAAGCGCGACCGCGAGCGCGACCTGCCAGAGGCGGAACTCCGCAAGCTCGAAGCGCGTGCGGCCGGCGAGGATGGCAGCGAACGGCAGGCGCGAGGTCTGCGCTTCGAACTCGTCCCAGACCGCGGCGAGCATGCGGCGCCGTTTGCGGTCGATCGACACCATGCCGTTCAGGGCCGTGACGAGCAACGCACCGAACATGACAAGTGCAGCGAGGTGGCCGTTGACCAGCAGATGGGCGATTGCCCAAAGCGATAGGCCGCAAAGCCGCGGGTGACGCGTGACCCGCGTGATGCCATAGACCGGCAATTTGCTGTCAATCATCCGAGGGGCGTTTGTTTCTGTCGGATTTATCGGCCCGATGCCGACCAATGTGAGAAGAAACCCCAGGAACACGAGAACAAACGCGAGCCAGGCCAATGCTGGAGGTGTCGGCCATAGCGGGACCCAAGGCGCCATACGGTAAGCGACGACGAACCACCCCAGCCCCGCGACGCTCAGCAGAGAAAAGATGCCGCGGAAGGGGCGCTCACCAAGCTTGTCGACGAGCGGCAATCGCAGCGGCCCAGCCACAATAAGGTGAAGGCCGAGCCAGAACACTGCCGCCAGCGACATCGACGTCATCGCACGGTTACCCGCCGTCCGCGTCGCTTGAGCGCGGCTCCGACGCCGGCGAGCGCGGCCGCGGCGACCTTGGGCGCGACGCTGTCCGGATAGGGGGCGACGGAGCTCACATTGATCTCGCAGAGCACGTAGGTGTCGCGTCCATCCCGAGCTTTCGGACCATAGAGGAAGTCCGCATCCCAGAGCGCCGGCAGCGAGGCTGTCGGAATGTCGAGAAGCGCCTGCATGGCCGGAATCCATTCGGTCTCCAGCCTGTCCCGCAGCGGCCGGAAGGCCGGCGCGTCGGCCGGATGCATGATCCGCGGGCCCGGCTGCGCCGCCTCGGCGCCCGCGCCCGCCGCCGGCTCGACCAGCGCCTTGATCAGCTGATGGCCAAAACCGACGACCTCGTTGCCCGCCAGGTAGCAGCGGATCATCCCCTCCGGCAGGCGCGGCTGGAAGGCCTGATCGACGATCCGGCCATCGCCGGCGAAATAGCCCCGGCAGCGACCCATGAAGGCGCCGAGCGTAAGGTCTTCCGAAACACTGCCGCGGAGCGCGTGAAGGACCTTCACACGCGCGTCCGGCCCGGGGTTCGGACCGATCTGAGCGGTCAGCTCCACCTTCCACACGCCCTGGCCGCCATTGCCGCGATTCTGCTTGAGAACGCGCGGACCGCGGGCCGCCAGAAGAGGAGGGAAGTTCTGATTGAAGTCCTCGACCGACGCATAGAGACCGGTGTCGCCATCCCAGCCGAGCTTGCGCGTGCGGTAGAGCACCTCCTTGACGCCCATTTTGAGAATCACGTCGGGATGGGCGCTCACGAAGACCCCGGCAGCGGCGACCTCCCGCAACAACGGGTCGAGCCGGGACCGGTCCTTGCCGGCGTCGAGGGGGTTGACCCAGACCAGCACGCCATCGAAGGCGAGGAGGCGCGCGCGGACTTGAGCCTCCGCCTCCTCGGAATAGATGACCGGCTCGGCGGCGAGACCGGCGGCCTCCAGGGCCGAGAAGATGAGATGGAAGCGCGTCGCTCCGGGCGCAGGCGGCGCGGCTTGCGGATCGCCGCGCCAGACAAGCGCGACCCGACCGACCGGTGGGCGGCTCGAAACGTCTACTTCCGGAGTGTGAGGTTTCTGGTCCATGCGTCGCTCCATATCCCGGGAACGGGAATGAAGCGGGTCTTGGACGGAAAACCGTCTGACCGGGCGCCCGCGCGAGCCCGGCCCCGATCACTTATCAATCGGGGCTCGGAAACGCAAGGCGGCGCACGCAGGACGATCTCGACGCCATCGTTGGGTACGTGCGCACGCTGCCTGCGCTAGAATGAAAGGCGACCAATCACGTTGCGCTCGTGAAAGGACCCCATGCCAGCCTTCATCTGCACCGCCTGCGGCACGCAATATCCGCCCTCTGAAGCTCCGCCCGATCAATGCCCGATCTGCACCGACGAGCGGCAGTTCGTCCCTGCCTCGGGCCAGTCCTGGACCACGCTGGAGGGGCTACGCAGTGCGCACAGCAACAAGTTCCGCCGCCTGGCGACAGGGCTTACGACGATCGAGACCACCCCGGCGTTCGCCATCGGGCAACGCGCGATCCTGGCGCGCACGCCGGCCGGCAACGTGCTGTGGGAATGCATGGCGCTGGTCGACGACGCCACCGTCGATCTGCTCAACGGCCTGGGCGGCGTCAAGGCGATCGCGATCTCGCACCCGCACTACTACACCACGATGATCGAGTGGAGCCGCGCGCTCGGCGGCGTGCCGATCCACCTGCACGCCGCGGATCGTGAGTGGGTGATGCGGCCGGACCCCGCCTTGCAGTTCTGGGAGGGGGACGCCAAGCCGATCGGGCCCGGCCTGACGCTCGTTCGCCTGGGAGGACACTTCGCCGGCGGCACCGTCCTGCACTGGGCGGACTGGAGCGAAGGTCGTGGCGTGCTGCTCTCCGGCGACATCCTCCAGGTCGTCCCCAGCGGGCACGTCAGCTTCATGTGGTCCTACCCCAACCTGATCCCGCTCTCCGCCGCCACGGTCCAGCGCATGGCGCAGGTCCTGGAGCCATTCGCATTCGACGCGGTATACGGGTCGTTTTCCGGCCGCGGCCAGATAGACGCAAACGGCAAACACGTGGTCGCAGCCTCGGTCGCACGCTATGTCGCGCGGATCAGCGCGAGATAGTTGCGTTCGACTGTCTCCAGCACCCAAGCCTGCCCACCAGGCTCATCGGAGGCGCAAGTCTTGTCGAGAACGGCCATTTACCAATGTCACAACGGCAGATCCCAATAGGGGTGAGGGCCGAAGCGGGCGGCCAGGAAGTCAACGAGCACCCGGACCGTCGGCGAGAGGTGGCGGGAGTGAGGATAGACGGCACTGATCGAGAGGTCCTGCGTGACAAACGCGTCGAGGACTGTGGCGAGAGCTCCCGACTGGAGATCGGGGCCGACAATGAAGGTCGGCAGATTGGCCAGCCCGAGCCCGTGCAGGGCGGCAACCCTCAGCGCGTCGCCGCTGTTGGCGCTGAGCCGGCCGGCGACAGTAACCGGCGAGGACGAGCCGTCAGGAGCGAGGAAACGCCAGTCGCGCGCTGAAGGAAGATTGCTGTAGAACAGGCAATCGTGGGCCCTCAGGTCGTCGGGGACCTGGGGCGCGCCGCGAGCCCTGAGGTACTGAGGACTTGCGCAGTATGACTTCGCCGCGCCGGCGCCAGCCGGCGCGCGATGAGGTTTGAGTCCGGCAATGTTGCGATCCTGACTGCGACGTCGAAGCCTTCGTCCACGAGATCGACGAACCGGTCGTTCATGGCGACGTCCACGGTCACGTCCGGGTTGCGCAGGAGAAAGTCGCCGAGCGCCGGCGCGAGGTGGAGGAAGCCGAAACTCATCGGGGCGCTCACTCGCAGCCGGCCGCGCGGCGCCGCCTGCAAATGGCTCACCGCGCGATCGGCGTCGGCGAGATCAGCGAGAATCCGTTCGGTGCGTTCCAGATAGCCGCGTCCGGCCTCGGTCAGGCTCAGCGAGCGGGTCGTGCGATGAAAAAGCCTGACCCCGAGGTCGGCTTCCAGGTCGCTGATCTGACGGCTGATGGCGGATTTGGCGAAGCGCAGCCGCCGAGCGGCTTCGGAGAACGACTTGGCTTCCGCGACGGCGACAAAGGCTTGGAGAGCTGCGAAACGGTCCATTGTTGCCAATCCGAGAACAGACTTACTCGTTTGAAGGTAATTGTTCTATTCCGGTGCGGCAATAATATCACCGACGAACGGAGCTGGTCTCCGCCTTCAACGAGAGGATCAAGCCATGTCTTTCGTCGCCGCCGCTTCCGCCAAGCCCGTCATTCCCGCCTTCGGCTGGATCGCAGACGCGCTCACACCCTTTGCCGAACCGGTGCTCCGGGTAGCCACTGGCCTCATGCTCGTGCCGCACGGCGCGCAGAAGCTGTTCGGCTGGTTCGGCGGCTACGGCATCGATGGGACGGGCCAGTACTTCGCCGCCCAGCTCCACCTGCCCGCTTCCCTTGCCCTGGTCGCCGGCCTCATCGAATTCTTCGGTGGCCTGGCGCTCGCCGCCGGCTTCGCCACTCGCGCCGCGGCGGCGTTGGTCGTCGGCGTGATGTCCGTCGCGATCGTCGGCGTCCATCTGCCCAACGGGTTCTTCTGGACCTCAGGCGGGTTCGAATATCCGCTTCTGTGGGGCATTGTCGCCCTGTACTTCGTCGTCCGCGGCGGCGGCCGTCACTCCGTCGACGCCGCCATCGGCCGCGAGATCTGAGCCGAAAGGGGGCCGCGCGGCTCAGTCGCTTGGGAGGAGCTGGCCGTCCTGCGCGACTTGCAGGCACGGACCCGCGCGGCCCACACAACCCAGGAGGCGGCGTGATGCAAGGCTTCGTCTACACTGCTCACCCGAGCCGGGTGATCTTCGGGTCGGGGACGCTCGCCCAACTGCCCGAAGAAGTCGAGAGGATGGGCCTGAAGCGCGTGCTCGTGCTCGCGACACCGCACCAGCAGGCGTCGGCCGAGGAAACGGCGCGCTCGATCGGCGCCAGAGCCGCCGGCGTCTTCGCCGACGCAGCCATGCACACGCCCGTCGAGGTGACGGAACGCGCGCTCGCGCGAGCCAAGGCGATCAACGCCGACGGAGTTGTCGCGGTCGGCGGCGGCTCGACGACGGGCCTCGCCAAGGCGATCGCCCTGCGCACCGATCTGCCGCAGATCGTCGCGCCGACGACCTATGCGGGCTCCGAAATGACGCCGATCCTGGGCGAGACCCGGGATGGGGTGAAAACGACGTTGTCGAGCCCGAAGATCCTGCCCGAGGTCGTCATCTACGATGTCGATCTCACGCTCTCGTTGCCGGTCGCGCTCTCGGTCACGTCAGGCATGAACGCCATCGCTCACGCGGTCGAGGCACTTTATGCACGCGAGCGCAACCCGGTGATCTCGCTGCTCGCCGAAGAAGGCATCGCGGCGGTGAGCCGCGCGCTTCCGGGCATCAAGGCCGATCCGGCCGACAAGCAGGCGAGGTCGGATGCGCTCTATGGGGCGTGGCTCTGTGGGATCTGCCTCGGCTCAGTCGGCATGGCGCTGCATCACAAGCTCTGCCACACGCTGGGCGGCTCGTTCGGCCTTCCGCATGCGGAGACGCACACGGCCGTCCTGCCGCATGCCGTCCGATACAACGCGAAGGCCGCGCCTGAGGCCATGGCGCAGATCAAGCGCGCCCTCGGTGCGAAGGACGCGGCTCAAGGCCTGTTCGACCTGCCGGCCGGTCTCGGTGCGACCATGGCGCTTCGAGACCTCGGCATGCCCGAAGCCGGCGTCGATCGCGCGACTGACCTCGCACTCACCAATCCCTACTGGAACCCCCAACCGCTCCAACGGCCCGCGCTTCGCGATCTCATCTCCGCGGCATGGACCGGAGAGCGGCCGGCAACCTGACCAAGCGGAGGAAGAAGTCGCGCGGGGGTAAGGGCCACGGGAATCGAAGCTCCTAGTGTGGCCGGCGGGTCTCTTCGTGGCACGTCCCCGACCTTGACGGGCACCGCGAAACTGCGTCCGGTTCTTGGGCACTCCCGACCTGAAGGAGCGGGGGGCTTCGGTCATTTCTGGCGAAAATGACCCGACTGCGACATTGGAGCATGCCATGACGATTTCACTCTGGGATTAGAGTGAGGCTGAGTGCGGGGCCCGGAAATTTTGAGCCGACGTGCCATGAGCTTCGAATTGCTGATGCGCGACCTCGACGAAGCACTTGCGGCATTGGGTGCGGAATTGCGGTTGCGGCGCGATCGTGCTCAGGTCGAGCCAGAGACTCGGCAGCCGCTGCAGGACATCGTCCGCGGCATCGACCGGACCCTGTCCGACGGCGTCAGTCCGCAGCAGGAATTGCGCGCACTTGCCGTCATCGGCGCGGGGTTCCACCACGCGATTGATCTTCTGGAGGACCCGGCGAAAACGCCCGGCTGGCCGCACCAAGACCCGGCGGTTCTCCGAAGCATCGGACGAATCTCGAGTTGAATTGTTCATCAGATCGATGCGATAGCGACGCTGAGACCAGCAATCAGAAAGAGACGCGTCCGCGAAAAAACGGCGGTCAAAGAGGGGAAAATGCCATGGAGTACGACAGCAGGAGGTCGACAAGCCCGGTCGCGCTGACGCGGCGGGAGATGCTGGTCGCCAGCGGCGCGATGCTGACGCAGCTGTCGATGCCGGGCGCCACGGCGACCATGTCCGCTCCCAATGGATCGATGACGCTGGGTTGGCACACGGCGATGGCGCCCCGGTGGCTCGACCCGCAGGACCACGACGGCACGGCGACGCCCGACAACTTCCTCATGGCGCTGCACGATGCCCTGATCAAGAATTCCGGCACCACGCTCTACGACCATCCGGCGCTTGCCGAGCGCTACGAGTTTGCCAAGGACGGAACCAGCGCCACCTTCTGGCTGCGCGATGGCATCAAGTTCCACAACGGCGAGCCCGTGACCCCCGAGGACGTCAAGTTCAGCTACGAGAACTACCGCGGCGCGCTGGCCTCCGTCTTCAAGTCCAGGACCGAGGCCGTCGACATAGTCGACAGGCGCACCGTGCGCTTCCGCTTCAAGGAGCCGTTCCTGGATTTTCTGCTGCTGTTCGGCTCGGGCAATGTCACCGGCGCCGGCTGGGTGGTGCCGGCCAAGTACTACCAGCAGGTCGGCCCCGACGGCTTCAAGCGCACGCCGATCGGCGCGGGACCCTATAAGCTTGTCTCGCAGGAAGCCGGTGTCAAATTGCAGTTCGAGGCCTTCGAGCACTACTACCGGCCAGTCCACATCAAAAGCCTGACCATGGTGGCGGTGCCCGAGGAGGTGACCCGACTCGCCATGCTGGAGCGCGGCGAGGTGGACATCGTCTACGGCCTGCCGGGAGAGTTCGTCGAGCGTATCAAGAAGAATCCAAAACTTATTCTTGCGCCGGTGCTGTCGGGCAGCTTCTGGCTCGAGCTCGTCGGGTTCCAGGACCCCAAGAACCCCTTCCACGACAAGCGGGTGCGAGAGGCGGTGAGTCTGCGCCATCGACCGCAAGGCGATCAACGACGCCGAGTTGGCGGGGTTCGGCAAGATCAGCGGCAACTGGATCAACAACGATGTCCAGTACGGCCTGGAGTGGCCCGATCTCGAGTTCAACCTCGAGAAGGCACGGGCCCTCATGCGCGAGGCCGGCCATCCCAACGGCTTCACGGTCGACTGGCTGACGCCGTTGGCACCGTTCTATTCGCGCGCCGAGGCCGTGGTGACGCAGCTGCAGGCGATCGGCATCCGCGCCAAGCTGCAGATCATGGAGCGCGGCGTCTTCCTGCAGCGCACCCGGATCGGCAAGCAGCAATGGCCGGGAGTGCAGATGATCATGCACGGCACGCGCATGGGCGGGACATGGTCCAACTGGTACGAGACGTTCTTCAAGTGCGGCGGCTTCAACGTCGCCGACCGCGTTTGCGTGCCGGAGCTCGATGCCAAGCTCGACCGCTACAAGGCATCCATCGACGCTGCGGAGCGCAAACAACTGGCGGAGGAGGTGCAGCGCTCCATTCTGGAGAACTACTATCTGGTGCCCGTGTTCCGCCATGCCTTCATGAACGCAATCGGTCCGCGCATTGATGCCAAGAAATGGCAGGACGTGTTCCCGACAATCACCACGGGCTACGCCTACCCGTGGGAGGACATCAAGCTCAAAGAGTAGAGCAGATCACGTCGCCAGGACGGCGCCTGCCAGAATCACGCCGCGAGACTGTCGACAAATTGCCTGATGCTGGCCACGACGGGTTGCTGATCGCCCGCGAAGGCCCAGTGATCGCTGCCGTCGAGCTCGACCAGTCTCGCCTGCGCGATGTGGCTGGCGAGATGCCGGCCGGCGCCGACGCGAACGGCGCGGTCGCCGCGACGGTGGAGCACCAGGGTCGGAGCGGAGATCCGGCCCAGAAGATGCCGCACATCCGTATCGCGCAACGCCTGGAGCACGCCCTTGAGGGCTCCCGGGCTCGACGCGGCCCGCAGCAGGCCTGCCCACCAGGCTCTCGCCTGAGGATCGCCGGCGAGGCTCGGCGCGAACGTCTCGATGCCGGCAGGCCCGCCCCAGACCGCGACCAGCTGCTGCAGCCACGTCTCATACTGGCTGGCGTTGAGCGCGTACGGATAATCCGGCGCAGCGCTTCCCTTCGCCAACGAGGCGAAGAGAATGAGGCCGGCCACACGATCGGGATGATCGGCGGCAAATCTGATGCATGCCGGTCCGCCCTCGGACGCGCCCAGCAGCACGACCCGGCGGCTGCCGGCGGCGTCGAGCACGGTGGCGATGTCCTGCGCGGTCGCCTCGACGCTGGGGGTGAACCCGACCCGGTCGGAAAGCCCGACGCCGCGACGATCGAGCAGGATGAGACGGCCCATCCCGGCCAGGGAGGACAGGAATGCCCGGCACCGGGGCTCCTCCCAGACCCGTTCGACGTGAGAGACGAAACCGGGCAGCACGAGAATATCGCTACCGCCGGCACCGTAGGTCTGGAACGCCAGATGGACGCCGCCGCCGCTGGCGTACCGCGTTGGTGGCGGGGCCTCGACCGGCAGCCCTGCGCCGGCCTTCATGAGCGCGCGGGTCTCGGCTTCGGGCGCCACGTCGAGCTCATCGCGAAGACGCCGGGTCAGGGCCGCGAAGTGGTGCTCGGCGGTGGAACGATCTCCGGCGAGCAGGAGATTGCGGATCAGGTGCCGGCCGTACACCTCGCTGAGCGGATCGAGCTCAACGAGACGGCCGGCGTGCGCGGCCGCGGCCGCGTAGTCGCCGGCTGAATTCCTGTCGCGCACCACGCGCTCGAGTGCCAGGATCGCGCGGCCGCGCAACGCCTCGCGGCGAAAGAACGCCCACTCGTCGAACTGCGGGCAGTCGCCGGGCGAAAAGCCCTCGAGGAAGTCGCCGAGATAAAGGCGGCATGCCGCCTCGAACTCGCCGCGATCGCAGGCCTGCTCGAACGCTTGAGAATCGACCTGCAAGTCGATCGCCGACGACCACCGAACCGTCGACCGGTCGGTTACCAGAATGCCCTCGCCGAGCGCCAGCTGGAGCCGGTGCAGCAGGCGTCGCAGCCGGGCGCGCACAACCTCCTCGGGGCTTTCGGGCCAGAACATGGTTGCCACCACGCCGCGCCCGACGGCGCCCTTCGCTTCGGCCAGATAGACCAGCAGGGCGAAACCCTTGCGCAAGGCCAGCGGGCACAGCCGGCCGTCACGACGGATCTCCGGAAATCCAAGCGTCCGCACGCTGAACAGAACCATCGTGATGCGACCCGTCATGAGGGCGCCCGGGGACGCTCAGGGGACGAGGCGATGCTACCACCCGGGCAGAGAAACGTCGCCGCAATCAGCGGCGGCGGATTGAGCCCGAAGGCGCCCTGGCTGTCCACAGTGCGCCGTGCCACGCGCGGCCATCGCGGCCAGCGCACGAACACGTGGGAGGACCTCATGATCCGACGCGTCGCCGCCATTGCCTACGGCATTGCGAGCTACCTCGTCTTTTTCTGCTCCTTTGTCTACGCGGTGGCTTTCATCGGCAATTATCTGGTGCCCAAGTCGATCGACGTCGGGTCCGCGAGCGGGCTCGCAGGAGCGATCCTGACCGATGTGGCGCTGCTGGGCGTGTTCGCCGTCCAGCACAGCGTCATGGCGCGTCCAGCCTTCAAGCGATGGTGGACGAGGATCGTCCCGGCTTCCTGCGAGCGCAGCACCTACGTGCTGATCTCGAGCCTGCTTCTGATCCTCCTCTTCTGGCAGTGGCGGCCGATCGTCACGACCGTCTGGCAAGTGGAGGGCGTGCCGGCGACCCTGTTGACTGCGATCTCATGGATCGGCTGGCTGACCGCGCTGGCGTCGTCGTACATGATCGACCATCTCGACCTGTTCGGTCTGCGCCAGGTGTTTGCCGCCCGGCGCGGAGCGGCGGCGGCGGAGACGCACATGTTCAAGATGCCGTTGCTCTACCGGGTGGTGCGACACCCGATGATGCTGGGCTTCCTGCTCGCCTTCTGGGCGACGCCGCATATGACGGCTGGGCATCTGTTGTTCGCCGTCATGACCACGGGATACATTTTCGTCGGCGTCAGGCTCGAGGAACGGGATCTGGTTGACCAGCTCGGTGCACGCTACGAGCAGTATCGCCGACGCGTCCCGATGCTGATGCCACGCCTCCCCGGCGGCCGCTCCGGGCTGGTCGCCCAGCCGGAAGCCGAATAGCTTCCCCGGCGCAGATCGCGGAGGGTGAAATGCGCGCAGCTCTCGATGCCGCACACCTCGCTCCGCATCTGCCGGCCGGGATTCAGGGCGCGGAGCCCATGGTCACGTTCGAGAGGGTTCGCACCCCGGCATCGTTGTTTTCCGAAATCGTCGCCAGTTCATTCGGAACTGGCATGCGCGAAGGAACGCTGCTAACAACGCGGCATGACGATCTTGCTCGTGCGTCATGGCGAGACCGACGGCAACGCGGCGCGCATTTTGCAGCGCGCCGACGTACCGCTCAACGCACGCGGGATGCGTCAGGCGGGGCAGCTCGCGGAGCGCTTGTCCGCTCATGGTTTCGTTCGCATCGTATGCAGCGATCTGTTGCGCGCGCGCATGACGGCGGCTCCGCTCGCCGCCTGCTCCGGAATTGCGATCGAGGAAAGCCCGCTGTTGCAGGAGCGCAACTTCGGCGACCTGCGCGGTGTGCCCTATGCCGAGCTGGCCGAGGATCCGTTCGGGCCCGACTTCCTCCCGCCCAACGGCGAAGACTGGCCGACATTTCACGCGCGGGTCGCAGATGCATTCGCCTTCATCGTGAGCAGGCGTCGCAGCGCCAACGGCACTTTGGTGGTGGTAACGCATGGCTTCGTCTGCCGTGCCCTCGTCGAGCGACATGCGCTGCTGCCCGAAGGCGTCGTTGCGCCGGAGCGGTTCGACAATACGGGCATAACCGTGCTGCATGAAGAGGCGCCGCACGGGGTCAGCCTGCTCAATTGCACCCGGCATCTCATGACATCGATCGAGGCGGACCGAGGTGGCGGCCAGGCGTAGCCTCATGCGGCGATCTTCCTGTCGAGCCTAGAGCACGTCCCGATCAGGTGTGATCGGGATGTGCTCTAGAATCGTCGAGTGGCGCATGTTCTTGTCGGCGAACCGGTGTCCACTTCGCCGGAACATGCTCTAGCCTTTCTTCGGCGACCAGCCATAGGCCTTGGCGCACGCGCCTCCCATCAACATCGCCCGCTCGCTGTCGCTCAGGCGGCCAGTCGCAAGAAATGGCTCGACGGCCTGCTCGTAGTTGACGACTGCGAAGGCGCGCGTCCAGTCCGTGCCCCACAGGCAGCGCTGCAAGCCCCAGGCGTCGAACACGCGGGCGAGCGGGTCCCAGATGTCCGGGAAGGGATACGGCTCCCGGGACAGCGTGCAGGCGCCACTGACCTTGATCACCGCGTTCGGGCGCCTGGCGAGCTCCAGTACCTTCGGCAGGTCGGCCCAGGGCTGCGGCGGGGCGGGCGGCGTGCGCGGCTGCATGATGCCCAGATGGTCGATGATGAATCGCGTGTCGGGATGGCGATCGATCAGCGCAGTCCCTGCGTCCAGGTTGCCCCAGCACAGGATGTTGACCGGAAAGTTTTGGCGCGCGGCCGCGCGGAGGATCCGGTCGAGGCCGGGATCGCCCGGCTCGCGGTTCGCCTCCTTCGTCAGCATGATCCGGATGCCGACGGTGCCCGGCGTCTTCTTCCAGTCGGCGATGACATCGGCCACTGCCGGATCGTCCGGATCGACCGGCTTGACGATGGCCAATCGGCCGGGATGCGCCCGCTGCACCTCCACCGCATAGCTGGCGTCGTAGCGGTACATGGAAAAGGCGGAGATGAAGATCGCGCCGTCGACGCCGACCTTGTCCATCGCCGCCGCCATCTCGTCGCCGGTGACGTGATCGGGCCAGTTCGGCACACTGTGCCAGGGTCGCGCCGGAGTGTTCGCCGCATAGGCGTGGACCTGGGAATCGATGATGGTCATCGGGGAAACTCCGCTATTTCTGGATCCTGGTCACCGTGATGATGCCGCCCACCCGTTCGGCGGAGAACTTGATCTTGTCGCCGGGCTTCACGCTGGTCAGCATGGCGGGGTCCTGGACGGCAAACACCATGGTCATTCCGCTCTCGTTCATGTCCAGGTTCTTGATCGGCCCGTGCTTGATGGTGATCTTCTTCGCCGAGGCGTCGACCTTCTTCACCTCGCCGCTGACCAGCGGCGCTCCCTGGGCCAGGAGAAATGTCGGCGCGCCGGCTGGGAGCGCAGCGACGAAGGCCGCGAATGCGATGTTGCGAAACGTTGCCATCCATTTCTCCTCTTGCTCATTTCACGATGATGGAACCGATCATCCCCTTCTCGAGATGACCAGGGATCAGGCAGGCGAACACGAACCGGCCGGCGCGGGTGAACCGCCAAAACACCTCGCCGGTCGCGTACATGCCGAGCGTGATCGAATGGGCGTCGTCGTGCTCCATGTCGGGATTCTTCCGCATCTCCCGGGCATGCTCCTCGATGCCTTGTCGGGTGCCGAGCACGAATTCATGGTTGAGGTCGCCCTCGTTGCTGAGCACGAAGCGGATCTGCTCGCCCTTGCGCACCTCGATGCGATCCGGGGAAAACAGCATCCGGCCCTTGTCCTCGCGCATGGTGATGGCGACGACGCGCGCCGGCTTGCCGGGATCGCCGGCCCGGCCGAAGTCCGTGCGCTCGTGCGCCGCTCCGGGGGAATGCGCGACGGCGGCTCCCGACAGCAACGCGGCAGCGAGGATGGCTCCGGCGATCAGACACGGTCTCGGCATGAGTAGCTCCCGGCTCAATGGTGGCGCGAATGGCCGCGGCGGGGTTTTACGACGTTCAGCTCCATGCCCGGCGTCTTGCTCTCGGGCGAGGGAGCGGGCCGGGACGGCTCCGCGCCCGGGGCGCCGACCGCGTAGGCCACGGTGCCCGGCGGGTGCCGGTACCAGCCGGGGTCGCCGTAATCCTTCGCATCGATGCCCTCGCGCACCTTCATGACCGAGAACATGCCGCCCATCTCGATCGGCCCGAACGGGCCGCCGCCGGTCATCATCGGCAGCGTGTTGTCGGGCAGCGGCATCTCCATCGCGCCCATGTCGGCCATGCCGCCGGTTCCCATCGGCATGTAGTCCGGGGCGAGGCGCCGGATCCGGCCGGCGATGTCCTTGAGGTCGACGCCGATATAGGTCTTCACCTGGTGGCCCATGGCGTTCATCGCATGATGGGTCTTGTGGCAATGGAACGCCCAGTCGCCGGGCTCGTCGGCGACGAGCTCGAAGGCGCGCATCGAGCCCACCGGCACGTCGATCGAGGCTTCGCGAAAACGCGCGGTCTCCGGCACCCAGCCGCCGTCGGTGCAGGTCACGCCGAAATGAAGGCCGTGCAGGTGGATCGGGTGGTTGGTCATGGTGAGATTGCCCATGCGGACGCGGACGCGGTCGCCGCGGCGCACGACCAGCGGGTCGATGCCGGGATAAACCCGGGTGTTCCAGGTCCAGATGTTGAAATCGGTCATCTCCGCCACCTTCGGCAGATAGGTCCCCGGCTCGAGAGCGTAGGCGCTCATCACGAAGGCGAAGTCGCGGTCGACGCGATGCTCGGCCGGATCGCGCGGGTGCACGACCAGCGAGCCCATCATCCCCATCGCCATCTGCACCATCTCGTCGGCGTGCGGGTGGTACATGAAGGTCCCGCTGTCGCGCACCGCGAACTCGTAGACGAAGGTCTGTCCCGGCTCGATGAACGGCTGGCTGAGGCCGCCGACGCCGTCCATGCCGCTGGGAACCCGCATTCCGTGCCAATGAACCGTGGTGTGCTCGGGAAGCTTGTTGGTGACGAAGATGCGGACCTTGTCGCCTTCGACCATCTCCAGCGTCGGTCCGGGGCTCTGCCCGTTGTAGCCCCACAGATGCGCCCGCATCCCCGGCGCGATCTCGCGCACCACCGGCTCCGCCACCAGATGAAACTCCTTCCAGTCGCCGTTCATCCGCCACGGCAGCGTCCAGCCGTTGAGGGTGACCACCGGCTGATAGTCCGGCCCGGTCGTCGGGTAGAACGGCGGCTGCATGGTGGCCGCCTGCATGCTGGGGGCCTCGGGGATGGCGGCCGCCTGCAGGCGGCCGCTCACCGCGCCGACGCCGACGAGGGCGAGCCCGGAGGTGGACAGAAATCCGCGGCGCGACATCATGGGTATCTCCTCAATGCTCGGTTCCCGAGGCGGCGGTCGATGCCCGCGCCGGGCTCATGCCGGTGCCGGCCGTACCTGATCCGCCTGCGATCATGACGGCGGCGAGGTCGTTCTCGGCGATCAGGAAATCGCGCTGCGCCTGGATCGCCGCGACATTGCTGTCGATGCGCGCCCTTGTGTCGGACAGCAGCTGAAAAAGGTCGACCAGCATGCCGTTGTAGCGCAGCTGCGTCTCCTCGGTGATGACCTTGCGCAGCGGCAGGACGTTGGTCTGATAGTGCCGGGCGATGTCGAACGCGCCGCGATAGAGCTGATAGGCCTCGCGGGCCTCCGAGCGGACGTTGACCGCCTTCTCGGCGAGCCGGTTGACCGCCTGCATGTAGGTCTCCTGCGCCTCGCGCACGCGCGTCTCGCCGAGGTCGAAGATGGGGATCTGCAGCTCCGCCTGGATGCCGCCGCCGCGGATCGTCTCGGTCTCGGTGCGCTCGAGCCGGCGAACTCCGGCGAGCTCGAGCAGCGAGACATACCGCGTCGCCTGGGTGAGGCCGAGCTGGCCGGCCAGAATCTCGAGCTCGAGCCGGGCGATGCGGAGATCGATCCGCCCGGCGACGGCGGCGGCCTCGACCGCCGGCAGGGAGCGCGGCTGCGACGGCAGCCGCGGCAGCGCCGCGGGCAGGCGATACAGGATATCCCGCCCCCAAAGTCCCATCAGCCGGGTCAGCCGCTCGCGGCTCGAGGTCCGGCGCAACCGCGCCTGGGCCACCTGCGCGGCGACGTCGCCGTAGAAGGCATGCTCACGCGCCTGGTCGAGCTTGCTCAGCGCCCCGGTCTCGCCGAGCCGTTTGGCGAGCTCGGACGTCGTCTGCGCCGCCGAGCGCGCCTCCTCGAGGAAGCCGACGGTGGCAGCGTCGGCGACCGCGGCATAGAAGGCCCGCCGCGTATCGGCCGCAAGCGCCAGCGTCGCCTCGGCGGCGCGCAGCTGCGCCTGGCGGAACCGTCCCGCGGCGATGTCTGCCCGCGCCGACAGGGTCAGCAGGGCGATGAGGTTCGCCGAGATGCTGCGCTCGATCTCCAGGAATGCGGCGGGCCCGGCGAGGTGCAGCAGCGAGATTTTCGGTGCCGGCGGCAGCGTGGCGGCGACGAACTGCGCCTCGGAAATGCCGAGCTCGTTGTAGGCCGCCTGCAGCCCCCTGTTGCTCAGCAGCGCCACCTGCACGGCCCGGCCCGCCGTCAACGGAGTCTTGATGAGACGGCGCACCCGCTCGTCGGCTGCGCCGGCCGCCTCCTCGCCGTCGATCTTGCGCGGCGCCTGCCGGAGCTCCGCCGCCGTCACCGCGCTCACCTCGGCCATGCCGCCGTCCGGCGAGAACGCCGTGCAGCCACCGAGCAGCGTGACCAGCAGCGCCGCGACCAGCAGGCGGGCCGGCGCAGCCGTCATCGCGTCTGCTCCCCTTGACCCGACCGACGCGGCGCGGCTTTTCGGTTGAGGTCCTGCCAGGGCAGCGGCTCGACGGGGAGAAACATCCGCGTGCCCGCCGTGACCGGGACATAGCGGCTGGGCGGCACCCGCGCGCGCGGGTCGGCGGCGTCGATCCGGAGCGGTGCGGAAACCGCCGCCTCGCAGCCCGCGATACCGAGCGCGACGCACAGCACCCTGAACCGCCGCGATGCCGCAGACCGTCGATGTCCGAGCATGACCAGACCCCTTGCGCCAATCGGAAGGCGCGCCGCACCGGCGGGCGCCTCTTGCGACTTTCAAATCAGCCGCAGGGCCTTCGGCGGTCGGTCGAGCGGATCGGGCGCAACACCATGGGGGCGATCGCCCGGATCGGCCGAGAGCCGGGTCCCCGGCACGCCCGCCGCGGCGATCGCGACCGCGGGCGCGACGATGCCGGCAAAGAAGGCGTGCAGCGCGCAGCAGTGCCCGCCGAGGTCAGAGGCGTGGCTGCGGCCATTGTGGTGCTTGTGCTCGGCGCCGTGGGAGTGCGCGTGATGGTCATGGCCGCCCATGGCGGCTTCCGGCGGGAGAGGCTGAGCTTGCGCCCGCGACGACGGCACGGCCCCTGCCAGCTGCGCGACCAGGAAGACCGCGACCAGCAGGCGCACAAACCCCGGAATGGTCCGAAACCGCCGCATCGGCGCCTCGCTGGCCTCCCTGCAGGGTTTTCAATGTGCAGCCGCTGGGCCGGACCGTCAATGCCGGCCTTGTTTCAGGCGGCCTGGAATCCCTTCGCACCATGCGGGATTGCGCCTCCGCCCATGTGGCGCAACGCACCGTCCTCGCCATTGCCGCCGTCCCGGCGTGGCGGCGTCGCAAAAAGATTATTGCACTAAACCGCTTCGCGGTAGGGGACACGAGCCGTAAGCAGCTTCAAGAGATCTTCGACAACGTAACGGCTTTCGAGTAATTCGAGGCCGGCGACGGGAACATGCCGCTCCGTGTGACGATCGAAGCTCGCCCCGTAAGCGAATCCGATCCACGGCTGCCAGATGTATGAGACGATCCGGTGCATCGTGCCCTGAGGTCGGACGTACTCTAGGAGCCGGATAGTGCCGCCCGGCTTGACCACGCGGCCAAGTTCGCGAAGCGCCGGCACCTGTAGTTGGTCAGGCAGAACGCAGAACAGGAAGCTCGCGACCGCTGCATCAAATGAGCCGGTTGGGAACTTCAGCGCAGTTACGTCCATCTGGTAGAGCCGCCCGTCCGCCGCGAGCCTCGGGCAGCGGTCATGCGCCCGCGCAAGCATCGCCGGGCTAGCGTCGATCCCGAAAACGATCGCCGCCGGCGGGTAGAACTCGCAATTGCGACCGGTCCCAATGCCCGCATCTAACAGCCGGCCGGCCATGCCGCGGAAGAGCAACGGCCGCAACGCGCGATATCGGCGCCGTTCGAAAGGCAGGTCCAGCAGATCATAGACCCAAGCGATCCGCTGATACCGCTCCACATTGGTTGTCATGTTGGCGGACTCTCTTTGTCAACCTCCGCGCAAGGAGGAGGTGATGAAGCGAAAAGAGGAAAAGGACAAGATATCGTGCGGCCAATTTTATCTGCTCAGCGTGCGATCTTCCCAGCGCAAGAACGGTGCCGTAGCGCCGGCTACGAGGGCATCGGTCGCTTTACCCAAGACGGCAAACGCAAGAATCGCAGCTACGATTTCGGCCGTTTTTCCAAGTTGTTGACCGTCAATCAAAAGATACCCAAGCCCCTCGGAAGCGCCCATGAATTCTGCCGCAATGACGAACATCCAACCTAGACCGAGCCCGGATCGAAGGGCGATGATGTAAGCGGGCAGGACTGCTGGCAGTAAGATACGACGAATCATAGCTGGACCGGACAGCCGGAACGCACGGCCCACTTCGATGATCTTTCTATCGACGGATATCACCGCGCCCATCACGCCGAGATACACGGGGAAGAAAACTCCGAACGCTATTAGCGCGACTTTAGAAGTCTCGAAAATGCCTAGCCACAGAATAAACAAAGGAATCCATGCAATCGAAGGGACTGCGCGCAATCCCTGCAAAGAGGGATCGATTAGCTTCCGCACGAAGGCTGAATAGCCGGAAATTGCACCGAGGAAGGTGCCGCAAGCTGCGCCTAGCGCGAAACCAGCTGCGACGCGCAACAGTGTGACACTGCTGTGGAGCTGCAATTCGCCGGTTTGTGCAAGATCAGTTAATTCTTGGTAGACGCGCGAGGGTGGTGGCATTAACCGCCCGTCGGAATAGCCCAACCAAACGATCACTTCCCAAACCGCTGCAAGGCTAACCGGAATGACAATGCCGAGCCCTGACCGCGCGAAGCGCGCAAACCAAGTCCCCGCTGTCTGCTTCTGTTTTGGGTCGGCTTCGGAAACTGAGCTCATCATGTCTTGGATTTTTCCGGTTCGGTATGGCCATGTGTACTTGTACAACGTGTTCAATGGCTAACGTAACAATATCGGCCATTCAATCTTAATAGCGGAATGGCGTGGGCCGGGGGCGCGACAACTACTACTGGAGAAGGCCCATAAACGCTGTTGCGCATCCACAAAAGAATGTGATCCCAGAGCTCAAAGTCAGTAGGCAGGCTATGACGAGGCGCTCGACGGTGGGATCTCTCACTGGTAGAATAGCGTTATGCGTACTAGTCAGCGAAGAATACCCGGCGGAGCGCGTCGAGAGGAATGCGAATAAAGAGCTCACAATCCCTAGCGCGAAGATTACCGCCGCGATTTCAAGCCAATAGTAAGCCGAGGCGTTGGCTGCGGATGTCGCTAACGCAGCTCCGCACGTTACCAGTCCCAGCATATGTCCCGCACAGAGGATTTTCGGAGCATCAGTCCAGGCCATGGGGAGCAGAGCATTGTGGTTCCGGTTGTCACTCACGAGTCTTCGTCCTTACTATCTTAGGCTCGTCCGTCATAGTGTGATCTCAAGAGTGCCAATTGCGGAAATTCGTTCGGCGAGGGAATATGGCGCCAAGCGCAAGGCGAGCGTACCATTTCGGGGAGCCTCTGTTTCACTCCGGCATCCCGGCTCGGCGTAGACCCTCGACGTAAAGCTCCAGTTGGTCGGGATTCTTGACATAGAAGAGCCGCTTGCGCGCGAAGCTGCAGGAAAAATCCGGCTTGCGCTGCAGCAGTTCGTTCGTTGCCGCATGCAAGTCTTCCGGACGGCCCAAGTGCCCGAGAGCCGAGACGCGGTGCGCGAAAGCCCAATAGTGCGCATTTGGCACCCGCGTGGCTCTCTGCGCCCACTCTGAGGCCAACTCAAACTCCTGCGCAAAAATGTGTGCGAGCGCACGATAAGAGTAGAAGGCCCAACGCAGCGGATCGTACGGGCTCAATTCAATCGCTCTTTGGAAATAGGGGATCGCTTCGGTGATGCGCCCCTCGTAGGTAAGCGAATCTCCGAGACCGCAATAGCTGACGGCGAGACAGGGGTTCAACTCGACCGCCGTTTCAAGTTCGGCCAGCGCATCTCCATATGCCTTCCGCGCCAGCAGCGCGCGCCCGTACATGAACCGGACCAATCCATCCTGGTCGTCGAGCTCGACGCCTTTCCTTCCGAGCGCGACGGCTTCGGTCAGCCGCTCTTCGTTCGCCTCGGCCTCGAAATACACCATGCTGAGGACGATCGCATAGGAGAGGTAGCCATAGGCCTCGGCCAGATTGGGATCGAGTTCGATGGCGCGGCGAAACAGCCGTTGCGCTTCCAGGTTATCGACCGGAGTCGATTTGTAGAAGTGCTTCGTCCCAAGCCGGAAGAAGTCCCACGCATGCAGCGCAGGCACAGCTTTCCGCTCGACACGCAACCGTTCGGCCGCGCCAACCTCGGGTTCGATCCGCGCCGCGATGGTGGTCGTGATTTCGTCCTGCAATGCGAAAAGGTCCTGCAGGTGGCGGTCATATCGCTCGGCCCACAGTTGCCTTCCGCCTTCAGTCTCGACGAGCTGCGCGGTAATCCGTACACGCTGCCCGGCTTTGCGCACGCTGCCCTCAACCAGGTACTCGGCGCCGAGCGTCAGGCCGGCCTGACGCACCTCGCCGCCGGCACCCTTGAATGCGAAGCTCGAATTGCGGGCGATCACCGCGAGGGAACGGTGCTTGGATAGGGCGGTGATGATGTCTTCGGTGATTCCGTCCGAGAAGTATTCCTGCTCCGGATCGCCGCTCAGATTGCTGAACGGCAGTACCGCGACCGAGGGCCTCCCGCCCCACTTAAGCGCAGCGCCCAGGCCGGCCGGGCGGCGATCTTCGTTTGCGCCGGAGGGATCAGCCTGAGGGAGGGCCGCTGCGGGCGCGATTTCGGCCTGTTCTGGTGGGCCACTACTTCCATCGCCATCGCCGCCGCTTCGAACGTCGCCCACAAACCTGAAGCCTTTCCGGGCGTAGGTCTTGATCATTGCCTGCTGGTCGCCGCTGTCGCCCACAGCCTTGCGGGCCGCGCTGACGCGGCTCGTCAGGGTTGAATCGGAGACGATCCGACCCCCCCAAATGGAAGCGATCAGATCGTCCTTGGTCACCACCCGGTTGCGATTCCGCACCAGGTAGAGCAGCACATCGAAAACCTGGGGTTCGACCGCGATCTGCTCGGAGCCTCGCCTGAGCTCTCGCCTTCCTCCGTCGATGACATAGTCGCCAAAGGCAAGCTGCACGACGAGGGACCTCCTCAAGGACGGCAAGGACCCATCTCGGGCGATAATCAGGGGCTCCTCGCGCGTAAATCGAGCGTCTCTCAAGGCCTTCCGCCCAGAGCTGAGGCATCCTGCGTTCAGAGCGACGGCAAACACGATTGGCGCTAAACGGAGGAAGCCATGTCGCACGCGCCCGAATACTGCCGCCTCAGCACGGCGTTGTCGATGTCGATTTCTACCGAAGGGAGGCTGTGCCCCTCCGCCGTGCGGCGATGCGGGAGTCCTTCAACTCAACGTCGTGTTTCAGAATCGCCGGAAGCGTTGTCGCAATCGGGCTAGCTGCTGCAGCCGCCATCTCCGCACCTATGGTTCTAACCCAGGCCAGCGATGCGCACAGGGCCTTCGTCAACACCTACACAGGACGAATCACATGTCGGAATCTTCCCGGGAGCTCGTCGTGCTCATGACGCACGGCGCGGATCATGAACTGTCTTCGGTCGCGTTCACCATCGCTAACGGCGGCATGACCGCGGGACTGAGAGTCTCAGCGTTCCTGACGAGCGCGGCAGTCGATCTGGTGCGCAAACGTGCCATCGACAGCGCGGTGGTGCCGCCTCTCGAGCCGCTGGCGGCCCTGGTCAAGGATTTTCTAGCTCGCGGTGGCCGCTTATGGGCGTGCACGCCTTGCGTGAAGGCTCGCGGCTACGAGCCAGGCGATCTCATCGATGGGGTGGAGATCGCCGGGTCCAGCAAAATCCATGAACTCATCAAGAGCGGAGCCGCGACGCTCAGCTTTTGACATTCGCCATCCCGCTTGATGTTCGCGCGGTTGGCATTCGCCCTGATGCAGGCAACCAGCAACTTTGACGAGGAGTCCTGATCATGACCATGACCACTACGTTCGACCCTAAGGAACTCGAATCCAAAGTGAAGGCGATGTACCGGAGCGTCGCCGAGAACCCGCATGGAGAATTCCACTTCGAGATGGGTCGCACGATGGCCGAGCGTCTCGGCTACGCGCCAGCTGATCTCGATTGCACACCGGCGGAAGCAATCGAATTGTTCGCCGGCGTCGGCTACTATTTTCACTTAGCCGATCCCAAACCGGGCGAAACCGTCGTCGACCTCGGCAGCGGCTCGGGGATGGACACGTTCATCGCCGCTCTGAAGGTGGGTTCGCGCGGCAAAGTTATCGGCGTCGACATGACGGACGAGCAGCGAGCCAAGGCGGAGCGGCTGCGCGACCGCGACGGCTTTCTCAACGTGACTTACGTCAAGGGCTATATCGAGCAAGCTCCGCTGCCCGATGGCCTGGCAGACTTGGTGATCAGCAACGGCGTCATCAATCTTGCCACTGACAAATCGAAGGCGTTCGGCGAAGCGCGGCGGTTGCTGAAATCGGGCGGCCGGTTCGCAATCTCCGACATCGTGACGGAGGTGCAATTGCCCGAAAGCATCGTCTGCAATTCGACCCTCTGGGCTGCCTGCATCGGGGGCGCCGCGCAGCAGGACAACTATCGGCAGATGATCGAGACGGCTGGACTGCGTCTGGTAAAGGTGGAGGACAATCCGCAATACCAATTCATTTCCGACAACGCCAAGGGCGCGAGCAAGAAGTTCGGCGTCAAGAGCATCTCGTTGCTGGCCGTGAAGCCTTAAGGATCAAAAGAAAATGTTCCAAGCGGAGACGGCAGCCCGTCAACCTGATGCGGCTGTCGTCGGATTGGCTGAATGACGTTACCCGTCTATTTCGAAGGGACCGGGATGCCCGATCCCGGTTGGTGGGAGGCATTATGGCCCGATCCAGCGGGGGTTATCAGAGACATCGGGGTCGCACTCGGCATGACCGTTGTCGATCTATGTTCCGGGGACGGCTGGTTCACATTGCAATTGTCTAAGATTGGGCGCGCGGTAATCGCGATCGACATAGACGGCAGATTGCTTGAAACGGCACGCGTCCGGCTGGCCGAAAGCGGCCTGACCAACTGCGTGTTCGTTGAGGCAAATGCGTACGACGTTGCAAAGGTGGTTCGCGATCGCGTCGATTACGTGTTTCTCGCAAACGCGTTCCACGGGGTGCCGGACAAGCCACGCATTGCACGCGCCGTCCACGATGTTTTGAAACCCGGCGGGTTGTTTGCCGTCGTGAATTGGCATGCTCGGCCACGCGAGGAAACGACAGTCCTAGGCGAACCGAGAGGGCCAGCGACAGAATTGCGGATGACCCCTGAAGAAACGATCGCAGCTGTACAGTCGAGCGGGCTCGCATTTCAGCGTCAAATCGAGGTTCCGCCCTATCATTACGCGGCGATGTTCAAGCGCAGGAGCGAGAGCGCGGCGATGAAAACGGCTGACTAAGAGCAGTTTCGGGTTGCCGTCATAGCGTCATCCGGCGCCCGATCATCGCCGCTAACTCGCTAAACCGAGTTGGCCGCTTTCCAGATTCTTGATTGCGGCGTGTTTGATCGTAATCTTCTCGGCCCGATGGATCCGGCCGCGAGATGCGCCACGCGCACTGATGAACGCTCGCCCCATGCTCGTGGTCAGAGCCGCGTTTTCCGCAGCCTCAGCGCATTGCCCACCACGCTCACCGACGACAGCGCCATGGCGGCGGCGGCGATGATCGGCGAGAGCAGGATGCCGAACGCCGGGTAGAGCACGCCGGCCGCGATCGGCACGCCGGCGGCATTGTAGATGAAGGCGAAGAACAGGTTCTGCCGGATGTTGCGCATCGTCGCCGCCGAAAGCCGTCGCGCCCGCACGATGCCGGTCAGGTCGCCCTTGAGCAGCGTGACGCCGGCGCTTTCGATCGCGACGTCGGTGCCGGTGCCCATGGCGATGCCGACATCGGCCGCCGCGAGCGCCGGCGCGTCGTTGACGCCGTCGCCGGCCATCGCCACGACGCGGCCCTCGCGCCGCAGCCTCTCGACCACGGCGCTCTTCTGATCGGGCAGCACCTCGGCCTCGACCTCGGCGATGCCGAGCCGTCGCGCCACCGCCTCCGCCGTGGTGCGGTTGTCGCCGGTCAGCATGACGACGCGCATGCCCTCCGCCTCGAGGGCCTTCAGTGCCTCGGCGGTCGAGGCCTTCACCGGATCGGCGATGGCGATCAGCACGCCGGCCGCGTTGCCGTCGACCGCGACGAAGATCGCCGTGGCGCCGTCCTGCCGCAGACGCTCGGCCTCGGCGTCGAGCGCCGCAACGTCGATCGCCGAGCTCGGCGCAGAAATTTGCCGTTGCCGAGCGCGACCTGCCGACCCTCGACCATGCCGATGGCGCCCTTGCCGGTCGGCGAATCGAAATCCTTCACATCGGCGCGGGCGCGATGTTCCGTTCCTCCGCGGCGGCGACGATGGCGGCGGCCAGCGGATGCTCGCTGGCCCGCTCGACGCTGGCGGCCGAGCCGCAGGACCTCGGCTTCGTCGAAGCCGGCGGCCGGCACGATCGGCGTGACCTCGGGCTTGCCCTCGGTCAGCGTGCCGGTCTTGTCGACGACCAGCGTGTCGACCTTCTCCATGCGCTCCAGCGCTTCGGCGTTCTTGATCAGCACGCCGGCCTGGGCGCCGCGCCCGACGCCGACCATGATCGACATGGGCGTGGCGAGCCCCAGCGCGCAGGGGCACGCGATGATCAGCACGGTCGACCGCGGCGACGAGTCCGTAGGCGAAGCGCGGCTCGGGCCCGAAGGTCGCCCAGGCGACGAACGCCAGGATCGCGACCGCGATCACCGCCGGGACGAACCAGCCGGCGACCTGATCGGCCAGGCGCTGGATCGGCGCGCGGCTGCGCTGCGCCTCCGCGACCATCTGCACGATCTGCGCCAGCATGCGTGTCGCGGCCGACCTTCTCGGCCCGCATGACGAAGCTGCCGGATCTGATTGATGCGTGCCGCCGATGACTTTGTCGCCGACACTCCTTGGTGACCGGCATCGATTCGCCGGTCACCATCGATTCGTCGAGCGCGACTGCGGCCTTCGACGAGTTCGCCGTCGACCGGCACCTTCTCGCCCGGCCGCACCCGCAGCCGGTCGCCGACCTGGACGTCATCGAGCGGCACCTCCTCGTCGCTGCCGTCGGCCTTGACGCGCCGCGCCGTCTTCGGGCGCGAGATCGAGCAGGGCGCGGATCGCGCCGCCGACGTCTGCTCTCGCGCGCGCGCAGCTCGAGCACCTGGCCGAGCAGCACCAGCACGGTGATGACCGCGGCCGCCTCGAAATAGACCGCGACCGCGCCGTCGTGCCCGCGAAAGGCCGGCGGGAACAGGCCGGGCGCAGCGTCGCGACGACGCTGTAGATCCAGGCCACGCCGGTGCCCATGGCGATCAGCGTGAACATGTTGAGATTGCGCGTGACCAGCGACTGCCAGCCGCGCACGAAGAACGGCCAGCCGGCCCACAGCACGACCGGCGTCGCGAGCACGAGCTGGATCCAGTTCGACAGCGACTGGCTGATCCACCCGTGCAGCGCCGACCAGATGCCCGCCCATCTCCAGCGCGACCACCGGCACGCCGAGCACCAGCCCGATCCAGAACCGCCGCGTCATGTCGACGAGTTCGGGATTGGGCGCCGGCCTCCGCCGGTTACGACTTCCGGCTCGAGCGCCATGCCGCAGATCGGGCAGGAGCCCGGCCCGAGCTGGCGGATCTGCGGATGCATCGGGCAGGTGTAGATCGTGCCCGCCGGCACTGCCTTGGCCGGCGCCGCCTGCTGGTGCTGGCGATGATGCGTGTGGTCGTGGATGTCAGGCGCGACCTGCTTCTGCAGGTAACGCGCCGGGTCGGCGGCGAATTTGGCGCCGCAGCCCTCCGAGCAGAAATAGTAGGTCTCGCCCTGATGGGTCCGGCGATGGCGGGCAGCCGCGGGATCGACCGTCATCCCGCACACGGGGTCGACGGCGGTTTCGGTCGGTTGCGCGGCGTGCACCAAATTGTCCATCCGAGCTGCCTTCATCTTGAAGTTAATACCCTGAGGGGGTATATAGGAGCGATGCGAGAGGAAATCAAGGATTCGACGATCAAACGCCTCAGCCGGATCGAAGGCCAGGTTCGCGGGCTTGCCCGCATGGTCGAGGCCGACCGCTACTGCATCGACATCGTGACGCAGATCTCCGCCGTCCGCGCGGCGCTCCGCCGCGCCGAGGAGGCGATCCTGTCCGACCACGTGGCGCACTGCGTCGCCGAGGCGATCGCCTCCGGCAGCAAGGCCGAGCAGCAACGCAAGATCGCCGAGTTGATGTCGGTCGTCAGCCGCGCCGACCGATAGTGCCGATCACAACGAAGCTCGCCGTTGCCGGCCGCTGGCTCGCCGTGACCGGGCTCCTGAACCTGGCATGGGAGGTCGCCCAGCTTCCGCTCTACACGATCTGGATCCAGGTGCCCCATCGGGTTGCCTTTCTGGCGGCTTTGCACTGTACGGCCGGCGACGTCGTGATTGCCGCAGCAAGCCTCGCAGGGTCGCTGCTTCTCTTCGGCAGAGCCTGGCCGGCGGCGAACTACGGTCGCGTGGCGATCGCCACGGTGGCAGTGGCCGTCGCCTACACGATCTTCAGCGAGTGGCTGAACACCAGCATTCGGCTCGCCTGGAGCTACTCCCCTCTCATGCCGACCGTACCCTGGCTCGGTACCGGGCTCGCTCCGCTCCTGCAGTGGTTCGTCATACCCGTATTGGGCTTCTTGCTCATGAGGCCACATGGTCGTCATTGATCCATGTCATTGCCTCTCTGCGAGCGGGCGATCCTATTCTGTGACTCGCTGCGGCGCCGCGCCGACCATGTGCTCGAGCGCGAGCGAGCGGAGATGTGCTGCCCTTGATGGATGGCAGGTCATCCGATAGAATTCGATATAGTCGCTTCGGAAAGTTGATATTCGTCAAAGACATTAGACTGGGGAGAACTGGCAATGGTCAGCTCTAAGTCTATTGCGGCCGGCGGACTGGTTGCGTTTTTCTGTTGCGTGAGCCCGTGGTCTGCGCCATTCGCCAGGGACCTGGAGATGCTCGCCCGCGTCCTCGTTCCTGCCTACACGGCGCAGAACTTCGCGGCGCTCTGCGCCGTAGACGATTCACGGTTCCTCTCAGCGGAACTAAAGGAGGGGGTCGGCTCGGTCGCTGCTTATGCACAGCACGTCAAGATCGAAGTCATCGTGAACATTCCAGAGGAGGAAGCAAGGCGGGTGCTGCGGATGGCAGCCGACACGGCACGCCGGGTCGCCTGGAGCGAACTTTACCAACATGCCGGCGGACGGCTCGCTGATCAAACGCCACCGCTCAACAGGTGGTGTGAGCGCTCTGCCAGGCCGTTCATCCTGGATCTCGTGACCAGGCACGATGAGAGGCACCCACAGTTCGACATGATCGTTGAGCGAGCAAAGCGCTGAACGAATTGTCGATTGGAGGTTAGGCGGGCGACGCGGGCGCAAAGCAGGGCACCGCCTTCGTTCCCGAAGCCGGACCTGTTGCGCGGCATTCAGCACTGGGCGCGTTGTCGGCCATACGTATTAGTACTGCCATTTTCATCTGTAACCAGCACCTGTCCGACTGCGAATTTACACATGTAAGCGCAAATGCCGCTTTCGCTCCGACGCAAGGATCGAAGCCATGATTACCAAACGACTTCTCGCTCTAGCATTCGTGCTCCCGTTCCTGCTGACAGGAGCACTCATGGCCAGCCCTGCCGAAGCCGGCAAGTCACAGAGTGCGGCGTGGAAGGCAAGCAAAACTGACAGCAACGCCAGCGGCTGGGCCATGGAGCCCTACAGGACCAAGGCAACGCATCAGTACCGCGGCGGCCCGAAATCTCCTCATTGAGCCAGCCGCGCCTCGCGCAGTCCACCGATGAAGTGTCCACGATGTGGGCTGTGCCGATGGGCATGTTCCGCGACGCCTGATCGTCCAACAGGAGGCTGTCGTGTCGCCGCACGATCACACCGCGGAACATGATCGCTCGGATCGCCGCCCGTCCGGGGGGCGCAATTTCCTGATGTCGCCGGCCGGCCTGGTGATGGTCGGATTCCTGGCCATCGCCGGCGTGTATCTGTGGGCGGAGCATCGTGCCCACCTGCTCGGCGCCCTCATCTGGCTTCCGCTCTTGGCCTGTCCGCTGATGCATCTGTTCATGCATCACGGTCATGGGAGGCACGACGGCAATGCCGGCGGGAGCCCGCGGGACGGAGAGAGCAAATGAGCGACCAAGGATCGGCCTATGGACTGTGGAGCCTGGTC
Organism: uncultured Alphaproteobacteria bacterium; assembly: GCA_963755055.1. Taxonomy (GTDB): domain Bacteria; phylum Pseudomonadota; class Alphaproteobacteria; order Rhizobiales; family Xanthobacteraceae; genus AP-16. The sequence goes on along the minus strand of CAVWIS010000011.1, from coordinate 259,984 downwards.
ATCGTCAACTCGGCGATCTTCATCATGTTCGCCTACAGCTTCTTCAAGCCCCGCACCGGGCGCGACTGGCGCTCGTTCGGGGCGTTCAGCGCGTTCCTGGTCGCGCTGTTCACCGAGATGTACGGCTTCCCGCTCACCATCTATTTCCTGTCCGGCTGGCTGCAGAGTCGATATCCCAACATCGACTGGTTCTCCCATGACGCCGGCCACCTCCTGGAGATGATGTTCGGCTGGAAGTCGAACCCGCATGCCGGGCCGTTCCACATCCTGAGCTTCATTTTCATCGGCGGCGGATTCATTCTGATCTCGGTGGCCTGGAAGGCGCTGTACGACGCGCAGCAGAGCAAGACCCTGGCGACCGCCGGCCCCTACGGCTACGTCCGCCATCCGCAATATGTCGGATTCATCCTGGTCATGTTCGGCTTCCTGCTGCAGTGGCCGACCATCCTCACCCTTGCAATGTTTCCGGCTCTCGTCATCATGTACGTCCATCTGGGGCGTCAGGAGGAGCAGGAGGGCCGGAAGGAGTTCGGCGGGCGGTATGACCGCTACGCGGCCGCGACACCCGGCTGGTTCCCGCGGCTGAGCGCGACTGAAACACGCAGATCATCGCGAGCATGAGCCGATGGGTGATCAAGCCGCGCATGATCATTTGTGCGTCTCGAACGGAATTCCTCTGGAGCTGTCGACATGTCGTTCTTGCGGCGATTTGGATTGGTCCGAGACCGGGAAGCTGACGCCCTGCGGCAGCGCGTCTCGACCTTGCAGGAGACGCTCGACCAGCACGCCGAAGCGGACGGACGCCGGAGGGAATTCAGGCGCAAGCTGACCGCGGCCATTGCCGTCCTCGTGCTGGCACTCGGCATCGCTCTTGCCGTCTATCGTGAGCCGATCCAGCAAGCCGTCACCGGACCGGCGCAAACGCCAACAGGCCCCGCGAGAGAGGCCCCGGACCTCGATGCCGATGCTGCCTACAAGAAAGGCGACTACGCAACCGTGCTGCGGTTGGCGGGTCCGCTCGCCGCAGCGGGCGATGCCCGGGCCCAGTCCATGCTCGGGCTTCTCTACTACAACGGTCTCGGCGTGCCCATGGACCATAAAGAAGCGATGAACTGGTTTCGCCGCGCTGCCGACCAGGACGATGCCGACGCCGAGTTCTACCTCGGGGCTTTGTTTTCCGAAGGCCAAGGCGTGCCGCTGGACTACGCCGAGGCGGCGAAGTGGTATCGCCTCGCCGCCGACCGGGGCCATGCCAAAGCCCAGTACAATCTTGGGCACTTCTACGCCGAGGGCCATGCCGGGGAGCGGGACAATGTCAGCGCGTATGTGTGGTTCAATCTTGCCGCCGCGCACTTCCCGACGTCCGATGTCGGGAATGTTGCGGCCGCCGTCGACAATCGCAGCCTGATGGCAACGAGGATGACGCCGGACCAGATCACCGAAGCGCAGAAGCGGACGCGCGAGTGGAAACCTCGATAGCTGTCCGATGCCGGCCGGCCGTGAGCGCGGCCCGACGTGCGCCGCACAGCGGCGTCGAGCCACGCTTGATTTACGTCGATGCGGAAACGGGCCATGGACAAAAACTCCATAGAAAGCCCAGTTGATGCAGGTGCCTCATGACGGTAGCTCGTCGATGGACGGTTGGTGCCGACGACAGGGCTGCGCCCTGGCGAGCCTCGTCGATATTGCTGGTGCTCTTCGGCGGAATCCTGGTGGCGATCGGCGGCTATTTCGTCTTTCTCCGGCCCGCCTTGTTGCCTGAGGACCTGCGGTATATCGGCCTGACCCAGTCACAGCTCGAGACCGTCGCCCTGCAGCTGGGAAGCTGGCTGAAGCAGGTCTTCCGCGTCATGGGCGGATATATCGCGGCGAGCGGCGTGCTCACGATTGCGCTCGCCGCAACGTCGTTCAGAGCACGGCAGCCCCTTGCCGCCGCGGGTGCGCTGGTCGGTGGGCTTGTGTCCATCGGTTGCATGGTGGTGATCAATTTCATGATTGACTCGGACTTCAAATGGGAGCTGTCCGCAGTCGCCGCCGTCTGGGCATGCGCCATGGCGGCCTATTGGCTCGAGCGGGGCCGTCGTGGCCACTGATGTGCACGGCGGCATGCCAGGAGGCGCGCAGGTGCCGGCCCCCGTCTTCACCGCGCACGCATTGACCAAGACCTATCAGGCAGGAGAGGTGGCCGTGCACGCGTTGCGCGGCCTCGACCTCGAGATCCTGACCGGCGAGGTGGTGGTCCTGCTCGGTCCGTCGGGAAGCGGCAAGTCGACGCTGCTCAACATCATGGGAGGCCTCGACAGCGCCACCAGCGGCTCGCTGTCCTTCAGGGATCTCGAGCTGACCCGGCTGGACGATCGGACCCTGACGCTCTATCGCCGGCAACATGTCGGGTTCGTGTTTCAGTTCTACAATCTCATCCCCAGCCTGACGGCGTACGAAAATGTCGCGGTGGTCACCGAGATCGCCGATCATCCGATGCGGCCCGAGGAGGCTCTCGCGCTTGTGGGTCTCGAGAGCCGCATCGATCATTTTCCGGCGCAGCTCTCGGGGGGAGAGCAGCAGCGCGTCGCCATCGCACGGGCCATCGCCAAGCGCCCCGACGTGCTGCTGTGCGATGAGCCCACCGGTGCACTGGATTCCAAGACCGGGATCAAGGTGATCGAGGCGCTGCTGGCGATCAACTCCCAGCTCGGGACCACGACGCTCATCATCACGCACAATGCCACCATCCAGGACGTCGCCGACCGCGTGCTTGCGTTCGCCGACGGCCAGGTCTCCGGAAGCCGCAGGAATGAGACGCGCCGCGCCGCGGCCGAGCTTGTCTGGTGAGCCGATGGCGGTGCTCGACATCAAGCTGTTCCGCGACTTCAGGCGCCTCTGGGCCCAGGCCCTCGCCATCGCCCTGGTGGTCGCCGGCGGGGTCGCCACGCTCGTGCTCGCAGTCGGCTCCTTCCGGTCACTCCAGGAGACCAGGATCGCCTATTACGAGCGCTACGAGTTCGCCGACGTCTTTGCCAACGTGAAGCGCGCCCCCAAGGCGCTGGTCGGCGAGATTACGGAAATTCCCGGGGTCGCAGCCGTCGAGGCCCGCATCGCCAAGCTCGCGCTGCTCGATGTGCCGGGCTTCGCCGAGCCGGCCACCGGGCAGTTTCTCTCGCTGCCGGAAGGCGGCCAACCCGTCCTCAATCGGCTCTATATGCGGGCGGGCCGCATGCCGGAACCCGGTCGCGCGGAGGAGGTCGTCGTCACCGAGGGCTTCGCCAAGACCCATGGATTTGCCCCGGGGGACCGTTTCACCGCGACTCTGAACGGCCGCAAGCGCGATCTGGTGATCGTCGGGACCGCGCTCTCGCCGGAATTCGTCTATTCCATCGGGCCAGGCGACCGCATGCCGGACGAGCGCCGCTTTGTCATCATCTGGATGTCCGAAAAGGCGCTGGCCAGCGTGTACGATCTCGACGGCGCCTTCTCTTCCGTCAGCGTCAGGCTGCTGCGGGAGGCATCCGAGCCCGAGGTGATCCAGCGCCTCGACGCCTTGCTCGACCGCTATGGCGGACAGGCAGCGTACGGCCGCAGGGACCAGACATCGGACGCCTATCTCGACCACGGCCTCGATATGCTGAGGAACATGAGCCGGACGCTGCCCCCGATCTTTCTTCTGGTCGCGGCATTCCTGGTCAATCTCACGCTGAGCCGGATCGTCGCCCTCGAACGGGAGCAGATCGGGCTGTTGAAGGCGCTCGGCTACCGGAGCGCGACCATCGCGCTGCATTACGTCAAATTCGTCACGGTCATCGTGCTGATCGGCATCGCCATCGGGAGTGCCGTCGGAACCTGGCTCGGGATGTACGTCACGCAATTGTATGGGGAATATTACAAGTTTCCGTTCCTGATTTTCGCCCAGAGTCCCGATCTCCACCTGATCGCCGCGGGGCTCAGCCTCCTCGCGGCGAGTGTCGGCGCGCTGCGCGCGCTCAGGGAGGTGGTGACCCTGCCGCCGGCGGTCGCGATGCAGCCACCCGCGCCTCCGCGCTTTCGTCGCCTGCTTCCGGCCAGGCTTTCTGTCCGTCATGTCCTGCCGCAGCCGCTCGTGATGATGGTGCGCAACGTCACCGGCCATCCGATCCGGGCGGGGTTCACCACGCTGGGAATGGCGCTGGCGACGGCAATCCTCGTCGTGTCGCTGTTCCTCAACGGCACCATGGAGAACCTGATCGACGTCACCTATTTCATGTCGGATCGTCAGGATGCCACGGTGAGCTTCGTGGAGCGGCGCCCGGCCAACGTCGTCGAGCAGATTGCGCGGCTTCCAGGCGTTCTCGCCGTCGAGCCGTACCGCGAGGTGCCGGTCCGCATCCGCAATGGAAGCGTCGAGCGCCGGGTCAAGATCAGCGGTCGGGCGCGCGATCCCGATCTCAGTCGGATCATCGATGTCGACCTGAATCCCGTCGTCCTGCCGGAGGACGGCCTCGCCGTCTCGGCGTGGCTGGCCCGGATCATCGGCGCGCGCGTCGGCGATTTCGTCGAGCTCGATCTGCTGGAAGGGCAACGGCGGACCGTGACGCTTCCAGTCACCGCGCTGGTCGAGGACTATTTCGGCATCCAGGGCATGATGGATTCGGCGGCGCTCGCGCGCCTCCTGCGCGAGGCTCCGGCCGTCAACAGCGTGAACCTCAGTCTCGACGCAAGCGCTCGTCCGGCATTCTACGATGCGATCAAGCGATTGCCGACCGTCAACGGAATGGCCCTGCAACGGGTATCGCTCGCCAATTTCCGCGCGGCTCTCGCCGTGCTGGTGAACACGATGGCGAACATCTACACCGGGCTCGCCGCCACCATCGCCTTCGGGGTGGTCTACAACAGCGCGAGGATCTCGCTGTCCGAGCGCGCCCGCGAGCTCGCCAGCCTGCGGGTGCTGGGGTTCACCCGGAACGAGGTGTTGCGCATTCTCTTCCTCGAGCTCGCCCTGCTCACGTTCATGGCCCAACCGCCCGGCTGGGCGATGGGCTATGCGCTGGCGCTCATTCTCAAGACAAACATGCAGGGCGATCTCATGCGTGTCCGTCTGGTGGTGGAGAACCTGACCTATGCGCTCGCCACCGGCATCGTGCTGGTCGCGGCGGTCTGCTCGGCATCGGTGGTACGTCAGCGGTTGAACCGGCTGGATCTTGTGGCGGTCCTCAAGACGCGAGACTGATCATGCGCACAAGTTGGGCCAAACGGACGGGATGGATGCTCGTGGCGGGACTCGCCATGGCAGGCGCTGTATGGCTGGCATGGCCGCGGCCGGTTGCCGTCGACCTTGCGGGCGTGGCCAGAGGGCCGATGGAGGTCACCGTCGACGACGATGGCAAGACCCGCGTGCGGCACATTTACACCGTGTATGCGCCCATTGCCGGAACGGTGCTGCGGATATCCCATCCGGCCGGGCAGGAGGGTGTGTCCCGCCATGTCGGCGACGAGGTGACGGCGGACAAGACGGTGGTCGCCGTCATGCAGCCGACAGCGCCGAGCTTCATCGACGTCCGCTCCCGCGAGCAGCTCGAAGCCGACATTGCCGGCGCCGACGCCGGGATCAGGCAGGCGGAAGCCGACGTGCGTCGTCTCGAGGCCGCCCTGGAATTTTCCCACGCCGAGCATCAGCGCGCCCTGGCTTTGGCGCGCACGCAAACGATATCCGCCCAGGCGGTCGACCGGGCCAGGTTCGATTTCGAGTTCGAACCAGGCCGCGCTGGCGAGCGCGAAGGCGCAGATTGACGTGCGCCGCAGCGTCCGCGCGAGCCTCGCGGCGCGCCTGATCGATCCCTCCAGCGTGCCCGCGACCACGAACCCGGCCTGTTGCGTCCAGATTCGCGCGCCGGTCACCGGTCGCGTGCTCAAGATCGTCCAGGACAGCGAGGCGGTGGTTCAGGCCGGGGCGCCATTGATCGACATCGGAGACCCGCTTGACCTGGAAGTCGTGGCCGATCTCCTGTCGACCGACGCGGTCCAGATCGACGTGGGCTCCCCCGTGCGCATCGACGGTTGGGGTGGACGACCGATCCAAGGCCGTGTGATCCGGGTGGACCCCGCAGGGTTCCTCAAGGTTTCGGCGCTGGGAATCGAGGAGCAGCGGGTCCGTGTCACGATCGACTTCGTCGATCAACGGGAATCATGGGCGCGGCTCGGCCACGATTACCGCGTGACGGTTCATGTGACGGTTTGGAAATCCGACGGCACGCTCACCGTCCCGGTAGGCGCACTGTTCCGGAAGGGCGACAGCTGGGCGGTGTTTGCCGTCCACGACGGCCGGGTCCGCACGGCGCCGGTCGAGATCGGCCGTCGCAACAGCCGCATGGCTGAGGTGGTCTCGGGCCTCGCTGCCGGAGACCGCGTGGTGCTGCACCCGAGCGACAGGGTCAAGGACGGCGCGAGGGTCGCAGCGCGCGAGAGCCAGTGAGGACTTTCTGACTTTACATCCCCGGCTTCATCATCTTCATTTTTGAATCCCTCATCATCCTCATCATTATCATGTCGCATCCGCGCATGCCGTCTTTGGCCATAGCGGTGTTCACCATCGCCAAATGCTTGTACATCTCCCACTTGTGCGGGCCGTCAGGCATTCCAACAATCATCGTCGTCATTTTCGGCAAGTCAGCACCGGAGCATGACATCATCTTTGCGGACGCCGGGCCGACTGCGAGAACAATGGTGGCCATGACGGCTGCAGCAATGACTCGGTAACTCATTGTGGACTCCATCCGAAAGAGTGGGCGTATTTGCCAATCGTAATGGTGCGCCGTTCTTATTACGGCTTACGAACTGCGGCGACGGAACGCCATGACAGCGATACCAAGGGCGACCAGAACGAGCACAAGCGCGCCGACCCCTCCGAATCCGCCCATTCCGTAGCCCATCCCCCATCCCCAGCCTCCACCCATCATGCCGCCGTCGCCCGGACCGCGCACCTGTGCCTCGGCAACGGTCGCGAGGCTCAAAGTTGCGAGCGCAGAAACGGCGAGCAAACGCGCCGAAGCGCCATGGATCAAAGACATGACAAATCTCCTGAAAACATCAGATTTAGGATTTTTACGATTTCGCATCCTATAACGTTCCTAACGTTCCGCAGGGTCGGTTTGTTCCATTGGTTGCGGAGCTGGCGAGTTGCAGCCAAGATTAGAGTGTCGCTCAGGGTCAAGGGCGCTGTTGCCGGCAGGCTGACTGCACGGCCGGTCTACCCCCAGCTCCGGAATCGCTTTCTGACAAATAATCGGTGTGTCGTCAGCTATGAGATCCGCACGGACAGCGGCCGCGACACGATGGATCCGACCGAGTCAATTGGCGGGGCTTGCTGCCTCTGGCAATAAGGTCGCGCTGCCGTCATCAGTCCCATTTGGCTGTAACCAAACGCGCTCCTGTTGCGAATAGTTGGATGAAGGCCGTGCGCCGTATGGCGGTCACGGCGGCCCAGTCATCGATGCGGACCCTCAAGCCGCCAAGAGGAGATTTTGGGCCATGTCGCTGTTGGGCAGTTTCGGATGGGACAGACGTCGGGCGGCCGAGAAGGCCGCGCAGAGCCGCATCGCCGCCCTGCAGACGGCGCTCGACCAGTGCAACGCCAGGGCCAGGCGCTCGGCGGAAGCGCGACTCAAGGTCATGGGGGCCGTCGCGGTCGTGTTTCTGGCACTGGGTTTCGCGACCGGTGTCCACCGCGAGCCGATCCTGCAGACCACCCGCTCCGTCGCTGCCAATCTGGGCATCTATGCCGATGACGCCAACGCGGCATATCAGAAGGGCGATTCGGCCAGCGCGCTGACGCGGGCGCATGCCCTGGCGGGGGCGGGCGATGCCCGCGCGCAGCTCATGCTCGCGCTGCGCTACTACCGGGGCCGCGGCGAGACCCGGGACTACAAGGAAGCGCTGAAGTGGTTTCGCAGCGCCGCCGACCGGGGCAATGCCGCCGCCCCGTTCTACCTCGGGATCATGTTCGCCGAAGGCGAAGGCGTGCCGCAGAATCATGCCGAGGCGGCGAAGTGGTTCCGCCTCGCCGCCGACCGCGGCAACCCGGAGGCCCGGTACAATCTCGGTCTCGCCTATGCGACGGGCATCGGCGTGTCGCCGGACGATGTCAGCGCGCATATGTGGCTCAATCTTGCCGCCGCTGGCTTCCCCGCGTCCGATTTCGGCAAACGCAGCAACGCCGCGCACAATCGTGACGCCGTGGCGGGCAAGATGACGCCTGCGCAGGTCGCCGAAGCCCAGAGACTGGCGAGCGCGTGGCACGCTGCCGAGGAGGCCCGCATGGCTGCAAACGACGGCGTGCCCAGGTAGTTTCGCCGATGTCCGGCAGCAGGGCGCGCCATTCGGCCCCCCGCACGGACACGCCGAGCGCCGGCAAACGTCGCCAAAGGAGATCTTCGACTACAACGGTCACAACGACGCGGTCGTTGACGTCGAAGGTCGGGTGATGAAGAGGAGGATGCAATGGTGACACTGTTATTGGCGGCGGCGGTAGCGAGCTATGTGCTGATCGCCGCATACGTGCTGTCATGGCCTCCTACGATGCCGCGCTGACGAAAGGCGCTTCGAAGCCGTAGAATGGGATAGACCGTGACACTTGCCGGAAGGGCGACAGCTGGGCGGTGTTTGCCGTCCACGACGGCCGGGCCCGCAACGCACCGGTCGAGATCGGCCATCGCAACAGTCGCATGGCTGAGGTGGTCTCGGGCCACGCTGCCGGAGACCGCGTGGTGCTGCACCCGAGCGACAGGGTCAAGGACGGCGCGAGGGTCGCAGCGCGCGAGAGCCAATGAGGACTTTCTGAGAAACCGATCCCTGCGCGGGGAAAAATCCTTATCGCGACGGAGAGATGCTACTTTGGGGGGCCCAACACCCGAGGGCGATACTGGCAGTTTGCTGTAACCAACGGCGCTCCCGTTACGAATAACAGTTGAAGGGATGCCAGTGGAGCGCACGGCGGCCACCGAGCCCGAGCTTCGAGCGCTGATGGCGGCAGGCCTCCGCGGCGACGCGGCGGCGCACCGGACGCTGCTCGATCGCCTCAGCCGGCGTCTGCGCGCCTACTACAAGGGAAAGCTCTTCCGCATCGGGCGAAGCGCGACCGAGGCCGAGGACCTGGTGCAGGAAGCATTGATGGCCATTCACACGCGGCGCGACACCTACGACCCGGCGGAACCGTTGACGCCTTGGGTGTACGCCATCGCCCGCTACAAGCTGATCGACTATCTCCGCCGTACCCGGGCGGCGCAATTGGACATCCCGATCGACGATGCCGAGGACGTCGTTGCCCAGGACGATCATGTCGGCGCCGAAAGCGCGCATGATCTGCACCGGCTCATGGCGCGCCTGCCCGACAAGATGCGGCGGGCGATCCAGGCGGTGAAGCTGGACGGCCTGACCACCGCCGAGGCGGCGGGACGCTGCGGCATGTCCGAGGCGGCGGTGAAGGTCAATGTGCATCGGGGGCTGAAGGCAATGGCTACTGAGATTGCGCGGGAGACAAAGGCATGAGGACCGACGACCTGATTGCCATGCTCAGCACCAACGTCGAGCCCGTCGACCGCTGGCGCATCGGCCGCACCATCGGGATTGCGGTCGCAGCGGGCGCCGCCGCGGCGCTGATCGCGGTCTTGCTCGCGCTCGGTGTCCGCACCGACCTGATGCAGGCGCGCGCCTTCGGCTTCCTGCTGGCAAAGCTCCTGTTCGCGGTCGCAATCGTGGTTCCGGCGTCGATCTATCTCGCCAGGCTGGCCCGTCCCGGCGGCGAGCACAGATCGCGGCTCGCCCTGACGGCGCTGCCGTTCCTGGCGGTCATCCTGCTCGCCGCGCTCAGCCTCCTGCAGGCTCCGCATTCGCATTGGGACGCGATGATTTTGGGCGATCAATGGCTCGAATGCATCCTGTCGATCCCCGTCATCGCCATCGTGCCGTTCGCCGTCGTCATCTGGGCGGTGCGCCGGACGTCGCCCACCGACCTGGTGCGGACCGGCGCCCTTTGCGGCCTCGTCGCCGGCGGCCTCAGCGCGGCGGGCTATGCGCTGCATTGCGCCGACGATTCGCTCCCCTTCGTCGCGCTCTGGTATGGCGGGACGATCGCGCTGTGCACCCTTGCCGGCGCAACGCTCGGACCGCGGCTCCTGCGCTGGTGACCGGGATTGTCTGTCGCGATCGGTGTTTGTACCTACCTCCCTGTTTGTAACCTGCTCCGCTCCGGCTGCGAACTCATGAATAGAGGCGCACAAGGCGCTTCGCAAGAATCCGGAGCAGGACAATGACCCGCACCCGCCTGATCGCAGCCATGCTGGCTGTGCCGATGATCGCCCTCTCGAGCGCGGCCTATGCCGGCGCCTCGTCGTGGGCCCCCGTAAAATCCCCGGCGAGCGCGGACCGCGACGTCGGAATGGCGCAGAGCTACAGCGAGCCGGCGACACATTCCGGCGGGTGGGACTGCCGCTACCAGGGCGGCCCGAAATCCCCCATCTCGCACTTTCGCAGATAGCGGCCGCGACGAGCGTCCTTCGGCCGACCTCCTGATCTCGGGGGCCGGCCGATCGGGCCTGTGGGAACCCCCTTATTGCGCGACGGCCGTTATGCCGGGCCACGCCCCGTACGGCCGGCCGGTCGGGCCCACCCAGACGCTCGTCGCAGCCGGCAGCGAGCGTCCGACCGGCATTGAACCTAACCGTCTGCGACGACCACCAAGAACCAGCAGCATGACGTAGCCGTGCGCGGCCCTGGCCGCGTGCGGAATCGCGCGCGGTCCACGGGGTCACAAGATGCTTCCGCAATGGTTTCGGCCGCAAAGGTCCTGCCTCGGCATCGCCACCGGGGCGTTCACGCTGCTTGCAGTGGTCTTCGCCGGCCTTTCTCTCGCTTTTGCCCATGAGGGCCACGACCACGGCGAGGCGAAGACGCCGGCCGCGGCGAGCGCCTTGCCGCGTATCACCGTCCAATCGGAGCTCTACGAGGTGGTCGGCGTCCTCAAGGACGGCCGGCTTACGATCTACCTCGACGAACTCGCCACGAATGAACCCGTCACCGATGCGTCGCTGGCCGTCACGATCGGCGAGGACGAAGCCATCAAAGCCGAACCGGCGGAGGACGGCACCTATACGGTAGCGTCGTCCCGCTTTGGCGGCGGCGGCTCCCTGGCAATCGTGTTCGCCGTGACGGCCAGGAACGGCGACGACCTCCTGATCGGAAGCCTGAACCTGCCCAAGGCAGGGAAGCCGGAGGCGTCCGGAGTACCGGCGGCGCGGTGGTCGACCTGGGCCGCCGGGATCCCTTCGCCGGCTCGCAACCCGGCCGTCTTGAGCCTTGCGACCTTCGCTCTCGGAATTCTGTTCGCCAACCTGCTTCGCACCCGCCGTGTCGTTCCCGCCGTCGCCGCCGCGGTGGCCACCACCGGCGTCCTGGCGGTTCTCGTCGGCACCGCGTTCGGGCACGAAGGCCACGAGCACAGCCATGACAATGCCGCGCCAGCTGCCATCGCCGTGCCGGTCAGTGACGCGCCCCGGCGCCTGCCCGACGGCACGGTCTTTGTCGCCAAGCCGACGCAGCGCCTGCTCGAGGTGCGTACAGCCACGGCCCGCCCGGAAACCGCCCGCCGCGCCGTCAACCTGATCGGCCGCGTGATCGCCGATCCGAACCGTTCCGGCCTGGTGCAAAGCATCAATGGCGGCCGCGTGATCGCCCTGGAAACCGGGCTGCCGCGCATCGGCCAGGCGATCAGGAAGGGCGAGGTGCTCGCCAAGATCGAGCCCACCATGCCGCAAGCCGACCGCACGACGATTTCCGAGAGGATGGGCGAGATCGAGCAGATGATCGCCGTGGCGGAAACAAAGCTCCGCCGCATCCGCCAGCTTGCCGAGAAGAACGTCGTCCCCCAGAGCCAGGTCGCCGATGCGGAGATCGAGCTCGAGGGCCTCAAGCGGCGCCGCGAGGTCATGCGTCAGACGCGCGCTGAAGCCGAAATCCTGTACGCACCGGCCGATGGCGTGATCTCGATGGCGAAGGTGGTGCCGGGTCAGGTCGTGCAGGCCCAGGACATCATGTTCCAGATCGTCGATCCGCAAGCACTTTGGGTCGAGGCGCTGGTCTTCGGCGAGGTCGATCCGACCTCCCTTGCCGAGGCAAATGCGGTCTGGTCCAGCGGGCAGGCGGTGCAGCTCGTCTATCAGGGCTTCAGCCGGGCGCTGCAGCAGCAGGCATCGGTCGTGCATTTCCTCATTCGCAATCCGCCGGACAAGCTCAACATCGGCCAGCCGGTCACGGTGATTGCCAAGAGCGGCGCTCCGGTAGCAGGCCTCGTCATGCCGCGCGACGCAATCGTGCGCAGCAATAACGGCGAGGCGATCGTGTGGCAGCACGTAGAGCCCGAGAGATTCGTGGCCAAGGCGGTGCGGACCGAGCCGCTCGACGCGGCCCGCGTCGTCGTCGTAGCCGGTATCCGGGAAGGCGAGCGGAACGTCGTCCGCGGCGCTGATCTGGTAAACCAGATTCGCTAGACCAGAGCGATCAGGCGATGTTCAACCTTCTGGTCTCGAGCAGTCTCAAGAACCGGCTGCTGGTCCTGGCGGCGGCGCTCGTTCTCGTCGCCTACGGGGCATTCCTGCTGCCGCGCATCCCGGTCGACGTGTTCCCCGACCTGAACCGGCCGACGGTCAACATCCTGACCGAGGCGGAGGGCCTGGCGCCGCAGGAGGTCGAGCAGCTCGTCACGTTCCCGATCGAGACCGCCATGAACGGCATGGCGGGAGTCATCCGCGTCCGCTCGGTGTCCGGCGTCGGCTTGTCCGTCGTCCATGTCGAGTTCGATTGGGGCGTCGACATCTATCGCGCGCGCCAGCTGGTCTCCGAGCGGCTCAGTTTGATCCGCGAGCAGCTTCCGCGCGTGGCCAACCCGCAGATGGGCCCGGTCAGCTCCATCATGGGCGAAATCATGCTGATCGCGCTGGTCAGCGACGGCACGGCTTCCCCCATGGAGGTCCGCGAGATCGCCGATTTCGTCGTCCGACCCCAGATTCTTGCCATCGGCGGAGTGGCGCAAGTCATCCCGATCGGCGGCGAGGTGCGCCAATATCGGGTGACCCCGAATGCCAACGCCATGCGCGCCCTGGACATCACGGCCGAGCAGATCGAGCTGGCGATCACGCGTTTCGGCACCAATACCGGCGGCGGCTTCATCGACCAGCACGGCCGCGAATACCTGATCCGCAATCTGGCGCTGACCAAGCGGCTGGAAGACCTCGCCAACATCGTGGTCGCCCATCGACAGAACCAGTCGATCCTGCTCAAGCAGATAGCGACCGTCGAGTTCGCCGCGCGCGTCAAACGCGGCGACGCCGGGTACCGCGGCAAGCCGGCGGTGATCGTCGGCATCATGAAGCAACCCGACGCCGACACCGTCAGCCTGACCCGCAAGATCGAGGCAACGCTTGGCGACGTCCAGCGCACCCTTCCGCGGGGAATTACCACGACAAACATCCAGTTCCGCCAGGCGACCTTCATCGAGAGCTCGATCCACAACGTCGAGCGCGTGCTGATCGAAGCCGCCATGGTGGTCGCCATCGTCCTGTTCCTGTTCCTGATGAATGTGCGCGCGACCGTGATCTCCCTCCTGGCGATCCCGATCTCGGTCCTCATCACCGTGCTGGTGTTCCGTGCGTTCGGGCTGACGATCAACACCATGACGTTGGGCGGGCTGGCCATCGCCATCGGCGAGCTGGTCGACGACGCGGTCGTCGACGTCGAGAACATATTGCGGCGCCTGAAGGAGAATCGCGCGCTGGCAGCGCCGCGGCCGGTGCTGGAGGTGATCGCGGCGGCCAGTCAGGAGATGCGCTCGGGCATCGTCTACGCAACGATGATCGTCATTCTGGTGTTCGTACCGTTGTTTGCGCTGACCGGGATCGAAGGGCGACTGTTCGCGCCGCTGGGGATCGTCTACATCGTGTCGATCCTCGCCTCGCTCATGACCTCGATCACGGTCACGCCTGTCCTCGCCTATTACCTCTTGTCCGGACAGGGTCGCGGACACGGGCACGACAGCTTCGTCGTGCGCCATCTCAAGCGCGGCAATCGCGCGCTGCTCGATTGGGCATTCGGCAACCGGGCATTGTTGATCGGAGCCGTGGCCGTCGCCGTCGTGGCGGCACACTACGCGACGACCGTGCTGCCGCGCGCGTTTCTGCCGCCCTTCAACGAAGGCACACTCGTCATCTCGCTGCAATACGCCCCGGGCATATCGCTCGCGGAATCGCATCGGCTCGGGTTCATCGCCGAGCGCCTCATCATGCAGGTACCCGAAGTCACCTCGGTCGGCCGGCGGACCGGCCGCGCCGAGCTCGACGAGCATGCGGAAGGGGTGCACAACAGCGAGATCGACGTCGACCTCAAGCGCTCGAAGCGCGCGAAGGCGGAGATCTACGCCGACGTCCGCGAGCGACTGGCGATGCTGCCGGTCTCGATCGCCATCGGTCAGCCGATCGCCCACCGGCTCGATCACATGCAATCCGGCATTCGCGCCCAGATCGTTCTCAAGATTTTCGGCGATGACCTCGATACGCTGCGACGTCTCGCCGAGACCGCCCGCGACCTGCTGGCAAAGACCTCGGGGCTGGTCGACCTGCAGGTGGAGAGGCAGGTGCTGATCCCGCAACTCCGCGTCGAGGTCGACTACGAGCGCGCCGCCCTTCACGGTGTCACTCCCGCGGCCGTGACCAACGCCCTGGAGGCGATGTCGAACGGCCGTCGGGTCTCGCAAATCGTGGAGAACAACCGGCGTTTCGACGTGGTCATGCGTCTCGCCGACCGGGACCGCTCGACCATGGGCCTCAGCGACCTGCTGGTCGCCACGCCGACCGGTCAGGTGCCGCTGCGCATGCTTGCCGATATCCGCGAGACCGATGGGCCGAACCAGATCCAGCGCGAGAACGGACAACGGCGCATCGTGGTCTACGGCAACGGTGACGGGCAACGCGACATGGCGGCGACCGTTGCCGATATCCGCCGTGTCGTCGCTGAGATGACGCTGCCGCAAGGCTACACGACGAGCCTGGAGGGCACTTTCCAGGCGCAGGAGGAGGCGACGCTACGCATCGCCGCGCTGTCTGTTATCTCGCTGGCGATCATCTTCATCGTGCTCTATGGCCGCTATCGTTCGGCCGCCCTCGCCCTCATCATCATGGCCGGCATTCCGCTCGCCCTGATCGGCAGCGTGATCGCCCTCAACATTGCCGGACAACCGCTGTCGATTGCCTCGATGATCGGCTTCATCACGCTCGCGGGGATTTCGGCGCGCAACGGCATCCTGAAGATTTCCCACTACGTCAATCTCGCCCTTTACGAGGGCGAAGCGTTCGGACGCGACCTGGTGATCCGCGGAAGCCTGGAGCGCCTGACGCCCGTCCTGATGACGGCACTGTCCGCCGGGCTCGCGCTCACGCCGCTGCTGATCGGAGCCGATGAGCCGGGCCGCGAAATCCTGCATCCGGTGGCGGTCACCATCTTCGGCGGCCTGCTGAGCGCCACCCTGCTGGACACCGTCCTGACGCCCGTCCTGTTCCTCGCTTTCGGACGAAAGCCGCTGCAGCGCCTGCAGGAGCGCGGTGCCAGCACGCTCACGCCGGCCGAGGCCTATTGAGCATCCATCAACACCCAAGGAGAGCTGCCATGTTGAGACGGACATTCGTTGCAGGACTTATCGCCGCGGCGAGCGGCGGACTGAGCGGCGGAGTGGCCGTTGCGCAGGCCAAGAGGAAAGGACCGAACGGAGGAGCCGTCGTCGAATCGGAGGGACACGGCATCGAGTTCGTGAACAAAGCCGACGACCTCGTCTTCTATCTCTTGGACCATGACGGCTCCCCGCTGGCCACCAAGGGCATCAGGGCGCGCGCCATCGTTCAAGAGGCCGGCAAGACGAGGACGATCGCGCTTGCACCGGCCGCGCCGAACCTGCTGGTCGGCAAGCTCGATGCTCCCCTCAGCTCCAAGGCCCGGGTCGTCTTCTCGGCCGGCCTGCACGGGCATAATCTTTCGGGACGATTTGCGGTCGATTGACGGGCAAACGGCGGCTTACCGGCGATCCCGGCGCCCGCCCGACTTGTCGATCATCTCGCCGTTCTCGAAGGGGCGACCCAAAGACCTGCGGCGCCTCATATGAACGGCGACACCAGCATGGTGCCGCCGATCACCACGATCAGCGCACCGGCTCCGGCCTGCATGAAACGCGCGCCGCGTTCGAGACCGGGCAGCCACGCGCCGAGCGCGCGGCCGAGAGCGTGACGCCCGGCGATCGCCAGCAGCGCGACGAGGCCGATGGTGAAGGAGATGCCGAGTGCGAGCGACGCCAGCACCACCCCGATCATCACGGCACTTCCCTGCACCCAGGCAAATCCGAGGACCGAGATCGTGAGCGGACACGGCAGCAGGCCGATGCCCGCGGTCAACGCGTGCGCCCCGTCGCCATGCGCATGGGTGGGCCGGATGCCTTGAATCAGCAGGATCAGACCCGCCACGACGATCAGCCCGTATCCCATCGCGGTGAATGCCGGCGAACCCCGCGTCGACATCGAGGGCACCTGCTGGACCATGAAGCGCAGCACCAGGAATGCCGCAAAGCCGGACAGCACGTGCAGCAGCGCCGCGACCAGGGTGACCCGCAGGCCCTTGCCGACCGATGCCTCGCGGCCGAGAAAATACGCCGCCAGCGCGGCCTTGCCGTGACCGGGGGTCAGCGCATGCAGCGCCCCGAGCCCGAAGGCCAGCAACGCCGTGCCATATCCGCCGGCGCGCAGCTCGGCCGCCAGGCTGCGGACGATGCCGCCCTGCAAAGCCCCCAGATAGGCGATCAGCCAGTCCGGCATGGGCTCACGATGCGACGGCGAGCCGGCATGGTGGCGGCATGCGCCGATACGCCCTATTCTTTGCGCGATGAACCGTCATGCCGCTGTTCTCGCCCTGTTGTCTGCTGCGCTGTTCGGCGTGTCTACACCGGCCGCCAAGGCGCTCCTAGGCGCAATCGATCCGGCGGTGCTCGCAGGGGTGCTCTATTGCGGCGCCGGACTGGGCGTCGCCATCCTGCGCCGGCTTGCCCGGCCGCTGGTCGTGCCCGCTGCCGCCGAAACACCCCTCGGCGCTTCCGATCTTCCGTGGCTCGCCGGCGCCATCGTGGCCGGCGGCATCGTCGGGCCGCTGCTCTTGATGCTCGGCCTCTCACGCACCGATGCTGCCGCGGCATCGCTTCTTCTCACCCTCGAGGGCGTGGCGACGGCGCTGCTCGCATGGTTCGTTTTTCACGAGAATTTCGATCGCCGCGTGGCCCTCGGCATGGCATGTCTGGTGGCCGGCGCCATCGTGCTGTCCTGGTCGGGGCAGCCGACGCTTTCCGGCCTGCTCGGCCCGGCGGCCATCATCGCCGCCTGCATCGCCTGGGGGCTGGACAACAATCTCACCCGCAAGGTTTCGCTCGCCGATCCGCTGCAGATCGTCGAGCTGAAAGGTCTCATTGCCGGCCCGGTCAATCTCGTCATCGGCCTCACAGCAGGCGGCAGCCTGCCGGCGCCGGCGCCTCTCGCCGTTGCGGCCCTGGTGGGCTTCCTCGGCTACGGGGTGAGCCTCGCTCTGTTCGTGCGCGCGTTGCGGCATCTCGGCAGCGCGCGGACCGGCGCCTATTTCTCGACCGCTCCGTTTCTCGGCGCGCTGGCCGCCATCACCCTGCTGGGGGAACCGCCGACGGTGCAGCTGGCGCTGGCCGGCCTGCTCATGGGGTTCGGCGTCTGGCTCCACCTGACCGAGCGCCATGATCATGACCACGAGCACGCGCCCATGGTCCACGCGCACGCCCATGTGCACGACGAGCATCATCAGCACGCGCACGATTCGTCGGATCCGCCGGGCGAGCCGCACGCGCACGAGCATCGCCATGAGTGGATGCGGCACAAGCATGCCCATGTCCCCGACATGCATCACACCCACCGTCATTAGGAGTTCTTGGCGCATGTCTTGTCGGCGAACCGCTCGCGCGCCTCGCCGGAACACGGGCCAGGTCCAAACAGTCGGATCCGGATTCCGGATCCGTCCGGGCGCCGCGCGGATTGCGATGCCTCGGCAATATTCTTGGTTGAAAACACCTCGAATTCGTGTATAACCATCCGAAGGGCCGCTCGCCACGTCCGTGCGTTACACCCGGGCTGCGAGCCGCCTGCCCAACATCGTTCTCGGCCGACTGACCGGGCACCGCTTCCCACGCGGTGATCGGGCTCCATTGTCGGAGCACAGCGGCGGTCAATTGGTTTCTTTGGGAGGCCAATGGCAACACAAAACGCTTCATTTGGACGGCCGATCCCGACGACATCGTCGCCGGAGAGGACAATCGCTTCGTGATCGCTCGGCGATGAACGATTAGCCAGGATCGCACCGATGGCCAACCTTCGATTCCTCGCAGACTGGACTTCCGTGTTGACAGGCGATCTCGCGCAAGGCGAGAAGCTGGCAATTGAATTCGATCCACGGCGATTGCCGCAGTGCCGGCTGAATTGGCGCGGCGCCGAAGTTTGGGACATCACCGGTACCGCGCGCTTTCATCCAAGCGGCGAGGTCTTCAGCGGCAGCTTGCTTCAGCGCATTGCCCCCTCGGGCGGAATTGTGACCATGCTGCAACCGACCCCGTGGGAAGTGTCGGTGCCGTTCGACTCGACTCAGGTCGAATTATGGTTTCACAATTTCTACCAGATGAGCAGCCGCTGCGACGCCTGGGACAGCCGCTTCGGCCGGAACTATTGGTTTGACGTGGCGCGGCGCGGACCAAGCCAGCCGGTCATCTACCGCGCCGGCGCCAGTCCACGGTTGGATATGGTCAATGCATTCGACGTGACCGTTGCGAAAAGGAAGCATTTCTTTCCCGGCACCGGCCCTGGAAATCCGGCCGGCAGCGAACTTCAAACCGTGCTGACTCTCAAAGCGTGGGTGCGTAACGTCGCTTACGTCAAGTACGTCTGGGCGGATACGCACGTGTTCGACGGCGCCGACACGCTGGTGTATGCGGGCACGTTTGGGTTGCAATACCTCGAGGGGGCTGGTGGCCACGGAGACTTTTTCATTTACGACGATAAGATCTACCAGGGCTCCGGCGGTGGTTCGGGCATGGGCGTATGGACACGGCCGGATGCGCGCAAGGTTCAGTTCAGGTTGTATTACGAGGTGAACAGCGAGCTGTTCACAGATGGGCTTTTGCACCAGCACGAAGTCCCGGCGGACGATTCGATCCATTAGGGCATTTCCCGGAAAAGTGGACACCGGTTTTCCGAAAGGAAATGCGACAAGTGTCGAATTTAGAGCGCTTTCCGGCCACGGCCCATCCAATTTCATGGTCAACCTAATCGGAAAGCGCTCTAGGCGAGTGACTGAGCCTCGTCAACGCCGGCGGACCGGGATCTTGCGCGGTCGCGCTGAGTGCGAGTGTCAAGCCGGCCCGCCTCATCATCAGCACGGGCACCGTGCAACATTAGCGAGCCGGTAGGGTGGGCAAAGGCGGCACGGACCTAACGATTGATGCGCATCGCTTCACCCGCCGTGCCCACGCGGTCGGGCTTTGCCGGATGCCAGGCCTCATCGCGTGGGCACGGCGGCCGCGGCGTTTGTTTGGTGCGGCGGTGCCGGGTCCGCCTTGCCTACCCCACGACGTGGGCCGTAGGGTGGGCAAAATCGCGGCACGGACTCCGGGTCTCGTACTCGCCAGAACCCCGCGTACGATTTTGCCCACGCGGTTGGACCGGCGTCGGACCGCGTGGGCAAATCGCCGGCCATGCATCAACAAATCTTGCCGGCCGTGCCGGGCGATTTGCCCACCCTACGGTTCTCGGTGAGGCGATGGACGCGTAGGCAAAGGCGGCCCCGACCTGACGATTGATGCGCATCGCTTCATCCGCCGTGCCCACGCGGTCGGGGTTTGCCGGATGCGAGGCCTCACCGCGTGGGCAACGGCGGAACGAGCGGCGCGCCATGCGGCTACGCCTCGGCCGCCGTTGCCCACCCCACGAGTGGGTGCAATTTTCGTTAGTTTTTCTCATGAAGGAGGACCGATGCCCCGTCGCCTGCCGAATATGACGAAGCGCCATCGCCACGGCGTGATCACGACCTGATGAATGGCCGCAAGGTACCCCTTGCGGTCGATTCGCCCCCTGTCTAGTTTAGGGATACGGGGATGCAGGCTCCCCGTCAGACGGCCGCCCGTCCAAGCTCTGCGCACCACTCGATCAGTCGGGAGGATGGCGCATGGATGGAAGTCGGAAGAACCTGATCATTTCCAGTGCTTTATTCGGCGGTCCCGGGAGGGCTTCGGCGACGCGCATTGCGGCGGCGGTTTGGCTTGTCGTGGTGCTTCTGCTGACCTCGCCGGCAGCCGCCCAGCGCGTCTCGTTTGCCGGTACGCCCGTCGGGCAAAAGCCGAACGATTTCGAGACCGCCCTCACCGGCAACGGCAAGCCCGGTGAATGGTCCGTCGTCGAGGATCCGACCGCCGAAGGCGGACGTGCGCTGGCGCAACTGGATGCCGATCCGACCGACTATCGTTTTCCGCTTGCGATCCACATGCCGGGCGCTCCGGCCGACGTGGAGGTCATCACGCGCTTCAAGCCCATGGCCGGGAAGGTGGATCAGGCCGGCGGCGTCGTTCTCCGTCTGGTCGACCGCAACAACTATTACGTGGCCCGCGCCAACGCGCTCGAGAACAACGTCAATCTCTACCGCGTCGTCGGCGGCCGCCGGCAGGAATTGAAGGGCGCGACCGCCAAGGTCACGAGCGGCGCCTGGCACACGCTCGCCCTGCGGGGGCAAGGAAAACGCTTCACCGTGACTTTTGACGGCAAGGTGCTGTTCGCGCACACCGATGCGACCTTTGGTGCGCCCGGCAGGGTCGGCTTGTGGACCAAGGCCGACAGCGTGACGCGGTTCGACTGGATCGAGATCAAGCCTTTGCCCGAGGGGAGCGACAAACCGAAGCCGTAAGGCTCAATCAAGAGGAGTTGAGGCCATGCCTGTCTGGCGTTCCCTGCTGCCTTTCGCGGCCGCCGTCACGATCGGTGGCGCCGCCCACGCCGAGGACATCGATTGGAAGAAGGTCGATGCCGCCCTCGGCCGGGCCGCTGCCGTCTCCGGCCAGGTCCACCGCTACGGTTTCCCGCGCAGCGACCTCAGCGTCACGCTGGACGGCGTTTCCATCAAGCCGGCTCTGGCATTGGGCGGATGGGTTGCCTTCGTGCCCGCCCATGGCGGCGCCATGGTGATGGGCGACCTCGTGCTGCTGGAAACCGAGGTGAACCCGGTGATGATGAAGCTGCTGCAAAACGGCATCGAGATCACCGCTGTGCACAATCACCTGCTGCGCGCCTCGCCGGCGACCTTCTACATGCATGTCGGCGGCCACGGCGATCCGGAAAAGATGGCGGCGGCGATCCGCACGGCCTTGGCAGAGAGCAAGACCCCGCTCGGGGCCCCGGCCGCTCCGGCGGCAGCACCGCCCCCGATCGACCTCGACACCGCAAAACTCGACGAGATCGTCGGCGTCAAGGGCAACGCGGTCGGCGGCGTCTATCAGTTCGGCGTCCCGCGCCGCGAGCCTGCCACCGAGGGCGGCATGGCGGTCAACGGGCCGATGGGCGGCGCCAATGCGATCAACTTTCAGCCGACCGGCGGAGGAAAGGCGGCGATCACCGGGGATTTCCTGATAACCGGCGACGAGGTCAATCCGCTGATCCGCACGCTGCGCGACAACGGCATCGAGGTCACGGCGATCCACAGCCACATGCTGAGCGAGCAGCCGCGCATGTTCTTCGTCCACTTCTGGGCCAACGACGACGCACTGAAGCTCGCAAAGGGGATTCGTGCGGCCCTCGACAAGACCGCCGCCGCCAAGAGCTGAGCGATGCCGGGTGGGCCGCGATCGGCGGCCCATCCGGTTGTCTGCTCGTCAGGAACGGTTTCTGAAAGGTACCGGAGACAATCATGCGAATCGCCATGACCCTTCTGCTCGCGCTGTCCTTCGCTTTGGCAGTCGATCACCCGGCGCAAGCCGAGCCGGCGGCTTGCAAGCAGTGCCGGGACCAGCAACGGGCCTGCATGTCGAACTATCCGGGAAAGACATGCAAGATCGAGTACGATATTTGCCTGAAGGGCTGCAAGAGCAAGTAACGCCGCCTCGCCGTTTGGAGGACTAATCGTGGTCCGCATGCGACTTCGGCAATGCGCTCGTGCGATGGCATGTATCGCCGCCATAGGCGGCGCCGCAGTTGTCGTCGCCGCAACGGCGGCCGAGCCGGAACCGTTTTCGCTCGAAGCCCGGATACCGCTCGGCGACGTGCGCGGCCGGATCGACCACCTGGCCATCGACGTGGCGAGGCAGCGGCTGCTCG
Source organism: uncultured Alphaproteobacteria bacterium (assembly GCA_963755055.1). Taxonomy (GTDB): domain Bacteria; phylum Pseudomonadota; class Alphaproteobacteria; order Rhizobiales; family Xanthobacteraceae; genus AP-16. The sequence goes on along the minus strand of CAVWIS010000011.1, from coordinate 237,572 downwards.
TGGCCGAGCTCGGCAACAACACTGTCGCGATCGTCGACCTGCGGACCGGCAAGCCTGTTCATGTCATCCGGGATCTCAAGGAGCCGCAGGGTGTCGGAAACGCGGCTTCGACGGACACCGTTTACGTTGCCAATGCGGGAGACGGATCAGTGCGTCTCTATCGCGGCGACGACTACGCCGAAATCGGGCGCATCGATCTCGGCGAGGATGCCGACAACATCAGGGTCGATTCCCCAGGCAACCGTCTCTACGTCGGCTACGGGAAGGGCGCCCTGGCGGTCATCGACTTGGCCGCAAGAGCGAGGATCGCCGATATCGCGCTGAAAGGTCATCCCGAGAGTTTCCAGCTCCAGGCGGACGGCAAGACCATCTTCGTGAACGTGCCCGAAGCGCGGGAGATCGCGGTCGTCGACCGCGCCGCCGGACGCCAGGTGGCAAGCTGGCCGGTGCCGGATGCCACCAACTTTGCGATGACCCTCGACAATGCGGCGGGGCGGGTCCTGGTCGTGTTGCGCAACGCGCCACGACTGGTCGCCTATTCGTCGGAGAACGGGGCGGCCGCGCCGGGCCTCGAAACCTGCGGAGATGCCGACGACGTCTTCCTCGATACCAGGCGGCATCGCGTCTATGTCAGCTGCGGCGAGGGATACCTCGACGTTTTCGACGGGAACGCCGGCAACTACCGGCGGATTGCCCATATCGGCACGGCACCGGGGGCGCGCACCTCGCTCTTTGTGCCGGAGCTTGACCGCCTGTTCCTCGCTGTCCGCGCCGGCCCCGCCCAAGGGGCCGCAATCTGGGTGTATCGCCCGCAGCCGTAACCCTGGGACATTCATCGCTCGGCTGGCTTTGGTGCGTCATGTGGATCACGCGGATTTCCCACCCTCGATCGAAGCGGTGCTGCCGCAAGATCGCGCTCGCCGCGCTGGCCGCGATGCTCGCGGCCAATCCTGGGCTGGCGTACCGGCCGTTCGACGGAACCGATGCGGCCGTCGCCGACGAAGGCGAGATCGAGGTCGAGCTGCAGCCCGCCGGCACCCTTCGCGAAGGCTCGGACAAGACCCTGATCGGACCTGCCGCGGTCATCAACTACGGCTTCGCCAAGAACTGGGAGGCCGTCGTCAAGGGCCAGATCCAGACACCGCTGTCGTTGCCCGATTCGGTCACCCTCGCCGCCACCGTCGCGTTTCTCAAGCATGTGATCCGCGAAGGCAGCCTGCAGGACAAGACCGGGCCCGGGCAACTGAAATGGAGGTGTCTAATTGAGACGGATCAGCGTCCGTCGGTGAAATGCCTCACATTCCAACAAATTTTTTTTTACACTCCCATTCTGATAGCGCGCCGCTCCCGCTCGTGTTAATTTATCGCATTCAAAATCGTACCCGTCAGCAGCGTAGGAGTTAGATATGAATATCGGCTCTTCCTCTCCGCCGACCGACTTCAGCTTGGACTTGCTCGGCCGCTACGTTTGCAACACATTTGACGAAACTCTGGCAAATTCCGATCCAGCCTACCGCGCCAACGCCACCGACGTGAACGGCCATGCGCTTCCGGCGCGGGGTGACATGCGGCCGTTCGATTTCGTCATCATAGGCGGCGGCACCTTCGGCGGCGCTCTCGCGGAACATCTATGGTTCCGTAGTAGTGGCCGCAGCGAACGTATCCTGGTCCTCGAAGCAGGGCCCTTTCTGTTGGCTGAGCACATGCAAAACCTGCCGTCGCTCAACCCGGGCCGGGAGGTGTGGGGACTGTCTTGGAACGCGGACCCCAGCCTGGGCTATGGGGGATCCGGTCTTGCCTATTGCATGGGCGGAAGGTCGCTCTGGTGGGGCGGATGGTCGCCGCGGCTGCTGGATTTGGAGACCGGTACGGCCTGGCCTGAAGCCGTGCTCAAAGATCTCAACACCAAGACGCTGCCGGGCGGGGACAACGGCTATTTTCGCCAATCCGGCCAGCAGATTGGCGTCACGGCGACCAACGACTATATTTTCGGCGAGCTCCACAACGTCATGCGGGACCGGCTGTTCAAGGCCATAGAGAGCCACGAGGTCAGCGACGCGGTGGACTTGGCGACCCTTCCGGATGCACCGCCCGTCGAAATCCTGGATGCCGAACCGTCGCTGGACGATCTGGCGAAGCTTTTGGGCGTCAGCCTGCCGAACCCGTTGCCGACCAATCCGCTCAAGCTGAAGGCGCTGCAAGAGGAGATGCGCAACAAGCTCAAGCTGGAGGCGCCCCTGGCGGTCCAGGCCCGGCCCGAGCATGCGGGCTTTTTCCCGCTCAACAAGTTCAGCGCTGCGCCCTTGCTCATCAAGGCTGCGCGCGGAGCCTACAGCGACGCCCCGGGCGATGATGTTCGCAAGCGTCTGATGATCGTGCCGCGCTGCCATGTATCCCGGTTGACCGTGGCCCATGATCCGGACGGGCTCCGGGTCGACGGCGTTGTGACCGAGCGCGGCGTGATCCCCGTTGCGCCGGATGCCAAGGTCATTGTCGCACTCGGCACCGTCGAGAGCACACGCCTTGCCTTGCTGTCGTTTGGCGCGGACGGCCGCATCGGCACGAACCTGATGGCGCATCTGCGCTCGAACATCACTTTGCGCATTCCCCGCGCGGCGTTCGACGCGCTGTTGGCGGATGTTAAGGCGCTGCAAGCGTCGGCGCTGCTGCTCAAGGGGCGCCATGCATTCAAGAATGCTGACGGCACCGAGGACGGCACCTTCGGACATTTCCATTTCCAGATTACCGCGTCCGGTCTCGGCAACACGGGGTCCAATTCGGAGGCTGAGCTGTTCCAGAAAATTCCCGACGTCGACACCGTCAACCAGCACCTGCACGCAACGGATTCGCATGTGATCGTGACCATCCGTGGGATCGGCGAAATGCAGCCGGACAACCCGATGAGCAATGTCACTTTGGATCTCAATCCGACCCAGGTCGACTACGGCGAACGCAGGGCCTACGTGAATCTAAAACCCAATGCGAAGGACATGCAGCTGTGGGAGGCGATGGACAAGGCTTCCGACGAGCTGTCGATTGCCTTCGCCAACGGCCGCAAGATCGACCTGCTGCATCCGGCAACGGGGGCGACCGTGAAGGCCGGCGTCGATGCGGCCACCATCGCGACGGAAATACCCCACGTCGGCCGCGACCAGAACCCCAACGGCCGCCGCGATCAGCTCGGCTCCACCCACCACGAGGCCGGAACGCTGCGGATGGGCGACGACCCCGGGAAGTCCGTTACCAATGCTAACTGCCGCTTTCACGGGGTCAAGAATGCCTATGTGGCGGGGCCTGCGCTGTTCCCGACAATCGGCTCGCCCAACCCGATGCTCACCGGCATCGCGCTAGTGCGCCGGTTGGGCAATCATCTGTTACCTCCGCCGCCGTCCGCGCCGGCCGACGCGGGGTTCAAATACCTGTTCGATGGTTCGGAGAAATCGGCCGATCTCTTCGCCAAGTGGCGCATGGCTGGCGGCGGGGGCTTCATTCTGGTGGGGCGAACTCTGGTTGCCCAGCCGGGCAATGGCATCGGCCTCCTTTATTATGCGGCGGAACAGTACGACAATTTCACCCTGCGCCTCGATTTCTGCCTGCCCCACCCGCGCGGCAATAGCAACGACAATTCCGGCGTGTTCGTCCGCTTCCGCGATCCCACCAAGCCGGAGCTGCAGGGTACACCCGGCCCCGACGTGCCGGGAAATGCGGCGACGGTTGCCGTCGACACGGGCTACGAGATTCAGATCGACGAGGAGGCGCGCGGAGACACGCGCAAAGGCGAACCGGACGGATTCCCGTTCAATCGCACTGGGGCGATCTACAAGGTCAAGAGCCTCGGCAACGCCCCGGGCCAGCAGAACTATACGAACAATCAACGTCTGGCACCTGGCATTTGGCACAGCTACGAGATCGCAGTGACGGATCGCACTTACCGAGTCCTGCTCGACGGGACGCCGTCGACCGAGTTCACCGCGGATCCGACAGACCCCAACGAGCGTTTCCGCGGCCGCAAGAAGAGCGAGGATCCGGATTCCGGTTTCATCGGGATCCAGGTGCATACGGGCAACGTGGCGTTCGCCAATATTCGCATTGTCCCCCAGTAATAGGCGGCTGGGATGGTCTATTGCGCCTCACCGTAGGCAACTTCGTCGAACACCGTCACGCTGTCGGCCTTTGTCCACAGTCCAACCTTTCCGGCGTCGCTGAAAGTCGTATCTTCGACCTCGAACAGCTGCTTGCCGCCGTAGAGCATCTTGAAGCAGCTGCCGTTGAACTCCACGCGAAGATCGAGCCACTGGTTGGCCGGCACCGCAATGTTGACACCGTAGCCGCCCCTGCGGCCGACAATGTCCAGTGGGCTGCGAACGCCGGCGACTGTCTTATAGAGAACGACGTTGTCTTCAAGTGCGTTCGCGCGGACGACGTAGTAGTTATTTGCGTCTGCAGCCCGCCAAACGATGCCGGCCGCGCGGTCCTTGGAGCCGGCAATGGCCTTGAATTGGGTCTTGACGAAACCATCCTTGATGTTGGTGTCGTCCTTGAGAAGCAGCGGGTAGGTGGCCCGACCGGATTGTTTCAATATTTTCAGCTTCGAGGGCGCCGTTTGGTCTTGTTCGACCGTCCACTTTGGATTGCCCGTGCCGGTCCTGGTGGCTGTCCAGCCTTTGGGCGCAGCGCCAACCGTATCGGACTCGAAGTTGGCGGTACGGTTTGCCATGGCGGGTCTCCATCAAGCAAATAAATATCGTTACGGCGAGGATGTTTCATGCTTCTCTTGGGTTGGTCGGCTCATGGCCCGGTTGTCTTCCCCGCCAGCGGCGGACCGGTCAGCTCGCCGAGCCGCCTCTCGACCTCTTGCCAGCGAACGACGTCCATGAACGTGTCGACGTAGCTTCCCGCCTTGGCGCCGAAATCGATATGATACGAATGCTCGTACATGTCGAGTGCGAGAATTGGGATGCCGCCCGCCAAGGTGTGGCAGTGGTCGGGCGCCCATTGGTTGACGAGCCGGCGGTCACGCGGCGACCAGGCGAGCAGCACCCATCCGGAGCCGCCGCCCATGGCCTTTCCCATCGAGGCGAACTGCGATCGCCAGCGTTCGTATGAGCCGAAGTCGCGCGTCAATGCCTCCTGGAGCCGCGGGCCCGGGGCGCTCTGCTCGCCAAGCCCGTCGAAGAACAGCTCGTGAAGGATCATCGAGTTCATCGCGATGAGCTCCTCGCGCTTGAGCCCGTTGATCACAAAGCCCGGGGCAGTCTCATAGTCGAGCTCCGTGAGCTTCTCGGCGATCACGTTGAGACGCCGCACCGCGCCTCCGTAATTGTTTTCGTAGTGGCTGATGATCAGCCGCTCCGACATCCCGCGGATGCGGCTCGGATCGCAACCCAGTGGTTTGAGCTGATAGGTCATCGCGACGCTGCCATGATCAGAACGCGGCCGCGCGCTGCTGCACGGTCGGCCAGTTATGGGTCTCGTGCTGCAGGCTCCGACACCAGGTGTAGAGCGCGTCGTACATGACCATGCCGTGGCGGAGCATCTCGTGGTCATCGGCGAAATTGGCCGACAGGCCGAGCGAGATGGCGAACAACCCGCCGCATTGCGCCGCGAGGTCGTGCCGTGACGTGTCGGCGCCGCGCACGATCACGGCGAGATGGTCGAGCGCCGGATCGTGGATGTCGAAGATGCGGAGGATGGTGTCGAACGAGCAGCGCTCGCCCTCGTGGGCGAACTCGATGCCCTCGATGTCGTAGGGCGTTCCCCCGACCTGCCGGGCGACCTCGATGACTTTCGGTGTCGGCACGTAGATGAACTCCGCGCCCGGATCGATGAACCGGCTGATCAGCCATGGGCAGGCAATGCGGTCGATCTTCGGGCGCTCGCGCGTGACCCATTTGCTGGTCGCGCCGATCGCGCGCCGCGTCGGCAGGCCGGCGGCGGTCCAGGCCCCGAACCCGCCCTCGAGGGCGGCCATATCGGCGCCTGAGGCGCGCAACGCTTCTGCCAGATCGTTGCTCGCATCGTCTTTGCCGAGGTCATCGCGGCGGTCGCCATAGACGACCACGCGCCGGCCCCGGGCGAGCTCTCGCGACCACTGCGCGACATCGCCCGGCGGGCGCCGAAGCGCCGACACGATGAGCCGCTCGTCATGACTTTGCGCCGGCGGTCGAATGTCGATGACCACCGGTGCCGCGGTGCCGCCGATCTGACGATAAAGCTCGATTGGGGAAATTGAAGCCATTGTTCGGTCCATGCGCAATCCTCCGGGGGAGATGTCCCCTCTGGGTCACGCATATGGGGGATTTCCTGCCTTGCCGGCAAAGCATCGTTTCTCTACCCTGCCCGAGGATTCCTCATGGTCGGGGTAGCCGATGCCGCGCCGATTGCCGCCCCGCTGAAGCGCAGGATTCTGTGCGGCCCTCGACAAGACCGCCGCCGCCAAGAGCAGCGATGCCGGATGGGCCGCAATCGGCGGCCGCGGCGTCTGTTTGGTGCGGCGGTGCCGGGTTCGCCTTGCCTACCCCACGACGTGGGCCGTAGGGTGGGCAAAATCGATGCTCCGGCGCTGCCGCTCGCCAGAACCCCGCGTACGATTTTGCCCACGCGGTCGGACCGGCGTCGGACCGCGTGGGCAAATCGCCGGCCATGCATCAACAAATCTTGCCGGCCGTGCCGGGCGATTTGCCCACCCTACGGTTCTCGGTGAGGCGATGGACGCGTAGGCAAAGGCGGCCCCGACCTGACGATTGATGCGCATCGCTTCATCCGCCTTTGCCCACGCGGTCGGGGTTTGCCGGATGCGAGGCCTGACGGCGTGGGCAACGGCGGAACGTGCGGCGTGCCATGCGGCGGCGCCGTGGCCGCCGTTGCCCACCCTACTCTTGCGCCGCCTGTTGCCGCCCGCGCAAGGAGGGTATAGGGTTTGCTCACGGGGACATTGCAGTCTCCCCGTCAGACGGCGTCTTCCGTCCAAGCACTGCGCAACACTCGCGCTTGTCGAGGAGATTGCGCATGGACGGAGCTCTGCCGGGTTGTTCCCCCGATCCTGATGGTCCCCGCATCCCCGCCCAAGGCGCTCGCCCTGCCGGGCCGCCGCGTGAGGAGAGGACCATGACTCGATCGTCGGTGGCCGAGGTGAGCGCGCCCGGCGCCGGGCACGGCGTGTCGCTCGCGGCAGCGTTCCGCGTGTGGATACGCGTGGCGATGCTCAGCTTCGGAGGCCCGGCCGGGCAGATCGCCGTGATGCACCGCATCCTGGTCGAGGAGAAGCGGTGGATCTCGGAGGAGCGGTTCCTGCATGCCCTGAACTACTGCATGCTGCTGCCGGGCCCCGAGGCGCAGCAGCTTGCCACCTATGTGGGCTGGCTGATGCACCGCACGCTCGGGGGCATCATGGCGGGCGGCCTTTTCGTGGTGCCCGGCATCGTCGCCATCATGGCGCTGAGCTACATCTATGCGGCGTTCGGCAACGTGCCGCTGGTCACGGCGCTGTTCTTCGGGCTCAAGGCGGCGGTCCTGGCGATCGTGCTCGAGGCGGTTTTTCGGATCGGCAAGCGCTCGCTCAAGAACCGCGTGATGATCGCGCTGGCGGCGCTCGCCTTCATCGGCATCTTCTTCCTCAACGTTCCGTTCCCGGTCATCGTGTTCGGCGCGGCGCTGGTCGGGTTTGCCGGAGGCCTCACGGGCGCCAAGGCATTTCTCGGGCCGGTCGGACATGGTCCCGGCGGCGGCAAGGGTCCGGCGGCCGTCGACAGCATGCTGGGCGAGAAGCTGCCCGATCACGCCCGGCCCACGGTCGCCCGCTCGCTCAGGGTATCGGCGGTGTGGCTTGCGCTCTGGCTCGTCCCGGTGGGAGCGCTCATCGGTTTTCTCGGAGCCGCCAACGTGTTCAGCCAGATCGCCATCTTCTTCAGCAAGATGGCGATGGTGACCTTCGGCGGCGCCTATGCGGTTCTCGCCTATGTGGCCCAGCAGGCCGTCGAGCACTACGGATGGCTCAAGCCCGGCGAGATGCTGGACGGCCTGGGCATGGCGGAGACCACGCCGGGGCCGCTGATCATGGTGCTGCAGTTCGTGGGCTTCATGGCGGCCTACCGCGATCCCGGCGCGCTCTCCCCGATGCTGGCGGGAACGCTCGGCGGCCTGCTCGCCACCTGGGTCACCTTCACGCCCTGCTTCCTGTGGATCTTCTTGGGCGCGCCGTTCGTCGAGGTTCTCCGCGGCAACAGGGCCCTGAATGGCGCCCTGTCCGCCATCACGGCGGCGGTGGTCGGGGTGGTGCTGAACCTCGCGATCTGGTTCGCCATCCACACGATCTTCCATGAGACCGTCCCGGTGCGCGCCTTCCCGTTGAGCTTCGACGCGCCGCGGCTTGCCAGCGTCGACCCGTGGGCGCTGGCGCTGTCGGTCGCCGCCGCGGTGGCCATCTTCCGGTTCAAGATCGGCATGATCCCCACTCTTGCCGGCTGCTGCGCGGCGGGCGTGGCGCTCTATCTCCTGGGGCTGACCCCATGAGACGCGAGGTCGCGACGGCATTGCAGCCCTTAGGCACGATCGAGATACCGGACTGCGCCGGCAGCTTGTTCGATCACGGCGCCTTCGACGCGAAGAGCCGCCGCGTCTTCGTGGCGCACACGGCCCGGGACAGCGTCGAGGCGATCGATCACGACAGCGGCCGACACCTCGCCACGCTGCGCGGTTTCCCCGAGGCGGCCGGCGTGGTCGCCGACGAGGGGAAGGTCCTCGTCACCAACCGCGGGGCCGCCAGCCTCGCCTGGGTCGACGCGCTCTCGCTGCAGACGCTGGCCGTGCTCGACACCGGGATGCGGCCGAACGGCGTGGCCATCGTCTCCCGGCTCGGTCTCGCGATCGTCGCCTGCATCGGCGACGAGACCCACGGTCCCGAGCTTCAGGTGCTGGGTCTCGACGGCCGCCAAAGGTTCGCGATCGACCTGCCGGGTCGCCCGCGGTGGTGCGTGACGGATGCAGACGGCGCGCGGGTCTTTCTCGCCATCCGGGATCCCTCGATGGTCCTGGTCGCCCGGCTGCCCGACCTCAGCGAGGTGCAGCATTGGCCGCTGCCCACCCACGGCGCGCACGGCATGGACATCGATCACCGGGCCGCCCGACTCTATGTCGCCTGCGACGGCGGCGCGCTGGCGGAAGTCGATATCGGGGCCGGCGCGGTTCGCGGCGAGTGGCCGCTTGCGGGGACACCGGACGCGACGTTCTTCAATCCCGTCTCGGGCCTGGTGCACGTGGCGATCGAGGATCCGGGGCTGGTCGAATCGCTCGATCCTCGCAGCGGCGCCATGAGCCGGTGTACGACCGCGCGCGGAGCAAAGACCACCGCCCTGGTGCCGCCGGATCGCCTCTACGTGCTCTCGCCGTCGCACCGCGGAATTCTCGTCCTCAGGGAGGGACAGGCTGATTGAACGGACGCGCGACCGTGAAACGCATTTCCGCTGCGCGCGTCTCGAAGCTGGTATTCAGGATGACGTCGTCGCAATTTGGACTCGTCCGATACCGCAGCGGCGTCCTCGTTCCCTTGCAGCGAAACGCTGCTGGATTTCAGCAACAGTGCTACCGTGGAGCAATGGTCGACATGGAGGTTTGCTATGCCGCTAACACGGATTGACCTGCGCAGGGGCAAGTCGGCGGAGTTCAAGAAGGCCCTCATGGACGGAATCTGATGACGCCATGAGGGAGACGTTCGATGTGCCGGAGGATGATCGCTTCATGACGATTGCCGAGCACGACGACACCACGTTCTCATTCGGGCGAGCCTACCTCGGCATCGACCGGGACGACGATCTTGTCATCATTCAGATAACCGCAAACAACACACGCACGGTAGAGAAGAAGAAGGCCCTCTACGCCCGCATTGCAGGGCGTCTGGCGGATTCTCCCGGTGTCCGGCCGCAGGACGTGCTCGTGAGCCTCGTCGAGGTGCCTAAGGAGAACTGGTCATTTGGCAACGGGCTGGCTCAGTATGCGTGAGCAGTCATTCGAACAGCTTCACCGCGCCCTTGGAGGCCTTCCAGGCAAAATGTCCGCCCGCCATGTAGCGGGCATCGTATCCGGCCTTGCGCAGCGTCGCGGCGGTCTCGCAGCCGATGTGGAAGCCATAGACGCAGAAGGTGATCACGGGCTCGGTCTTCGACAACTCGCCGATCCAATCATCGAGGCGTTCCGGGTCGCGCCACACCGCGCCCTCCATGATGTCCTGCGCCCGGGTGCTGTAGTGGCGCGGGCGGGTGTCGATGATCTGCACCGGCGTGCCGGCGGCGAGCATCGCCTTCACCTCCTCCACCGTGGTCGCCGGCACGTCGGCGAACTGCTTTTGCACAAGCGGCCGCGGCGGCGCGACCGCAATTGCGTCCTCGTAGCGGGCCAGCGCCGCATTCCAGTCGATGTTGCGCATGAAGGCGGCCACATAGGCCTCGGCATTGGCGCCGAAATCGAGGTGATAGGCATGCTCGTACATGTCGAGGGCCAGGATCGGGATGCCACCCGCGATGCCCTGGCCGTCGCCCGAGGCAACGTGATTGACGAGGCGGCCGTCGCGCGGCACATGGGTGAGCAGCACCCAGCCGCAGCCGCCCGCCAGGCTGCCGGCGAGCGCCACGAACTCGCGACGCCAGCGGTCGACCGAGCCGAAGTTTTCGGCGATCGCGCCTGCCATCCGCTCCGGCAGGACCCGCCCGTCGCCCCCGAGGCTGGCAAAATAGACCTCGTGCAGCAGCGTCGCGTTGAGCGCCGCGATCTCGTCGCGCTTGAGACGGGCGATGACGTCGCCGGACGCGGTGGCCGGAAGCTTGTCGAGCTCGGCGGTGATCTCGTTGAGGCGGGCGACCGCCCCGCCGTAATTGTGCTCGTAGTGGCTCTCGATCAGCCGGGGCGTGATGCCGTTGAGCGTCCATGGGCGGCAGAAGAGCGGGGCAACATGATATGGCATGTTCTGGCTCCTGGATGATGGATTGAGCGGAATGCGGACAGCAGTCGCCCGGCGGCACCGGCCGCCGGCTCAAGGCTTGGCGCGCGCCGTCTCGGCGCCGGCGCCCGCCGGCCGGCGCGCCGCGTCACTTTGCGAGAACGACCAGAAGGGTCTGGCGGCCTCGCGGCAGGCCTGCTCGCGGGACAGGCCGATGTCGGCGAGCAGATGAGCGTTGCGATCGGCGAGCTCGGCGAGATCGCGCCGTTGCCGGCTGCGCGCGGTCCAGACCCCCGATCGTCGTCGACAGCCCGGCGAGCAGCGGGAGGATCGCGCCTGACCGGTCGGGCAGGACCGGCGGGGCCGCGCGGGCGGCAGTGGTGACTGACATTACTTGATGCTCCGGTGCTGCCGACCACGCTTGACCTGTGGCGGCGAGCCGGACGAATATGGGTGAATCGAATTGCCCGCAAAGCATCCTTTCTCGACCCTGCCCTAGTTTTTCTCATGAAGGTGCCATGCTTCGCCGCCTGCCGCCGCTCAACGCCCTCAAGGCCTTCGAGGCCGCGGCCCGGCACGAGAGCTTTACCCGTGCCGCCGAGGAGCTGTGCGTCACCCAAGGAGCGGTCAGCCACCAGGTCAAGGCGCTGGAAGCCGAGCTCGGCATCAAGCTGTTCAATCGCGAGCGCCAGCGCCTCGTCATCACCGAGGGCGGGCGCGAATATCTGACGGTCCTGCGCGATGCGTTCGACCGCATCGCGCTCGGCACCGAGCGTCTGGTGCAGCGCCAGAGCTCCGGGGTGCTCACCGTGAGCACCTCGCCGGATTTCGCCGCCAAATGGCTGGTGCACCGGCTCGGCCGGTTTGCCGAGGCGCATCCGAGCATCGACCTGCGCGTCTCCGCCACCATGCATCACGTGGATTTCGCCCGCGAGGAGATCGACCTCGCGGTGCGGCACGGCGACGGACACTGGGCGGGGCTCGACGTGGTGCGGCTGTGCAGCGAGGAGCTGTTCGTCGTGTGCAGCCCAAAACTGCTGTCCGGCCGGCAGCGCCTGCGTAACCCCTCGGACCTGCTGAAATTCCCGCTTCTGCATCTCGACGACCGCAAGGACTGGGCGAGATGGCTGGAGACCGCGGGTATGGAAGATGCAAAAGTCTCGCACGGGCCGGTGCTCAACCGCGCCAGCATGATCATCGACGCCGCCGTCGACGGCCAGGGCATCGCGCTGGCCCGCACCACGCTCGCCGCCTGGGACCTCATCAACGGACGACTGGTGCGGCCGTTCGCGCAAGCCTTGCGGCTGGCGCGGAGCTATTGGATCGTCTGCCCCAAGGCGACCGCCGCGCTGCCGAAGATCACGAGCTGCCGCGACTGGCTGCTGGCGGAAGCGGCGGACGACGTCCGCCGCCTCCGGGGTGCCGGTTGAAGTTCGATCGCTGGACCGCCCGATCGCCGACCCGGCGCGATCTTCCTCCGGCGAGATGATGCATCCCTGCCATGCGCCTTCCGACGCGGAGACCTTTCAAATAAAACGCGCGGCATTCGAGCCGTCACGCGCGACGCCGCGCCGACGGATTCGCATGGCTGGCATGTCAAAATTCGAGCGACGACGGGTGTTCACAAGACCTGATTTCATCTTTGGTTGCGCTGTATCAATGCGGCCACTTCCGCGGCGGTGCTTATGAAACTGACAGAACAAGAAACCTGCGTTCAGGCCGTGCCGTGGCCAGCATCATTCTCATTGTCGACGACGACGCCTCGCTGGCGGCGAGCGTCAGCAGGGTTCTGCGGAATGCCGGCGCCAAGCATGTCGCCACCTCCACCAGTCGCCACCGTCTCGACGAGATCGAGACCGCGGAGGTCGACCTCATCCTCGTCGACATGAGCATGTCGCTGACGGACCCGCTGCATGCCATCGCGGAGTTGCGCCGGCGCGCACCGGAGGTTCCGATTGTCGCCGCATCGGGTCCTGGGCTCAGCCCGCCGCCGGGACTCGCCGCGCCTACCACCGCAGAGGACAGGCGAGATCTCGTGACGGTCACCAGGCTGGTGCCCGCCCGGGAGGTTGAAAAACCGTCCTAACTAATGCGGCATCCCGTCGTCGGGCGGTTCCTCAACGTCACCCTCGACCACGACGGCCGCGATCCCGAAGCGGTTGAGGGCCGCCGCGATATCGGCGGCGTAGCGCATGCGCTCCGCCGAGGGCGACGGTTCCGGAGGAGCCGAAATCTCGACGATGATCTGACGATGCGGAAGTTGGTCTTTATCTGGCACCAGATACCGTTCCCGCCGCGGCATGCGGCACCGGAGGATCAACGAATTCACACTGATGCTCAGATTCTCGTCGCGATGCAACTTCATTTTGATCGGGCAGCAATCGCACGGTATCTGGAGCCCGGCGGCTCGTGGAATCAGCCCATCGAGAGATTGCCATCATTCCAGCCGGAGCCTTCGGCCGCTTCCCCGTTCGGTCGCAAGCTCGTAGGCGCGAGACCGGAACTGTCGAAGATCGTGATCTGGAATCAGGCACCGTAGGGTGGGCAAATCGCCCGCAAGACCGCCGCGTCGGAACGATGCGTTGCCGGCGATTTGCCCACGCGGTGAGACGCGCGGCCCGGACCGCGTGGGCAAAATCGTACGCGAGATCGGTACGAGGCGCGGCGTCCGTACCGCGATTTTGCCCACCCTGCGCAACGGGCCGTCGAGCTGGTGCCGAGCCGGAGCAGGGCTCGCCTCAGCAAACCCACTTGCGCGTGCAGTTGCGATAAATCAAGGCAAGCGAACCATTGGGATGACACCTCTCCACCATCTGGAATCAATTGTCTGGAGCGCCGCCGTGGCCAGCTTCCTCGTCATCGGTGACGACAGGTCGCTCGCAAACCTCGTCCAGATGGTGCTGGAGAGTGCCGGATTCGAGATCGCTGTGGCCGGCAGCGTGCGCTGTGCTCTCGATGCGATCGAGACCATGAACATCGACGTCATCCTCGTCGATACGTCGATGGCGGCCGTGAAGGTGCGCCAAGCAATCATCGCGGCGCGCCGGCGCACGACAACTGCTCCAATCATCGTTGCAGCCAGCCATGGCTTTCGCCGATCGGCGAAACCGGCAAATGGCGATGTCGCGTTCATCTGGCCCACGCCGGTGCGGGCGAACGGCTTGCTGACGGTCACCCGACTGGTGTCGACGCCACCGGAGCTTGCGGCCGGCGCCGAAGCCTCCGAGCGCTGACGGGCCTAACGACATGCGCGCCTGCTCCCCACGGCAGGCGAGCATCAGAAGATCCGAACAGGCTTTAATTGCATCGCAACAGCGCGGGACACGGTCCGTTGCGGTCATTTCGGATCTCCGGAATCGTCATCGTCCTCGGGCCGGATGATCTCTGCCGGCACACCTGCGCGCTTGAGCAGCGCGACGATCCGGGACGCGACCCGCTCCCGGTCCTCGGCCGGAAGCTTGATGACGATTTTCGAGAGCGGGCTCGGCTTCTTGCACGGCATTGGGCGGTAAGCCACGAACTGCGCCACGGTTCCCCGGTAGCACGGCTCTCTGCGCACGGCTGGCATGCGTGGGAAATCTCTGGCCCGCTATCGGCCAGCCATTGCGTCAGCGTAACCGTTTGGTTTGTTGCGCGGCTTCGCCAGTTCCGTAGGGTGGGCAAATCGCCGGCAATGACGGCGTAACGAACTGATGCGCTGCGCGCGATTTGCCCACGCAGTCGGGCCAACCGCGTGGGCAACGTGGGAAATGCGTGCCGTCCCTCAAACAAACGCCACGGCCGCTACGGATCCGTAGGGTGGGCAAATCGTACGCGAGATCGCCGCGTCGGAACGATGCGTTGCCGGCGATTTGCCCACGCGGTGAGACGCGCGGCCGGACCGCGTGGGCAAAATCGTACGCGAGGTCGGTACGAGGCGCGGAGCCCGCGCCGCGATTCTGCCCACCCTACGCTGCGCGCGGCTTCGCCAGCTGGAACTTGAGATGCGTGCGCACCGTCGGCCATTCGTTGGCGATGATGCTGTAGACGCAGGTGTCGCGCAGCGTACCGTCGGGCATGATCCGGTTGTTGCGCAGCACGCCGTCGAGTTTCGCGCCGAGCCGCTCGATGCCGCGGCGGCTGCCGTGATTGAACGCATGGGTGCGGAACTCGACCGCGACGCAGCCCTTGGTCTCGAACGCGTGGGTGAGCAGCATCAGCTTGCATTCGGTGTTGAGCGCGGTGCGCTGCACCGCCTTGCGGTACCACGTCGCGCCGATCTCGAGGCGGCGGTTGGCAGCGTCCAGGTCCATATAGGTGGTCATGCCGACCGGCCGGCCGGTCAAGTTGCCGATCACGGTGAACGGCAGCATGGAGCCCTTGGCGAACAGGCCGAGGCGGCGGTCGATCTCCTCGCGCATCTTTTCCGGCGGGGGCACCAGCGTGTACCACAAAGTCCACAGCTCGCCGTCGCGCACCGCCTCGACCAGATCGTCATGATGATCGTGCGTGAGCGGCACCAGGGTCGCGTGGGTGCCGCGCAAGGTGACGGGCTCGAGCCATGGCATTTGCTTTCCTTCCTGTGCGAGAAGGCCGGAGCATATCCTGGTCGGATGACATCAGTCACGACGTCATCGCCGTGCTTGTCCCGGCCATCCACGTCTTGCTTGGCTCACGCAATAGACGTGGATGTCCGGCACAGCGGGGTCCCCATCGCGCATGCGCGATGGGGTGCCCCGGCCGGGCATGACGATGCAGTGGTTTGCGCGTCAACTCAACCGGATCAGCTCTGCCATATCCCGGTTGCCGGAATCCGTCCCGGCCATCAGCTCGGCGCTGTCGCCGCCGCGTCCGCCGTGTAGAGATGGCACGCCACCAGGCGGCCGTCGACGTGCGCGAGCTCCGGCTCCTCCCGTCCGCAGCGCGCCATGGCGTGCGGGCAGCGCGGGTGGAAATGGCAGCCCGGCGGCGGGCGCAGCGGGCTCGGCACCTCGCCGGGCAGGATGATCTCCTCGCTGCCGCTCGTCGGGGCTGATCGGCAGCGCCGCCGAGAACAGCGCCTGGGTGTAGGGATGCTTCGGCGCGCGGGCGAGAGCCTGCGCCTCGCCGCTCTCGACGATCCTGCCCAGGTACATGACGACGATCACGTGGCTCATGTGCGCGACGGCCGCGAGGTCGTGGGCGATGAACAGATAGGACAGGCCGAGCTCCGCCTGCAGATCGCGCAGCAGGTTCAGGATCTGGGCGCGGATCGACACGTCGAGGGCGGAGACCGGCTCGTCGAGCACGACCAGTTTCGGCGAGAGCGCCAAGGCCCGGGCGATGGCGATGCGCTGGCGCTGGCCGCCGGAGAACTCGTGGGGAAAGAGGTCCGCCGAGCGGCGCGGGGAGCGCCGACGAGATCGAGCAGATCGCAGACGCGCCTGCGCGCCTCGCCCGCCGTCAGCGTGCTCGTTGGTGACGAGCGGCTCGGCGATGATGGCGCTCGACGCGCATGCGTGGATTGAGCGAGGCGAAGGGGTCCTGGAACACCGCCTGGACCGACTTGCGGTAGTGCCGGCGCCCGGCGGCATCGAGCGCAGCGCAGATCGCGCCCCTCGAAGCGGATGCCGCCGCCGGTCGGCTCCTCGAGCCCGAGCACGAGCTTGGCGGTCGTCGTCTTGCCGCAGCCGGATTCGCCCACCACGCCGAGCGTCTGCCCGCTCTCGATCGCGAACGAGATCGCCGTCGACCGCGCGCACCACGCCGTGGTCGCCGCCGAAGAACCCGCGCCGCGCGCGGAAATGCTTGCTCAGCTCCGGCCGCCTCGAGCATGACCATCAGGCGGCTCCCTCTCGCCCGGCGTCGGCCGGAGCTGGCGTCGGGGTCGGCGAGCCAGCAGCGCACCGTACTGCCGTCGCCGAACATGAGCTCCGGCGGCGGCGCCTCGCGGCACCGATCGAACGCGCTCGGGCAGCGCGGAGCGAAGGCGCAGCCCGGCGGCAGCGCGGCAAGATCGGGCGGCTGCCCGTCGATGGCGGTCAGCCGCTGGCGATTGTCGCGTCATGCGCGGGATCGAGTTGAGCAGCGCCTGCGTGTAGGGATGGGCCGGGGCGTTGAAGATCTGCCTGACCGGTCCCGACTCCACCACGCGTCCCGCATACATCACCGCCAGCTGGTCGCACATCTTGGCGACGATGCCGAGGTTGTGGGTGATGAAGATCAGCGCGAGGCCATGCGCGCGCTGCAGCTCGCGCAGCAGGTTGAGATACTGGGCCTGGATCGTCAGGTCGAGGCTGGTGGTCGGCTCGTCGGCGATCAGCAGGCGCGGCCCGCACGAGATGCCGATGGCGCCGACGATGCGCTGGCGCATGCCGCCCGACATCTCGTGCGGATGCTGGCGCGAGGCGGGTCTGCGGCGAGGGGATGCGCACCGCCTTCAAGAGCTCGCACGCCCGCCTCCACGCCGCGGCGCGACCGGCTCCCTCGTGCACCCGGATCGGCTCCGCCACCTGGTCGCCGATGGTGAACAGCGGGTTCAGCGAGGCCATCGGGTCCTGCAGGATCATGGCGATGCGCCTGCCCCGCACGCGGCGCATCTCCGCGTCGGATTTCTGCAGCAGGTCCTCGCCCTCGAACAGCATCCTGCCGCTGGCGATCCGCGCCGCCGGCGGCAGCAGGCGCAGGATGGTGAGCGCCAGCGTGCTCTTGCCGGAGCCGGACTCGCCGACGATGCCCAGCGTCTCGCCGGCGTCGATGCGAAGCGACACCTCGTCGACCGCGCGCACGACCCGGCGTGCCCCGCGCCGAGACGTAGTGGGTGGAGAGGTTCTCGAGCTCGAGCAGCGGGCGGGTGCCCATGCCATCACCTGGATGCCGAGGGATGGTCACGTCTCAGAGCTGGCGCAGCTGGGGGTCGAGCTTGACGCGCAGCCAGTCGCCGAGAAGGTTCGCCGAGAGCACCATCAGCATGATGCAGGCGCCCGGCAGCACGGTGAGCCACCAGTAGCCCACCATCATGCCCTTCTTGCCGTCGGCCAGCATCAGCCCCCAGGCGGGCTTGGGCGGGGGCACGCCGACGCCGAGGAAGGACAGCGCCGCCTCGGTGACGATGACGACGCCGAGCATCAGCGTGCCGAGCACGATGGCCGAGTTGAGGACGTTGGGCAGGATGTGGCGGCGTCATGATGGTGCGCTTGG
This sequence comes from uncultured Alphaproteobacteria bacterium, assembly GCA_963755055.1. Classification (GTDB taxonomy): domain Bacteria; phylum Pseudomonadota; class Alphaproteobacteria; order Rhizobiales; family Xanthobacteraceae; genus AP-16. The sequence continues at coordinate 219,484 of CAVWIS010000011.1, read as the reverse complement.
AGCATCCCGCCACGATGGCCAGCCTGACGAACTCCCGCTCCTTGAGCGAGAGCACCTCGCCGCGGATCACGCGCGCGTAGCGCGTCCAGTAGACGGCGCCCAGGATGATGACGATGTTCATCTCGCTCGGCCCGACGATGGCGGTCGAGGAAGATGGCGAAGGTCAGCGCCGGCAGCGCCAGCCAGGTATCGGTGATGCGCATGATGACCTGGTCGACCCAGCCGCCCAGGTAGCCGGAGACGATGCCGAGCGCGGTGCCGATGGCGCCGGCGAAGATGACGGCGGTGAAGCCCACCACCATCGAGACCCTGGCGCCGAAGATGAGCCGGGACAGCACGTCGCGGCCCAGATGATCGGTGCCGAGCAGATGCTCGCCGCTGCCGCCGGCCTGCCAGGCCGGGGGATGGAAGCGCGCGCGCGAGCGCTGCCGATCTCGGGATCGTAGGGCGCCAGCACGTCGGCGAAGATCGCCACGAAGGCGATGCCGACGAGGATGAGCACCGGGATCAGCGGAAAACCCTCCAGCCGGACGAAGTCGGAGCGCGAGGCAAGGGCGACGGCTTCCGAGCGCATGCTCATGACGTCACGCCTCCAGTCGGATGCGCGGATCGATCACGGCGTAGAGGATGTCGATCAGCAGGTTGACGACGACGATCATGCCGCCGCCCAGCAGCACCACGGCCTGGACGACGGGGAAATCGCGGAACGTGATGCCCTCGTAGAGCAGCCGCCCGATGCCGGGCCAGGCGAACACCGTCTCCACGACCACCGCCACGTTGATCATGATGACGAGGTTGATGCCCGCCAGCGTCAGCACCGGGATCAGGGCGTTCTTGAAGGCGTGCTTGGCGATGACGAGCGACTCGGGCAGGCCCTTGAGGCGGGCGAGCTTGATGTACTCCGAGCCCAGCACGTCGAGCATCGAGGAGCGCGTCAGCCGCATGTGGGCGGCGGCGAAGTACCAGCCGAGCGCGAAGGCCGGCATGAGCAGGTGCCACACGGTGCCCGAGCCCGACGACGGCAGCCACTCCAGGTACACCGAGAAGAACAGGATCAGCACGAGGCCGACCCAGAACGAGGGCAGCGACAGGCCGAGCAGCGAGAACACCTTGCCCGCCCGATCCCAGAAGCGGCCCACCCGCACGGCGGCGAGGATGCCGCTCGGGATGCCGATCAGCAGCGAGAACGCCATGGCGGCCAGCGCCAGCAGCAGCGAGTTCGGCAGGCGCGAGAGGTAGAGCTCGAGCACCGGCGTGCGGTAGTAGAACGACTGGCCGAAATCGCCCTGGGCCAGGCTCGCCATGAAGCTCCAGTACTGCACCCAGATCGGCTGATCGAGGCCGAACCGCTCGCGCATGGCGTCGATGTCGGCCTGGCTGGCTCCGGGCTCCACCAGCAGCGTGGTCGGATCGCCGGTCACGCGCACGAACAGGAAGATGGTCAGCGACAGCAGAAACAGCGAGAGCAGCGAGTAGCCGAGCCGCCGGACGATGTAGCGCGCCATGGACCCGTCACCTCACTGCTGCGCTGTCCGCTCATTTGCCTGTCAGCGTGACGTCCTCGTAGGGCGCCGAGTAGGCGTGGCCGGCGATCAGGCCGAGCCCCGATTCGCCTACCCGCGGGCCGGCGCCGTTGATGAAGGCCAGCTGCCAGATGATGGCGCGTAGATCGTGCGCTCGTGCACGAGCTGCTGGATCTTGTGCAGCATCGCCGCGCGCTTCTTGGCATCGAGCTCGGCCGCCTGCTGCTGGAACAGCGCGTCGATGTCGGGATAGCTGCCGTAGGCATAGGTGCCGCCCTTCACCACGAACGCCTCCAGACGCGTGGCGGCGTTGCCGAAGGCGCCGCTCGCTCCCTGGATGATGTTCTTGTAGCTCTTCTCCGAGTAGCCCTTGAAGAAAGCCGCCCGCTCGAGCGGCCGCAGCTTGGCGCGGATGCCGACCGCCTGCAGGTTGTTGATCACCGCCTCGGCGACGTTCGCGTACGACGATGTCGCAGTAGTAGTCGCCGGCATCGAAGCCGTTGGGGTAGCCGGCCTCGGCCAGCAGCTGCTTGGCCTTGGCCGGGTCGTAGACGGGGGCCGGCGGCTGCCAGTAGTACTCGAAGGTGTCCGGGAATGATGCTGCCGGTGATCTTGGAGTGGCCGAGCGTCAGTGCCTGGTTGATGGTCTTGCGGTCGATGGCGAGGCTGGCGGCGAGCCGCACCCGCTGGTCGTGCCAGGGCGACTTCGGGTCCCACTGGTCGGGGAAGTAGAGCCAGAACGGGGCCTGGATGACGGTCGGCTTGAGGCTGAGCCCCTTGGTGCGCTCGCATCTCCTCGGCGAGCTCGCCGCGGATCGAGTAGGCGATGTCGATCTCGCCGCGCTTGAGCGCAGCCAGTCGCGTCGACTCGTCCGGGATCACCTTGAACACCAGTCGCTTGACGCTGGGCTTCTTGCGCCAATACTGGTCGAAGGCCTCCATGGTCAGCTCCAGGCCGGGCGTGAAGGAGACGAACTTGTAGGGGCCGGCGCCGATGGGCGCCTTCTTGAAGCCTTCGTCGCCCACCTGCTCCACGTACTTCTTCGGCACGATCCACGCCGCGCCGGTGGCGCTCGTATAGAAGGTCATGAAGTCCGGCCAGGGCTGCTTGAGCTTGAAGAGGACGTGTTGCGGATCGGGGGTCTCGACCGCGGCGACCCGATCCTTCAGCGCCTTGTTGGCGGCGCCCCGTGTACCGCTCGATACGAGAACTTCACGTCCTCCGCCGTCACCGGCTCGCCGTTGTGGAACTTCACCCCATCGCGCAGGACGAACTCGTAGACGAGGCCGTCGTCGGAAGCGGTCCACGACTTGGCGAGGCTCGGGGCGAACGGTTGCCCCGGCATCGCCTTCACCAGGGCGTCGTGCAGCGCGTAGTACACCATGTACGGCGTGATGATGCCCGACATCTCGGCCGGGTCGAACCATGTCGGCGCCAGGGATATGTGCACACCCCAGGTGAGCTGCCCTTCCGGGCCGCCCGCCCTGCCCGGGCGGGGGATGCCGTCGATCAGCGCAAGAGCGACGAGAGCAAGAATGTGCCGGCGTGCCGTCCCGGTGCCGCCGGGTTTCCTGCGGAACAGGACGGGCAACAGCCCGGTTGCGAAAAGCTCGCGCATTCCGTGGCGGTCGCGGGTCATCGTCTGCTCCTCGAACACGCATCCGTCATCGACGCTCGAAACGTCTGCTCGCACGTCAGACGCATCGGCGCCGCAACAGGGAAACGCCGCTTCGAGCCGCGCGCCGGCACGGTCATGCGACGCGGCCCGGCAAGGCCGGCAGCAGCAGTGCTCGATGAGACGGTGCGAAAATTGCAACCACGCCGGGGCCGGGCCCCGGGCCTGCTCGTCGTCATGGCGTTCCCCTTACCATTGCGCAGGGAGAAGCCTCTTTCGCCCTTCCGGCGGATCGGTGCCCGGGCGGCCCTCCATGCGCAAGACAATCGTCGTTTCTTGCCCAAGGTCGACAGGCCTGACGAACGCGGCCTTGCCTTCGGATTTACCATTCTACCGCATCGGCGTGCGGGTGAATAGCGGCGAATAGGCGGAAACAGGCTCGCCGGATCGCAGATCGGCCGCCGACCGAAATGGTCGAGCCGGCGCACCCGTTTGGCGCTATGATCCCTGCGGCTCGCCCGGGACCAGATCCAACGGCCCGAACGAACAACAAGGCGAGCCCGGGAGGGAGTTCTGGCGATGAACGGCAGACGAAGGCTGGCGCGAAACCTCGGACTGATACTGTGGGCCCTGCTCGCGGGTGGCTGCCTCGATCCGGCGGCTGCCCAAGTCAAGCCGGATCAGGTCAAGCCGGAAGGCGAGATGCGCTGGGCGCTCTACGTGACGCTGTCGCCGGTCTGGTTCGACCCCGGCGAGGTCGTCGGCGTGCTCACGCCGTTCTGGGTGCTCTATGCCATGCACGACGCGCTGGTCAAGCCCATGCCCGGCAACCTGCTGACGCCCAGTCTCGCCGAGTCCTGGACGGTGAGCGCGGACCAGACGCGTCTATGAGTTCAAGCTCCGCGAGGGATTGAAATTCCACAACGGCGACCCGTTCACCGCCGAGGACGTGAAGTTCAGCTTCCACCGCGCCAAGGGAGCGAAGATCCTCCACGACAAGGTCAGGGAGGTGACATCGTCGATCCCTACCGGGTGCGCTTCCACCTGCACGAGCCGTGGCCGGACTTCATGACCTTCTACGGCACGCTGGTGAGCGGCGCGGGCTGGATCGTGCCGAAGAAGTACGTCGAGCGGGTGGGCGCCGGACGGCTTCAAGAAGCACCCGATCGGCCTCGGGCCCTACAAGTTCGTGAGTCACACGCCGGGCATCGAGCTGGTCATGGAGGCGTACGAGAGCTACTGGCGCAAGATGCCGTCGGTGAAGCGGCTCGTCTTCAAGAGCGTCCCCGACTCCACCACGCGAGCGGCCATGTTGAAGCGGGGGAAGTCGACGTCGCCTACCTGCTGGAAGTCCCGCAGGCCGAGGAGGTGAAGCGCGATCCCGACGCTGAAGCTCGCCTTCTCCGGCGGGATCGCCTCGTTCTTCCTGGACTTCCTCGACCAGTGGGACCCGAAGTCGCCCTGGGCCGACCGGCGCGTGCGGCTCGCCGCGAACTATGCGATCGATCGGCAGGCGCTGAGCGAGGCGGAGACGCTCGGCGCCTCCAAGCCGGTGGGGAATATCGTCCCGCGCAACTTCGAGTTCGCGCTGCCCATCGAGCCCTACCCCTACGACCCGGCGAAGGCGAAGCAGTTGCTGGCCGAGGCCGGCTACCCCAACGGCTTCGATGCCGGCGAGCTGTCATCCAGCTCCCGCCCTATTTCTCGATGGGCGAGGCGATCACCGGCTATCTCGGAGCGGTGGGGATCAAGCTGAAGATGCGGCCGATGGAGCGCGCCGCCTACACGCCGGCGCTCGCCGCCAAGAAGCTGCAAGGGGGTCTGCGTCTGCGGCACCGCAATCTACGGCAATGCCGCATCGCGGATGTCGGAGACCGTCCCGAGCGACGGCGCCTACGCCTACGGCGGCTATCCCGACATCGACGCGCTGTACAAGGAGCAGGCGCGGGAGACCGACCGCACGAAGCGCGAGGCGACTGCTGCACCAGATCCAGCAGCTGCTCCACGAGCGGGTGAGGTTCGCGCCCGATCTGGGAATATATCTGGCCGAGCGGGGTGGGGCCGCGGGTGGAGGAGCCGGCGCTGATGCTGATCAACCCCTATCCGTGGTCGGCGCCGCTCGAAGAGGTCCGGCTGAAGAAGAAGTGAGCGGCGATCGGAGGGCTGAAAACCAGTCGCTCCGACGAGGGTGTCGGATCAGACTTACGCCAGGATGACCTTCTTGATCGCCCTGATCCGCGCCTCGTCGCGCCGGTAGAACGTCCACTGCTTGAGCAGCCTCGACATGTCCGATGGGATCACCCGCGAGCGGATCGCGGCGACCGAGCCGGCTCATCCGGCCCTACATCCGGCGCACTCCGGTGCTCGTCTCGACGGCGCCGATTTCGGGCTGGCGGCGATGCCGCTCGCCTCAAGCTGGAACTCTTTCAGCACTCCGGGTCGTTCAAGGCGCGCGGCGCGTTCGCCAACCTGCTGATGCGCGAAGGTGCCGGCGGCCGGCGTGGTGGCGGCGTCGGGCGGCAATCACGGCGCGGCCGTCGCCTACGCGGCGCGAGCGGCTCGGGCGTGCGCGCGAAGATCTTCGTGCCGAGCATCTCCTCGCCGGCCAAGATCGAGCGGATCCGCCGCTACGGCGCCGAGCTGGTGGTCGGCGGCGAGCGCTATGCGGATGCGCTCGCGCGCCAGCGAGACTGGCCGGCGCGCAATCGGGCGCCATGGCGGTGCATGCCTTCGACCAGGCCGAGACGATGCTCGGCCAGGGCACCATCGGCCTCGAGCTCGAGCAGCAGGCCGAGCTCGACACGCTGCTGGTCGCGGTCGGCGGCGGCGGGCTGATCGGCGGGATCGCCGCCTGGTTCGCCAACAAGCATCCGCGTGATCGCGGTCGAGCCCGAAGCCGCGCCGACCCTCGCATGCGGCGCTGGCGCGCCGGCCGCCCGGTCGACGCGCAAGCCGGCGGGATCGCGGCCGACTCGCTGGCGCCGCGCCGGGTCGGCGAGATCGATGTTCCCGATCGCGCAGCAATTCGTCGACCGCGTGGTGCTGGTTCCCGACGACGACATCCGCAAGGCCCAGCGCGCTTGTGGGAGGTCGCGAGGATCGTCGCCGAGCCGGGCGGCGCGGCGGCGTTCTCGGCGGCGCTGTCCGGGCGCTACCGGCCGGCGCCCGGGCGAGCGCGTCGGCGTCGTGGTGAGCGGCGGCAACACGGTCGCGGTGGATTTCGACCGATAGGCAAGCACCTGGGAAACACCTCCGACTGCTTGTCGGGACAATTGCTCCCTGATCCATCACGCCCAGGGCTACATCATCCGGAACCCCGGGGTCACCGATGCGGTCGCGGCGCTGCCACGTGCCAGATGGAAGGGTCCAGACCGCACAGGCTCGCCTAAAACAAAGGCCGCGACTTCACCGGAAAGCGACCAGGGCATGATCTCAATCCGCGCGCCGTAAGCGCCTAGGACACGCCTTGGCCCGCAGCGGCTCGATCACTCCTGGCGACCTGCCCGGCAAACGTATCCGCCGTATCCGCGAGCCAAGCATCGTGCTTGAACCACGTGTGATTGTAGCCGCATAGCGGACAATTCGTATGGTAGGCCACATCGAGAAGAGAGTGAAAGCTCCCATCCGAGTCGACCTCGACTCCCGTACGAATAGCGTGACACGTTTGAGGGCACTTGATCATGATATGGGTCATATTGTCGCCCTCCAACCATTTTTGAAAAACAGTAAGCGTCGAGCGATAGTGCGCCTTGACCTGAGTCAACAACTTCCAAAATTCATCCGGACTGACGCAATCCGGCAAACGTGACCCGCAATGAGAACGCGCCTTCATTGGCCCGTCTCCAACGGCAATGGGAATACGCGAAGCCCGATCGGGCTTTTCCGGATTCGATGCGCGTCGATCGTCCGCAGCGGAACTGGCTGCACATCATCGCTTCCAGCAGCGCCCATTGATCATTGTCAAGGCACTTCGACCGAAAATGTGCCTCTTTCCGAGTGTGTCGAGTTGTCGGCTTGAAGGGAGTCCGGTGGCGCTGGAGTTGCAAAACATGAAAATCGCCCAGATCGCGCCGCTCATGGAGAGCGTCCCGCCGCGTCTTTATGGCGGAACCGAACGCATCGTTTCATACCTGACCGATGAATTGGTGCGGATGGGCCACGAGGTGACCCTGTTCGCCAGCGGCGATTCGGTGACCAGTGCAAAGCTGGTCGGTTGTGTTCCAAGGGCGCTGCGGCTCGACGCCAACGTCCGGGACCCCATTCCCTATTACATGCTGATGCTCGACCGGGTCCGCGATGCAGCGGATGATTTCGACATTCTGCACTTCCATATAGACCAGTTCCAATTTCCTCTGTTCAAGTCGATAGCAAATCGGACCGTCACCACGCTGCATGGCCGGCAGGACATCCCTGACCTCAAGACCCTGTATATTGGGTTCCCCGACATGCCGCTGGTCTCGGTCTCCAACGCGCAGCGCCAGCCGGTGCCGAAAGCAAACTTCGTAGGGACCGTATTGCATGGCATTCCCTCCCACCTGTACACGCCGGTTTTCGATCCCTGCGGGGGCTATGTCGCCTTCCTGGGGCGCATCTCCCCGGAAAAGCGGCCCGATCGCGCCATCCGCATCGCGCGGGCCCTGGGCGTTCCCCTGAAGATCGCGGCCAAGGTCGACCGCGCCGACGAAGCCTATTTCCGCGAGCAAATCGAGCCGATGTTGCAGGGCCAGGGTGTCGAGTTCATCGGAGAAATCAACGAGCGCGCCAAGATCGCGTTTCTCGGCGAGGCTCGTGCGCTCCTGTTTCCGATCGATTGGCCGGAGCCGTTCGGCCTTGTGATGATCGAGGCCATGGCGTGCGGCACCCCGGTGCTGGCTTTCCGCTGTGGCTCGGTACCCGAAATCATCGACGATGGAGTGACCGGCCAGATCGTCAGCACGGAGGAAGAGGCGGTAAGGAGATTTCCACAGGTCCTCTCATTGGATCGCCGCGCGGTGCGCCAGCGCTTCGAGGAACGTTTTTCGGCCACACGCATGGCGAAGGATTACATTCAGATTTATCGCTCGCTCATGAACAGGCCTTTACTCACCGATGCCGACCCAGGCGTCATGGTGGGGCGCCGGCTCATGAACCCGCTCATGAAAGAGATCGTGAACTGATTTGAGGTTCCATTCCGTCACGCTCGGATTGGGAGGCCCGCTCCCCGCACCTCGACGTCACCATCGCACCGATCGACGACGACGCTGGCCGGCCCAGACGAACCAGTGGGCCGCGTGAACGTCAGGTCCACGCGCGCTGCGCCGACGCGGAGGCTGCGTAGCTGCACCTGCTGAAGGGCAGCGGGCAGTGACGGGCGCACAACCTCGAGCACCCGCCCGGCGCGGGGACGGAGCCCGAGCACCTGGCTGAGCATGAAGGGGAGCGCGCCCGCCGCCCAGGCCTGTGGTGAGCAGGCGATCGGGTACCCGATGGGCACGCCGTAGCTGGTGCGGGCGATGCCGCTGAAAAGCTCCGGCAGCCGGAAATCCGGGAAGTGCAGCGCAGTGTCGAACTGGGCGTCAAACACCCGGTTGGCCTCGGCATCCAGGCCGTAGCGGCGCAGGCCGGCCACGGTCAGCGCGTTGTCGTGCGGCCAGACCGTTCCGAGATGGTACCCTAGCGGGTTGTAGGTGGCGGACCGCGAACTCAACGTGCGGATCCCCCACCCGGAGAAGAGCTCCTCGCTCAGCAGCCGCGTCGCCACCTGGCCGGCTCGCGCGGGATCGACGATGCCGGTCCACAGGGCGTGGCCTGGATTCGAGGTGAGCGCATCGATCCGCTGCTTCTTTCCGTCAAGACCGAGAGCGTAGAACCCTACGTCCGGCATCCAGAAGTCCCGATTGAAGCGCTCTCTCAGTCGGTCAGCCCGCTCCTCGAGCTCGCGTGGTCGAATCTCGTCGTCGGGCTCGAGCGCACGCAGCATCCTGGCCATCCCGCGATAGGCGGCGTACAGGTAGCCTTGCACCTCGACGAGCGCGATCGGTGGCTCCGGAATCCTGCCATCCCGGAACGTGACGCCCTCGCCCGAGTCTCGCCAGCCTTGGTTGGCGAGCCCCTTGTCGGACCGCCGCGCGTACTCGACATAGCCATCGCCGTCGGTATTCCCGAATTCGAGGCACCAGCGCAGAGCGGCTTCGAGATTGGGGCGGATCTCGCGCAGCAGGTCAGTGTCGCCGGTCCACTCATGGTGGGCAGCCGCGAGCATCAGGAACAGCGGCGTGTCGTCGACCGTGCCGTAGTACGGCGTGTGCGGAATGTGGTTGGTCCGCGCGAGCTCGCCGGTGCGCAGCTCGTGGAGAATCTTGCCCGGCTCCTCGTCCCGCCAGGGGTCGTCGCGGGCGCCCTGATAGCGTGCCAGCAAGCGCAGAATGCCAGCCGCGAGGTCGGGGTTCCAGGCCAGCATCTGGAGACCGGTAATCAGGCTGTCGCGACCGAACAGGGTGGCGAACCAGGGGATACCGGCCACGAAGTACCGTTCACCGTGAAGCTCGTTGACCAGCAGCCGCAAGTCGGCCAGCGAGCGGTCGATCGCGGCGTCAAAGAGCTCGTTGTCGGTGTCGGCGACAGTCGCGGCGTCTGTCCACTCCTGGTAGGACCGCACGAGGCTGGCGAGCTGCTGCTCGGGCGCCGGAGTGACGTGCGGGGTATCCGCTGGCAACCCCTCGTCGCCGTCCCTCACGTGGCCACTCACCTGAACCCGCAGGCTGTAGCGTCCGAGTCCTTCGACACGGACTCGGTAGGTTGCGCTCCTCGGCCGCAGCCGCGTCGGCGGCGGGTCGAAGGCCAGGCGTGTCTCGTAGAGGCGGTCGTCGATGCCGTGATAGGCGAGCGTTACCAGGTCGTCGCCAACCGTGGCCGGCAGGTGGGCGCCCCGTCTGGCCTGCCCGACGCCCCGAACCGCGAAGATGTCCGCGAAATCGGCAGCAAACCTGACGTCGACGGCAACGTTGATCGGCCAGCGGTTGAAGTTCGCGATAGTGATCCGCTCGTCAAACCCGGCATCGTGTGCCAGGCGCTCACGACTGATCAGGAGCGTCTGTTTGTGGATTGTCCGGCCGCCGAGCCGAATGTCCCGGTTCGTCTGCTCCTGCTCCGAGGCGTACCCCTGGCGCGCCGTACTGACCAGGGGCACGACCTGCACCCGCCCAATACTGACCTCGTAGCCGGACAGATGCCGCGTGTCTGCCAAGTACATGCCAAGGCCGGCAGTGTTGGCGATCGGGATGTTGCCGTCAGGGTTGAAGAGGGTGAAGTGGTTTTGCTCCTTGATGACCAACGCGTCACGGATGTCGTTGGTCATGGTCGTCTCGCCCTGCTCCAGGACGCGCCTGGTACGCTCGCCCGGCGAAGCGCTGGTCTCGTGACGTGGCCGCTCCACGAGATCAGCCACGTTGCGCAACCGCTTGCTCAGGGCTGCCAGCAGTGCGGCGGTGACTTTGGGTTTCGCAAGCACGTGCTCGTAGAACACGGCGCCGTCGATCAGGCCGCAAGTCGTCGCCGTCGTCGCGACGACGTCGGCAGACCGAGGCTGGTGCTCCAGCAGTGCCATCTCGCCGAAGAAGTCGCCTGGACCGAGCTCGGCCAGCAGCGCGGCCTCGGTCGCTCCCCTGGCGTGATGCAGCACGCGGACCCGGCCCGCGAGTATGATGTACAGCGTCTGGCCGAACTCGGCCTGCGCCACGATCGTGGCCCCCGCGGGATAGGTCCGGACCTGAACCTGTTCGGCGATCGGCCGGAGCTCGTCGGCGCTCAGGCTGTGCAAGAGCGGCACGTGACGGAGGGTCTTCTCGAGCGATCTCAACTCTGTCTTCCTCCGTTCACCCTGCCGGTTCACCGGATCCTCATGTCAGGAGCGCATCGCCGGCGGGCAAGGCTGGCTCCGCGGGCGGACGATCGAGCGGCCGTCCCCGTCATGCCACCGGCTGGTGATGCTGTGGGTGGAGCGCGTGCCCCTGGCGTAGCATAGGCAGGAAGCGTTGCCGACCCGGTGTCCGATGGTGAACGGTGGGTAACGAATCGAGGCGACCACACCCGCCATGATGTCCGGTCCTGGGAGGCGGGACCAACCGACCGCGTCCGGCAAATCGTCGAGATGACCTTGACCGGCCCGGTTGCGAATGCGAGGAATTCGCCGCCGTGCGGGCTCCGCCTGCGTCCCGGGAGGAGCCGCCGCGCCGTCCCGGAATGCCGGACAGCCAACCAAGACATTCAGACGTCTCATCACAGGGGAAACGCCATGACACTGACACGTCGTACGCTGCTCACCGGTGCGGCCGCCGCGAGTGCGGCAGCGCTGGGTCCGCTCTCATCCGCACCCGCTTTCGCCGCCGCGCCGCCCGCCGGCAAGCAGGCCCCGGCCTTCTACCGCTACAAGGTGGGGAGCCACGAGGTGACCGTGGTCGCCGACGGCGCCCGGACATTTCCGCTCGGCGACACTTTCGTGCTCAACGCCAAGAAGGACGAGGTCGCCGCGGCGCTCGAGGCCGCCTACATGCCGAAGGACAAGATGACGATCGTGTTCAACCCGATCGTGATCAACAATGGCTCCAAGCTCATCCTCATCGACACCGGCAACGGGCCCGGCGCGCTTGCCGAGTCGAAGGGCGCGGTCGGCCAGCTGCCCGCCAACCTGGCGGCGGCCGGCATCGACCCCAAGGCGATCGACGTGGTGATCATCTCGCATTTCCACGGCGATCACGTGAACGGTCTCGTCAACACCGACGGCACGCCGGCCTTCCCCAATGCCGAGGTCATGGTGCCGGCGAAGGAGTTTGCCTTCTGGATGGACGACGGCGAGATGAGCCGCGCCCCCAAGGGCCGCATGGAGGACCTGTTCAAGAACAACCGCCGCATCTTCGACCCGATCAAGGGCAAGGTGACGCGCTACGAGTGGGACAAGGAGATCGTGCCCGGCATCACCGCGGTGGCGAGCATCGGCCACACGCCGGGCCACACCTCCTATGTGCTCGCCTCGGGCTCGAGCAAGGTCTACGTCCAGTCCGACGTCACCAATCACCCGGCGCTGTTCGTGCGCCATCCCGGCTGGCACGCCTTCTTCGACCAGGACCCGGCGCAGGCCGAGGCAACCCGGCGGAAAGTCTATGACATGCTGGTGGCGGAGAAGATGATGGTGCAGGGCTTCCACTATCCGTTCCCCTCGCTCGGCCATATCGAGAAGGACGGCACCGGCTATCGCGAGGTCGCGGTGGCGTGGAACCCGGTGCTCTGAGGCGGGCAAGCGCTCGCAGAATACGGAGAGGCCGCCCAATGGGCGGCCTTTTGCATGGGCGGTCCGCGGGTGGGGACGACGGTCGTCAGGTCCAAGCCTCGGCGGGCTGCTGCTCGGCGACCCGTTGCAAGGCGAGATCGGGGGATTTGAGCTGAAAGATCGCGTGCAATTCGCGATCGATGTCGCCGGCCGAGAACGGCTTGTAGAGCAGGACCGAAGCGCCGGACTCGAGCGCCTGCCGACGTTTCTCCTCGTTGCGCTCGGCCGTCATCATCACGACCTGGACGATCGGGTCCTTCCCGACCAGTTGCACCAATGTCTGCAGACCGTCGAGGCCCGGCATGTTGCAGTCGAGGAAGACCACATCGAACCCGCCGGCATCGCACAGCGCGAGAGCCGTTTGCCCATCCGCCGCCTCGGCAAGCTCGATGTTGAAGATGCTGCCGGCCAAGACCTTGCGAACGATCCTTCGGGCGGTCGCCGAGTTGTCGACGATGAGGCCTTTCAACGGGGCGGTCACCCGGCGATAGGTGCGCAGAATGGCGAGCACGTCGTCGTCGGTGAACGGCTTCGACAGGTACTCGTAGACCTTGAGCGCATGCGCCAGCTGCAGACGCACCGGGCTCGTCCGCCCCGACATCAACGCCACAAAGGTTCTGTTGCCGGCGAAGCGGGCGGCGCCGACCGCCTCCATGCCGTCCATCTCCGGCATGCTGATGTCGATGAAGGCGAGGTCGACGTCACCCCGATCGAGAAGCTCCAGACATTCCCTGCCGTTCTCGGCGTGGATCGGCTCGAATGGAATCGGCGAATGCGCCGCAAGCCGGCGAAAGACGCTGTGGATCACGCTGGAGTTGTCGGCAACCAGGACCTTCAGCTTGGCAGGGGACATCTGACACCGTGCCGGTGAGGTGAACCTGGAATCCATTGATGGCGGTCCATCGCTAATATTGCGTTACGTCGGTATTTCAGGACCTGATCTTGCAGGGGGGATCGCGGGCGGCGAGAACCGGGATATCCGCATCATTTTCGTTGGTGGCGACGATACGCGGCGCAGCGCAACGGCCTCGTCACCGCCGCAGCGCCGCCGCCTCGCGCGCGAGCGCCGTGATCCGGCCGAAATCTCCCGCCGCCAGCGCCTCGCGGGGGGCCGGCCACGAGCCGCCGACCGCGATCACGTTGGGCAGCGCCAGATAGGCGGCGGCATTGCCGGCGTCGATGCCGCCGGTCGGGCAGAATTTCAGGCTCGGCAACGGCGCCGCCACCGACTTGAGCCAGGCGATGCCGCCGGACGGCCCGGCGGGAAAAAACTTCAGCGCGGAGAACCCGAGGTCGGCGAGCGCCATCGCCTCCGACACCGTGGCGGCGCCGGGCAGCGCCGGGACTTTGGCTTCGGCGAGCGCGGCACCGAGCTCCGCCGTGGTCCCCGGGCTGACCAGAAACCTTGCTCCCGCGCCGACCGCGGCGGCGACGTCGGACGGCCGGGTCACGGTGCCGACGCCGACCACGCATGCCGGCTCCTCGGCGACGATTTTCCGGACCGCATCGAGCGCGGCAGCGGTGCGCAGCGTCACCTCGATCACCGGCAATCCGCCGGCCAGAAGCGCGGCGGCGAGCGGCACGGCGTCGGCGACGCGCTCGATGGTGAGCACCGGAATGACCGGCGTGCCGGCGAGGACGGACAGGGGATCGACGGGCATCGGCGTCACTCCGGTTGGCCGCGCGCATTATGGACCGTTGCGGCGCCGGAGGAACCAATTCGCGCTTGCCAGCGTTCATCGGGCAGCTACAATCTTCCTTGAAGGGGATGGGGTCCCCCAAAACCGCCGATGAGGCTGATGACTCCTGCCGCGCAATCCAGCGGGCGGGAGGCTGTTGTGCTCCGGACGGTCAAGCGTTTTTCCCCGGCATGCCTGCTCACGGGCGTGCCGGCCCCCATGCGGCCTCTGCTATCGCAGTTATCGTCGAAGCGCGGGGGGAAGCCCGCATGACCGAGGTGTGGGCCCTTGCGGCGCTGTGGCTCGGCCTCGCGCTCGTCGCCAGCCTGCTGTCGATCTGGTTGCGGGTCTCCACGGCCTTGTCGGAAATCGTCGTCGGCACCATCGCGCAGCTGGTCATCGGCGCCGCGATCGGCTCGGCGGTGCTCGGAACCAGCGAGTCGTGGATCAAATTCCTGTCGGGCGTCGGTGCGATCGTGCTGACCTTTCTGGCCGGCGCCGAGCTCGATCCCGATGTTTTCCGGCGCAAATGGAAGGAGGCAACGGCGATCGGGCTGGCGAGCTTCTTCCTGCCGTTCCTGTGCTGCGCGGCCGGCGCGCGCTATGTGCTTGGATGGGAGGTAATGCCGAGCTGGCTCGCCGGCGTCGCCTTGTCGACGACGTCGGTGGCGGTGGTCTACGCGGTGATGCTCGAGTTCGGCTTCAACGCGACCGATTACGGAAAAACCGTGCTCGCGGCCTGCTTCGTCACCGATCTCGGAACCGTGCTGGCGCTCGGCTTCATCTTCGCTCCGTTCACCATGAAGACCGTGATCTTCGCCGGCGTCGGCATCGCGGCCTTCGTGATCCTGCCGTGGCTGACGCCGCGGTTCTTCCGCCTCTACGGCAACCGGCCGTCGGAGCTGGAGACAAAATATCTGCTGCTCTGCCTGTTCGGAATGGGGGCGCTGGCAACCTGGGCGGACAGCGAGGCGGTGCTCCCGGCCTATCTGATCGGGATGATTCTCGCCGGCACGGTCGGCAAGGACCACGCCCTGATCAGGCGGCTGAGAACATTGACATTCGGCATGCTCACGCCGTTCTATTTCATTCGCGCCGGGTCGTTCGTATCCATCCCCGATCTCGTCGCCGCCCCGATCGCCTTCGTCTTCCTCCTTCTCGTCAAGGTCGGCGCCAAGATCGTCGGAGTCTATCCCGTGACCAAGCTCTACAAATCGCCCAACAAGGAGGCGATGTACACGACGCTCCTGATGTCGACCGGGTTGACCTTCGGGACGATCTCCGCCCTGTTCGGCCTGTCGCACGGGATCATCGACCAGTCGCAGTATTCGATTCTCGTCGCCGCCGTCATCGGCAGCGCGGTGTTCCCGACCCTGGTCGCGAACGCGTTCTATCTGCCGCGCCATCTCCTGCCCGCGGCGGAACGCGAAACGACCGGGAAGACCGCATCGGCTCCGCAACCCGCCCCTCCCCGGCGCCCCGAACAGAGCCGATGAGCCGACCGATGTTCAGGAAGATCCTGCATGCCAATGACGGTTCCGACAGCGCCTTCCGGGCGTTCGAATTCGCCCTCATGCTCGCCCGGCAGAACGACGCGGAGCTCCATATGGTCTCGGTCGAGGAAATCTCGTCGTTTCCCGAGACGATCGGCGAGGTCCGCAACGAGCAGAGCCTGGTCGAGCGCCGTTTCCGCGACGTGCTGAGGCGGGCGCGCCTCATCGCCGAGGAGCGGAAAGTGGGACTGAAGACCCATCTCCTGACCGGGCATCCGGTGCGATGCATCGTCGATATTGCCGGCGAGCTCGGTGTCGATCTGCTGGTGATCGGCGCCACCGGCCACTCCGCTTTGTACGAACGGCTGATCGGAAGCAGGTCGGACCGCATCATCCAGCTTGCGTCGTGCCCGGTACTGGTCGTCAAGTGAGAAAGCGGGA
Organism: uncultured Alphaproteobacteria bacterium; assembly: GCA_963755055.1. Taxonomy (GTDB): domain Bacteria; phylum Pseudomonadota; class Alphaproteobacteria; order Rhizobiales; family Xanthobacteraceae; genus AP-16. The sequence goes on along the minus strand of CAVWIS010000011.1, from coordinate 203,428 downwards.
TTGACAGATCCGTAGTCGAGCACGCCATGCCAAATTCCGGGGAGCGCCGGCGTCAACCAAATGAAGGATCGAAAAAGCGATGGGAAGCTACTTCTGGATCGCAGTCGGAAGCGCGCTCGGCGGCATGGCGCGCTACTGGTGCTCGGGCGTGGCGGCCAGAATGGTCGGTGAGACTTTTCCCTGGGGAACGCTGATCGTGAACGTGGCGGGCTCGTTCGTCATCGGCTTCTTCGCCACATTGACCGGTCCGGATGGCCGGTACTTCGTCGGCACGACCGGGCGGCAGTTCGTCATGGTCGGGCTCTGCGGCGGCTACACCACGTTCTCGTCATTCAGCCTGCAGACGCTTAATCTGATGAACGACGGCGAATGGTTCCAGGCCGGTGCGAATATCGGCCTGTCGGTGGCGCTGTGCCTGGTCGCCGTATGGGTCGGCCACGTCATGGCGCTAAGCATCAACTCGATGAAATGGGCATGACGATGCAAATTCCGCACGACGCCGTGCTGCTGCGCATCTTCTTCGGCGAGGACGACAAGGTCGGGCGCCTGCCGCTCTACGAGGCGATCGTGCTCAAGGCGCGCGAGATGCACCTTGCCGGCGCGACCGTGCTGCGCGGGCATATCGGGTTCGGGCATTCGAGCCGCATCCACACCACCAAGATCCTGCGGCTCTCGCAGGACCTGCCGGTCGTGATCGAGATCGTCGACTCGCAGGAGCATATCGACGCCTTCCTGCCGGTGCTCGACGGCATGATGTCGAGCGGCCTGGTGACGCTGGAAAAAGTCCAGGTCCTGCAATACGGCAAGGAGAAGCCGCCGAGGACCACATAGCAAGAGTAGGGTGGGCAAAATCGCGGCTCGGACCGGGCGGCTCGCGCAAGGCTCGCCTGCGATTTTGCCCACGCAGTCTGACCGCGCCGCATCCGACCGCGTGGTCAAATCGCCGGCAGCGCATCATTCGAATTGCACGGTCGTCATGGGCGATTTGCCCACCCTACTGCAGCGTCTCCAGCAATCGCCGCATCAGGAGGGTACGCGGCTCGATCGAGGAGACGAGGCCGTATTCCCATTCGGTATGGGCGCCGTCGCCGTCGATGCCGAGCCCGTCCAGGGTGGGGGCGCCGACCGCGGCGGTAAAATTGCCGTCGCTGCCGCCGCCGGTCATCGCGGTGTCGGCGAGGTGGAAGCCGATGTCGCGCGCCAGCGCCTGGGCGTGGCGAAACAGTTTTTCGATGCCCGGCGTTTTCTCGAACGGCGGCCGGTTCATGTCGCCGGTGACCAAGAGCTTGACGTCGGAATCGTGCGGCGCAAGCCCGCGGATTTTTTCCGTCAGCTCGCGGCCGGCGGCATCGTCGCGCACCCTCAGGTCCACCGTGATGGCGCAGTGCTGCGGGATCACGTTGGGCGCGGTGCCGCCAAGAATCATGCCGACCGTGGTGGTGATGCCGCGCGAATAGTCGGTCATCCCCTCGATCGCCAGCACCTGGCGGGCCATCTCCTTGATGGCGCTTCTGCCCCGCTGGTGCGAGCCGCCCGAATGGGCCGGAACTCCCGTCGCCGTCATCTCGAAGCGGCCGACGCCTTTGCGCGCGGTGACGCATTTGCCGCCGTCGCGCGCCGGCTCGGTGACCAGCACGTAGCGGGCGCGCCGGCCCTCCTCCTCGATCAGCTCGCGGGTGGTCGGGCTGCCGACCTCCTCGTCGGGGGTGAACAGATAGACGATGGGCAGGCGCCGGGTGTTTGCGGCGACGACCGTGCGAAACGCATCGTAGGCGAGATAGGCGCCGCCCTTCATGTCATAGAGGCCGGGCCCGTAGAGCCGGTCGCCGTCGCGGCGGAACGGCAGCGCGCGGGCAAGCGTGCCGATCGGATGCACGGTGTCGACATGGGACATTATGAGGATGCCCGGCCCGTCAGCTGCATCCGCGGTGCGCACCCGCAAGGTGTCGGCGAGGCCGGAGCGGCCGGGGATGCGCTCGACATGGACCGGCAGTCCGTCGAGCCCGCCGGCGACCAGATCGACCATGCGGTTGACCGCCGGGACGTTGCGGGTCGGGCTCTCGGTCTCGACCCAGCGCCTGATCCCTTCGATCATGCCGGCGACATCGACGGAAGTGAAATGGGTGTCAGTCAATGGTTTATGAGCCTCCTTCAGAGGCGGGAAACTTAGCCGGACCATCGTCATCTTACCAAGCGCGCAACGTCAACGGGGCCGAATGAAGTAGTCGATCAGCGCCGCAAGCTCCTCCCTCCCCCCGCGCGCGAAGCGCGTGGCGGGGAGGGCTGGGGTGGGGGGCTCTTCTTGCCAGCTCCGGGCTTGCGGCCCGACCCCCCACCCCGCCGCGGACCTTGCGGTCCGCGTCGACCCTCCCCGCCGCGAAGAGCGGGGGGAGGGTGGGAACTCGAGGCACCGCATTACCAAACAAGAAAGCCAGTATCACCCGCCGTTTCTCAACGGCCGTTTGCGCCAGCCTACACCTGGATCGCCGACTTCACCTTGTCGGGTGTGAACGGCACCGAGCGCAAGCGGGCGCCGACCGCATTGTACACCGCATTGGAGATCGCGGCCGAGACCACCGACGCCGCCGGCTCGCCGGCACCCCACGGTTTTTCGCCCGGCCGGTCGATCAGCTCGATGTGGATCTCCGGCACGTCCGGGAAGGTGAGGATGGGATATTTTTCCCAGTCCAGGCTGGTGACCTTCGAGCGGTCGAACGTCACCTCCTCCTTGAGCGTGCGGCTCACCGTCTGGATGATGTTGCCCTCGATCTGCTGGCGCACGCCGTCCGGATTGACGATCTGCCCGCAGTCGTGGGTGACGTAGAACCGGGTCACCCAGATCTCGCCGGTCTTTCTGCTCACCTCGACGTCGGCCACCGCCGCCACGTAGGTGCGCACCAGCTCGTACTTGACATAGGCCACCCCGCGCCCCGAGGCGACGTCGGCGGTGGCGAGCAGCGGCCCGGTGCCCTTGTCCCACTTGGCGAGCGCGGCCACCTTCTTGAGCACCTCCTCGCCGCGCGGATCTTTCAGGTAGCGCAGCCGGAACTCGACCGGGTCGACCTTCGCCGCCACCGCCAGCTCGTCGACGAAACCCTCGTTGGCAAACGTGTTCTGCATGCGCCCCGGCGTGCGGATCCAGGACGGGCGGAGCGGGGTGTCGGCCAGCCGGTGCAGCGCGGTCTTGATGTTGGGAAAACCGTAGGGCAGCGCCGAATTGTTCTGGATGTTGCCCGGCGCCATCGCGGTCTCGTGCGGCAGGCCGGCATGCTCGGCCGGCAGCAGCCCGACATTGCCGGCTCCGCCCTCGGGAATGAAGAACTCGCTCGACCAGGCGATGACGTTGCCGGAAGCGTCGAGCGCCGCCTCGATGTCGATCAGCGTCGGCGGGCCCTTCGGGTCCCAGCCGTGCTCCTCGTGGCGCATCCATTGCACCCGCACCGGCCGGCCGGTGGCGCGCGCCAGCAGCGTGGCATCCGCGGCGGCGTCCTCGTGGCCGTTGCGGCCGTAGCAGCCCGCGCCCTCCAGATAGATGGCGCGGACACTTTCCACCGGCATGGCGGTCATCGCGGCGAGCTGTTTGCGCAGATTGTGGGTTGCCTGTGAGGCCGACCAGCAGGTCAGCTTGCCGTCCTTGATCTCAGCGACCGCACATGACGGCCCGATCGAGCCATGGGTGTGGATGGCGAAATCGTAGGTCGCCTTGAGACGCTTGGCGCCCTGGCCGAGGGCGGCCGCCGCGTCTCCTACATTGCTGGTCACGTCCTCCTTGGACACTTTCGTGGCGCGTATGTGCTCGAACAGTTTTTCCTGCTCGGGCAGACCTTCCCAGCTCGACCACTTCGCCTCGAGCTGGCGCGAGGCCTTGATGGCGGCCCACTCGGTCTCCGCCACGACGGCAAGAAAGTTCTTCTCGCGCACGATCTTGACCAGGCCCGGAATGTCCTTGACCGAGCTTTCGTCGACGCTTTCCAGCGTCGCGCCGATCGCCGGCGGACGCACCACGCGGCCGTGCAGCATGCCGGGCAGGCGGAAGTCGTGCATGTAGGCGAAGCTGCCCATGATCTTGTCGGGGATATCGAGACGTTTCACCGCCTGGCCGACGATCTTGAAATCCTTCGGCGCCTTGGTGGGCGCCTCCTTGTCGACCTTGAGGGAAAACGTCTTGTCGCCGATCAGCTCCTCGTAGGCGACCTTCTTGTTGGTCCCCGAGATCGAGCGGAAAATGCCGTCCTTGAGGCTGAGGTCGGTCGCCGGGACGTCGAGCCGTTTGGCCGCGGCCTGAGTGAGCGCCCGACGCGCAGTCGCCGCCGCCTGGCGGATCTGCATGCCACCGTTCTGGATTCCGAGGCTGCCGTAGGTCGGCCCCTGGTCGGGGGTGAGCGCGGTATCGCCCTCGATCACGGTGACGCGGGACAGCGGCACCTCGAGCTCGTCGGCGACGATCTGGGTGAGACCGGTACGCAGGCCGGTGCCGAGATCGACCTTGCCGGAATAGACCGTGACATTGCCCTTGGCGTCGATCGCGAGAAAACCGTCGACCTCGTCGAGGGCGACGGTTTTTGCCGGAGTGGCTCCCTGGGCGGAGGCCGACGGCACGCCGCCGAGCGAGAAGCTGACGACCAGGGCGCCGGTGCCCTTGAGGATTTCGCGGCGGGACGGAACGAGAATGTTCATGGGCGTTCTCCTCAAATGCTCGTGGCGGCGCGCTTGACCGCGTCGACGATGCGCACGTGAGTGCCGCAGCGACACAGATTGTTGGCGAGCGCCTTCCTGATGTCGGCCTCGCTCGGATTCTTGTGGGTCGCGAGGAACGCGACCAACTCCATGATCATGCCGTTGATGCAGTAGCCGCACTGCGCGGCCTGGGCGTCGATGAACGCTTTCTGCACCGGGTGCGGCTTGTCGGGCGTGCCGAGGCCCTCGAGGGTGACGATCTTCTGGCTGTCGGCAATAGCCGACAGCGGCACGCTGCACGAGCGCACCGCCTTGCCGTCAACATGCACCGTGCAGGAGCCGCACTGTCCGAGCCCGCAACCGAAGCGCGGCCCGTGCAGCGCCAGATCGTTGCGCAGCGCATAGAGCAGCGGCATCTCCGGGTCGTCGAAACTGATCGTGACCGGCTTGCCGTTGACGTGAAGGGTCTTCGAGTTCGCCATTGATTTCCTCCTGCGGAAGCGCGCTGCCGGGCAGCTTATTTTTGGAAGGTTGCGGCACCATACCACCGGGCGTCGGCCGGGCCAACGGTCGCCGAACCACATGACGTTGATCCGGCCGGCGGTCGACGCGGGGCGCGCAGGCTCATATATCGACCGGGCAATCATCAGGTGGAGACGGCTATGAAAGCGTGGCGGCTCAACGGTCCGGGCGGAAAATTCGCGCTGGAGGACCTGCCGGTCCCGGAGCCCAAGGCGGGCGGCGTCGTGGTGCGGATGGAGGCGGCGCCGGTGTTGAGCTACATGCGCCGCGTGCTCGACGGCTCGCTCGGCTATGCGCTGCCCAAGGCGCCGTTCACGCCCGGCACCAACGGCATCGGCACCGTCGCGGCGGTCGGGCCGCAGGTCTATCACCTGGCGCCCGGCCAGCGGGTCGCGCTCAATCCGCATCACGTCGCCGACGAGCGCGCGGCCGAGCCGGCGCAGATCCTGATCGGGCTGACCGCGATGGGCTCGGGCCGCTTCGGCGGCCTCGAGACGTCGACGCTGGCGCTGCAGGCCGACTGGCCCGACGGCGTTTTTGCCGAGTTCGCCCACCTGCCGGCGGCCTGCGCGACGCCGCTCATGGGAGCCGACGCGATCCCGCCGGAGCGCCTGGCGGCCTTGGGCAAATTCGTCGTCCCCTACGGCGGATTCCTGCGCGCCGCGCTGGCGCCCGGCGAGACCGTGATCGTCAACGGCGCCACCGGGTATTTCGGCGCCGCCGCTGTCATGCTGGCGCTGGCGATGGGCGCCGCACGGGTGGTGGCGGCCGGGCGCGACCGCGCGACCTTGTACAACCTGGTCGACCGCGGCGGCGAGCGGGTAACGGCAGTCGAGCTTGCCGGCGACGTCGCGGCCGATGCCAAAACCCTTCGCGAGGCGGCGGGCGGCGGCGCCGACATGGCGCTCGACATCGTCGGCCGGGCGACGACCTCGGACTCCACGCTCGCGGCGCTGCGCGCGCTCCGCCGCGGCGGCCGCCTGGTGCTGATGGGCAGCATGTCGGCGCCGCTGCCTCTCGTCGTCGGAGAGATGCTTTCCAACAACTGGAGCGTCATGGGGCAGTTCATGTATCCGAAGGACGCGACCGCGCGCCTCGCCGCCATGGTGATGGCGGGCACGCTCGATCTCGACCTGATCAATCTGCAGAGCTTCGCGCTCGCCGATCTGGAAGCCGCGATGGACGCGGCGGCCGGGATGCGCGGTCTCGACATGACGGCGGTGACGATGGGCGTGTGAATTGATCGCTTGCTCCGCCGGGCTGCGTTCCGGACCCGGCATGCCGCGGCGCCGACGTGGCCCGGCCCCGAGTTCCTATTCATCCATGTGTGTGACCCTGGTCACGGACTGGGCAGGCGCCTTGCTCCATCAATGCGACGGTCGAGCCATGGAGCGATGACATGTCCGAATTCGAGCTGGCCCGGTCCCTCACCGCCCCATCATCGAGCCATGATGTGCGCGAACGCATCGCGGACGTGGCGGCAATCCTGCTGAGCGCAGCGCTTCTCCTGGGGCTCGTCTCGGCGATGTTCGGCTCCGCTCATTTCGCCGGCAACCTGACGACCCTGGTGGGAGCGTCCTAGGACCTGACGGCCGTGTCGCGGGCATCTGCGTCCGACCGATACGGCCACGCGGTGGTGCAGGATCGTCTCTTGCCACCATGGACTCGTATCGCTGTCATGCCCCCTTTAGCCCGCAATACTCGACTATGAAATCTGCTATGGCGTCTACGTCACTAAGATCGAGGACCGGAACCGGAGGTCCCATCAGCTTCCTGTCACTGGCAATTGCGACTATCCCCGGATCATCGATGCAAATCAATGGCTTGCCGATTGACGGCCGGTGAACCTCGAGTTTTGGATGAGTGTGGCGCTTGAACCCCTCGACAATCAGAAGGTCGACAGGTGTCATACGTGCAACAAGGTCGTCCAGGCTTGGCTCGCCCGCGCTGCGGTTCTCATGCAATAGCGCCCAGCGGGTGGAGGATGAGACCAGCATCTCGCGGGCCCCCGCGCCGCGATCCGCGAAAGCGTCATTTGCCGATTGACTGATGTCGAAGTCATGATGTGCGTGTTTTATCGTCGATACGCTGAGACCATGGCCGCGGAGACGCGGCAGGAGTTGCGCAATCAGCGTCGTCTTCCCGCTGCCCTGCCATCCGATGATGCCGAATACTTTCATGACCGTCTCCACTGGGTTGCGTGTCGGCGCCCGGACGCCCGTGCCTTGACAAAAGACAAGGACGATGGCCGGCATTCGCAGTTGTCAAGGCAGGATTTCGTGTTACCATTGAAACGTTCACTCTCGGATGGTCGATCGGGATGGCGTCATCGAAATGGCAACCTGACACGGTTGCTTCGAGAGGCGGCGAACAGATTTGCCGTGGCGCTCTGGTGTTTTTCGACGTCAGGCCCACATGGTTTCAGTTCATGGGGAGGTTGGCCACATGATGAATTCCCTTCATATCGACCCATCGAAATGCACCGGCTGCCTGCAGTGCGAGATGGCCTGCTCGTACGAGAACTATGGCATTTTCGCGCCGGCCAAGTCGGTCATCAAAGTATTCGATTTCCACGAGACCGGGCGCAAGGTCCCGTACACCTGTACCCAGTGCGACGAGGCCTGGTGCATGCACGCCTGCCCGGTCGGCGCGATCACGCTCGATGCCGCCACCGGCGCCAAGATCGTCAACAACGCAACCTGCGTCGGCTGCAAGGTGTGCACGATCGCCTGCCCGTTCGGCACGATCAATTACGTGCAGGAGACCGGCAAAGTGCAGAAATGCGACCTGTGTGGCGGCAAGCCTGCCTGCGCCGAAGCCTGCCCGACCGGCGCGATCACCTACATCGACGCCAACTGGACCGGTCTCGACCGCATGCGAACCTGGGCCGCGAGGCTCGACAACCAGCCGACTGCGACCGCCTGAAGGGAGGACGACATGGCCTGGCAAAGACAGATCCTGCGCGTCGACCTGACCAATGGCACGTGCACGGCCGAGCCGCTTAACATGGCCTGGGCGCTCGACTATCTCGGCCAGCGTGGCCTGGCGACGAAATATTTCATCGAGGAGGTCGATCCCAAGGTCGATCCGCTCTCGCCGGAGAACAAGCTCATCTTCGCGACCGGCCCGCTGACCGGGACCATGGCATCGACGGGCGGCCGCTATTCCGTGATCACCAAGGGTGCGCTGACCGGCGCCATCGCCTGCTCGAACTCGGGCGGCTATTGGGGTGCCGAGCTGAAAATGGCCGGCTGGGACATGATCATCCTGGAGGGACGCTCGCTAAAGCCGGTCTACCTTGCAATCGAGAATGACAAGGCCCAACTCGTCGATGCTTCCGAGATCTGGGGCAAGACGGTATGGCAGACCGAAGAGCTCCTCAAGAAGAAGCATCAGGATCCGCTGATGCGGGTCTCGTCCATCGGGCGCGCGGGAGAGGCGGGCTGCCTCTATGCCGGGGTGATCAATGACCTCCACCGCGCTGCCGGCCGGTCCGGCGTCGGCACCGTGATGGGCTCGAAGAATCTCAAGGCAATCGCCGTGCGCGGCACCAAGGGTGTCGGGACGGTTCGCGACGCCAAGGCGTTCATGGCCGCAACCGTCGCGGCCAAGAAGGTCCTCGCCGACAACGCCGTCACCGGACAGGGCCTGCCGACCTACGGCACGCAGGTTCTCATGAACGTCATCAACGAGGTCGGCGCGCTGCCGACACGAAATCACCGCGACGTGCAGTTTGAAGGCGCCCACGCCATCTCCGCCGAAGCGATGCACGAGAAGCGCAGGACGGACGGAAAGGCCAATCTCGTCACCAACCAGGCCTGCTTCGGCTGCACCATCGCCTGCGGCCGTATCTCCAAGATCGACGAGACGCATTTTACCGTCGTCAATCGCCCCGAGTACTGGGTCGCATCGGGCGGCCTCGAATACGAGGCGGCCTGGGCTCTCGGTGCCGCCAACGGCGTCAACGATCTCGAGGCCCTGACCTACGCCAATTTCCTGTGCAATGAAGACGGGTTCGATCCGATCACCTTCGGTGCGACCGTGGGTGCCGTGATGGAGCTCTACGAGATGCAGGTGCTCAGCTCGAAGCAGATCGGCATCGAGGCGCCGTTCGGATCGGCAAAGGCGCTTGCCTATCTGGCGGAGGTGACCGCACGGGGCGAGGGCTTCGGCAAGGAGATGGGGCTGGGATCGAAGCGGCTGTGCGAGAAATATGGTCATCCCGAATTGTCGATGTCGGTCAAAGGCCAGGAGTTCCCGGCCTACGATTCGCGCGGCATCCAGGGCATGGGGCTCAGCTACGCCACATCGAACCGCGGTGCCTGCCACCTGCGCGGCTACACCGTGGCGAGCGAGGTGCTCGGAATCCCGATCAAGACCGATCCGCTCACGACCGACGGCAAGGCCGGCCTGGTCAAGGCCTTCCAGGACGCAACCGCCGTGTTCGATTCGGCCGGTATCTGCCTGTTCACGTCCTTCGCCTGGACGTTGGCGGACGTGGCCCCGCAGCTGCAGGCGGCCTGCGAGGGCGACTGGTCGCTCGACAACCTCAACGTCGTCGGCGAGCGTATCTGGAACATGGAGCGTCAGTTCAATCTCGCGGCGGGGTTCACCAGCGCCGACGACAAGCTGCCCGATCGGCTGCTCAAAGAGGCGGCGAAGACGGGGCCCGCCAAAGGCAAGGTCAACGAGCTCGGCAAGATGCTGCCGGAATATTACGAAGCGCGCGGCTGGACGCCGGACGGGCGCCCGAGCGGGGAAACCCTGCACAAGCTGGGGCTTCCGGCCTGACAATCGAGGAAGGCCGCCGACGGCGGTCCTCCTGCCATTCGAATGTCCCGAACAGAATGGCGCGACCGGAGCGCGACATGCATCACGTCATCCTCGGCAATGGCCCTGCGGGCGTGCTGGCGGCGGAGACCATCCGCAAGCATCGCCCGGCCGACCAGATCAGCCTCGTCGGTGACGAACCCGAGCCGCCTTATTCGCGCATGGCGATCCCTTACCTCCTGATCGGCAACATCGCGGAACGCGGCACCTATCTTCGCGACTCCGGAGAGCATTTCCGCCAGCGCGGGATCGAGCTGGTGCACGGCAGGGCGGGTGCCGTCGACCCCAAGGTCAAATCCGTCGCGCTCGGTGACGGAAAAGTGCTCGCCTACGATCGATTGCTGCTGGCGACCGGCTCGCAACCGGTGCGCCCGCCAATACCGGGCATCGACCTTCCGCGGGTGCTCTCGTGCTGGACGCTCGAGGACGCCCGGGCCATCATGGAGCGCATGACCCCCGGCACCCGGGTGCTGCAGATGGGCGCCGGGTTCATCGGCTGCATCATCATGGAGGCTCTCGCCGCCAAGGGTCGTCTGACCGTGGTCGAGATGGGCGACCGGGTCGTGCCGCGCATGATGACGCCGGCGGCCAGTGCCATGATCGAGAGATGGTGTCGATCCAAGGGCGTCGAGATCATGACCTCGACCCGTGTCGCCTCCATCGAGGTGCCCGGGGGTGGCCCGTCGTCCATGCCCGGCAAGGCGCCCGAAGGCCCGCTGAGGGTGCGGATGAGCAACGGCGTCGAGCGCGATTTCGATCTCGTCATCTGTGCGACCGGCGTGAAACCCGCGGTCGACTATCTGAACGGCTCCGGGATCGAGATCGGCGCGGACGGCGGCATTGTGGTCGACCTCAGCATGCGCACGAACGCCGCCGACATTTTCGCCGCGGGCGATTGCACCGAGGCGGCCGACTTCTCCACCGGCGCGCGTTTCGTCAACGCCATCCAGCCGGACGCGGCCGACCAGGCGCTGGTGGCCGCTCTCAACATGGTCGGACAACCTTCGTCATGGAAGGGCGCTTTCCGGATGAACGTGCTCGCGACCTTCGGCCTCGTCTCCTCGTCCTTCGGGCAGTGGTGGGGCGCGGAGGACGGTCATCATGTGGAGGCCGTCGACGACACCGCCTTCAAATACCTGCGGCTCGAGTTCAGGGACGAATTGCTGATCGGCGCCACCAGCGTCGGCCTCACCGAGCACGTCGGCGTGTTGCGCGGCCTGATCCAGACCCGGACGGGCCTGACACCCAAGTGGAAAGAGAAGCTGTTGCGCGACCCCCACAAGTTCGTGGACGCCTATTTGGCGTGCGCGCAAGCGGCTGCGTGACCAGATCTGGCGCCGATCACCTGCGACGGATAGGGTATTCCCATGACGCATGCGACCGGGCTGGAGAGCGCCGCCACGCAGCCGGGCACCATCCGCATCACGCTCAAGCTGTTCGCCCTGCTTTCCGGCTACCTTCCCGACGGGGCCAGCCGCAATCAGGTCGACCTCGTGGTGCCCGCCGATTCGACGCCGGTCACGGTCATCGCCTCGCTCAACCTGCCGATCAAGTTGTGCGCACTGGTAATCCTCAACGGCGTATTCGTCCGCGTCGCGGAACGTTCGACGCGCAGGCTCGTCGACGGCGACGTGCTGGCGATTTGGCCCCCCGTCGCCGGCGGATGACGTTGGCTGGCCGCAACACCGAGCCTTCCCCGGAGTACGTCGTCGCGCGCCACGAAATGACGATCACTCCTGCCGAATTCCGGCGCCTCGCCCGTCATCTTCCAGGAGCCGACGCAGCGTGCATCGAGCCATTGTCGATCTCGTCGACGGACGAGCTTGGGCGAGTGTGGAAAATCACTCTGTCGAACCTGCGATCGCGTGCCATCGGCCTGGTTCGACTGCCCGTGGCCGATGTCGAAATCGAGATGAGAGGCTATTCTTCATCCGAGGTCGAACGCTTTCTCGACAAATTCCACCTCGTGTTCCGCAAGGGCGGAGGCTGATCGCGCTGATCTCTGGCGGATGCCACTTCTGCGACATGCGCCCCGTTCCAATGGCTTCGTCGGGACGCCATCCGTCTCACTTCCACAAGCCGAGGTTTCTGATCGCAGTCGGCAGGGTTTCGGACTTGTGCGCCTTGCAGTAGGTCGCGATCTCTGCGGAATTCTTTTGGAAGCGGTCGTAGTTCAAGACGTTGCTATTGGCGGCCGCATTGTAATAACCGCTCATCCAAAAGCGGACGAAATCGCGGTCTTCCCGACTGTATCCGAGCCAACCGCCGCACTTGATCTTGTTCATGTCCAGGCGGATCTGGGCGACGCTTGGCGACGAAGCGGCTGCCAGCAAGGTTGCCGATACGAAAAGAGCACGCCATATCATGGCTTTTCTCCAGGTCTGGGATGTCACTGCGGACCAATCGATCTCCGCAAGGCATTCATCACGCTTGCTTGTGGATGGTCTTGGCACCACGATCTTATGCCCGCAATGTTTTCCTGGTGCGCAACCACATCCACAGATGTCCTGCTGGTCTGATAACTGAACCAGCCGCTCATCCACGCAGAGAAGTCACGGGACATCGACGGCGACATTGCCAGATATTGGTCGCACGTGAACGCGTCCATATCGATGATGAACTGCGCATTTGCAGCCGCCGGGAGAAGCAAGATTGCAAACGCCGTACTGATCAATCGAAGTTTCATTTTGCTCGTCCTCTTGGATACTGCACCAGGACTCAGGCGCTATTCCGACACTGCCATAGGAGGCACGCCCTATCCTGCGAGCATTGATATAAGTCAACCGTCCATTGATCGACTCCGCCTGCCGGTCAGGACCTCACTCCCTCACCGGCGCAGCAGGAACTTGATCATCATATCGGTGATTTTTCCGAACGGCGGCCGGAGGAAGCGCGCCCCGTTGAGGCGGCTCTGCAGGAACACGCCCTTGCGGTGGGAGAAAGTCTGGAAGCCGAACTCGCCGTGGTAGGCGCCGATGCCCGACGCCCCGACGCCGCCGAACGGCAGGTCCTCGACCACGATGTGAAAAAGCGTCTCGTTGATGGAGGCGCCGCCGGAGACGGTGCGGCGCAGCACCTCGTCACGCCTGCCGCGGTCGGCGCCGAAATAATAGAGCGCGAGCGGACGGGGATGGCGGTTGACGTAGTCGATCGCCTCATCGAGCCCGCGGTAGGTCTTGACCGGCAGCACCGGCCCGAAAATCTCCTCGCGCATGACGGCGAGATCCTCGGCTGGGTCGATCACCAGGGTCGGCGCGAGCTTGCGGGCCGCCGGCGACGATCCCTCGTGCGCCGGATCGAGCTCGATCACCCGGGCGCCCTTCGCCCTCGCCTCCTCCACATAGGCGGCGATCCGCCGGTAATGACGCTCGTTGACGATCGAGGTGTAGTCCGGATTGGCGGCGAGCGTCGGATAGAATCTTTTCACCGTCGCGCCGACCAGATCGATGAACTCGTCGCGGCGCTGCTCCGGCACCAGCACATAGTCCGGCGCGATGCAGGTCTGGCCGGCATTGAGCAGCTTTCCGTAGACGATGCTCTCGACCGCGGCCGGCAGCGCCGCATCCTCGCCGACAATGCACGGCGACTTGCCGCCGAGCTCCAGCGTCACCGGCGTGAGGTTTTCTGCCGCCGCCCGCATGACCAGGCGCCCGACCGCGGTCGAGCCGGTATAGAACAGATGGTCGAAGGCGAGCCTGGAGAAGGCCTGGCCGAGATCCGGGCCGCCGACGATGGTCGCGACCTGGTCGGGCGGGAACAGTTTTCCGAGGAATTCGGCGATGAAGTCCGAGGTGCGCGGGGTCAGCTCCGAGGGCTTCAGCATGACGCGGTTGCCGGCGGCGAGCGCCGCCATCAGCGGCATGATGGCGAGCTGGAACGGATAATTCCACGGGCTGATGATGCCGACGACGCCGACCGGCTGATAGAGGATACGGGCGCCGGCCGGCATCAGCTCGAGGCTGACCTGCACCCGCTTCGGGCGCATCCAGCGCGCCAGATGCCCAGACGTGTGGCGGATCCCGGCGAGCACGGGAAAAATCTCGGCAAGCACGGTCTCGTGCCGCGAGCGGTTGCCGAAGTCGGCCGAGATCGCCGCCGCCAGGGGCTCGATGCTCTGCTTGACGGCGCCGGCAAGTTTGGCGAGGCCGGCGCGGCGCTCGGCCAGGCTCGGCGGCCCGGCGCGCAGGAATCCGGCGCGCTGCGCGTCGAGGATAGCCTGCAGCCTATCGGTTGATTCTGCCGGCGGAATCTGCACGACCGTATTCGCGTTCATGAACTACCCCGAAATGCGCCGGCCGACGGCGCGGGCGAGGATGCGCGCCTTCTGGCCGAGCGGCATGCGCAGAAAAGTGGTCTTGCCGGCCCCGATGGTGAAGGCGGTCTTCTTGGCGTAGTCGATGGCGACATCGACGATGACCGGCCGGCCGCCAGCGGCGTGCTTCTCCGCCTCGCCGATGGCGCCGGCGATGGCCGCGTTGTCCGCCATGCCGACATAGGCGGCGCCGGTTGCCTGCGCCACGCCCTGCAGATCGAGGTCGCCGAGCGTGGTGCAGGTCTGGCGGTTGTAGGGGAGCTGCTGGAACTGGGCGATTTGCGACAGGGCGCCGTCGTGAAAAACGTAATAGACGATACCGAGAGCGTTGCGCACCGCGGTCAGGATCTCCATGCAGGTCATGGCGAATGCGCCGTCGCCGACGATGACGTTCACCGGCACGTCCGGCTTCGCCAGCTTGGCGCCGATCGCCGCCGGAACCGCATATCCCATGCAGTTGAAGTCGGTCGGCAGGATCACGTTCTTGTGGCCATGGATGGAAAAGAGCTCGGCTGCCAGGAAGGTGTGATTGCCGTCATCGAGCACGGTGATGGAATTGTCCGGCGACCTGAGCCTGAGCTCGTCGAAGAAGCGCGCCGGATTGACCTTGGCGGGCGCATCGGCGGCGTACCAGGTCTCGCGATAGGCCTGTTTCTCGCGGCGGATCAGCTCCTGGAGGCTCTGGTCGGGCTTGCGCGCCGGCATCTCGCGCTTCACCGCCGCGAGCAGCGCGTCGATGAGCGGCGCCGCGTCGCCCGCAATGGCGACCTTGGCCGGATAGTTGGCGTTGAAGACGTCCGGATTGATGTCGATGTGGACCAGATTCTCCGGCACCACGGCGCCGTAGCTGCCGGTGGCGATCTCGCTGAACCGGGTGCCGACCGCGATCATGCAGTCGCAGGCCTTGAATGCGGCGCGCGCCGCCGGCACCGCGGCCGGGCCGAAGCCGAACCCCGCATGCAGCGGATGATTGCCGGGAAAGACGCCGAGGCCCTGCAGCGTGGTCGCGACCGGCGCCTGCAGATATTCGGCGAGCTCGCGCAACTGCGCGAAAGCGTCGCGCGCGCCCCAGCCGACGAACAGGCCGGGATGGCTTGCGCCCGCAATGAGTTCTTGCGGCGTCGGCGATACGGTCCTGCTGCGCTACCGCCTTTGCGGGCGGGGCCAAGTAGGTCGGAAGCCCGGAAACCTCGCCGGGAAAAGCCTGCAGGTTGAGCGGGATTTCCACGAAGACCGGGCCGGGCTCACCGCCGGTCGCAATGTCGTAGGCGCGAAAAATGGTCGGCACGATGTCGGCGTGGCTCTCGATGCGGAACGTCGCCTTGGTGAGCCCGCGCATGAACTGGTGCAGGTCCATCTGATGGACCTGATAGTGCCGCCCGGTATCGGTGCGCACGCCGCCGGTCAGCACCAGCATCGGGATGCCGTCGAGAAAAGCCTCGCCGATGCCGCTCGCCGCGTGGGTGAGGCCGGCGGCCGGGACGATCACCAGGGTGCCGATGCTGGCGGAGAGACGGCTCACCGCATCCGCCATGAAGGCGCCGCCGCCCTCGTGGGTCACCAGGATCGGCGTGATGCGGTTGGAGCTGTCGAGCTCGTCGTAGAGCTCGGTGTTCTGCACGCCCGGAATGCCGAACGTGAAGCGGACGCCGACCTGCTCCAGCGCGTAAATCGTGAGCCACGCTCCGGTCTTCTTCATTAGCCCCCCAGGCGGTCAGATTGTCAGGTCAGGCATTGGGTCGTCCGGCGATGGCGCGGGCGGCGGAGCGGCCGGTGAGAATGCAGCCGCCGAGAAACGTCCCCTCGAGCCCGCGCAGCCCGTGCATGCCGCCGCCACCGAAACCCGCCGCCTCGCCGACGGCGAACAGGCCGGGAATCGGCCGCTCGTCGTCCCCCATCACCTGGCTGTCGAGATCGGTCTGCACGCCGCCGAGGCTTTTCCGGCTGACGATGAACTCGCGAATGGCGATCAGCGGCATGGCACGCGGATCGGCGATGCGCTGCGACTTGCTGATGCGCAGACGATCGCCGCGATAGCGGCGCAGCTCGTCGATGCGGCGCAGCTGCAGATCGTCGGCGCGCTTCGGCGAGTCGACCACCGCGTCGTAGCGCTCGACCGTCTCGGTCAGGCGTCGCGGATCGACGCTGTCGTCGCCCTGCAGGGCGTTCATCTTCTCCGCCATCTCCGGCAGCGAGCGCGCGGTCACGAAATCCCGGCAGTTCCCGGTGAGCTCGCGGACCAGCCAACGGTTGCCGAGCAGCATGTCGCGGACGAGCCTGAACCAGCTCTTCTCGCGGATCGACGGATTGAACTCCGCGCCGGAGACCGCAAGCTCCTTGAGCGCGATGCGCCAGTTGAGCAGCTGCCAACTGTATTGGCGCTCCTGCCCGCA
Source organism: uncultured Alphaproteobacteria bacterium (assembly GCA_963755055.1). Taxonomy (GTDB): domain Bacteria; phylum Pseudomonadota; class Alphaproteobacteria; order Rhizobiales; family Xanthobacteraceae; genus AP-16. The sequence goes on along the minus strand of CAVWIS010000011.1, from coordinate 186,694 downwards.
GATCGCCGTCACCAGGGCGCGGGTGTCGAAGCCGCTGACGAGGCCCTGCCCGATCCGCTCGCCCCGGTGGTTGAGCCACAGCGCCGATTTGGACGGCACCAGGGATAGCCCGTGAAAAGGTTTTCGCGGGCGGTAGTGATGCACGCCGGAGGCGTAGTTCCACATGTTGTCGAGATGGGTGAGCCGGCCGCCGACCGCGGCGACGGCGTCGTGCAGCCGGCCGTCGGCGAATTTGTGCGAGCCGTTGAGGACGACGTCGGGAGGCCTGCTCCAGTCGCGATGCCAGTTGGCCTTGACGCGCTCGATGTTGCCGTTGATGCCGCCGGTCGCCACGATCACATGCTCGGCACGCGCCTCGAACGGCGTGCCGTCGCTCTCGTCGAGTCCGGTGCAGCCGCGCACGCGACCGCCTTCCATCACCAGCGTGTCGACCCGATGGCGGAATTTTCGCGTGAGCCGTCCGGCATTCGGATGATCGAGCAGCGAGGCGATCAGCCGCGTGGCGAGCTCGCGGCCGGTCCCCCACACCATGTGGAAGCGCGGCACCGAGTTGCCGCGCCGGGCATCGCCGCGCTCGATCCACAGCGGCAGCGGCAGGAAGCCGACCCCATGGCGGCGCAGCCACTCGTAGATGTCGGGAATGCAGCGGGTGACGTAGTGCTCGGCCCACGACCGTGGCAGCCGGTCGTCGGGGCCGAACTCGGCGAACGAATGCCAGTCGGCGAGTGCCTGCTCGGGCGAATCGTTGATGCGGTTGCGCCGCTGCTCGCGGCTGCCGACGAAAAACAGCCCGCCAAAACTTTCCTTCGCCAGGCCGCCGAAGGCCGCCTCCTCGTCGCGATCGACGAGCAGCACGTCGCGACCGTGACCGATCAGCTCCAGCGCCGCGACAATTCCCGCAAGGCCGCCGCCGATGATGAGCACATCGCTGGAAAGGATTGGCATCTGCATTACGTCCGACGGGGCCATCGCAATCTGTGGTTCGGCGACCATAGCACCGAAGGCCCGGCAGGCGACACCGGCTTTCGGTTCGCTGCGACACCCTGGCCAACCGGGCAGTAGGCCGGAATGCGGAAACATCCATATGAATGGCGAACAGCAACGGAGGCCCGTCATGTCGAATCAATCCGCAGCCGATCCGCTCCTCGCCCTGTCGGACCGCCTGGCCGACACCGTCGCCCGTGCGGCAGCCGGCATCGTCACCGTCGAGGGAGGGCGCCGACTGACCGCGAGCGGCCTCGTCTGGCGCCCCGGGGTCGTGGTGACGGCCGACGAGGCGCTCGAGGCCGACGAGGACATTTTCGTCACGCTGCCCGACGGCCGGCGCATTGCCGCCACGCTGGCGGGCCGCGATCCGAGCACCGATATTGCGCTGTTGCGCATCGAGGCGGCCGATGTGCCGCCCCTTGCACTCGCCACCAGCGCCGAGCCGCGGCCCGGGCAGCTCGCGGTCGCGGTCGGCCGGCGCTCCGAAGGTCCGGTCGCCCATCTCGGCATGGTGTCGGTCGCTGCCGGACCCTGGCGCAGCATGCGCGGCGGGCAGATCGACCGGCTGATCCGCCTCGATCTTCGGCTCGATCCGCGCAGCGAGGGCGGCGCCGTGCTCGACGCCGCCGGGCAGGCGATCGGCATGGCGGTGCTCGGCCCGCGCCGCAGCGTGCTGGCGATCCCGGCGGCAACGATCGAGCGGGTGGGAGAGCAATTGCTCGCCCGCGGCCGCATCGCCCGAGGCTATCTCGGCCTCGGCCTCCAGCCGGTCCGCCTCGAGGAGGCGCTCGCCCGCACGCTGTCGCTCACCGATCCGCGCGGCGTCATCGTGGTGAGCGTCGACGCGCAGGGGCCGGGCCAGCGCGCGGGCATCCTGCTCGGCGACGTGGTGACGACCTGGAACGGCGAGCCGGTGCGCGGCGTGCGCGAGGTGCTCCGCCGCCTCGGCCCCGAGGCGGTCGGCCAGACCGCGGAGCTGACGCTGGTGCGCGCCGGCCAGGCGGCGGCGGCGCGGATCACGATCGGCGAGAGGCCGGCCGCTTGAGCCAGCGCGCGGGGTCCCGACCGGCGCCTGCTGGTGCGGTCACCGTCGAGGTCATGGTCGGCGAGCCAAACCTCGCCGACCGGATTCTCGCGCTGCTCGAGGAAGCCGGCGTGCGCGTCACCCGGCGCGCGGGCGTCGTGGTTTCGGATGGGGCGCCGGAGCATAGCGGCAGGCCGGTCGTCGCCATCGTCGATCCCGCCGACATGATCGATGCGCTGCGGGCGGGCGCGGCCGCGGTGCTGCCGCCGAGCGTGACGGCCACCCGATTGCGGCTCGCCGTCGAGGCCGTGGCCCAGGGGCTCGCGGTGATGCCCGACGACGTGGCGGCGCACGCATTCGCCGGCTCGCCGGATGCCGGGCCTGACGAGCCGCGCCCGGCCGGAGCGATCGCGCTGACGCCGCGCGAGATCGACGTGCTCGGGCTGGTCGCCGCCGGCGCGTCCAACAAGGTCATCGCCCGGCAACTGACGATCTCCATTCACACGGTCAAGTTCCACGTGGCCTCGATCCTCGACAAGCTCGACGCCACCGGGCGCACCGATGCGGTCGCCCACGCGGTGCGGCTCGGGCTCCTGATGCTGTGAGCCCGGCGCGCACCGCTTGACGACACGACGGCGACGACGGCGTATAGGCCGGGCTCATCGTCGGGGGGTGCGTCATGGCATCGGGCACTTCACACGGCCGTCTGCAGGGAAAAAGGGCGATCGTCACCGGCGCCGGCAGCGGCATCGGCCGCGCCAGCGCGACACTGTTCGCCGCCGAAGGCGCGGCGGTGCTGGCGGTCGACCGGGTACAGGCCGCGGTCGACCAGACGGTGGCGGCAATCACGGCGGCCGGCGGCAGTGCGATTGCGGTGGCGGCGGATGCCGGGTCGGAGGCCGACGTCAGGGCCTTCGTCGACGCGGCGGTGAAAGCGTTCGGCGGGCTCGACGTGCTCTACGCCAATGCGGGCATCAGCGGCGGGCTGGTGCCGCTGTTCGAGCAGACCGTCGAGCACTGGCAGGAGATCTTGCGCATCAACCTGATCGGGCCTTTTCTGGCAATCAAGCATGCGGCCCCGCACATGGTGCGGCAGAAACAGGGCTCGATCATCTGCACCGCGTCGGTCGGCGGGATGCGGGCCAATGCCGGCAGCAATCCCTACGCCGCCAGCAAGGCCGGCGTCATCAGCCTGGCGCAGACAGCGGCGACCTCGCTGTCGGGCACCGGCGTCAGGGTCAACGCGATCTGCCCCGGCCTGATCGAGACCGGGATGACCAGGCCGATCTTCGACCGCGCGCGCGATCGCGGCACCGAGGGAAAGATCGGCCAGCTCAACCCGCTGCAGCGCCACGGCGAGCCGCGCGAGATCGCCGCCATGGCGCTGTTTCTGGCGAGCGACGATGCCTCCTACGTCAACGGCCAGGCGTTCCCGGTCGACGGCGGCCTGTCGAGCACGCATCCCTTCACGGTGCCGCGGCGCTGACTGGCGGGCCTCACAGGGAAGAGAAATCGATCGGCTTGTGGCGATCCAGGGTGCGGGTCACCGGTGGCAGCGGGTATTTCAGCCCGGTGGCGCAGTTGAACAGCACGACGCGCTCGTCCGCGCGCACGCGGCCGTCGGCCAGCGACTGGCGGAGCGCCGCGTAAGTGGCCGCCCCTTCCGGGCACAGCAAGAAGCCCTCGCGGCGCGACACCTCGTCGAGCGCCGCGGTGATCGTCTCGTCGGTCACCGCGATGGCGAAGCCGCCGCTGGCGCGCACCGCGCGCAGGATCAGGAAGTCGCCGATCGCCTGGGGCACGCGGATGCCGGAGGCGATGGTGTGGGCGTTCTCAAAACGCTCGGCGTGCTCGACGCCGGCCTCGTAGGCGCGCACCATCGGGGCGCAGCCGGTCGCCTGCACCGCCACCATGCGCGGACGTTTCCTGCCGATGAAGCCGATCGCCTCGAGCTCGTCGAAAGCCTTCCACATGCCGATCAGGCCGGTGCCGCCTCCGGTCGGATAGAAGATCACGTCGGGCAGCTCCCAGCCGAGCTGCTCGGCCAGCTCGAGGCCCATCGTCTTCTTGCCCTCGATCCGATAGGGCTCCTTGAGCGTCGAGATGTCGAACCAGCCGACCTTGGCGCGGCCCTCGCCGACGATTTTTCCGCAGTCGTCGATCAGGCCGTTGACCCGGTAGACGGTGGCGCCCTGCAGCGCGATCTCGCTGACATTCACCTCCGGCGTGTCCTCCGGGCAGAACACGGTTGTGCGGATTCCGGCGCGGCTCGCGTAAGCGGCGAGCGCCGCCCCGGCATTGCCGTTGGTCGGCATCGCCATGTGGGCGATGCCGAGCGCCTTGGCCATCGATACCGCCATCACCAGGCCGCGGGCCTTGAAGGACCCGGTCGGCAGCCGGCCTTCGTCCTTCACCAGGATCTCAGCCGCGCCGAGCGCCGCGGCGAGCTTGGGCAGCGGCACCAGCGGTGTCATCGCCTCGCCCAGGCTGACGATGTCCTCGGTCCGCCGCACCGGCAAGAGCTCGCGATAGCGCCACAGATCGGGCGGCCGCGCGGCGAGCGCCTGCTTGCTCAGCGCACGCTTGACGCCATCGAGATCGTAGCGCACCAGCAGCGGCTTTCCGGCGCGCGAGAGGTTGTGCACCTCGTCGGCGGGACAGCGCTCTGCGGTCAGCGCACATTCCAGATGGGTGACGAAGGTCGGCCGCTCGGCCGTCAGATTGTCGTCGTATGCCACGATGGTCCTTGGTGCCGGGGGAAGGGCCGATCGATCGCTGCTCGGGATCGCCGGAGCGCGACCTTTTCCCAATTTGCCGCCGGGAGCAAGAGACCAGGGGAGCCCCGACGGCATGGTCTCGGGGATTCTACCTAGCCGTGTTTGACCAGACGCAAAGATTATTTTCATCGAAGTGTGTAATCTATCGAGGCGGAGATTGCAGTCATGAGTAACAACGGCAAGGAACTGCTGGAGAATGCCCGCGATTGCTTCCGCCAGGCGGCGGAGGCGCCGAACCCGAGAAACATGAAGCTGCTGGTCGAGCTGGGCATGGAATACCTCCGGATCGCCCTCGGCGACCAGGCATTTGCCAGCGATCGCACGGCCGACGACGAGATTCCGGCTCTCTTGAACTGACACCGCACCGCGAACCGGTGTCCGAGGCGCCGCGACCGCCAAGCCGCAATACCAATCCCGATGATGCATCGATCCTGGGCCCGACCCGGGTGCGCCCGCCCGCGGAAGCACCCCGTCCGGAAAGGATGCTCGCACCTTGCAACGAGGGTAGCCTCGCTCGGCGGCAATCGGGTACGCTCGCGCTTGCCCGGTCGGGTTGCCTCGGGCGTCACGCCTGACGCACCCATCATCGAAGGAACTCCCATGTGCTGGCTGTGTCAGGACACCGACATTGGCGCCGTCGAAGGCGACAGAGCGTTTTGGCATCACCAACGCGCCGGCGCAGCCGGGCCGCGGGGACGCTCGCCCGCCGGGGCCGGCGAGCCATCGCCGTCGTCCGGTGAAGAGCGGCACCTGGATGCCATGGCGATCGATCGCCTGGTGACCCTCGACGAGCCCGCGCTGGCCGGTGATGGTCGGCCGATCGCGGCCCGGTCAACGAACCACCCCTGAGGCATCGATGCAGCACAGCACCGACCGCATCCTGGTCACCCATACCGGCAGCCTGCCGCGGCCGGGTCACCTCACCGAACTCTACGCGGCGCGCTCGCGCGGGCAGACGGTCGACTTGGCCGAGATCGAGCGGGCCGGCCGCGAGGCGGTGAGCCGCAGCGTGGCCAAACAGGCCGAGGTCGGCATCGACATCGGCAACAACGGCGAGCAGCAGCGCGACTCGTTCTTCCTCTATCTCAAGGAGCGGCTGACCGGCCTCGGCGGCAGCTGGGACCGGCCGTCGCGCGCCGACGTCGACCGCTATCCGGTGTTCCGGCAGATGTACGAGGCCGAGCACGCCAGCCGTGTCGTCGTGTCGCTGCGCAACAAGCTGCCGATGGCGATCGGCGAGGTGCGCTACATCAGCGACCGCGCCATGCGCGGCGAGTGCGAGGATTTCCGCCGCGCCCTTGAGCAGCATCCAAAAGCCTTCGTCGAGCCGTTCATGTGCGCGCCCTCGCCCGGGATCGTGGCGTCCGCCATCCGCAACGAGCATTACGACAGCCGCGACGCCTACCTGGCGGCGCTCGGGACGGCGCTGAAGATCGAGTACGAGACGATCGCGGGCTTCGGTTTTACCCTGCAGATCGACGCGCCCGATCTCGCGCTGGAACGGCACCTGACCTACAAGGATCGGCCGGTCGCCGACTTCGTCGACTTCGTCGAGGCCGTGGTGGCGACCATCAACACGGCGATCGAAAACATTCCGCGCGACCGTGTCCGCCTGCATGTGTGCTGGGGCAACACCGAATCGCCGCACGACAGCGACGTGCCGCTCGACGACATCCTGCCGGCGATCCGCAAGGCGAACGTCGGCGGCTTCGTCCTGCCCTTCGCCAATCCGCGCCACGCCCACGAGTTCCGCTGCTTCGCGAAAACGCCCCTCGACGACGACCAGATCCTGGTGGCGGGCGTCATCGACAGCCTGACCAACTTCGTCGAGCATCCGGAAGTGGTGGCGGACCGTCTCGAGCGCGTCGCCGCCGTCATCGGCGATCCGACGCGCGTGCTCGCCGGAACCGACTGCGGCTTCGATACGTCGGCCGGAATGGGCCGCGTCGCCGAGGACGTGGTGTGGGCGAAGCTCGCGGCGCTCCGCGACGGCGCGCGCCTCGCCTCGCAGCGTTTGTTCTAGTTGCGCACGCGTGTCGCCATCGCGTTGCGCGCGGCCTTCCAGAGCGTGGCGTGGATCGGCGTGGAGGCGGGCATATTTGGGCGGCACGGCGTCGAGGTGGCGCTCACGCTCGAGACCGGCGGCCCGCGGGCGGCGGCCGGAACGATCAATGGCGATTGGGAGTTCTGTCACACCGGGGACCTTCCCGTCGTCGAAGGCGTCGCCCAGGGACAGGATCCGGTCCTGATCGTCGCGCCCACGGCGCCTCACGATGCGGCGTTCCTGATGGCAAGGCGCGACATCACCAAGCCTGCGCAACTCGCGCACACCCGCATCGGCGGCGTCGACGCGACGGGCCAGTTCGGTCGGGCCGTGCAGGTCCTGCTGCAAGACTGGGGCGTGCCGGCGACGGTCGTCTCGCTCGGATCGTTTCAGGCGATCTACAAGGCGCTCGGGGCGGGAGAGATCGACGCCGGCTATCTGCCGGTCGATCTCCGATTTCTCGGCGAGAACGAGTTCGGCTGGAACGCCCTCAAGGGGCTTCCGGTGGGCGCCGGTGGCATTGTCACGACGCGACGGCTGATCGCTGCCGATCGCCCGCTCGTCTCCCAATTCGTCCGGGCGTGCGTCGAGACGATCGCGTTGCTCAAGACGCAACCCGATGTCGTGGTGCCAATGCTGCAACGGTTTCTGCTGATCGAGGATCGCAAGGCGGTGGAGCAGCTTCATGCCTATTATGCGCCGCTGCTCCAGGCGACACCGCGGCCGACATTCGCTTCCGAGATCGAGCAGCTGAGACCTGTCGTCTCGCAAAAATACCCGGCGGCCTTAAGCCTCAAGCCAGAGGACCTCGCCGACGCCTCCTTCGTCGACGAGCTCGACCGAACGGGCTACATCGAGCGCCTCTATTCGTAGGATGGGTTGAGCGGAGCGAAACCCATCAATTTGTTGCGCCCAAGGTGATGGGTTTCGCTGACGCTCAACCCATCCTACACGCTGCACAAGCCGCTATTGCTTCCGGCACAGCACGCCGAAGCTATCGAGAATCTTTCGGTCGGTCGCGGCGGACAGGCTGACCCCCGGCGCCTCGATGTCGAGCGATACCGCCCGGTCGGCGAAGCGCAGCGCTATCTGCTTGCCCTTGTCCCCGACGTGGTAGGTCGAGACCTCGCCATCGGGCCGGTCGGTGCAGGTCAATTCTCCCCCGCAGACGTCCCACCGCATCCTGATGAAGTCGTTGCCCTCCTGCTCGCGGACGCGAAGCTCGGGAGCCTGCGGCGGTGCCTTGACGCCCGGCGGCAGCGGGATGACAATTTGCGAGCCGCCAGACGAGCAATAGACCGAGACTACCAATTCCGTATCCGCGGCATTGCGATATTCCAGCGAGACGCCTTCCTCCTTAAAAATCTTCCACTGCCCCGCCGCTGCCGGCACCGAGATCAGGAGCGCGGCGTGGATGGATGCGAGACACAAGGCGCGATTGCTGCTCATCCGATATGTCCTTGCTGCGGAATCAGGCGATCCTCATATCGCCATCGCAATGGCGACGTGATCGGCGCGCAGGCTCGCCCGATATGCGCAAAGTCTTCCGTCGACCCATCAGGCAAGACACCATACCGCCGGCGGCCGGAGCGAACCTGGAAAACTTTGCGTATATTCTGTTTCGGTGGTTGCCTTCGCCTGGGCCCGGTGCATGATGGCGCGCCATGCGAGAGGCTGGCTCGCATGCCTGGATGATTTCCTGCGCCCCATGTGATCCTGCGCGGCAGCCGCCGACGACGCTCCCGGTCCTCGGACCGTGACGGCGGACGCGCCTGCTCGCACGACACGAAGGGGCGCGGGACGGATCCGTCCATCACGCTCGGCACGGGGGATTTTCGATGTTGAAGCTTGCTGTGGGGCTGGCAACGCTGCTGTTGGGCCTGTCGGCGGTCGCGCCGGCGCTGGCACAGTCGTGCCCGACGAACCGCATGATCACCGCATCGGGCACCGACAGCCCGGGATCGCCGTCGCACATCTATTACATCTTCCTGGAATCCGGCGAGATCCAGGAAGGGCTGAACGACCCCGAGCCGATCAAGATCGAATGCCGAAGCGGCACTCTGGTGCTGCACCGAAAAGATCCGGGTGGCGGCAAGGACTGCGAGTTCAAGTTCCGCTATTCCGGCACCAATACCGGCGCGACGCTCACCGAGACATCGCCGGCGAATTGCCCGTCGCTGCAGCTCACCAACCTCAAATGGGCGGCGCCGGTCGCCGGCCGGCTCAGCGAGAAGAAGATGGTCTACGCCTTGTGGTCCGCCAACGACAGCGCCATCCGCTTCACCAGCCTCATCGTCGGGATTGCCCGCGACGGCGGCGTGCGCTCGCTCGCCGAGGAGATGAAGACCGAGCACACCGACCTCAACAGCAAGCTGGCGACGACGTTCGCCGAGCTTCACGTCAACTGGTCGGAGAGCCCGGCGCCGGTGGCCATCGTCAGCGACGTGAGCAAGGCGATCACTACGGCGGCCGAGCAGAAACGCAGCGCAATGCTGAAACGCGCCTCGTCGAAACAGCTGACCGAGGTGGACAAGCAGTTCGTCATGGACGAGTACAAGTTCCACACGAAAATGGTCAAGACCATCGAGAAGTTCAAGTCGACCAAGATCGAGCGGCTGAAGACTTTTCTCGACAATTCCGCCGAGACCTTCAATCGCCACATCATGCATGCCGAGATGCTTGCCAGCGCCATCGGCCTGTCGGCAAACCAGCTCGCGCAGATGAAGCGGCAGGCCGAAGCCTACCCGGCGCCCTGATTCATGATCAGACGGGCGCTCGCGGCGCTGGCCCTGGCGGCGATGACCCTCGTGTCGCCGGCCCATGCCCAGCAGCCGGCCGCGACCAAGCACGAGATCGCCATCAGCCGCTACGGCTTCGTGCCCAAGCGTCTGGTGGTGCGGCAGGGCGACGTCATTGCCTGGACCAACCGCGACGCCGTGCGGCACGACGCGATGGCGCTCGACCGCAGCTGGGCCAGCGGCACCATCAGGTTCGGCGAGACCCGGACGATCACCGCGTCGAAGCCGGGCACGTTCCCCTACAAGTGCAGTTTCCATCCCGACATGCGGGCGACCATCGTCGTCAAGCCGCCCTGAGACCAGCATGCGAGAGAGATGGAAGCAGGCGGGCTTGATTCTTCTCAGCGCACTGGCGGTCTGGTTTGCTTTCATTGCCGGCTTTCTCCTTTTGTGCCGTTATCCCCAATATTTGATGGTGAACCCCTCCAATCTCGAGGCGCAGCTGGATCTGGCGATCGTCTGCCTGGCGATCTATCTGGCCGCCGCGAGGTGGATCGAGCGGCGCGTTCCGTCGGAATTGTCTCTGCGCCACGCGCTGCCCGGCCTCGCGCAGGGGGCGCTGGCAGGCATTGCGCTGTTCTCGCTCGCCATGGCAATTCTCTGGCTTACCGGCGCCTATCAGCCTGACGGATGGGAAGCGTCCGGTGCGCTGGGGCGCGGCTTCCTGTTCATGCTGGCGGTCGCCGTGCGGGAGGAGATCCTGTATCGCGGACTGCTGTTCCGGCTGCTCTCAAAAATTGTCGGTACGTGGGGAGCACTGCTCCTCTCCGCTGCCTGGTTCGGCGCCTCGCATGCGACCGCTCCCGGGGCAACATTCATCGGCTTGTCAGGGGTTGCGCTCGCGGGCGTGTTGCTCGGAGCGGCGTATGCGGTGACCGGGCGGCTCTGGCTGCCGATAGGATTGCATCTGGGCTGGAATTTCGCCGAAGGCCCCTTGTTCGGCACGCTGGTGTCGGGAGTCGACATCGGGCCCAGCTTGATCCAGGGCGAATTGAGCGGCCCGACTATTCTGACCGGCGGAGATTTCGGGCCGGAAGCATCGATCGTGACGGTGCTTGTCGTGCTTGCCGCTGCGACGTATCTGCTGTGGCGCATCGCAAGGCTGAAGGTTGCCGAGCCGCCGATCTGGGCCGGCCTCAGGGAAGCGACCGCCGCCGCTTCCGGTGGTCAGTAATCGGGGGAGACGCACGACGACGGCTGACCGACGGGAGCGGGATGGTGGCCTGCTGCGTCGCGGTCAGCAATGACCCGGGATGCTCGGCACCTTAGCGCAGCAGCCCGTCCGATCCGCGGGGGGTTCCCGCTCGACCTTCCCCACCGGCTTCACCGAGTCAGGCTCGGCGGAATCAGGCGGATCAGCGACGTCTTCGACATTCGTCCGCTGGGTCGTCGGCGGCTGCCTGGGCAACGGCGACGCCGGGCCACGCGCCGGTCATGCAACCGACAAGGCAGGCAACCGCGAAGATGGCCGCCGCTCGACCGCCAATCGCCTTGGTTTCCGGCATCCGGCGCTCCGTGGGTCGATATCGATCCTGGTTGGATTGAAAGAAACTGCACGTTCTGCAAACGGCTCGTGGGCAAATCCGGCGACGCGACGCACAGCGGAAAACTTTGCGCATATCCATGACAGGCGCCTCGGCAAATCGTCCTGAACGTGACGGCCATCACAGGGGCTCGTGTCGGCCATCACAAGCTGCTGCGCCAGGCGGAGGTACATCCGGGTGGAGGTTCCAACACGAAAAAGCTGGAAGCCACCCATGTCGAGCAATTGCCCCGTCAGCGAGGCATCCTCACTGGTGCCATGGGATGCGGCCGGGAGCGGACGCGCCGCAACCGCAGCGCCACGCCTTGCGCTTCCCGACATCATCGGACACCCCCGCCTCGGGGAAGCCCGCACCGTCTATCTCGACCACTTCCTTCGCCTCTACGACCACAATCCGTTCCTGGCGCGGCTGCTGGTAAAGTCGGGCCGATTCGCGGCGTATTACATCGCCGCGGTGCTGGACGCCGCGCAGGATCCCGCACGGCGCGAAACCTGGCTGACGATCGGACATTTGAAGCAGAAAATGGCTTCGTCCGGCCAGGCGAGCGGACGCCACCTGGACGACCTCGTCGGCCGCCTGTGCGCCGTCGGTTTCATGCAACTGCGGCGCTGCGGCGAGGATCTGCGCGTACGCATGCTCGAGCCCACGGAAAAATTCCGGATGCACGATCGCGACTGGCTGGCGACGCAGTTCGCCCCGCTGACGGTGCTGTGGCCCGAGCATGACTACGGTCCCGTGATGCGACGCGACCCGCAATTCCACCGGCTGCTTCGGGCTGCCGCAGCGCAGTTCCTGCCGTTGACCTTGGGCTTTTCCGCGGAGTCAGGGATCTGAGGTTGTTTCTCGAGCGCGCCGCCGGTTACGCGATGCTGGTGGCGCTTCTTCGGGCCGCGATGGCGGAGCACCATGCCGCGCTGTCGTTCACGGATGTCGGAGAGCGCTTCGGCGTGTCACGGACCCATGTCCGCGAGCTCCTGGTGGCGGCGGAGCAGGCTTCTCTGGTGAAGCTTCATGGCGCCGGCGGTCGCCGCGTCGAGGTCCTGCCTCGCCTGTGGGCGAGTTTCGACCGCGCCATGGCGGGCGGCATGTACCTGCACCGCCTGATCTACGGCGCCGCCATCAGACGGCTGGCCGCGGCTGCGGAATCCACTGCGGACGGCCAGGCAGGGTCCCGATCGACACCGCCGAAACTTCCGTTCGACGCAGACGTTCGCCCGCTCCCTGCCCTCGCGCCGTCGAGCGCCTAGTGCGGTGGATTTGAAGTTCCTATCAGTTGTGCCGCCCGCTGGTCATAGGAACTTCAAATCCAAAAACCGCACTAGGATCATGAAGTTGCTAGTGCACCTCTTGATTCCGCAGTTCGCACGAGAGGGTGCCGCAAAGTGATGCGAACCTCGGAATCGATGCACTAGTCTCCAAGCTGCTCCTGCTATAGTGTCCGGCCGACCTGCCGATTTACAGGAGCGTCATGGCCAATTCGGCGCCGCCGGCGACCAACATCTTTTCGCAGCTTCCCGCCGAGCTATCCGAACCCTTGTTCCGGCGGGTGCACAGGATCCGACTCAGGGCCAATCAAACGCTTTTCCTCGCCGGCGATCGCGGCGACGGCTGCTATCGAATTGATGAAGGTCTGCTCAAGGCAACGGTGGCGTCGACAAGCGGGGCCGAGCGGATCGTCGCCATTCTGGCAGCCGGCGACATGGTCGGCGAGCTGTCGATGATCGACGGCCGGCCGCGCTCGACCTCGGTCGGGGCGATCCGGGATTCGGTCGTGAGCTTCATCAGCCGCGCCGACTTCCAATGGGTCGCCGAGCGCAATCCGGATATTTTCCGGCACATCTCCATTCTGCTCGCCGACCGCCTGCGTAGCTCCAATACGGTTGTGGCAGCCGCAAGCTTTCTCTCGCTGAATGGACGGGTGGCACGAGTCCTGCTCAATCTGGCGGACGCTTTTGGACAGGACATTGGCTCAGGGCGAATTGTCATCAGGCAGCGGATCAGCCAGAACGACCTTGCCGCCATGGCGGGCATCGCCCGTGAGAGCGTCAGTCGCGTCATCAACGACTGGAAGAGGCTTGCCATCGTGAGCCAGCAGTCCGGTTACTACTGTCTGGAGAAGTCGGCGGAGCTGCTGCGCGAGGCGGAGCTTTGATTGCCACCCGGAGGGGACACCGGTTGCGTGCCCGCGCGACGCTCGGAGAGAAGAGCCGCGACGTCGGCGGCGCGCGCGGCACCGCGGGCGCGCAGACCGCATGACCGGCCGCGAGGCTCGACCTCGTGCAGGGCGAGGTCGTCGGGCCCGAACCCGGCCAGCACGTAGGCCTCCTCCGACATCAGCACCTCGCAGCCCAACGGCTTCGTCAGATCCTGCAGGCGCGCCGCCACATTGACCGGATCGCCGATGACCGTGAACGTGGCGTAGCGGCCGTAGCCGATATCGCCGGCGATGACGGTGCCCGCATGGATGCCGATGCCGAACCGGATCGGCTCGGGCAGGTCGTGCGCCAGCAGGTCGTTGAGCTCGTCCAGGTTGGCGGCGATCAGCGAGCATGCGGTCGCCGCCTGACGGCAGCCTTCCGCGGGGGTGCCGTCAAGTCCGAACAGCGCCAGGAGTTCGTCGCCCAGGAACTGGTTGGGCGTGCCGCCGGCGGCGACCACGGCGCTGCTCACCGCGGTGAGGAACCGGTTGATCACGAAGACGGTGTCGAACGGCAGCCGGCTCTCCGCCTGATCGAGCCCCACATGTCGACGAACATGATGACGACATCGCGCTCCTCGCCGAGCTGCGGTTGATTGTTGCTGTAGGCATTCGCCACCGTGGCCTGTGGCGGGAGCATGGGAACGAAGGAAATATCCTGGGGCGGGCGGAGCTGGCAGGCCAGCCGGACGCCGGTTCCGCCCCGCACGCGCGCGAGCACCGCCTGCTCGGCGGCGCTCGCCCGGGGAAGCTCGGCGTGCCAGCCGATGACGCGGATGCGGCAGGTCGAGCAGCGCCCGCGGCCCCCGCACACATGGGCGCTCCGGCTTCGTTCCCGAGAATCCACGGCCGGCATCGAGCCCGGCGCGCGAACCGCCACGGAGCTCCAGATTACCCATTTCCGGCGGCAGCGCCATTTCGTTCTGCCGATATACGCAAAGTTTTCCAGAGGCCGGGGCCCTCCCGTCGACAGGCGTATCAAGAGCTCCCGCAATCTGCCGAGCTGGACGCGACAAGTTCTCACGCCCAGGGGCGACCATGTGGGCGCACCCGTGACCGTTCGACGGTCGAAGGAACGACGTACGAGATGTTTCACGCCTGCAAGGCGCACGACTGCTCAAACAACCAATTGGCGGTGATGTTCCCGCGAACGGCGCGCAGGCGTGGGGTGCCGTCCTGGAAAACGGAAAATCCAGTGCTACCTGTGCGCCAAGCCCTGCGCAGCAATCGGCGCTGAAAGCCGCCCTGCAACAGTAATGGCGCGGTATTCGCGCAAGCGCGCCGGCGAAGATTTGGAGAACATTGCGTGTATCTGCTCGGCGCAATGGCAACGCCGTGAGCGGTGAATTATCCTCGGTTGATCGCCCGGCGGCCGCGCGGCCGCGCCGTGGAGAGACCGCGATGATCGGCATCAGCCTGCCTTCGGCATCCCTGAGATCGGCCCACGACGCACCAGGCGCCGCCTCCCCGCCCGCGCCAGGCGCGCGTCCAACCCTCTCGAGGTGCATGATCCCGCTGGCGTTTGCGATCCTCCTGGCCGGCATGGTCGGCGGGTGGCCCATTCGCGCCCAGGCGGCCGACGACGAGGAGGTGACGACGAGCGAGGAGCCGGACGCGACCCCGCCGGCGCGGCCGGCGCGAAAACCCAAGCCGGCCGCCGCGCGCGACAACGACGAGCCGGTGATCGACGAGGAGGCCACCGAGGAGCGTACGCCGCCCGCCCGGCGGCCGAGGCCGAGCACGACGCAGAGGACGCCCGGCGCCGACAGCGATGACGACGAACCCGCGCCGGGAGCCTCGGTCGATTCGGTGCAGTCCGATCGCGCCGCAGCCTTGCTGACCGATCCCTGCGGCGGGGCGGATCCCGTCATCGAGAAATTTCGGACGAACCGCGATTACCGATCGCTCGTCTCCGGACTGGCCAGCATGGCTCCGTCAGTTCCCGTGGGCGGGGTGCCGATACCGATCGGGGGGGCGCTCAGCGGGATGATCAAGTTTCTCTGGAAGGACAACAGTCAGGAGCAACTGTTCGACCAGATGAAGGCCTATGTCGACCGGGTCGTGCCCGAGGCGATCTCCCAGGAGTTCGTGGACAGCCTGAAGAGGCGCGTCGATGGCCTGAGGACAATCGCCAAGAATTACAGCAAGACCGAGAACCTCAACGACAAGGGGCAACGCCTCAATGAGCTGCTGGGCGCCATCGATCTGTTCGAGCCGGATTTTTTCGACGAGCGCGCGCCCGCAAAGGTCCTGGCGCACTTCGTCGCCTTCGGCACGTTGAAGCTGACGGGCATGCGCGAACGGTACATTTTCGGACCGGACTACTATGAGGGCAAGAACGAGCGTGACCGCTACCTGCAGGAGCTGCAGGAGGAAACCGGGCGCTACGTCGATCAGGCCGCCAAAATCAGGGCGCACGCGATCAAGCAGCGGCTCGAAAAAGTGACGTGCGTGCGAACGATCGATAAGGAAAACGTGAATACGCCGATGTGCACCGGCTATATCGAGACTACGGACACCATGTGCCCCAGCAAGTTCAAGCAGAAAGCCAAGGGGAGACGCGGTGGCTCGACTTGCACCCGTGCGATGGAATTCGAGGGCAAGCATCGCGAGTATCCGCATCGGCGCGACCCGCACTACCAGGATCCCCCGGACACCATGTGTGTCAACCGCGAAAACGCCGTGAAAAAGGGTTACGGCGTCGATCTCGATGCGATCCTGGAGCCGACCACGCATTGGGCCAACCTGGCCCGGAAGGTGGACAAGTTTCCCGAGCCGGCGCGATCGGACGATCCGGGCCGGGAGCTCGTGAACACGTTCAGGAAGGTCCTGGCGACCTACAGCAGAGAGGCACTGGAAGCCTGCCTCAACAGCCTCGCCGCGCTGGACGACCGCGCGATCGACGGCTGCCGCCGGGACGCGAAGCGGGACAAGAAGACGGCGCAGGTGGATTCCGTGAACGATGACGAGCCGGCGCCCGGGGATGCGGATTGCGACGACAAGTGTGCCCGCGATGTGATCGCGAAAGTCAGGCGGGGCAGCGCGGAGCCGCCGACCGGCGATGCCGACGAGCAGCAGTAGCGACGACCAGCCCCAGGCGGAGCGGGATGGCGTCCTGGCCGTCCGCCGTGGAGAGCCCGCAATGATCGGCACGACCACGCCTTCGGCATTTGCAGGAGCGGCCGGCAACGGACGGGGCGTCGCCGCGGCGGCGACGACATGCCGGCCGGCGGTCCCGGCGCGGGCCGGCCGCGCGGCTCTCGCGCTGGCGTTCGCCGCCCTGCTGGCCGCCATGGCGGGCGGCTGGCCGAACGACGCCGGCGCGCAAGGTGCCGCCGACGCGTCGCAGGCCGAAAGGCCGATGGCCGAGGAGCCGGATCAGCCGTCGCGCGACGAGGAGGAGGCGCGGCCGCGCCGAAAGATCGAGAAGCCTGTCGAGCGCGAGGACGACGAGCCGGTGATGCGCGAAGACGTCACCGAGGATTCGAAGCCGCCTGCTCCGGCCGGGCCGAGCAGCGCGCAGAGGAAACCCGCCGCCGATCGTGACGATGACGACGAAACGGTCGGCGAAGAACCTGCGGTTTCGGCGGATTTGGCGACCTCGCCTGATTCACTGGCCGGGCGGAAGAAGGTCGCCAAGAAGCATTCTCAACCGGCACCTCCGCCGCCCCACGGCGGGCCGTGCGAGCCCAGGCCAAACCAGCTCATTCCGCCGTGCATCACTTTCGAGGAGTTCAAGAAGCTGCGGCAGGATCCTGCATGGCAGGCAAAGAGAGACAGAATGTTGGCGCATACCCACATCCCCAGTGCCTGCTCGACCCCGGACGAGCATGGCGGAACCGCGGGTGAGTGCCCTCATCTCACGGCAGAACAGGTGGCAGCGGCAAAGAAGCTGGAGAAGGAGCGCAATCTTGCCGGTTATCAATCGTGCCGGATGCAATGCAGCACGCGCTACGCTACCTGCTACAGCGCTTCGTTCTGCCCGAAGAAGAGGCGGGAATGCATCGACTTATGCGAGTCCGAGCACGCCGAGCGTGAGAGCTCACGGCTCCACTACGACGCGTATCTCGACGAACAGCTGAGTATCAGTGGGCCAAGAGTTAACGACAGACATTGACGGAGCAGACCTGCAAGGCGCACGCCTGCTTGCAAAACCAGCTGGCGATCATCTTCTCGCCGGGCGGCGCGCAGGCGTGGGGCGCCCTCATGGACGACGGCAAGCCCGTCTCCTATCTCGGCGCGCCCGGCCCGGCCCAGCAATCGGCGTTGAGGGACGTCCTGCAGGAGTAGCAATCGAATATTGCCGCCGGCCCGGGCCGATGGTCGCGGGCCATCATGACCGGCCTCCGGACATCTCCCGTTTCCGCCAATTCGGCGCGCGCCGGCTCATGTCAGTTTCCGATCCGGTCGAGGATGAGCACCGACAGATTCCCATCCGGCGAAAAATCCTTCTGCTGCATCTGGAATTGCGTGGCGGAGATCTTTTTCACGTTCTTGCCGCAGAAGGTCACGAGCGCGTCGGCCGACCCTTTGTCCACCACGAGCTCGAAGTTCTGGATCGGACCCGACCAGTTCGCCCCGGTCTTGAGGATGTAGTCGATGCGCTGCTCGCTGTAGGGCGGACCGAACTCGCTCTTGTGCGCCTTGCGCAGGTTCTCGATCGCCGTCATGAAGCCCTGGTCGATGCAGTATTTCCTGCCGTATTCCGCGTGCCAGGGTTCCTTCGCCTGGCCTGGAGACCCGAGCGCCGTCTGTACCGAGCGGCCGACGCTCGGCTTGTAACGATGCTGGATGCGGGTCTCCTTGCGGGCCGGAAAAGTCTGCTTCCAATAGTAGGTGGTGGCAAGGCCCCAGCGCGGCTCGAGATGCTTCTTCATGCCGGTGCCGGTGTTGTCGTATTCGACGACCTCGGCGAGACCGAGCTCGACGAGCTCGGCCCATTTCTCCTTCGGAAGGGCATCGAGCGCCTGGGCGGTGGCGCCGACATGGGGGGCGAGCGGAATGCCGAGCTGGCGCAGATACTGCGTCCGGTCGATGCCGACCGCGGTGACGCGCTGCTCCACCTCGGTCCTGACCGGGCTGCCGTCCGCGCTGGTCGCGAACGCGAAGGGGTTCTGCGGATCCTGCGTCGGCATCGCCAAGTTGTCGTCCGGTCCCGCAACGCGGATCTCGGGCAGCGGAAACGCGACCAGACGGTCACCTCCCGGTCCGACTTGTTGAAGAACACATAGGCGACGCGCACCTCTCCGGCCGAGATGAAGAGCTTTTCCGAGCGCATCTCGATGTCGTCGTTGTGGACGAAGAGGAGGCCGCCGGTGGCGAGCTCCGCGCTGGAATCGTTGGCGAGCCCCGGAGCCGCGCAGGTCAGCGCCAGGAAAAGAGCGGCAACAAAGCGCATGATCCCTCCTGTTGCGCCCGCAGGTCGGTTCCGCGAGCTGCTAGTTCAATTGCCGGCGCGCGTCTGGATAACATTGCGGGTATTCCCGGCGCTACGGCTTTCGTGCAGGCGCGTTACCTGGGAGAACTCGCCCGAGCACCCGAAGTTGCGCAATGCACCGAGCCTAGCGCATGTTCCGGCGAAGTGGATACTGGTTCGCCGATAAGAACATGCGACAGATGATTTCGTGGGACCCTGCCAGGGTCGTCAAATCCAAAAACTTCACGCATCATGCGGGAAAACATTGCGCACATCTCCCGCGCAATGGCTTCCCGACGAGCGTTCCCCTATCCTCGACGGATGCCCGGCGAATGGACCGCCGCGCCCAGGAGAGACCCTGATGATCATGAACCGCGCTTCGCCATCATTCAGAACGCCCGGCAGCGCATCGGGTTCGCACCGGGCAACGTCGGGCGTGCCTGCCAGCGTGGAGAGATCCGGCCGGACCTTGATCCCGCTGGTGCTCGCGATCCTGCTGGCCGGCGTCGTCGCCGGCTCGCCGATGCGCGCGCAGGCGGCCGACGACGAAGAGGTGACGACGAGCGAGGAGCCGGACTCGACGGTGCCGGACCGGCCGGTGCGGCCGCCGCGGAATGTCGATCGCAGACCGGCCGCCGACCGCGACGATGACGAGCCGGCAACCAGCGAGGCGCCCGCCGAGCAGCCCGCGCCGCCTGCCCGCGCCAAGCCGAGCGCCGCGCAGGCAAAGCCGGTCGATCGGTCCGATGACGACGACAACGAAGCGCCCGGGGCGTCGGTGGATTCGGCGCAGGCAGACCAGGCCGTTCCGGCCGTGCTGAGAGATCCGTGCATGAAGGAAACGGCCGCATGGACGACCTTCCACGCCAAGTCGGACAAGGCGAGAACGATCGTGGTCGCCCTGAGCGGTGCGGTGCCCAAGGTCGGCGGGCTGGTCAGCGGCGCCATCAAGTTTCTCTGGAAGGATGTCGACAACTATTCGGCGGTGTTCGACCAGATGCGAGAGTATGTGGACAAGCTCATACCCGAGATGATCTCCCGCGAGCATGTGCACAAGCTGGAGCAGCACGTAAGCGGGCTCAGGTCGGCGGCAAACAATTACGTCAGAACCACCAATCTGCTGCAGAAGGGCGAGTATTTGACCTCGATGCTCACCGTGCTCGATGCCATGGAGCCGGAGTTCTTCGACGATCGCGCGCCGGAGAAGGTGCTGGCGCACTTTGTCGCCTTCGGCACGTTGAAGCTGGCGGCGTTGCGCGAGCAGTACCTGTTCGCGCCAGATTATTACGGCGGCGACGAGGATCGCGAGAGCCACTTCCAGCTGCTGCAGCAGCAGGTCGGGCGCTATACCGGGGCGGCCGCCGGGATCAGGACGCGGGCTCTGGCATGGCGCATGGGCAAGATCAAATGCGAACGAGGTTCGGAGCAGAAAAGCCGCACAAAATCAGCACCACTCAAGTGGAGATGGCTCGATGTTCACGACGAGCTCTGCGGCTGGCAGCAGCGGTATCGCGGCAATTGGTGGGCCGTATCGACGGCGCTCATCGGAGGGCACGGCGACCCGGGCGAACCGAAATTCACTCCGTCGCAGACGTTCTGCACCAACCGACAGGATCTGGTGCGCCGCGGCTTCACCAGTGATCTCGACGCAATCGTCGAGCCCATCAACCATTGGGCCGCTCTGGCAACGAAAGTCGATCTGCCCGGGCCGGCCAGGACGCGGACACGCGACGACCGCCGGCCCGACGCGACCGCGATCATGGCCTGCTCCAAGTCCGCCGAGCCCGCGGTGCGCAAGGGCCGAACGGAAGCCGGCGTCAGGTGCCGGCGCGAGAACATCGAGAAATTCCTGATGGCGCTGAGCATCGTCAAGGGAAGCTACAGCACCGGCGCCCTCGAAGCCTGCCTCAAGGGCCTCGAGGACGAGCTGGCAGGCCGCGGCGAGGGCGAAGGCGGCGCCGGGCCGGAATACTTTAGGAAGCTCAATGGCTGCAGCGAGGAGGCGAAGCGGGAGAAGATCGCCTTCAGCGTCGATTCGGCAACCGCCGACAACGACGACTCCGGAGATCGCAAGGACGCCGATTGCGACGCCCGATGTGCCGGCGAGCTGTTCAGGAGAATTCATGCAGAGCAATCCCGAGCCGGCGCAGGCCAAGGTGGACGACGAATGATGCCGGCAAGCCGCGTGCCGGGCCTCCGTCGGGGGCCGGGGCGACCGCGGTGCCGCCGGCGCGGTTGCGGAATGTAGCGTGTCGCTGGCTGCGGCGATCAAACGACATCATCTGCCCTGCAGACGAGCGCGCGAGCACCGGGCGGGAAACCATGTTTACGCAGAATTTATGCGCAATGCCGGTATTTGACCGGGGTCATCAACTCAATGTCCGCGCAGCATAGGCACCGCGTGGATGACAAGGTCGCAAGACTGGGGATGCCACAGGCATAACTTGCATCCAACTCCACGCGCAACCTGTGCCGAAAAAAATCAGCCGTCTGACAAACGGAACAAATTGCGTCTATCGCGAGCGAAACGTATATGGTTACGCAGAGGAATGATCATTTCGCGCGGCACCGGCCGGTCGTGCCGTTCGTGGACGAGGACAGCCTTTGCAACAAGCCGAGATCGAGCGCCTCCTCGGACGCCCGCCGCGAATCACCTTTGACGAGGTCGTCAGGCACCCGCGGCTGCCCATCGCGCGCAAGGCCTTTCTCGATCATTTCCTCGAGGTCTACGGCGACGACCCGTTCCTGGTCAGGCTGCTCATCGAGTCCGGTCGCTTCTTCATCTACCAGATGACCGTCGTGCTCGAGGCCGCGCAGGATCCGACGCGGCGCGAGACCTGGCTCACCGTCGGGCTGGTGAAGCAAACTCTGGCGCAGTACGGGCTCGCCAGCGAGCGCCAGACCGACCATCTCATCGGCCGCCTGTGCTCGGTCGGCTACATGGAGCTGCGTCCGTCCGACCAGGATCGGCGCGTGCGCATCCTCAAGCCCACCGAGAAGATGCGCGCGCACGATCGCGAGTGGCTCGCGGCCCACCATGCGGGGCTGGCGGTGCTCTATCCGCAGCACGACTACGGGCTGGCGCTGCGGCGCGACCGGGAATTCCAGGCCGTGCATCGGCGCATCGGCGTGGCGTTCCTGCCGCTCGGCGCAAAGCTCTACCTGTCGGTTCCCGACATGCTGCTGTTCCTCAACCGCGCCGGCGGCTACATGGTGCTTGCCGCGCTGCTCCAGGCGGCGATGGAGGCGCCTGACGATCCGCATGCGCCGGTGCCGTACGCCGACGTCGGTGACCGGTTCGGCGTGTCGCGCACCCATGTGCGCCAGCTGCTGACCGATGCCGAGGAGGCCGGCCTCGTGAAGCTGCACGCGCGCGGCGGCCACCGCGTCGAGATCCTGCCGCGCCTGTGGGCCAGCCACGACCAGGGCATCGCGGGCGGCATGTACTTGCATGACATGCTCTATCTGGCCGTCACCAACCGGATGAATGCGCGTCTGGTCTCCGCTGCGGTTGCCTGAAGGCACTTCCGCCCGCGCCAATTCGACAACAAGGTTGGCAGGTATCAGGCCGACGAAGGCGCGGGCTCCGGCACCGGCCGGGTGGTGCTGCGGGTCGCCGCCACGTAGAGCATGTCGTTGAGGTACATGCCCCCAGCGATGGCGCGGTCGTAGCTCGACCACAGCCGCGGCAGGATCTCGACGCGGTGGCCGCCGCGCGCGTGCAGCTTGACGAGCCCGGCGGTTTGCGCGGCGACCAGCAGCTGGCGGACATGGGTGCGCGATACCCCGAAGCGCTCCCCGACCTCGGCGTAGGGTACCGCCGCCAGCGGGTCCTCCCCTTCTCCCATCGCGGCGTGCAGCAGGGCGGCGAGGATCATGTGGCCGGCGGCGTGGGCGAAGAACAGCATCATGTCGGGAACCGAGAGCAGGAGCTTAGCGGCGAGCGGCAGAAACGGCACGCAGGCGCGGCGATGGTGCATCTGGAACTGCCGGTCGCGGCGCAGCGCCGGCCCGTAATCGTGCTGCGGGTAGAGCACGCTCAGCGGCGCGTAGTGGGCGGCGAGCCAGTCGCGGTCATGGGCCTTGAGCCGGCTGGTCGGCAGAAGGATGCGGACGCGGCGGTCGTCATCGCAGCTGCGCACCTTCATGTAGCCAAGCGCGCAGAAGCGAGTCACCAGATGGTCGATGCGACGCTCGCTAGCCACCCCGAACAGCGCCATCTTCTGCTTGAGCCGCCCGACCGTCGACCAGGTCTCGCGCCGCGCCGGATCCTGCGCGGCCTCGAGCACGACGGTCAGCATGTAGACGAGGAACCGGCCCCGCTCGACGAGCAGGCGCGCCAGCGAGGGATCGTTGCCATAGACGCCAAGGAAACGGCGAAGATAGAGCCTGCGGGCGTCCTTGAGGTGCCCGTGCTCCAAAATATCCTCCAGCGCGACGCGCGGCGCGCCACCCGCGAGGCGCTCCAGTTCTGCTCGCTGCAAGATCGCCCCTTCCGACACCCCGCTGTCTTCCTCCGGCCGATCGCATGCATTCGCCGGGCCGGTGGAGCCGGTGCGCCGCGAGACTATTGCAGGGACGGCGGCCCCGCCATTCCCGCCGGCAGATATGCGCAATGTTCTCCAGACACGGCCCGCGCATTCGGTCTAATAGTGTCGGCAGACGGCTGCGCCCGGTGACGCACCGTACCACCCTCGATCGCGGTCCTCCGTCCGCAGGCTGTCCACAGCGGCGCGGTCCGACATGTCGATCCCATCCGGAGAATCTGATGAACATCGTCAAGCCCATGCTCCTCGTCCTCGGCGTCGTCGTGCTCGCCTGCTCGGCCGCATCCCCGAGCGCCGCCCAGATCATTCCGTGCTCGATGGACAAGTCGACCAACAGCGCCACCGATGCCGGAATTCGATGCCGGCAGAAGAACATCGACAAGTACGCGAGCTCGCTCCGCAACGTCTACAACTCCGCCACGCTGGACACCTGCCTGCAAAAGATGAGCGACGAGCTCCAGGGCCGCATCAAGCATAACGGCAAGGCCAAACGGGGCTTCGGCAAGTTCTATTACGCCAAGCTCAACGAGTGCAGCCGCCAGGCGGAGCGCCGCGGCCTCAAGTTCGGTGTCAATTCCGCCACGTCCTCCGACGACGACAATGATTCCGCCCCACCGGCGGACTGCGACAGCGGTTGCGCGGCCGACAGGATCAGGCAGTTCATGCAGGACACGCCGGAGCTTGAAGAGGACGACGACTAGATCCGGCTCGTCGACCATATCGGTGCCCGCTCGGATCGGTCAGCGGGCACCGCGTCCGGAAATCAGGAAAGGAATGACGCCATGCTGCTCTCCCGGCGATGGGGCCCAGGCCTCGTGATCGCGTTTTGCACCATGGCGTCGCCGGCCGGTGCCGCCGGCCCGAGCTTCCCGTGCACCGGCTCGCTGTCGGGCACCGAGGACATCATCTGCCACGACAGCGGTCTTGCCCAGCTCGATCTCGACCTGGCGATCGCCTACGACCGCACGCTCGAGAGCGCAGCGGCGCGCGAGCGCGACGCGGTGCGCGTCGAGCAGAAGGAGTGGATCGCGACCCGCGACGGCTGCGGCCGCGAAAGGTCCTGCATCCGTCGCGCCTATACCGACCGCTTGGCGGCGCTGGGGAAGTCCGCATCCGTGCAGCCCCGGCCCTCCGGCGATGACGACGCGGACGAGCCGGTCTCGACGACGGCGCTCGGGCACAACGGCTCGACGATGCAGATGCGCACCGGTGCCGGCAACCGGGTGGTGATTCGTTACGGGAGCGTGCGCCCCGGCATGCCGGTCGAGGAGGGAGCGGTGCTGTTCCGCGGCACGACAGATTCGGGACGGCTGCGCGGCACCGCCTACCTGTTCAAACGGGGCTGTCAGCCGGTGGGCTACGAGGTCTCCGGCCAGCAGACGCACGACCGGATCGTGCTGAGGGGAGCCGCGCCGGTTCACGAAGCCGCCGGCTGCGGCGTCATCGGGCACGACGAGACCAGCCCCAATGCGCGCCTCGAGTTCACCATCGCCGAATAGAGCGACCATCGAGTAGGGTGGGCAACGGCGGCCCGCCGGTCACCATTTGGCTCGGCGCGTATTCCGCCGTTGCCCACGCGGTCAACCCGCGCCGTGCATCCGCTGATTACTGATGCCTGATCCCGGCCGTACCGCGTGGGCAAATCGCCGCCGGATGTCGGGGCAGGGTGGGCAAAATCGCGGTTCGGATCGCGCGGTTCGCTCAAGAACTCGCCGGCGATTTTGCCCACGCAGTCCGACCACGCCGCCTCCGACCGCGTGGGCAAATCGCCGGCAACGCATCAATCGAATTGCGCGGTCACCATGGGCGATTTGCCCACCCTACGGCTTCGCCATGCAGGCGCCAAAGATGATGGCCGTGACGAGCACGGCCATCAATCACTTTCAGTGAACGGACCGGGCGACACCCGTCGATCAGTATTTCGTCACCACGGCCGGCGCGACCGCGCTGAACCGGTAGTTCAGGCCGACGCGGAGGATATCGTCGGTCACGCGCGTGTGGAAGGCGCTGTTGAGCGTGATGGCCAGCGTCGTCCTGAAATCGCCGAGGACAGCGGAAAAACCTCCGTTTGACGCAACCGCATTGTCGAAGCTGCCGAGGTCGACGTGGAGGTATTCGAGCTTGACGGACCAATTCTCGGCGACCGCCCCTTCGATGCCGGCGCCGACGACCCAGCCAAATCGGGTCAAGCTGCGACTTCCGACCGCCGGTGGGAAGCCAATACCGAGACCGCCGAAGAAGGCATCGGTGTAGTCGGCCTTGACCTGACCGACTGCCAGTCCGCCGGTCAGGTATAAGAGCGCGCGATCCCATGCGATGCCAGTGCGACCACGCAAGGTCCCGAACCACGGCAGGCTGTAGTTCGCCGTGCCGTATACGGTTCCCAGCGAGGGACATACCGGTGGCGGCGTGCCGGGGGTCGTCGGGCAGATGAGAACGCCGCCGCGCTCGCCGGTGATCTGCAGGTCGCCCTCGATGCCCCAGACCCAGCGGTCGGTCTGCCAGTTGTAGCCGGCCTGAAGGCCGCCCAGAGCGCCGTTGAGCCTTGCGCGATCGCTGCCGGTAAAGACCGAGGTCGCGGTCGCGCTCGCGATCGGAGTGCCGGCGAGCGTCGAAATGGTCGCGGTGACAATCTCGGTCTCGGTCAGGTCGGTCGAGGCCCTTCCCCAGCTGTAGCCCGCGTTTCCGCCGACATAGAAGCCGGTCCAGGAGAACGCGATCGGCACCACGATGGGTGGCGCCTTGAGCGGAAGATCGGCCGCCAGCGCCGAGCCTGCTCCCGCCGTCGCAAGAATTGCCATCGTCCCCAGAAGCAATCTCTTCATGACCAACCCCCTCCAGCTCACCTAACCCTTCGGTCCCGGGGAGGGAAGGTAACATTTGGCGCCACCGAAGGCTGTGACAAAAGTGCAACGGACCAGAATAATCGACGCGCGCCACGTGTTGGCCGCGGGCGAAACCTATCGGCGGCATCGCCTCTTGCATTGCCGTTGATGGGTTTCGCTGCGCTCAACCCATCCTACGAAGATGATCAGGCCAGCCAGCGCTTGCGCCTCCGATAGTGCTTCACCGCCAGATAATCGACGCCGTGGCTGCCGCCGAGATAGGCCGCCTGCACGTCGGGATTCTGCCTGACCACGTCGGCCGGCCCGCTCATCACGGTGCGGCCGCTCTCCATCAGGTAGGCGTGCGCCACGATGTCGAGCGCCATGGCGGCGTTCTGCTCGACCAGCAGCACCGCCACCCCGCTCTCGCGGTTGATGCGGCGGATGATGTCGAAGATCTCGTCGACCAGGAGCGGCGCCAGGCCGAGGCTCGGCTCGTCGAGCAGCAGCAGTTTCGGCTCGGTCATCAGGGCGCGGCCGATGGCGAGCATCTGCTGCTCGCCGCCCGACAGGTAGCCGGCCTTGGCGCCGGCGCGCTCGGCGAGCCTTGGAAACCACGCAAAGGTCCGCTCGATCAGCTGCCTGACGCGGCCGCGGTCGCGATGCATCGAGGTGGCGGCAATCAGATTCTCCTCAGGGGTCAGCTGCGGAAACACCCGGCGGCCCTCGAGCACATGGGCAAGCCCGAGCCGCACCCGCTCGGGCGGATCGAGGCCGAGCACCGAGCGGCCAGCGAACGTCACCTCGCCTCGGGTCACCGCGCCGCGTTCCGGTTTCAGCAATCCGCTGATCGCCTTCAGGGTGGTGCTCTTCCCGGCGCCGTTGGCGCCGAGAAGCGCGACCATGCCGCCCTCGGGCACGTCGATCGACAGGCTCTTGACGGCGAGAAACACCCGATCGTAGACGACCTCGATATTGTTGAGGCTCAACAACGGCATGTCACGTCGTCACTCTACTTGCCGGACTTCTTGAACTCCTCGGAATACTTTTTGATCTCCGCCCACACGATGTCTTGGTTGGCGGTGAACCAGTCGGTCTGCGGCACGAACTTCGTCCCGTCCCAGCGCACGATGCGGCCCCGGCCTCCGCCCTGATGGTCGTCGTGGGTGGTGGTCATCGCCGGCATCAGGCCCTCGGCGGAAAAGTCGGTGATCGAGGTGAGGCCCTCGTTGAGCCACGGGCCGGTGATCGGGCCGTTGGGAGCCTTCTCGAACGCCTTGCGGACGCCCTCCAACATGATGGCGCCCATCATGACGCCCAGGTTGTAGTAGCTGGTGCCGATCTTGTTCTCCGGGCCGGCGCCCTTGCCCTTGCCGGTCACCTCCCGGATGATGTCCTGGATCACCTTCGGGCTGCGCCCGCCGGCCGCGGCTTCGAACTTCAGCACGCCCTTGGTGGCCTCCTTGCCGGCGACGTCCATGTCGGATTCCGACAGCCACACGCTCGACGACAGGCGATCCATCGCCATGCCGTTGCGCACCGCCTCGCTGAGCGCCGTGGTCTGGCCGACGCCGGCTCCCCAGAACACCACCCAGTCGGGCCGCGCGCGCCGCACCTGGGTCCAGATGGCGGCCTGGTCGTTGCCCGGAGGCGTATAGGGAAACGTCTGGAACTCGTAGCCGAGCTTTTGGCTCAAGGCCTGGAAGATCGGGATCGGCTCGCGCCCGAACGGCGTGTCGATATGGACGTGGACGATCTTCTTGCCCTTGAGGTCCTTGTCCTGCTGGCGGAAGAAGTCGACGATGAGGGCGGCTTGGCTCCAGTAGTTCGGCGACAGCGGCATCACGTAGGGAAACACCGAGCCGTCCGCCGCGTCGCTGCGCCCGGAGAACGCCGTGACCATGTTGATCTTGTCCTCGAGCGCGCGGGTGACCAGCGCGCGGGCGACCGGGGTCGACAGCGGATCGATCAGCACGGCGCCCTCGCGCTTGAAGCGCTCGTAGGCCTCGATGCGCGCGCGGAATGTCGTTGGCGTGGTCGGTGATGTCGGTGACGATCTTGTAGCCGTGGACGCCGCCGCGCTCGTTGGTCAGCGTGATCACGTCGCGCTGCCCCTGGCTGTATTCGGCGGTGACGAAGGTGTAGACCTTGGTGAAATCCATCGGCATGCCGAAGCGGATGACCTTCTCCTGGGCAAAGGCGCTCGGGCCGATGCCGAGACTTGCGGCCGCGGCGCTGCCGGCGAGGAAGGTGCGTCGGTTCACTCTCATATGGCTCTCCCTTTTTTGTGCCGGCACGAAGCGCGGCCGGCCTTGTCATCTCCGGGCGTGGCGGAACGGCCAGACCAGAAAATAGTTGCGCGCATTGTCGTAGATTTTCGCCAGCCCGAGCGGCTCGACGACCAGAAAGCCGATGATCAGCGCCCCGTACAGCATCAGCGGCAGATGGCTGCGCAGGTCGCTGCCGATCTCGACGTCGAGGCCTGCGGCGACGGCGCCGATCAGGTTGTTGAAGACGATGGGCGCGAACAGGATCAGTCCCGCCCCGAAGAAGCTGCCGAGAACGCTGCCCAGTCCGCCGACGATCACCATGGCGACGATCTGCACCGAGAGATCGAGGTGGAACTGATCGGGCGACACGCTGCGCAGATAGCACACTGCCAGCACGGCGCCCACCACCCCGCCGATGAACGAGCTTACCCAGAAGGCAAGCAGCTTGAACCGGAAGGTGTCGATGCCGATGATTTCCGCAGCGTAATCCTTCTCCCGCACGGCGGCGAGCGCCCGGCCGAAGCTGGTGCGCCCGACATTGAGCATGAACGAGGTGATCACGCGCGCAGACGGCGAGCGCGAAGAAATAGGTCGGCAGGTCGCCCTCGATGCGAGCGCCGAGAAAACGGACGGGCGGCACCTGGATGCGTCGCCATGCCGCCGCCGCGGATCGCCGGCAAGTGCGAGATGACGAAATCGACGATGTACTGCATGGCGAGCGTCGCCATCGCCAGATAGAGGCTTTTGACCCGGAGCGCGGCGGCGCCGAACACGATGCCGACCAGCGCGCTCATCAGCCCGCCGGCCAGCATGGCGAGTTCGAACGGCACCCCGGCGCGCACCGCGTGGACCGACGCATAGGCGCCGATCGCCATCACGGCGCCATAGCCGAGATGGATCTGTCCGGCGCCGCCCATCAGCAGGTTGAGGCCGAGCGCCGCCGACGACCAGATGATCCAGGGCAGCAGATAGGCGGTCAGATACAGCCGGTCGACCACGAACGGCGCGACCAGGAGCAGCACGACGACGAGGACGACGAGATTGCGGTCGAACCGCAGCGGCCACAGCTTGCGCTCCTCGGCATAGCGGGTGTGGCGGATTCCGGTGCGGCGATAGAACATCTAAACCCGCTCGATGTGCTCGTGGCCGAACAGCCCGTAGGGCCGCACCATCAGGGTGACCAGGATGATCACCGAGGCGACGATGTCGCGCGTGCCGCCGCCGAGCAGCGGATCGAGGATGCCGGTGGCGAGGCTTTCGGCGACGCCGACGATCAGTGCCGCCAGCAGCACGCCGGGAATGCTGTCGAGCCCGCCGAGGATGGCGATGGCGAGCGCCTTGACCAGCAGCAGCGACAGGCTCCAGTCGATCCCCTGCAGGCTGCCCCACAGGATGCCGGCGGCGGCCGCGGTGACCGCGGAGAGCCCCCACGCCATGGCGATCGCCCGCTCGACCCGAATGCCGACCGACCAGGACGCGCCCTGGTCGTCGGACACCGCCCGCATCATGATGCCGGCGCGCGAGTTGAACAGCACGATCGCGGCGACGATCAGCGCCGCCGAGATTCCGCCGCCGATCAGGTAGGCGCGGTTGAGCAGCATGTCGCCGATGAACACGGGAGCCTGCGGGATCCCGAGATCGAGCCGCTTCACCGCCGAGCCGAGGAAACCGGGCACCGCGCCGCGGAGAAAAATCTCGATGCCGAAGGTGAGCATGATGACCATGATGACCGGCTGGCCGATCATCCGGCGCAGCACGGTGAGCTCGACCAGCATTCCGAGCAGGAACATCACGGCGACCGCGGCGGGCAGCGCAATGACGATCGGCAGGCCGAGGCCGCCGGAGATCGCCCAGGCGACGTAGCCGCCGGTCATCGCCATCGCTCCCTGCGCGAAGTTGGCGATGCCGGAGGTCTTGTAGATCAGCACGATGCCGACCGCGACCAGGCCGTACATCACGCCGACCAGCGCGCCGGTCAGCGCCAGTTCGCCGATGAGGGCCCAGTCCACGGTCAGCCCACCCGGCAGATCGAGAGCGTGCGGCTGATCGTGCCGGTCTCGCCGCTCTCGTAGGTGATGCGGGAAGTCTCGACGAAGGTCTCAGGCCCCGCATAGAGCGCCTCGATCAGCGCCGCGTAGCGCTCCTCGATGACGTTGCGGCGCAGTTTCCGGGTGCGGGTGATCTCGCCGTCATCCGCGTCGAAATCCTTGTGCAGGTTGACGAAGCGGCGGATCTGCTGCGGCGCCGGCAGCGTCTCGTTGACGTGGCGCAGAACGGAAGCGACGAGCTCGCGCAGCTCGGGCCGCTGCGAGAGGTCCGCATAGGAGGTGAACGAGATGCCGCGCTCCTCGGCCCAGTGACCGGCGGCCTCGTGATCGATGCAGACGATCGCGGTGAGCTCGTGGCGGCCGGCGCCGACCACCGCGACGTTGCGCACGAAGGCGCTGAACTTGATGCGGTTCTCGATGTAATTGGGAATGTAGCGTTCGCCCGAAGCCGTGCGCACCACCTCGCTCACCCGGCCGAGCACGACGAGCTGGCCGTCCGGCTCGACATAGCCGGCGTCACCGGTATGCAGCCAGCCGTCGGCCAGCGCCTTCCCGGTCGCCGCCGCATCATCGAAATAGCCTTCGATAACCGAGCCCGAGCGGACGAGGATTTCTCCATCGTCGGTGAGCCGCACCTCGACCCCGGGCATCGGCCGGCCAACCGTGTGCAGCCGCACATGGCCGTCGTCCTGGGCGGCGGTCAGCGCCGCGGTCTCGGTCTGCCCGTAAAACTGTTTGAGATTGATGCCGAGCGCTCGGAAGAACAGAAAAGTGTCCTCGCCCATCGCCTCGCCGCCCGTATAGGCGCGGCGGGTGCGGGTCATGCCGAGAAAGTCCTTGAGCGGCCCGAAGATCAGGACCTCTCCGGCGACGAGGAACAGCCGCTCGCCGAGACTCGGCGTCTCTCCCGCCAGCCGCCGGCGCTCGATCTCGATCGCGCGCGGCATGAAATAGTTGAACAGTTTTCGCTTGAGCGGGGTGGAATCCTCGACCCCGACCTGGACGCGGGTCAGCATGTTGTCCCAGGCGCGCGGCGCCGCCAGATACATGGTGGGCGCCACCTCGCGCAGGTCGCGCAGCACGGTCTCCTGGCGCTCCGGAATGTTGACGGTGAAGCGCAGCAGGATGCCGGCGCCGACCGTGAACACGAAATCGCCCACCCAGGCCATCGGCAGGTAGGCGTAGTGCTCCTCGTTCGGCTGGAAATAGCCGCCCGCCGTCGCGTTGGCGACGCCGGCCAGGATGTTGGCGTGGCGCAGCGGCACGCCCTTGGGCGCGCCTGTGGTGCCGGAGGAATGCAGCAGCACCGCGATGTCGTCGGTCCGTGGCCGGCCGACCAGTTCTGCCGCAAGCCCCGGCTCGGCTTTGAGCCGGGCGAAGCCGCGCAACAAAACCTCGTCGAGCGAGATCAGTCCGTCGGCCCGATAGGCGGAAAGCCCGCGCGGGTCGTCGTAGACGATGGTCGTCGGGCGGCCGGTGCGCTCGCGCAGCTCGAGCAATTTATCGACCTGCTCCTGGTCCTCGGCCACAGCAATTGTCGGCGTGCCGTGGCGCGTATAGGCGACGAGCTCGTCGGGCGAGACGTCGGGAAACACCGGCGACGGAAAAGCCCTGAGCGCCGTCGCCGCCACCATCGCCTCATAGAGACGGGTGCGGTTGTCGCCGATCACGGTGAGCGCGTGGCCGGGCCGCAGGCCGAGCGTCTCCAGCGCCGCCGCGAGCGCCAAGACCTCGGCGAGGATGTCGCTCCAGCCGCGTTCCTGCCACAGCCCGCGGTCGCGCTCGCGAAAGGCGATCGCCCCGCCCGATTCGGCGGCGTTGCGCGCCAGCGCGGCGATCAGCGTCGCCGGCTGGCCGTCCGCCGTCACCGGCCAGGACGGGATATCGATCGGG
This sequence comes from uncultured Alphaproteobacteria bacterium, assembly GCA_963755055.1. Taxonomy (GTDB): domain Bacteria; phylum Pseudomonadota; class Alphaproteobacteria; order Rhizobiales; family Xanthobacteraceae; genus AP-16. Next base: position 154,324 of record CAVWIS010000011.1, on the reverse strand, counting down.
GGGCGCACCGGCACATTCATAATGCGAGTCCTGCGCGGCGGTCGGCGGCGCGCTGGCCCATATAGGCCGAGACCACGCGCGGATCGGCAATCGTCTTGTTCGGCTCGCCCGCGGCGATGCATTCGCCGTAGCTCAGCACCATGACGTGGTCGCACAGCGCGGTGACCACGTCCATGTGGTGCTCGATCAGCAGGATGGTGGTGGCGCGCTCGTCGCGGGCGTCGAGGATGAAGCGGGCGATGTATTCCTTCTCCTCCTGGTTCATGCCGGCCATCGGCTCGTCGAGGATCAGCAGGCCGGGCTCGGCGGCGAGCGCGCGGGCAAGCTCGACCCGCTTCTGCATGCCGAGCGGGATGATCTCCACCGGCTCGTCGCGGATGTCCTGCAGCTGCATGAAGTCGATGAGATCTTCCACGACGCGGCGATGGGCGACCTCGTTGCGGATCGCCCACACCCAGTAGAACAGGCTGGCGAGCGCACTCGCCCCCATATGCACGTGGCGGCCGAGCAGGATATTTTCCAGCACCGTCATGCCGCGAAACAGCGCCAGATTCTGGAAGGTGCGGGCGACGCCGCGGCCAGCGATGCGGTGCGGCTTCACGCCGGTCACGTCGGCGCCGAACAGCGTCACCGTCCCGCCCCGCGGACGGTAGAAGCCGGTGATCACGTTGATCATGCTGGTCTTGCCGCTGCCGTTGGGGCCGACGAGGCCGAAGATCTGGCCCTTGGAAATATCGAGCGACAGCCCCTTCAGCACGTGCAGCCCGCCGAACGCCAGATCGATGTCCCGGCATTGCAGGATCACGTCGTTGGCAGGGGCGGCGGACATCATCTGGAAAATTCCGTCACATCCGGAAGACGCCGTAATGCGGCCGGTCGATCGGCGCATTGAGCGCGACGCTGAGGCTGATCGCAAGGGCGTTGCGGGTGTCGATCGGATCGAGGATGCCGTCGTCCCAGATCTCCGAGGTGCGAGTAGTAGGCGCTCGACTGCCGGCGGTACTCGTCGAGGATCGGGTCGCGGATGGCGGCGATCTCCGCCGGCGACAATGTGCGTCCCTCGCGCGCCAGCTGGCGGATCTTGACCTCGGCCAGCACGTTGGCGGCCTGCTCGGCGCCCATCACCGAAATCTGGCTCTGCGGCCACATGAACAGGAAGCGCGGGTCGAAGGCGCGACCCGCACATGCCGTAATTGCCGGCGCCGAACGAGCCGTGGCAGATCACGGTGAACTTCGGCACCTCGGAGCCCGACGACCGCCATGATCATCTTCGCGCCGTCCTTGGTGATGCCGCGGTGCTCGTAGTCGCGCCCCACCATGTAGCCGGTGATGTTCTGCAGAAAGATCAGCGGCGCGCAGTCTCTGGTTGCAGAGCTGCATGAAATGCGCGCCCTTGAGCGAGCAGTCGTTGAACAGCACGCCGTTGTTGGCCGAGGATGCCGACCTTGATAGCCCCACAGATGCGGCGAAGCCGCAGACCAGCGTGGTGCCGTAGGCGGGCTGGTACTCGTGAAAGCGGCTGCCGTCGACGAGGCGGGCGATCACCTCGCGCATGTCGAACTGCACCTTGATGTCGCGCGGGATGATCCCGTAGAGCTCCTCCGGATCGTAGTACGGCGCCTCCGGGGTCGACGCGCTCGATCGCCGACTTCTCCGGTCGCGCGATCTGGCGCCACCATGCTCGCGGGCGATGGCGATCGCCTGCTCCTCGCTCGCCGCCGGATAGTCCGCGGTGCCGGAAATCCCGGTATGCACGTCGGCGCCGCCCAGCTCCTCCACGGTGACGTCCTCTCCGGTCGCAGCCTTCACCAGCGGCGGGCCGCCGAGAAAGATCGCGCCGGTGCCGCGCACGATGACGATTGTATTCGCTGAGCGCCGGGATATAGGCGCCGCCCGCCGTGCAATGCCCGAGCACGATCGCGACCTGCGGGACGCCCATCTTCGACAGGATCGCACTGGTTGCGGAAGATGCGGCCGGCCAAGTAGCGGTCGGCGAAAATTTCCGCCTGCAGCGGCAGGAAGCCGCCGGCGCTGTCGCACAGATGCACGACCGGCAGACGGTTCTCGATGGCGATGTCGAGGGTGCGCACGATCTTCTTGACCGACAGCGGATACCAGGCGCCGCCCTTCACGCTGGCATCGTCGGCGTGGATGATGACCTCGCGGCCCTGGACGATGCCGATGCCGCTGACAATGTCCGGCGCCCGGCACCTCGCCCGCCGTAGGCCATGTTGGCGGCGAGCGTGGAGAGCTCGAGGAACGGCGTGCCGGGATCGAGCAGCATCTCGATGCGGTCGCGCACGAACATCTTTTTCTGCCGCGCCAGCCGCTCGAGGTCGCGCGCCGGACGCTCGCGCCGCGCCGCCTGCTGGCGCGCCTTCAGGGCGGCCGCCAGCGCGCGGTTGTGCGCGCGGTTGCCGCGATACTCCTCGGAGCTGACGTCGATGCGGCTCTCGATGCGACGCATGGTCAGCTCTCCGGCACGAGGCTGACCAGCGGCGTGCCGCGCTCGAAGGTGCGGCCGGTTACGACGTGGACTGCCGCAACGATTCCGTCGCGCCAGGCCTTGATTGCGGTCTCCAGCTTCATGCTCTCGATCACCATGAGCGTGGCGCCGAGCGCGACATTGTCCCCCTCGGCCACATGGACGGCGATGGCGACGCCGGGCATCGGGGCGAGCGCCACGTCGTCGGCGTCGCCCCCGGCGTGGCCGGCGTGGCGCAGGACCGAATCGATATGGCGAACCGACGAGGTCACGCCGTCGAGATGGACATGGGTGTCGTCGCCGTCGCGCACCAGCACGATCTCAAAGGCCTCGCCGTCCACGGTCAGCAGAAAATTGTCGCCGCCGAGCGGCGCCAGCGAGACCGGCACGACGCGATCGCCGACGTGCAGCAGATAGCGCTCGCCGTCGCGGGAAAGCCATGCCACGTGCTCGGTGTCGTCGATGGCGAAGGTGTGGCGCATCAGGAGGCGGCCGCCAAAGCGGGGCTCTTCGGCAGCGTGCAGGCGGCGCGATATTCGGCGGCGATGCGCGTCACCAGTTCCTCGACCGACGGCACGTCGTGAATCGTCGCAATGCCGTGACCGGCGCTCCACACGTCCTTCCAGGCTTTCGCCTCGGAATCGACGAGCCCGCTCATGTCCGGCCGCTTCGGCGGCAGTGTTGCCGGATCGATCCCGTAGCGGGTGATCGAGGGGAGCAGGAAATTGGCGAAGACCCCGGAAAAGCGGTCCGAATAGATGAGGTCCTGGACGCCGCAGTCGACGATCATCTGCTTGTAGGCGGCTTGCGCATTGGACTCCGCCGTGGCGATGAAGCGCGTCCCCATATAGGCGAGATCGGCGCCCAGCACTTCTGCAGCGCGCACCTGATACCCGTCGCTGATGCTGCCGCCGAGCACCAGGCAGCCGTCAAAGAACTCGCGGACCTCGCGCACCAGCGAGAACGCGCTCTGGTTGGAGGCATGCCCGCCGGCCCCGCCGCCGACGCAGATCAGCCCGTCGGCGCCGGCGGCGATCGCCTTGCGGGCGTGGGTGGCATTGATCACGTCGCACAGCACGGTGCCGCCATAGGCATGCACCGCCGCGATGGCGCGTTCCGGATTGCCCAGGCAGGTGATGACCAGCGGCACCTTGTGCCGGACGACGATCTCGAGGTCCGGCTCGTAGCGCGGATTGGTCCGGTGGACGATGAGATTGACGCAGAGCGGCGCCACGACGGCCTGCGGATGCGCAAGCTTGTAGGCGCGAAGGTCCGCCTGGATATCGGTCAGCCAGGCATCGAGCTGCTCGGAAGGCCGCGCATTGACGTGAGGAAACGCGCCGACCACGCCGGCCTTGCACAGGGCCTTCACCAGCGGCGGGAACGAGACCAGAAACATCGGCGCGCCGATCACCGGCACTTTCAGCGCGTCCTTGAGCAATGCGGGCAGGGTCATTGTAGGGCGATGCTCCAGGTGTGCGATTCAAATAGAGGCGCAGCCGCGTGCGCCGGCGCGCCCCTTCTCCCCGCTCTTCGCGGGGAGAAGGTCGGGATGAGGGGCACTTTCGACGGGCTCGGCTCACAAGATCGTGTCGGGAACAGCAGTCTGTTTTGTTTGGTACCTTCCGTGCCGAAAATTCCTCCCTCCCCCCGCTCTTGCGGCGGGGAGGGATGGGGTGGGGGGTCGGGCCGCAAGGTCGGAGCAAATAATAGTCCCCCCACCCCGACCGCCTTCGCTTCGCTCAGGCAGTCGACCCTCCCCGCCAACGGGCGGGAGGGTAGACTCGCGGCACGGCAGTACCCCAAATTCTCGCTCATCGGATACTCAATTCCTCCACGCGCCCATGGCGGCGAACAGGGGCGGCACGGCATCGGCGGCGTCGCGCACCGGGCGGGTAGAGAGCGCGGCAGCGGCGAGCAGTCTTGTCAGCCGGCGCTCGTCCGGCCGGGGCTCGGCGGCGATCTCCGGATGCTCGTCGAGAAATCCGGTATGGACGGCGCCGGCGGCGAAATCGGGATGGCCGGCGAGGCGGCGGAGGAAGGCCGTGTTGGTCTCGCAGCCGAGCACCGCCAGACGGCCGAGCGCATCCTCGGCAAGTCGTCGCGCCGTCTCGCGGTCGCGGCCGTGCACGATCAGTTTTGCCAGCATGGGATCGAACGCCGCGGTGACCCGCTGCCCGGGCGCGATGCCGCAATCGATCCGAAGCCCGGGCCCGTCGGGCAGCTGCAAGCCGAGGATTCTTCCCGTGGTCGGCGCAAAACCGCGACCCGGACTTTCCGCATAGATGCGGAACTCGATGGCATGGCCGTCGCGGCGGAGCGCCGACTGATCGTAGCCGAGCGGCTCGCCGGCGGCGACACGGAGCTGCTCGCCCACCAGGTCGAGGCCGGTCACCATCTCGGTCACCGGATGCTCGACCTGCAGCCGCGTGTTCATCTCCAGGAAATAGAATTCTCCCCGTCCGTAGATGAACTCGATGGTGCCGGCATTGCGGTAGCCGGCCGCCGCCGCGATGCCGACCGCGACGTCGCAGATCGTTTTCCGCTGCGCCTCGTCGAGCGCCGGCGACGGCGCCTCCTCGACGATTTTCTGGAACCGGCGCTGGACGGAGCATTCGCGCTCGAACAGATGCACCACGTGGCCGTGGGCGTCGCCCAGCACCTGGACCTCGATGTGGCGCGGCTTTTCCACATAGCGCTCGACATAAAGCCGGCCGTCGCCGAAATAGCGCTCGCCCTCGCTGCGTGCGCGCAAAATCTCTTCCGGGAGCGCCCCCGCCTCGCGGACGATGCGCATGCCCTTGCCGCCGCCGCCGGCCGCCGGCTTGATCAGCAGCGGGAATCCCAGAGCCAGCGCGCGGTCGACGAAGGTCAACGGGTCGTCGTCCTCGATCGCCGACGGCGCCACCGGGAAACCGTGCTGCGCCACGAAGGTTCTGGCGCGGACCTTGTCGCCCATCAGCTCGATCGCCGCCGGCGTCGGCCCGACGAAGACGAGGTCTTGCGCCGCGACCGCCCGGGCGAAGGCGGCGTTCTCCGACAGGAAGCCGTAGCCCGGATGGATGGCGCCGGCGCCCGTCCTGAGCGCCGCATCGATGATCTGCGCGCCGTCCAGATAGGCGGCGACGGGAGTCGCCCGAAGAATCTCCACGGCGCGGCTCGCGGCGCGGACCGCCGGGCTGTCGGCGTCGGCCGCGTGATGGACCACGATCGCCTCGAGGCCGAGTTTGCGCACGGTGCGCACGATGCGCAGCGCGATCTCGCCGCGGTTGGCGACCAGCACGGTGTCGAACGGCCATGCGCCGGCCGTGGGCGGGCGGGCCGGCGTCACGGCACGCGCTCCAGCGCCGGGCACAGCCCGACGAGAAAAACGTCGGTCATCTCTCGCGCCAGTTTCGGCACGTCGAGCGGCTGGCGGCCCACCACATGGCGCCAGGCGGCGTGCTCGATGCCGCCGAACAGCATGTCGCGCACCACGCGCGGGTCGACACCCGCCCTGATCTCCCCGCTCGACACCGCGGCGTCCACCATCTTGACCAGAACCGATGTGTAGCGGCGATTGAGCTGCTGGATCGCCGAGCCGCGATAGTCGCTGGCGATCCGGACCTCGGAGATGAACAGGCGGCAGAGATGCCGCTCGGCCACGAAGGTCGACAGGTGCTCGCTGATGAGGATGTACAGCTTTTCTCCGAAATTTTTCCCGCGCGCCACCTTGGCATCGAGGTCGGTGATGACCCGCTCGTAGAAGGCGCGCAGCACGTGCTCCAGCAGGTCGCGCTTGCTGGCGAAATATTTGTAGATCAAGCCGTCGGACACATCCGCCGATTGCGCGATCTCGGTGATTGAGGTGCCCTCATACCCCTTGTCGGCGAACGCACGGGTGGCCGCCGCCAAAATGGTCTCGTAGCGGTCGCGGATGCGCTCCGGGCCGATGACCGGCATCATCCACCTCGGTTGCGGAAGGGCGAAGGAGCGAATTGGCGCGGCGGCATGGCCGGGCTGGCCTCCCTGAAGCATTTTCCGCCGAAGTGGACGCCGGTTCGGCGCAAGAAAATGCGACAACATAGAATCCCCGGCGGATTCCTTTGCGCCGCCGGCTCTTGTTGGGCATATTGAATACGCTTCACTTTGGCCTGTCAACGCAACGTCCGGGCCGCTGCGGACGAATACGACCGGAGGACACCCGATGAGCGCAGCCGACGAACTGAGACTCAACTCGGCGGCCTTGCACGGCTTCCGGCTGACCCCCGAGCAACAGGAGGTGCTCGACCACAGCGACCGTTTTGCCGAGAAGGAGTTTTGGCCGCTGCAGAACCGCATGGACGACGAGGAGTGGTGGCCGCCGCAGACGATGCCGGCGCTGGCCCGCATGGGGTTTCTCGGGGTCACCGTGCCGCCCGAGCTCGGCGGGGCGGGAAGCGATTTCTTCACCTCGGGGCTGATCACCCAGGGGCTGGCGCGGTGGAACCCGGCGATCGCGCTGAGCTACGCGGCGCACGAGAATTTGTGCCTCAACAACATCGCGCGCAACGGCTCGGAGGAGATCCGCAAACGTTTCCTGCCGCGCCTGAGCGACGGCAGCGCCACGGGCGCGTTGGGGCTCACCGAGCCCGGCGCCGGCTCGGATGCGCTGGGCTCGATGGCGACGACCGCGCGGCGCGACGGCGACCATTACGTGCTCAACGGCACAAAACTGTTCATCACCAACGGGCCGGTCGCCGACGTGCTGCTGGTCTACGCCAAGACCGACAAGGAGCGAGGGCCGAAGGGCATCTCGGCCTTCGTGGTGGAAAAGGATTTTCCCGGATTCCAGGTGGCGCAGAAGCTCGACAAGATGGGCTTTCGCGGCAGCCCGACCGCGGAACTCGTCTTCGACGACTGCCGCGTCCCGGCCGCAAACCTGGTCGGCCAGGAGAACGAGGGCGTCGCGGTGGTGATGAGCGGGCTCGATCTGGAGCGGGCGATCGTCTCGATGATCGACCTCGGCATGGCGGAGCGCGCCTTCACGCTGGCGCTCGACTACGCCAAGACGCGAAAGCAGTTCGGCCGCCGCATCGGCGACTTCCAGATGGTGCAGTCGATGCTCGCCGACATGTACACCGCGATCGAGACCATGCGGACGTTCTGCTATCGCACGCTCGCCGAGGCCAACGATCTCGAGCTCGGCGGCGGCGGCCGCGGCGAGATCCACAAGCTCACCGCCTCCTGCCTGATGTACGCGGCGGAGAGCTGCACCCGGGTGGTCGCCGATGCCGTGCAGATTTTCGGCGGCGCCGGCTACATGCGCGAGACCGAGATCAACCGGCTCTACCGCGCGACCAAACTTTTGGAGATCGGCGCCGGCACCACCGAGATCAGAAAACTGATCATCGCCGGCGAGCTGATGCGGGAGTGAGTGCGGACATGTAGGGTGGGCAAGATCGCCACCGCGGACGCGATCGTCCACGGCGCCCAGTCGATCTTGCCCACGCGGTCGGAGGGTCCGATATCGCGTTCGCACGGCGACCCGCCAAGTAGCCGGGCGTGCACTGACGGCCCCCATCCGACCGCGTGGGCAAATCGCCGGCACGCATCACTCGAATTGAGCCTCATCACGAGCGATTTGCCCACCCTACGGGTCGGCGCGGAAAAAATCCGGGCGCGGGATGGTCCACTGGTCGCCCCAGATCTGGTTGCCGCCGTCGACCACCAGGACCTCGCCGGTGATGAACGAGCCGGAGGGGCCGGCGAGGTAGCACACCGCGTCGGCGACGTCGCGCACGTCGCCGAACTTCTTCATCAGGTTGGTCTCCGGCATCGCTCGCCGCGCCTCCTCGGGATAGACTTGCATGCCCTCGGTGCCGATGATGCCGGGCGCCACGCAGTTGACCTTTATCCCGAGCGGCGCCCATTCGATGGCGACGGTTTTCGACAGATAGATCACCCCGGCGCGCGCCGCGCAGGTATGCGCCACCCCCGGCATGCCGCGCCACACCACGGCGACGATGTTGACGATGCGCCCCGGGCGGCCGGCGTCGCGCCAGCGCCGCGCCGCCTGTTGCATCATGTACCAGGTGCCGTTGAGATTGGTGTCGATGACGGCGTTGAACCCCTTGACGGAGAAATCGATCGCGGCCTGCGGAAACTGGCCGCCGGCATTGTTCACCAGCAGGTCGAGCGCGCCGAATTTGTCCCACACCGCTCCGATGAGCTTTTCCACCGCGTCGGGATCGCGGATCGACATCGGATAAGCGAGCACCTCGGCGCCGAGCGTCTTGAGCTTTTCCGCCACCGCGTCGAGCCGGGCGCCGTCGCGGCCGCAGATCGCCACCCTGGCGCCGAGGCGGGCGAGCTGGAAGGCGATCGCCTTGCCGAGGCCGCGGCCTGCCCCCGACACCAGCACCACCTGGCCGGCGAACAGGCCGTCGCGAAAGGTGAGCGGCATGGTGGCGAGATCGTCGTCGCTCCGCCCGAATGTTTGCGCCGCGTCGGTCATGCGCGGTCGCGCTTCTTCAAGGAACGCAGGTCGAACATGCCGGGCAGTTTTCGCGGATCGGTGCCGGCAGGGAAAATCTGGTGCTTCTGGATTTTCTGCGTGCCGGTGGTGGGAAGCTCGGCGGCGAAATAGATCCAGCCCGGCGCCTTGAAGTAGGCGAGCTTGTCGAAGCAGTGGCCGAACAGCGCCTGCGCGGCCTCGGCCGGCGGGCGGTCCTTGTTGAGCACCACGCAGGCCAAGACCTCCTCCTCGCGCACCTCGTCGGCGACGGCGAGCACGGCGGCCTGGGCGACGTCCGGATGGGTCAGCAGCAACGCCTCCACTTCCGCCGCCGCGATGTTCTCGCCGGAGCGGCGGATGATGTTCTTCTTGCGGTCGACGAAGTGCAGCATGCCGTCGGCGCCGCGCCACACCGTGTCGCCGGTATGGAACCAGCCGCCGCGCCAGGCGGTCTCGGTGGCCACCTCGTCGCCGAGATAGCCGGAGAAGAAATGTTTTCGCGGGGTTTCGGCGGAATGACGGATCACCATCTCGCCGGGGGTGCCGTCGGGCTGGTCGCGGTCGGCCTCGTCGGTGACGCGCACATCGATCCCCGGCACGGCGCGGCCGAACGCGCGCGTCCCGACCTGGCGCGGGAAAACATTGTCGGTGAGGATGCGCACCATCTCGGTCATGCCCCAGACCTCGATGAGCGGAAAGCCGAAACGCTGCTCGAACGCGGCGTGCAGCTGCGGCTCGGCGCCGGCACCGATGGCAAAACGCACCATGTGGCCGCGCTCGTCGTCGCCCGGCGGCCGGCCGAGCAGCAGCGGCACGATGATGCCGAGATAGTGCACGATGGTTGCGCGCGTCTGCTTGACCTCGCGCCACCACAGAAGCGGATGGAAGCGGTCGGGCTGGATCTGGCAGTTTCCGGTCAGCATGCAGCAGTAGAAGGAGACGACCGCGGAATTCACGTGATAGAGCGGCAACGGATTGTAGAGCCGCTCCTCGCCTTCGCGGAAGGTGGCAAGGCCGCCGCGGGTCGCGTACCAGGCGCCGGAGGCGAGCTCGTAGCCGTGGGAGAGCATGCAGCCCTTGGGCCGGCCGGTGGTTCCCGACGTGTAGAGCACGCTCGCCTCGGTCGCCGCCTCGACGGCGCCGTCGCGCGCCGGCTGGGTCGGCCGCGGCAAACCGGCGCCGACCGCCTCGGCGATCGCCACCGGCGGCCGGTGCGTGCTCGCGGCCAGCGCCGCGGACAACTGGTCGCGGCGGTCGCCGACGACGAGCGCAAGATCGGAGCGGGAATTCTCCAACAGATAGGCGATCTCGTTCGCCCGGTAATCGGGATTGATCGGCACGCAGGAGACGCCGAGCGTGTTGAGCGCCAGCTTGTGGAGGAAATATTCCGGCCGGTTCTCCATCAGAACCGCGATGCGGTGGCCGAGGCCGAGACCGGCCGCGCGATAGATTGCGGTGAGCCGCCGCACCTCGGCGGCCGCCGAGCGGTAATCGATCTCAAAGCCGTCCGGATGATAGGGGCGCTCAGGGTTGACGGGCGCACACAGGAACGGACGGTCGGCGAAGGTTTCGGCCGCGGCAAAGAACGCCTGGCCGATGGTGGTGTCGTCATCGATCTTGATCATGATGCCGCCCTGTGCCCGTTCACGGCGTCGGCAACCGCGCGCGGCACCGCGACCGGATGGTCCATCAGCATCTGGGCAAACGCCTTGCCCTGCGGGTCGATGCGCAGCGAGGCGACGCCGCCGCCGCCGAGCACATCGTGCAGCAGGAAATTGAACGCATGAATCCCGGGAAGCTCGAACCTCTCCACCCTCGTCACTCCGGTATGAGCGAAGAAGGCCAGAACCGCATCGGCCGTCAAGGCTCTGCGCAGCCAGGGAACGAATTCCGGCCGGCGGGCGATGATGCCGATATTGGCCGCATTCCCCTTGTCGCCGCTGCGCCCGACCGCAAGCGCGATCAGCGGCACCGTGGCGTCGGTGCCGAGCGGGGCCGCGAGCTCCTCTGCTCCCTCTCCCCGCTCTTCGCGGGGAGGGGGTCGGGGTGAGGGGCTCTTTGCAACGGTCTCAGCGCGTGGAGAGGCCCCCTCACCCGCCGCGCTTCGCGCGTCGACCTCTCCCCGCACGCGGGGAGAGGTGGCGTTTGCGGCGACTTCTGGATTCATCCGCTCGGTCGGCAATTGCGCCCATGGTGCAAACGGCACCTCGACACGGTCGTTGCCGATGTGCACCACCGGCATCGCGGCGGCCTTCGGCCACAGGAACGAGAACAGCCGCACCACCGGCTGCACGCCGGGCCGGCCGGCGAAAAACCCGGTCAGGCCCTGGGCCATCGAGGAGGCCGCCGGTGCGATCTCGCGCGCCAGAATTTCCAGCGCCTTGTCGTCCGCATGGCGCGCGGCGATCTTCAGCACGACCTCGCGGCTCAACCGCGCCTCGTCGCGGCGGCCCGGACCGTAGGTGCTCTCCGCGCCCAGCACCTCGATGGAGGTCTCGGCGAAGTCGGCCAGGCCACGGACGTCGAGCATGCGCCGCACCCGCGTCAGCACGGCCTCGCCGACCCGCTCGGCCTTTTCGGCCGCCTCATGACCGGCGATCGTCACCGTGCCGATCATGCGATAACCGTCGTGCCAGGTCGCGCTCACCTTGAGGCTTGGCGGCGGCACGCATCCGCGCGCGCCGGCGACCCGAACGCGATCCGGCCCGACCAAATCAATGGTGACGTTACGAAAATCGCAAACGACGTCGGGCAGAATGTAGGACGCCGGATCGCCGATCTCGTAGAGCATCTGCTCGCCGACCGAGAGCGGGCTGACGAGGCCGCCGGTGCCGTCCGGCTTTGAGACCACGAAGCTGCCGTCGGCAAAGCATTCGGCGATCGGCATGCCCATGTCGTCCCAGCCCGGCACGTCTCGCCAGTCGGTGAACAGGCCGCCGGTGACCTGGGCGGCGCATTCGAGCAGGTGGCCGGCGAGGCTGCCCTGGGCAAGGCGATCGTAGTCGGTCCACGACCAGCCGAAGGCATGGACCAGCGGCCCGAGCACCACCGCCGAATCGACGCAGCGCCCGGTGATCACCACGTCGGCGCCGCGATCGAGCGCCACGGCGATCGGCTGCGCCCCCAGATAGGCGTTCACCGTCATCAGCTTGTCCGGCAGCAGGGCGCCGGAAAACATTTCGCACGTGCCCGCCGCGCGGATCTCCGCGATGCGGTCGGACAGGTCGTCGCCGGTGACCACCGCGATGGTCAACCGAATGCCGGCCTCATCGGCCCGGCGGCTGAGCGCCGCGGCGGCGGCGTGCGGGTTGAGGCCGCCAGCGTTGGAGACGATGCGGATTTTTTGCCGGGCGATCTCCGTGAGGTGCGGCGCGATCGCGGCGACGAAATCCGGCACGTAGCCGAGCTCAGGCTTTCTGTCGCGCGCGCGGGCCAGCAGCGACATGGTGATCTCGGCCAGATAGTCGAACACCAGGACGTCGATGTTGCCGCGGGCGACGAGCTGCTCGAACTCCCGCCGCGCTGTCGCCCCAGAACGCCGCCGCGCAGCCGATGCGAAGAGTTTTTTCCGTCATGGCCGGTCACCGTCCCGGCCACACCGGCGAGCGCTTTTCATTGAAGGCGCGAAAACCCTCGCGCGCGTCCTCGGTGCGGGCGAGCTGCGGCAGCACCCGCTGGGCATATTCCAGGCCCGCGGCGACCGGCAGGCCGTCGAGCATCGCCAGCGCGCGGCGGCCGATGCTGATCGCAGTCGGCGAGCCGGCCGCGATGGCGGCGACCAGCGCCTCCACCTTGGCGTCGAGATCGCGGAGCGGCACCACGTGGTTGACCATGCCGTGCGTCAGTGCTTCGGCCGCGGAGATCGGCTCGCCGGTCACGCACAGCTCCAGCAGCTTTCGCCGCGGCATGGTGCGCAGCATCAGCGGCAGGATCATCATGGGAAACAGGCCGACCCGCACTTCCGGCGTGCCGAGCCGCGCATGATCGGCGACGATGGCGAAATCGCAGGCGCAGACCAGCCCGAACCCGCCGGCGAGCGCATGGCCGTTGACGCGGGCGATCACCGGCACCGGGCAATCGATGATTTCCCGGAACAGCAGGACCACCGGGTTGTCGCGTTCGGCCGGATCGACGCGGAACGGATCGCCGCTGGCGTCGGGCTTGAGGTCGCCGCCGGCGCAAAAGACTTTCTCTCCGCTACCGGTGATCACCACGGCGCGGATTGTCGGCTCCCCTCTGACGGCGACCACGCCCTCGCGCAAGCCGTCGAGCACGGCCGCATTGAGCGCATTGCGGCGCTCCTCGCGATCGATGGTGAGCCACAAGGCGTTGCCGCGCCGCTCGCTCAGCACCTCCGGCATGGCGTTCTCCCATATTGAGTTGGATTCATTTTTGCCGGAGACTAGATCACGAGCGGCGGATTGACAACGCGCCGCCAGAGTGGCGCATGCTGCGCAGACCAGCCCGCGCATGACGAGCCCAAGGGAGGATCACCGATGCCGGACAAGCAGCTCGTGCGCGTCGCGATCGAGGATGGCATTGCCGCCGTGATGCTCGATCGCCCAGAACGCCTCAACGCCCTCGACCATGAGGTCGCGGCGCAGCTCGCCGCGGTGCTCGACCGGATCGAGCGCGATCCGGCGGTCAAGGTGGTCACGCTCATGGGCGCCGGGCGCGCCTTCATGGCGGGCGGCGATCTCGCGGAATTCCACAAGGCGGGAAAAAACGCCCCGGAGGTGGTCAACCGGCTGATCGGGCTGTTTCATCAGATCCTCCGCTGCCTGCGGCGCATGAAGGCGCCGGTGATCGCCGGCGTGCACGGCGCGGTCGCGGGAGGCGGGCTCGGGCTGGCACTCGCCTGCGACATCGTGGTGGCGGCGGCGGACGCCACCTTCGTGCCGGCCTATCTGCGCATCGGCACCAATCCGGACGGCGGCACCACCTGGTCGGTGACGCGGCTGATCGGGCCGCGCCGGGCGCTCGAATGGATGATGCTCGGCGACCCGATGAATGCCGAGACTGCGGCATCGCTCGGCCTCGTCAACCGCGTGGTGGCGAACGACGCGCTCGCGGCGGAAGTCGCGGCGCTGGCGAAGCGCGTTGCGGCGGGCCCTGCCCAGGCGCAGGCCTCGCTCAAGCGCCTGGTCTATCAGGCGCTCACCGCTCCCCTCGACGTCCAGCTCGAGGCCGAACGCGACGGTTTTGTCGCGCTGGCGGCAACGGCTGATTTCCGCGAGGGCATCGCGTCGTTCTTCGAGCGCCGCCCGCCGCGGTTCGGGGCCGATTGACGGCGCTTGCCAAGGCGAGCCGTTCCCCCCACGATGGGCCAAGAACCCGCGGACTCGATACTTGTCGCATTTCCTTTCGGAAAACCGGTATCCACTTTTCCGGGAAATGCTCTAAACGGCATGTCCCGCGCGGCACTGGCCCACGAGGACCAAACGGGAAACGTCGTGAGCGAGAGCGAAACAATCATCGCCGAAACGGCCCAGCGCATTTTCGCGGACCTCGCCGATCCTCAAACCCTCAACCGGGCATCCGACGGTGCCTGGAGGAAACCGCTGTGGGACACGCTGACCGAGGCCGGGCTGACGCTCGCCTGGGTGCCGGAAGCACTCGGCGGCTCCGACGCCAGCCTGGCCGACGGATTTGCCATCCTGGGCGTTGCGGGAAAATTCGCACTCCCGGTTCCGCTGTGCGAGACGCTGCTCGCCGGCTGGCTGCTGGGCCAGGCGAAGATTTCCTCGCCGGCGGGCGTCATGACGGTAGCGCCGTCGCGTCCCGGGGACCGCATCACCATCAAGCCCGACGGCACGCTGAGCGGGCGTGCCGGTCACGTGCCGTTCGCCCGCGAGGCGCAGCACCTCGCGGTGTTGGCGAGCGGCCCGGCCGGCGTGTCGATCGCGCTGGTGGATGCCGCCGCCTGCCGCCTCGCCGAAGGCCGCACCCTCGCCGGCGATCCATCCGACGCCGTGACTTTCGACCGCGCCAAGCCGGTCGCCGTGGGGCCGGCCCCGGCGGGCTTCGATCAGACGTCGCTGATGCTGATGGGCGCCGCGGCGCGCAGCGTCGAGACGGCGGGCGCGCTGGAGGCGATCCTTGATCTCAGCGTGCGCTACGCCAACGAGCGCGTCGCCTTCGAGCGCCCGATCGGAAAATTCCAGGCGGTGCAGCACAACCTGGCAAGACTCGCCGGCGAGGTCGCGGCCGCGGTGACGGCGGCAGGCTCCGCCGCCGACACCATCGCCCAATCGGCGGTGGCGTTCGACGACACGGTGTTTCTCGAGGCCGCCTCGGCAAAGATCCGCTCCGCCGAGGCCGCCGAGCAGGGCGTCGCGATCGCCCATCAGGTGCACGGCGCGATCGGCTTCACCAAGGAGCACGTGCTGCACCGGTTCACCCTCAGGCTGCTGTCGTGGCGCGACGATTTCGGCAACGAGAGCCACTGGGCGGTGGCGCTGGGCAATCTGGTGGCCGGCCGCGGCGCCGACGATCTGTGGCCGCTGATCGCGTCGCGCTGAACGCCGCGAACCGCGCGGACCGGCAAAGAGCAGGAGCAAGCATCGGATGACCACGTCGCTCCGTTTCGACCAGATCCGCCTGCCGCCCGAATGCGAGGAGCTGCGCCGCGAGGTGCGCGCCTTCGTCGCCGAGGAGATCGCGCGCGGCACCTTCGAGCCCGGCGGGGTCGGCCACGAGGGTGACACCCGCAGCGCCGAGTTCAGCCGCCGCGTCGGCGCCAAGGGCTGGATCGGCATGACCTGGCCGAAACGCTATGGCGGGCATGAGCGCAGCTTCCTCGAGCGTTTCGTCGTCACCGAGGAATTCCAGGCGGTGAACGCTCCCGTCCGGCTGCACTTCGTCGCCGACCGGCAGAGCGGACCGATCCTGCTCAAATACGCCCCCGAGCACATCAAGATGGACGTGCTGCCGCGCATCTGCCGCGGCGAGGTGTGTTTTGCCATCGGCATGAGCGAGCCGGGCTCGGGCTCCGATCTGTTCGCCGCCAAGACAAAGGCGACCAGGACCGAGGGCGGCTTCCTGATCAACGGCACAAAAATCTGGACCAGCGCCGCGCATCTCGCCGACTACATGATCGGCCTGTTTCGCACCTCGCCGCCCACCAAGGAGAACCGCCGCCACGGGCTCACCCAGTTCCTGGTGAACATGAAGACGCCGGGGATCCGCATCAACCCGATCTACCAGATGACCGGGCTGCACGATTTCAACGAGGTCGTGTTCGAGGATGCGTTCATTCCCGCCGACCATATGCTCGGCGAGATCGACGGCGCCTGGAAGCAGGCGACCAGCGAGCTCGCCTATGAGCGCAGCGGACCGGAGCGTTTTCTCGAGACCTTCTACGTGCTGATCGGGCTGGCGCGGGCGCTCGGCGACAAGCCCGACCTGCGCAGCGCCGAGGGCCTGGGCCGGCTGGTGGCGCAGCTGCACACGCTGCGCCGCATGTCGGTCTCGGTGGCGGGCATGCTGCAGGCCGGCAAGGAGCCGGTGGTCGAGGGCTCGATCGTGAAAGATATCGGGACCGTGTGGGAGCAGAAGCTGCCGGCGCGGGCGCGCGAGCTTGCAGCCTTCCTCGAGCCGGAGGCGACCAACCGGATCGCCTTCGAGGAGCAGCTCGCCTTCGCCACCATGATCGCGCCGAAGCTGACCCTGCAGGGCGGCACCACGGAGGTGCTGCGCGGGATCATCGCCCGCGGCCTCGGGCTGCGGTAGCGCTCCGCCGTCATGGCCGGGCCCTGTGCCGGGCACGACGAAGGCAAGGTTGTCTGCGAACTCTTGGAGGAGAGCCGATGAGCAACGTTCGTTTTCTCAATCCAGAATCCGCCGCCAAGCCTCCGGGCTATACGCATGTGGTGGAGGTGACAGGACCCGGCCGTACCGTCTATATCGCGGGCCAGCTCGGCCTCGACGCCGGCGGCAAGATCGTCGGCGCCCCGGGCGATTTCCGCGCCCAGGCGATCCAGGCCTTCGAGAACCTGAAGGCGGCGCTGGCGGCTGTCGGGGCGACCTTTGCGGACGTGGTCAAGATCAACAACTACCTGGTGGACATGAACCACCTGTCGGTCTTTCGCGAGGTGCGCGACAGCTACCTCAACATGGCGGCGCCGCCGGCGAGCACCCTGGTGGCGATCACCAAGCTCGCGCGCGAGGGGGCTCTGTTCGAGATCGAGGCGATCGCCGCGCTGCCGCCGAAGGGCTGATTGCCGGAACGAGTGAGGGCTACTTCTTCTTCCAGGTCTCGGTGCCCTTGGACCCCTTGTCACCCTGTCGCCACCACCGGCCGGTGAGTGAGCCGTCGGGGTTGGCCGTCATCACCATGATGACCGACTTGCCGTCCGCGAAGGTGGCAACCGCGAGCGAGTCGCCGATCACCCGTCCGGCGCCCGCATACTTGCCGCTATCGGCTTGCGGGCTTGGGTCCGTCATGAAGACCGAATATACGCATCGGGGGCACAGGCGCACGATGCGCCGCGGGAGGACAGCGCATGTTGATTCGTCTCCGCCGCAACGCGGTTGCTGCCGTATCTGTCCCGGTGCTCGCTCTCGCCCTCGATCTCTCGTCGGCAGCCGCACAGCAGCCCAGGGATGCAGAGCCGGCGACGCGGCGGGCCAACGCCGAGGTTCTGCAAGCCCTGCCGTTTGCCGACCGCGGCGATTTCGACGATGCGGCACGCGGCTTCATCGCGTCGCTGCCCGACGGGCTGGTCACCGGCGCCGGCGACCGGGTCGTCTGGTCGATGAAGCCCTACGCGTTCGAGACCGGCGAGGCTCCGGCGACCGTCAACCCGAGCCTGTGGCGGCAGGCCCAGCTCAACAATCTCCACGGCCTGTTTCGCGTCACCGACCGCGTCTATCAGGTCCGCGGCCTCGACATCTCCAACATGACGATCGTGGAGGCCGAAAACGGCCTGATCGTCATCGACCCGCTGCTCGCCACGGAGACCGCCAGGGCCGGCATCGAGCTCTATTTCGCCAACCGCCCACGCCGGCCGGTGGTCTCCGTGGTCTACACCCATTCGCATGCCGACCACTTCGGCGGCGTCAAGGGGGTGGTGGACGAGGCCGACGTGGGCGCCGGAAAAGTGCGGGTGTTCGCGCCCGACCATTTCATGGATTTCGCGGTCGCCGAGAATATCATCGCCGGCAATGCCATGAACCGACGGGCGATCTACCAGTTCGGGGCCACGCTGCAGCCGGGCGAGCGCGGCCAGGTCGATACCGGGCTCGGCAAGCGGCTGTCGCGCGGCTCGGTGACCTTGATCCCGCCCACCGATCTGATCAAACAGAGCTACGAAACCCACACGATCGACGGGGTCGAGATCGAGTTCCACCTGGTACCGGCGTCGGAGGCTCCCGCCGAGATGACGCTGTATTTTCCGCAATTCAAGGTGCTGGACATGGCGGAGGACGCCACCCACACCATGCATAATCTCTATACCATCCGCGGCGCCGAGGTGCGCGATGCCAGGCTGTGGGCGTCCTATCTCGGCGAGGCGGTCGACCGCTACGGCGAGCGCACCGAGGTGGTGATCGGGCAGCATCACTGGCCGACCTGGGGGACCGAGCGGGTCGCGACCTTCCTTCGGCGCCAGCGCGACATGTACAAGTTCATCCACGACCAGTCGGTGCGGCTCATCAATCACGGCTACACCCCGGCCGAGATCGCCGAGACTCTGCGGATGCCGGCGAGCCTCGCCAACGAGTGGTCGGCGCGCGGCTACTACGGAACGCTGAGCCACAACGCCAAGGCGGTCTACCAAAAATACCTCGGCTGGTACGACGCCAACCCGGCCAATCTGTCGCCGCTGCCGCCGGTCGAGCAGGCACGGCGCACCGTCGACTACATGGGCGGTGCCGCCGCAGTGATCAGACGCGCGCGCGAGGATTTTGCCGCCGGCCGGTTCCGCTGGGTGGCGAGCGTGATGAACCAGGTGGTATTCGCCGATCCCGCCAACCGCGAGGCGCGCGAGCTCGGCGCCGATGCACTGGAGCAGCTCGGCTACCAGGCCGAAGGCGGCACCTGGCGCAACGCCTATCTGACGGGCGCGCAGGAGCTGCGCGGCGGCGTGACCCGGCTCGCCGGCACCAGCACGCTGTCGCCCGACCTGCTGCGGGCGCTCACCATCGACCTTCTGTTCGATTTCCTCGCCGTTCGTCTCAACGGCGAGAAGGCGGAGGGCAAATCCATGGTGATCAACTGGACTTTCACCGACGTCGGAGAGAAATTCACCATGAACCTGGAGAACTCGGCGCTGACGCACCTGGCGGGCAAGCTGGCGGCGAAGGCCGACGCCGGCTTCACGCTGACGCGCGCGGCCCTCGACGCGATCCTGCTCAAGGAAAAGACCTTTCCCGACGCCATCAAGGCGGGCGAGATCGCCATCGAGGGCGACGCGCGAAAGCTCGGCGAGCTGATCGGCATGCTCGACGAGTTCACGGCGGATTTCCCGATCGTCGAGCCGCGGCAGGCGACGCCGTGAGGGCGAGCAGGTCTGCGGGCCGACGGCAATCTTCCGGCGCAGACAATGGCTTGATCGTGAGTGATCGGCCAGAAGCGCGCGAACTGCAACTGCGAGTCCTGCTCGTCGCCGCGCTCAACGCGATCCCGCCGCCCGAGACGGGCGCCAATCTGCTCGGCGCGCGGACGCCGTGGCGAATTTGTGCTCATTGAGCCGCGGCGCGCCCGTCGTCTCGAACAATCATTTGTGAAACGCGGGGACAAGCGTCGCAATTTGTCCTTCGCGTGGCAGGTCTGCCTCACTTCGGACATCCGCGCTGTTCATGTCTCAGCCGTTGGTCGGGTCAGTCATTCGTGGAGTATGTCATGGAACTCGACAGTCGCTCACTGAGAAGACTTGCTACTCGCACCCTGATCGTGGCGGAACGATGCGACAACCGCCATGTGCAAACCAAGCTTGTCGCAATGGCCAACGAGCTCATCGAGATGATGTCGGGCCGCCAGCCGCCGCGCAGCGAAGCGGAGCAGCCGGCCAAGCCGCATTGATTGCTCGCTCCCCTGAGACAAGCGCAAACTCAGTCGCGAAGCTCCGTTGTCAAACCTTGCTCATCGCGCAGATCTGCCTGGATCGGTTTCGGTCGCCCGATGCCGATCCGGTAGGCTGATCGCAGAATCCCCCGGTGCTGCATTTTCGCCGCGATCCATCGGATCGCCACATTCCCGTCCACGAACGGATTTGTGCGACCTCGGACGATTGGCCCCGGATCGTCGAATTTGCGACTTATTACCACCCGATTTCGCCGGGATGATCTGTTCCGCAACGGACGAGGGGGCCAGGCCGGGGGGCCATCGAGTTACTGGAGTAACAGATGCAAAAGCGAATCATGTTGTTCGTCTTCGCCGGCGCGCTCGCGCAGATCCCCGTGACCGAATTGCTCCGTGCCGCACCTGCCTCGGAAGACTGCGTCACGGCGCCCAACCGCCAGGCGCCGGAAGGCCGCCACTGGTACTATCGATCGGACCGCGCGAATCATCGCAAGTGCTGGTACCTCGGCGACCAGGGCGCCAGGGCCAGGCATGCTGTATCACCCCGGGCCGAGCGGTCGGCGAGATCGGCGTCGCCGTCGGCGGAACGCCCGGCCGCGGATCGGCAGCCGAGCGACGAGGTCGACGCCGCGCAACCGGCCGCGACCATACCCGTCGCGCCGCAGCCGGCACAGAAACTGGCCGATGCGCTGAGCGCGGCGGGGAGCGAGAATGTCGGCTTCTCCGCCGCATGGCCCGCCGCTGCGGCCTCGGCGGGATTTGGCGACACATTGACCAGCAATCAACCCGCTGATCCGGCCTCGACCAGCAATCAACCCATTGATGACAGCCAGGCGGCCGACCAGGACGGCGCCGCCGTCGATGCGCCGGCGGCCGCGATTCCGGCCGCGGAGGCCAAGCCGGTCGCTGCTGCGATCGATCCGAAACCGGCGCTGGCGCTGCTCGCCTGCGCTCTCGGGCTTGCCGCCGTGGTCGGCCGTTTCAGCCTCAAGCGTGTCGCCCTGCGCCGGCCGCGGCATGACCAGCAGCGCGACCACCGCGACATCGCCTGGGTTGCCCACGAGCGTCTGCAGCCCGCGGTTCCGGCCGCGGCCCCCGACCGCATCGAGGCGCCGATTGCTCCCGAGACCGACGAGCCGTTCGCGCCCTGGCGCGGCGCCGCCCGGCGCGTGCCCGAGGATCATCTCGATGCGGCGGAGGAGATCGATCAGCTCCTGCGCCTGCTCGAGCAGGACCGCGAGCGCAGCGCGGCGTGATTGTTTGTAATCATTTGTAGGGTGGGCAAAATCGCCGCACGGCAGGGCGACCGGCGCTGATCTCGAGAGGCGATTTTGCCCACGCGGTCAGCCGGACCGATGGCATTCCGCGTGGGCAAATCGCCCCAATACCTGAGGAAGATGCTCCCTCAGTGCAGCGATTTGCCCACCCTACAGCGCCGGCATTACATGCTCGCCGAACAGCTCCACGGTCCGCACCGGGTCGGAGGCGAGGCTCACCGTGAGCATCAGGCGCTTGGCGCCGGCCTCTCTGGCGGCGCGCGCCTTCGCCAGGCATTCGTCGGGAGTGCCGCAGATCGACAGGCGCTGGGACAGATAGTCGAACAGGCCGAGCTCGCGGACCAGCGCGATGTCCGCCTCGCCCGGCCGGGTGCTGTAGCGCCGGCGCAGCTCGAGCAGCGGCTCGTGGTACTCACCCGGCACGCCGCGTCGCGCCAGATCCTTCTCGCCGATCACGTAGCCGGCGAGGAACGCCAGCATGGCCCCGACTTTCTGCCGCGCGCGCTCGCCGTCCTCGGCGCAATCGAGTGCCGCAATCTGCCAGACCTCGACGGCGTCCTCGGATCTGCCGGCTGCGGCGGCGCCGCGCGCCACCAGGGCCTCCGAGTTGCGGATATTGTCGGGGCCAAGACCGTAGTTGATGAAGACGCCGTCGGCGGTGCGGCCCGCGGTCTCCAGTCCCCGAGGATGCGAGGCGGCGAGAAAAACCGGCGCGGCACGTTTCACCCAGGGCAGATGCGCGCCCGCGGCGCCGAGCGTCGCCGGACGGCCGCGCAGCAGCTCCTTGATGTAACCGACCCCTTCTCCAAGCTCGCGCGCCGTCGAGCTCGGCAGGCCGAGATTTTTCGTGCCGCTGTGCCCGGCGCCGATGCCGAGCACGGCACGCCCGCCGCTGATCAGGTCGATCGAGGCGGCCGCCGCGGCGCTGACCGACGGATGCCGGGTGGTGAGATTGGTGACGCAGATCGCGACGCGCGCGCGTGTGGTGGCGCGCGCGGCGAGCGCCGCCGCCACCCAGGGGTCCATGGCGTTGCCCGGGGTGTCGGCGATGCCGATCATCGCATAGCCGTAGCGGTCGGCGCGCTCCGCCATCCGGTCGACCAGCTCGGGCGTGTAGGGCCAGAAGAAGAAACCGACATCCATGGGGCGCTCCGTCATGTCTCAGTGGTTCCGGCCCGCGGCGGCCAGCGTCGCAGCACCAGGGCCTCGATCGCCGCGAAGGCGTCGTTGACGATGAAGCCGAACAGTCCCACCAGCACCAGCAGCGCATAGGCCTCGCCCGACTGGAAATTGCGCTGCGACCGGATCATCAGGGCGCCGACGCCCGGCAGCGAGGTCAGCATCTCGACCAGCAGCGCCACGATGATGGCGAGCGGGATGGCGACGCGAATGCCGAGCAGCAGCGACGGAACGATCGACGGAACGATGATGCGGCGGGCTCGCGCGAGCGCACCGAGACGGAACGAGCGGGCGACGTCGACGAGGACCGGGTCGATGTGCAGCACCGCCGACGTCGTGTTCAAGAGGATCGGCCAGACCGCGGCGAGCACCACCACGGTGAGCTTCATGGTCTCGTTGTAGCCGATCAGCAGCGCCGCGATCGGCACGGTTACGGGCGGCGGAATGCCGCGCAGGAATTCCAGCAGCGGCCCAAGCGCGCGGGCGGCGAGCGGCGAGACGCCGATCACGAGCCCGGCGGTGGCGCCGATCGCGATGGCGAGTACAAGGCCGCCCGCAAAGCTGGCAATGGTCGAGGCAAGCGCCGGAAAAAGGTCGCCGCGACCTGCGAGCTGCAGCGCGGCCTTCCACCATTCGGTCGGTGCCGGGAAATAGGGCGACGGCCCTCCCTGCGCGATCTGCCAGACGACCAGGCAGGCGACCAGCGGCAGCAACCCGCGCAGGGGAGGCAGGCTGGCGCGGATCGCCCGCAAGGCGGCACGCAGGCGCTGGCGGCGGCTCACCGGCCGGGCTCCCGCCGGCGTGCCGCCGGGACCAGTGCCGCCGCCGTCACCAGCGCGCCGTTGAGCAGCACGGCGAGGCCGCCGATCGCCACCACATAGGCGAACATCAGGTCGGGCCGCAGCGCCTGCTGCTCGCGCACCACCGCATAGCCGAGGCCGGACGGGTTGCCGACCATCTCGGCGACGACCGCGAGCACCAGCGCCAGCGTCAGGCTGAGGCGCGCGCCGACCAGGATCGCCGGCATCGCGGCGGGCAGCAGGATTTTTGCAATGATCGTGGCGGGCCGCAGCCGGAGCGTGCGGCCGACGTCGTTGAGCCGCGCGTGGATCGCCATCACCCCGCCCATGGTGTTGATCAGCACCGGCCAGAGAGCCGGCAGCACGATGATCATCAGCTCGGTCTCGAGCGAGAAGCCGAACAGCAGCAGCGCCACCGGCACGAAGGCGATGCCCGGCATCGGACGCAGCACCTCGATCGAGGCGAGCGACCATCCGCGCAACCCCGCCGAGGCGCCGAGCAGAAGGCCGAGCGATACGCCGACCGCCATCGCGACCGCCCAGCCGGCGAGCACCGCCTCCAGCGTCTGCAGTCCTTCGGCCGCAAGCTGGCCGCCGGCCGCGAGATCGACCAGGCTCGCCGCAACCACGGAGGGGGCCGGCAGATTATCGTAGCGCAGGAGCCCGAAGCGGACGGCGAATTCCCAGACGGCGACGCAGCCGGCGATCGTCGCCAGGCCCGGAAAATTGATTCGCCTGATCAGCCGGGCGACGTCAGCCATGGGGCTCCTGCCGGATCGCCTGGTGCACCGCGTGGCGAAGCTCGAGGAATTCTCGGCAGCTCGCGGGTGACGATCTGGTCGCGCGGCTTCGGCAGGTCGATCTCGAAAGTCTGATCGATGCGACCGGGCGCGCCGTGGATCACCGCGATGCGGTCGCCGAGATAGACCGCCTCCTCGATGTCGTGGGTGACGAAGACGAAGCTCGAGCCAGTCTCGTCGCGCACGCGCATGAGCTCATCCTGCAGCGCCGCCTTGGTCATGGCGTCGAGCGCCCCGAACGGCTCGTCCATCAGCAGGACCGCGGGCCCGAGCGCCAGCGCGCGGGCGATCTGTACCCGCTGCTGCATGCCGCCCGACAGCTGCCAGGGATGGTCGTCGGCGTTTCGCTCAAGTCCGACCAGGCGGAGCGCGTCGGCGACGCGCCGGTCGCGCTCCTGGCGGTCGACCTTGCCCTCGATGCCGAAGCCGACGTTGCGCGCCACGGTGCGCCATTGCAGCAGCGCGTGCGAATAGTCCTGGAACACGATGACGAGCCCGTCCGGCGGACCATCGATCTCGCCGCCGTTGATCCGCACCGAGCCCGAGGTCGCCGGGGTCAGCCCGCCGAGCACGCGCAGCAGCGTGGTCTTTCCGGTGCCGGACGGCCCGACCACGGTCAAGAACTCGCCGCGCCGGACGTCGAGCGAGATGTTTTCGAGAATCCGCCGCGGCCCCAGCTGGTGCGGCAGGGTCACCGAGACCGACCGGCAGGCGAGCACCAGATCCGGGGCAGGCCCGATGCGTCCAGCCATTGGCCGGACCCTCACTGCGGCGTCACCACCAGCTTCGACTTGTCGACCGGCGACGACAGCTGCCCGAGACCTTTGAGCACCTCGACCCAGACCTGGAGTTCCTCCGCCCGGATGGAGAACCGGTAGGTCGGGTACGGCACCTTCTCGACCACGGCGGGCGGCAGGCGCGAATAGGCGGCGAGGACCGCGCGGGCCTCCGCCGGGTTCTGGTCCATGAAGGCTTTCGCCTCCTCGAGCGCGGCGATCCACGCCTTGATCACGGCGGGGTTCTTTCGCGCCCATTCGCCCTGCGAGATCCAGAACGGAAAGATCACCTCGTCGCCGACCGAGAGCAGCGGGTCGGTGATCGCCACATTGCCGGCAGCCATCAGCTGGCCGGCAAACGGCTGCAGCGACTCGATGGCGTCGACATTGCCGGCCTTGAGCTGGTCGCCCATGTTGGGGAACGGAACCTCGATGGCGCGCACCGCGGAAGGATCGACGCCGCTCTTCTTCAGCCAGTGCAGCACCGAGACGTGGATGACCGCCCCCAGCGTCGGCGCCGCGATCACCTTGCCCTTGAGGTCCTGCGCGGTCCTGATGGACGAATCGGCGCGCACGATCACGTGGGTGGTGGGGTTGTCTTTGGTCTCGACGGCTTCGCCGGCGACCGCGACCACGTCGAGCCCGCCGGCCACCGCCTTGATGAGATCGGGCGGCGTCGAGGCGGCGAACTCGAACTGGCGGCCGACCGTACCGGGCAGCAGAGAAAGGTTCTGGATCGGCGTCAGCGTGACGTCGAGGCCGTGCCGGGCAAAGATCCCCTTGTCCTTGGCGACCCAGGCGGGAAGCCAGGTGACCACCGGCACATAGGCGGCACGCACCGGGACAAGCTTGGCGTCCTCGGCGCGCGCCACGCCGGCAAGCGCGATCGCGACGGCGAGCGTCGCGGCGAGCGGCAGCGTGATGCGATGTGGAGCCACCTGGTCCTCCCGGGCGTTTGTTTGTGCGGTTCGTCGCGGCGGATCGTAGCGAACGGCCGCCGCATTGAGAAGCCGAGGCGGCGCCGTCATCGAGGCGCGCTGCAACCTGATGGCGATCCGAACGTCAGCGCCCGGTGAATTTCGGTCGCCGTCCCTCGCGATGGGCGCGGATCGATTCGTCGACGTCGTCGCTGTATTCCAGCGCCCGGCGCAGCGCATCCGACAGTTTTCGCGCCGCCCCGAAGCCGGCCGCCGAGCGCACCCGCATGATCTGCTTGGCGCCGCGGGTCGCGAGCGGACCGCTCGTCGCCACGCTCACCGCGAGATCATCGAGGACGCGGTCGAAGTCGGCACCCGCCGCCACCCGCTCGACGAGGCCGATGCGCAGCATCTCCTCGGCGTCGATCTCGCGCCCCGTGCAGATCAGCTCCGCCGCCCGGCCGTAACCGACGATCGCCGGCAGCCGCACCGGGCCTCCGGCGCCGGGAAAGCCGCCCCAGCGGGCCTCCGGCATGGAGAGTTTTGCATGCGCGGCGGCGACGCGCATGTCGCAGGCGAGTGCCAGCTCCACCGCGCCGGCACGGATGAGGCCGTTGATGCCGGCAATGACCATCTGCGGCAACGCCTCGACGGCGTCGAACACCTCGTTGGCGAGAAAGACGAGGCGCAAGATCTCTTCCTTGGCGAGACTGCCGCGCAAAGCCGGATTGAGCACGCAGGTGGAGAAAATCTCCGTCCCCTGCCCGCGGATGACGACCGCATGGATATCGCCGCTGTGGCGAAGATTTTCGGCGATCGCCGCGAGGCGGCGGAGCACCGGCTCGGTCAGCCGGTTCTCCTCCTCGGGCTGGTCGAGAACGATTCTGGCGATGGCGCCATCGACGTCGAGGCGCACGCCGCTGCTGGTGGCGGTTTCCATCCATGTCCCTCCCGGGCGTGTTCCGGAACGAGGATACCGCCTGTCCGGAAAATGTCCCGCGAGGAGGGCAGCAGTTCGCCCCTGGTGACGGCCGCGTCGAGACGGCCCGGCTAGGACGATGCCTGTTCCCGGCTCATCCGCCGGAGCGCAGTGACCAGGCCCATCCGGGGCGTGCCGTGGGAATATTCGTGCACGTCGAGGCACTGGCTTTCCACCGCAAAGCCCGTGGCGGCCGCAAGCCCGGCGACGTAATTGCCGCCATGCCGGTAGCAGCCGCCCTGGGCGTGCCCATCCAGGGCGCCCGCGGCGATGGCGTTCTCGTCGTCCTCGTTGGGAAAAAGCGTGAAGACGAACAGACCGCGGTCGCGCAAGGTCGTGGCCGCCGCCTCGAAGGCAGGGCGCAGGTCACCGAAATGGATCAGGGTGGCGGCCGAGGTCACGACGTCGAAATTGTCCGGACGATCGTTGAGGAACTCGATCAGATCGCCGTGGTGCAGCTCGCCATAGATGGCTTTTTCCCTGGCCTTCTCGAGCATCGGCCATGAGGCGTCGACGCCGACGAGGCGCCGCGCCTTTTTGGCGATCAGCTCGCCGACCAGCCCGGTCCCGCAACCTGCGTCGACGACATCCAGCTGCCCGGCGTCTCCGGCGACGCGCCCGAGCGTGGACGCCACCAGATCCGCGCCGCGGTAGCCGCGCGCCTCGCCGGAGGCGGCGACCTGATCCCAATAGTTGGCGCGGCGGGCGTAGAACTCGTCGAGCTGGGCGCTCGAGGCGCGGTCCGGGATCGGCGCCTTGCCGAGGGCGGCAAGCAGCAACCTGGCGCCGGTGCGATCCTCCGGATCGCGTTCCAGGCAGACGGTCCAGCAGATGCGGGCGCCATCGGCGCAGCCGCAGCGCGCCAGCAGGACCCCATAGAGGTGAAGCGGAAAGGACGGGTCCTGGCTCGACCGCGAGGCAATCTCCGCATGATCGAGCGCCTCGACCACACGGCCCTGGTCGACCAGGGCCTGGCCGAGGGCAATCCGCGCCTCGATATTGCCGGGCTTGATCTCCAGCGCCCGCTGGTAATGTCCGATCGCCTCGTCGGTCCTGCCGAGCGCAAGGAGACCGCGGGCAAGATTGTAATGAGCTTCCGAGTAGTCGGGTCTGAGCGCGATCGCCTGGCGCAGGAGCTCGATGGCGTCGGCGGGATGGCCGAGTTCGAGAACCGTATTGCCGAGATTGTTATGGTAGATGCTTTCGCGAGGCGCGAAGTCCAATGCCTTGCGGTAATGGATGGCGGCTTCGGCGAGCAGTCCCTGCGCCTGCAACAGGTTGGCCAGATTGTTGTGCGACTGGTGCAGCGTCGGCTCGATGGCGACGGCCTGGCGATAGCGCGCCTGCGCTTCTCCCGGCTTGCCGCTGCGTTCCAGGACCCGGCCGAGGGCGTACAGAGCTTGCGGATCGTCCCGCTTGGCGGCCGCGCGCCGCTGCTGTCGATTCATGACGATGCTCTCCCTTTGGAGCAGTATCCGGAGCGGGCATTAACGAAGCGTTAAGCATAAGACGCGCGCAAATACTCATGGCGCGCCGCCTCGGCTCCCCGAAAATTTGCACGCCCGCTCAGCCCGCCACCTCGACGATCAGCTCGACCTCGACCGAGACGTTCGACGGCAGCGACCCGATGCCGATGGCGGAGCGGGCGTGACGGCCGCGCTCGCCGAACAGTTTGACCAGCAGATCGGACGCGCCGTTGATCACCGCCGGCTGCTGCTCGAAGCCGTCGATCGCATTGACGAAGCCGAGGACCTTGACCACGCGGACGATGCGATCGAGGCTGCCGACGACGGATTTCACGCAGGCCAGGCAGTTCAGCACGCTGTCGCGCGCCGACAGATAGGCCTCGTCCATCGTCACGTCGCGGCCGATCACGCCGACATAGCGGCGCACCCCGTTGATGCGCGCGGTCTGCCCGGAGGTGAAGACCAGGTTGCCGACCCGCACCGCCGGCGTGTAGTTGCCGACCGGAACCGGCAGGTCCGGCAGGCTCAATCCCAGCGCCGCAAGCTCGTCCTCGATCGCCATCACGCATCCTCCCTGGCGGCTGCCAGCATCTCGTCGAACCCGCTCACCACGCGCTCGGGAATGCTGACCATCTCCAGCGCGCGGTCGAAATCCTTGAAGCCCGATCCGGTGAGCACGCACACCACGGACTCGTCTCGCCCCACCTGCCCGTTTTCGGCGAGGCGGCGCAGCCCGGCGAGGCCGACCGAGCCGCTCGGCTCGACAAACAGCCCCTCGGAGGCGAGGTCGCGCATCGCCTGGCGGATTTCCTCGTCGGTGACCGCGGCCGCCGCGCCGTTCGAGGCGCGCACCGCATCGAGCGCGCGCTGGCCGAGCAGGCCGGGATCGGATGCGGCGACCGCGCTGGCGATCGTCGGCCGTCTCTCGACCGGCGTAATCGTCGCGTCCCCGCGCTCCCAGGCGCCGGCGATCGGGCCGCAGGCCGCCGCCTGGGCGACCGTCATCTTCGGCAAGCCCGCGCACCAGCCCAGGCGCTGCAATTCGCCAAAACCCTTCCAGGTCTTCGCCAGCGACATGCCGCCGGCGGCGGGGTGCACGACGCGATCGGGCGCGCGCCAGCCCAGGGCTTGCGCGATCTCGTAGGCGTAGGTCTTCTTGCCTTCGTAACGGAACGGATTGTCGGTGCCGCAGTCGTACCATTTCAAGCCTCCGGTCCCGATCAGGCGCCGGTACATGGCGTTGATCTCGGAATAGTGCCCGCGCACACGGATCAGGCGCGCTCCGAAGAAGATCGCCTGGGCCATTTTCGGCAGCGGCGTGTCGTGCGGGCAGAACACCACGGCGCCGAGCCCGGCGCGGGCCGCGTAGGCGGCCGCGGATGACGCCTTGTTGCCGGTCGAATCGCAGGCGAGCGTGCGGTAGCCGAACTCGCGCGCCTTGGTGGCCGAGACCGTGATCGAGCGGTCCTTCAGCGAGCCGGTCGGGTTCGCGGTCGCGTCGCTTTTCAGCCACAGCTCGCGCACGCCGATCGACCGCGCCAGCCGGTCGGCGCGAAGCAGCGGCGTGCCGCCCTCGCCGAGCGTGACGATCTTGTCCGGATCGAGCACCGGCATCAGCTCGAGCCAGCGCCACACGTCGCTCTGCCGGGCCGCGAGCGCGTCGCGGTCGACCTCGCGCGCCAGGCGGTCGTAGTCGTACTCGGCCTCGAGCAGGTTCTGGCAGGCCGGGCACAGCAGCAGGTCGCGGTCAGGCGCGTAGGTCGCGCGGCAGGCGACGCAGGTGAAGCCGGTCAAATAGGTCATCAGGCTCGATTCCGTTGGCGCAACAAGAGGAGCGGGGTGAGGACGACCAGGCTGGTCAGGATGATCACGGTCGAGATCGCCGGAAGGATCGGGGTGATCTCGTAGAGCAGCGCATCCCAGACCTTGACCGGCAGGGTCTTGACCCGCACGCCGCTGATGAACATCGTCACGATGACCTCGTCGAACGAGACGTTGAAGGCGAACAGCGCGCTGCCGAACACCGCGAGCCGGATCTGCGGAAAGGTCACGCGCCGAAAAGTCTCGACCGGGCTCGCGCCCAGCGACAGCGAGGCCTCCTCGAGCGCGCGGTCGAGCCCGATCAATGCGCTTCCCACCACCACCACGACGAACGGGAAGGCGATGACGGTGTGGGCGAGGACGAGGCCGGTCACGGTGTCGACCAGCCCGGCGGAGGCGAAGACGAAATAGGCGGCGACCGCAAAGACGATGCTCGGCACGATGCGCGGCGCGATCAGGATGGCCTCGAGCACGCGGCGGGGCGCCGGGCGCATCCCGCGAAGCCCCAACGCCGCAAGAGTGCCGAGGACCGTCGCCACGATCATGGTGCCGAGCGCCACCTGCAGCGAGCGCGCCAGCGCCAGCATCCAGGCGGGGCTCGAGAAGAACTGGCGATACTGGGTGAGGCTCGGGGTACTGGGGATCAGCTCGTACACCATCGACGACGAGAACGACATCGGGATGACCATCACCAGCGGCACGACCAGGAACGCCAGCACGGCGCCGCCGGCCAGGCCGAGCGCGCCGCGCGCCAGCAGATGCCGGGCCCGGCGCGCCGTCATGGCAGCCCTGCCCGCGGCAGCCGGCCTTCGAGCAGGCGGACATGCACCGCATAGAGCACCAGCGTGCCGATCAGGAGCGCATTGGCGAGCGCGAAGGCAAACGGCCAGTTCAGCACCTGGCGAACGCTGAACTCGATCAGGTTCGACACCATCATCTGCTTGGGACCGCCGAGCAGGGCCGGCGTGATGAAGAAGCCGAGCGCGATGATGAACACCAGGAGGCCGCCGGCCGCGACGCCTGGCAGCGAGAGCGGCAGCGTGATGCGCTGAAAGGTGCGCAAGGCGCCTGCGCCGAGGCTTTTCGACGCCTGGCCGAGCTCGGGCGGGATCGCCAGCAGGGCGGAGAGGACCGGAAAGATCACGTAGGGCAGCAGCATGTTGACCATGGCGACGACGACGCCGAACTGGTTGTACATGAGGTGCAGCGGCTCCTCGACGAGGCCCGCCGACAGCAGCGCCCGGTTCACCAGCCCGGTGTCCTGCAGCAGGATCATCCAGACATAGTTGCGCACCAGCACCGAGACGAAGAACGGCACGATGACGCAGAGCAGCAGCAGCTGGCGTGTGCGCGGGCGCAGCGAGGCGAGGAAATAGGCGGCCGGATAGCCGAGCAGGACGCAGCCGACGGTCGTCATCACGCTGATCTGCAGGGTGATCCAGAACACACGGCCGTAGACCGGGACATTCCAGGCGCGGGCATAGTATTGAAGGGTGAAATCCGGAGCGAAGAAACTGCCCCAGATTGCCCGGACGAGCGGGATCATGAAGACGACGATCAGGAAGGCCAGCGGCGGACCGAGCAGGATCAGCGGGCTGCGCAGCAACTGGCGCATGGCGTTCAGCCCAGCACGATCCGGGCATCCCCGACGGCGACGCCCCGCTCCAGGAGAAACAGCGGATTGACGTCGAGCTCGACGATGTCGTCGTGATCGCTGATGAGCTCGCCGACCCGCACCAGCACGTCGACCACCGCCTCCATGTCGCGTGCCGGCTTGCCGCGCAGCGGGCCGAACAGGGCGCGCCCGCGGATCTCGGCGATCATGGCGCGGGCATCGTCTGCGTCGAGCGGCGCCAGCCGGAACGCCACGTCGGCAAGAGCCTCGACCCAGATGCCGCCGAGCCCGAACATCACGACCGGGCCGAACTGGGGATCGCGAAAAACCCCGACGACGGCCTCGACCGCGTCGGCGACCATGCCGGTGACGAGCACGCGGGCGCTGCCCTGCCGGCAAGGACCGGCGCGCTCCATCAGTTTTCGATGGGCGCGTGCGGCGTCGTCAGGTGCGACGCCGAGAACGACGCCGCCGGCCTCGGTCTTGTGAACGAGCCCGGGCATGACGAGCTTCATGGCGACCGGGCCGCCGATTCTGCGTGCCGCCGCGGCGCTGTCCTCGGGCGTGGCGCCGACGTGGAAGGCGGGGACCGGGATTCCGTAGGCGGCGAGCAACGACCGCGCCTCGGGCTCCAGCAGGAGTTTTTGCTCCGACCCCGTCGCGAGCCCCATGATGCGCGCGGCCTCGGCCCGATCCGGCACCGAACGCCGCGCTGCTGTCCGGGCGCCTGACCGGGCCGGCGCCTGGCGCAGCGCAGCCATCGCCTTGGCCGCGGCCTCGAGCGACCGGTAGGTCGGCAGCCCAGCGGCACCAAAAGTCTCCAGCGCCGGCAATGGCTCGCCAGCATAGATGGTGTGGACGATGACGGGCTTGCCGTGACGGCGGACCGTGTCGACGATCTGGTGGGCCACAACCTCCTCGCGACGGCCGAGCTCCGCCGTGGCGATTTTGACATATCCGCCGAAATGGCCGGCCAGGATGGCGCCGCCGATCTCCGGGTCCTGCAGGCAGGCGTCGAGAACGCGGGGCACCACCTCGGGCTCCTCCTCGGCGACGCCGGCAAAATCGACCGGATTGCCGATGGCGCTGCGGCGCGGAAGGATGGCGGCCAGGCGCGCGCGGGTGGCTGGGCCCAGCTCCGGGACATCGAGCCCGAGCCGCTCGGCGCTCTCGCATACGATGGTGGCGTGCCCGCCGCCGTCCGAGATGACGACGATCGAGCCTCGCGACAGCGGCGGCGCCTGCGCCAGCGCCAGGGCGGCATCCCAGGCGTCGTCGCTCTCGGCGACCTGCAGGATTCCGCATTGCCTGAAGGCGGCCTCGACGACGCGGTGCTCGCCGGCCAGCGCGCCGGTGTGAGACAGCGCGGCGCGCCTGCCGCTGGTCGTGGCGCCGGGCTTGATGACGACGACCGGCTTCGGCGTCGGATGCGACCGCATCAGCTCCATGAGCCGGCGTCCTTCGCCCGGCTGAAAACCTTCCAGATAGGCGACCACCACCCGCGTGTCCGGATCGTCGAAAAAGTAATCCAGGTATTCGGGGATCCGCACGTCGGCGGCGTTGCCGACGGCGACCAGTTTCGAGAAGCCGAGCCCCTTGTGGCGGGCGAGCTGGGCGAAGCTCAGCGCCATGTTGCCGCTCTGCGAGATCACGGCGACCGGCCCGCTCGGCACGCCCCAGCCGAGCGCATTCACCCGTCCGGAGGCACTGAACATGCCGGCGCAGTTCGGCCCGATCATGCGGGCGCCGGCCCGGCGCAAGGTCTCGACGAATTCTTGCTCCTGCTGCTTGCCCTCAGGCCCGGTCTCGCCGAAGCCGGCCGTGATCATCACGACGCCGCGCACGCCGAGCGCCGCACAGTCGTCGATCACGCCGCTGACCAGATCGGGCCGCACCATGACGACCGCCAGCTCGACTGGCCCAGGGACCTCGCGCAGCGAGGGGTAGGCCCGGTATCCGAGGATTTCCCGCGCCGACGGATGGATCGGATAGAGCGGGCCGGAGAATCCCGCCTCGACCATGGTGCGCCAGCGGCGCCCGCCCGCCTTGTGCAGGACGGTCGAGGCACCGATCACCGCGACACTAGCCGGATTGAAGAAGGCATCGAGCGGATGGGGCATGCCGATCAGCGGTTCCTGAACTGCGGCGTCCGCTTCTCGGAGAACGCGCGCGGCCCCTCCTTGGCGTCCTCGGTCTCGTGGATGAGGGCGGTCACCGCCGCGTAGTAGCGCAGCATCTCGTCAGGGTGGGCATGCAGGCCGCGCAGCACCAGGTCCTTGATGATGCGGACCGCGATCGGGCCGTTCTGCGCGATTTTCTCCGCCATCTGCTCGGCGGTGGGCAGCAGCGCCGCGGGCTCGACCACACGGCTGACCAGGCCGACCTCGTGGGCGCGGCGCGCGTCGATGCGCTCGCCGGTCAGCAGCATCTCCATCGCGACCGACATCGGCACCGTGCGCGGCAGGCGCATCGCCCCGAACCCGTGGAGAATGCTCCACCGCACCTCGGGCGCGCCGAAGGACGCCGTGGTGGAGCAGATGCGGATGTCGCAGCCGAGCGCGAGCTCCAGGCCGCCGGCCAGGCAATAGCCGTTGATCGCGGCGATCAGCGGCTTGGCCACCTGGAGGCGCTGCCCGAGCCGCTGCTGCAGCTCGGAATTCCACAATTCGCCGATCCCGCCAGCATGCGAGCCGCCGTGCATCTTCTTGAGATCAGCACCGGCGCAAAAGCTCTTGTTCCCGCTGCCGGTGATGATCGCGACCCTGAGCGCCGGATCGGTGTCGAACTCCGCGAGACGGTCTGCCATCAGGCGGGCCGTCTCGAAATCATAGGCATTCATCGCCGCGGGCCGGTTGATGGTGATCCGGGCGATGCTGCCCTTGGCCTCGTAGAGGATGGGACTCATGGCTACTGAAGCCTCCACTCGTTCCACTGCTCGGTCACCTTCTCCAGGTTCGGGCCCCACCAGTCGCCGGACAGGAAGAAGCCTTTCTCGATGTTCTCGGGCGTCGAGGAGAGCAGCGGCACCAGCTTCGGGTTGACGTACTGCATGGCATTCTTGTTGGTCGGGCCGAACGCGATGTATTTGGTGAGTTCCGCCTGCGGTTTCGCCTGGAGCGCCCAGTTGATGAACTTCATGGCGTTCTCGGCATGCGGCGCGCCGGTCGGCACCACCCAGGACTCGAAGGTCAGCGCCGCGCCTTCGTAGCTGACGCCCAGCGGCTGGCCTTCCAGGATGAGGGAGATTCCACGCGTCCATGGCGTCATGGTGATCTCGCCGCTGTTGAGCAGGACGCCTGGCTGCGGAAACTGCGACCACCACACCCTGACGCCCGACTTGATGCGGTCGAGGCTCTTGAACGCCCGGGGAACATCGATCGGGTAGACCTTGTCCTTGGGCACGCCGTCGGCGATCAGCGCGAACTCCAGGATATAGGGCGGCGCATTGTACATGCCGCGGGGTCCGGGGACTTTCTTGACGTCCCAAAAATCCAGCCAGGTCTTCGGCGCCTTGTCGGGGGTCGGATAGGCTTTCGTCGAATAGGTGAGCAGCATCGGGATCGTCACCGCGCCGACGGCATGGTCGGTGACCAGCGCCGGCATGGTGTCGCGGGCGTCGATGACCTTGTAATCGAGCTTCTGCAGCAACCCGTCGCGCACCGCGGTAAAGCGCTGCCGGTCGGGCAGCGAGATCAGGTCCCATTCGGTGTTCTTGCTCTGGACCTGCGCCTGCAGCTTGGCGAGATCGACGCCGGTCGTCTGCACGACCTTGATGCCGGTCTCCTTCTCGAACGGCTCGAACATCGCCTTGGTCTGGCCCTCCTGATAGGAGCCGCCGAACCCCACGAAGACGAGCTCGTTCGCCGCGGCCCTGGCGCCGGTGATGATCGACGGCATCGCCAGCGCGGCGGTTCCGGCGGTGGTGGTGGCGAGCAGGCGGCGACGCGTGATCAGTGTGTGCATGCTTTCCTCCTCAGGAGCTCAGTCGTTGACGGTGAGGCAATCGGCCGGGTCCCACCCGACGGTCAGGTGTGACCCCGCGCTCCAGCATGGGCCGGCGCGCGCTGCCAGTGCCTTGGCAAACAGCTCGTCGCGCTCATCGACGAGCAGGCGGTATTTTACGAGGTCGCCGACGTACAGGACCTCCAGCACCTCGGCGCGGTAGCGGTTGGCTTTTCCCTCCGCAGGCGCCCCGAGACACAGATATTCCGGCCGCACCACCAGATGAGCGGCGCCGCCGCGCGCCTCGGGAATGCGCACGCGCAGGCCGTTGCGCGAGACGAAGGCGCTGCCGCTGCCGGCGCTTTCCAGCGTGCCGGACAGCAGGTTCGACTCGCCGATGAAATCGGCGACGAACTGATTGGCGGGCCGGCGGTAGACCTCCAGCGGCGGGCCGATCTGCTGCAGGCGGCCACCGTCGAGCACGGCGATGAGGTCGGACATCATCAGCGCCTCGACCTGGTCGTGAGTGACCGACACCGTGGTGATGCCGAGCTGGCGCTGCAGATGACGCACCTCGACCTGCATGAGCTCGCGCAGCCGCTTGTCGAGCGCGCCGAGCGGCTCGTCCATCAAGAGCAGCGGCGGCTCGAACACGATGGCGCGGGCGAGCGCCACCCGCTGCTGCTGGCCACCGGACAGCTGCTTTGGATAGCGCGCCTCGAAGCCGGTCAGCTGCACCAGCTCGAGCGTGCGGGCGACGCGGCCCGCGATGTCGCGCCTGGCAAGGCGGCGCATCTCCAGCGGATAGGCGACGTTCTGGAAGACGGTCAAATGGGGAAACAGCGCATATTGCTGGAATACGACGCCGATGTTGCGGCGCTGCGGCGGCTTGTCGCCGATGTCCTCGCCGCCGACCAGAATGCGCCCCTGGGTCGGCTCCTCGAACCCGGCGATCATGCGCAAGGTCGTGGTCTTGCCCGAGCCGCTGGGGCCGAGCAGGGTGAGAAAACCGCCGCCCTCGATGGCGAACGAAACATCGTCGACCACATGGGTGCCGCCAAAGGTTTTTCTCAGCTCGCGGACCTCGAGCCGGACGCCGCGGGTTTGGGCGGCGGCGCTCACGATCGCAGCAGCCCGTGCGGATCGACGCGGCGCCGCAGGATTCCCAGCTCCTCGGCGCTCGGCAGCTCGGTCGTCGGCACTTTCTCGGGCACGACGAGCTCGAACCCGGTGCGGCCGACCACATCCTCGACGGCGACGCCGGGATGCACCGAGGCGAGCCGCATCCGCTTGCTCCCGGGCTCGAAATCGAGCACGGCGAGCGGGGTGATGCAGTAGCGCGGGCCGCCGCCCGGCAGGCCGAGCTTTGCGCGCGCATCGGCACCGCCCTCGTGCCAGCCGACCGTGCTCACCCAGTCGCAGCGCGGGACAAACACCCGCGGCGAGTGCTCGTTGAGGAAGATGTAGAAGCGGTCCGCATAGCTGGCGTTGGTGGTGGTAGCGATGGCGCCGGGCCCGCGCAGCTTGAGGCGCTTCGGGTCGGACCCGAGCCCGATCAAGTTGGTGTTGCCGAACGGATCGACCTGCAGGGCGCCGACGAAGAACACCGCGTGACGGCGGCTCTTCTGGTAGAGCACGATGTCGTTGTCGTTGAAAAAACCTTCCGCCCAGCGCCCGGCGCGCCAGTCGGTCAGCATCTCGAAATGCTCCATGACGGGCGCATTGTAGAGATTGGTGCGGGTGTGGGCGAGCATCACCCGCATGTTCGGGCCGTGGTGAAGATGCGCCAGCAGGGCGCCGGCGCGGATGACCGGCAGGTTGGTGCCGACAAAAATTTCCTCGCCGTCGCCGATGTCGTGGGCGATGAAGGCCGCCATGATCTCCCGGGTGGTCGGCGTCATCCGGCGTACTCGTCGAGCGAAAGGAGGCGGGAGAGACCGACGCGCTCCAGATACGCGATGTGGTTTTCCGGCGCACGCACGTAGCGGTCGAGATAGGCCTCGAACGGCCCGCGGTCGCCGCTGCGCGCCCACGTCCGGCCGGCCTCGACCAGCTCGGCGATATGCTGGCGGTCCTCGAGATAGAGGCCGGGGCTGGAGAACGGGTGCGCGCCCCACGGCGCCCTGAGCACCGCGGAGGCGAGAAGCGCGGTGTGCTCCGGCCGCTGGCGGATCTGCTCGTTGGCGACGATGCGCTCGACCTGCACCAGGGTGCGGTCGGCGGCGCGCCACAGCAGCCGGTCGGCATAGCCGGTGCCGACGAACTGGACGTTGCCGAACGGGTCGGAGCAGGCGGCGTGCAGCAGCGCGAGATCGGGCTCGATCGCCGGCACCGCGAGCAGGGTCTCGCCGCGCACCGGGTCGCGAAAAGTTTTCAGGTCGGGATTGAGCTCGGGAAAAGAGGTGCCGACGCCGCCCCGGCAGGGCAGGAACGGCAGCATCTGGGCGGCGGCTTGCAGGCCGGTGTAATACTGCCCCTCGTCGCACTCCCAGACCTCGATCTCGCCGCGCTCGGCGGCGGCGCGGAAGAACGGCCCGATCGGGGCGAGCGCCTCGGCGCCGACATAGGGACAGATCACCTTGCGGACGCAGCCGGCGCCGATCAAGAGGTCGACATCGAGCCCGCCCACCGGCGAGCCGATCACGGTGAGATCGCGCAAGCCGCGGCGGATCATGTGGCGGACCGCCACCATGGCGTGACAGGCAGTGGCGAGACCGCCGAGCGCCACCGTCATGCCGTCGTGCAGCCAGTCGTCGAGGGCGGCCTCCTCGATGACGACCGAGCGGCGAGCCGGCTGGCTCAAAAGGTCGGCGGCGTGATCGCCCACAGACACTGCAATTTGCTCCGTCCGGTATTGACGATGCGGTGCGGGATCGAGCAGTCGAAACGGATGCTGTCGCCGGCCTCGAGCCGGTAGGCGGTGTCGGCGAGATGGACCTCGGCGCTTCCCTGCAGCACCAGTCCGCA
This sequence comes from uncultured Alphaproteobacteria bacterium, assembly GCA_963755055.1. Classification (GTDB taxonomy): domain Bacteria; phylum Pseudomonadota; class Alphaproteobacteria; order Rhizobiales; family Xanthobacteraceae; genus AP-16. The sequence continues at coordinate 115,802 of CAVWIS010000011.1, read as the reverse complement.
CTGCTCCGCCGCGTAGGACAACGCCTCGTCGCCGCTGGTGACGCCGCGCTCGTAGGTGCCGAGGATGAACTCGATGCGCCCGCCGAGATCGGGGGTGAGCAGCTCGTAGGTGATGCCGCGCCGCGGCGACAACCGCTTGCGCTCGCCCGCCCGCACCACCACGCGCACCGGCGCCGACGGCGAGGGAAAAAACTGGCCGATGGTCATGCCGAGCGCCGAGGCGATGTTTTTCAGCGTGCCCAGCGTCGGGTTCGCCTGGTTGCGCTCGATCTGCGACAGCGCGCTGCGGGTGATGCCGACCTGGCTTGCGAGGGCGGCCAGCGTCAAATGTTTTTGCGTGCGGATGGCACGGATCTGCGCGCCGACGCCGGGATCGTCATCGTCCCCAGCCGGCTGGCGCCGCGCCGCTTCGTCCGTGCGGATCTGGTGGCGGGCGGACATGGTCTTGGATGATGTATAGAGGTGCTGAACGAGTTCAAGCGCAGCTTGACATGGGAAATTTTCGCCTGACGGGATTGCGCGTGGCGAAGCGCACCACCTGCGATGAGTTGGGTTTGTTTGAAAGGGGCCGCGGCGACAGGCCGAGCGTTCAATCGAATGCCGGCGAAAGCACGTGAAGGTATTGGCGCGGAAGCAGGCCCTCGCGCACACCAGCAAGCATGGTCTCGATTGCCAGATGGCTGTCATCCGCGCGGCCACGGTCCTGCTCCGGCAGCTTGGCGAAGGCCATGACCCTCGCGATGGTGAGGAGGGCGGCGGCCGCTGCATCGTCGCCGCCCCATGCGGCCGCCACCGCCAGACGGCTGTAGATCCACTCGTCCTCGAGATCGCGGCCGGGACCGCGAGGCACCGCTTTCACGATATCGACCGCACTGCGCCAGTCGCCCTCATGGAGAAACGCGTCGATGACGGTGGTGCGCGGGTTTTCCAGGACGATCTGCGACCCGATGCTGACCGATGGAACCTCTGCCAGAATTCTGGCCTTGACGAGATCCTTGCGATGAGCGGCAATCTGCGCCTCGGCGGTGGCGAACGGCTGCGGCAGGTACGTGGTGGTGATGCCGCTTCTCTCATCGACCATCTCCACGGGTTTCAGAGCGCGCCGCAGGTTTCGGACGTGCGCGGCCGCCGACGCATCGTATGCGAGCTCTGCGATCTGCATGGCGGCAGCCTCGAGATAACCGGGCGGCCGCTCGCCCTCGATGGCCGGGATGACGATGCCGGTGGCCCCGGAACGGATTCGATACGCCTTGTGCCGCCACGCCCGTTGCGCAAGCAGATCCGGCGCGTCGCCGCGAAACGGCATCCCGGTCAATTCCGGCAGCACGGCGTCGACCCGGCGGTGGAGATAGGCATATTTCCAAAGCAGGGATTCCTGATCCGAGTTCGATCTCGATGCTGCCCGCCCGGCGCGCGTGATCCAGAATTTCCAGCACGTGATGCCAGTCTCCCGCCTCGGCAAGGCCGACCGCGGCAGTTGCGGTCAGCACGGATCCGGTGCCGGCTCCGAGGCGGCGGAGCGAGTTTGCATGGAGGCGCGCCAGCAGATCGCCGCGGCCGAGCAGCGTCAGCGGGGCGACGACACTTGCCAGAGCACGGTCCAGCCAGTCCGCACTGGCCAGCTCTTTGCCCCTGAGTGCCACGGACAGGTTGACAGTCAGGCTCGATACGGCGGGGTCGCGCAGCGCCGCTTCGATCTTCTCTGCGTTGCCGCTCGCAAGCGCCTCAAACAATCGTCGGAGGCTCTCGGCCTTGGAGCGGAGACCATCCTGCCGGGATAGTGCCAGCCACGTCGGCAGACGGTCGGCGAAACCGCCCCGATGCGCCAACGCCATCAGCATGAAAATGTTGACGTCGCCGCGCCTGAACAACGCCGCCAGGCCGTCCTCGAAGCGTATCGTTCGTCGCGAGGCACTGTCCGCGAGCACCCTCGCGGCCGGCGCCGCGACGGCAAATGCCGCCATGCCTCCGATCAACCAGCGTCGTGACATGCCCCCGCGCATGGAACAAAGATGGAACAGAATGGGGGGGGGGGGGGGAACGCAACCACAAAGAGCGTCCGGCACGGCCGCGCCGGACCCTTTCCGCCAAGTGCGAAACATCCGCCACGAAGGCGTCATGCGCGGCAAGCGTAGCGGATCAGAGTTCCTTTTCGGCGAGCTCGCGAAACGCGTCGGGAACGGAGCGCGAAAGTCCCAGCGCGACCGAGCCGTATCCGACCGCCTCCCAGCCGAAACGATCGCGGATCGTGTCGACGGCGCGGTCGGCGGTCCACCGCGCCATGCCTCGCCTGGTGCCGGGCCGGCGCTCCTCATCGCCAAGCCCGAGCGGAAGCTCCAGCTGCACGTCCCAGTCGGTCTCGAGGTGCGACACCGAGATCGCCAGCAGCGAGATGGTCCTCTCCTCGGGGTGATCCGCGAGCACACGCGCGCACCAGCTCCTCGGCGATCTCGGCCAGGATCGCGGTCGCCGAGATCGGCGCATCGAGCGTGACCGAGCGGGTGACCGAACGCAGGTCGGCGAAGCGAACGCGGACCGTCACGGTTCGTCCGGGCCGGCATTTCGCCCGCAGTCGGGTGGCGACACGGTCCGACAGGTGACGCAGCGTGGGCCGGAAGATCCGCTCGTCGGCAGGCTTCCGGCCGAGCGCCGACTGGGCTCCGGCCGATCGCGCCGCGACGATGGATCCTGATCTCCCGCGGATCGCGATTCCACGCCAGCGCCGTGAGCTTCTCTCCTGCGGCACGGACCAAGCACCCGCTCGAGCGACCATCCGGGCATCCTCGCCAGCTGCCCGATGGTATGGACATCGATCCCGGCGAGCCGCGCCCTGGTGGCCGGGCCCACGCCCCACATCAGCTCGACCGGCAGATCGTGAAGGAAGTCGAGCTCGGCGGCGGGATCGACAACCACCAGTCCGTCGGGCTTGGCCACCTGCGAGGCAATTTTCGCCAGATGCTTGGTGCGGGCGACGCCGATCGAGATGGGAAGGCCGAGCTCCGCCCGCACCCGGCGTCGGATCGCAATGGCGATCTCGGCCGGCGGGCCGAACAGATGGGTGCATCCCGCGACGTCGGCGAAGGCCTCGTCGATGGAGATCCGCTCGACCAGCGGCGTGAAATCATTGAGCACGTCGATGGCGGCATCGCCCAGCCGCTGGTAATCCTCAAAATGGCCGTCCGACGAAGATCAGCTGCGGACAGAGCTCACGAGCCCGCCGGCCCGGCATGCCGCCGCGGATGCCGAAGGCTTTCGCTTCGTATGAGGCGGCCAGCACGACCCCGCCGCCGACCGCGATGGGCCTGCCGCGCAAAGAGGGGTCGAGCAGCTGCTCCACCGAGGCGTAGAAGGCGTCGAGGTCGGCGTGGAGGATGGTGGCTGTCGTTTCCATCCCGACCGTTCACATGCGAAATTTCCCGGAAGGCTTGCGGATCCGCCCGCCGGCAAGACCGCTCGGGATTGCGTTGGTCAATCGCTCGACCTCGGCCTCGAGGTATGAATTTGCGAAAAGCGTCGCGCGGAGCGCCGCGCGGGCATCCCCGCCGCATACCGCGATGGCTTCGTCGACCTCCGCTTCGAGCAAGGCCGCCGCGTTGGCGGCAGGCCGTTGGATGCCCTCTGTCGAGCTCATGTCTGGCTCCCCCCGTTTCGCGCCATGAGAACAGAAAGAGAACATAAAGTCAATCGCAGCGGGCCGGGAGGCTACCGGGAGGCCGCCCTCGACCGCAATCACGGTTTCCTCAAGCAGGACAGATGAGCTGCGCCCTGTCGACCATGTCGGGTCGCGGTACCCGGCCGCCAAGTCGACGAAAAACTCTATTCCAGCCCTTCGACAATCCGCACGTCCCGTTCGGCGCCGTCGCCCAGGACTTTAACCGCGGCCTGATAGGCCGGGCTGTCATGTGCGGCGATGGCCTCTGCCACGCTGTCGAACACGCTGATCACCACACGCTGCTTAATCCCGGCTTCGGACGCAGCGGCGGCGACGTCACGCACGATATATTTTACGCCGAAAGGAGCAAGCGCGACCGGTGCGAGCTTGGCATAAGCTGCGAGCTTGTCCGGATCCTTGATGGAGCGATAGGTGGTCACCCAGTAGCCTTTGGGCATTTGCATCCTCCATTGTTCAAGCGGCTTTTTGCACCTCAAGCGAGCGCGATGTCCGGCGGCTGACTTGCCTGCTTCTCCGGCGTAAAATCGAGGGCCTGCTCGCCCCTCAAGCCCCTGTTACCGCCTCCGACGCAACTTCGCGACGTTGCGGCGGCACCTGACGAACCAACCGCAGCGGTACCGGTAAGCCCGTCAACTGAAGAACCCATGTCGCAGCAGATCGGCGCCCGCGGCAATGACTGCGATCAACACCATGAACGGTTTCGCCAGTGACAATCACTGGATGGATTGGACCCTGGCAGCGTCGTTCGAGATAAGTCGAAATCGACTCGACGCGTATGGCAGTGCGCTTGATGCCAGCTTCCAGGTCGCAGCGCATTCTTGCTGCGAGGTTCGCAATTGTCTCGCGCGAACAGTTCGGCCCATGCCGAACTGCTTTCGATTCATGCGCTTCCGGTATCAGCGATAGGGTTAAGGATGGTCGCGGGGCAAATCTGGTGGAAGTGGCCGCTCTCGCAGGTGACACTGCGCGAGCGACGATACTTGACGCCTTTATGGGCGGCCAGTCGCTGACGGCCACTGAGCTTGCTTACTGCGCCAATGTCTCTCGCTCGACGGCGAGCGGCTACCTGAGCAAGCTGGTCGCCGCGCGGCTTCTGACTGTCGTTCGCGAGCGCCGCTTCAGCTATTATCGGATCGCGTCCACGCTGGTCGCGACAATGCTGGAGACCATCAAGGTCGTCGCCGCCATAGAGGCGCCGCCCCGCCGTCAGCAAACGACGATGCACTCCGTCGCGCGGAGCGCCGCGCGGGCATCCCCACCGCATATCGCAATGGCTTCATCGACCTCCGCTTCCAGCAAGGCAGCCGCGTCGGCGGCAGGCCGTTGCGTACCCTCTGTCGATCTCATGTCCGGCTCCTCGATTTCGGGCCATGAGAACAAAAAGAGAACATAGAGTCAATGGCGGCGGTCCGAAGGCCGCCCGCGACCACGGTCACGGCTCCCTTGCCGTGGGGCGGATGACCTGCGCCCTGTCGACCATGTCGGGTCGTGGCACGCCCGATCAGCACGTCGACAGCGGAGATGCGCTAGTATAAGCAGTTCGCCGCGCCGGACCGGGGCCGACTGGATTGCATCGGCGCGCTGCAGCTGCCGCAGTGGCGTCGACTGACCTGTCATCTTGAACGTCCGCCGGCGAGCTGGCTCTCATGAGGCGAGCTCATGGCGGACAATGTCGACGTGCGATCCCCCGCGAAGCTGGACGCGATTGAGACCGCACACGACATTTTTATCAGCTATTCGAGGAAGGATACTCTGTTTGCGACGGCGCTGCACAAAGCGTTGCAAAAGTATACGCCGCCAAGAGGGCTGAATGCCCCCCGTCGCCGCCTCAACGTATTTCGCGACACCGAAGACCTGACCGGCACCGAATACTACGCATCGATTGATCGACATCTCCGCGGATCGCGCCGGCTTCTCGTCATTTGCTCGCCGCATGCCCATCGCAGCAAATTCGTCGACGACGAGATCCGACGATTTGCCGAGTCCCACACCGGCGCCGACATCGTGCCGGTGCTGATTGCCGGGGTACCGAACCATGAAGCGACGCCGGCAACCGAAGCAGAAATGGCGTTTCCGCCTGCATTGTACGAAATGCTGAAGCTGCCGCTCGCCAGCGACTATCGCGGATTTGATCCCGCAGCGGACCGGATCGGATCCTCCCATTGGCGGGGCGCATGGTTCAAGCTGCTGGCAGACATCTATGGATGCAGCCGCGCCGAGATCGAAGAGCGGGAGCGCCGTCGCCGGTTTCGACAGCGGGTCGCATGGAGCGGGGCGTCGGCGGCCGGCCTCGCAGTCCTCGGCGGATTGCTGTACTTGGCCGAAGTTCAGAGGAGCTCCGCAACGTCGCTGCAACTTGCGAATCAGTCCATGGCACTCGCAGACAGCGACCCTGAGCTGGGCACCGTACGCGCGTTGGAGGCATTGGCTCGTGCTCCGACGCGGGCAGCGACCACGGCCCTACGGGTGAACGTGGCCAAGCTCCCCATGCGGCAAATCAAGATAACGGAGGGAAGCTATGACCTCAGCGCCCCGGTCGGAATTGCCTTCGCGCCGGATGGAAAGCGCATGTTCATTGCCGATAGGCAACCCAAAGCCCGCGTGGTTGATGTTCAGACCGGTCGTGACGAGTTCGAAATCGTCGGCGGAGGTCCGATCATCGATGGTCGCTGGTCTCCGGATGGCACATTGCTGGCTGCTATTACCAGCGATCGCAAGACATTCGTTCACGAAACGGTGACGGGCAAGCGCGTCGCGACGAACGACGGTGAGCTCTATTGGCAGCAGGCCCAAGCTGCGAGTGCAGTCTCCGCCACCGTGCTGCTCGACCGCAGCGTACAGCTCGTCGAGCTGGATCGCTCTGGAAATTGGAAAAATCTGGGAGAAGTGAGACCGGCCGGTTACGCCGGTCCCAGGATCAAGCCGTACGAAACCTCCCTTCACCAGCTGAGCCCGGACAGGCGCAGGATTGCGACGCTTGCTGGCCAAGGTGAGCGCAGGGACATTTTGGTGACCGACCTCGATTCCGGGCGGCTTACCCGCACGCAGCTGCGCTCTCCCGCTCCGAATGGCCTGGCCTGGAGCCCGCAGGGACAGTACCTAGTGGCGAACTCGCTCTTAGGCTTTGTCGTAGTCGACAACCGTTCCGGCCAGGTTTTGTTCGTTGAAGACACCGGGAGCGACATTTCCGTCGAGGACGTGAGCTTCAGCCCCGACGGAAAACTGCTTGCGGCGACCGACCGCAACGGCGCGACTTGGCTCTGGGATATCGCGAATAAGAAAAAAGCTTCGCAGCCGCTGCCCGGGGAAGCGGACCGCGCGTATAAGCCGACTTTCTCACAGGACGGAGGGCTTTTGAGCGTCGTCTACGCCAATGGGCGAGCGCGTGTATTCAGCGTGAGCGGCAATCCGCCTGGGGGACTCGCCCGCTTGGAAGACACGTGGGGGGAGATCTCGTCAGTCAGCTTTTCGCCTGATGCGAAAACGACGGTTGCCATATACACGCGAGGAACGCTCGCGATGTGGGATAACGGGTCTTGGTTTGCAGAGCGCCGCCTGCCGATCGGATATGAGCTCAGCAACCCTGGCGGCCGCCGCGCGGCAGCGCTGGAGGCTCTCAAGATCACGAAGGACGGCTCGGTCGTCGGAATTCAGCACGGGACGAATTGGCGCGGGTGGAATACGATTTCGGGAGAGCAAATTTCCAATGCCGGGCCCGATCTAGGCCCGTTTGCCGGTGCCCTTGTGGTCGAAACGAAGAAATATTCGCTGGCGAAGCACGGCAAAGACGTACTGATCTCCGGAAGCGCGCGTGCAGAGACGCTTCGTCTCTCGCATGCCGGGGAGGTCATGTCCGCGACGTTCAACGTGGACGGGAACTGCGTGCTGTCCGCGAGCTCCTTCGCGGCGGTGGCCAGCGGCGGCGCCCCCGCGGATTCCAACGTCGCTCGGCTTTGGGATGCCGAGACCGGCACCCTGTTACGAGAGTGGCGTTTCGATTCGCGTCAGCTCGGTCCGCTCGCGGCTGTCTTTGCTGGTCGCCGACATGCCCTCGTGTTGTTCGAAGGAGACGGTTTTGTGTTGCCGACGCCGCTCTGCGGGCCCGAGGACGCTTTGATCCAATTCGCCCGGGAGCAGGTTGCGAGCCGCGAGGCGGCAATGAGGTAGATCATTTGACGGAGAACGTCCTCGCTTATCGCCGTCCGTCATGCCCAGGTCTGCTAATGGCCAAACCTGCGAGCCGGTAATCGGAACGTAATGCTTGATAAGGGCCAGCAGACATTGCCGTAGCTGCCTGTGTGTAGCGAAAATCTCGTACGTCATTGCTCAGGCAGATGTCTCTGAGGAACCGGGTAAACGCGCGGATGCGCTTGAGCATGTAATCCATCGCCTTGGCGACATCGTTGTGGCGTGGCAGCTTCGCCCGCTCCTGCTTCATCCACCCGATGAGATCGTCGTCCAGCGGTGACCTCAGCAGACCGCTCGGGCATTTCGGAAGAACAAATGTAGAACGACATGGTGCGGAGCGCAACCGGGGCCGCCCGTGCGAAAATAAAAGGGCCCGGCGCTGCGGCGCCGGGCCCTTGTCGATCTGGTTGCGGGGGCAGGATTTGAACCTGCGACCTTCAG
>CAVWIS010000011.1:102500-105000 GCA_963755055.1 uncultured Alphaproteobacteria bacterium | reverse complement strand
CACCGGGCAGGCGTCAGACCCTATACGTCCTCTTGCGAGTTCGCAGAGCCCTGTGTTTTTGCTAAACAGTCGCCACCCCCTGGTCTGTGCCCCGTCTGCCTGGTTGCCCAGACAAACGGCCTCCTTATCCCGAAGTTACGGAGGTAAATTGCCGAGTTCCTTCAGCATAGTTCTCTCAAGCGCCTTGGTATGCTCTACCAGTCCACCTGTGTCGGTTTCGGGTACGGTCTGATGTGGGGGCTATTTCCTGGAACCCCTTCGTTGCCCGCGGAATCCAATAACCGCTGACAACTTGCAGGATTCGTCACCACCCACTGGCTGAGGAATATTGACCTCATTCCCATCGACTACGCCTTTCGGCCTCGCCTTAGGGACCGGCTAACCCTGCGCAGATTAGCTTTACGCAGGAACCCTTGGACTTTCGGCGACAGTGTCTTTCACACTGTTTGTCGTTACTCATGCCAGCATTCGCACTTCCGATACCTCCAGGAGCCCTCACGGGTCTCCCTTCGCAGGCTTACGGAACGCTCCGCTACCGCGTCCATTTGCATGGACACCCTAAGCTTCGGCTCGTGGCTTGAGCCCCGTTACATCTTCGGCGCAGGAACCCTTGTTTAGACCAGTGAGCTGTTACGCTTTCTTTAAAGGATGGCTGCTTCTAAGCCAACCTCCTGGTTGTTTTGGGATTCCCACATCCTTTCCCACTTAGCCACGAATTGGGGGCCTTAGCTGTAGGTCAGGGTTTTTTCCCTCTCCACGATGGACGTTAGCACCCACCGTGTGTCTCCCGCGCAGTGCTTTCGGGTATTCGGAGTTTGGTTAGGTTTGGTAAGACGGTAAGTCCCCCTAGCCCATCCAGTGCTCTACCCCCCGAAGCATTCACGCGAGGCGCTACCTAAATAGCTTTCGCGGAGAACCAGCTATTTCCCAGTTTGATTGGCCTTTCACCCCTAGCCACAGCTCATCCGAGGCTTTTTCAACAGACACCGGTTCGGTCCTCCAGTGGGTGTTACCCCACCTTCAACCTGGCCATGGCTAGATCACTAGGTTTCGGGTCTAGTCCGACGAACTGAACGCCCTGTTCAAACTCGCTTTCGCTGCGCCTACGCCTATCGGCTTAAGCTTGCTCGTCAGATTAAGTCGCTGGCCCATTATACAAAAGGTACGACGTGACCCAGGACGAACCTTGGGCTCCGTCTGTTTGTAGGCGTTCGGTTTCAGGTCTCTTTCACTCCCCTCGTCGGGGTGCTTTTCACCTTTCCCTCACGGTACTTGTTCGCTATCGGTCGCTGAGGAGTACTTAGGCTTGGAGGGTGGTCCCCCCATGTTCAGACAGGATTGCACGTGTCCCGCCTTACTCGAGGACGAACGCTCGCATTACCCGTACGGGACTGTCACCCTCTGAGGTTCTGCTTTCCTGACAGATTCCGGTTGTCTCGCGTTCGTCACTGGCCTGGTCCGCGTTCGCTCGCCACTACTAGCGGAGTCTCGGTTGATGTCCTTTCCTCCGGGTACTGAGATGTTTCAGTTCCCCGGGTTCGCTTGAAACCTCCTATGTATTCGGAGGCTCATACCTTCATGTGATACCAGAAATCAGAAATCAGTCGCCGCCGGCCGGAAACCTCCCGGCCGCCGGTTCCTGACCTCTAACTCCTGGTATCGAAGGTGGGTTTCCCCATTCGGAAATCCACGGATCAAAGCTTCTTCGCAGCTCCCCGCGGCTTATCGCAGCGTAGCACGTCCTTCATCGCCTCTCAGCGCCAAGGCATCCACCAAACGCCCTTAAGACACTTGATCGCTCTCATTATCGATGCCCACTCCAGGGACCGGATGTCAGCAGTCAGTGATCAGAAAACCTTTCTGATCTCCGACCTCCGAAGGCCAATTCCTGGCTCGGCAAGCATCGATCTTGAAAGACCAGCTTGCTTCAAGATCGATCCGACGGCGGTGCGGTCAGGCCCCGCCGACATTCACGCGCGCCGACCGCGACTTTCGTCGCCGACGGCGCTCGGATCGATCCCCTCTTCACGATGTCAGACAACACGCGCCCGCAGTCGGCCGATCGGCACGATGAGGACGCGAAAAACAAATCTCTGCGGACGAGAAAGCCCGACCCGGCTGGTGGAGCCAGACGGGATCGAACCGACGACCTCCTGCTTGCAAAGCAGGCGCTCTCCCAGCTGAGCTATGGCCCCTTCAGAGGTCGGTAATCAGTGGTCAGTAATCAGATGGCAGCGCTTTTTTCTGATCACTGATTACTGATCACTGATCCCTGGAAATGGTGGGCCTGGGACGACTCGAACGTCCGACCTCACCCTTATCAGGGGTGCGCTCTAACCACCTGAGCTACAGGCCCGAGAGCACACCCATGAACGCCGCATCCCCGCCGCGGGCGTCCCTGTTTCGGGGAATCCCGGCGCCGGAGACGAGAGTCCCGCAGGTGGCCTCGTCCGCGAAGAAAGAGAAACGTAGACGGCGGTGTCCCGCAATCGGAGTCAGA
>CAVWIS010000011.1:0-100000 GCA_963755055.1 uncultured Alphaproteobacteria bacterium | reverse complement strand
TTGGACCACGGCAGAACGCGCGGCCCAAATCGCCACAGGGCCACGCCCGATCCGATCGACCTCGGCGATGATCCTCCCCTCTCGGTGGACGGAGCAAAGTCCGGCGTGGTCGATCGGCGGCGCGTCTCCGTGCAGTGGTTCAGCGGCACCGTTCTGACCGGCCTGTGCGGGGCCGCCCTGATGGGAGGCGCGGTCTATGCCTCGCTCGACGGGGAAGCCAATTTCGCCGCCGAGCCCGAGCATGTCGAGGTGGCGCTGCGCGGAACGCTGCCCACCGAGCGCTCCGCCGTGGCCCGCAAGAGCGACAAGCTGCCGGCGCTGGGCGAGACCAATGCGGCCCGTCAGATCATCCGGGTGTCGACCACGACCCGCGGGCTCGGCAACCGCGAGATCGTCCGGGTCCGGCCGCTGATCCGCATCGCCTCAAACCTCACGCTGTCGACGTCGGAGCTCTCCGCCAGAATCCCGCCGTTCAACCCGCAACGCCTGCTCGCCAATTCCGGCCGTGCGGCGGCGGGCGCCCCGGCGGCGGCCGCCGACGAGCCGCCCAGCACCGAGCCCGACGCCGAGGTCTCCTTCGTGACGCGAGACCTCGCCTCGGTGCTGCTGCCCCGCATCAAGCTCGCCGTCACGCTGCCGCTCGAGGAGGTGATCGCCAAGGTGCGGGAGGTCGCCGACTGGAGCGGATCGCGGCCGATCCTGGCCTCGCTTCCGGCGGGAACCGCGCTGCCCTACGCGTCCGACCAGACCCCGGACCCCTATGTGGGCTTCGAGACCCGCATCGTCCCGGAAAACATCACGCTGCTCGCCAAGACCGCGACCCAGACGACCGGGGGCAACGGCTGGAACGAGCGGATCGTGACCGTCAAGAAGGGTGATTCCGTCAGCTCGATCCTGCGCGAGGCCGGGGCGGCGCCGGAGGACATCAAGTCGATCGCCGCGATCCTCGGGCCGCGCGGCCGCGACAACGGCCTGAAGGAAGGCCAGAAGCTGCGCATCCTGATGGCGCCGACCGAGGCCGGCCACCGGGCCCAGCCGATCCGCGTCATCGTGGCGGGCGACAGCGCCATCGAGGCGGTCGTCGCCTACTCGGACACCGGGAAATACGTGTCGGTCGACATCCAGAACATGGAGACCGAGGTCGCCGAGGCCCCCGAGGACGACGAGAACGACACCACCGCGATCCGGCTCTATCAGAGCGTCTACGAGACGGCGCTGCGCAACCAGGTGCCGCGCGCGGTGATCGACGATCTCATCCGCGTCTATTCCTACGACGTCGACTTCCAGCGCCGGGTGCAGCCGGGCGATTCCTTCGAGATGCTCTATGCGGGGGAAGACGAGGCGACCGGCGAGGGCAAGGGCGACGTGCTCTATGCGTCGCTGACCGTCGGCGGCGAGAACAAGCAGTTCTACCGGTTCCAGACGCCGGACGACAACGTCACCGACTACTACGACGAGAGCGGCAAGAGCGCGAAAAAATTCCTGGTCCGCAAGCCGGTGGCGACGGCGGTGATGCGCTCGGGCTTCGGCTTCCGCAAGCATCCGCTGCTCGGCTACACCAAGATGCATACCGGCATCGACTGGGCGGCGTCGATCGGCACGCCGATCTACGCGTCGGGCAACGGGACGGTCGAGAAGGCCGGATGGGAATCGGGCTACGGCAAATACGTCCGCCTGCGCCACAACAACGGCTACGAGACCGCCTATGGGCACATGTCGGCCTTCGCCCGCGGCATCCAGCCGGGTGTCCGGGTGCGCCAGGGCCAGGTGATCGGCTATGTGGGCTCGACCGGCCTCTCCACCGGCCCCCACGTCCATTACGAGATCATCGTCAACGGCCGCTTCGTCGACCCGATGCGCATCAAGCTGCCGCGCGGCCGCGTGCTCGAGGGCCAGACGCTGGCCAACTTCGAGCGCGAGCGCGAGCGGCTCGACGGTCTGTTCAATCGCGCCTCCGCCAGCCGCACCAAGCCGAACGTCCAGGCCAGCACCCGCTGATCGGCGGGCGCGGAGTTTCCTGCGCCAGCCCGATTGCTGCTGAAATCCGGAAAACCTCCGAAATGCGCCAGCGGGCGAAGCGGAAGCCGCCTCGCCCGCGCGCCGGTCAGGCCGCTTCCGCGGCCGGCGCCTCGCCGTTGAACACCAGGCCGCGGGCGTTCGCCGAGATCACCACGGTGTCGCCGTCCTTGACCCGGCCGGAGAGGATCATCTCGGCGAGCGGATCCTGGATGTATTTCTGGATCACCCGCTTGAGCGGCCGCGCCCCGTAGGCGGGATCCCAGCCCTTCTCGCCGAGCCATTCGCGGGCCGACGGCTCGAGCCGGATCTCGATCTTGCGCTGCTCCAGGAGCTGCGTCAGCCGCCGCATCTGCAGGTCGACGATGCGCACGATCTCCTCGCGGCGCAGGCGGTGGAACACGATGATCTCGTCGACGCGGTTGAGAAATTCCGGCCGGAAGCTCGCGCGCACCACCACCATCACCTCGGCCCTGACCTCGTCGGTCACCTCGGGCTGGTTCACCAGGTATTCGGCGCCGAGGTTCGATGTCATCACGATCAGCGTGTTGCGGAAATCGACGGTGCGGCCCTGCCCGTCGGTGAGCCGCCCGTCGTCGAGCACCTGCAGCAGGACGTTGAAGACATCGGGATGCGCCTTCTCGATCTCGTCGAACAGGATGACCTGGTAGGGCCGCCGGCGCACCGCCTCGGTCAGCGCGCCGCCCTCCTCGTAGCCGACATAGCCGGGTGGCGCGCCGATCAGGCGGGCAACCGAATGCTTCTCCATGTATTCCGACATGTCGAGGCGGATCATCGCGGTCTCGTCGTCGAACAGGTACTCGGCGAGCGCCTTGGTGAGCTCGGTCTTGCCGACGCCGGTCGGCCCTAGGAACATGAACGAGCCGATCGGACGGTTGGGATCCTGCAGGCCCGCCCGCGCCCGGCGCACCGCGGTCGACACCGCACGCACCGCCTCGATCTGGCCGATCACGCGCTTGCCGAGCTCCTCCTCCATGCGCAGCAGCTTTTCCCGCTCGCCTTCCAGCATGCGGTCGACCGGGACGCCGGTCCATCGCGACACCACCTGGGCGATGTGCTCCGCCGTGACCGCCTCCTCCACCAGGCCCCGGGCGGCCTGCTCCTCGAGCTCCTTGAGTTTCTTCTCCAGCTCCGGAATGCGCCCATAGGCGAGCTCGCCGGCGCGCTGGTATTCGCCCTGGCGCTGGGCGGCCGCCAGCTCGCTGCGCGCCTGGTCGAGCTCGGTCTTCACCTTCTGCAGCTCGGTGAGCTTGTCCTTCTCGGCCCGCCAGCGGGCGGAGATCGCCGCCGAACGTTCCTCGAGGCCGGCGAGCTCCTTCTCGATCGCCTGCAGCCGCTCCTTGGAGGCTGCGTCGGTCTCCTTCTTCAGGGCCTCCTGCTCGATGCGCAGCCGCATGATCTCGCGGTCGACCGAATCGAGCTCCTCGGGCTTGGAGTTCGACCTGCATCTTGAGCCTGGCCGCCGCCTCGTCGACCAGGTCGATCGCCTTGTCGGGCAGGAAGCGGTCGGTGATGTAGCGGTGCGAGAGCGTCGCCGCCGCCACCAGCGCCGAGTTGGTGATGCGCACGCCGTGGTGCTGCTCGTACTTGTCCTTCAGCCCGCGCAGGATCGAGATCGTATCCTCGACGCTCGGCTCGTCGACATAGACCGGCTGGAATCTGCGGGCGAGCGCCGCGTCCTTCTCGACGTTCTTCTTGTACTCGTCGAGCGTGGTGGCGCCGATGCAATGCAATTCGCCGCGCGCCAGCGCCGGTTTCAGCAGGTTGGAGGCGTCCATCGCGCCTTCCGCCTTGCCGGCGCCGACCAGCGTGTGCATCTCGTCGATGAACAGGATGATGCTGCCGGCGGCGGCCGTTACCTCGACGAGCACGGCCTTGAGCCGCTCCTCGAACTCACCACGATACTTGGCGCCGGCGATCAGCGCGCCCATGTCGAGCGACAACACCTTCTTGTCGTGGAGACTTTCCGGGACGTCGCCGTTGACGATGCGCTGGGCGAGACCTTCGACGATCGCCGTCTTGCCGACGCCGGGCTCGCCGATCAGCACCGGATTGTTCTTGGTGCGGCGGGAGAGCACCTGGATGGTGCGGCGGATCTCCTCGTCGCGCCCGATCACCGGATCGAGCTTGCCCGCGCGTGCAGCTTCGGTGAGATCGCGGGAGTATTTCTTCAGCGCCTCGTACTGGCTCTCCGCCGAGGGCGAATTCGCGGTGCGGCCCTGGCGCAGCGCATTGATGGCGGCATTGAGGTTCTGCGGCGTGACCCCGGCGCGGGCAAGAATTCTTCCCGCCTCGCTCTCCTTGTCCAGCGCCAGCGCCAGCAGCAGCCGCTCGACCGTGACATAGCCGTCGCCGGCCTTCTCGGCGGCCTTTTCGGCGGTATCGAACAGCCGCGCGGTGCCGGGCGCCATGTAGAGCTGCCCGGCGCCCGCGCCGGAGATCTTCGGAATCTTGGCGAGCGCCGTCTCGACCTCGGTAAGCGCCTGGCGCGAGTTGCCGCCGGCCCGGCCGATCAGCCCGGCCGCCATCCCCTCGGAGTCGTCGAGCAGCACCTTGAGGACGTGCTCGGGCGTGAACTGCTGGTGCCCCTCGCGCAAGGCGAGCTGCTGGGCGGACTGCATGAAGCCGCGCGCGCGCTCGGTATATTTCTCGAAGTCCATGTCACTCGTTCCTTCTGCCTGCTCCGGCCGCCCTGACGGCACGGCCCAAGCATCATCGACGACTGCGCCCGCGCTCAGCGCAGGCAACCCATGGCCCCCATGTAGGTGACAGGATAAATACCCGTAAGGGGCCGGGCCTTGACCGGCGTCAATTATCCGGCGGGATGCTGTCGCCGCCGGGACATCGGGATTGGTCATGACCAGCAGCCGCGCGCGCATCGAGGCGATCTACCGCTATCCGGTGAAGGGCCTCTCGGCCGAAAGCCTGGGGCGGACGGAGCTCGCGGTCGGACAGACGATTCCCGCCGACCGCCTCTATGCGATCGAGAACGGCCCGTCGGGCTTCGATGCCTCCGCCCCCGCCTATCTGCCGAAGAGCCGGTTCCTCATGCTGATGCGCAACGAGCGCCTGGCGCGGCTGGCGACCCGGCTCGATCCGGCGTCCCACCGGCTGGCGATCGTCGTCGACGGACGCGAGGCGGCGAGCGGGGATCTGCGGTCGCCCGCGGGCCGCGCCGCCATTGAGGCGTTCTTCACCATGTTCTGCGCCGACGAGTTGCGCGGGCCGCCGCGGGTCCTGGCGGCCGCCGGTCACAGTTTTTCCGACGTCGCCCGCAAGGTCGTGTCGATCATCAACCTTTCGACCGTCGCGGAGGTCGAGAACGCGGTCGGCGCGCCGGTCGATCCGTTGCGCTTTCGCGCCAACCTCTACCTGTCGGGCTGGCCGGCCTGGCACGAATTCGCGGCTCTCGGCGCCGATGTCGCGGTCGGCCCTTCGGCGCGGCTCAGAATCGTCAAGCGCATCGTCCGCTGCGCCGCCACCAATGTGGAACCGGCGACCGGGATCCGCGATCTGGCGATCCCCGACGCGCTGATGCGCAACTTCGGGCACATGGATTGCGGTGTCTACGGCGAGGTGATGGCGGCCGGCGAGATCGCGGTCGGCGACGCGGCATCGGTGGATCGACGGCAGCACGCGGAGGCTCGGTCGGCGACCGCCGATTGATCTTACCGCGCGTCGCTATTTGCGGCGCGCTTCATCCGTCTGCCGCCGGCTCAGCAGAAAAACCGCCTGCTCGCCGAACAGGTTCCAGAACCACCACGGCGCGTTGAGGCGCAGCGGCTTACCCCAGGCATTGAGCGCCACCGCGCGTCCCATATGGGCGCCGATCTCGTTGCACAGGCCGCGAAAGTCCTTGATCGTGCAGAAATGGATGTTCGGCGTGTCGTACCAGCTGTACGGCAGGTTGTCGGTGCGCGGCATCCGGCCGGCGAGCAGGATCTGCAGGCGGATGTTCCAGTGGCCGAAATTGGGGAACGACACGATGGCGTGGCGGCCGATGCGCAGCATGTGCTCGAGCACCTGGCGCGGCTGGCGCGTCGCCTGCAGGGTCTGCGACAGGATCACGTAGTCGAAGGCGTCGTCCGGATAGTCGACGAGGTCGGTATCGGCGTCGCCCTGGATCACCGCCAGCCCCTTGGCGACGCACTCGTTCACCCCCTCGCGGGAGAGCTCGATGCCGCGGCCGTCGACGTCGCGGCGCTTGCCGAGGATGCGCAGGAGCTCGCCGTCGCCGCAGCCGACGTCGAGCACCTTGGCGCCGCGCTCCACCATGTCGGAGACGAACAGCAGGTCGACGCGGCCGCCGCCCGGCACGCGGGCGGCCTCCGCCATGGTGAGATCACGCTTGAGGCGCGCCAGCATGGCTATCGGCTCGCCGCCGCGAGCCCACGGGCCTTGCCGGCCGCATCGAGGAAGCCGCGCACGATGTCGAACAGCTCCGGCTCGTCGAGCAGGAACGCGTCGTGGCCCTTGTCGGTGGTGATCTCGGCAAACGACACCCGGGCGCCCGAGGCATTGAGCGAATGCACGGTCGCCCGCGATTCGACGGTGGGAAAGAGCCAGTCGCTGGTGAACGAGACCACGCAGAACCGCGTGCTGCTGCCCTTGAAGGCGCGCGCCAAGACCCCGTCGTAGTCGGCGGCGAGATCGAAATAGTCCATCGCCCGGGTGAGGTAGAGATAGCAGTTGGCGTCGAACCGCTCGACGAACGAGACGCCCTGATGGCGCAGATAGCTCTCGACCTCGAAATCGGCGTCAAACGAGAAGGTGTGGTTGGAGCGCTCCTGCAGACGGCGGCCGAACTTCCGATGCAGCGCCGCATCCGACAGATAGGTGATGTGGGCGCCCATGCGCGCCACCGCGAGCCCGCGCCGCGGATTGGTGCCCTCGACCTGGTAGCGGCCGCCGCGCCATTCGGGATCCGCCATCACGGCCTGGCGGCCGACCTCGTGGAACGCGATGTTCTGCGCCGAATGCCGCGTCGAGGTGGCGATCGGCAGCGCCGCGAACACCCGCTCCGGATAGCTCGCCGCCCATTGCAGCACCTGCATGCCGCCCATCGAGCCGCCGGCCACGCGAACAGCTGGTCGATGCCGAGATGGTCGAGCAGCATCGCCTGCGCCCGCACCATGTCGCGGATGGTGATGACGGGAAAATCGAGGCCCCAATAGGTCCCCGTCGCCGGATTGATCGACGACGGCCCGGTGGTTCCCATGCAGCCGCCGAGCACATTGGGGCAGATCACGAAAAAGCGCTCGGTGTCGATCGGACGGCCCGGCCCGACCATGGTTTCCCACCAGCCGGGCTTGCCGGTCACCGGATGCTCGTTGGCGACGTGCTGGTCGCCGGTCAGCGCATGGCAGACCAGAACGGCGTTGGAGCGCTCCGCGTTGAGCGTCCCGTAGGTCTGATAGGCGACCTGGAACGGGCTGAGATCGACGCCGGCATCGAGGCGCAGCGGCTGGTCGGGGCCGAAGCGGACCACGGGCGATTGCGGGCACTCCACCTCGCGCGACGGGCCGTTCGGGCTCTCCGCCTCGCGTGATTTCGCCGTCGCGCTGCGAATGGCGCTCAATTGAGCCTCGGCCATCTCGTTACTCCGTCACGGCCGGATCCGCAGGTCCGAAACCGGGAGGCCGAACCGGGGACAAGCCGTCCGCGGGGGGCTTAGGTAGGGACTGCCTGTTGCGGCTGTCAACGTTTTCTTTGATTTCGTCCGGCCCCCAACCTATCAATGGCCGCCCGCCGGCAGGTCCTTCATCTTCGTTTACCATCATGGAAAATCCCTCAGGCGCTCCCCCCTCGCTCGCCGATCTGCGTCGCGACATCGACCGCATCGACGAGGCGATGCATCGCCTCCTGATGGAGCGCGGCGAGATCATCGGCCGGCTCATCGCGGTCAAGCAGACGCAGGAGACCGGCTCGGCATTCCGCCCGGCACGCGAGGCCGAGATGATGCGCCGCCTGGTCGCGCGCCATCACGGCATCCTGCCGCTCGATACCGCGGAGAGCATCTGGCGGGTGATCATCGGCACCTTCACCTACGTGCAGTCGCCCTATGCGGTGCACGCCGACCTGTCGGCGGGCGACGCGGCGATGCGCGATTCGGCGCGCTTCCATTTCGGCTTCACGGTGCCGTTCGTCGGCCACATGAGCGCCGCCGCCACGGTTGCGGCGGTCGCCGCGTCCCGCGGGGATCTCGGCCTGGTGCCGGCCGCAGGCGTCGCCGGCGCCGGGGCCTGGTGGACCGCGCTCGAGGGCAAATCGGCGCCGAAGATCATCGCGCGGCTGCCCTTCGTCGAGCGCGACGATCATCCGGCGGCGCTGCCGGTCTTCGTCGTCTCGCGGCCGGCGGCGGACGCCATGGTGACCGAGGTGGAGGCGTGGAGCGTCAAGGTCTCGGGCTGGGGTCCGGCGGTGTCGCGCGCGGTCTCCCATCTCGCCGACGTCGTCGCGGTCCCGGACGGTGCCTTCGACGGCGCGGCGCTGTTGATCTCGGTGCCGCACGGAAAACAATTCGGCGAGATCGCCCAGGCGCTGGTCGAGGCGGGAGCCTCGGTGCGCTCCACCGCCCTCGTCGGCAGCCACGCGACCCGCTATATGGTGTCGCCCGAGGAGAAGCGCCCGGTCACCACCGGACGCTAGACCCGTTCCGATTCCCCTTCCCGGAGTGCCACTCATGTCCGCCCTGTTGCGTCCCCAACCGCGCCCCGGTGTGCTGGCGATCGACGCCTATGTGCCGGGCAAGAGCGCGGCGCCGGGCGTCGCCAAGGTGTTCAAACTGTCGTCGAACGAGACGCCGCTGGGGCCGAGCCCCAAGGCGGTGGAGGCCTACCGGGCGCTCGCCGATCAGCTGGCCGAGTATCCGGACGGCTCGGCCACGGTGCTGCGCGAGGCGATCGGAAAAGTCTACGGCCTCGACCCGGCGCGGCTCGTCTGCGGCGCGGGCTCCGACGAGCTCCTCAACCTCCTGGCCCACGCCTTCATCGGGCCGGGCGACGAGGCGATCCACACCACCCACGGCTTCCTGGTCTATCACATCGCGACGCTGGGCGCCGGCGGCACCCCTGTGGTGGCGCCGGAGACCCGCTACACCGCCGACGTCGACGCCATCCTCGCCCGGGTGACCGAGAAGACCAGGCTGGTCTTCCTCGCCAATCCCAACAATCCGACCGGGACCTACCTGCCGTTCGACGAGGTCAAGCGCCTGCGCAACGAGCTGCCGGCGAACGTCCTGCTCGTCCTCGACGCGGCCTACGCCGAATATGTCCGGCGCAACGACTACGAGGCCGGCATCGAGCTCGTGGCGACCTGCGACAACGTCGTGATGTGCCGCACCTTCTCGAAGATCCACGGTCTCGCCGCGCTGCGCCTCGGCTGGCTCTACGGCCCGTCCCACGTGGTCGATGCGCTCAACCGCATTCGCGGGCCGTTCAACGTCAACCAGCCGGCGATCGCCGCCGGCGTGGCGGCGATCGAGGACGGCGGGCACGTGGAGACCTCGATCGCGCACAATTCGCGCTGGCTCGCCTGGCTGACCGAGGAGATCGGCAAGCTCGGGCTCGAGGTGACGCCGAGCGTCGCCAATTTCGTGCTCATCCATTTCCCGGACCGCAAGGGACGCACCGCCCGCGACGCCGACGCATTCCTCACCGCGCGCGGCCTCATCATGCGCCAGGTCGGGGCCTACAAGCTGCCGGGCGCCTTGCGCATGTCGGTCGGCAGCGAGGAGGCCAATCGCTTGACCGTGACGGCGCTCGCCGACTTCCTGGGCGCGCCGGCGTGACCCGGCCGGAGCCCGTCTTCAACCGGCTGGCGCTGATCGGGGTCGGGCTGATCGGCTCGTCGATCGCCCGCGCGGCGCGGGCCGCCGATGCGGTGGGCTCGATCGTCGCCACTGCCCGGTCGGAGGCGACGCGGCGGCGGGTCGCCGAGCTCGGCATCGCCGACCAGGTGGTGGAGACCAACGCGGCCGCAGTCGCCGGCGCCGACCTCGTCATCGTCTGCATCCCGGTCGGCCAGAGCGGAGCAGTCGCCGCCGAGATCGGACCCCATCTGGCGCCCGGCGCGATCGTCTCCGATGTCGGCTCGGTCAAGGGCTCCGTCGTCAGGGACATGCGCCCGCACCTGCCGCCGGAGGTGCATTTCGTTCCGGCGCATCCGGTGGCCGGCACCGAGCATTCCGGCCCCGACGCCGGCTTCGCCGAGCTCTTCGTCAATCGCTGGTGCATCCTGACGCCGCCGGAAGGCGCCGACGCCGAGGCCGTCGCGCGGCTGGCCAAATTCTGGAGCGCGCTCGGCGCCAATGTCGAGACCATGTCGGCCGAGCACCACGACCTCGTGCTCGCCATCACCAGCCACGTGCCGCACCTCATCGCCTATACGATCGTCGGCACCGCCGACGATCTCGAGGCGGTGACCCGCTCGGAGGTGATCAAGTTCTCGGCCGGCGGGTTTCGCGACTTCACCCGCATCGCGGCGTCCGACCCCACCATGTGGCGCGACGTTTTTCTCGCCAATCGCGACGCGGTGCTGGAGATGCTCGGCCGCTTCAACGAGGACGTCGCGGCGCTGCCGCGCGCCATCCGCTGGGGCGACGGCGATCAGCTGTTCAACCTGTTCACCCGCACCCGGGCGATCCGCCGCGGCATCCTCGACATCGGCCAGGATTTGCCGGCGCCCGATTTCGGCCGGCCGCATCCGCACCTGCCGCTCGAGCCGCTGCCGCGGCCCTATGCGGCGGACAACGAATAGGCCGCTTCCTCGCGCTCAATAGAGCGGCGGCGTCTGGCCGAGCGGAATCGGTCCGAGAAACGCCGCCCCGTCGTTAAGCCGCAGCGGCAGCGCCACGGCCTGCTTGCCGTCGAGGTCGGTGCGCTCGCCGATCAGCGACAGCCCGGCGGCGAGCGTTCCCGCATTGGCATTGTTGCGCGCGACCGCGCCGAGGCCCGGCATCAGGCGGTCGAGACTGCCGAGGATCGGGGCGAGGCTGTTGAGCCCTCCCGCGGCGTCCACGCCGCGATCGGAGCCGGCGGACGGCAGCATCCGGTCGAGGCCGCTGCGCGCCAGAAACGGCTCGAGCCCGGCGACGGCGAGGCGGAGCGTGCCGTCGAGCCGGCCGCGCGGGCTCAAGCCGAGCGTCCCGGTCGCCCGCGCCGTGGTGTCGGCCTGCCGCACGCGGGCGTTGGTGATCTCCAGCCGGCCGCCGGCCGCCTGCAGGTCCCTGAGCTGGACCCGCAGCGGCTTGAGGTTGAGGGTTTTCAGGCCGCGCAGCACGGCGTCGCCGTCGGCGTCGATCGGCATGGCGCCGGCCGCCCCGAAGATTGGCGCCGTGGCACCAGTGAGGCGCGTCGCGATATCGATGATGGGATTGCCGGGCATCGAGCCCGGGTTCAGCCGGCCGTGCAGCTCCATGCGGCTGGCGGCGAACAACGGCTCGGCGCCGCTGGTCGCCGGCCGGTCGACGCGCAGGGCATCCGCCACCAGCGACAGGCGCTCGGGATCAGTGGGCAGGCCGCGCACGCTCGCCTGGGCCAGCGTCCAGGTGGCGACGAACGATACCGGCCGCCCGGGCTCGGCGACCGTCAACGGCCCGGTGATCTCCGAAATCAGCAGCGTCGGCTGATAGACCTGGGCGAGCACCAGGATGTCCTTGGCGCGGACGACCAGCGGCGGCTCGGTATCGCGCAGCTCGACACTCGCGTCGGTGCAGCGCACCTCGATGCGGAACGGAAAGCCCCCGATGGTCTGCGAACCGCACCCGTAGGTCCGGCCGAGCTTGGCCTCCTGCGCCTGCCAGTCGGCGATGGCGGCGCTCGCGGCATGCGACGCATAGAACCAGAACACCGACCACAACGCCGCCAGGACGATCACAACGGCGAACGGCGCGACGATCCAGCCGGAGCGGCGCGGAGACGGGAGCGGACTGGTCATCTGGCGCTTTCGGATTTGATCGTCGGCCTGCCCTTCGGGAAATGGATTGGCTGGCTGGTATGGCCCAAGAATGGCGGCAAGGCGCCGAAATTCGTCTTTGAGGACGCCCCGCCGCCCGATCAGGATATCCCGGATTTATAGACAACAGCGCGATCGGGCGCAAAAACCCCGCCTTTCCGCCGACGCCGCTCGCGGATTTTCGCATTTGCGCCTGCAGCGTTCCCCTGTTAGGCGAGCACCCGCAATGGACCCCGCCGTGGACAATTCGGATCTCTGGGTGTTCGCCTACGGGTCGCTGATGTGGCGGCCCGGATTTGCATTCCTGGACCGCGTTCCGGCACGCCTCGTCGGGGCCCATCGCGCGCTCTGCGTGCTCTCCCACGTCCATCGCGGTACGCCCGAGCGGCCCGGCCTGGTGCTCGGGCTCGACCGCGGCGGCACCTGCCGCGGCATCGTGTATCGCACGCCGGCGCGCGACCGTGAGGCGACGCTCGCCTATCTGCGCGCCCGCGAGCAGGTCACCATGGTGTACCGGGAAACCTTCCGTCCGGTGGTGCTGCTCGGCCATGAGGAGAAGCGGGTGCGGGCGGTGTGCTACGTGGTCGACCGCGGCCACCCGCAATATGCCGGCCGGCTCGATCTCGCCACGCAGCTGCACCATGTGCGCCAGGGCCACGGCCAGTCCGGGGCCAACCGCGACTACGTGCTGTCCACCGTCAGGGAGCTGGAGACGCTCGGCTGCCGCGACTTCGCCCTCCATCTGCTGGCCGAGCGCCTGCACGGCATCCACCAAGCCCACACGAGGGCGCAGCAGTCGGCCTAGCCCGGGGACGGCAGCCTGCCGGCAATCAGGCGCGCAGTGGCGCGCTCGATCTCGTCCTCGAGGCGCTGCAGAAAGTCTCCGGCCGGGAGGCCAGGCTCGATGACGTCGAGAACCGCGATCCGCACGGTGCCGGGATGGCGCTTGAGCGAGCGATGCGGCCAGGCGAGGCCGGAATCGAGCGCGACAGGCAGGCAGGGCACGCCGGTTCCCGCGTAGAGGCCGGCGACCGCGGGACGGTAGGCCGGCGGGGCGCCCGGCGCCCGGCACACGCCCTCGGGAAAAACGATGATCCGGCGCCCGCGATCGAGCTCGCGGCGGGCCTCCCGGGTCGTCGCGGCGAGCGCGCCGGCGCCGCGGTCGACCGCGATCATGCCGACCTTGCGCAGGCACCAGCCGAGCAGCGGAATGCCGGTGAGCTCACGCTTGACCAGGCAGGCGGGATCGCCGAGCAGCGCGACCAGCGCGACGACATCGAGGACCGATTGATGCTTGCAGGCGACGATCAACGGTCCGGGCGGGATCTTCTCGAGCCTGTTCCACTCCAACGTGATGCCGCAGATCGTGCGCAGCAGCCATGCGCTGGAACGAGCCCAGGAGCCCGCGACAGCCACCGCGAGGCGGCGCGGCGCCGGCAGGACGGCAACCGTGGCGATCACGTGAAGGACGAGATCGAGCCAGAACAGCACGTTGAACAGGAGGGAGCGGACGATGATCACGAGGGGCCCGATCTGTCGCGGACAAGCCTTAAGCCTTGCCGCCGGTCCCTGCCAGCCTGGACAGCGAGGCTGCCGGAGCCACCCGCATGCGAACCTGGGCCACCATGTATTTGAGATACTCGAAGAGCAGCAGCTTCGCGGTCGGCCCGCTCGTCCACCACGGCTCGGCGCGCATGCGGTCGGTCACTACCGGAAACGGAATCAGCTCGACGTCGGGCAGCTGACGGGCGAGCTCGGCCATGGTCCGCGGCATGTGATAGCTCGACGTCACCACGATCAGCGACCGGAAGCCGCGTTCCTTCACCCAGCGCCTGGTCTCGAGCGCATTGCCGACCGTGTTGGTGGAATGATCGAGATCGATGCAGCACGTCATCAGCCGCTGGTAGTCGGGAACCTGCTGGGCGAGCTCGCCCGGTGTGGTCGTCCGGTGCACCCCGCTGATGAGCAGCCGCTTGCCGCGACCGATGGCCAGCAGGTCGACCGCGTCGGCGATGCGCGAGGGGCCGCCGGTGAGCACCACGATGCCGTCGGCATTGCGGTCGAGCACTATCTCGTGGGTCGGCACGCAGGCGGCGAACCAGACGAATCCTCCGGCAAGCGCCAGCGCCGCCAGCACTGGTACGGCAGCAAGCGCACGCCACAGCCGGCGGCGCCGCCGCGCCACCGCCTTTCCTGTCGTGGTGTCCATGCTCCCCGTGGTCCGTGATTCGGCGACAGACATCCAGACTTCCCAGCGCTCCCGCGACGACACCCCGCCCTGTCGACCGCATCGAAACGAAAGCAATGGACACCCATTTCAGCCTTCCGGACCGGCAATTGCAACCGGGACAATCCGGAAGCAATCCAGGGGCCGGAATCGGAACGCCGCCGATCATATCCCCAATTGCGGCCGCGCCGCGGCTCAGTCGATCGACGTCAGCGTGCGATACACGGTGAACCGCGAGGTCGCCGCCGTCACCACGCCGATCAGCACGATGAGCCCGAGGATCGCCGCATAGCCGCCGGCCCCGATGGCGAAAGTGCCGAACAGGGCCGCGACCTGATCCTGGCCGGCGGTACCGAGAAACCAGTCGCCGATAAGGCCGGCGATGGCGAACAGCGCCATGGCGGCGACCCCGCCGACCCCCCCGCCCTGCAGGCCGAGAAGCAGGAAATGACGCTGGAACTGGGCGGCGATGAAGCCGTCCTTGGCGCCGACGAAATGCAGTACCTCGATGATCGGCCGATTGGTGGCCATCGCGCCGCGGGTCGCGAAGGTCACCGACAAGGTGGTGGCGGCGAGAACCAGCAGCAGGATGCCGATCCCGATCCCGACCGCGGTACCCGACATGGCACGCATGCGATCGACCCAGCCGCGATGGTCGTCGAGGCTGGCGTCGGCGACGCGCTCGGCGAGCGCCTTGCGCAGCGCCGCGAGATCGGGACCGCCGTCCGCCTCGAGGCGGACCACGATGAGGCGCGGCACCGGCAGATCCTCGATCGCGAGGCCAGTGCCGAGCCACGGCTCGAGCAGGCGCGCCGATTCTTCGCGCGAATAGGGCCGCACGCCGGCAATACCGGGAGCCGCGCTGACGATGTCGACGGCCTTCCTGATCTCGGTCTCGATATCGCGTCCGGGCGCCGGGCGGATCTGGATCGTCACCTCGCGCGCCACCGCCGCCTGCCATTCGCCGGCGGCGCCGCGCACCAGGACGACGCAGCCCAGCGTCAGAGCGGCGAGAAACGTCATGATGGCGATCACCGCCACCAGGGCGCGGCCGGCGATCGAGTCGGCGGGAACGATCGAGGCATCGCCGGCCGGCATCGGCGCCGCCGCCAGTTCGCGCGTCGGCTCCCCGGCCATCGGCTCGACGTCCGCCATGCCGCCCGCCTCATTCATAGACATGCAGGCGGCCCTCGTGCAGCACCAGGCGGCGGGCGTCGTAGAGGTCCATGAGACCGATGTCGTGGGTAGCGATCACCACCGAGGTTCCCGACTTGTTGAGCTCGACGAACAATCGCAGCAGCCGGTGGGCGAGCACGGGATCGACATTGCCGGTCGGCTCGTCCGCCAGCAGAAGCTGGGGGCGGGCGATCACGGCGCGGGCAATGGCCGCGCGCTGCTTCTCGCCGCCGGAGAGCACCGGCGGCAGCGCCAGCATGCGGTCGCCGAGGCCGACCCAGTTCAACAGCTCGACCACTTCGTTGCGGTAGGTGACCTCCTCCCGTCCCAGCACGCGGAACGGCAGCGCCACGTTCTCGTAGGTGGTCATGTGGTCGAGCAGGCGGAAGTCCTGGAACACGATGCCGACGCGGCGCCGCAGCGTGGCCAGCGCATCCTTCGACAGCGTGGCGACATCGTGGCCGAACAACGTGATCAGGCCGCGGGTCGGCTTCAGCGACAGATACAGCAGGCGCAGCAGCGAGGTTTTTCCGGCGCCGGAGGGACCGGTGAGGAACTGGAACGAATGGGGCTCGACGCGGAACGACAGGTCGCGAAGGACCTCCGGACCGAGCCCGTAGCGCAAGCCCACATTCTCGAATCGGACCACGTGGTCCTCCGAATCGGCTGTCCGCCGTTGTGGCGCCGACGCGCTTAAGGTTGCATTAACGATATCGACCCTGCGGCGGGCCTTGGCGGGCAATATCGCGGCTTCTTATGGTTTCCGATCCGTTAACGGACGGCTGCTAGTGTGTCGGCTCCGGCGACTCGTCCGGACCTCGCAATCCGGCGAGGTCTTGCCCGAAACACTCGGTGCCTCGATGCCGTGGATGTGGTGCCAACGCGACGAACGGGAATCAAGCGTTGGCGACGCGCCATTGCGCTCGCGGCCCGGCCTCATCATCCCGAGCGAGCGATGCTGATCATCTGCCCCTCCTGCACGACCGCCTATCAAATCGACGTATCGAGCCTCGGCGCGAACGGGCGCCAGGTGCGCTGCGCGCGCTGCCGCACGGTCTGGCTGGCGACCACGGAAAGCGCGGTGCCGGCACCGCTCGAGGTTGCGGCGGCCGGTGGCGACGGCTTCCCCAAAGCGGCATCGGCGCAGGGCGGGACATCGGACGATGCGAGCCTCGACGAATGGTCGACGGCCGCCGAGCAGGACGGCGCGGCCGGTCCCGGGTCGGCACCGTCGATCGCGGACGCCCCCTCGGTCGTGCCCCCGCAGGGCGCGGTGCCGGCGGACGAGGCGCTTTCCGACGACGGCAAGACCATCGCGCATGTCGGCGAGGATATCGAGACGCTTGCCGCCCGCCGGGCTCGGGCGTCCCAACGGACGGGGCGACGGTTCCGCTTCGCGTTCCGGCGTCCCGGCGTTCCGATGATCATCCTGATCATGCTGGCGACGCTCGCCGCCCTGATCGCCTGGCGCGGCGCCGTGGTGCGGCTGCTGCCGCAGACCGCGACGCTCTATGCGGGCGTCGGCCTGCCGGTCAATCTCCGCGGCCTGACCTTCGAGAACCTCAAGACCGTCCACGAATTCCAGGACGGGGTGACGGTGCTGGTGGTCACCGGAAACATCGCCAACGCGACCCGCAATGCCGTCGAGGTGCCGCGCCTGCGGTTTGCCCTGCGCAACGGCATGGGCCAGGAAATCTACGCCTGGACCGCGTTGCCGGCGCGCTCGCCGCTCGGCCCGGGGGAAACGTTGGCGTTCCGCACCCGGCTCGCCTCTCCGCCGAGCGACGGGCGCGACGTGGCGGTCCGCTTCTTCACCCGGCGCGACCTGGCCGCCGGCCTGCACTGAGGGAGCGATGACCGCAACGACGGTCCGCGTCCTGTTCGACGCCGCCGCGATCGCGGCGCGCAATGTCGCCTTGGCGCATGAGATCAGGGCGGCCGCCCCCGAGCGGCTCCTGGTCGTGGCGGTGCTCAAGGGCAGCTTCGTCTTTGCGGCCGATCTGATCCGGGCGCTGCACGGCGCGGGGCTGGCGCCCGAGGTCGAGTTCATCTCGCTGTCGAGCTACCGCGCCGGCACCGTCTCGTCGGAGACCGTCACCGTCCTGCGCGACGTGGAAAGCGACGTGCGCGGCCGCGACGTGCTCATCGTCGACGACATACTGGAGAGCGGACGAACGCTGGCCTACGCCAAGGACCTGCTCGCCGCCCGCGGCGCCCGGCGGGTGCTGGTCTGCGTGCTGCTGGAAAAACCCGGCAAGCGCGCGGTCTCGCTCGACCCCGACTTCGTCGGATTCGCCTGCCCGGACCTGTTCGTGGTCGGATACGGAATGGATGTCGGGCATGCGTTCCGCCAGTTGCCGTTCGTGGGCGTGGTCGAAACCCACCACGACCATTCGCGAGGGGTTTGAGATGTCGCGCATCCTGATCGCAGAGGACGAGGATTCGCTGCGCAGCCTGGTCGAGCGCGCGCTGCGGCTCGACGGCCACGACGTGGCGGTGGCGCCCGATGGCGCCGAAGCGCTCGATATCCTGGGGCGCGACCCGGGATTCGACCTCCTGCTGGCCGACATCAAGATGCCGATCATGGACGGCATCGCGCTGGCGCTCGCCGCCGCGCGCGATCATCCCGGGCTCGTCATCCTGCTGATGACCGGCTATGCGGACCAGCGCGAGCGCGCCCACGGCCTCGACGCGCTGGTGCACGACGTGATCACCAAGCCGTTCACCCTGGTGGAGATCCGCCAAGCCGTCGCCGAGGCCCTCCGGGCCAGGAACCAGTAGGCAGTAATCAGTAATCAGATTTTCCCGAGGCGGGGCCGATCTGATTACTGATTACTGACTCCTGTCACACCGTGACCTGAGTTCCGACCTCCACCACGCGGCCGGTGGGGATCTGGAAGAAGTCGGTGGCGTCGTTCGCCGAGCGGGCCAGCGCGATGAACAGCCGGTCCTGCCAGCGCGGGATGCCGGCATGCGCCTGGGGCTTGAGCGAGCGCCGCGACAGGAAGAACGACGTCGACATGATGTCGAACTGCCAGCCGCGCTTGCGGGCGATGGCGAGTGCCTTGGGCACGTTGGGCGTCTCCATGAAGCCGAACCGCAGGGTGACGCGGATGAACAGCGGGCTCACCGGGACGAGCTCGACGCGCTCGCTTTCGGGCACGCGCGGGGTGTCCGCGGTCTTGATGGTGAGGATGACGTTGTGCTCGTGCAGCACCTTGTTGTGCTTGAGGTTGTGCAGGAGGGCGGTGGGAGCCGAGTTCGGGCTCGCTGGTGAGAAACACCGCGGTGCCGGGAACCAGGTGGGGCGGCTTCTTCTCCAGGCTGCGCAGCAGCACCTCGAGCGGGACCTCGATGCGGCGGGTCTTCTGCGCCAGGATGCGGGTGCCGCGCCGCCACGAGATGATCATCAGCACGATGGTGCAGCCGAACAAGAGCGGCACCCAGGCGCCCTCGAAGATCTTGAGGAGATTGGCGGAGAGGAAAAGGCCGTCGATGACGACGAGCGGGGCGATCAGCAGCGCGGCGCTCCACCATCGCCAGCCCCACAGCTTCCACACCACGACGAAGCCGAGCAGGCCGTCGACCACCATGGTGGTGGTCACCGCAATGCCGTAGGCCGAGGCGAGCGCGCTCGAGGTGCGGAACAGCCCGACCAGCAGCAGCACCCCGGTGAGCAGCGCGGTGTTGACCCGCGGGACGTAGATCTGCCCCGAATGGGCCTCCGAGGTGTGGCGGATGGCGAGCCGCGGCAGCAGGCCCAGCGCGATCGCCTGGCGGGTCAGCGAAAAGGCGCCGGTGATCACCGCCTGGCTGGCGATCACGGTGGCGGCGGTCGCCAGCACGATCATGGCCGGCAGGAACGGCGCCGGCACCATGCGGTAGAACGGGTTCAACATCGCGGTAGGGTCCGCCAGCACCATCGCGCCCTGGCCGAAATAGTTGATGGCCAGCGCCGGCAGCACCAGGCCGAGCCACGCCGCCTGGATCGGGCGCCGGCCAAAATGGCCGAGATCGGCGTAGAGCGCTTCCCCGCCGGTGACCGCGAGAAACACCAGGCCCAGCGTCACCAAGCCGATATGCCCGTGCCCATAGAGGAAGCGGGCGCCGTAGGTCGGGTCGAGCGCCGCGAGCACGCCGGGATTGTCGCCGATATGCATCAGCCCGGCGACCGCGATCGCCACGAACCACACCACCATGACCGGCCCGAAGAACGCCGCGATCCGCGCGGTCCCGCGCGACTGCACGCCGAACAGCACGATGAGGATCACGACCGTCAACGGGATGACGTAGTGCTCGAAGGCGGGCTCGGCGAGCTTCAGGCCCTCGACCGCCGAGAGGACGGAGATCGCCGGCGTGATCACGGAATCGCCGTAGAACATCGCCGCCCCGATGATCCCCAGGGTGAACACCGGAACGGTGCGGCGCCCGAGCGCGCGCGACGCCAGCGCGGTCAGCGACAGGGTGCCGCCCTCGCCGTTGTTGTCGGCGCGCAGCAGGATGAGCACGTATTTGATGGTGACGACGATCACCAGCGCCCACAGGATCAGCGACAGCACGCCGAGCACGATGTCGCGGGTGATCGGTCCCGATCCGGCGGCGGCCGCCGCGGCCTCGCGGAACGCATAGAGGGGGCTCGTCCCGATGTCGCCGTAGACGACCCCTACGCTGCCGAGGGTCAGGCCCCAATAGCTGGAGCGGGCGGCGCCGTGCTCCGGCTCGGTTGCGGGCGCAACCGCGATGCCGTCTTGCGCGACCTTGGCCATGGATGGTCTTTTGAGATCCCGCCGGAAAAGGGGTTTCGTTCTATCGGTCGCGGGCAGACGGTTCAACGGAACGATTGTGTCTATACTGATATATTAGTATATGAGCAATGCGGGACGCGGCCGCAACGCGGGCGCCAGCGCCGAGGAGCCCCCTCGATAGACCAGGCGAAGGGCGCCGAATTGACTTCCCCCGATACCAACGAAACCCTGCCGGTCCGCACGGTGTGGCAGATCCTGTCCCTGCGGCGGAGCGGCTCCGGGGCGGCGCCGCGGGCGCCTTCCGCCGTCGCGAAGGCGGACGTCGGGGACGGCATCGTACTGCGCGCCGTGGACTGGAGCGCCGAAACCCTGGTGGTCGCGGCCCTTCTCGGCGAGGTGGGCCTGGTGGTGGCCAACGTCCTGGCGCGGGCATATTTCCACAGATCTTTTCTGTGGGCCGACGAGGTGGCGCGCCTGGCGCTGTCGATCCTGGCCTTCATCGGCGGCGCCGTCGCCTACCGGCGTCGCGACCATGCCTTCGTGCGCATTGTGCTCAACCTCATCCCCGGACGCGGCGAGCGCGCCTTCCTGGCGCTCGCCGACGTGATCGTGCTGTTCGTCGCCGCGGTGACCGGCATCGCGTCGATCGAGTTCCTGGCGTCGAGCTGGAACGAGCGCACCCCGATCTTCCAGGTGCCGGCGGCCCTGATCGCGATGCCGCTGCCGTTCGGCATGGCGCTGCTCGCCTTCTATGCGCTCGTCCATCTGCGCCGGGAGCATGGCAGGACCGCGTGGCCGGTCGGCGCCGCCTTCGCGGCCGTCATGACGGCCGCGGCGCTCACCCGCGACCACTGGCTTCCGCATCTCGGCGGCGATGCGGCGATCATCGCCACGCTCGTGCTGTTCTTCGTCGCCATCTTCGCCGGCGTGCCGGTGGGTTTCGTCCTGCTGCTCTCGACCGCCACCTATCTGTGGGCGAGCGATGCCGCCTCGCTGACGGTGCTGCCGCAGACCATGGTCAACGGCACCGGCAACTTCATTCTGCTGGCGGTGCCGTTCTTCATCCTGGCCGGCCTGATCATGGAGCGCGGCGGCATCAGCGTGCGGCTGGTCGGCTTCATCCAGACGCTGTTCGGCCACCTGCGCGGCGGCCTGCTGCAGGTCACCGTGGTCAGCATGTACATCGTCTCCGGCCTGTCGGGATCGAAACCCGCCGACGTCGCCGCGGTCGGCACGGTGATGCGCGACAAGCTCAGCCAGCGTCACGGCGCGCCCGAGGGCGCCGCGGTGCTCGCCGCCTCGGCGATCATGGGCGAGACCGTGCCGCCGAGCATCGCCATGCTGATCGTCGGCTCGATCACCAACGTGTCGGTGGCGGCGATGTTCATCGGCGGCCTGGCGCCGGCGGCCGTCATGGCACTGTGCCTGATGATCCTCATCCATGTCCGGGCGCGCCGCGCCGGCGCCCCGCCGATCCCGCGCGCGCCGCTCGCCACGATGCTGCGTGCAGGCCTCGGCGCGGCGCTGCCGCTCCTGATGCCGACCATGCTGATCGGCGGCATCCTGCTCGGCATCGCCACGCCCACCGAGGTCGCCGCCTTCGCGGTCATCTACGGTCTCGTCCTCTCCATGGCGATCTACCGCGAGATGGACTTTCGCGGCTTCATGCGCGCGGTGGCCGACACCGCGGCGCTGACCGGCGTGCTGCTGTTCATCTTCGCGGCGGCGTCCGGGTTCTCCTGGACCTTGACGGTCGCCTACCTGCCGCAGCGCCTGGTGGCGGTGCTCCACTCCTTCGGCAACAGCACCGAGATCTTCATGATCTCATCGATCGTGCTGCTGGTCTTCGTCGGCGTGCTGCTGGAAGGGCTGCCGTCGCTCAACGTGCTGGCGCCGCTGCTGCTGCCGATCGCTGGAAAACTCGGTTTGAGCGAGCTGCACTATGCGCTGGTGCTGATCATCGCGATGGGCATCGGCGGATTCATGCCGCTGGCGGGGGTGGGCTTCTACGTGTGCTGCGCCATCATGCGATGCGACGTGGAAAAAGCCTCGCGCGCCATGGTGCCCTACCTGGTCGTGGTGCTGGCGGGGCTGCTGATCGTCGCCTTCGTGCCGTGGTTCGCGCTCTTTCTGCCGAGATATTTCGGGTTCCGGGGCTAGCGCATGTTCCGGCGAAGTGGATTCCGGTTCGCGGAGCAAGAACATGCGCCACTGAAGAGTCGCATGTTCCGGCGAAGTGGATCCCGGTTCGCCGACCAGAACATGCGCCACTCAACGCCTCCGCGCAGATGCGGAAAACATACCCAAGGAGGGAAGCCATGGATCGCAGAGCATTTCTCAAGACCGGTATCGGCGCCGCCGGGCTGACATTGGCGGCCCCGCGGGTGCTGCGCGCCGCCCCGCTGACGCTGCGCTGGGCGCATTTCGCCCAGGAGGATCATCCGGCCAACGTCGCGGCAAAACAGTTCGCCGCCAATGTCGAGAAGCGGACCGACGGAGCGATCAAGGTCAACATCTTTCCCAACAACGTGCTGGGCGGGCCGCCAGAGCAGGCCCAGCAGATCAAGCTCGGCGCCATCGACATGGGCCTGCCGACGCAGGGCCAGCTCGACAAGTACGACGTCGCCTTCGCGGCGGTGCTTTTACCCTTCGTGTTCGACGATCCGGCCCACGTCTACCGCGTGCTCGACGGCGCCGCCATGGACTGGCTGGCGCCGCTGGCCGAGAAGCAGGGCTTCATCCTGCTGCGCAACTGGGAGTACGGCTTCCGCAACGTGACCAACAGCGTGCGGCCGATCAACACGCCCGACGACGTCAAGGGTCTCAAGCTGCGCACCCCGCCCGAGCTGCAGATCCAGGCCTCGATGGAGGCGCTCGGCGCCATCGTCCAGGCCATCGCCTTCCCGGAGCTCTATCTGGCGCTGTCGCAGAAGGTCGTGGACGGCGAGGAGAACCCGATCCCGGTGATCTATTTCAACAAGTTCTACGAGGTGCAAAAGCACCTGGCGATCACCCGGCATGTCTACAACAACATGATCCACACCGTCGGGGCGAGCAGCTGGAAGAAGCTTTCTCCCGCCCAGCAGACCATCTTCCGCGAGGAGAGCCAGGCTGCCGGCGACCTGATGCGCAAGCTGATCAACGACAGCGAGGCCGATCAGATCGCCAAGCTGGAAGCCGCCGGCATGCAGGTCACCCGCCCGAACCTCGCGCCGTTCCGCGCCAGGATGGAGCCGGCCTACAAGCGCATCGCCGACTATGCGGGCGAGGCCAACGTGAAGAAGTTCCGCGAGCTGGTCGAGCAGGGGCGCAAGGGGGCGTGAAGCCTGTTCCCGGGCGGCGGGACCAACACGCCGCCCAGGGCCCGCGTCAGCGCGGACAGCATAACCGAGTGGCGAGCATCAAGTCACGGGCTGGCCGCAGTGCGGGATTTCGACCCAGCCCAGGTCAGCTCAGGGTCTTGACTGTGTTACACAACCTAGGTCAAGGGCGGCCCTGCCCATTCGCCCCCGTTGGGCGCTGCCGATAGCAGGAATGGCCAGAAAGCAGACGCGGTTCGGCGGAGGGATGGCGGGGCCGCAGTGTGCCAGAAGCGAGCGTCGCCCCCTCCTTTTCGCCTATACGCCAGCGAGTAGCGTGATAGCGGAGTTGCAGTCAGGACGCGCACACTATGCTTTTTAACACACGCGCATTGATTCAAGTCAATGCAAGCAAATTAGATTTGTTGACCTGAATCTCCAAACAAGAATGAACTTCGGTAGACGACCCGCCACTTGGAGGAGGAACCCCAAGAAAAGGTTTGCCGGCGGATTGTTCGTCTGCCTCGCCAGGGTGGCGAGGGACAAGCCATCCCGTTTGAACGAATGGAGATCGAAAGGATACGCGATGCTTAAGCGAGTAGTAGCGACCGCTGCCATCGCCGCTCTGATCGGTATGACGACATCTGCGGCCTGGTCGCAGACGGACATCCGTTGGGGCACGCCCCCGGTCGGCACCTCTGGCCACAAGCTCGCCGTCGCGCTCGCCAACCTTCTGAACAAGGAGATGCCGCAGTACAGCATCGCGGTGCTGCCGACAACCGGCGCCATCGCCACGGTCAAGGGCTATGCCACCAAGGAGCTCGATGCCTTCTACGGCTCGGACGTAGCTTACCACGAACTCGCAACCGATTCGGCGCGCTTCAAGGGCTTCAAGGCGCGCATCCAACGCATGCCGGTGCAGTCGTTCTGGTCGAACACCATCGAGACGGGTCTCGCGGTGCATTCGCGCAACATGGACAAGATCAAGAAATGGGGCGATCTCAACGGCAAGCGGATATTCACCGGGCCGCTGCCGTTCGACACCCGCGCCCAGACCGAGCGCGCGCTGGCTGCAGCTGGCGTGAAATTCACCTACGTGCAGGTTGACCTGGCGACCGTCGGTTCGGCGCTTGAGTCCGGCGTGATCGACGCCATGAGCATCTACACTGGCTCCGAAAGCATGCCGCCGCCCTGGCTTGCCGAAGCCTCGCTCGCCGCCGACTGGGCCGCGCTCAATCCGAGCGCCGACGAGATCGCCGCGATCAAGAAGGCCGGACTTTCCGTGGTCGAGGTCGATCCGAAGGTTTTCCATCGCGACACCCATACCACCAAGGTGATCGAGACGCCCTTCTTCTACGGTTTCAACGTCGGTCTCGAAGTACCGGAAGCCGACGTCTACAAGATGCTGAACATCCTGGAGAAGAACGCCGCCGATCTGGCCAAGGTCGATCCGACCTTCACCCAGATTGCAACGGACATGAAGGGCTTCCAGAAGCGCGGCGTGGAATCGTCTTGGGACCTCGTGCCGATCCATCCGGGGCTCGCCAAATGGATGCGCGAGAAGGGCGTCTGGGATGCTAAGTGGGATTCCAAGATCGCCAAGAAATAGAGACTGATACCGCAAGAACGCGGCGGGCGCGTGGTTGCGCGCGTCCGCCGTTTCCCGCGCAGACGACAGGTCTGACATGACCGACGCCAACTCATCCCGACCGCGTCTGGTTCTCGACTGGATCTATTACGGCACCGCGATGTTGTTCTTCGTCTATCTGTTCGTCTATTTCTGGACCACCGAGGGCGGCCCGACATTCCTGGCGATGACGCTCGTGCCGGTCACCTTCGTGCTGTTTGTCTTGAACAGTCTACGCGACGACGACCTTTATCCGAGCCTGCCGCCCGCCGCCAATTACGCAATCGCCGCGGTCTACATCTGCTGCTCGCTCGCGGTTGGCTATTACATGCACAACGAATACTATGCGCTCGGCACCGAGCGCGCCGGCGACTGGAACTCGACCGACGTGTTCATGGGCGGTCTGATGGCGGTGTTGGTGCTGGAATATTCCCGCAAGCGCCACATGCCGCTATTTGTGCTCAACCTCGTGCTGATGTTCTACGCGGTCTACGGTTACATCGTGCCCGGCATGTTCCATCACGCGGGTCTGAGCTGGTTTCGCGTCTTCACCGCTATGAGCGTCGAGACCACCACCGGGGTGTTCTCCAACCTGCCGCAGATCGCGCTCACCGTGATCGGCGCGTTTCTCCTCGTGCTGAGCGTGCTGAGCGGATACGGCTGCATCGAATCGCTGCTGCGGGCCACCAAGCGCATCGCCGTCCGTTCACCGCACGCGCTGCCGCAGTCGGCGGTGATCGGCTCGATGTGCGTCGGCACCATCAGCGGCAGCGGCGCCGCCAACGCCATCACCATCGGGTCGGCGACGATTCCCGCCATGATCGGCTCTGGAATGCCGCCCGCGACCGCTGCCGCGATCGAGTCGGCGTCGTCGCTCGGCGGCCAGCTCATGCCGCCGGTGATGGGCGTCGCAGCCTTCCTGATGGCCGAGTTTCTCGGCAAGAGTTATTTCGACGTGGTGGCGCGGGGCTATGTGCCGGCGCTGATCTATTACGCCACGGTTGCCGTCTCGGTTTATCTTCTGGCGTTGCGTCATCGCACGCGTCTCGTGGCCGGCCTCTTCGTCAAGCTGACATGGCGCGATCTGGTCAATCTCGCGGCCTTTATTTCCGTAATTGCCGGTCTGGTTGGCATGATGGCGGCGTGGAATCTGGCGCCGAGCTTTGCCGCGCTCTACGTCTTCGTTGCGGTCGGCAGCTTTTTGTTTGTCGTCAATCTCCTGTTCCTGCTACGGCCCGGTCACTGGTCGTTCGAGGAATTCATCAAGCCGATCCGGAAATTCCTCGATTCCTACGTCGAGATGACCTCCGACCTCACGCTGCTGCTCGCCACGCTTGCGATCATGACCGGAGCGCTCGTCATCACCGGCGTGCCGACCAAGCTCGGCGCAATTCTGATCGAGGCGGCCGGTGTCAATCTCGCCGCGATGGTGATCCTCGCCTTCGTCTTCGGCGCGGTGCTCGGCACCGGCCTGCCGCCTGCGCCGACCTATATCCTGGTAGCGATCGTGATCGCGCCGCCGATGATCAAGGTCGGCGTCAATCCTTGGGTGGTCCACTTCTTCGCGTTCTTCCTCGGCGTCTGGGGCGAACTTACCCCGCCGACCTCACTGGTCGCGGCCGTCACCGCCAAGATCGCCAACGCATCGTTCTACACCACGCTCAACCGCGCGCTGCAAATCTGCGTCTCGCTGTTCACGCTAATGGCCGGCGTGTTCGTGCATCCTGAGCTGGTGGTCGAGCCCGGACTCGCGCAGTTCGCCGCAGCGGGGCTCATTCTCGTGGCGACGATCGGCATTACCTTCAGCCTGCAGGCGCGCTACACTGACGGGGTGGCGATCGACATCGCCGTTCGGCTTTTGCTCGCCGCGTTGTCGCTTCTTGTTCTGTTCAGTCCCGACGATCGGATCGCAACCGCGGCCTGCGTGCCGGTGCTCCTCTTCATCGGCTACTGGATACTGTGGCGCAGGGATACCTCCTACATCAGAACCGCCGAGGAGCCGGTGCTGGCCGCTCCGGTGCCGGTTCCGCAGATCGTCGATACCGAGCGCGGCCGGATGCAGTAGTGGCCGCCGCCAAGAACACCTAAAACTTCCCGCCGCCTCATGCGCACCTCTAGGCTCAAGCGACGGCATTCTATCGGCTGAAATGAGCGCTTTGATTGGGGCTGCGACCAGCTTCGCTATTGCAACATGAAATGCTGGCCGATGTGTCAGTTGGGTCAAAGGCGCGAGCGCTGCCTACGTGGACGGGCTGCAGATCACTCGACCGATGTACGTCGAGAAGCAGACCCGCCGCAATATCACGCGGCCGGGACGTGACGACGTCGCGGCCGGGCGACTCGGCGCCACCCATCCGCCACCCTGCGTCGGCCCAGCCCGGTCGACCGCGACCGCCAATTCCTGGTCGGCAGGTTGCGCCCCGTCGATGACCCTTGACAGGGTACTCTTTAATGGGTAATATAACTCCGTTGAAAACAACATCGGGAGACTCAAAGCATGACATTCGTCAAGGGCCAGAGCGGCAACCCGGCCGGACGGCCGATCGGCAGCCGCAACAAGGCGGCCTTCATCATGGACGCGATGTTCGAGGGCGACAGCGAGGACCTCGCCCGGCGGGTGATCCAGAAGGCGATCGGCGGCGACACCGCGGCGATGAGGATCTGCCTCGACCGCATCGGGCCGCGCGGCCGCGACCGCCCGATGGCCTTCCCGCTGCCGACCATCGCCAACCCGGGGGACGCGAGAACCGCCGCCGACGAGATCGGCGGGGCGATCGGGGCCGGCGCGATCTCGGCGCGGGAGGCGATGGATCTCCTCCGGGTGGTCGACAAGATCGTCGACACCCGCGCCCGGGCCGACGCCGCCGAGCGGGCGGCGGCGCAGGCGGCTGAGCGCGCCCAGGAGCCGCAGCGGATGACCTTCCGCTGGGCCAACGGCCAGCACGTGGCGACGCTGGTGCGGCAGGCGGACGGCACCTTCCTCGCCGAGACCGCCGACGACACAATCTCGGGGTGAATAACAAGGGAACAACGAAAACAACGGAAGCAAGCGACCCGGCAACGAAACAACAAGCGGATCGGGGCAGAAAGCCCGCCGAGGTTGAACAACAACGAGACGGCAAGAACAAGCGGATCAAGCAACCTGATCCCGGCCGCGCAGACGCGACAACGGCCGACGACGAAACGCGCCGCCGAGCAGCGTCATGAAGTCGCGCCGCTTCAGGTCGAACGACCTCCACCCCCCTTGCCAGCACCGACGTACCGAATATCGGACCCGGCCGGCCGTGCGGCCCGCGAGGTCTGCTCAGGGTCGATCCGCGACGGCCACGGGCTCCGGCGGCCCGCGTCCGAAAGACTTCACATCATCAGACCCGAAAGCGAGAGCGACCCGAGACGTCTGTGGACCAAATAGCGCATGACACAGGTCTCTGGCGGGAGGAGGTGAGCCGGCAAAGGTGGGCAAGGGCGAGGAGGTCACGCAATAAGGCGGCCGTTATGGCGCCAGCATTCGAGGGCGTCGGGGTCGCGAAAGGGGAGGGTGCACGCGGCGCCGCGCGCAAAACCTCAAAAATCGTGCAGCAGGCGCTCGATGTAGTCGAGCTCGAGCTGCGGCCGCGCCGGGTCGGCAAAGCGGCGGCGCAGCTCCTCGAGGATGCGGCGGGCACGCTGGACGTCGATCTCGCCGGGGACCTTGACGGTCGTGTCGTCGCCGTAGTCGCGGCCGCGCAGCGGCCGGCCGAGCGGATCGGTGTCCTGGTTGGCGCGCGCCGGGCCGGTGCGCCGCGGCTGGCCGGGGCCCGGTCCGGGACCCGGCTGCATCTGCTGGGCAAGACCCTGCGCGCCCTTGCGCATGGCGTCGAGCGCGCGGCCCTGGGCGTCCACCGCGCCGTCCGCATTACCCTCGCCGAGCGCGGCCTCGGCGTCGCGCATCGCCTGCTCGGCACGACCGAGCTGGTCGGACTCGCCCTGCCCCTGCTGACCCTGGCCCTGCTGCTGGCCCTGGCCGCGCTGGCGCAGCTCCTCCAGCATCTTCTTCAGCTGCTGGCGCAGCGCCTGCTGGTTCTTCTTCAGGTCGCCGAACCCCTGCTGGCCCTGTTGGCCTTGCTGACCCTGCTGACCTTGCTGGCCCTGCTGCCCCTGCTGGCCGGGCTGGCGCTGCTGGCGCTCGCCGCGGCGGTTCTCCTGGCCCTGGCGAAACGTCTTGTCGCGCAGCTGCTGCTGCTCGCGGATCATGTCGCCGAGCTGGTCGAGCGCCGACATCATGTCGTCGTCGCCGTCCATGTCCTGTCCAGGCTGCGCCATCTGCAGGTTCTCGAGCATCGACTGCAGCTCTTCGAGCATGCGGCGCGCCGCGTCCCGGGCGCCGGAGCGCGCGAGACTCTCGATCTTGTCGAGCATGTTCTTGAGATCCTGCGGCCGCAGCATGCGGGCGTTGGGATCGAGCGGGCGGGCGAGCTGCTGCGTGTTCTTGCGCAGCTGCTCGGCCAGCGCCTGCATGAACTTGTCGAGGGCGGCGCGCAGCTCCTCGGTGAGCTTCTTGATCTCCTCGTCGGTAGCGCCGCGCTCGAGCGCCTGGCGCAGCGCCTCCTCGGCGGCGCGCAGAGCCTGCTCGGCATCCGACATGCTGCCGTCCTCGATGTTGACCGCCATCGACCACAGGCGGCCCACCACCTCGCGCAGCGCATCGTCGGTCCTGGCATTGTCGAGCTGCCAGAAGATCGAGCGCAGACCCAGATAGATCGGGGTCTCCGGCGTGAACCGCTCCGGCGCGATGGCGAGCGCGTCGAGCGCGGTCGCGACCTTAGGCTTGGCATCGGCATCGAGCGCCAGGATCGCGCCGCTGCTCGATCAGCGCCTTGGCGAGCGGCTTGAAGAACGGCCGTTGCGGCAGCCGCATCTCGTGCGGGCTCGAGGCGCCGTCGTTGCCGCCCTCGTCATGCGCGGTCAGCGTCAATGTCACCTCGGCGCCGGCCCAGGGATGCTCGGTCAGGTCCTTGGTGGTCTGGCCGACGCCGTTGCGGGTCCGCGCCTGCGGCAGGACCAGCGGGAAACTCGGCGGTCCGTAGAGCGACCGCGGCGCCTTGCCATCGGGACCGGGCGTTTCCTTGCGGGCGAACGTCGCCTGCGCCGAGACCACGCCGTAATCGTCCTCCATCCGGTAGCTGAGCTGCAGCGATCCGCGGGCCTGCGCTTCCGGCTCCTTGGCGAGCGCGATGATCGGCGGCTTGTCGGCGATGGCGATGAAGGTCCAGGTGACGTCGTTGTCGGTGACGCCGCGCAGCGTCACGGTGCCGCGATCGCGGACGGTAAACCGGTGCTCGTCGGTGCCGGAAGGCGGTGGCGCGCCCGTGTGCGGCGTTTCGGCGAGCCCTCCGGCGGCCGCCACATCGAGGCCGCTCGCCCCCGAGGAGCGAATCACCAGGATGCTGCCGGCCGGGACGGAGACCGGCACCGCCGCCTGCACCGCTTCGCCGGCGCGAATGCCCGGCAGGATCAGCGGAGCCCGTCCCGTATAGGCCGGCGGCGTCACCCAGGCGTCGATACGGAAATTCGGGGTCGCAACCACGCCGGCCCAGTCGAAGGCCGCCGCGATCCGCTTCATCCGCTCGCCGCCGGCACCGCAGAACGCCGCCACGACCAGGATCAGCACCAGGCCGCGAATCGCCATGGGGTCGCGGGCGCCGAGGCGCGGGGTCGGGATGCCGGCCCGCAAGGTGCGGGCAGCGCGCAGGGCGCGCTCGATATGGGCCTGCCACAGCGCCAGGCGAGACCTGGTCGGTTTCCGCGGTCGCCATCTCGTCGGCGATCGCAGTGGCGGGGCGGTGCGTCAGGCCGCTGCCGAGATCGAGCCGGCGCAACCCGTCGGCGGTGGCGGGGAGCCGGACGCGCAGCAGCGGGACCGCGCAGATCGCCGTGACCACGAGCAGGAGGAAAAGCCCGATGGCGCGACCCATCGGCGGCAGCCACAGCCACAGGCCCACCCAGGACAAGGCCAGGAAAAGGCCGACGGCGGTCGCCAGCGCGGCCAGGGGCGGCCACAGCCGCTCCCACACGATCGTCCACCACGCCCGCGACAAGGCGCGCTTGAGCAACGCTTCCGCGACCTCATGGGCGTTGGGATGGCGCTGGTCGCCCGGGCTATCCGATGGCCGATCCGTCACCTGGTTCTCCGCAACGAGAAATACCCTGATTTGCCGAAGTGTAACAAGCCAAGAGGCCGATTTCTGTCAGTAACGTGACGGTGATCGGGCGTCCGGCTTCCCGATCCGTTGAAACGCCGCGGGCCTGCGGTTGGTTCGCCGGTCATCGGGCCCGTCCACCGCGAAGCAACTTCCGGGCCGCCACCGGCATCACAGCCAGGGCGGCAGGCGGTCGAGGGCGATGAGCTCGTCCACCCCGACGCGCGGCCGGACCAACGCCCATTTGTCGCCGTCCACCAGCGTCTCCGGCACCAGCGCCCGGGTATTGTAGGTGCCCGCCTGCACCGCCCCATAGGCTCCGGCCGACAGAATCGCCATGAGGTCGCCAGGACGCGGCTCGGACAGGTGCGCTCGAGCGCCAAAAAATCTCCCGATTCGCAGACCGGGCCGACCACGTCGGCGACGATCTGCCGCGCCCCGACGGCGGGCGCCGCGACCGGCAGGATGTCGTGGTGCGCCTCGTAGAGGGTCGGCCGCATCAGGTCGTTCATGCCGGCATCGACGATGACGAACGCCTTGGCGTCCCCGCGCTTCACATAAAGGACGCGCGCGACCAGGACGCCGGCATTGCCGACGATCACCCGGCCGGGCTCGAAGATCAACGTGCAGCCGAGCGATCGGGTGGCCCGCTTGACCACCTCCGCATAGGCTTGCGGCAGGGGCGGCGGCTCGTCGTCGTGGTGATAGGGAATGCCGAGCCCGCCGCCGAGATCGACGTGAGCGATGCGGTGGCCGTCGCCGCGCAATGCGCGGACGAAATCGGACAGCAGCGCAAAGGCGTCGTCGAAGGGCTGCAGGTCGGTGATCTGGCTGCCGATATGCATGTCGACGCCGGCAACCCGGATACCCGGCAGCTTCGCCGCATGGGCATAGACCTCGCGGGCTCGGCTGATCGGGATGCCGAACTTGTTCTCCGCCTTGCCGGTGGCGATTTTCGCGTGGGTCTTGGCGTCGACGTCCGGATTGACGCGAATCGAGATGGCCACCGTCCGTCCCTTGGCGGCGGCGATCTCCGACAACAGGTCGAG
The DNA here is from genome assembly GCA_963755055.1 of uncultured Alphaproteobacteria bacterium. Taxonomy (GTDB): domain Bacteria; phylum Pseudomonadota; class Alphaproteobacteria; order Rhizobiales; family Xanthobacteraceae; genus AP-16. The sequence continues at coordinate 67,707 of CAVWIS010000011.1, read as the reverse complement.
TTCCATGTCGGACTCGACGTTGACGCAGAAGATGCCTTCGTCAACCGCCAGCGCGAGCTCGCGCCCGGTCTTGCCGACACCGGAGAACATGATCTTCTCGGCGGGAATTCTTTGCCGCCCGGGCCCGCTTGAGCTCGCCCTCGGAGACCACGTCGGCGCCGGCGCCGAGCCGTGCCAGCGTGGCGATCACCGCCTGGTTGGAATTGGCCTTCATGGCGTAGCAGACGAGCGACGGGACGTCCGCGAAGGCGTCGGCGAACACCCGATAGTGCCGCGTAAGGGTCGCCACCGAATAGCAGTAGAACGGCGTCCCGACCGCCTCGGCGATGACCGCGAGGCTCACCGCCTCGGCGCTGAGCACGCCGTCCCGATAGGCGAAGTGATGCATCGCGCGCTCAGTCGAGCAGACCGTCGATCGGCAGACGCTTCTTCGCTCCCGGGGCCAGTATCGGACGGCCATCCGGGCCGAAGCCGGTTTGCGGCGCGGGCTGGTTGTCCCCGGCGGCAGCCCCGGCCGCCGGCGGCTCGATCGCCGCGCTGGGCGGCGGATCGAGCCCGCCCTTGCGGCCGCAGGCCGCGAGCCCCAGCGCGAATGTCAGCACGCCGAGCACGGCCAGTCTGGCAAGCAGGCGGGAAGGCTGTCCGGTCACGCGATGCACTCCGTCGGCGAGACAACCACCTTAGCAGATCGCTCCGACCGGGCGAACCCCTCGTTTTGCCTGGCCCCGCTCAGGTCCCCGGAGGCTGAGCCTTTTCCAGCGATTTCAGCCACTTGCGCGCTTCGCGCCGGACATTGGCCGGCGCGGTGCCGCCGCGGCTGGTACGGCTCCCGACCGAGCGCTCGACCGAGAGCACGGCGAAGACATCCTGGGTGATCCGCGGCTCGACGGCCTGCATCGATTCGAGCGGCAGCCGGTGCAGCGGAACGCCCGCGGCCTCGGCGGCGGCGACGATCTGGCCGGTCGCGTGATGCGCCTCGCGGAACGGAACCTTGAGCGTCCGCACCAGCCAGTCGGCGAGATCGGTCGCGGTCGCATAGCCGTCGCCCGCCGCCTTCTTCATCCGCGCCGTCTCGGGCTGCATGTCGACGCACCATGCCGGTCATCGCCGCGAGCGCCAGGCCGAGGGCGGAGAGCGCCTCCATGGTGCCTTCCTTGTCCTCCTGCATGTCCTTCTGATAGGCGAGCGGCAGGCCCTTCATGACCACGAGGAGCTGGGTCAACGCCCCGATGATCCGGCCGCTCTTGGCGCGCACCAGCTCGGCGGCATCCGGATTGCGCTTCTGCGGCATGATCGAGGAGCCGGTGGTGAACCTGTCGGACAGCCTCAAGAACCCGACCAGCGGCGAGGTCCACAGCACGATCTCCTCGGCGAAGCGCGAGAGGTGCATGGCGGTGATCGCCGCGGCCGCGAGCGTCTCCAGGACGAAATCGCGGTCGGCCACCGCGTCGAGCGAATTGGCGGTCGGCCGGTCGAAGCCGAGCGCGCTCGCGGTCATCTCGCGATCGATCGGAAACGACGTGCCGGCGAGCGCCGCCGAGCCGAGCGGACATTCGTTGAGCCGCCGGCGCGCATCGGCGAAACGCCCGCGATCGCGACCCGCCATCGCCACATAGGCGAGCAGATGGTGACCGAACGTCACTGGCTGCGCGGACTGCAGATGGGTGAAGCCCGGCATCACGGTGGCGGCATGATCGAGCGCCTTGGTCGCCAGCGCCTGCTGATAGGACGAGAGGCCGAGGTCGATATGGTCGATGGCGTCGCGCATCCACAGTTTGAAATCGGTCGCGATCTGGTCGTTGCGCGAGCGCGCCGTATGCAGTCGCCCCGCCGCCGGCCCGATCAGCTCGGCGAGCCGCGACTCGATGTTCATGTGAATGTCCTCCAGCGCGCGCCGGAAGGCGAATTTGCCGCTCTCGATTTCTGACAGGATCGTGTCTAGACCTCGGGCGATGGCTTCGGCATCGTCCGGCGCGATGATGGCCTGCGCGGCCAGCATCTCGGCGTGGGCCTTGCTCGCCGCGATATCCTGGCGGTAGAGGCGGCGATCGAAGTCGATCGAGGCGTTGATCTCCTCCATCAGGGCATCGGGGCTCGCCGCGAAACGCCCGCCCCACATCTTGTTGCTCATGGCTCGATACCCGCGAGTTCGCCGCCAATGACCCTTCGATCCGGAGACGCAATGCTGGGACAACGACGCCGGCTGGTGGTGCTCATCGCCGTGGCGGTCCTGGCGGGGGCTGCCGCGGGGCTCGCCGCGGTATACGGGATCGGCGCCATCGGGCGCAATGCGGGCGCCGATGCGGCGTGCCGGCCGGCGCAGGTGATCGCCAAACAGCTCGTGCCGCTCGCCCGCGGCGAGGTCGCGGCGGTCTCGGTAGCCACCGCGCCGAAGCTCGTTCCGGGGCTCACCTTCAGCGACGCCAGCGGCCGCACACGCACGCTCGCCGAATGGCGCGGCCGCTTCGTGCTGCTGAACCTCTGGGCCACGTGGTGCGTGCCCTGCCGCAAGGAGATGCCCGCCCTCGACGAGCTCGAGGCCAAGCTCGGCGGCCCGCAATTCGAGGTCGTCACCATCAATATCGACACCCGCGACCCCGACAAGCCGCGCGCCTGGCTGCGCGACGCCGGGATCGCGCACCTCGCCTACTACGCCGACCCGTCGGCAAAAGTCTTCCAGGAGCTCAAGGCGGCCGGCAAGTCGTTCGGCATGCCGACCACGCTGCTGATCGATCCGCAGGGCTGCGAGCTCGGCACCCTCAACGGACCGGCCGAATGGGCGAGCGACGACGCGCTGAAGCTGATCGGCACGGCGATGGGCGGCTGACGCGAGCGCCTGCCGCCCGACGGGCGCCACCCTCAGGCCTGGTCAGACGGAAATATCGAGATTGCCGCCGATGCCGGCTCCCACGCTGGCGAGCCGCTCGAGGTTCTGCTGCCCGGCCTCGACCAGCTTGGCCACGGAGGCCTCCATGTCGGCGTTCATCCGCGCCATCCGCGCCGCAACGGCAATCTGCACCTGGCCCTGCTGGGCGCCGGCAAGCGCGGACACGAGCGTGGCAACGTCCATGGCGGAACTCCAAACGCAAACGACAAGGACGCCCGGCGATCAGGGCGCACGGGCACGGCTCGCAGCGTCGCGCCAATTCGTTAAGGAACCATGAGGCCGGATGAATCCCGCTTCGCGCGGAACGTGTTTCAGCGGGTGGGTACCGGCTTCTCGCCGCGATAGTCGTAAAAGCCGCGCTGGGTCTTGCGGCCGAGCCAGCCGGCCTCGACGTATTTCACCAGCAGCGGGCACGGGCGGTATTTGGAGTCCGCCAGTCCCTCGTGCAGCACCTGCATGACCGACAGACAGGTGTCGAGGCCGATGAAGTCGGCGAGCTGCAGCGGTCCCATCGGATGGTTGGCGCCGAGCCGCATCGCGGTGTCGATCGCCTCGACATTGCCGACGCCTTCGTACAGCGTGTAGATCGCCTCGTTGATCATCGGCAGCAGGATGCGGTTGACGATGAAGGCGGGAAAATCCTCGGCGACCGCGATGGTCTTGCCGAGCTTCGCCACATAGACCTTGGTCGCCTCGAAGGTGGTGTCCGCGGTGGCGATGCCGCGGATCAGCTCGACGAGCTCCATCAGCGGCACCGGGTTCATGAAATGGATGCCGATGAAGCGCTCCGGCCGATCGGTGGAGGAGGCGAGCCGGGTGATCGAGATCGACGAGGTGTTGCTGCCGATGAGGGCGTCGGGCTTGAGCATCGGGCAGAGCGCGGCGAAGATTTTGGTCTTGATCTCCTCGTTCTCCGCCGCGGTCTCGATGACGAGGTCGCAGTCGCCGAACGCCTCCAGCGTGTCGGCCGGCTTGATGCGGTCGAGCGCCGCCTTGCGGTCGTCCTCGCTGATCAGCTTCTTGCCGACCTGCCGGGCCATGTTGCCATTGATGGTGGCGAGACCCGCCTTGATGCGGTCCGGCGACACGTCGTTGAGCAGCACCGTGAAACCGGCGAGCGCGCTGACATGGGCGATGCCGTTTCCCATCTGACCGGCGCCGATCACGCCGACCTTGGCGATATTGACCTTCATGATGCTCGTCCGATCACCACACAAACCCTGTCGCGTCCTGGCGACGCCAAGCGAGGGTACTCGTTTAAGACAACGCTCCGGCGAGCGCGAGCTCGCCGCAGGTACCGTCCCGGCGCCTGGAGGGACTTTCTACGACGATCCGCGCAGCGACGCCACCGGAGCCTCAGCTTGCGGCAGCCGGGATCACTTTTTCAGCTTGCCCAGCTCGGCGGCAAGCTCCGGCAGGGCCTGGTACAGGTCGGCCACCAGCCCGTAGTCCGCGACCTGGAAGATCGGCGCCTCCTCGTCCTTGTTGATGGCGACGATGACCTTGGAGTCCTTCATGCCGGCGAGATGCTGGATCGCCCCCGATATGCCGACCGCGATGTAGAGCTCCGGCGCCACCACCTTGCCGGTCTGCCCGACCTGCCAGTCGTTCGGCGCGTAGCCGGCATCGACCGCCGCCCGCGAGGCGCCGACCGCGGCGCCGAGCTGGTCGGCTACCGGCTCGATATATTTCGTGAAATTCTCCCGGCTCTGCATCGCGCGGCCGCCCGAGATGATGATCTTGGCGGCGGTCAGCTCCGGTCGATCGGTCTTCGACAGTTCCTCGCCGACGAAGCTGGAGATCGCCGGATCGGCCGCAGGCGCGGCGGGCTCGACCGGCGCCGAACCTCCCGCCCCGGTCGCCTGGAACGCCGCCGTGCGCACCGTGATGACCTTCTTGGAATCGTGCGAGCGCACCGTCTGAACGGCGTTGCCCGCATAGATCGGGCGTTCGAACGTATCCGGCCCGATCACCTTCATGACCTCGGAGACCTGCATCACGTCGAGCAGCGCCGCGACCCGCGGCATGATGTTCTTCCCCGCCGTGGTGGCCGGCGCCATGATCGCCTCGTAGGGGCCGGCGAGCGCCACGATCAGGGCCGCGGTCGGCTCCGCCAGCATGTGCCCATAAGGCGCACCGTCGGCGATCAGCACCTTGGCCACGCCCTCGAGCTTGCTCGCGGCCTCCGCGGCGGGCCCGCAACCCTGGCCGACGACCAGCACGTGGACCTCGGCGCCGAGCGCCCGCGCGGCGGTCAGCGCCTTGGCGGTCGCCTCCTTCAGGCTCTTGTTGTCGTGTTCGGCGACGAGCAGCGTCGGCATCACAGCACCCCGGCTTCGTTCTTGAGCTTGCCGACCAGCTCCTCGACGCTCTTGACCTTGACGCCGGCCTTGCGGCCGGAGGGCTCGGTGGTCTTCACCACTTCGAGCCGCGGCTTCACGTCGACCCCGTAGGCCTCCGGCGTCTTGTCGGCAATCGGCTTCTTCTTGGCCTTCATGATATTGGGCAGGCTCGCGTAGCGCGGCTCGTTGAGGCGCAGATCGGTGGTGACGACCGCCGGACCCTTGAGCTTCACGGTCTGCAGCCCGCCGTCGACCTCGCGCGTCACCGTGATGTCCGTGCCCTCGATCACGACCTTGGAGGCGAAGGTGCCCTGCGGCCAGCCGAGGAGGGCCGCCAGCATCTGACCGGTCTGGCTGCAATCGTCGTCGATTGCCTGCTTCCCGAGAATGACCAGGCCGGGCTTCTCCTCGTCGACGATGGCCTTGAGGATTTTCGCCACCGCGAGCGGCTCCACGATGCCGTCGGTCTTGACCAAGATGCCGCGGTCGGCGCCCATCGCCAGTGCGGTGCGCAGCGTCTCGCCGGCCTGCGCCGGCCCGATCGAGACGCAGACGATCTCGGTTGCCTTGCCCTGCTCCCTGAGCCGGATCGCCTCCTCGACGGCGATCTCGTCGAAGGGATTCATCGACATCTTCACATTGGAGAGCTCGACCCCGGAGCCGTCCGACTTGACCCGGACCTTGACGTTGAAATCGACGACCCGCTTGACGGGAACGATGATCTTCATGGATTTCCGCTCTTCGCAATACCGCCTGGTGCATGGTCCGGCGAAGTGGACAACCGGTTCGCCGACAAGACCATGCGCCGCCCAAAGATGCCAGGGCCTGTCCCGCTCATTCGGGACGCGCCCCGGCGAAAAGCGCCGGCACCCTAGTGGCGACCGCGGCAGGGGTCAACGGATCAAGGGACCACGGTGTGAGGAGCGACGAGAGCCTCGTCCTCCGTCATCTGTTCTGCCCCGGCACCCACAGCACGTCGCGCGCGCCCTTGTCGTTGACATAGCGGCTGGCGACGAACAGGAAATCGGAGAGCCGGTTGACGTAGTGCAGCGCCGGGGTCGACACGCTTTCGCCGGGCTCGGCGGCGAGCTCGACCATCAGCCGCTCGGCGCGCCGGCACACCGTGCGGGCAAGATGCAGGGCGGCTGCCGCCGCCGTGCCGCCCGGCAGCACGAAGGAGCGCAAGGGCGCAAGGGCCGCGTTGAGCTCGTCGATCTCGTGCTCGAGCCGGGTGACCTGGGCATCCACGATCGCCAGCCGCGCCCCGCCCGGACCTTTGCCCTTGTCGGGCGAGCACAGGTCGGCGCCGAGATCGAACAGGTCGTTCTGGATGCGGGCCAGCATGGCGTCGACCTCCGGCGCTTCGCCGGTATGCAGGCGCACCAGGCCGATCGTCGCATTGGTCTCGTCGACCGTGCCGTAGGCGGCGATCCGCGGGTGATGTTTGGGCAGCCGCTCGCCGCTGCCCAGCGCCGTGGTGCCGGCATCGCCGGTGCGGGTGTAGATGCGGTTGAGAACGACCATGCTTCCCTCGTGGCAGGTCAGAACGGGCTCAGCGCCCCAGCATCCAGATCGTCCCCATGACGATCACGATGGCGACGAACTGCAGCAGGACGCGCAACCGCATCAATTTCTGCGACCGGTTCGGCGAGCCGCCGCGCATCATGTTGACGAGGCCGAGGCCGAGCACCACCGCGACCACCGCGATGGCGAGCGGCACGATGTACCGGGCGAGCACGTCTCCCATGGGGTCCTCTTAGCACGCGCAGAGCGCCGCCAAAACGCCGGCAATCGGGCCGGGCTTTGTCGTCCCCGATGTCACCTATGGGGCGAAAGCCGGCAGTCAATGGATGGCCCGCCGTGATTACCGGGCTCACCGGTGTCCATGTCGCCGGCACATGGGATAGAACCCTATCCGCCGATCGACCCGGGAGACCACCATGGACGGCCACCCCCCTGCGCACTTGCGACCACGCACCATCGCGGCCCAGGCGCTCGGCGGCGTCGAGCCGACGACCGGGGCGGTGGTGCCGCCGGTCCATCTCGCCACCACCTATCTGCGCGACCCCGACAACCAGTATCGCGCCGGCTTCGTCTACGGCCGGCCCGACAATGCGACGGTCCGCCAGGTCGAGGCGGTGCTGGCGGCGCTCGAAGGAGCCCCCGAGGCGCTGATGTTCGGCTCCGGCATGGCGGCGGCGACCGCGGTGATCATGGCGCTCGAGCCGGGCGCCCATATCGTGGCGCCCGCCGTGATGTACTGGGCGTTGCGCAGCTGGCTCACCAACGAGGCCGGGCGCTTCGGCTACCGCGTCGCCATCGTCGATACCTCGGACCTCGAGGCGGTTCGCCGCGCGGTCGAGCCGGGCACGACCAAGCTCGTGTGGCTGGAGACGCCGGCCAATCCGCTATGGACCATCACCGACATCGCCGCGGTCGGGAGAATCGCCAAGGACGCGGGTGCCCGCCTCGCCGTCGACTCGACCGTGGCGACGCCGGTATTCACCCGGCCCTTGGCGCTGGGCGCCGACATCGTGATGCATTCGGCGACGAAATATCTCAACGGCCATTCGGACGTGATCGCCGGCGCGCTGGCGAGCGCCCGCGCCGACGATTTCTGGGCGCGCATCAAGGCGGTGCGGGCTTCTCACGGCGCCGTCCTCGGCCCGTTCGAGGCCTGGCTGGTGCTGCGCGGGCTGCGCACCCTGGAGCTGCGGGTGAAGGCGCAGTCGGAGAGCGCCACCCTGCTGGCGACCTGGCTCGGGCATCATCCGGACATTTCGCAAGTGCTCTATCCGGGCCTGCCGCATCATCCGGGTCATGACATTGCGGCCCGCCAGATGAGCGGGTTCGGCGGCATGCTGTCGGTGCGCGTCAAGGGCGGCGAGGCCGCCGCAATCGCGGCGGCCGCGCGGGTGAATTTGTGGAAACGCGCGACCTCGCTCGGCGGCGTGGAGAGCCTGATCGAGCACCGCGCCTCGATCGAGGGCGCCGGCTCGCCCTGCCCACCGGATCTGCTGCGGCTCTCGGTCGGGCTCGAGGATCCGGAAGACCTGTTTGCCGATCTCGACCGCGCGCTGCGCCGCGCCAACAGCTGAAATTAATTGCTGCCGTCCAGCAATCTTCGCGCAATGACCTGTGCCTGGATTTCCGCCGCGCCCTCGAAAATGTTGAGGATGCGGGCGTCGCACAGCACGCGCGACACCGGGTATTCGAGGGCAAAGCCGTTGCCGCCGTGGATCTGCACGGCGTTGTCGGCGGCCGCCCAGGCGACGCGGGCGGCGAGCAGCTTTGCCATGCCGGCCTCGAGGTCGCAGCGCCGTCCGGAATCCTTCTCGCGCGCCGCGAAATAGGTGATCTGCCGGGCGATCATGATCTCCGCCGCCATCATGGCGATCTTGTCGGCGACGCGGGGAAAGCCGACCAGCGGCTGGCCGAACTGCACGCGCTCCTCGGCATAGCGCAGCGCCAGCTCCATTGCCGACTGGGCGACGCCGACCGCGCGCGCCGCGGTCTGGATGCGCGCCGACTCGAAGGTCTGCATCAGCTGCTTGAAGCCCTGGCCCTCGGTGCCGCCCAGAAGATTGTCGGCAGACACCTCGAAGCCGTCGAAGCCGATCTCGAACTCCTTCATGCCGCGATAGCCCAGCACCTCGATCTCGCCGCCCGACATGCCGGGGGCCGGGAACGGGTCCTCGTCGGTCCCGCGCGGCTTTTCGGCGAGCAGCATCGAGAGGCCGCGATAGCCGGGCTCGCCGGCATCGGTGCGCACCAGGAGCGTCATCAGGTCGGCGCGCACCGGATGGGTGATCCAGGTCTTGTTGCCGAAAACCTTGTAGACGTCGCCCTCGCGCACGGCGCGGGTCTTCAGCGAGGCGAGATCGGAGCCGGTATTGGGCTCGGTGAACACCGCGGTCGGCAGCACTTCTCCGGAGGCGATCTTCGGCAGCCATTTCTGCTTCTGCGCCTCGGTGCCGCCGCCGAGGATCAGCTCGGCGGCGATCTCCGAGCGGGTGCCGAGCGAGCCGACCCCGATATAGCCGCGCGAAAGCTCCTCGGAGACGACGCACATCGACTCCTTGCCGAGCCCCATGCCGCCGAACTCTTCCGGGATGGTGAGGCCGAACACGCCGAGCTCGGCCATGTGGGCGATGATCTCGAGCGGGATGTAGCGGTTGTCGAGATGCCAGCCATGGGCGTGCGGCACGACCTCGCTGTCGGCAAATTTCCGCATCTCCTCGCGGATCGCCTCCAGCGTCTCGTCGAGGCCGCAGTCGCCGACGGTGGCGCCGTGATGCTGGCGCATCAGCTCGACGAGGCGGGCGCGGTTCTCCGCGGTGTTGCCGGAGGCGATCAGGCCCTCGACGGCGTCGGTCAGCCGCGCCGCGACAGCGGCGCCCGACAGGCCGACATCGGCGGGGCGCACGATCTCGCCCTGGCTGATCGGGATGCCACCGAAAATCTGCGCCAGGTACTCGCCGAGGCCGATGCGGACCAAAAGCTCCTCGATGTCGCCGAAGCGGGCGGCTTCCCGCATCCGCTCCGCATAAGCGGCGAGCTGGCGGACCGCCTGCACGTAGGTTGCCATCCAGGCGAGCCCATGGGCGGCGCGCTGCTCGCGGTCGACCAGCTGGTTCGCCACCCGGCCGTCGCGAAAAACCCGGGCACGCACCGCGATGGTGGCATCGGCGAGCAGGGCCTCGACCGCTCCGGTCGCCTCGCGGGCGGCGGCAACGAGATCGGGCTCGGGATCGTGGCGCGACGCGGCGAGCGACATGTTTCGGGGCCCTCGGGCTGGACTCGGCGCATACGTTGCGCAGTCGCGCCAGTCTACGGGTGCACTGCACAAAAATAAAGGATCTTGCGCCCGGCAGGCCGCGGCGAGCCGCGATCCGCGGCCCTGCCCTTGCCAAGGCCGGTGCAGTCTCCGATGTGAGGCATGTCGTTCCCGTCGGGCGAGCCCCCGTGCACCTTCTCGGTTCAGCCATCCGCATCGCCATCGCGGCATTCTGGAGACTCTTCGCCGACGAAGGCTGGGCGATCGCCAGCCATATCGCGCTGTCGACCCTGATGGCACTGTTTCCCTTCCTGATCGTGCTGACCGCGTTCGCCGGCTTCCTGTTCGGCTCGAAGGCGCTCTCCGACGCCGCCGCGCAGTTGCTGCTCGAGGCCTGGCCGCCGGAGGTCGCGGCACCGCTCGCTCGCGAGATCCATGCGGTGCTCGGCGGCGCGCCCAGCGGGGTACTGACCTTCGGCCTCGTCTTCGCGGTCTATTTCTCCTCGAGCGGGATCGAGAGCCTGCGCATCGGCCTCAACCGCGCCTACGGGATCGTCGAGGCGCGGGCATGGTGGCTGTTGCGCCTGGAATCCATCCTGTTCGTGCTGATCGGCGCCATCGCGCTGCTGGCGCTCGCCTTCCTGGTGGTGTTCGCGCCGCTGATCCTTGCCGCCATCACGCGCTTCGCGCCATGGTTCAGCGAGGTCGGCTGGACCTTCACCTTCGCCCGCTATGCGGTCGCCTCGCTGGCGCTGGTGGTGACCCTGGTGCTGATCCATATGTGGCTGCCGGGCGGGCGGCGGCGGCTCGGCGAGATCGCTCCCGGCGTGATCGTCACCCTGGTGCTGTGGCTGGCGATGGGAGAAATGTTCGGCCGCTACCTGGCGAATTTCGCCTACACCTACGTGACGACCTATGCGGGGCTCGCCTCGGCGATGATCGCGCTGGTGTTTCTCTACTGGACGGCCAGCATCTTCCTCTACGGCGGCGAGCTCAACGCCGCGATCATGCGTGAGCGCACCGCGCGCGTCGAAGCGTAGGATGGGTAGAGCCGAAGGCGAAACCCATCGGCCATGTCGCGGCAAATAGTTGATGGGTTTCGCCATAGCCCGCGAAGACGGGCGTAACCGCCCTGATGGCTCAACCCATCCTACACGCCCCGCCTCACGCCTCGCGCGTCACCTCGAGCACGTCCTCGAGATTGCGCAGGCCCTGGCGCGGGGCGTTGACCAGCACCGCCATGTTGCCGGGCGGATGCAGGTTCTTCCACATCTTGGTGTGGGCGAGCGGGATCTGCTGCCAGGGAAAGACCTCGCTCATGCACGGGTCGATGCGCCGCTCCAGCACGAACTTGTTGGCGGAGGAGGCCTGCTTGAGGTGGGCGAAGTGGGAGCCCTGGATGCGCTTCTGCCGCATCCACACGTAGCGGGCGTCGAACGTGATGTTGAAGCCGGTGGTACCGGCGCAGAACACCACCATGCCACCGCGCTTGACCACCAGGCAGGACACCGGAAACGTCTGCTCGCCCGGATGCTCGAACACGATGTCGACGTCGCGTTTTCCCGTGATGTCCCAGATCGCCTTGCCGAAGCGGCGCGCCTCGCGGGTCCAGTCGTTGTACTCGGCGGTGTTGACCGGCGGCATCTGGCCCCAGCACTTGAAGTCCTTGCGGTTGATCACCCCCTTGGCGCCGATCCCCATCACGTAGTCGCGCTTGCTCTCGTCGGAGATGACGCCGATGGCGTTGCCGCCGGAAGCGGCGGCGAGCTGCACGCCGAACACGCCGAGGCCGCCCGACGCCCCCCAGACCAGCACGTTGTCGCCGGGCTTCATGGTGTGCGGCGGATGGCCGAACAGCATGCGGTAGGCGGTCGCGAGCGTCAGCGTATAGCAGGCCGATTCCTCCCAGGTGAGGTGGGGCGCCTTGGGCATCAGCTGGCGCGACTGCACCCGGCAGAACTGGGCGAACGAGCCGTCCGGCGTCTCGTAGCCCCAGATGCGCTGCGAGGGCGAGAGCAGTGGGTCGCCGCCGTTGCACTCCTCGTCGTCGCCGTCGTCCTGATTGCAGTGGACGACAACCTCGTCGCCGACCTTCCAGCGCCTGACCTTGGCGCCGATCGCCCAGACGATGCCGGCGGCGTCGGAGCCGGCGATGTGGAAGGGGTTCTTGTGGACGTCGAGGACGGAGATCGGCTGGCCGAGGCCGGCCCACACGCCGTTGTAGTTGACGCCCGCCGGCCATCACCAGGACCAGCACCTCGTTGTCGCCGACCGGCCAGGTCGGCAGCACCTCGATCTGCATCGAGGTGTCGGGCGGGCCATGGCGCTCCTTACGGATCGCCCAGGCATACATCCGCGCCGGCACATGGCCGAGCGGCGGAATTTCTCCGATCTCGTAAAGGTCCTTCGGAGACGCCGCCTGGGGCGGCTTCATCTGGGTTACGACCGCCATGCCCCGTCCCTCCGGTTCGCCGGCCTGCCGCTGCCGTGCCGCATGCTTCCCGCAAGTCTGCCGCAATTGATGCTGCAGCGCAACAGTAACGCATGAACATGGCACCGGTTGCATGACCACGGAGCGGAGGCCCACTGCAATATAATCCTTCGGTGGGCTCGCGGCAGCACGTTCTCCGGCTGACAGCTGCCACGCGGCGGGTTATCCTGTTTACGCTGCAGTGCAACACACGCGGGGGGCGCCCCCGGGGGCCGATCCGTGTGATCGAGGGAGGGAAGCCGTGCTGGATACCAATAGTCTAATCGTCATCCTCATCGTCGGCCTGGTCGCCGGCTGGCTCGCGGGGCAACTGGTCAAGGGCGGAGGTTTCGGGCTGATCGGCGACATCGTGGTGGGGCTCATCGGGGCGTTGATCGGCGGCTTCCTGCTGCCCCGCATCGGGCTGCATCTCGGCGTCGGCATGGTGGCGGCGATCATCAATGCGACCATCGGCGCCGTCGTCCTGCTGGTCATCCTGAGGTTGGTGAAACGCTGAAGATACCCGCCCGGGTCGGGCGACGAAGGGACGAAGATGGCTGACAAACCCTGGATCTTCCGCACCTATGCGGGGCATTCGGCCGCGAGCGAGTCGAATGCGCTCTACCGGAAGAACCTCGCCAAGGGCCAGACCGGGCTCTCGGTGGCCTTCGATCTCCCGACCCAGACCGGCTACGATTCCGACCATCCGCTCGCCGCCGGCGAGGTCGGCAAGGTGGGCGTGCCGATCTCGCATCTCGGCGACATGCGGGCGTTGTTCGAAAAAATCCCGCTCGGCGAGATGAACACCTCGATGACCATCAACGCGACCGCCGCCTGGCTGCTCGCGCTCTACATCGCGGCCGCCGAGGAGCAGGGTGTTTCGCGAAAAACCCTGCAGGGCACCACACAGAACGACATCATCAAGGAATACCTGTCGCGCGGCACCTACGTGTTTCCGCCGGCCCCGTCGATGCGGCTGACCAAGGACGTGATCGTGTTCACGACCGTGGAGATGCCGAAGTGGAACCCGATCAATGTCTGCTCCTATCACCTGCAGGAGGCCGGGGCGACGCCGGTCCAGGAGCTCGCCTTCGCGCTCGCCATCGCGGTAGCCGTCCTCGACCGGGTGAAGGCTTCTGGCGAGGTGTCGCCGGACAGTTTCGGCGAGGTGGTCGGACGCATCTCGTTCTTCGTCAATGCCGGGCTGCGTTTCGTCACCGAGATGTGCAAGATGCGCGCCTTCGCCGAGCTGTGGGACGAGATCACCGCCGAGCGCTACGGCGTCGCCGACGCCAAGCACCGGCTGTTTCGCTACGGCGTGCAGGTCAACTCGCTGGGTCTGACCGAGCAGCAGGCGGAGAACAACGTCTACCGCATCCTGATCGAGATGCTGGCGGTGACGCTGTCGAAGCGCGCGCGCGCCCGCGCCGTGCAGCTGCCGGCGTGGAACGAGGCGCTCGGCCTGCCGCGGCCGTGGGACCAGCAATGGTCGCTGCGCATGCAGCAGATCCTCGCCTACGAGACCGACCTCCTGGAATACGGCGACATCTTCGACGGCTCCGCCGAGATCACCCGGCGGGTCGACGAGCTCAAGCGCGAGGCCAAGGACGAGCTTGCCCGCATCGACCAGATGGGCGGCGCGGTGGCGGCGGTCGAGACCAGCTACATGAAGCAGAAGCTGGTCGAGTTCGAACTCGCGGCGGCTCGAGGCGATCGAGCGCGGCGAGCAGGTGGTGGTCGGCGTCAACCGCTATCGTCGAGAGCGAGCCTTCGATGCTTGGCACCGGCGAGGGCTCGATCCTCACCGTGCCGCACGATGTCGAGGCCGGACAGGTGGCGCGGCTCAAGGCCTGGCGCGCGGCGCGCGACGGCAAGGCGGTTACCGCGGCGCTCGACGCCATCCGGGCGGCGGCGCGCAGCGATGAGAACCTGATGCCGGTGTCGATCGCGGCGGCGCGCGCCGGCGTCACCACCGGCGAATGGGGCGCGGCGCTGCGAGAAGTGTTCGGCGAATACCGCGCGCCGACCGGCGTCGGCCGCGCCGCGCGCCAGGACGGCGGCGGCCTCGACCATGTGCGCAGCGACGTCGAGCGGGTTTCCCGCAAGCTCGGCCGGCGCATCAAGCTCCTGGTCGGCAAGCCGGGGCTCGACGGACATTCCAACGGCGCCGAGCAGATCGCGGTGCGCGCCCGCGACGCCGGCATGGAGGTGGTCTACGAGGGCATCCGGCTCACCCCCGCGGCGATCGTCAACGCGGCGCTGGAGGAGGGCGTGCACGTGGTCGGGCTGTCGATCCTGTCGGGCTCGCACGTGCCGCTGGTGCGCGACGTGATGAGCCGCATGCACGGAGCCGGCCTCGACGACGTGCCGGTCGTGGTCGGCGGCATCATCCCGCCCGACGACGAGAAGCTGCTGAAGGCCGCCGGCGTCGCCGCGGTCTACACGCCAAAAGATTTCGAGCTCAACCGCATCATGGCGGACATCGTGCGCATCGTCGATGCCGGCGCCAGCCGCGCCGCGTAGGCGACCCGGGTTTCCGGGCGATGGTAGCGCGGCAACGGGCTTCAGCGGCTCCGAAACGGCGAGACCGTCCGCCTGTCGGCGTGGCCGGGAATACCCCATGCCGAGTGCCTTCCATCCGGCGGTGCCGTATAAACTGGCGGAAACGGGCGACAAAAGATCTGACACATGAGCAAGCCCAGGAAACCGCACGTTCGCAAAGCACGCAGGCTGCTCAAGCGCCCCATGGGGCGCGTCCTGAGCAGCCATGGCCGGACGAAGCCGACGTTATCCCACGCCTACGGATCAGGGGCAGACGCCCCGCGCGGGGCAAGGCTCGTCGCTCAGTTCATCGATGATACCGGACTGGTCGTCGTGAACGACGTGGCCGACTGGTTCGGGATGTCAAAGGGGCAACTCGCCGAGACTGTCGGCATCAGGCCGGAGACGCTTCAGCGGGTGAGCCGTGTCGGCGCGCCGAAGACGCAGAGCCGCGTCAAGGAGATGCTCGAGATCATCGGGCGCGTGGCCGACTGGGCGGGCGGCAAGGACCAGGCAATGGCGTGGTACCGGGCAGAGCCTATTCCCGCCTTCGGCGGCCGGACGGCCGAGGCTCTTGTGAAGGACGGAAAGGCGACCGCCCTCGGGGACTACCTTGACCATGTGGCATTGGGGGGCTTCGCTTGAGGTTTCGAGCGACGTACTGTTGGGCGATGGGGAGCGGACCTCCCGTACCGGGTCGTCGTCCACGATCCGGATCATCGGCTGCCGAAGAACCAGAGATCCTGGGAAACCGGACGTTGACTACATCCCCTTGGCCCGACCCTCCCGCACTCACCGCCGCGCCTGGGCGGCAATGACCGCGGCGAGCGTGCTCGGGCTCAGCGGCTTGACCAGGTAGGCGTCCATGCCGGCGGCGCGGCCCCGGGCCTCGTCGCCCTGGCCGGCGTGGCCCGACACGCCGACGATCGGGGTGCGGCCGGGATCGCCGGCGAGCGCCCGGATGCGGCGCGTCGCCTCGACGCCGTCGATGCCCGGCAGCGTGACGTCCATCAGGATCAGATCGTGGCCGCCGGCGGTCGCGGCCTCCACCGCGGCTTCGCCGCTGCCGACGAAATCGACGCGGTGGCCGAGTTCGGTCAGAATCGTGTTGAGGATGACGCGGCCATACGGATTGTCCTCGGCGCAGAGGACGCGCACGGAAAGGCGGGCGCCGCCGGCAGCGCCCGCCGGTCCGTGCGGCGCCGCCGCCTTGTCGGCCACCGTCTCGGCCACCACCACGGTGAGGCGGAAGGTGCTGCCGCCGCCGGGCGTGCTCTCGACCGTCACGTCGCCGCCCATCGCCTTGGCGAGCCGCCGGACGAAGACGAGGCCGAGGCCGGCGCCGCCGAAGCGCGCCGCGACATGGCGGTTGGCCTGGGCGAACGGCCGGAACAGCCGGCCGATCTCGGCCCGGGTCATGCCGATGCCGCTGTCGGTGACCGTGAACACGAGGCGCACCCGGCCGCGCCCGGCGGGCTCGGCCTGGGCGGCGAAGGCGACCTCGCCGCGTTCGGTGAATTTGATGGCATTGTCGACCAGGTTCTCCAGCGCGGCGCGCAACCTGACCGATTCGCCGGTCACCAGTTCGGGGAGATCCGGCGCGATCGTCACCCCGGCGGTCAGCCCCTTGGCCTCGGCGCGCGCCGCGACGGTCGCCGCCACCGCCTCGGCGAGGCGGCGGGGCGCAAACCGGCCAGGGACGAGGGTGAGCTTGGCGCCCTTCGCCTTGACGCCGTCCACCACCAGCGTGGTGAGCTGGGCCAGATGCTCGGCCGCGCTTTTCACCGCCTCCGCCCAGCGCCGCTCGCGCTCGGGAAGGTCGGAGGCCGCCAGCAGTTCGCCGAGCGCCAGGATGCCGGTCAGCGGCGTGCGCACCTCGTGCGCCAGGGCGGCGACCGCATTCTCCACCGCCTGCGGTCGTGCTCTGCCCCGCTTCGCGCGGCGCGGCCGCCGCGTCGGTGTCCGCTTGGCGGCCGATTTCCGAACTTTCTTCACAGCCATCGATGCCCCCGGCATCATACAATGACACGAAGGACCGGCGACGGCCACACGGGCACACCTGTGCTCCACGGTTGAATTGTTGACGCCGGGCCGCCGCGCGCTTACCTTCGGCCCATGCGGTTCGACCTCCATGTGGCGCCCGCCCGGCGGGCAATCCAGACGATTGGGCCAATTAGTCGCCCGGCCGATTGATTCGGCCGGGAGCGCCCGCGCCTTTCGTCGATCTCGTCTGGAGCAAGCCATCATGTTGACCGTCGCGGCCGCGGATTTGCGGCATCATTTTACCATCCATGCTCATGCCGAACCCTCGGCGCTGGCCCGTATCGTGGCGCCGTTCGTCGTCCACGACGTCCTGCCGGCGCGGCTGACGGCCGGACCGGACGCTTCCGGCAAGGGCTATGTGGTCTCGGTCGAGCTCGTCTGCCCCGGCGATGTCGCCGAGCGGCTGGCCCAGCGCATCGCCGCCATGCCGGTCGTCCACCAGGTCACTTCCGCGGTCGTTCCCGGGCAATCCTGCGCGGCCTGAACGACTGGGCGGCCTCAATCGAGCCCGACCATCCGCCTGATATCGGCGGGCGAAAGACCTTGCGCGCGCAGCTCGCGCAGCGCCGTCGCCCGGGTTGACTTGGCAAGCTTGCGGCCGGCGGCGTCGCGGATCAGCCGGTGGTGATGGTAGGTCGGCGTCGGCAGGCCGAGCAGCGCCTGGAGCAGGCGGTGGATGCTGGTCGACCAGAAAAGGTCCTGCCCGCGCACCACGTGGGTGACGCCCTGGAGCGCGTCGTCGACCACGACGGAGAGATGATAGCTCGTCGGCATCTCCTTGCGGGCGAGCACCACGTCGCCCCAGGCCGCAGGATCCGCGGCAACGTTCCCGCTCTCGCCGCCCGGCCCCTCCCCGCTTTCGCTCCAGGTGAGCGCGCCGGTGCACTCGACCGCGCGTTCCAAGGCAAGCCGGAGCGCGTACGGCTCGCCCCGCGGCATGCGGCGCTCGCGTTCGGCCACCGGCATCGTGCGGGCGTCGCCCGGATAGAGTGGCGCGCCATCGGGGTCGTGCCGCCACGGCGCGATCTGCTCGCGCGCGGCGATCAGGCGGCGAATCTCGCCGCGGCTTTCGAAGCTCGGGTAAACGAGACCCTGGCCCTGCAGCGCGGCGAGCGCCGTCTGGTAATCGTCGAGATGCTCCGACTGACGCCGCACCTCGGGCTCGAACGCGATGCCGAGCCACGCCAGATCCTTCAGCATCGCCGCGGCGAATTCCGGCCGGCAGCGCGCGCGGTCGATATCCTCGATGCGCAGCAGCAGGCGTCCGCCCGTGGCGCGCGCCATCTCGAGGTTCAGCAGCGCGCTCAGCGCGTGGCCGAGATGCAGAAAACCGTTGGGGCTCGGCGCGAAGCGGAACACCGGACGCGGCATCACGGTCGACCGCCGCCGGGATTGCGGCGCCTGGGCCTCGCCTGTAGATGCTGCGGCGTCGACATCGGCCGTCCCTTATCGGATTTCCACTTCTTCCGCAGCAATCCTCCAATCATTCGCCGCGAGCGCCGGCGATGGTCGGATCCCAGCATCGGCGACCCCGCATGCCCACCCACATCCACACCGAGGCCGATCTCACCGCTGCCCTCGACAAGCTGATCGCCGCGGATGCGCGGCTTAAGCCGATCCTGGCGACCGCCGGCCGCCCGGCTCTGCGGCGGCGTCCCGGGGGCTTCCAGGGCCTTGCCGCCATCATCATCTCCCAGCAGCTCTCGATCGCCAGCGCCGCCGCCATCCGGGGACGGCTCGAGGCGGCGCTCGACCCGCTCGACCACGAGGCGGTGCTGCGCGCGCGGCCGGAAAAGCTCAAGCGTCTCGGCCTGTCGGCCGCCAAGGTCCGCACGCTCAAGGCGATCGCCCGGGAGATTCGCCAGGGCGGGCTCGATCTCGACGCGCTCGCCGAATGGCCGGCGGACGCCGCGCACGCGAGGCTGACCGCGCTGCACGGCATCGGTCCGTGGACCGCGGACGTCTACCTGCTGTTCTGCCTCGGCCATGCGGACGCCTGGCCGGCCGGCGACCTCGCCTTGCAGGAGGCGGCAAAGCTCGCCCTCGCGCTTCCCAGCCGGCCGACGGCCCGCGACATGGGCCCGCTCGCCGACCCCTGGCGCCCGTGGCGCGGAGTGGCGGCGCTGCTGCTGTGGACCTATTATCGCGCCGTCAAAGGGCGCGACGCCGCGCCCGTGAAGCCCTCGACCTGACAATCCGGCAAGGGAGGTTTTTGCATGGCGGCCGAGCTCGATGGTCCGCGGATCGAGCCGCGCAGCGGTCCGGCACGCCAACTCGTGGTATTTCTCCACGGCTACGGCGCCGACGGCAACGACCTGATCGACCTCGGCCGGGCCTGGCAGAAGGCCATGCCGCAGGCGGCCTTCGTCTCCCCGCACGCCCCGGAGGTGTGCGGCATGGCTCCGGTGGGCCGCCAATGGTTCGCGCTCACCATGCGCGATCCGCGCGAGCGCTGGACCGGGGTCAACAAGGCGGCCCCCGTCCTCGACCGCTTCCTCGACGCCGAGCTCACGCGCCGCAACCTCACCGGCCGCGACCTCGCCCTGGTCGGGTTCAGCCAGGGCACCATGATGGCGCTGCATGTGGGCCTGCGCCGGCGCGCGCCGCCGGCCGCGATCGTCGGCTATTCGGGCCTGTTCGTGCTGCCCGGCGCCGAGCCCGAGGCGGTGGCGGCAGAGATCGTCGCGCGGCCGCCGATCCTGCTGATCCACGGCGACAGCGACGATCTGATCCCGGCCGACGCGCTGTTCCAGTCGGGGGCGGACTTGGCGGCCCTCGACATCCCGGTCGAGTGGCATCTGTCGCTCAGGCTCGGCCACGGCATCGACCCCGAGGGCCTGCGCCACGGCGGCGAGTTCCTGATTCGCCGCCTCGGCATCGCCCGGTAGTGCCGCTCTGAGCGGCCTCGCAAGCCGCGCCGCACAGCGGCTTTCCCCCTGCTTCACAATACGGTCACGGTCGCCTATACAATCGCCGGGGATGCTGCTTTGCGGCAATTGAAGGAGGGCAAGGAGCGTCGTCTTGAACGTGCACGTGTCGTCCGGCGGCTGGCCGGCTCTGGTGCTCAACGCGGATTTTCGTCCGCTGAGCTATTATCCGCTGTCGTTGTGGTCGTGGCAGGACGCGATCAAGGCCGTCTTCCTCGATCGGGTGAATATTGTCGCCCACTACGACAAGGCGGTGCGCAGCCCCAGCCTGGAGATCCAGCTCCCCAGCGTGGTGTCGCTGAAGACTTTTGTGCGCCCGTCGACGCATCCGGCCTTCACCCGCTTCAACGTTTTCCTGCGCGACAAGTTTTCCTGCCAGTATTGCGGCGAGCGCGATGATCTCACCTTCGACCACCTGCTGCCGCGCTCGCGCGGCGGGCACACCACTTGGCTCAACGTGGTCGCCGCCTGCTCGCCCTGCAACCTGCGCAAGGGCAACCTGACGCCGCCCGAGGCCGGCATGTGGCCCTCGCAGATGCCGTTCCAGCCGAGCGTCCATCATCTGCACCGCAACGGCCGGCTGTTTCCTCCGAACTATCTGCACGACAGCTGGCTCGACTATTTGTATTGGGACACCGAGCTGGAGCCGTGAGGGCGCGCGTCGCCGCCGCAGGCTAAGGTCGGGCAATATTCCGCCGGATCATCCGCACCGTGTCGAGCGTCAGCTGATGGCGGCTGGCGAAGCTGCGCGAGAAGCGGCGCCGGGACCCCGCCTCGACGAGCGCGATGACGAGGCCGACGCTGGCTGGAATCGCGCAGGCAAAGTCCGCCCACAGCGGCGTCAGCTCCTCGATGCTCCCCGCATAGGGGCCGGACCGTCGCCAGAGCCTCCAGGCCTCGCGGATGATGTCGTCCCGCGTGGCGCCGCCTTCGGCGGCCCCGATGAGCGCCTGGACCCCCAGATGGGTGCGCACTCCCTCGCGCGGCTCCGGCAAGGGCGAGACGCGTCCGAGCGACAGCTGGACAAGGCAATCGGCGAGATCGACGCCAGCCAGCGCGGCATTGACCGGCTCGACCAGACGGGGATTGGCGTCGATATAGAGCGGCGATCCGGTCCCATCGAGAATGTAGTCGACCGACAGCGCGCCGTGCCAGGCGAGCTGCTCGCCGAGCCGGGCGAGATGAGCGCGAACCGCCGGTCGTCGCACGCTCTCCTTGATCGCGTCGCCGCCGCCGGCCCCGCTCGCCACCTGTCGGTAGCCGTGCGCGGCGATGAGCCTGCCGTGGGCAAACACGGCCTGCGCTCGCTCGAGCGGGCCCTCGGCGACGGCCTGCACCACGACGCCTTCCTCGAACGCCCCGAGCGCTTCCAATTCGCCGGCGAGCGCGTCCCGTTCGGCGCGATCGTGAATCTTCCAGATCCCGCGGCTGGCGGTCCCGAAGCTCGTCTTGACGAAGGCTGGCGCCAGGTCGCATCCGGCGAGCTCGCGGGGCGATCCGACGATCTCGGTCCGCGGCTGCTGCAGGCCGATCTCGGCAACGAGCCGGCTGAAGGGAGCCTTGCCCTGGACCCGCTCGAAGCTCGCAAAACTCGCCAGCGCGACCCCGACCGTTTCCGGCAGGCGCTCGCGCGCGGCGGCGAACAGGTAGGCCTGCTCATGCGTCGGCAGCAGAATGTCGAATTGGCCGCTTCGCAGCAGGCCGAGCGTGAACTCGAGAAAGCCGGACGGATCGCGGCCCATCGGCGGACAGCGGTGGAACCGGCGCACGAACCGCGAGAAGCGTCCGATGCATCGCGGATCGGGATCGCATACCTCGACGCGGTAGCCGGCACGCCCGAGAGCGGTGATCGCCTCGCGGGCCGACAAGCTCGAGCCTTCCGGCAGCAGGATGCGCGTGTCGCGGAATGAGGTCATGGAAAGCCAGTCTAACCACGGCAGCATACGCCGCCCATGTGGTTCAATCTCGACCCGTCACGGCCGGCGGCGGGGCGCTGCCCTGAACCGGTCGAACAGATCGAGCACCTGGAATGCCTGGAACAGTCGGTCGCGTCTGGCTCCCTTTGCGATCTTTAGGACGCCGATATCGACCAGTCGGGCAGCGGCCGTGTTGATGCTCGCGAACGTTCCACCGATGGCGTAAAGCGCGTCCGCGATGGTGAAGGCCGGCTGCGTGAGGGCAAACGGCGCCAGCGCGTGGATGATGCTGTCGGATCGGTATTTGCTGATGGCCTGCGTCCATGCGGCATGAAGTTGCGCAAGACTTTCGATGCGCACGAGATTGGCTTCCGCCGCCCGCTGCAGGAAGGCGAGCATCAGGCGGGTCCAGGCGGTCATGTCGCCCGACGTCCGGGCCGCCTTCAGAGCCTCGACATAGAGTTGCTTGTCGTCATGAATGGCT
This sequence comes from uncultured Alphaproteobacteria bacterium, assembly GCA_963755055.1. Classification (GTDB taxonomy): domain Bacteria; phylum Pseudomonadota; class Alphaproteobacteria; order Rhizobiales; family Xanthobacteraceae; genus AP-16. Next base: position 45,320 of record CAVWIS010000011.1, on the reverse strand, counting down.
TCGCCGAAGAACGCGCAGGTGGATTTCGTCGCGTGCTTCGTCCTCATGATCAGCGGAACCAGCAGCCGCCCGACCCGTCCGTTGCCGTCCGCCGTCGGATGGATATGCTCGAGCATCCAATGCGACAGGATCTGCCTGACGATCTCCGGCGTGCGGGCGCTTTCGCCGAGGGTGAAGGCGCTCCATTCCTGAAGGGCGGCGGGAACCGAGTCCGGTCGGCTGAAGTAGAAATACCCGTCCGGCGATTCATCGTCCGCCGTTCCATTCACACGTTCTTTCAGCCGGCCGGCCGTCATCGCCGCCATCCGGTTGCGTGAGCGCTCGAACAGCCGCCGGTGGATGCGCAGCATCAGCGCGACCGGGTCGGCGCCGGATCCCGACTCCTCCACTGCCTGCGCGCAGGCCGAGACGGACGCCGCATCCTCGGGATCAGCCGCCGCGTGCAGCGAGCTTTCGAATTCCATCAGCTCGGTGAACGTGGTGGTCGTACCTTCGGCGCCGGACGAATGGACGGCGTCGAGCCGGGCGAAGAGCCGCCCGACGACCCCTCCCGGCTCGAAGGCCAGGATGGCGCGGTCGAATTCCCGTATCGCGGCCTGCGCCGGATCGAGACTATCGAGGATGTCCTCCAACCGCGGGACATGCGGGGTCGCGGGCCGGAAGCATCGGCGACCGCTGGCGTCCATCTCGTAGATGCCGGAGTCCATAGTGACTTGGCAGGATATTGTAGACTACACCAATAGTCTATAATAGCTTCCAAATCGGTTACGCGATCGAAAACGACAAATGGGCGAGGAATCTAGGCGGCGCGCAAGGTGCGGCGGATGCCCCACGCCGCGACGGCGACGAGGGTGAGCGAGATCAGCACATTGTAGCCGGCGAGCGACAGTCCGAGAAAACGCCAGGACGCCTCGTCGCAGCGCACGACGCTCGCCGTCTGCAGCCGCTTGAGGAGATCGCCGGCCGAGCCGAGACTGTTGACCGGGCCGGAGCAATCCTGCGGGCCCGCCCACCAGTGCCACTCGACCCCGGAATGATAGGCGCCGAGCGCGGCGCTCCCGAGCATGATGAGCCCGGCCAGCGCCAGCCCGCCGGCCACCGCCGGCCGCGGCGCCCCGCGCCAGGCGGCGATCGCCGTCACGGCGGCGAGCGGGATCGCCGCGTAGTAGAACAGGCGCTGCTCGAGGCAGAGCGGGCACGGCATGATGCCGAGCACCAGCTGGAAGAACCAGGCGCCGGCGATGGTGGCGGCCCCGACCGCCGCGATCGCCGCCGCCGCGGCGGCCGCCGGCGTGGTGCGGACAAGCTCCTCGGTTCTGGCGAGCATCGATGTTCCCGGCTGTGGCGGACCCGACCGCCTGATGACACGCGGCATAGCCGGCCGGACCAGACCTGTCGATTTAGGGATTCGTGACCGCATTCCGGGTGAACGTGATGCGGGGCGCCGCGCTTGGACCCGAACGCCCGGCCGGGCGCCGAGCGAACCGTTGACCGCCCGGCCGCCGCCGCTATGATCCGCCCGCCGTGCCCCTGTGGCGGAATTGGTAGACGCGCCTGACTCAAAATCAGGTGGCCGCAAGGTCGTGCTGGTTCGAGTCCGGCCAGGGGCACCAGTTGCAATGCTCCGCAGCGCAGAAGCCATGAATGAGGCTGACATGTTGCGGAAGGCCAAGCGTAACGCGCCGCCCAAACGCAAAGGCCCCAAGGCAACTCGACTGAGTGTAGCCGGCTATGAAATTTCCACGAAAAAGACGGGCCTGCTCCCTTGGAAATGGGCGGCTGACCGGCTGAAGAAGAGTCGCCGGTATTGGATCGCGACCACGCGTCCGGATGCTGCGCCTCATCTGATGATTATCTGGGGCGTGTGGCTCGACGACAGCTTCTGGTTCAGCACCGGGGCGTCATCACGCAAGGCACGCAATCTGGCGGCAAACCCCAAATGCGTGATCGGCACGGATGACGCGGCGAAGGCGGCGATCATCGAAGGTACAGTGGACGTGATCGACACGCAGGATCCGGAGTTTGAGAGGTTCGCGAGCGCGTATGAGAAGAAGTACGCGTGGAATTTGCGGGAGATGGAGCAGCCGGTGTACCGCATTCGGCCGAGCGTCGGGTTCGGGCTATTCGAAGAGAAGTTCGACCAGACGGCGACGCGGTGGCTGTTTCCATCCATGACCTCTTCGCATCGGAGGAGGTATCGCTGATGGCGTACGACGAGCGCACCGCGGACCGGGTCCGCAAGATGCTGGCTGGAAGGCCCGATGTAGTCGAGAAGAAACTGATGGGCGGGCTGTGCTTCATGGTGCACGGCGCCATGTGCTGCTCGGTCAGCGGCAAGGGAGGCCTCATGGTCCGCGTCGGGGCGCAGGCGCAAGAGCGGCTGCTTGGCGGGCCGCATGTCCAGCCGGTGGAGATGCGCGGCCGGACCGTCGCCGGCTTCGTCCGCGTGGCTCCCGATGCCTATCGGACCGACGCGACCCTCAAGAAATGGATCGGGCTCGGCCTCGATTTTGTCGCCACGCTGCCGGCAAAGTCTCCGCGTCAGAAGTCACGTGGCAAAGCGCCGGGGCGCCAACGCAAGGACTGAGGCGCACCCCGACCGGACACCCTCCTTCCTGCTCTGCCTTCGAGCGTTCTCGACCGCATGCCATGGCTTTGTCCGGCGGCCCGCGGCCTGAGCGCCACATTGACTCCCAGGGCTTGCCTCGATCACCCCGTCACCGGGATGCTCTGGGCATGGCGAAACACGTTGTCGGGGTCGAACGTCTGCTTGACCTGCTTGAGGCGGGCGAGATTGGCGCCCCAATAGGCGTCGGGCCAGTCGGCGAGCTCGAGGTCGCAATAGTTCACATAAGCGGCGCCCGACACATAGGGGCGCATCGCATCGTAAAGACCCTTCATGCGGGCGAGATGCGTCGGCGTATCCTTGGCCGCCGCCCAGCTGGAATAGTACTGGATGCAATAGAGCGTGCCGGCCCGGCGGGCGAAGGCAGTGGCGTCGGGGGAGATGTCGGCGACCGCGCCGCCATAGGAATTGCAGATCGGGACGATGGCGTGGGCCGGCAGACGGCGCAGCTGGTCGATCAGCGTGGCGATCCCATCGTCGCTGAGCGGCGACAGGACATAGTCGGATTTGCACTTGGAGTATGTGGACTTGTAGTCCCAGCCGCCGGAAAAATAATTCACCGCATCGAGGAACGACTTCGATTTGATCGTCGGGACCGCGTCCGGCTGCTCGACGCCGGTGAGGATTTTGAGCTCCTGGCGCAGCTGGCTCGACGACCCGACGGACTGGCCGGCGCAATGGACGTTGATGCTTCCGTCCGCGTTCTTGCCGAGCTTGAAGATCGAGGTGATGGCATTGGGGGCGTGCGGCGCCCAGGCCTGCCAGGCCTTCATGACCTTGGCGGCGCGGGCGGCGTTCAGCGTCCAGGTGAGGCCGAACACCACGACTTGGCCGATCGGGTGCAGCTTGAAGCGAAAGCTGGTGGCGGCGCCAAAACTGCCGCCGCCGCCGCCGCGGCAGGCCCAGAACAGATCCGCCTCATGCTGCGGATCGGCCTCGACGATGCGCCCCTGCGGGTCGACGAGCTCGAGTGCCTGCAGGCTGTCGCAGGCGAGCCCGAGCGGCCGCCCCAGCAGGCCGAAGCCGCCTCCCAGCACATGTCCGGACACGCCCACGGTCGGGCAGCTTCCGGCGGGAATCGCCAACCCCTTGGCGCCGATCTGCTTGTAGATGTCGCCGAGGGCAGCGCCGGCACCGACAGTGGCGGTGCCGCCGGCAGTGTCGATCGTGACCTTGCTCATCAGCCGGGTGTCGATGACGACGCTCGCGCTCTGGGAAAAGCCTTCGTAACCGTGGCCGCCGCTGCGCAGCGCAAACGGCACCTTGTTGGTGCGGGCCCAATCGACCATGACGGAAACAGATTTCGGCGTCTTGCACAGCGCACGCAGTTGCGGGCGCAGCATGGTGCGCCGATTGTAGGCGGGCTGATAGCGGGCGAAGCGGCTGTCGGTCGGCAGCAGCAGGAGCGCTTCGGTCGGCGGAAGGCTGGGCAGTTTTGGCAAGGCGGCGGCGCTGCTCGCCCGCAATGCTGCGAAGACCGCCGGAGCGAAGATCGCCGTCGCGGCGATCTCCTGGAGAATCCGGCGCCTGGTGACGCTTGTGCTCAACCGACAGTCTCCGATGAGTCTCCTCGACCATAGATTGCATATCGCATGAATTAAGTCAACGGCAATCTTATCTGAACAGGCCGGCGCCGGTCCGCTTCATGTCCCTCTCCATCGCGATCAATCTATCGCACGCGCCATGCTGCGGATGGGCGGCCGCTGTCGCCCCTCCCTCGCTTGCGGCGCGGGAAAACTCGCGCCCGTACGCCGGTGGCAGTCGCAACGCGCCTTCATGCCACCACGCCGCCGTCGTAGAGTCCATTCAATCTATTGCGCGAGGTTGCCTTCCATGGAGGACATGAGCTCGCACCTTGCGGCCGGCCGCCCGCCCGGGCGATCCGGGCAGACGAAATGCGGCCAGCTCTGGGTCGCGAGGCGACGGGCTACCAGCGCATGGGTGGCGGTGGTGGGATGAAGCTGATCCAGGAAGACGTGCTGCTCGGGCTTCGGGCAGACCGATCGGGCGCCGCTGGCGTCCCGGCCGATGCAGCTTGCCGCCGTCGCCAGACCGTACGCCTTCGGAGCCGCCACGATCGAATTGTAATACGCGCCCCAGGGAACGATGAAGACGTCGGCGTTCAGCGAGGCGCGCAGCGCGCTCGCCTGACGCAGATATCCAAGATTGATCGCGGCGACGACCGTGTTCACCGCCGCAAGCTTGTCGCGGGACAACGCGGCCGCGCGCGGGCTGGTACCGATATTCGGCACCGTCCCGATCGCGATATGCCGGGCGCCGGATCCATGCAGGGATCGAACGGCTTTTTCCAGATTTCTGGACGGCCTCGGAGATGAGGCTCGCGGCGTCGATGCCGCCGATGCTCCCGAACAGCGCGTCATTGGCGCCGATCCCGATGAAGAACAGGGAGGTCTGCGGGGCAAAGCGCGCCTTGCCGGAAGAGACGAGCCTGGCGAAATCCGCCACCTGGCTCAGCAAGCCGGTCTTTCCATCCATCGGCGCATCATTGTTCTTCCGGCTGGTCCAGGCCCCGCTCACGGCGAAATTGATGCTGGACTCCTCCGGCAACCCGGCTTCGCTCGCGTTGCGCAACGGCGTGCCGAAAGTCTGCGCCAGATATTCAACGGAGGTGGGACCGTTCGAGTATCGTGCCTGGTATGGCGGACCCGACGGCTGCCGGATCAAGGAATATCCGTTGCCGCCGTCGGAATAGCTGTCGCCGAAGACGTAGAATTGCTCGATCGGGGAGCCGCCCCACGCGACCGTCGCCCACAGGGCGGCGACCGCCGCGCCGGCAATCCCCGGCAGCTTGCGGGGAAAAAACCTCATGCCGACGAGCTGATGAACGGGCGCCATGCGTCCGCCTCGACCAAATGAAGCGCGGGCGCCGGGGGAAGGCTACTTCCTTTCGACGAACAACTGCCTGCAGTCGGCGGTGCCGGTGTTCTCGGCCGAGTGCGAGGCGATGACCGGAATGGCCCTCGCGCTCCCGGCTTTGGCGGTCGCCTCGGTTGTCTTGCCGTCGGGCGCATATTGCTTGGTGGTGCAGTCGGTGATGTTGTAGACGATCGACGGAAGCGGATGGCCGTGCGCCTTGTCATGGACGCCTTTCTTCCGGGTGGCCTCGATCACGCGGAAATTCGCATCCTCGAAAATCACCTTGTACACGTCCGGGTCGCCCTCGAAGGTGGGCGCGGCCGTCTGCGCCATGGCGCCGGTCGAGCCCAGATGGATCATCATTGCCGCTCCGACTGCCAATCCAATCCGAATCTTCATCCTGTCCTCCAGGGGCAACTGCCCGTCTCACGATCTGCGCGATTGCGGCCTCAAGAGCCGCGCCGGCCCCTTATTGGCCTGAATCCTTGGGAGCGGCAAGGCGATATGGATTGCCCCGCGCCGGTTGTAAGGCGCCAGGATTCACGCATGCACGCCGGCTCCATCATGGGCGCCCGCGAGCAGCCTGGCTTACCGGCGGCTAGACCGCCCGGACGGTCCGAAGGAAATCCCCGACCTCGCCTTCCAGGGCCTCGGCCTGGCGACGACCTGTTAAAGTCTCATTAGCCAAATCGAGAACGCGCGCCAGTAGTGCTACGTACACGCGACCCGGATGCGGGCCATGGTTCCCCACTCGATCCGCCGAATCGTAGGGTGGGCAACGACGGCCTCGGAATTTGTTTGGTGGCCGGAGCCGGTCCGTCGTTGCCCACGCGGTGACGCCTCTCGGCCCGACCGCGTGGGCAAATCGCCCGTCGACGTCTCTTCAAGGTTACCCCGTCATTGCGGGCGATTTGCCCACCCTACTCGATCCGCGGAATTGTAGGGTGGGCAACGACGGCCCCGGAATTTGTTTGGTGGCCGGAACCGGTCCCGTCGTTGCCCACGCGGTGACGCCTCTCGGCCCGACCGCGTGGGCAAATCGCCCGGCGACGCCGCTTCAATTACCAAGTCAATGCGGGCGATTTGCCCACCCCACCTTCTCACCTCACAGCAGCACCCGGGCGAGCAGCAGCCCGGTCGCCACGGCGCCGGCGGTGGCGACGATCCCTGGGATCATGAAGGAATGATTGAGCACATATTTTCCGATCCGGGTGGTGCCGGAGAGGTCGAAGTTGATCGCGGCGATCAGTGACCCGTAGGTCGGGATGAAGAAGTAGCCGTTGACCGCCGGAAACATGCCGATCAAAAACTGCGGCGGGATGCCGAGCGCGATGCCGAGCGGCATCAGGGCCCGCGTCGTCGCCGCCTGGCTGTAGAGCAGCACCGAGGCGAAGAACAGGCCGAGGGAGAACGTCCACGGCGCCGCCTTGGTGAGGTCGCCGATCGCCGGGACGATGACGTCCTTGTTGGCGGCGATGAAGCTGTCGCCGAGCCAGGCGAGGCCGAAGATGCCGACCACCGCGACGATGCCGGCGCGGCAGGTGGCGGTCTTCGGCACCTCGTCGACCTTGGTGCCGGTGAACGCCAGCATGATGGCCGCCGTCGCCAGCATGACGATCTCGATGACGATCGGCATCGACAGTGCCGCCTTGGCGCCGGGCAGCGTGCGCAGGCCGGGGAAGAACCCGGCGAGCACCACGAAGGCGACGCCCACCAGGAAGATATAGGCCGACATCGATGCCGTCGGCGCCAGTTTCGGACGCGCCTCGGCAGACTTCGGCGCCGGAATCAGACCGGCGGCGAGGCGCGCTTGGTATTCCTTGTCATCCGCCAGGTTTTTTCCGAGGAACATGGACACAATCGCCGCCAGCAGGACGCCGATCAGCGTCGACGGCGCGCAGATCATCAGGATCTGCGGCAGCCCCCATTCGGGAAAGCCTTTTTCGGCGAACAGGCCGATCATCGCTGCGGTGGCCGCCGCCACCGGGCTCGCGGTGATCGCCTGCTGCGAGGCGATGGTGGCCACCGCCATCGGCCGCTCGGGCCGGATGCCGTTCTGGTGCGCCACCTCGTAGATCACCGGCAGCAGCGGGTAGACGATGTGGCCGGTCCCGGCGAGGAAGGTGAAGGTCCAGGTGGTGAGCGGAGCCACGATGGTGACGTATTTCGGGTGCGCCCGGATGATGCGCTCGGCGATGCGCACCAGGAAGTCGATGCCGCCCGCCGCGTCCATCACCGAGGCCGCCATGATGACCGCCAGGATGATCAGGATCACGTCGACCGGCGGCGAGGTCGGCGCCACCCCGAACACCACCGCGAGCACCAGGAGGCCGACCGCGCCCCACAGGCCGAGGCCGACGCCGCTGTAGCGCGCGCCGAGCCAGATGGCGCCGAGCACCACTGCGAACTGCAACAGGATGGAGATCGTCATGTGGGCTCTCCCTGTGGGGCCGAAGCGTGGGGCGCGATGTGGTGGTGCCGCATCTCATGCACCAGCTCGGGGTTGATCAGGTTCTCGAACGAGAACATGTCGTCCCATTCGGCCTGGGTGAGCAGCTTGGCCTCCTGCACCACCAGCTGGTGCAGCGACTTGCCCTCGCGGTGGCCCTGGCGCGCCAGCTCGGCGCAGCGCGAATAGCCGAGCACCGGCTTGAGCACGGTGACGATGCCGAGCGAGTTGAGCACCATGTCGCGGGTGCGCTCCTCGTTGGCGGTGATGCCCATGACGCAGTGCTGGCGCAGGTTGTTCACGGCGTTCTCCATCGCCATGATCGAGAAGAACAGCGCAAACGAGATGACCGGCTCCATCACGTTGAGCTGCAGCTGACCGGCGGAGGCGGCGAGCGTCACCGTGGTGTCGAGGCCGATCACCAGGAAGCCGGCCTGGTTGACCACCTCGGGGATCACCGGGTTGACCTTGCCGGGCATGATCGAGGAGCCGGGCTGCATCTGCGGCAGGTTTATCTCGTTGAGCCCGCAGCGTGGGCCCGAGGCGAGCAGGCGGATGTCGTTGCAGATCTTGGTGAGCTTGCAAGAGGTGCGCTTGAGGATGCCGGACAGCTGCACGTAGGCCCCGGTGTCCGAGGTCGCCTCGACGAGGTCGCCCGCCAGGGTGAAGGGGATGCCGGTGAGATCGCTCAGATACCGGGTCGCGAGCTCGGGATAGCCCGCCGCGGCGGTGACCGAGGTTCCGATCGCGGTGGCGCCGAGATTGACCTCGTGCAGCAGCTGGCGGACCTCGGCGATGCGCTGCACCTCCTCGCCGGTGGTGGTGCCCCAGCCGTGGAACTCGGCGCCGAGCGACATCGGCACCGCGTCCTGCAGATGGGTGCGCCCCATCTTGAGCACCCGCTCGAACTCCTTGCCCTTGGCGAAGAAGGCGTCCTGCAGACGCCTGAGCGAATTGACGTAGCTGCCGAGCCGCATGATCAGCGCCAAGCGGAGCGCCGTCGGGTAGACGTCGTTGGTCGACTGACCGAAGTTCACGTGATCGTTGGGGTTGACATACTGGTATTCGCCTTTCTGGTGCCCGAGATATTCGAGCGCCAGGTTGGCGATGACCTCGTTGGCGTTCATGTTGGTAGAAGTGCCGGCGCCGCCCTGGATGAAGTCGGTCACAAACTGGTCGCGCATTTCTCCGGCGATCAGGCGGTCGCAGGCCTGGATGATGGCGTCGGCGACCTGGGCGTCGACCACGCCGAGATCGCGATTGGCCATGACGGCCGCCTTCTTGACGTAGCCGAGCGCCTTGACGAAGTAAGGCTCGCTCGACATCGGGATGGCGGTGATGTGAAAATTCTCCCGGCCGCGCAGTGTCTGGATCCCGTAATAGGCGTCGTCGGGAATCTCGCGGGACCCGAGAAAATCCGTTTCGCGCCGGCTCATGGGCTTCCTCCCTGGGATTGTTTGATGGTCGCGCGGTAGCCGCGGCGGCGAATCAGGCACCGCCGGCTCGACGCAACGGCGCGAACGGATACGAGTCCCGGAGTGCCGCGACATTGACCAGGATCAAAATGCGTGCATGGAGGGCTGCGGATGCCGCTGCGTCAGGCCCACTGCGGGCCGGCGGCCCGCACTCCCGGCCGTTCAGACAATAAGAGCTTCGGGCAACCGGGTGTCGTGCAGATGCAGCGACTGCGAGGCTGCCGTTCCGTCAGAACGCCCGCGGTGCGATGCGGCCAGGCGCCCGCCTCACGCCGCAGGCTTGCGCGCGACGATCAGACGCCAGCGGTGGAAGAAGACGAGCGTCTCTCCGGCGAGCCTGAGGCCGATTCCCGCGTCCTCCCCGGCACGCGCCAGCGCCCGCACGACGGTGCGCAGCGGCGCGACGCGCTCGGGAGCGGCGGCGATGCCGAGCCATTCCTCGAGCTCGCGCGACTTGTCCCAGGTCTCGCGCGTCGCGATCGCAAACCCGGCCGCGACGACCAGGCGGTCGAGCTCGCCGGCGGCCAGCATGCGGACATGGGACGGGTCGCGCAGCACCTCGAGGGCGTTCTGCAGGGCACCCTTCTCCGGATCGTCCGCGCCCACCACGTCGCCGATGACCAGCGTGCCGCCTGGCGCGAGCACGCGAAACGCTTCGGCGAGGACTTTCTCCGGCTCGGCGAAATGATGGATCGCCAGCCTGGAGACGACCGCGTCGAAGCTTTCGTCAGCAAACGGCAGCTCTGTTGCGCTGCCTTCGCGGAACGTCACGTTGGCGAGACCTTCGGCCGCGCAGCGCTTGCGCGCCTTGCGCAGCATCTCAGCGGTGAGATCGCATGTGGAGGCGGAGCGCCGGGCAGGCCGTCGGCACATCTCGAGGAACCCGAGACGCCGGCAAGACAACGAGGCCCTCTGGGACGGATCTCAGGCCGCCTCGACCCGGTGTTTGCGTGCCGGCGAAGGCAAGGTCTGCTCGACCTTGAACTTCACGCCGAACGCGTCGTCCTTCGTCCACACGACATTCGCCTCGATGGTCCGCCCGTCGGACGTCTTGATCCGGATGGCGCTTCCGACCTGCAAGCCCGGCACCGCCTTCAGCCGCGCGCCGGTCGTGCTGATGTCGACGATCCGGGTGGAAACCGTCTTCCCGTTCGCCGTCACGTCGACAGTGGCGGCGTGGGGGACCCGCCTCGACCGGCGGCGCTCCTGCATGTCGGAGCCAAGCGTCTTGATGAACCCGGCGGCGCTCTGGGCCATGTCGTCCACCGAGGTCGCGTCGGATTTGATGGAAGCGACGAACTTGCCGACCTCCGCCTTGAGATAATTGCTGTCGGTCGACAGCGACTGCGCCGACGACAGCACCCGGGTGGATGCCGATCCGGTCTCGGAGGCGCCGCGATTGACGTCGGCGATGTTGGCGGCGACCTGGCCGGTCCCGGCGGCGGCCTGCTGCACGTTACGCGAGATCTCCTGGGTGGCGGCCCCCTGCTCCTCCACGGCGGCAGCGATCGCCGCGGCGATCGCGGAGATCTGGCCGATGGTGCCGCCGATTTCCTTGATCGCGGCGACCGAGACCTGAGTGGCGGCCTGCATCCCCGCGATCTGTGCACTGATCTCGTCGGTGGCCTTGGCGGTCTGCGCGGCGAGCGCCTTGACCTCGTGGGCGACCACCGCGAAGCCGCGGCCGGCATCGCCGGCGCGCGCCGCCTCGATGGTGGCGTTAAGCGCCAGCAGATTGGTCTGCTCGGCGACCGCGGTGATCATCTGCACCACGTCGCCGATGCGGGCGGCGGAGGAGGACAGCTCGGCGATGCGGGTATCGGTGGCAGCGGCCTGCTTCACCGCCAGGCTGGCGATCCGGCTCGCTTCGCGGACTTGGCGACTGATCTCGCCGACCGACACCGAAAGCTCCTCGGATGCCGACGCCACCGACTGCACGTTGGCCGAAGCGACCTCGGAGGCCCCGGCCGCGCTGATCGAGAGCTGCTGGGTGGTATCTGCCGTCGTGTTGAGCAAGCCGGCGGCCGCCTCGAGCTCGGTCGCCGCCGACGACACCGATTCGACGATAGCGCCGACGGCGGTCTGGAAGTCGTCAGCCATGCGTCGCATGTCGGTCTTGCGCTGGGTGGCGGCGCGAATTCTCGGCCGCCTTCTGCTCGACCTCCAGGCGGGTCCGCTCGATGCCGTTCTGCTTGAACACCTCGACAGCCTTCGCCATGGCTCCGATCTCGTCCAGCCTGGAGGCATAGGGAACCTCGATGCCCGACTCGCCATTCGACAATCTGGTCATCACGCCGTTGAGGGCGGTGATTGGACGCGCCACGCCGCGCGATACGGTCATGTAGCTGAGGAAGGCAATCCCTATCACCAGCGAAAGGGCGAGGCCGACGACGACCGCGTACACCGTGCCCATCGTCGCCTCGATGGCGGCTTGCTTCAGCACGCTGTTGCGGTCCGCCGCCTCGTCGAGCTGCTTGAGCGCGGCCTGGACTGCTGCTTCGGCCGGAACGACCGTGCCGGACAAGGCGGCAATGGCATCCGGCTGAGCGAACGCGGAGGCGAGGTCGAAGACCTTTCTCGATGCGTTCTCGAACGTTGCGATGACCGCGATGGCGTTCGCAGTGCCGGTCTTGATGCCGGCCGAGCTGCTCTTGGCGAGCGTCGCCTGCAAGCTCGTCCTCGCCTCGCCGAGGCGCGCCTGGAAGCTCTCCTGCTTCTGCTTCAATTGGACGAGGTCGATCTCGGACGGAGCGGCGTGAACCGCGCCGATGGCGCGCTCGATCGCCACCACGACGGCGGTTTCGGTATTGGCGAGCTCGACGGCCTCGGCGTACAGGTCGCGCCCCAATTCCTGGATTTCCCGCGCGGAGATCACGGCAATCGCGCCCATCGCGCACAAGGCCACGAGCGAAGCCCCGATAACGCTCGAAAGCTTGGTGGAAATTTTCAGTCGCCTGAGTGAACTGAGCACGACGTACGCCTCGATCGGTTCTTGCCGGAATGCTTCAGGTTTCCCGTCCGGTATCGGGCGACAACGCCCGACACCCGGCGGTATTGGTGCTACTCGGCCCCGCCGCCGTACTTCGTCGTTGCCTCGATCAGCTTCTTCACATCCGCGTTGGGCGCGCCCTTGGTGGCGAGACCGAGAACCTGCTTGACCTCGACGCCCGGGATGACCGCAACCGCCGCCGTGATGGTGGCGGCATTGCCGTAGCCGATGGCGGTCGGCGCCTGGCCGACGACCTGAGCGACGTGCACCAGGGCATTCATGATGCGGGCCTTGTCGGTAATTTCACTGCCGCCGAGGAACGAGGCGACGATGTTGGAGCGGGTCCCGAACCCGACAGCCTCGGCAACGACGAGGATCGGCTGATCGGCGCCGCCGACGTCCTTCCACGAGGTGATCTTGCCGGAGAAGATGTCGCTGACCTGGGCCGCGGTCAGCGATTTGACCGGGTTCGCGGCATTGACGATGAATCTTATCTGGACGACCCCGATCTGCGCCACCTCGAAACCGTCGACGCTGAGCGAGCCCGGGCTCGCCTTGTTCAAAGTGGCTTCCGTGACCTTGATCGGCGCGGCGATCATGGCGACGTCGACCTTGCCGGCATGCAGATCCTTCAGGCCATTACCGTCGCCGTTCGGCGTGACGCTGAGCGTCAGGCCGGTTTCCTTCTCGATCGCTGCCTTGTTGGGCGTGATGATCGCGCCAGCGACGGCAGCGGCGCCGCTGACCTTCAGCTCGGCAGCGAGCGAAGCGGTGTTGGCCGACAGCAGCACGGCTGCACTGCCGGCGAGCATCAGGATAGCTTTCAGGCGCATGTTTTGTCCTATCTCTGGTGTTTTCGCCGCGACGACTGATGGCGTCGCTCGCGAACGGCCGGGCATGCATTGGGCCGCCAGGACAGGTTCTGTACTTGAGGCCTTAATCTATGGTGAATTCGATCGATCCTGTTCCGCGAGCTACGTGTTTGTGCGATCGTTACATCGGTTTGCATCTACAGATACGCGGTAGTACATACGTAATTGCGATATGGAGACGTTTGTCTGATGTCAGGCACCTCGCGAGGGACGCTTGTGCCGGGAACGATTGCACGGCAATCACGGCGTCATGCCCGACTCGTCCCGCAGCCGCGGCTTCCTTCTTGGCCGGGACGTGGATGGCCCGACAAGCACGGCCGTGACCGCTCAGTGATCATCTGACCGTCGATGATATTGTTCCGCGCTTCGGCGATCACGTTCCGGACTTGCGGGCAACGATCAGACGCCAGCGGTGGAAGAAGACGAGCGTCTCTCCGGCGAGCCTGAGGCCGATTCCCGCGTCCTCCCCGGCACGCGCCAGCGCACGCACGACGGTGCGCAGCGGCGCGACGCGCTCGGGAGCGGCGGCGATGCCGAGCCATTCCTCGAGCTCGCGCGACTTGTCCCAGGTCTCGCGCGTCGCGATCGCAAACCCGGCCGCGACGACCAGGCGGTCGAGCTCGCCGGCGGCCAGCATGCGGACATGGGACGGGTCGCGCAGCACCTCGAGGGCGTTCTGCAGGGCACCCTTCTCCGGATCGTCCGCGCCCACCACGTCGCCGATGACCAGCGTGCCGCCTGGCGCGAGCACGCGAAACGCTTCGGCGAGGACTTTCTCCGGCTCGGCGAAATGATGGATCGCCAGCCTGGAGACGACCGCGTCGAAGCTTTCGTCAGCAAACGGCAGCTCTGTTGCGCTGCCTTCGCGGAACGTCACGTTGGCGAGACCTTCGGCCGCGCAGCGCTCGCGCGCCTTGCGCAGCATCTCGGGGGTGAGATCGAAGGCGACGACCTCGCGCGCCGCGGCGGCGAGCGCCGCGCTGACGATACCGGGGCCGCAGGCGAGGTCGAGGACGCAGCCGGTCCCGCGCCCGCCGACGGCGTCGACGAATTTCCTGGTCAATTCGCCATCGGTGATCGCCGGCGAGGCCGCGAAATGGTCGGCCTGGCGGGAAAACTCCTGCCTGACACGATCGAGCTGGTCCATGCCGCCCTCCCTGGCCCGCCGGCCGCCGTTTCGTCGGGGCCGTCAACGCTCCCGTGATTTGACCGGACACCGGTCGGCGCGATCCCCGAACCTAGCGCATGTTCTGCTGAAGTTGAACCCGTCTTCGCCCAGAGGAAAGACATGGAAGCACGGACAAGCCGGCGCACTCGTACCGGACCTTCGAATTCAAGAACCTCACTAGTTCACGCCGCAGTAGAGGTCAGCTCCGCCGCGGAGGCTTGGAGATCAACGCAAGGGCCACCTGACAGGAATTTTGGCTCGAATTCCGCCGCCGGCATCGGGCGGCCGAAATGGTACCCCTGCCCTTCCTTGCATCCCATGCTCGCCAGCAGATCGGCAGTGGCGCGATCCTCGATCCCTTCGGCGACGACCGAAAGGTTGAGCAGGCGGCCCAGGCCTATGGTGGAGCTGACGATCGCCGCATCGTCCGAACCCGCCTGCAGGTCACGCACGAACGACTTGTCGATTTTCAGCCCGTCCAGCGGGAATTTCTTCAGATAGCTCAGGCTGGCATAGCCGGTGCCGAAGTCGTCGAATACGATGCGGACACCGAGCTTCCGAAGCTGACGGAAGATCTCGAGTGCCTTCCCGTCATCCACGAGCAGGATGTCTTCCGTCACCTCGAGCTCGAGCAAAGACGGTGAAAATCCCGTATCCCCGAGGACCGTCCCGACTGTTGCCACCAGGTCACCGGACTGGATCTGCGAGGGCGAGAGATTGACGGCAATGCGAACGCGATGCCCCTTCTGTTGCCACAGGCGCCCCTGCCGGCAGGCGGTTTCCATCACCCAGAACGCGATATCGTCGGAGATCGAGGACGCGTTCACGACGGGCATGAAATCTGCCGGCGGGACAAGGCCGCGGTCGGGATGCCGCCAGCGAATAAGGGCCTCGGCTCCCGCCAACATGCCGTCTGCCAGGCTGACCTTCGGTTGATAGAAGAGCTCGAACTCGTTCATTTCTGTCGCCCGCTTCAGCTCGGCCTCGAGTGTCAACCGTGCTTCGAGCTCGTCCCTTATGCCGCGTTCGAAAACAACGTGCCTGCCACGCCTCGCCGCCTTTGCCCGGCACAGCGCCAGATGGGCGTTGCCCAGGAGCTCGCCTGCTGTCCGGCAATCTTCGGGATAAATCGCGATACCGATGCTGATTCTGATGGCTTGTTGGCGGGTACCGACGGCGAGGGGGACTTCGCTGAATATGCGATGCGCCCGTTCCGCCAGCTTCACCGCCCTGCGTTCCGCGCTGGCGCCGCTGAGGACCACGGCAAACTCATCTCCGCTCAACCGTGCGACCAGGTTTGCCGCCTCGACCAGCTCGCTCAATCGCCTGGCGACGGCGCACAGCACCTGATCGCCGTAAGCATGGCCCAGCGTGTCGTTGATCGGCTGGAATTTATCGAGGCCGATCACCAGCAATGCCACCTGGCATCGCGCTGTTTCCGCCTCGCAAAGGCTTGTGCAGAGCTGGGCGTGCAGGGTGTTCCGATTGGCGAGGCCAGTGAGCGTGTCATATTCGGCCAGGTAGCGAATGCGCTCCGCCTCACGCCTGCGGACCGAGATATCTCGGAGTATTGCGCCATATTGGAACCCGTCTGTTCCCTGCCATCCGGAAAAGCAGGCCTCGAGCGGAAATACGCCGCCATCCTTACGGCGGCCATCGAGCTCCATGACCTTCCCGCCGGGCAGCTGCAGCGCTCCCTGTGGCAGGCCGAGAATTGAGAATGGATCGTGCTTCGCAGCGCCGTCGCTGCTTGCGCAGATGCTGTCGAGCGGCCGACCGATGATTTCTTCCGGTTGCCAGCCGAAGATCGCCACCGCCCCCGGGTTCCACACTGTGACCAGGCCGTTCTGATCGGCGCACGCCAAACCATCGCCGAGCGACATCGCGATCCGCTGGAAACGTCTTTCCGCGATCCTGCCGAGCAGGCCGCGAAAGTCAATCTCGTCGAGCGCAATGACGGCCAGATAGGCCATGATCGCCATGTGAAGGAGCGCGGTATCAAGGATGATGCAGAGCTTCGCCTGCAAGAGGACGGCGCCGAGCTCGGCGGCAATTCCCAAGCCCACCAAGACGACCGCTCGCGAGACGGCGGAACGTCGGCGCCACAGGATCGTCATCACAAGCGCCACGAGACCGGGGCCACCCAGCCCCACGAGGGCCGAGGAAGGGCGCAGCACGCGGCCTTGCAGGATCGAACTCGGCCGCCAGTGCCTGCAGTACCGGTCCCGAAACGATTTGGCCGTTCGGAATGTTGAACCTGTCGCCGAGCTCGAGCGCCGTACCGCCGACGATGACTTTCTTGTTCTCGAGCCGCTTCAACGCGGCGGGATCGCCCCGCAGGACATCGACATAGGAGACTGTCGGGACTGAACCAGGCAAAATGCTGAAATCGATCCAAAAGGAACCTCCGTTTCCTTCGTACCGGCCCGCCAATACGGAGCCCATGGAAGGGAGAAACGTTTCATCGAACATCTCCCCGAAGGGATAGCGCCGCACCAGACCGGTCGGCTCGGCTACGACATTGACGATCGCCGGCCACGCATGCTTGCCGAATTGCGGCAACGGACGATTGAGATGAACTGAATCTCGGCTTCCGGCACCCGCTGTCTGTTTGAATGATGGCAGAATGACCGATCCGCCAGCCTTCTGCAGCGCTTCGACGAAGGCCTGATCGAATACCGGATTTGACGGCGTGCTGAAATCGACATCGAAGGCGATGTCACTCGCTCCGGCACCTTCCAGCTTGCCGAGCAGCTGCGCGTGGAGCTGTCGAGGCCACGGCCAGACGCCGATAGCCTCGATCGAGCGAGAATCAATCGCCACCACGACGATGTCGCCGCTCGCCTGGCGCGGAAATATTTGAAACCGCAGATCGACAAGGGCATTTTTCAATGCATCAGGCGCCCCGGCCAGCAGAGCTGCCGCCAGAGCGCAGATGACAAGGAGATGCGGTCGGTACTTTCTCACTGCCCCCACCCGCCACCCTGCATGGCCTTGAAGACCAGCAGGGCCGCGTCAGCTCTCATTTCACGTGGCCATGGCCGTTGCCGTTGCCATTGCCATTGCCACTGCCACTGCCATTGCCGTTGCCGTTACCGTTACCGTTGCCGTTGCCGTTGCCGTTGCCGTTGCCGTTCCCGTTCCCGTTCCCGTTCCCGTTCCCGCTTCCGTTCCCGTTCCCGTTCCCGTTCCCGTTCCCGTTCCCGCTGCCGCTGCCGTTTCCGTTTCCGTTGCCGTTACCGTTGGCACTGGCGTTGCCGTTCCCGTTGCCGTTACCGCTGGCACTGGCGTTGCCGTTGCCGTTGCTGTTTCCGATGACGCTGCTGGCTGCATTCGCGTTGTTGTTGGACTGGTTATATGCCTTTGTGGCGCCATTGCCCGGCGTCAGTTCACCGGAACTCCACACGGTCTCCTTCGCCACTCTGCCCCGCGATCCAGGCGGGACCGAAGCCGCGCGCGCAAGGCCGTTGGTGACCTTCTGGAAGTTCAACTTCACTTCACCCAGTGCTGACCCGATACGGAGGGCGCTGGTGGTCGACCTTGGGCGACCCCGCACGTCCTTCTGGAATTGCGGCGAGGATCCGCTGCGCCTGGTCGGATTCGCCCCGTTTGCGTCCTTCGGCACTCCGAGTGCACGAATCGCCTGTCCATTCTGCGCCCCGCGCGGAGCCGAGAGGCCGCCTTTGGGGACGGATACGGGCTTCACCGATGACGTGCGGGGCTCGCCTTGCTGAAGCGGGCTCAAGGTGCCGGAGCCGCTCAGCGCGAGCCCCCCCGACCCAAGCGCAGAGACTTTCGCAGCTTGTCCCGGCAGCACGAGCGCGTACTGGCCGGACTTGAAGTCTGCCACTTCGACGTTTCCCTTCAGCACCTCCACGCTGGCGCCCTGTTGATCCACGGAGACGCGGAACTGCGTACCCTTGACCACGGCGGCGAGATACGGCGTCTCGACTTGAAAATGCTGGACGTTTTGTTTTTCCACCTGGAGAAGGATCGAGCCCGCCTGCTGAATGATGGTTGTCGACAAGCCGTCCTTCTGTTCCGTGGGGAGTTCGATGACCGAGTTGGGCGAGATCAGCATGGTCTCGTCGCCACGGACCAGAAGAGCCCGACCGTTTCGGCCGGTGCGGACATTGTCTCCGGGTCTCAGGACCGTCTCGTCGGTGAGGGACGCCTGCTTGACCTCCGAAGTGGTCACCCAGACTTCGCCGCTCGATTTGCCAACTCGCCAGACAATTTCTCCTGCGATCGATTCTGACCCGGCGCAAAGAATGACAAAAATCACCAGTAGAAATGAGGCAAGAAAGCACCGGATTCGATCGGACATGGACGCCTCACTTCTACCCTGGTGGCGATTGATAGCGGCGCCATGTTGCCGAAAAGGTTTTAATAGTCCCACCAATGATGATGATTGTACCTCCGTGGGCACATTAACGTCCTGTTGACCATAAACGCCTAGCTTTTGACCGACGGGCGGACGAAGCAACTTTCCCGGGCGAAACACGGCGATGAAACGCGTTCTCGGGATCGGCGAAAGACGCTTTGCGCGTGCGCAAAAACACGTACACCGCATGGCCATCTGCAGTTGCGCATTCATCCTGTCGGTGGCGATCTCCGGCTCCGCCGACGCGCAGCAGGGCGTCCAACAGTCCCGACCTGATCCCCACCAGGCAGAGAAGAGTTTCGAGACATTGCAAGAACAGCGTCGCGCCAACAGGACGACCGTCCAGGTGCCCGCAGTGGCCAAACCGGAAATTCCCGCCGATACCAGACCGTTGTTCAAGCTCACCGCCGTCTCGGTAGCGGGCGCGAGCGTCATCGCCGGCAGCGCGATCGCCGAGACATATCGCTCGTATATCGGCAAAACCGTGTCGCAATCCGATCTGGTGGCCATCGCTGGAAAGATCAGCAATCTATATCGCGACGCGGGCTACCACCTCAGTCGCGCAATCGTGCCGCCGCAAGACATCAAGGACGGCGCCATCCTTATCCAGGTGATCGAGGGCCAGATCACCGACATCGTGCTGAACGGAAAAGGCGCCGACCAGTTCGGCCTCCGTTCGCTGCTCGGCGCCGTCGCGCAGGAGCACCCGTCGCGTCTGAAAACTCTCGAGCGGCAGCTGATGCTGGCGAACGACCGCCCGGGTGTCCGCATCGCCGACACCGCGCTCGAGGAGATCGGCGAGGCGACCGGCAATTTTCGTCTCACCGTCACGGCCGAGACATGGCAGGTCTACGCGGCGCAGGGTCTGGACACCCTGGGCAGCTCCGCAGTCGGTCCCTGGCAGGCGTATTCGACAACGGCCTTCAATTCGGCGCTCGTCAAGGGCGACACCCTTGGTATCAACCTGTCGACCACCCCCGGGGCGCCCCGTGAGCTCGGGTACGGCCGACTGTCGTACGATGCGCCGGTCGGAAATGACGGCGCCCAACTCGGCGCGACGGCGCTGTACAGCGACGTCCGGCCGGGCGACCGGCAGCGGCAACAGGGTGTCTATACCGAAACTGACACCTACGAGCTCAAGGGCAGCGTCGTTCCGCTGGAGACCCGAAGATCGTCGCTCTGGCTGACCGCGACCGCGGGCTACAGCGATGTTTCCGGGCGCGAATGGCCGGGGATCAACTACAGCGATCATTTCCGCACCGTGAGCCTGACCGCCGACTACAAGCTGCAGGACGACATCGGTGGCTGGAACTACTTGACCCTTATCGGCCGCCACGGCCTCGACATCCTGGGTGCCTCGCAGAAGGGCGATCCCTTCCTGTCCCGCTATGGCGCTTCCGGGGATTTTTCCGTATTCGATTTCTTTTTCACCCGGTATCAGAAGCTCTCCGACATCTGGTCACTGAAACTGTCGGCTTCCGGGCAGCTGGCTTCCACGGTCCTGCTGACGTCCCAGCAGTTCTATCTCGGCGGTGCCGCATATGGACCGGGCTATTACAGCGGCGACAATGGCATTGCCGGCTCGGTGGAGCTGCGTTTTGACCAAACGCTGCAGTCCGACATGGTGAAGGGCTACCAGCTTTACGGATTCGTCGACCGAGGCGCCGTGTGGAATTTCGACAGCAAGAATGATGTCTTCTCACTCTCGTCTGTCGGGGCGGGCGTGCGTCTCTATCTCGCCGATCAATTGCAGGCCGGAGTGGCGGTTGCCGTACCGTTTCGCTATCGCATCACGGCGAACGATGTCCACAGCCCGCGCATACTGTTTTCCCTGACGAATTCCTTTAAGTTCTGCCCGGACAGGCCGGAGATGCGCTGCCTCTAGCTACTTTCCGGCGCAAAATTGATGCTTTTTTCCAGCGCTGTCAAACGGTTGGCGCATAGCAAAGACCCGCCGGCACGGACCGGCGGGTCGGGCAGATCGGAGGGTGGCGACGGTTGCCTAAGACTGTGCGTCGATGGCGCGACCGACGTTGATGAGGTTGTCGGCGATGACGCCGAGGCCGACCCAACGCTGCATTCCGTCGAACCCCTTGTATCGGCACCGACGGAGACCGTGTCGCCGCTTGGCCACGCTGATTCGCCCTTCGGATCCGGTTCGCCATTTCTGGCCGTTGCGGAACCAGCGCTTCTTCTGCTCTCGTTTGCGCTCTGCGCTCTTGGTGGAGCGATTGGGGATGCAGACGCGTTTGACGCCCATGGCTTTCGCCGTCGCCTCGTTCCTCGCCGAGTAGAAGGCGGCATCCGCGGCCACCAGGCGCGGGACGCGTGCGAGCTTGGTGCGGTGGATGTCGATCGCCGGGATCAGCAGGTCGCAATCGTTGGGGCGTCGGGCGTACACTTCGTAGTCGACAACGATTTGATTTTCCGCCTCCTGCAGCTTGAGCACCTTGCCGAACTCGTTGGGCTTGCCGGCCTTGCCTTTGCGAATGATTTCCGTCGAAGGCTCGAACACGCTGAGAATCTTGCCTTCAGTCCGAGTATTGCCGTGGAAGATGCGCTGCCGCGTCTGGTGCATGACTCGCCGGACGAGCGGCAACATCTCTTCAAGATCATTGCGCAGCCCTTCCAGGGCAATCTGCTTCCGGATATTCCGACACCGCTTCGTGCCATCGGCTACTTCCGCGGCAAAGCGCTTCGCTTGGCCCACGACGCGGCTCGTGGAGTTCAACAAACGGCGATATCCCTGCTTCAGCCTCTCGTAGTTGACCGGACCTTTCGCACGGGCGATCCGGGCGATCTCGAGCAACCGCAGCTTCACGCCGCGACTGCGGTCGCGCAGCTTGGTCCCGATCTCGCCGGCAATCTTGGTGATCTTCTTCATGGTCCGGATCAACACGCGCACTCCGTCTCCCAGCAGCGTGCTGTCGGTCGGGTGGTGGATATTGGTCTCCACGACGGTGGTATCCACACGCATCCGACGGCCGCTCACCACTCCCTTGTCCTGCGCGATTTGCACGATCCGGTCGTGAACCTGCTTGACGACATCAGCCCCCAAGGCAACGCCCCAGCGTCCCATCGTCTTGGCGTCCGGCACCTTTCCGCCGCCCACCCGCGTAAAATCCCGATACACCAAATTGCCGCGCACCTCGCGCTCCAACACGCCGTAGCTCCAATTCCGGACATGCTTGAGCACCAACATGCGCAGCACCACCTCGGCCGGGGTGCCGAAGCGGCCACGGCTGCGGCTCTTGGGACAGCGTTTCGCAAGCGCTTCGTAAACAGCAGCCACGATCTGGTCATCCGCCAGAACCTGGTCAGCGTGCGTCATCCAGTCTTCGCGAAGATCGCTGACTTCCTCGGCAATCAGCCCGTCACCGAAGCTGAGCTGCGCCCGCCGCATTTCAATCACGGCGCTTCCTCCCGGGCCTGCGGCACCGTAGGATCGGGACGCAGCAAATCGTGATTGAGCTCACATATCGCCTCGATCGACTCCTTCAGTTTCTGGTAATTGTCCAGCCATTGGCGAACCTCGGCAACACGTTCCCGCCGCACACTGATTTGCCGCGTTCGTCCGCCCGGATACGTCACGGTCAGCACCGAGACCGCGTGACCCTCACCGCGTGCGCATTTCGGGCAGCCCTTGGTATGACGAACGATCCTGTGCAGCAGGGAGCCGCGCAGCAGTTCGCCGGTCACCGGCAGGCGGTCAACCAGTTTCTGACGGGCTCGAAGGGTTCTCTCGCGAATCATTCACATGAATGAATCAATCGAGCCCCGCCTCCGTCAATGCCAAATCCGTGCGACCTTGCAGAATTCCGCAAGACCGGCGATTCTGCCACATCGCAAAGGCGCATCAATTTTGCGCCGGAAAGTAGCTAGGAACATGTCCCGGCGTCCCGGAACGCCCGGGTATAACAACGGAACAACAAGCGCCGCCGGCTCGGTGGCGGACCTGCGCTACTTGCGCACCCGCGGCAGCGGCCGGTTGGCGCCCTCCTCGACCGGGAAGAAGAAAGAGTCCGCCCGCATGCCGGGAGGCGTCTTCGCCGTCGGGACGAGCGGCTCGGGATTGCGCACCAGCGACTGCTTGAGCGGCGAGAACTCGTCGCCGCCGAGGAGCCCGAACTCGGCGGAAAAGTCCTCGTGGCCGCCGGCGTTGCTTGTCATGGCGCCGCGCCAGCGCTGCACCACCGAGGCGATGAAGTCGGGGTCGGCGGCGGCCTGGCCGGAATCCATGCGGCTGCGGCCGTCGGCCTCGCTGCGCGGGATGAGGTGGTCGGGCAGCTGCTTGAAGCGCAGCCGCGTCGGCAGCGGCACGCCTTCGCCGAAGGCGAAGACTTCGCGGGCGCCGAGCGAGGGCAGGAACCCCAGGAGGCTCCCGGCCGCGTCGGACACCGCCGAGCGTACGATCGCCTGGTCGCGGTCGTTGGCCATGCGCATGGCAAAAAGGGTGCTGCACTGGGAGATGATGGTGGCGTCGAGCTCGGCCGGCCGCTGGGTCATCAGCGCGAGATAGACCCCGTATTTGCGGCCCTCCTTGGCGATGCGGGAGACCGCCTTGCGGGTCGGGCCGAAGCCGATGGTGCGGTCGGCCGGGGCGTAGCGGTGCGCCTCCTCGCAGACCACCAGCATCGGGAAGGCGCCGTCGCTCCACAGGCCGAACTCGAAGGCCATGCGGCACACCACCGACACCACGCAGTCGACCACCTCGGCGGGAAAGCCGGCGAGCTGCATGATCGTCATCGGCTTGCCGTTGGGCGGCAGGCGGAACAGCTGTGAGAGCACGTCCACCATGGTGTCGCCGCCGACATTGGCGTTCTCGAACATGAAGGTGTAGCGGGGGTCGTTGCGCGCGGTCTCGATCCGGGTGAGCAGCCGGTGATAGCGGGTCCATACCGAGCGGTTCTCCAGCTTGCCCATGCGCTCGTCGATGAGGGCGATCAGCTCCTCGATGCGGTAGGGGACCGGAGTGTCGAGGGTGTAGCCGGTGCTCTTGGGATTGCCCTTGCGCAGGCTCGGTCCGGCGCCGCGGCTGTGCGCCACGTTGCCCTTGGCGATCGGGATCAGCTCGGAGAGGATCTCGACCTCCTCGTCGACACCGGGCCGGCCGCGGAAGAAGACGTCGATCGTCTCCTCGAAGTTGAACAGCCAGAACGGCAGCTTGAGGTTCTTCGGGGTCAGCACCAAGGCGCGCTCGCCGAAGCAGCGGGCATATTCGTTGTGCGGATCGATGACGAAGATGCGCAGGTCCGGCCGCGCGTCGAGGATCTGCTGGAGGATCAGGGAGACGCCGGTCGACTTGCCGACGCCGGTGGTGCCGAACAGCGCGAAATGCCGGCTGACCAGGCGGTCGACGTTGATATAGGCGCCGATCGAGCGGTCCTGCTGGAGATGCCCGACATTGATCGTGTCGGGACCCGCCACGTCGAACACCGTGCGCAGATCGCGGTTGCCGAGGAGGTCGGCCGGATCGCCGATCGTCGGGTACTCCTTGACGCCGCGGTCGAAGCGCGGATTGCCCGCCTCGTCTGTGCGGATCTCGCCGAGGAGATCGAGCGACCCGGTCGCATGGTCGGACAGACCATCCTGCCCCTCGGGCGGCGGGTCGATGGTGATCTTGGTGAGCACGCCGATGACCAGCGACGGTCCGGCATTGATGCCGAGAAATTTTCCCACGCTGATGCGGGCGTCGACTGCCGGATCGGCCAGGCTCGGCACCGGCAGCCGCACGGTGGCGTGCGAGCCGGACACCGAGAGCACGCGTCCGAGCGGCTCGCCTGTCGAGGGGGTGAGGAGGCTTTTTTCGGGATTTTCGGTAAGCAAGTGCCGCTCCTGTTCACGCCGGTCCGGCAGTGACGCTAGCGGAGGAGACCGACCGCTCGGTTAATTTGCTCTGCCGCGGTCTCGGGATTTTTCCCGGAAATGCGCAGGATGCTGTTCATCGTTGAGAGGTGGTTAAGATCGGCAGCCCTGCGAGCCTTGACGGTGGCGCACGATCTTTAGTCAAATCGCGCCGGCTCGTCGGGGCGGGGATTTTCCGGGCGTTCGGGCCGCTGAACCCTCAAGGAGTTAAGACCGCATGGGGACGAAGATCACGTTCAGGCGGCCGGACGGCAAGGACGCCTCCGGCTATCTCAGCAAGGCGGCGACCTCCAATGCGCCGGGCGTGGTGGTGATCCAGGAATGGTGGGGCGTCCAGGACCAGATCAAGGGCATCTGCGACCGCTTTGCGTCGGCCGGCTACGAGGCCCTGGCGCCTGATCTTTATGCCGGGACCGTCGTACCCTACCACGACAGCGAGGCGGCAAATCGCGAGATGAGCTCGCTCGACTTTCTCGACGCGACCGATCAGGTGGTGCGCGGCGCGGTGCTCTACCTCAAGGCCACCGGCGTACGGGTCGGGCTGACCGGGTTCTGCATGGGCGGGGCGGTGACGGTGCTGGGCGCGATTCGCATCCCCGAGCTCACGGCCGGCATCTGCTTCTACGGGCTGCCGCCGGACAACGTGGCGAAGCCCGCCGACATCCGCATTCCCCTGCAGGGCCATTTCGCCAATCAGGACGACTGGTGCACGCCGGCCGCGGTGGACGCGTTCGAGGCGGCCTTGAAGGCCGCCGGCAAGTCGGCGGAAATCTTCCGGTACGATGCCCAGCACGGCTTCATGAACGAGCAGCGCCTCGACTCCCATGACCGCAAGGATGCCGAGATCGCCTGGGAGCGCACGCTGACGTTCTGGAAAAAGCACCTGTAGTCGGTTGTCGGCGAGCCGGTCTCCGCTTCGCCGGACCGGGCGCTAGCGCATGTCCCGGCGAAGCGTGCGCGGTTCGCCGTCAAAGGACATGCGCCACAAGGATTTCTGGAGCATAGCCCGATCACACCTGATCGGGATATGCTCTAGCTGTGCGGCGCCAGCGTCGTGGCGGGCAGGCGCTCGGGCGATGGGTCGGGTATCGCGACCATGATTCTGCAAGCCAATCCGCCCGGTCCGAAGCGCGTGTCGACCCGGCCGTGGAACGGGTCGAGGCCGCGCGCCAGCAGCCGCATGCCGAAGCCCTGCCGCGCCGGCGGCGGAGCGGGCGGGCCGCCGCACTCGGTCCAGTCGATGGTCATCCGCCCGGCGCCGGTCGCCCATGATACCGCGACGGTGCCGCCCGGTACCGACAGCGCGCCGTACTTGGCGGCGTTGGTGGCAAGCTCGTGGAAGATCAGCGCCAGCGTCACCGCGAGTTTTGGCGCCAGCAGCGCCTCCTCGCCGTGGAGCCGGATGCGGGATGTGTCGTAGGGCGCGAACTCGGCCACCAGCAGGTCGCCGATCGCCGCGTGGCGGCCTTCCGAGCGGGCGATGACGTCATCGGTCGCCGCGAGCGCCCGCAGGCGGCTGTCCACCGATCGCCACAGGTCGGGATCCCGGCGCAGCTCGTGGGCGAGGATCGCATGCACGATGGCGAGCTTGTTCTTCACCCGATGCCCGAGCTCGTCGACGACGAGCTCGCGCAGATGCCGCTCCTCGTCGAGCCGGCGCAGCACGGTGCGATATTTGTCCGCCGTCCAGATGATGACCGACGACGACACCAGATAGAGAAAAAGGTCGATCGCCTGATCGGGCTTGAGCAGCGCGAAGGTGAAGAACGGCGGCTCGAAAGCCCACCACGCGACGATCGCGCCCAGCACCATGGCGAGCCCACCGGCCCAGGCGCCGCCGACGAGGGTGGCGAGCAGGACGGCCGGGTAATAGGTGGCATGGGCGATGCTGTCGGGTCGGGCGACGTCGGCGAGGATGCGCACCAGCGTCGCCCCCGCCACGCAGGCGAGGGCAAATCCGAACGCCTCGGGCGAAGCCGGCCGCACGCCGAAGCGCCAGACCCGCTGCAGACGGTCGATCAGCTTGCGGACGGCCACGGGCAGCATCCTCATCGGCAGGCCGCCCCAACCCGACGTTTCCAATTACCGACAGGTTTGTGGTGATATCGGGGCGCGGCCGCGGCGCGAACGCTACTGGCAGAGCGCGCGGGTGACGTGGGATTCCGACGGGCACTCGCTCGGCGCCGGCAGGCGCCCCGACAACAGCATGTCGGCCGGACACTTCCGCGTCGCCTCGATGTCCAGGCTGCGACCCCCGGCGAATCCCTTGGTGCGGCACAGCGCCGCGATGGCGCTGGTGCAGTCGGGCGCGCCGTTCTGTGCCGTCGGGCAGCGCTCGCGGCCGGCCACTACGGTGGCCTTCGGCAGGCGCGCCACGGCGTCCTTGGCCACCTCGCTGGCGCGGCTGCCGGCATCGTCGATCGATTCCCGCGCATCCTTGAAGCGGGAGGAGACGGTGGCGGCCGATTCGTCGATCCAGCGCGAGATCGCGCCGATCAGGCCGGAATCATCGGCAAGAAGCGGTCCGACGACGCCCGGGACGTCGCCCGCAAAGCTCCGCGGCTGACCGTCGGCGAGCGCCACGGTGGCGACCAGCGCCGCCAGGGCGGCGCCGACCAGGCGGAGCAGAGCCGGAGCCACGCGGCCGCCGATCGCGTCGGTTGTCCTCGCGGTCCTGGTCATGACAAGCCCAATGCATCGCCGCGGCCGAAAGGATCGGCCGCCCATCGAATTGGCTTTGCGCCGACGGCATGGCAAAATTGAGGACCGCCCGCGATCAGAACAGGTAGAGCGCACCCACCACGCCGACGGCCAGCACGCCGACGCTCACCGTGAACCACAAGGTGAGGCGCCGCTCGATGATCTCGCGTGCCCGTGGCCCGTAGCGGCTGAGCAGGAACGCCGTCAGATAGAACCGCATGCCGCGCGCCAACACGGAGCACAACACGAACAGGACGATGTTGAATCCGGCAAACCCCGAGGTGATCGTCACCAGCTTGTAGGGGATCGGCGTCACCCCCTTGATCAGGATGATCCACACTCCCCATTGCGCATAGGATTGGCGGAACATCTCGACCTTGTCGCCGTAGCCGTACAGCTGGATCAGCCAGTGGCCGACCAAGTCGTAGAGCAGGGCGCCGATCAGATAGCCGACGAGGCCGCCGGCTACCGAGGTCACCGTGCACAAGGTCGCGTAGAACCACGCCTTGTCCGGGCGCGAGAGCGACATCGGAATGAGCATGACGTCCGGCGGCACCGGAAAGAACGAGCTTTCCGCAAAGGACATCAAGCCCATGATCCAGGCGGCATGCGGCTGTCCGGCAGCCTCGATACACCAGTCATAAACACGTCTGAGCATGGCGCGCCTGATTAGAGCATTTTGCCGCAAAGGGGAAATCCGTTCGCCGCATCGGGCGAAATCGGCGGCGCGCGGCGCGGGTGCCGCGCCGGCGGAGGCGTTGGTGACAGGCTCTTATTCAGCGCCGCTTGTGGGCGCGCCGGGCCGCAAGCGCAACCACCTTGCGACGCGGCTCGGGCTCGGCGTTCTCCTTGCGGAGCTTCTCGGCAATCCCGAACAGCCGTTCGCGGCGCCCCATCTCCTTCCATACGTCGGCCGGATGGATGCCGCAGGAGACCCAGACCACGACGAGGTTGTAGATGAGATCGGCGCTCTCGTTGACCACGGCGTCGCGGTGACCAAGCGTGGCGTCGATCGCCACCTCGACCGCTTCCTCGGCGAGCTTTTTCGCCATCTTGGCCCGCCCGGAGCGCAGCAGCCTGGCGGTGCGCGAGGCCACAGGGTCGCCGCGCTTGGCGGCGACCACGGCGTCGAACAAACGGCTGACCGAATCACCCATACGCCGGAGAATACCGCGATTGCGGCGACGATCGAGTTAACAAACCCACCCTGGTCGGCGGACCGCTCGGCGCGAGCCGGTCCACGCCGCCGCCCGATGCGGCATGCTGCCGCGTCGCTGCAGGCCGGCGGCACTGCCTCGTTTCCCGCCTTGCTCTTTGCGGCCGCATGTACTTTGGTGACGCTTGGCGCAGCAGGACCACGGGCACGACACCACCGGCGTGAGACGGGAGAGTTGTCACGTTGCCTTCGTGGCTCGATACACGAGCTTGATTGCGCACCACGGCAAGGGCAGGACCCCGTGCCCGTCGGTAGTAGGAGGGCATCATGGGTGCGCGGAAATCATGGTCGGGCCGGGCCGCTGTAGTGCTGGCGACGCTCGCCGCGCTGGTGGCGCTGGGCGTTGGGCCCTCGGCGGCGCAGGCCGCGGTCCGATTCTCCCTCAACTGGAAATTCGAGGGTCCGTCCGCACCGTTCGTCGTCGCCCTGGACAATGGCTATTACGGCGCCCATGGCCTCGACGTGACCATCGAGCCGGCAATGAGCTCGCTCGAGGTCATCAATCGGATCGTCTCGGGTGCCTACGATATGGGCATCGGCGACATCAATTCGCTCATCAGGTTCCGCGACCAGAACCCCACGGCACCGATCCGGGCTGTGTTCATGGTCTACGACAAGCCGGCTTTCTCGATCGTCTCCCGCAAGAGCCGCGGGGTGGTGACACCGCAGGATCTCCAGGGAAAGAAGCTCGGCGCTCCCGCGGCGGATCTCGCCTTCGCGCAGTGGCCGATCTTCGTCAAGGCGAACGGCATCGACGCCACCAAGGTGAGCGTCCTCAATGTCGGCGCCCCGGTCCGCGAGCCCATGCTGGCGTCCGGCGAAGTCGACGCGATCACCGGCTTGTCGTTCTCATCCTATCTCAGCCTCAAGGACCGCGGCGTGCCGGTCGACGACATCACCGTGCTGCTGATGGCCGACTACGGCGTCGACCTCTATGGCGACGCCATCCTGGTCAACTCGAAATTCGCCGCGGAGAAGCCCGATGTCGTGAAGGCGTTCCTTGCCGCCTTCGTCAAGGGGCTCAAGGAGACGGTCAGGAACCCGGTGGTGGCGGTCGACTCGGTCGTCAGGCGCAACGAGGACGCCAGGAAGGACGTCGAGCTCGAACGCCTGCAGCTCGCGCTCAGGCAAAATATCGTGACGCCGGCGGTGAAGGCGCACGGTTTCGGCACTGTCGACCCGGCCCGCCTCGACAATTCGATCGACCTGATCGCGCTCGCCTATACTTTCAAGGTCAAGCCGAAGGGGGCCGACGTGTTCGACCCGTCCTTCCTGCCCGACCCCACCGAGCGCAAGGTGAATTGACCGGGCGGACGTTCAGGCTCCGACGCCGGGCGGGCCGATGCCGCGGGCCAGCCAGCCGGCGAGCGGTGCGAGAATCTCCGGGTCGGCCGCATCTCTCAGGTAGATCCCACAGGCGACCTGCGGCAGCCGCGGCAATATCTCGTCGTCGATCACGATCTGATCGGCGCCGACCAGCCGCCGCAGGACCACCGCAACCCCAAGTCCGGCGCTCACCGCGGCCGCGAGGTTCGCGGCGCTGATGGCGTTGACCACGAGATCCCACTCACGGCCGGCCTGATTGAGCATGGAGACCGCGACCCGGTTGATCACGCAGGTCACGTCATGAACGATGAGCGGCACCGGCCGCCCGGGGTCGAGCGTGGTCGCGGCTCCGCGGACCCAGACGAGCTCCTCGCTCCAGTGATACCGGGCCTCCTGCGCCGGGGCGGACGGCGTGAAGGCAACCGCGAGGTCAAGCTCCCCTTGACCGACATCGCGCATGAGCGTGTCCGAATCCTGCCCGCGCATGTCGAAGCGGACATGCGGCCAGCGCCGGCGACATTCGGCGAGCGCCGGCGCCAGGCCCGCCACATCGAGCTCGCCCGGAATGCCGATGCGCAGCGGCGGGACCGCGCTCAGCGGCTGGGCGAGCTGAAGGATCTGGTCGTTGATCGACAGCAGGCGGCGCGCATAGTTGACGACGCTGTCGCCCTTGTCGGTGAGCGTCACGCCGGGCGCGCTCTTGTCGAACAATTCGCCGCCGAGCAGAATCTGCAACCGTTTGATCTGCGCGCTCACGGCCGGCTGGGTGACACCCAGGGATTGGGCAGCCTTGGTGAAGCTGCGCAGATCGACCACGGCGACCAGCGTGCGCAACAACTCGGTCGGGATGTTCGTCATTCTGATTTCTCGCGCGAGTTGTCAATTTGCTCGTGCGGGCCCCCACGCAGACCTCGGCGCCTACCGTGCGGTTGTCATTCTCGCGTAGTCGCCGGTAACCCCCGGTTGAACTCGGTACAATATTCGTGGCTGGCAGCCAATACGAAAATTCGTCCGAACCGCCGCTCACCGACAGAATTCCACTTATGAAATCGAGATCTTGGAAATTTGAAACAAATGTTCTGGCCTATTTTTCTAGTGAATATTGCATTAGTCGTTACACGTATATGTAGTTTAACGGACCCCGCCATGAGGCCGCAACCGAACCCATAAGCTGTTTTTATAAAACCTGCGCTAGTTGAAATAGCTCGACACGAGAAAGGGCGATTCCGCCCGGCGCGGCTCCGCACAGATTGTCCTCGGGGCAGTGGGCCGGCCAGCATGGGTCATGACGGCGCGGCCATGATCGCGTTGCCACGGGGGCGGATTACGCTAAAGTCGGCGCTGCCCCGACCCGCCGGAACGGCCCCAATGAAATTCCTGTCGATCTACGCGCGCGTGCTCGCGCTGCTCGGGCCTGAGGCCCGCCTGGGCTGGCTGCTGGCCGGCGCCAACGTGGCACTCGCCGCCGCGCAGTTCGCCGAACCGGTGCTGTTCGGCCGCATCATCGATGCCCTGGTGGGGATCCAGGCGCAGAACCGGCCGCCTCGCTGGTCGGATCTCCTGGCCCTGCTCGCCGCCTGGGCGGCATTCGGTCTCTTCACCATCGCCTGCGGCGTGCTCATTGCGCTGCATGCCGACCGCCTCGCCCATCGGCGGCGCCAGGCGGTCCTGACCGACTATTTCGAGCACGTGCTGCAGCTGCCCATGTCGTTTCACGGCGGCGCCCATTCGGGTCGGCTGATGAAGGTGATGCTGGCCGGCACCGACGCCTTGTGGGCGCTGTGGCTGTCGTTCTTCCGCGAGCACTTCGCCGCCTTCGTGGCTCTCGTCATCCTGCTGCCCTTGTCGCTGGTGCTCAACTGGCGGCTGGCTCTGCTGCTGATGGGGCTGTGCGCGATCTTTGCAGTGCTCACCACGATCGTCATGCGCAAGACCCAGGAGATGCAGAGCTCGGTCGAGCGGCATTATTCCGACCTCGCCGAGCGCGCCTCCGACTCGCTGAGCAACGTGGCGCTGGTGCAGGGTTTTGCCCGCGTCGAGGCGGAAGTATCCGGGCTTCGCGACGTGGTCGGGCAGTTGCTCGCCGCGCAGATCCCGGTCCTGTCGTGGTGGGCCATCGTCACGGTTCTCACCCGGGCCTCGACGACGCTCACCATGCTGGCGATCGTGCTGCTCGGGACCTTTCTGCACCTCCAGGGGCTGGCGACCATCGGCGAAATCGTGATGTTCATGAATCTCGCCACCATGCTGATCGTCAGGCTCGAACAGGCTTCCGGCTTCGCCAACCGGGTCTTCATGGAAGCCCCCCGGCTTCGCGAATTCTTCGACGTGCTCGACACCACCCCGCTGGTGCGGGAAAAGTCCGATGCCGTCGAGCCCGGGCGGGTGCATGGGCTGGTTGAGTTCGACGACGTGTCGTTCTCCTACGACGGCAAGCGGCCGGCGGTCGAAAGCCTGGGCTTCACCGTCCTGCCCGGCCAGACCGTCGCCCTGGTGGGGGCGACCGGTGCCGGCAAATCCACGGCGCTTGCCCTGCTGCACCGTGCATTCGACCCGCAGTCAGGCGTGATCAAGATCGACGGAATGGACATCCGCGTGCTCAAGCTCGCGGGGCTGCGCCGCAATATCGGCGTGGTGTTCCAGGAATTGCTGCTGTTCAATCGCTCGATCGCCGAGAACCTGCGCATCGGCAAGCCCGATGCGACCCTGGAGGAGCTGCGCGAGGCCGCCGGACGCGCCCAGGCGCTGGAATTCATCGAACGCAACGCCGATGGTTTCGAGGCGCGCGTCGGCGAGCGCGGTCGCTCCTTGTCGGGCGGCGAGCGCCAGCGGCTCTCGATTGCCCGCGCGATCCTCAAGGATCCGCCGATCCTGATCCTCGACGAGGCGACGAGCTCGCTCGATGCCGGTACCGAGCAGAAGGTTCAGGCCGCCCTCGACGAGGTCATGAAGGCGCGCACCACGTTCGTCATCGCCCACCGCCTGAGCACGGTGCGCAATGCCACCCGCATCATGGTCTTCGACATGGGGCGCATCGTCGAGACCGGCACGTTCGACGAGCTCGTTGCGCTCAACGGCCGTTTCGCCGAGCTGGCACGCGCCCAGTTCATGGCGACGGAGCCGAAGACCCCGGCCGCGCCTCCGGCCGAGCCACCGCTCGCGGCCGTGGCGGCCGCGCAATAGCGGATCCGGAGCGATCATCTGATCCGTTCGAGGATGCTCACGTAGTTGGCGACCGCCGCGCCTCCCATGTTGAAGATACCGCCGAGCCTTGCGCCCTTCACCTGGATGTCGCCCGCCGTGTCGGTGAGCTGCATGGCGGACAAGACATGCATGGAGACGCCGGTCGCGCCGATCGGATGACCCTTGGCCTTGAGCCCGCCCGACGGGTTGACCGGGAGCCGGCCGGTCTTCTCCGTGAGCCCCTCGTTGATCGCAACCGCCCCCTGCCCCTCCGGGACGAGCCCCATCGCCTCGTACTCGATGAGCTCCGCGATCGTGAAGCAGTCGTGGGTCTCCACGAAGGACAGATCCCCGAGCCCGACCTGAGCCTTGGCGAGCGCGCGCTCCCAGGCCTTGGCACAACCCTCGAATTTCAGGATGTCCCGCCGCGACATCGGCAGGAAGTCCTGGACATGCTCGGCGGCCCGGAACACCACCGCCTTCTTCAGGCCGAGCGCGGTGTCGATGTCGGCCAGCACGACAGCGGCGGCGCCGTCGGACACCAGCGAGCAGTCGGTCCGCTTCAACGGACCGGCCACGTACGGGTTCTTCTCGCTCTCGGCACGGCAGAACTCGTAGCCGAGGTCCTTGCGCATCTGGGCATACGGATTGCCGACGCCGTTGCGATGATTTTTCGCGGCGATTCGCGCCAGCGCCTCCGACTGGTCGCCGTATTTCTGGAAATAGCGCCCCGCAATATTGCCGAACACCCCGGCGAAGCCGCCGGTCGTATCCGCCTCCTCGCGAACATAGGACGCCTTGAGCAGGATCTTGCCGATCTCGGCCGACGGCGTCGTCGTCATCTGCTCGACGCCGACGACGAGCACGATCCTGGCCATTCCGGCCTCGATCGCCTTGATCCCCTGGTGCACGGCGGCCGAGCCGGTCGCGCAAGCATTTTCGACGCGGGTCGCCCGCTTGAAGCGCAGGTCCGGGGACGCCTGCAGGACCAGGGAGGCGGTGAAATCCTGGGCCGAGAACCCGCCGTTGAAGTGCCCGAGCACGATCTCGTCGACATCCCGGGCCTCGATCCCGGCGTCGGTCAGCGCCTGGTCGGCGACTCGGACGATCAGACTTTCGACAGATTCGGCGTCGAGCTTGCCGAATGCGGTATGGGCCCATCCGACGATGCACGCGGTCATGGCGGCCTCCTTGCCGTTTTTTGGTCGCTTTCCTCGCACACTTGGCGGGGTCGGCGAGCGGGTGTTCAGGCGATCAACCGGCTGGCTTGGCGTTCGCTCGGTCTTCGGCTTAGATAGGGAGCCATCCTCGTCAACAGCCGGTCATTGCCGGTCCAACCCCTGAGGCGCCGGTTCGGCCTCGGGAGCGGCAAATATTCGCACCGAATTCGCGGTTCGCAAAATCGGCAATGGAGGCGGATCGTTTTGGCGCCGCGACACGTTCCCCCGGAACCCAGACCAGCAGCGGCTCGTCCGCTGTGCGGATCCCTTCGCGCGATGGTCGTGGCGCTCCTGGCGGCCACGGCGTTCGCCGCGGACACGCGATCGGCCGCGGCCGAGGCTCTGCTGCTGGTCGAGGCCGACAGCGGCAAAGTGCTGCAGGCCGACAACGCGACCTATCCCTGGTATCCGGCCTCGGTCACCAAGCTGATGACGACCTACGTGACCCTGCGCGCCGTCAAGGACGGGCGGCTGACCCTCGACAAGCTGATCACCGTGTCGGGCAGCGCGGCGGCCCAGCAGCCCTCGAAGATGGGTTTCAAGGTCGGCACCAAGGTTACCGTCGACAATGCGCTGAAGATGCTGATGGTGAAATCCGCCAATGACATGGCGGTGGTGCTGGCCGAAGGGGTCGGCGGGTCGATCGACAATTTCGCCGCCGAGATGAACCGGACCGCGCAGCGGCTCGGCATGACGCAGACGCACTACGTCAATCCCAACGGCTTGCCGGACGACCGGCAGGTGACGTCGGCACGCGACCTGGCGATCCTCGCCCGCGCGCTGATCCGCGATTTCCCCGAATACGATTTCTACTGGCACGTTCCGGCGATCCGGATGGGCCGGCGCGTCATGCACAACTACAACATGCTGATCGACCGCTACCCGGGCGCCGACGGCATGAAGACCGGCTTCATCTGCGCGTCGGGCTTCAACCTGGTCGCCACAGCGACCCGCAACAACCGCCGCCTGATCGCCGTGGTGCTCGGCGCCTCGTCGGGCGTGGCTCGTGCCGAGAAGGCGGCGCAGCTGCTGGAGAAGGGATTTGCCGGAAACACGCTGTCCTGGCTGATGCCGGCGCTCGGCTCGGTGGAAAGCCTGACACCAGTTGCCGCCGAGCCACCCAACCTGCGCGAGGAGATGTGCGGCAAGCACCGCCATCGCGAGGCGTCGGAGGACGAGCGGGTGCCGGTCAGCAACGACCGCGATCCAAGCTCGGCCTATTCGGCGATGACGGTCGACACCCATGGGCGCGCCAGGCAGGCATCGCTGCTGGGCCCGCTGACGCCCTCGGCGCCACCGGTCGAGGTCTTTGTCGGCCCCGGCAAGAAGCCGACGGCGCGCCAGCTCGCGACCGTCCAGCCGGGCGCTTCCCAGCGGTCCGCCGGCTCCCCCGATGCCGCGCGGACGCGCCCACCCGTCGCCGCAGCCGCAGCACCCTGGAACCTGTTCGCGCCGTCGCCGGCCGCCAATACCGCGCCTGCCGATCTCGCCGCCACGCCAGCCGATGCGGCCGTGCCGCTGCCGCGCCCGCGCCCGCGCCCCAAGCGCAGATCGGTCGAATGATGACACCGGATGTCGCACGAACGGCGGGGCGGCGCCGGCCGGCAGCTCCGATCCCGCTGACCGTGCTCACCGGCTTTCTCGGGGCCGGCAAGACCACCCTGCTCAACCGCCTGCTCGCCGACCCGGCGGTCGCGGACGCGGCGGTTCTCATCAACGAGCTTGGCGAAATCGGGATCGATCACCTTCTGGTCCGCGAGGTCGGCGACGGCGTCGTGATGCTGGCGAGCGGCTGCCTGTGCTGCACCGTGCGCGGAGACCTCGTGGACGCGCTGGAAAGGCTGCTGCGCGATCTCGACAACGGCCGCCTCGACTTCGGCCGCCTGATCCTCGAGACGACGGGGCTCGCCGACCCGGCGCCGGTGCTGCATACGGTGATGCTGCATCCCTACCTGGTGATGCGCGTGCGGCTCGACGGCGTCATCGGCGTGGTCGACGCGATGAATGGCCTGGCCACCCTCGATCAGCATCCCGAGGCCGCCAAGCAGGCAGCCGTCGCCGACCGCATCGTTCTGACCAAGACCGATCTTGTCGACACCCCCGACCGCCGATCGATGCTGACCGATCTGCTCGCGCGGCTGCGCCGCCTCAACCCGGCAGCGCCGATCCTCGACGCGGCGCGAGGGGAGGCAACGGTCGATCGCCTGACCCGATGCGGGCTCTACGACCCGGCGACAAAGACGCCCGATGTCCGACGCTGGCTGGCCGCCGAGGCGCATGCATCCGATCGGCACCATGGCCATGGCCATGCGCCGCATCGTCACGACGACCGCATCCGGACATTCTCGGTGGCGAGCGACGCGGCGATCCCGGCGGCGACGTTCGACATGTTCCTCGACCTGCTGCGCTCGATGTACGGACCGAACCTGTTGCGGTTCAAGGGCGTGGTGAAAATCGCCGAACAGCCCGAGCAGCCGCTGGTGGTGCATGGCGTCCAGCACGTCTTCCACCCGGCTGCGACGCTCCCGGCCTGGCCGGACGACGATCGACGCACCCGGCTCGTGTTCATCGTGCGCGACCTCGAACCGGGCCCGATCCGCGCCCTGTTCGACGCATTCAGCGGGGTAGCCGCCGTCGACCAGCCCGACCGCGCCGCGCTCCTCGACAACCCGCTGGTCCCGTTCGGGGGTGCGGATTCCCGATGAGAGCGGGCCCGTCGCCCCCCGGATATGCTGCCCTCCAGGCGCGCCGCCCAGCCCGACAGGCAATTCCTGGGGATCGGCCCAGTCCCTGACGCGCCGCGCGTCGAGACGCACGTCGACAACAGCCGGCGATTGGCGGTTTTTCCCCCGCCGCAATGCGGCCGCCGGCCGTGCCATGGCATCCGGTAAGCGGAAGTTTCCCCATGCCGGCGGATTTCCGGTTGACCGACCTGGGTCCAATCGCCGGAAGCGCTCCCTACCCCCTGCCAACAGGCTGGCGTGGCTGGCTTTTGGCAAACCAGGACGGTGCCGCCGGGCCTCGCCCGCGGGCCAACCGAAAGTTAATGCCTCCCGGCTATCTAATCCTCGGATGGATGACGAGTGGCGGCCGATTGCGCCGAACCGGGGGAGGACTGACGTGGCGATGACCGGCCCGAGGGCTGCAACCTTGTCACAGGCGCGCCTGTCGCTCACCGCATTGGCCGGCCAGTTCCGCGCGTGGCTCGGCGACCACAGCGACAATTCGCTGGTCCAGCGGGTCGCCGGCACGGCGTTTCTGATCCGCGTGGCGAGCGCCGCGCTGGTCTATCTGACGCAGGTGCTGCTGGCGCGATGGATGGGCACCTTCGAGTTCGGCATCTATGTCTACGTGTGGACCTGGGTGCTGCTGGTCGGCGCGCTGGTCGACTTCGGGCTCGCATCCTCGGCGCAGCGGTTCATTCCGGAATACGGCGAGCGGGGAGCGCTGGCGCTGCTGCGCGGCTTTCTCGCCGGCAGCCGCTGGCTGACGGTGGCGA
Source organism: uncultured Alphaproteobacteria bacterium (assembly GCA_963755055.1). Lineage (GTDB taxonomy): Bacteria > Pseudomonadota > Alphaproteobacteria > Rhizobiales > Xanthobacteraceae > AP-16. The sequence goes on along the minus strand of CAVWIS010000011.1, from coordinate 7,471 downwards.
TCGCCACCGCGATGGCGGCGCTGTGCGCGCTCGGCATCTGGCTGTGCGGCTCCTGGATCAACAACTACGAGGTCATCCCGCTCTATCTCGCCTGCATCTCGCTGCCGTTCTTCGCCCTGACCCACATGCAGGAGGGCATCGCGAGATCCTACAATTGGATCAACCTGGCGCTGCTGCCGCCCTACATCCTGCGGTCCTTGCTTCTCGTCGCCTTGATGGGAGCGGCGCTGTGGGGCGGCCTTCCCAGCAATGCCGCGACCGCGATCGGCGCGGCGGTCGTCGCGACCTGGGCAACGGCGATCTTCCAGCTGGTCGTTCTCAACAGAAAGCTTGCGCGCCGCGTCGAGGCCGGACCGAAGAGCTACGACGTGCGGACGTGGTTTGCCACCGCAGTCCCGATCTTCATGGTCGAGGGCTTCTATTCGCTGCTGACCTACACCGACGTGCTCGTCCTGCAGCAATACGTGGCGCCGGACCAGGTCGCGATCTACTACGCGGCGGCCAAGACCCTCGCCCTGGTCGCCTTCGTCTACTACTCGGTGGCCCATGCCGCCGCGCACAAGTTCACCGAATATCACGTCAACGGCGACCGCGAGCGGCTTTCCGCCTTTCTGGCGGAGTCGATCCGCTGGACGTTCTGGCCGTCGCTTGCCGCAACCATCGTGATCCTCCTGCTCGGGCGGCCGATCCTGACATTGTTCGGCCCGCAGTTCGCCGCCGGATATCCGGTGATGTTCATCCTCGCGGCCGGGCTGCTGGCACGCTCGGCGATCGGACCGGTGGAACGCCTGCTCAACATGGTGGGAGAGCAGCGCGCCTGCGCGCTGGTCTATGCGGCGGCATTCGGGCTCAACCTGGCGGCCTGCATCGTGCTGATCCCGCGGATGGGCGTCGAGGGTGCGGCCATCGCCACGGCGGCCGGCGTGATCACCGAATTGGTTCTGCTGTTCTGGGTGACCAAGGCGCGGCTTGGCCTCCATGTGTTCATCTGGCGCCCCAGGAAGTATCGCTGAGGGAAGCGAGCTGCCGGCGTCGCCGTTCGGTATCAGCATGACGCAGCGCATCGCCGCCGTACCGGCCCGACTGCCCTCCTCCCTCGCGGACGGGCTCATGCGAGGCACTGCCGCGGCATCGCCGACCGGTTCTGCGCCGGTATTGGCCACGGAGTGGCGTGCGCTCGACGCTCTCCACACGATCACCCCGCAATGGCAGGCACTGGCGGCGCGCGCGATCGAGCCGAATGTGTTCTACCGGCCGGAATTCGCGCTGCCTGCGGTTCCGCCCTTCGGGGCGGGTGCCGGTGCGGTCCTGGTATGGTCGTGGCCCTCACGGGAAAATCTGGTCGGCCTGTTTCCGCTCCGCGTCGAACCTCACCGCTACGGCGTCAAGCTGCCGATCCTCGCCGGATGGACGCATTCCTATGCGCCGCTCGGGGTCCCGCTGGTCGATCGCGACGCCCCCGAGCCGGTGATCGAGGCGTTCCTCGATTGCGTAATGGCCCGGCGCGATCTGCCGAAGATCCTGCTCCTGCGCTTCATCCCTCAGGACGGCCCATTCGCATCGGCATTCGATCGCGTGGTCGCCGCCCGCGGCGGGGAGGCCGCGCTGTTCGACGTTCACCAGCGCGCGCTGCTCGCGCCCGGCGACGATCGCGCCCGCTATCTCGAGCACGCGATCGGAGGCAAGCGCCGGAAGGAGCTGCGCCGGCAGCGGCGGCGCCTGGAAGAAAGCGGCCCGGTGACGTTGGCGACCGCGACGTCCCCGGCCGCGGTCGCAACCGCGGTCGCCGACTTCCTCGCGCTCGAAGCGCGCGGGTGGAAGGGGCGACGCGGCACCGCGGCAGCGCGGCATCAGACGATCGCGCAATTCGTCGAGCGGGCGATCACCGGGCTTGCCGCCGTCGGAATGGCCCGGGTGGATCGGCTGCTGGTGGGCGGAAGCCAGATTGCCGCGGCGCTCACGCTCAACAGCGCCGACCGCGCCTGGTTCTTCAAGATCACCTATGACGAGACGCTCGCACGCGCGTCGCCGGGCGTTCAGCTGACCGTGGAGCTGACCCGCGCGATGCTGGCCGACGAGACCATCGGTTGCGTCGATTCCTGCGCAACCGAGCATCATCCGATGATCGATCACCTGTGGCGCCAGCGCCTCGCTCTGGCCGACCGGCTGGTTGCGATCGGACCGGAGGCGGCGGAACGATTCGCCTCCATTCGCATGCTGGAAACGCTGCGCCGGCGGACGATTGCGCTCGCCAAGCACGTGCGCGATCACCTTCGCCGGTAGATCGCCGGCCGGCTCGTCAGCCGCGCTTGTCGTCGGGCGCCGCCAGAATCAGCGACCAGAAGACCTTGTATTTGCTTCCCGGCGAATAGACGGCTGCGATCCCCATATTGGTGGCGCCCTTGAGCAGCATGTTGGCGCGGTGCGGCGGCGAGTTGCGCCAGCCGGAGAATGCCTCGGCAATCGTGTGATAGCCGGCCGAGATGTTTTCCGCCGCCACCCTGGCATCGTAGCCCGACGACTTGATTCGCTCGGTGAACGGCTTTCCGACGTTGTGATCGAGCTTGTCGCGGGCCGCCATCATATGCGCTTGCTGGTCGGCGAGCTTCATCAGCTGCGGGTCGAGCACGACCGCCGACAGCCCGTTGTTCGCCCGGTAGCCGGAAATCATCGACTGGGCGGCGGCGGCGTCGAGCTCGGCGCCCGGTTTGGCCAGGCTGCGGTACAGGCTGGGCTCGCCCGACGGCGGCTCGCGGTCACCGAAGCCGGAGCAGCCGGCCAGGCCCGCGAGCGCGAGCGCGGCGACGAGCATGCAGCGGCGCCTGCGCGGGGTCGTGCGGCCATGCGGCATCGACGCTGTCTCCTGCTGGCAGCACCGGCGCGATTTGATCATGGACATGCCAAGAATTCCTGAAGCTCAGATGCCTTGCGGGTCGGCCGCACCGACATCCGGCGTCTGGGCGGCAGCGTCGGCAGGATCGCGCAGCAGCCGCACCTCGCGTTGCGGATAGGGGATAGCGATCCGCGCCTGCCGCAGCCGATGCAGGATGGCAAAATGCAGATCGCTCCTGACGATCAGCCCGTAGTCGACGTTGGCGACGAAGCAGCGCAGCTCGAAGTTCAGCGCGCTGTCTCCGAAGCTTGCGAGAAACACCCGGGGCACCGGCATCTGCAGCACCTGCGGATGATCGCGGGCACAGGCCATCAGGATATCGCGCACCGCGTCAGGATCGGCATCGTAGGCGATGCCGACCTTGACGATGATGCGGCCGTTGGTGTTGCCGTGGGTCCAGTTCTTGACGACGCCGCTGATCAGCTCGGAGTTGGGAATGATCACGCTGGCCCGCTCGAACGTCTCGATCTCGGTGGCGCGCACGCTGATGCGGCGGACATAACCCTCCTCGCCCTTGACCACGATGCTGTCGCCCACCCGGATCGGGCGCTCAGCGAGCAGGATCAGGCCGGACACGAAGTTCGACACGATCGACTGCAGCCCGAAGCCGATACCGACCGACAGCGCGCCGGCGACCAGAGCGATCTTCTGCAGGTCGATGCCGAACTCGGCCAGCGCCAGGGTCACCGCCGCGATCACACCGAGATAGCCGAGGATGGTCGAGACCGAATGCTGCAGACCGGGGTCGAGCGCGGTGCGCGGCAGGAACTGGACCTCGAGCCAGCGCTGCAACGCCCGGGTCGCGACCAGGCCGACCGCCAGCACCGCGGCGGCGCTGAGGATCGCGGTGATCGAGATGCTGAAGTGGCCGATGGACAGTCCGAACACGGTCCCCTGGGCGGCACCGAAGACCTCGGTCGCGAAGCTGCCTCGGGAGGCGAACGGCAGCAGCACCGCGATCACGATCAGCACCAGCCGGGTCAAGGCCGACAGCAACGTGCCGACGAGCTCCAGGCCGCGGGGCGTCAGGCCGAGATTGGCGGCGACGGCGCGCGCCCGCGGCGAGCCGATGGACAGCACCTCGGCGAACAGCGCGTCGATCAGCGCCAGCAGCAGATACAGCACGGCGAACACCGCCACCGCCGCGAGCATCCGCTCGGCAGCGAACGTGGCAGCGCCGATATAGCCGAATGCCAGCGTGACCGCGACGACGCCGGCAACGACCCAGGCAGCGCCGCGCAGCCACCGGGCGGGCGCGCTCTGCGCCGGGCCGTCCTCGCCGTCGTCGATCCCCCGCACCCGCCACAGCAGATGCAGCAGCAGGACGTCGACCGCGAGGGCAAACAGCGCATTGGTGGCGAGCGTCAGCGCCACCTGCGTGACCACCTCGCGATAGACCACATTGAGAAAGATCGTGGCGCCGAGCGCGCGTGCGCCCCAGCCGAGATGCCAGGCGAGGTGCCGCGCCGTGACATCGTCGACGGCAGGCAGCCGGCGTTGCGGCTGGTCGGGGGCCAGCACGCCGCGTCCGATCCCCCGTCCGATGCCGGCAATGACTGCCGCGATCAGAAGGCCGTGGCCGATTCCCGCGATACGATCCGGCAGCAGATCGTAGGCGCGCAAGGTCAGGATCAGCACCGCGATGCCGAGCGGGAGCGGGATGCCGGCCTCGACGATCGCCCCCAGCCCGGCCCGCGCCTTGGCGAAACGGGTCTCGTAAGTCTCCGTCCGCGGGCGGCGTCGCCACCGTGCCGCAGCGGTCAGCATGACGGCGGCGGCAAGCGCCAGCGTCGCCACCGCGGCGACCATGCGGCCGTAGCCGCCATGATCGCCGGCGAAGCTCCACCAGGCGCGCAACAGGAACCCCGCTCCGCCCAATTCGTCGGGAATTGCCTTGCCGGCCTCGATCCACAGAAAGGGATCGAAGATGCTGGAAGCGCGCTGAAACAGCCGCTGGGTGAAGATGGCGCTGCGCCGCTCGCTAACCCGCTCTGTCAGCTGCTCGACGCGCACGTCGAGCAGCTTCGCCATCTTCGAGGCGGCATCGAGCTCGCGAAATTGCCGGGTCAGCTGGTCGCGCTCGGCGGCGACCGCCGGCTGCTCGGGCGCCGCGTCCTTGGCGGGAGCCGGACCGAGCTCCTTGAGCCGGCGGTCGACCCGGGCGAGCTGCGGCTCGATCTCCGCGCGACGGTCGCCGAGAGCGGCGCCGAGCGGCGCCAGCTGGCGCTGCAGATCGGCCAGCGCGCGCACCGAAAGATCGTCGCGACTGGCGGTCAGCTCCAGCTGATCGAGCGACAGCTTCAGCGATTCGAGCGCCGCCAGCGGCCCCGGAACGGGTGCCGGCTGGGCGAGCGCCGCGGACGAGACGGCGAGCGTGAGCACGGCCGAGGCGACCACGAGCAGATGTCTGACGGTCAATCGCAACGACCTCTCTCCCCTTGGATTTCGGGCGGTCTCATGCGCATTCATGATCGTATCAGGACCAGGGACCGATGCTACGGGTCGTCCCGGGACAAAATCACACGCGAACGTAGAGCTATCGGGATGTCTACTTGCGGCGATCCGGACGGGACGCCGCATCGCCGGCCGCGATCCGTTCCACGAAGGTCACGATGGTGCGCCGGAGCACCGATTCGCGGATCTGGCCATAGGCGCGCAGCAATCGAAGCGCTCCGGGCATGACGAGATATTCCAGGTCGAGGCGGGTGGCTTCGGTCGCCGCGGCGTCGGTCTCCCCCGGCCCGCCGAAGAACGTGCCGACCGGAACACCCAGCACCTTGGCGATCCTGGTGAGCCGGCTGGCGCCCACCCGGTTGGCCCCGTTCTCGTATTTCTGTACCTGCTGAAACGTCACCCCGATCTTATCGCCGAGCTCGGTCTGCGATATGCCCCGCGCCATCCTTTGAACGCGAATCCGTCGACCAACCTCGACGTCGATCGGATCAGGACTTTTCTTCACCATCGGGATGTTCGCCCACTTCAGGCACGGCACCCACGCCGGACGGCGAGGCAGTGGCGTTCCGCCCGCTTACCGTGTATTCGACGGGAGCTTAAACAATACTAAAGACTTGCACCTTCTAACGCCGCTTCTATTATGTTTGCAACCAATAAACTCCAGAGTACGGGGCCCCGGTGAGTGGTACGACGGTCGACTATGCCGGCTCGGCGTTCGATCTGATCGACAAATTCGATCGTCTGAGCACGACCGATGAAGTCAGGGATCTGCTGGGTTCCGCCCTTTCGTCTTTGGGCTACTCGGCATTCCTGATCACCGGCGTTCCGGAGCCCCCGGCGCGCGTCGAGCCGTACTTTCTGCTGAACGGCTGGCCGGAGGCGTTCACCGAGCACTATGCACGGGAGAATTTCTACCTCGACGACCCGGTGGCCGCCTGGTGCCGCCGGTCGATGGATCCGTTCGAGTGGTCGCAAGCTCCGTTCGATCCGCAAGCCTGGCCGCGCGCCGCCGAGGTGATGAACGTGGCGGCGGATTTCGGCATGCGATTTGGATTCTGCGTGCCGATCGCCAGCGGAAACGGCATCCAGTCCTGCGTCACCATGGCGGGAGAACGACCCGACTTCGAGCCGCGCGCCAAAGGGGCAGCGCGTTTCCTGAGCCTCTACGCCCACTCCAAGGCGCTGGCGCTGTCGGAGATCGAGAAGGCGCAGCGGCTCGCCAACAGCGTACTGACCGACCGCGAGCGGGAATTGCTCTCGTGGACCGCGATGGGCAAGTCGTCGTGGGAGATCTCCATGATCCTCGGCGTGAGCGAGCGGACGGTGAACTGGTTCATCGCCAATGCGGCCCGCAAGCTCGGGGCCGTGAACCGCACACAGGCGGTGGTCAATGCGATCCGCACCGGCGAGATCGCGATCTGAACCTTCGACAGTTTTGGCCTGCGGATTCCGATGACCGGTGCTGGCATTCGTTTGCCGATTTCCCGTTCTCCGGAACGTGCGGCGGCTGCGCCTCGCTCCCGGACTGTCATTTCTGACAGTCGCCCGATCGACCGGGTTCGTTTTAGCTGCGAACCAGTCGAAGGGTCATGCTGCGGGAGGACGGAATGTCTCGGTTGACGCAAAAAGAAAACACAAACGAAGGTTGTGGCAATGAGCCCAATCTGGATTTGCTGCTCGAGCGTGTGGTTCGCCAGCTCGATTCGCCGGCGCGGGTAATCGAGCTGTGCTACTTGAGCCGCGAACGAAACCTGCTCGATATCATGCGCGCGGTCGTCGCGATGCCGGAGCGGGCGCGTGAGGCCCTCGAGGCATTTCTGTCGATGGCGAGCGATCCGGAGAAGATCGTTGCCACCCTGGAAGGTTCCGGCCGGCTCACCCTCACCTCCCCGCAGGTCGCCGAAGCGCTCGATCTGCTGAGCGACGAGCGCAACGCGATGGTGCCGGAGATCGCCCACCGCACCCATTGAGGGCCTCCATGGCGGCCTTGCCGACGTTCCCTCGTCTGATCGGTATCCGCGCTCGAGAAGCAGCACGCCGATTGCGGCACGATTGAATCGATTTGTGCCTGGCGCGCTTTGACTCAGCGGTCCTGCCGGCGTTACGCAAACGGTCGTCGGCAAG
>CAVWIS010000010.1:0-89372 GCA_963755055.1 uncultured Alphaproteobacteria bacterium | reverse complement strand
GGATGAATCGCTTTGAGTTCCTAGGAGCCGCCTTTAGGGGGGGTTCGACATGAACTTCCTGTCACCGTCGATCTGGACAAAATCCGCCTGCATCCTTCCCCTTAGTGTAAGCCCCTTGTTCGCCGACCCTGGAAATATTTTCGGTCGGATTTTGGGATGCCACCCGCCGTCCCGGTCGGTCTGAAAATACATTCCCGCCTTGTCATTGCCGATGCGGTATTTCCCCTGCCCAAAACCATCGGAGGAGCAAATTAAAAAAGGGCGGCGACACAAGAGCGGTTCCACGGTTCGCATCGGCTATGGCTCCGTGCGGAAGGCGGGGTGGGCTGAGGGGTGTCTGATGGCGCCGCCTGCGTCTGCGGCATCAGGATCTTCCAGATTTTAGGGGTGTCATTGTTTACAACGGTTTCCAGATATCGGCTTTCGGCTGGATCCAAATGGATGTCGCCGGCACCGACAATATGGGAGGCCGATGTTAGGCTTGCCAGTTCCTTGAAACGGCCGTTTTTGATAAAATCCCTGTACTCGTTGAGTATGGACGGGCTCGGATAGGAGATGTTGCAGGATGGGATCGTCTTGAGGTCGGGCCTGACGAAATGAATTCTGTACTGTTGGTTGAAGGAGGTCAACATGGTGGCGTGTTTTGGGATGGATGCCAGTCGAGAATCTCATCATCGGCAACCCATCTCGCCTGCTTGAGGTTGATGTGGCCGACCAGGAAGATCAAGCAGGCAAACAATACGATCAGAACGGGTCTGAGATTAGGGCCGGAGCTCTCGTGCGATTGTTTCACCCGGAAGCGAACATGTGCTGCAAAACGTCCTTTTGTCTCCTCTGCAAATCGCCGCCACGATTCATTCACGGCCGGGCGCAGGCTTTTCAGATAGACGAGCAGCGGCCGGGCATACAGCATGAAAGAAACCGGGAGAAAAATGTCGAAGAATGTCCGTTTGTAAAGAATCGACGGCACGAGATAGATGCACAAGAGAGTGAGTCCATAGCCGGCAGACGGCACGAGGCGTCTGGCCAGCGGGTAAAGCATAAAAACGGCTGCCACGGTAAAGATCTCAAAGGCAGATGTCATGGTGAAGGCCAATTCGCTGATTTCAACCCCGAGCAGGCTTCTGATTTTCCCTCCGGAAAAAATTGCGATTTGAAATTTCCAGAAAGAAGACGGCTGCAGCGCGAAGAATATCCCTATTGCGGTCAAAGCCCCAGCGCGAACTTTCTGCTCCCTGACAAAACATGAGCTGCCGCAACGGGCAGCACATAAAACCAGGACAGATACGGATATAGAAAAATCAGCGCTGCCGCAGACAAGAACCCTTGAGGGAAAGACTTTGTACCGGAAGGAGAAGGCGATAAAAATCGTGCCGAAAATAAAGGGGCGGACAATCATGGCCCTGATGAGAACCGGGTCAGAAAAAAGAAAACACAGACCAGCGCCAGCAGGATCGAGGGGAAATCGTCCATCTCGGTTTCTATGCCGCTCGCCCTGACGAGGGGGATCAGAGTTGCAAAGACAAACAAGAGGGACAATGTTTTGAGCAACAGTATTTTCAATGCCAGCGGGTCTATTGGCATCCGGCTCAGCAGAGTCGCTATTCCCCGCAGGATCATGTCGTAGCCGAACCAAGGGCTGATTTCGGGGTAATCACTGAAGGTTGAGAAAGGGTAGGCGTCCGCCCAGTTTGAGCCTCCGCTGAAGGCAAAGGAAATGTGGCGCAAACCGTCATCAATAGGAATGTGGATGGCGCAGGAGAATATGAAAGCGACAACGAGAATCAGCCAGAACAGTTTGGTCGGAGACGTCCGGCTGAATTGGGGGGGTGTTGTGTTCATGATATGTCAGGTCCACGCCCCGCTCAGAACAGGGCCCGTTGCCTATCGGAGGCCCTGGTGCGCCGGGATGAAATTAATCAGTTTGAAATTCATTGAAAGCGACCCGATGATTTCACCACGCTGAAGGATGTTTTCAGCTCTTACGCTGCCGATGGTGCCCGATGCTGCCGCCAGATAGGGGATCTTCATCGGGTCGATGCCCATCAATCGCGCACAGGTCGAGTCCACCGCCGGCAGATCGTCCCCATCACCAGGGCCCCGCTCTTGACCGCTGACCCCATGATGGGGCCGTCGCCCTCCATGCCCACGATGCCATCCACGATAGCAAGATGGGGCTTCAGAGTGGCGGTGATATCGTAAACGCACTGATTGATTCCGGCCCAGTGCAGCACGTTTTTCGGCCAGCCGTAGACGATTCCGGGCATCACCCCGAAGAGGTTCTTCATCGACAAGGTCACGCCGGCCCAATGGTGTGTTTTCATTTTGGCCATGGAGACGATGATGTCGGCCTTCAGGATTTCCTCCGGGAAATAGAATACCTCCAACTTGGACGCCTTGCCCTGGTTGGGCATTTTTACGACAGAGCTCAGATTCAAATCGGTGAACGGTATCTTGTCTTCGGCCAGGACATCGGCAAGCCCGGATTCTTCGAGCACCAAGAGGTTGTCGCGACGGTGCCCCGACCCCTCTGCGACCATGACCTGGGCTGCCCCCATGCTCAGGAACGCCTCGACGGCTGCCCGGATGACCAGCGGATGGGTGTTGATGTGCTCCAGGGTGCGGTGAGGCTCTACGAGGTTTGGTTTCAGCAGAACGCGTTTCCCCTTCACCCAACCGGATTGAATGCCGAGTTCTCGCAGAGCCACTATGATGTGGGTTTTTAAATCTTTATCGTAGCCGGATACCGAAGCGATGAAGGTCTCGGTCTTTTCTTCCCTTGGAATACCATAGCGCCCGAGCAGCAGCCCGGCTCCGACTGCAGCTGTCCCCAATCCGGCTGCTTTGAGGAAGCTCCGGCGTGTCCATGTCGATGAGGTGCAGCGGGGTTTGGTTTCTGCCATGGTTCAGGATTCTATCCCAAGGTAATTTAGAAGGTCGGCCCCGGAAACATGCGCGATGGCTAATTGGGCCAAAGAGGCTGTGTCGTAGATTCCATACCGCTCTTGAAGCGAAAGGCAGTTCGCAATTTGATCCTGCAGCCCAGGCAATCGAATCTTCCAGGCGTTGAGGCCGAAGAGACTCCAGCAGAGGGACAACGGAGTCTTTAAACTTGGTCGTTGGCTATCCAGATACTCGATGCTTTTCCTGACCTCATTCACTGAGACATATCCGGAAACGGCACAGAGCGCCTGCCCGGTGTGCTCGGGCATCGGCAGCAACTCCTGTCCGAAGACCGTCGTGTTGCCGTAGTTCCACCCGCCGGATGGAAGCTGACGATTCATGATCATGGACACGGCTTCGAGCGTGCGACTATCCCGAGCGTGTCCGGTTGCCCTGAGGGCCAGAATAGACAGGGATGTCGGTTCGATCCAGGAATGCGTGCCTTCTATCCAGGACCAACCCCTGATCGCCGTGTCGTGGCCGTAAGGGGCATTTTTTTCACGCTCGAAATGGAGTCCTGAATTGCCGGCGATAAAATTCAGGGCGCGGCCCATCTCGTCTAGGCGGCAGGAGGCTTTCTTCCAGGCAAGAACCGCCAGGGGGGTCGGCCAATACGCCGCAGCAATTTCCGGCACCAGAGGGACTCGGCCGTCCGGCGCCTGGGTGGCGGCAAGTTGATCACACGCCAGTTGGACAGCCGCTCTTTCGGCGGGATCGTGCTTAACGCCAGGATCGCCCAGGCAGTCGCATCCGCCCTGTAAGGTCCTCCGGGTTTGTGCGAATACCCGCCGCCTTCAGCCGTTCGTGATTTGATGGATCGGAACAAATGGTCGAAGTCCATCGCCGAGATCAGTCCGCCGTTTGAAGCGACATGGTGTCACACACAATGGAGCCGCCACTGTAGCGCCAGACCAGCTCGGCGAAGGTCGGGCCCTCCCCCTTCAAGGCGAGACTTCCGGGCCCTCCACGGCCGGCCGAAAAATCCGGATCCCGTCTCCAGCCGGCAACCACGTGCGATGCCCTGTTGTAGCGCGCCTCGCTTTCGCGATCGCAGCTTGCCGGACGACTGACGAGTCGGGCGAGATTCCTTACGCGTGAGGCCGGTTATGGCAGAGATGCGCGATACGGCTCGGTGCCGTCCGCCCGGCCCGAACTGACTTCTCGCGAAAGTCTGCGGAGATCCAGGCCGCCTGCACGCTTGAAGAGAGGCGCTACCACACCGGTTTTCGCGGCGATATCTCACGAGTACGTGGCCGATGCCAACGAAAGTCGCGATTGGCGCATCTACGCCGATTTCGCCCAACAGCTCATTGATGAGGCCCGCACACTCCATCTGAAAGAGGATTTTGGACTCCAGCACCATTGACCTATGCCTGTCGTTGTTCCCCGGGGCGCGGTTCCGAAAAACCATAGCCGGCATCAAACTGCTCATCCTGTTGGGTCTGCGCGGAAGCATCCGCCAGTCAAGAATTCGATGCCAATTAGCAATACGTAGTCGTCGCGGCGGCAGGGTCGGATGATTGTGGCTCTCCATCTTGAACACCACCGCGAGCCCGTCGCCGATCGAGATCACGCCGGCATTCTCGCCCGGCCCCTGGATCACGCAGGCACCCTCGGTCGGGAGCTTCTTCAGATGGACCTTCGAGGACTTGTACGAGCAGTGCTCGTTCCACATGGCGGAAAAGATGCCGAGCTCGGTGATGGTCGGCTCGCGGCCGATCAGCTCGAAGATGCGCAGATATTCTCCGGGCGTGAGGCCGTGCTCGGCAATGAGCTGCGGCGTGACGGCAGTCACGGGCGCCGATCCGTCGCTCGACTGCGCGACTTCCTGACCCGTGCTCACGCGGCGGCCGCGGCAAAATGCGCCACCAGCCCGGCGAACAGGCCGCGTCCGTCGGTCGAGCCGATCGCCGCGTCGACGTGGTTCTCCGGATGCGGCATCAGGCCGAGCACGTTGAGCTTTTCCGACAGCACGCCGGCGATCGCATTGGTGGCGCCGTTGTGGTTCCAGTCGGCATCCACCTTGCCCTCCGGCGAGGTGTAGCGAAACAGCACCCGGCCCTCGTTCTCCAGGCGCGCCACGGTCGCCGGATGGGCGAAATAATTGCCCTCGCCGTGGGCGACCGGGACCCGGATCACCTGGCCGGCATTGTAGCCGCGGGTGAACGGCGTGTCGGAGCGCTCGACCCTGAGATGCACGTCGTGGCAGATGAATTTGAGCGCCGCGTTGCGCAGCAGCACGCCGGGCAACAGCCCGCTCTCGCACAGGATCTGAAAACCGTTGCAGATGCCGATCACAAGCCCGCCCTTGCGCACATGGGCGCGGACCGCCTCCATGATCGGCGCATGCGCGGCGATCGCCCCGCAGCGCAGGTAGTCGCCGTAGGAAAACCCGCCCGGCAGCACCACGAGGTCGGTGCCGGCGGGGAGCTCGCTGTCGGCATGCCAGACCAGCGCCGGGTCTTGTCCCGACATCAGCTTGAGCGCGCGTGCGACGTCGCGTTCGCGGTTCGATCCGGGAAACACGATGACGGCCGATTTCATGGGCGAGGCGTCCGCTAGTTGTTCCAGGCAAGCGCGGTATCGGAAGGGGATGAGGTCCGCATCAGCGAGAGGACCGCGGATTCCAGTGCCGGCAAGGGTTCGCGATCGGTCACCAGCAGGGCGACCAGCGCCTGGCAGTCGCGCGCCGCGACCACCGAGACCGCCTGCCCAAATTCCTTCGGGCCTTCGAGCCGGAAGGTGCGCAGCCGCGCCGGGTCCTCGCCGAGCCGCAGCGCCCGGTCGGGTCCGCGCGGCACCGCCTTGCCGATGAGGTCGAAATCGGTGAGCCGGTCGACGTCGTCCTCGTCGACATGATTGAAGCAGTCGCAGAACCCGACCTTGGCCCTGATGTAGAGTTTCGCGTCCACACCGCACCGCGTCGTGTCGCAGGCGAACGCCCGGCCCCGCCCCCACTGGTCGAGCCCGAACGGCCATTTGGCTTCGATGAACATCGCGGCGCCCGCGCCGGTCGTCCGTGTCGCCGACCCGTCGCCGGCCACGAGCCCGGTGGCGCCCAAGGCGAGCGCGATGGCGAAAGCGCGCGCAGGGGTCATTCGACCACCTCGACCCGGTAATTCTCGATGATGGTGTTGGCGAGGAGCTTTTCTGCCGCATCCTTCAGCGCCGTCTCGGCGCGGCCCGCATCGGCGGCCTCGACCTCGATGTCGAACACTTTTCCCTGCCGCACGCTGGTGACCCCGTTGACGCCGAGCGACTTCAGCGCGCCCTCGATCGCCTTGCCCTGCGGATCGAGCACGCCGGTCTTCAGGGTCACGGTCACGCGGGCTTTCATCGGGACAAATCTCCGGCAGGCCAAAAACGCGCGGGGGCCATAAAGGCCCCCGCAATCACCTCGTCCCCGGCCGGCCTTGCTCCGGGCATGCGGCGCTTCGGCTTCAGCTCTTCACCAGGACCGGTCCCTGCGGGCGCTCGTTCTCGCTCATGATGCCGAGGCGCTTGGCGACTTCCGTGTAGGCCTCGAGCAGGCCCCCGAGGTCGCGGCGGAAGCGGTCCTTGTCGAGCTTCTCGTTCGACTTGATGTCCCACAGCCGGCACGAATTGGGAGAAATCTCGTCGGCGACGACGATGCGCATCATGTCGTTCTCCCACAGCCGCCCGCATTCCATCTTGAAGTCGACCAGACGGATGCCGACGCCGAGGAAGAGGCCGGACAGGAAGTCGTTGACCCGGATGGCGAGCGCCATGATGTCGTCGATCTCCTGCGGCGTCGCCCAGCCGAAGGCGGTGATGTGCTCCTCGGAGACCATGGGGTCGTTGAGCGCGTCGTTCTTGTAGTAGAACTCGATGATCGAGCGGGGCAGCTGGGTGCCCTCCTCGATGCCCAGGCGTTGGCTGAGCGAGCCGGCTGCGACATTTCGCACCACCACCTCGAGCGGGATGATCTCGACCTCGCGGATCAGCTGCTCGCGCATGTTGAGCCGGCGGATGAAGTGGGTCGGCACGCCGATATCGTTGAGGTGCTGGAACAGGTATTCCGAGATCCGGTTGTTCAGCACGCCCTTGCCTTCGATGACCTCGTGCTTCTTGGCGTTGAAGGCGGTCGCGTCGTCCTTGAAGTGCTGAATCAAGGTTCCCGGCTCCGGGCCCTCGTAGAGGACCTTCGCCTTGCCTTCGTAGATGCGGCGGCGGCGACTCATCGGTGTGTACCGTGGCTTGAGGAAATCCATGTGTTGCCGTGGCTCCAGTGGTGGACGAGTTACGCGGTCCGCGGCGGCGGGACTGGCAGGCCCGACTCACGAGGAGATCGCGCCGGCAAAGTCGCTCCGGCAACCTAGCCGATCGTGGTGCGCAGCACAATCGCGTCCGCCGGGTCGTCCACGGGTCGAACCGGGTCCGGGGCGGGCGGGATGCCGATGCCGCAGGGCGTCGGCACCCCGTGTTGATTTGGCCATTTTGGCGCTATATGCAAGGGCGCGCCCGGCGTTCTCGGGCGCCAACATTGTGGGGCTCCGATGACCACCTTCGACAAGCGCGAGGAAGGATTCGAGAAGAAGTTCGCGCACGACGAGGAGCTGCGATTCAAGGCCACGGCCCGGCGCAACAAGCTGCTGGGCCTGTGGGCCGCCGAAAAGCTCGGGCTCGCCGGCGCCGATGCCGAGGCCTATGCGAAGTCGGTGGTGATGGCGGGTCTCGAGGCGGCGGGCGAGCACGATGTCGCGTCGAAGATCCGTGCCGACTTCGACGCCAAGGGCGTGCAGCAGTCCGATCACCAGATCCACCGCACCATGGACGAGATGATGGCGCTGGCGATCGGCCAGATCAAGGCGGCGGGCTGACCCTCACTTCCGCTGGGGCAATCGCCTCCCGGCCGCCCCGGGGCGTCGCTACGCGCCTTGCAGGCCGCCGCCGAGCGCCCGCAAGAGCGGCCCGAGATCATCCTCATGGACGCGCCAGCGCCCGACCGCGCTTGCGTAGATCGGCTGGCGCACCTGCGTGGCGCTCGCCGTGCGCACCGGCCGCTCGGTGCGGTGAAAGGCGAGGCAGCGCGCGTCCCAGGAAAGCCCGCAATGCGCCACGATGCGCCTGGCCTGGCCCTCGAGATCGGCGACGACGTCCTCGTAGCGCACATCGAGGATGCGGCCTTGCGGCAGCACCCGGCGCCAGTGCGCCATCAGCCCGTCGTAGCGGCGGTAGTAGCGGCCGAGCTCGGCGAGATCGTAGGTGTGGTTCTGCTCGGCGCTGAACAGTTTTGAGAAGCACGAGAGGCAGGTGTCGACCGGGTCGCGCACCGTGTGGATGATCGGCGCATTGGGCAGCGCCAGGTGGATCAGGCCGGCGAAGAAGAAGTTCGCCGGCATCTTGTCGGTGACATGCGCGGCCGCGGGCGCCAGCGCCCGCAACTCCGCCAGGTAGCGGGCGCCGATCTGGCGGATCGCCGGCAGCTCGAGCGCCGGCACGAAGTCCGGGTAAGCGACCCTGTTGCCGTCCGGCCCGCGCACCGTATCGACCACGTCGTTGAGGAGCTTCAATTCGCCGGCGCCGTGCACACCGGGATGGCTCGCCAGGATCTGCTCGACCAGGGTGGTTCCCGAGCGCGGCATCCCGAGCACAAAGATCGGGACGGCCGACGGATCGCCGTGACCGGATTTTTCCGCCACCAGCCCGGCGGTGAACGTCGCCTCGATACGGTCGAACAGTGCCATCGCCGCCGCCTCGTCGTAGGCGGTCATGCGGCGCTTTCTGGCATTGCCCGCAAGCAGGTGCGCGAACGAGCGGCGATGATCCTTGAGATCGCCATAGGCCTTGCCGAGGGCGAAATCGAGCTGCATCCGGTCGGTCTCGGAGAGCCCCTCCGGCTGCCCGGCGAACACCTCCATGGCGGCGAGATGCGGATCGCCGGGCGCAAACGTCATCGAGTCGGCGAGATTGACGTAGGCGCCGCTGACCGCGGGATCGCGCGCGATCGCCTCGAGATAGGCGGCCCTGGCGTCGTCGAGCCGGCCGAGCTCTTTCAGCACATTGCCCATGTTGTTGAGCGCGTCGGCAAGGTCGGGCTTGAGCGCGAGCGCGCGCCGATAGTGCGTAAGCGCCGCGGTGAGCGCGCCGCGCTCGAAGGCGACGCGACCCATCAGGTTGATCGCGTCGCAATTCTTCGGATCGAGCGCCAGCGCCCGCTCGAGCGACGCCGCGGCCTCGTCGAGCCGATGCCGGTCGATGAGCACGCTGCCGAGATGCAGATGGAGCTTGGCGTCGCGTGCCTCGACGGCGAGCGCCCGGCGCAGCAGCTCGGCCGCCTCCTCGTGCCGGTCGAGATCCTTCAGCGCCAGCGCCAGATTGTCGAGCGTGTCGGGATCGTTCGGGGCTTCGGCTAGTCCCCGGCGATAGGCCTCCTCGGCCTCCTGCGGCCGCTTGAGATCGCGCAGCACGGTGCCGAGATTGTTCCACCCCTGGGCAAAGCGCGGATTGAGCGCGAGCGCGCGACGGTGGGCGGCTTCGGCCTCGTGAAGGCGTTTCAGGGCGCGCAGCGCATTGCCGCGATTGCTGTGGCCGTCGGCGAAATCGGGCGCCAGCGCCAGCGCGCGGTCGTAGGCGGCCAGCGCCTCGATGAAATTCTCCTGCTCGTAGAGCCGATGCCGAGATTGTTCAATGCGCCGGGATAGTCCGGCTGCAGCGCCAGCGCGCGGCGCGCCGCGGCGGCGGCGAGATCGGGCCGGCCGGCCAGGCGCCGCATCTCGCCGAGATTGGCGTGGTAGAGCGCGTTGCCGTCGTCGATCTCGGCGGCACGGCCGACATGATCGATCGCCTCGGCGAGCCTGCCGGACTGATGCGCGATCAGGCCAAGCATATGCTCGGCCTCCGCGCTCGCCGGCTGTGCGGCAAGGACTTCTTCGGCAAAGGTCCTCGGCCTGTCCGAGCTGGCCGGCGCGGCGATGCTGCTCGGCCAGCATCAGCGCCTGCGCCGGAGAAAGCTGTTGCGCCGCCGCCTGGGCGGGGCGCGCCAGCTCGGCCGCGATGATGTCGGCGGCCTCCCTCGCCCGGCGCTCGCCGGCCTCGCGAAAAAGCGCGAGCCGCGCGGCGTCGCCGCCCGCCACCGCAGCCAGTTCGGCGGTGACGCGGCCGACCACGTCGGCGAACACCTCGCCTGCGCGCTGCCGAAAAAGCCGCATGGCCGGGTACCACGGATTGTCCTCGCGCCCGAGGAGCCAGCGCCAATCGGTCACCGCGGGCAGCATCACCCAGACCGGCTTGCCCAGCGCGCCGGCGAGGTGGGCGACCGACGTATCCACCGTGATCACCAGGTCGAGTACCGCCACGGCGCCCGCCGTCTCGGCGAAATCGACGAGGTTCGGCGACAGATCCACAACCGCCGGCGCGGCCTTCTTCTTGAGTTCCGCCGCCGGCGGCCCGACCTGCAGGCTCACGAAGGAGATCCCCGGCAGCGACAAGAGCGGAGCGAGCGCCGCAAGATCGGTGGAGCGGCGGAAATTGTTGACGTGCTCCGGCCGGCCCGCCCACGCCACGCCGACCTTCAGCCCCGCGAGTGCGCCGAGCCGCGCCTGCCAGGCCTTCGCGATCTCGGCCGGCGGACGGAGATAAGGCGTTGCCGCCGGAATGGTTTCGAGCCGGGTCTTGAACAGCCGCGGCAGGCTGAGCAGCGCGACCTCGCAATCGGCCGGCGCCGGCGTCCCGCGGTCGCCGAAAATCCCGATCCCGGAAAGACTTTCCTGCATCAGCGTGACCAGCGACTGATGCACACGAAAGCTGACCGCGCCGGCGCGGGCCTGCAGCAGCGGCAGGTAGCGGGCGAACTGGATGGTGTCGCCAAAACCCTGCTCGGCCTGCACGTAGATGTTTTTTCCGGCGAGGTTTTCGCCCTGCCACGGCCGCTGGGGAAAGCGCGGGCCCTTCACCTCGCTCGATTGCAGCCGCCACTCGTATTCGTCGAACCCTTCGGCAAAATCCCCGCGCATCAGCAGCAGGATGCCGAGCCCGGAACGCGCATTGGCGTGATCGGGCGCCAGCGCGAGCGCCCGGCGCAGCGTCGCGATGGCCTCCTCGAAGTGCCCGGAATGGTGGAGCGCGGTGCCGAGATTGCTCCACGCATCGGCGAAGCCCGGCGCCAGCGCGATGGCGTGCCGATAGGCGGCGATCGCCTCGTCGAAGCGCTTGAGCGCATAGAGCGTGTTGCCGAGGCCGCTATGGGCCAGCGCGAAATCCGGCTTGAGCGCGATGGCGCGACGATGACTCGCAGCGGCCTCGTCGAATTTCTTCAGCTCGTACAAGGCGACGCCGAGATTGGCGAAAGCCTCTGGATAATCGGATTTCAGCGCGACCGCGCGCCGGCCTTCTGCGACCGCCTCGTCGACACGGCCCGCCAGCCGGCACATCTCGCCCAGATTGGCATGGTAGAGCGCCACGTCGGGCGCGAGCTTCGTCGCCCGCCGCAGGTGCGCGATGGCATCGCCGAGCCGCCCCGCCTGGTGGGCGATAACGCCGAGCAGATGGATGGCGTTCGGCTCGTCCGGCTGTGCCGCCAGGATGCCGTTGCACAGCGCCTCCGCCTCGGCAAGCCGGCCGGCACCGCGGTTCTGCTCGGCCAGCATGAGGGAATCCGCCAGCGACATGGTCTGGCGAAACGTCCCGGGCGGCTCCCAATTCTGCGCCATCCCTCTCCTCGGCGATGGTGGACCGTCGCCGATACCATGGGGTCGCGGCTCGGCCCAAGCCGACGTCGCAGATCAACCGCATCCGCCCCGCAAAGCCCCTCGAGTGTTGCCAAAAGGTGACGCTACGGAAACAACCGACCCAAAGCCCCGCTCTGGCGGCAGCCTCATATTGACGGACGGGTCTGCCATAACGGAAGGATAATGCTGGGGATCGGCGTGGAGCCGACGGGGGCCGAGCTTTGAGCAGGGCGAAATTGGGCTTGCTGCTCGCCACCAGCTCGGTGGCGGCATTGGTGGCGGGCGGCTCCGGTCCGGCGCGTGCGGCGTGCGTTGTCATCACCGGACCGAGTGCCGGCTTCACCAATCCGGTCGCAACCACGATCGACTGCATCACCGTCACCAATGCGACCGTGAACGGCAACATCGTCAATGCCGGCACGATCACCCCCGGCGGCCCGACCGGCATCGCGATCCTCGACAGCAGCCTGTTCAACGGCGCTGTCCTCAATTCGGGAACGATCTCCGCGAACCAGACCGGGATCAGCGTCTTCAACGTCTCGACCTTCACCGCGGGGATTGCCAATACCGGCACGATCAATGCCAGCCAGAACGGCATTTTCGTCAACAATGTCGGGACCTTCGCGGGCGGCATCGGCAACACCGGCACAATCACCGCAGGCAGCGGCGGCATCGTGGTCGGCAGCCCGTGCGGCTGCGGACTGGTGTCGAACTTTTCCGGTGGCATCGGCAATTCCGGGACGATCAGCGCCACAGGCACCGGAATCGGAGTGTTCGGCGTCTCGACCTTCTCGGGTGGCATCGCCAACATTGGAACGATCAGCGCCGGAAGCGCGGGCATCGTCGTCGCCGGCGTCTCCGCCTTCTCCGGCGGCATCGGCAACTCCGGCACCATCTCGGTCAGCGGCACCGGAATCGTCGTCGCCGGTGTCGCGACCTACACGGGCGGCATCGCCAATGCCGGCACGATCACATCGAGTTCCGGTGCCGGCATTTTGGTCATCGGCGTGCAGAACTTCTCGGGCGGGATCAACAACAGCGGCACGATTTCGGCGCTCAGCGCCAACGGCATCTTCGTCGCCGGCGTCTCGGCCTTCTCCGGCGGCATCGCCAACAGCGGCACGATCTCGGCGAGCAGTGTCGGCATCGTCGTCACCGGTGTCGCGACCTTCTCAGGTGGCATCGCCAACAGCGGCACGATCTCGGCGAGCAGCGCCGGCATCGTCGTCGCCGGCGTCTCGACCTTCTCCGGCGGCATCGCCAACAGCGGGACGATCGCGGCAGGCAGCAGCGGCATCGTCGTCGCCGGCGTCGCGACCTTTTCGGGCGGCATCCGCAATAGCGGCACGATCTCGGCGAGCTCGGTCGGCATCCTGGTCACCGACGTGTCGGCGTTCTCCGGCGGGATCAGCAATTCCGGCACCATATCGTCCGCGGGCGTCGGGATTGCGGTCGGCTCGATCTGCGGCTGCGGCGGCGTCTCGACGTTCGCCGGCGGCATCGCCAACAGCGGCACCATCACCGGCGGTACGGCTGGTATCGCCGTCTCCAATGTCGGAACATTCCTCGGCGGGATCACCAACAGCGGACTGGTCGCCGCCAACGGCGGATTTTTCCCCAGCCAGGGCGGCATCATCGTCCAGGTGGTCGGCAGCTTCGCCGGCGGCATCGCCAATGAGGCGGGCGGCACCATCTCGGTAGCGAGCGGGGTCGGCATCGGGGTGGCGTTCGTCTCGAACTTCTCCGGCGGCATCCGCAACGCCGGAACAATTCTGAGCAACAGCGCGAGCGCCATCTCGATCAATTTCGTCTCGACGTTCTCCGGCGGCATCACCAATTCCGGCACGATCCAGACGTCAAACTTCAGCGGCGCCGCGATCTCGATCAATGCCGTCGAGACATTTCTCGGTGGCGTGACCAACACCGGCAGCATTACGAGCAGCGGGATCGGCATCGCCATCGGCGACTGCTTCTGCGGCATCTCGATCTTCTCCGGCGACGTCGTCAACACCGGCACCATCACGGGCGCGGCCGGGATCTTCATTACCGGAGTGGCGACCTTCCTCGGCGGCATCGTGAATTCGGGGACGATCACCGGCACGTCCTCCTTCGGGGTTTTCGCCAATTCGCCGATCAGCGTGACCAATTCCGGAACGATCTCCGGTTTGCTGGCCATCGAGCTCGACGCCGGCGGCTCCAGCATCTTCAATTCCGGGACGATCATCGGCACCGGTGGAACCGCGGTCACGTTCGCCGGCGCCGGCAACACGCTGACACTCGGGCCGGGCTCGGTGATCAATGGCCTGGTGCTCGCGAGCGGCAGCGACACGTTCCAGCTCGGCGGCTCGGGCGCCGACAGTTTCGACGCCGGCCTGATCGGTCCGAGCGCGCAGTACCAGGGCTTCTCGACCTTCAACAAGGTCGGCAACTCCACCTGGACGCTGACCGGGACCAACACGCTGACGTTGCCGTGGACGGTCTTCGCCGGCACCTTGAACGTGACCGGCTCGCTGCCCAACTCGCCGTTCACCGTGCAGGCCGGCACCTTGTCGGTCGACGGCACGGTCGGGCCGGTGACGCTGAACGCCGGATTGCTGACGGGCAACGGCACGCTCGGCGGGTTGACGGTGAACGGCGGCACGGTGTCGCCCGGCCACTCGATCGGCACGCTCAACGTGGCGGGCAATGCGAGCTTCGGCGTGGGCTCGTTCTATCGGGTGGAGACCACCGCTGGCGGCCAGTCCGACCTCATCCGCGTCGGCGGCACCACCACGCTGACCGGCGGCACCGTGCAGGCGCTGCCGCAGATCGGCGCCTACGGGGCATCAACCACCTACACGATCGTCAACTCGGCGGGCGGCGTCACCGGTACCTATGCGGGCGCTACCAGCAGCCTGCCCTACCTGATCGCCTCGCTTTCCTACGACGCCAACGATGTCTTTCTCACGCTTACCCGCGACACCCTGTTCTTCCAGCACCAGGCGGCCACCCCCAACGAGCGCGCGGTCGCCGGAGCGCTCGACCGGTTCGCGACCGACAACCCGCTGTTCCTGGCGGCCGCAGGACTGACCGGCGCCGCCACCCGGCAGGCGCTCGATGCGCTCTCCGGCGAGATCCATGCCAGCGTGCAGACCACATTGCTCGACAATTCCCGCTTCATGCGGCTCGCCATGCTGGGGCGGCTGCGCCAGGCGGCGTTCGCCGGCGCGCCGGACGCCACCGCGGTGCTCGGCTATGACGGACCGACCCTCGCCTACCAGGCCCCGACCCCGTTCCCCGTCAAGGCCGCGCCGCTGGCGCCAGTCAAGACACCCGACTTCGCGTTCTGGACCCAGGCGGTCGGCGCCTGGGGCTCGTTCGACGGCGACGGCAACGCCGCCTCGCTCACCCGCAACCTTGGCGGCTTCTTCTCCGGCTTCGATGCGCGGTTCGGCGAATTCTCCCGCGTCGGGCTTGCCGGCGGCTACACGCGCTCATCGCTCAGCCTCGGCGACCGGGCGAGCTCCGCGGGCATCGACACCGCCCATCTCGGTGCCTATGCGGGAACCGGTTTCGGCGCCTTCAACCTGCGCGCCGGTGCGGCCTTCGCGTTCCACACCATCGACACCAGCCGGACCATCCAGTTTCCCGGCTTCTTCGACAAGACCGCCGCGCACTACGACGGCGGCACCGGCCAGATCTTCGGCGAGGCCGGCTACGGCATGGCGTTCGGCAACGTCGCGGTCGAGCCTTTTGCCGGCGCCGCCTGGGTCCATGTCAAGACCGACAGCTTTGCCGAGACCGGCGGCCTCGCGGCGCTCAACGGCGGCGCCGCCACCGACAGCGTCGGCTACTCCTCGCTCGGGGTCAGGTTCGCCACCAGCTATCTCATGCCCAACGGCACCATGCTGACCCCGCGCGCCACGCTCGCCTGGCAGCACGCCTTCAACGCGGTGACGCCGGCAACCGCGCTCGCCTTCCAGATCAACGGCATCGGGTTCGGCGTCGCCGGCGTCCCGATCGCCCGCGACGCCGCGCTGATCGATGCCGGCTTCGACCTGCGCATCAGCCCGCAGGCAAAACTCGGGCTCTTCTATTCGGGCGAGCTCGCCGCCACCGCGCGCGACCACGCGGTGAAGGGCAACTTCACCTGGAACTTCTGATCAGCCCGAAACCCATCAGACAAACATCCGTCGCAGCTGCGATGATGGCTTTCGCGTTGCGAAACCCATCGTGCAAGCTGCTCTACCCGCCGCCTCGCTGGCGCGGCGCGCGCTGGGCCGGGTCATAGAAAAAGGTTTCCTCGACGATGCGCTCGCCTTCCCAGCGCTGATAGGCGAGCTCTTCCATGTGGGTGACCGTTCCGTCCAGCCATTCGAAGTGAAAGATCCAGCGGATCACCACCTTGTCGCCGCTGACAAACACCGGACGGACGCATCGCGACGTAATCGACTTGGCACGCGCCATGATATTGCGCTCGTGCGCCACGTGCGCATCGCGACCGATCCTGGGAGGGGACTGGTTCTCCTGCATCGAGGAGGTTTCGGTATAAAACTCCGCGCAAGCCTCCGCGTGCGCATTCTGCTCCACGCGCGCAATGAAACGTTCGAGCGTCTCCGACGTGGGCATCTCGCTTCTCGCAATTGCTGCGGCCGTCAAAACGCCGCGCCGTGGGTGTCGGGGAAAAGCGGACATCATACTGGCCGAATGCCGAGGCGAGCGTCAACACTTCAGCGAGTAGGGTGGGCAAAATCGGCCCGGGGCGGCGCGCCCCGCACCGACCGCGCGGACGATTTTGCCCACGCTGTCCGCGCCCGCGTCGCACCGCGCCTACGCCGCACCGCGTGGGCAAATCGCCCGCAGCGCACCACCAAGTCTCACCCGCCGTGCCGAGCGATTTGCCCACCCTACTCACCGCAGGTCCTTGCGCAAAATCTTTCCGATATTGCTCTTCGGCAACGCTTCACGGAACTCGATCAGCTTCGGCACCTTGTAGGCGGTCAGATTTTCGCGGGCGAACCTTCGGATCTCCGCCTCGCCGAGATTCCTGTCGCGCCTGACCACGAAGAGCTTCACCGCCTGGCCGGTATGCTCGTCCGCCACCCCGATCACCGCGGATTCCAGCACGCCGGGATGCAGCGCCAGCACCGCCTCGACCTCGCTGGGAAACACCTTGAAGCCGGAGACGATGATCATGTCCTTCTTGCGGTCGAGCAGCGTGACGAAGCCTTTTGCGTCCATCATGCCGATGTCGCCGGTGCGCAAAAACCCGTCCGCGGTCAGCACCTCACCGGTCTCCTCCGGCTGCCGCCAATAGCCCTGCATGACCTGCGGCCCGCGCACCCACACCTCTCCGCTCTCGCCGATCGCAACCTCGCGGCCCTGGTCATCGCGGATGCTCACCTCGGTCGACGGCAGCGGCAGGCCGACCGAGCCGGCCGGCCGCCCCGACAGCGGGCTGACGCAGACGACCGGCGACGCCTCGGAAAGCCCGTAGCCTTCCAGCAGCTCGGTGCCGGTGATCTCCCGCCAGCGCGTCGCTACCGCCTGCTGGATGGCGGCGCCGCCGCCGATCGCGAAGCGCAGTGCGGAGAAGTCGAGCTTCCCGGCAAAGTTCGGATGGTGATTGAGCGCATTGAACAAGGTGTTGACGCCGGTCATCGCGGTCGGCCTGGTCCGCCGCATCGTGGCGATCAGGCCCTTGAGGTGGCGCGGATCGGGCACCAGCACGTTCATCCCGCCCAGCATCGCGAAAGTCATCAGGTTCGCGGTAAACGAGAAGATGTGATAGAGCGGCAACGGCGTGAGGATGCGCTCGGCGCCGGGCTCGAGATTGGTTCCGATCCAGGCGCGGATCTGCAGCATGTTGGCGACCAGGTTGCGGTGCGACAGCATCGCGCCCTTGGGCACGCCGGTGGTTCCCCCGGTATATTGCAGGACCGCAGGTGCGGGACCCACCGCGAGGTCGTCGACGTGTCCGCTGCCGTCGGTCCGGCAGGCATCGCGGAGCATGGTGAAGCGCGGAAATTTCCACGCCGGCACCGCGCGGCGCAGATAGGTGTTGGCGAAGTTCAGCAGCAGACGCTTCGCGCCCGGCATGAAGTCGCCGAGCCGCGTGACCACGACGTGCTCGATCGGCGTCTGCGCCAGCGCGGTCTCCAGCCGGTGGGCGAAATTCTCCATGATGACGATCGTGGTCGCGCCGGCATCGGAGAGCTGATGGGAGAGCTCGCGCGGCGTGTAGAGCGGATTGACGTTGACCACGGTGAGCCCGGCGCGCAGCGCACCGAGCAGCGCCACCGGATAGGCGAGGATGTTGGGCAGCATGATCGCCATGCGGTCGCCCGGCCTGCACCCGAGCGTCCTCGTGAGAAAGACCGCAAAGGATCGCGACAGCCTTTCCCACTCGGCAAAGCTCATCGTGGTGCCGAGGAGATCGAAGGCCGGGCGGCCGGCGAACCGGCCGCAGGCATCGAGCAGCATCGCATGCAGCGAGGGGAATTCATCGGGGTCGATCGTCGCCGGCACGTCGGGCGGATAGGACGCGAGCCAGATCTTCTCGTCGCTCATGACCCGCGCCTCGTCGGGATTTCCTCGCCGCCGCCGATCGCGGCGGCGAGGCGATCGAGCACCGCGGCCGGGCTCGCCTCGACGTCCGCCATGGGCACGCCGATCACCCGGTAGCCGCGGTCGGCGAGCCAGGCGCGCTTCTCGGCGCGCGTGCGGGCGGCTGCGGGGCTTTCCGCGCCGGGCTCCATGTCGAGCACCAGGCGCAGCGGAAACGACACGAAGTCGGTGATGTGCGGCCCGACCGGCACCTGGCGCTTGAAGCCCTGCCCGGCGAAGCGGCGGTCGTTGGTGAGCGCGGTCCAGAAACTGCGCTCGGCATCGGTCGGGTTGCGGCGCAGCAGCCGCGACAGGCCGCGCACCGGCCCGCGGTCCAGCGGAACTTTTCCGCCACCGTGCTCGGCAATCAGCGTGCGCAGCAATTCGGCCTCCGGGCCGTCAAGCAGGCCGCCGCGCGCCGGGCCTTTCCGCCCTTCGACGATCGCCATGACGACCCCGTGCAGGGTCTGGATGTCCTGCCGCGTCGGCTCCATGCGCAGGAAAATATTGCGCAGGTTGATCACCATGGTGTCGCGCTTTTCCGGCGGGCGGAAAAACTCGACGCGCTCGAGCTCGCGCTCGAGGTTTTCGAAGAACGCCGCGAGCTGCTGCTTCGCCGCCGGCGCGGATTTTTGCGGCATGGCGAACGGTAGCGCCCCGCCGGTCATGAGCTTGAACCACTCGTAGGCGACGACGAGCACGGCCTGCGCCAGGTTGAGCGACGCGAAGGCCGGATTGACGGGAAGCGTGATGATGCGGTCGGCAAGGCCGACCTCGTCGTTCTCCAGCCCGTTGCGCTCGCGGCCGAACACCACCGCGACCGTGTCGCCTTCGGCAATTCTCGGCATCATCAGTCGCGCCGCAGCCTCGGGGCTCTCCACCGGCTTTGCCTGGTCGTGCGCCCGCGCGGTGGCGGCAAGCACGAGGTTGCAGTCGGCGATGGCGTCGGCCAGCGTGTCGAAGAGCTTGGCCTCGTCGAGCACCCGGTCGGCGCCGGATGCGGCGATCCGCGCCCGCGCATTCGGCCAGCCGTCGCGCGGCTTGACCAGACGCAGCCGCGTGAGCCCGAAATTCGCCATGGCGCGCGCGGTCGTGCCGATATTCTCCCCGAGCTGCGGCTCGACCAGGATCACGATCGGGCCGGCGAGATCGCTGAACGGCTTGGTCTTGTCGGTTCCGGCACCAGGCATCGAAAACGCCAATGGGATGAGCGCGGAACGGAGCCGCCCGCTGGCGGGGCTTCTACCGCAATCCCCTGGTGGAACAAGGTCTAGCCCCGGACCGGATGGCAGGCCGCGTACTGACCGGATAGGCTGATGACCGGCGCGATGGCGTGCTGGCTCGATCGCGCATGCCGCATAAGACGAGGATAGACCGATGAAGTGGCTCCCCCTGACGTGCGTGCTCTGCATCGTCGCCCACGCCTCGGCGCTCGCGCAGACCACCGACCCGCAGAAATTCACCGCGAAACAGGGTCAGATCATCTTCAGCACGCCGTCCGCGAATATCGAGTGCACCTACACGCCGGCGGGCGGAACGCCGGCCTACAAGCCGGTGGGCGGCGGGCCGGAGCTGTCCTGCGACCGCGCCAAGCCGACCTACGTCAATGTCAGTCTCGGGCGCACCGGCCCGGCGCGGCAGATCAGCAATCCGGCCGAGCAGCCCTGCTGCAGCACCGACAACGTCCTGGCCTACGGGGCGAAGTGGTCGCAGGGACCGTTCACCTGCAAGTCCGCCGAAAAGGGGCTGACCTGCACGCGGAGCGACGGGCACGGATTCTTCATCGGCCAGAAGACCATCAAGGTGCATTGACCCGGCGGAAAGCCGGGAAATCACCCGCGCGACGCGGTCATTTCCCGGGCTGCATCCTGCCGCTTTCCTGTTCTGTCGCTTTCCTGTTCTTGCAGGATGGGCGCGGAGGCGCCATAAGGGCGCGCCCCGGAGGGCGCCGCGGGGATGGGTCAGGCGCCGCGCTGAAGGATCGATTTCTCCATGGCGAAGATCAAGGTGGCCAATCCGGTCGTCGAGCTCGACGGCGACGAAATGACGAGAATCATCTGGCACTCCATCCGGGAGAAGCTGATCCACCCCTATCTCGACATCGACCTCGTCTATTTCGACCTCGGCATGGAGCATCGCGACAAGACCGACGACCAGGTCACCATCGACGCGGCGGAAGCGATCAAGAAGCACGGCGTCGGGGTGAAATGCGCCACCATCACCCCCGACGAGGCGCGGGTGAAGGAGTTCAACCTCAAGAAGATGTGGCGCTCGCCCAACGGCACCATCCGCAACATCATCGGCGGCGTGATCTTTCGCGAGCCGATCATCTGCCGCAACGTGCCGCGCCTGGTGCCGGGCTGGACCAAGCCGATCGTGATCGGCCGCCACGCCTACGGCGACCAGTACCGCGCCACCGACTTCAAGGTGCCGGGCAAGGGCAAGCTCACGCTCTCCTTCGTCGGCGAGGACGGAAAAAAGATCGAGCACGAGGTGTTCGATTTCCCCGGCAGCGGCATCGCCATGGCGATGTACAACCTCGACGACTCGATCCGCGATTTCGCCCGCGCCTCGCTCAATTACGGGCTGATGCGCAACTATCCGGTCTACCTCTCGACCAAGAACACGATCCTGAAAGTCT
This sequence comes from uncultured Alphaproteobacteria bacterium, assembly GCA_963755055.1. Classification (GTDB taxonomy): domain Bacteria; phylum Pseudomonadota; class Alphaproteobacteria; order Rhizobiales; family Xanthobacteraceae; genus AP-16. The sequence goes on along the minus strand of CAVWIS010000010.1, from coordinate 68,513 downwards.
ACGACGGGCGCTTCAAGGACATCTTCGAGGAAATCTACCAGAAGGAGTTCAAGGCCGAGTTCGACAAGCGCGGCATCGTCTACGAGCACCGGCTGATCGACGACATGGTGGCCTCCGCGCTCAAATGGTCGGGCGGCTATGTGTGGGCGTGCAAGAACTACGACGGCGACGTGCAGTCCGACACGGTGGCGCAGGGGTACGGCTCGCTCGGCCTGATGACCTCGGTGCTGATGACGCCGGACGGCAAGGTGGTGGAGGCGGAGGCCGCCCACGGCACGGTGACGCGGCACTATCGCGAGCATCAGAAGGGCAAGGAGACGTCGACCAACTCGATCGCCTCGATCTTCGCCTGGACGCGCGGGCTCAGCCACCGCGCCAAGCTCGACGACAACGCGGCGCTGGCGAAATTCTCGGCGACCCTGGAAAAGGTCTGCGTCGACACCGTCGAGGCCGGCGACATGACCAAGGATCTCGCGCTCTTGGTCGGCGCCGACCAGAAATGGCTGTCGACCACCGGCTTTCTCGACAAGGTCGACGCCAATCTGCAAGCCGCAATGCGGTGAGCCGTAGGGTGGGCAAAATCGATGCGCGAACCGCGCGCCTCGCCTGAACCTCGCGTACGATTTTGCCCACGCGGTCGGCACCGGCGTGGTACCGCGTGGGCAAATCGCCGGCACCGCATCACCAAATAATATCACCCGTGCCCGGCGATTTGCCCACCCTACAATCTGATAGCTGATTACTGATCACTTACTCCAGCGGCAGCCCGGGATGGAGCACGCGGGCGTCGACCAGGGGGGTGAAGCCCGGCGCCAGCGCCGGCATCGCGGACATCCGCGATCGTCTCCGGGGTCCAGCCGCCGTGACGGTGCACCATGCGCACCGGCCGCAGCTGGCTGTAGAGCGAGAGTTCCGGCCCGCGCTGGTGAAACACCTGGCCGTTGACGTGGGCGGCCTCTCGGAGGCGAGGTAGACGCAGAGCGGCGCGATGGCGTCGGCGGGGCTGCGCCGCAGCCGCTCCGCGCGCAGCTTTGCCGCCGCCGGATCTTTTGGCGTCGGCACCGCGCGGGTCATCCTGGTGTCGGCCGAGGGCAGCACCACGTTCGCCGTGATACCCTTGGCGGCGTTCTCCATGGCGACGATGCGGGCCAGCGCCACGATGCCGATCTTGGCGGCGCCGTAATTCGCCTGGCCGACATTGCCGACCACGCCTGAGGTCGACGACACCATGATCATGCGGCCGTAATCCTGCTCGCGAAACAGGTTGATCGCCGCCCGGTTGACGTTGAAGTGGCCGGTCAGGTGCACGTCGATCACCGCCTGCCAGTCGTCCGGGAACATGTTGTGGAACATCTTGTCGCGCAGGATGCCGGCGGCATTGAACACGATGTGCAGGCCGCCGAACGTCTCGCGCGCCTGCTGCACCATCTTCAGGCAGTCCTCGTAGTTGGCGACCGAGCCGAAATTGGCGGCCGCCTCGCCGCCCGCCGACTTGATCTCGTCGACGATCTCTTGCGCCGGCGCCGAATCGGCGCCCTCGCCGCTGCCGCTCGTCCCCGGATCGTTGACCACGACCTTTGCGCCGTTCGCCGCCATCAGCTTGGCGACCTCGGCCCCGACCCCGCGCCCGGACCCGGTGCACAGCGCGACCCGCCCGTCCAGCATGCCCATCTGGTTCATCCCCGTGATTTTTCGCGGGTCGAAGGTGACGGGGACGGGCGTCGCTTGTCAATTCGCCACGGCCAACCGGCTGTCAGGCCGCCATCATTTTGCGAAGGCGGGCGCTGCGTCGCGCTCATTCGCGCGGCGGCGAGGTTTCCAGGACGGTGCGGTCGGCGAGGACATCGTCCAATTCGTCGATCTCCTCGGTGACGAGGTCGCCCTTGGGGGTGACGAGTTCGCGGCCGAGCCGCGTGCGCGCCACCTCGCGGATGCCCTCGGCGATGCGCGGATCGCGGTCCATCAGGGCGTGCAGGTCGTGGGCGTCGAGCACCAGGAGGTGGGTGCGGGTGAGCGCCGTGACGGTGGCGGAGCGTCGCGCCCGGCGCAGCACCGCCACCTCGCCGAAGAAGTGCCCGATGCCGAGGCGCACCGGCTGGCGCGGCCGCGGCAGGTCGACCTCGACCTCGCCGGCGGCGACGAAATACATCGAGTGCGCCGGCTCGCCGCGCCGCACCACGAGGTCGCCGGGCTCGACGGTGCGGGCGCGGAGCAGCCGCATGATGTCGGCGATGTCGGCGGCGTTGAGCCCGGTGAACAGCGGCACCCGCGCCACCATGCTCCAGGTGATGACGAAGTCGCGGCGGTGGATCGCCTCGGCGAAGGCGGTGGCGACGATGCCGACGGGCAGCGCGATCATGATCAGGCCGGCAAAAATCGTCGCCGCCGCGACCACGCGGCCGGCCTGGGTGATCGGCACCATGTCGCCGTAGCCGATGGTGCCGAGCGTCACGATCGCCCACCACATGGCGTCGGGAATCGTGCCGAATTTCTCCGGCTGGACCTTGCCCTCGACGAGATGCATGGCGGTCGCCGAGATCAGCGTGGTGCCGAGGAGGATGACGAAGCAGCCGGCGAGCGCCCGGCGCTCGGCGTAGAGCACGTCGAGCAGCGAGCGCATGCCGGCGGAGTAGCGCGCCAGTTTGAGGAACCGCACCACGCGGAACACCAGCAGGACGCGGAGATCTGCCGGGACCATGAAGGCGAACCAGAACGGCAGCACGGCGAGCAGGTCGACCACGCCCGGCACGCTGGCGGCGAACCTGAGGCGCGCCGCGGCGGGGCCGAGGTGCCGGTACGGCGCATGCTCGGGAGCGACCCACAGGCGGAGAAGATATTCGCCGGTGAATACCGCGAGCGAGCCGAGCTCGATGGCGGCGAACAACGTGCCGTATCGGGCGGCGACCGACGGCACGGATTCGAGCGCCACCGCCGCCAGGTTGATGCAGATGAGGGCCACGATGAGGCGCGCGACCACCCGCCCGGCCAGCTCGCCGGCCGGCCCGTGCTCGAGAATCCCGTAGAGGCGGCGTCTGAACTCCGCCACGCCCTGCCCGTGCCGCGGCATGCCTGGTCCTCTGACGCCCGTCGGGCGCGAAACCCCAGGTCAGAATGCCGTGAGTCGGCCCTGCCGGCCTTGCGGAATCTCAACCGCCGCCGAGCGCCGCGGCCACCGCATCCAGGGCGGCGCGGGCGTTGGCGCCGTCCGGGCCTCCCGCCTGCGCCATGTCGGGCCGTCCGCCGCCGCCCTTGCCGCCGAGGGCAACGGCGCCGCGGCGCACCAGGTCGACCGCGTTGAAGCGGCCGGTGAGATCCTCGGTGACGCCGACCACGATCCCGGCCTTGCCGTCGCCGGTGACGCCGACGATGGCGACCACGCCGGAGCCGACCTGGCGCTTGCCCTCGTCGGCGAGGCTCTTGAGATCCTTGATCTCGACGCCGTCGACGGCGCGCGCGAACAGCGTGACGTCGCCGATTTTTCGCAGGTCGTCGTTGCCGCCCTTGGCACCGCCTCCCATGGCGAGCTTCTTGCGCGCCTCGCCGAGTTCGCGCTCGAGGCGCTTGCGGTCCTCCAAGAGCTGCTCGAGGCGGCCGCCGATGTCGGCGGGCGGCACGCGCAGCGCCGCGGCGACCTCGTGAAGCTTTCGGCTGTCGGCGCTCAGGGTCTCACGGGCGACGTCGCGGGTGGTCGCCTCGATGCGGCGCACGCCGGCGGCGACCGCGGCCTCGGAGGCGACCGCGATCAGGCCGATGTCCCCGGTGCGCCGCACATGGGTGCCGCCGCACAGCTCGACCGACCAGCCGAGCTGGTTGCCGCTGTCGAGCCCCATGGCGACCACGCGCACCTCGTCGCCGTATTTTTCGCCGAACAGAGCGCGAGCGCCCGACCCGATGGCGTCGTCCACCCCCATCAGCCGGGTGGTGACCTCGGAATTCTGCAGCACCACCTCGTTGGCGATCTGCTCGATCCTCTCGATCTCCTCACCGCTGATCGGCTTGGGATGGGAGAAATCGAAGCGCAGGCGGTCGGGCGCCACCAGCGACCCCTTTTGCGCCACGTGATCGCCGAGCACCTGGCGCAGCGCCTCGTGCAGCAGGTGGGTGGCCGAATGGTTGGCGCGGATCCTCGTCCGCCGGGCGTGGTCGACCGCAAGCCCGAGGGCGGCGCCGCGCCGGATCGTGCCGCGCACCACCCTGCCGGAATGGACGAAGAGGTCGCCGGCCTTCTTCTGGGTGTCGGTCACCTCGAACTCGACGCCGTCGGCAAAAAGCCGTCCGGTGTCGCCGACCTGACCGCCGGATTCGCCATAGAACGGGGTCTGGTTGAGGATGACGGCGCCGCTCTCGCCCGCCTTGAGGTTTTCGACCTCGCTGCCGTCGCGCACCAGGGCCGCCACCGCGCCTTCGGCGCTCTCGGTCTCGTAGCCGAGAAAATCGGTGGCGCCGACCTTCTCGCGCAGGCCGAACCACACCGCCTCGGTCGCCGCCTCGCCGGAGCCCGCCCAGGAGGCGCGCGCCATCTCGCGCTGGCGCTCCATGGCGGCGTTGAAGCCGTCGGTGTCGACCGCGATGCCGCGCGGACGCAGCGCGTCCTGGGTGAGGTCGAGCGGGAAGCCGTAGGTGTCGTAGAGCGTGAACGCGGTCTCGCCGGCGAGCTTGTCGCCGCGCCCGAGTCTTGCGGTTTCCTCGTCCAGGATGGCAAGGCCGCGCTCCAGGGTCTTGCGGAACCGCGTCTCCTCGAGCCGGAGCGTCTCGGTCACCAGCGCTTCGGCGCGGTGGAGTTCCGGATAGGCCTGGCCCATCTCGCGCACCAGGGTGGGCACCAGCTTCCACATCAGCGGCTCGCGGGCGCCGATCAGCTCGGCGTGGCGCATGGCGCGGCGCATGATGCGGCGGAGCACGTAGCCGCGGCCTTCGTTCGACGGCAGCACGCCGTCGGCGATCAGGAAGGCGGTGGCGCGCAGATGGTCGGCGATCACCCGGTGCGAGGCTTTTTGCGCGCCGTCGGGATCGACGCCGGAAAAGTCGGCGACCGCCTTGATCAGCGCCCGCATCATGTCGGTCGCGTAGTTGTCGTGGGTGCCCTGCATGACGGCGGCGATGCGCTCGAGCCCCATGCCGGTGTCGATCGAGGGTTTCGGCAGCTCGATCCGCGCCCCGCCGGGCTGCTGCTCGAACTGCATGAAGACGAGATTCCAGATCTCGATGAACCGGTCGCCGTCGGCGTCCGGCGAGCCCGGCGGTCCGCCCGGAATGTGGTCGCCGTGGTCGTAAAAGATCTCCGAGCACGGACCGCACGGCCCGGTCTCGCCCATCGCCCAAAAATTGTCCGAGGTCGCAATGCGGATGATCCGGCTCTCGGGCAGGCCGGCGATGCGTTTCCACAGGTCGAAGGCCTGGTCGTCCTCGGAAAACACCGTGACGGTGAGCCGCTCGGCCGCCAGGCCGAATTCCCGGGTCACCAGATTCCAGGCGAGCTCGATCGCGCGATCCTTGAAGTAGTCGCCGAAGGAGAAATTGCCGAGCATCTCGAAGAAGGTGTGGTGGCGCGCCGTGTAGCCGACATTGTCGAGGTCGTTGTGCTTGCCGCCGGCGCGCACGCATTTCTGCGCCGTCACGGCGCGCGGATAGGCCAGCCGCTCCAGGCCGGTGAACACGTTCTTGAACTGCACCATGCCGGCATTGGTGAACATCAGGGTGGGGTCGTTGCGCGGCACGAGCGGCGAGGACGCCACGATCTGGTGACCGTTGCGGGCGAAATAATCCAGAAAGCTCGACCGGATGTCGTTGACGCCGCTCATCTTCCACCTAAGCCGCTGATGCCGCCGTTCCGCCCCGGAACGCCTCCCGGCCGCCCGCGGCGGTTTAGGCTAACCGCCGGTCCGGCTTGAGGTTTCGGCAGGTCCTTGTAGCCGCGGGGTCGGGGAGTGTCCAGGAACGCCAGGGCTTTGCGGGAATCACTGAAGCCGCAACACCCGTCGTGGGCGAACCGGCATCCGCCTCATCGGCGCTTGTGGCGCCGGGCGCCCCGGCGAGCGCCGGAAGCTGTTTTTCCCGGCCGCCGCAAACGCTTCGCCCCGCCCGTGAAGCCGGATGATCCGGCCCGGCGGGGCGAGGCGAAGGTGGGCAGCAACGTTGAGCCTCGAAGGAGCCCGCCCGAGGGGCAGGCAGCGGCGGTCAACCCTCCGCGGCCTCCTCGTCGGCGTCGTCGCCGCTTTCCGGCACGCCGAGAATCTTTTCGGCGATCAGTCCCATATTCTGCCTGATCGCCGCCTCGATGCGGCCGGCGATCTCCGGATTGGCCTTCAAAAAGCCCTTGGCGTTCTCGCGGCCCTGGCCGATGCGCTGGCTGTCGTGGGAGAACCAGGCGCCGGATTTTTCCACCACGCCGGCCTTGACGCCGAGATCGAGAATCTCTCCCACCTTGGACACGCCCTCGCCGTACATGATGTCGAACTCGACCTGCTTGAACGGCGGCGCCAGCTTGTTCTTGACCACCTTCACCCGGGTCTGGTTGCCCACCACCTCGTCGCGCTCCTTGATGACGCCGATCCGGCGGATGTCGAGGCGCACCGAGGCATAGAATTTCAACGCATTGCCGCCGCTCGTGGTCTCCGGCGAGCCGTACATGACGCCGATCTTCATGCGGATCTGATTGATGAACACCACCATGGTGTTCGACTTGGAGATCGATGCGGTGAGCTTGCGCAGCGCCTGGCTCATCAGGCGGGCCTGCATGCCCGGCTGCGCGTCGCCCATCTCGCCCTCGAGCTCGGCGCGCGGCACCAGGGCGGCGACCGAATCGACGACCAGCACGTCGATGGCGCCCGAGCGCACCAGCGTGTCGGCGATCTCCAGCGCCTGCTCGCCGGCGTCGGGCTGCGAGATCAGGAGATCGTCGACGATGACGCCGAGCTTGCGCGCATAGATCGGGTCGAGCGCATGCTCGGCATCGATGAAGGCGCAGATGCCGCCCTTCTTCTGGGCTTCGGCGATGGTGTGCAGCGCCAGCGTGGTCTTGCCGGAAGATTCCGGACCGAAGATCTCCACCACCCGGCCACGCGGCAGGCCGCCGATGCCGAGCGCGATGTCGAGGCCGAGCGAGCCCGACGAGATGGTATCGACGTCCATCGACCTGTCATTCTTGCCGAGCCGCATGATCGAGCCCTTGCCGAACGCGCGCTCGATCTGGGACAGCGCGGCATCGAGGGCTTTCGACTTGTCCATGGAGGATCCTTCGACCAGACGCAGGGCTGCCTGACTTTGACTCATGTCGCGCTCCTTATGACCAGGATTCGGGGGGATGACCAGGATTCCAAACCATCACCGGGGGATCTCGAAGGGACCGCTGTCCCCATGCGGGACCGGTTGCCCCCGCGACGTTCGAGCCATGCCACCAATGTACACGGTTTGTTCTCCGTTCGCAATATGTCCCGCCCGCACGCCTGCAAAAAATTCTGCGTCGCGGCGCCGCCCTCGCTGGCTGGCGGCCCGATTTGTCGCCTGGCCGACATCGAGCGGAACCTCGTCGACTTTTCGGTGTTGTCAAATGCCATAGCCGGGAACGCCGATGGGCTCGTCGCAGGAATACAGACGCAAGGCGTCCGAGTACATGAAGCGCGCCTACAGCCTCGATACTGCCGACGAGCAGCGCGAGCTGCTGGCGACGGCGATGCAATGGATACGGCTGGCGGAAGAAGCCGACAAAGCGGCCCCGGAGAACAGCCGGGAGGATCCCGAATAGGCGCCGACCCGGAATCCGCCGCTGCGGGCCCGAATCGCCTCACAGACGGCGCAGGTCGGATCGTGTATCCTGCCGCCGCGCCGGGGACTGCGACGGCGACCGTCCACGCCGGGGGAGCGCGGCCGTGCCGATTTATCGCCTGCTCGAGAACCAGGGCTTCGAGCCCGAGCACGTCCTCGCCATGGCGACGGCGTTCGACGAAACCCTGCGCGCCCTGAAACTGGTCGATCGCACCGATCCCCTGAGCGACATCGTCGCCGCCAAGGTCATCGAGGTGGCGCAGACCGGCGAGCGCGACCCGCAACGCATTCGTGACCGCGTGCTGCAGGCCCTGGTCACGCGCTGAGCCCGGTGGTCCTGACACTGCGTGGCCAGCGGCGAGGCCTGCTGCCGCTCGCGGCGCATCGCCGCACCTTCGGGCCGTCAGGTACCGCGGGCGGCATGTCCACACCGCCCGGCGCCCGCGCCCGGCCGGCCTTGCCTTAATTCCGGGACAATTCACCGGGACTTGAGCCCGAGCCCCGCCTTCCCTCGCCGTCCGGCGCGGGACACGGCATTGCCAGAGCCCGCAAAGGGCCGCGGGGCCGGTCAACCAACAACAAGGACAGAGCAATGAAGAAAGCCGTAGCCTCCATTCTGTTTCTCGGCCTCGCCGCCTCGACCGCAGGAGCCGTCGACCTGAACGAGCTTGCGCCGTGCCGGCCGGCCGCCGCCAGGCTGTGCGATCGCTCGGCGGGACTGAATTCGAGCAACCTCATGCGTTGCGGAGCGACGCTCGCCGCCCACAGCGCGCGGGTCGGCAACAGCTGCCGGGAGGTGCTGCGGCGATACGGCCAGCTGTGAAGGCAGCTCGCCGCCGAATGCGAGAAGGGCCCCGGATCCGGGGCCCTTCTTTTTGTGCGGTTCAATACGACCGGAAACGGCTGTAGAGTGACCGGCGGGATCGGGGGAACGTGATGGTTTCGACGCGCCGGCAATTCATCGCGCGATCCGCGCTCGCACTCGGCAGCCTGGCGGCCGGAACCGCATCCATGTCTTCCCAACAAGCGTCCGCTCAACAGCCGCCTGCCGCCGGGCGCGACCGGCTGGTACTGCTCGGCACCAAGGGCGGGCCGTTCGTCAGCGGCTATGCGCCGAGCCCGTCGAGCAATCTTCTGGTCCACAACGGCGTGGCCTATGTGGTCGACGCCGGCTACGGGGTCACCTTCAAGCTCATCGAGGCGGGCCTGCCGCCGGCGCTGATCCGTCACGTCTTCATCACCCACCATCATTCCGACCACAATCTCGAGCTCGGGCCGCTCATCTACAATGCCTGGGCGACGGGGCTGAAAATTCCGATCGCGGCCCACGGCCCGGCCGGCATCAAGGCGCTGATGGCGGCATTCTGGGATCCAACCGCTTCGACATCGAGACGCGCATCGCCGACGAGGGACGGCCCGATCCGCGCAATCTGGTGGGCGTCGACGAGTACGGGCCCGGGCCGGTGCTCACCACCGCCGACATCAAGGTCACGGCGCTGCGCAACCAGCATCCGCCGATCACCGAGAGCTTTGCGCTGAAGTTCGAGTTTGCCGGCAAGAACGTGGTATTTTCCGGCGATACCACCTATTTCCCGCCGCTCGCCGATTTCGCCAAGAATGCCGACTACCTGATCCACGAGGTCATGTACGGGCCGGCCATGGCGGCGGTGGTGCGGCGCACCGCCAACGGCGAGACGCTGCTGAAACATCTCGAGGCCTCGCATACCCTGCCCGCCGACGTCGGCCGCATTGCGGCCGCCGCCAACGTCCGCACCCTGGTGCTCAATCACCTGGTGCCGCCGACCGGCTTCGTGTTCGACGGCACGACGCTCACTGCCGAGATGTGGCTCGACGCGGTGCGCGCCACGTTTCCCGGCCCCGTCATCCTCGGCAAGGACCTGCTCGAGCTGCCGCTGTAGCCGGTCCGCATGGCGCAATCTCCACAGCCGACCGGCATGCTCTGGTATCGTTGACTGGCGCATGCTCTTGTCGGCGAACCGGTAGCCACTTCGCCGGAACATGCTGTAGGGTGCGGCCGGCTGATCGCAAGCCATGCAACACCGAGATCGAGCGGGAGCCAACCCGCCGCCTGGAGGGAGACCATTCATGGACCGGCGAACGTTCGTCACCGGGTCGGCCGCGAGCCTCGCGCTCGCCGGCTTACGCCCGGCCTCGGCGCAGGAAAACTTTCCGGCACGCGCCATCACCATCATCAACCCGTTTCCGCCGGGGGGCGCCTCCGACGTGGTGACGCGGCCGCTGGCCGCCGTGATGGAGCCGATGATCGGCCAGCCGGTGGTGATCGAGACCAAGGCGGGGGCGGCGGGCGCGGTCGGCGCCCAGGTCGCCGCCCATGCCAAGGCCGACGGCTACACGCTGCTCAGCCACATCACCTCGATCTCGGGCTTCGCCGAGGTCGACAAGCTGTTCGGCCGCCAGCCCAAGTTCACCCGCGCCGATTTCATCCCGCTGGCCCGGCTGATCGCCGACCCCTGCGTGCTCATCGTCAACGACCAGCAGAAGTGGACGAGCCTCAAGGAATTCCTCGAGGATGCGGGCAAGCGCCCCGACCAGATCATCTTCTCCTCCTCGGGCCTCTACGGCGCGCTGCACATTCCGATGGCGCTGTTTCTCGGCACGGCAGGGCTCAAGCTGCGCCATCTGCCGACCAACGGCGGCGGCCCGGCGCTGACCGCGCTGCTCGGCAACAATTCGCAGGTGCTGGTCTCCTCGGTCTCCGCCTGCCTCAATCAGCTCAAGGCCGGCAAGGCCCGCGCGCTCGCCTCGTTCGGCGCCGCGCGCTCCAGCGCCCTGCCCGACGTGCCGACCATGCGCGAGCTCGGCTTCGACCTCGAATACTACCTGTGGGTCGGCGTGTTCGCCCCCAAGGGCACGCCGGAGCCGGTGGTGACGCGGCTGCGCACCATCATCCGCAATGCCGCGACCGGCGAGCAGTTCGCCAAGCTGATGGCGAACCTCGGCCAGGACGTCGCCTATCTGGACCAGCCGGAGTTCCAGACATTTTGGGACGCCGACGCCAAGCGCATCGAGGCCGCCGTCAACCAGATCGGCAAAGTCGAGGGGTGATGATTTCCTGTTCGATGATGACGGCAACGGGGCCTGAAGACTTGCCGCATGCGCCACCTCTCCCCGCGAAGAACGGGGAGAGGGAGAAGCGGGGCACTGCCCGGTGACGCTACGCAGCGATCACGTGGCAGGCGGCTTTTTCGTCGTCTTCGGGCTGATCGTCTTCTTGCTGTCGCGCGACCTCCCGGTCGGCTCGCTGTCGATGCCGGGGGCCGGCATGATGCCGAAACTCGTCACTGGCCTGATGATCCTGTTCGGGCTCGCGCTGATCGTGCGCGCCGGCGAGAGCCAGCCCTTCGCCGCCATCGGCTGGGACGACATCTTCCATGCCGGCCCGGTCGCCATCATCGCCGCGATGGCAGTCGCCGCCTACGAGTGGCTCGGCTTCGTCGTCACCATGGCGCTGATGATCTTCGGCCTGCTGGTGGCGATCGAGCGCCGCAGCGTCGTGCGCTCGGCGCTGTTCGCGGTCGGCGTCACCGCGTCGACCTGGGCGCTGTTCACCATGGTGCTGAAGACCCCGCTCGGCAACGGCGTCCTGGGCTTTCCTCCGTGAGCACCGTCGACAGCCTGCTGCTCGGCTTCTCGGTGGCGCTGCAGCCGGACGTTCTGTGGTACGCGTTCCTCGGCTGCCTGGTCGGCACCCTGGTCGGCGTGCTGCCCGGCATCGGCCCCCTGTCGGGCATCAGCATCCTGCTTCCCATCACCTTCGGCCTCGATGCCACCAAGGCGATCATCATGCTCGCCGGCATCTATTACGGCTCGCAATACGGCGGCTCGACCACCTCGATCCTGATGCGGATCCCCGGCGAGGCGTCGTCGGTGATGACCTGCATCGACGGCTACGCCATGGCGCAGAAGGGCCGCGCCGGCGCGGCGCTGACCATCGCCGCCGTCGGCTCCTGGATCGCCGGCACCTTCGGCGTGGTGATGCTCACCCTGATCGCGCCGCCGCTCGCCGTCTTCGCGCTGCGCTTCGGCCCGCCCGAATACACCGCGCTGCTGGTGCTCGGCCTCGTCTTCCTCGCCTACATGTCGTCGACCTCGCTGCCGCGCACGCTCCTGATGGCGGCGGTCGGCATCCTGCTCGGCACCATCGGCATCGACAACATGACCGGGCACTTCCGCTTCTCCTTCGACATCGCCGAGCTCGGCGACGGCATCGGCATCGTGCCGGTGGCGGTCGGCCTGTTCGGGCTCGGCGAGATTCTCTCGACCCCGAGCGCCAGCGTGACCGGCCGCGTGCTGACCCCGAAGCTGCGCGAGCTGCTGCCGACCCGCAGGGAATGGGGAGAGTCGGCGATGCCGATCGCCCGCGGCACGGTGCTCGGATTCCTGGTCGGGCTCACGCCGGGCTCCGCCCACATCATCTCGAGCTTTCTCTCCTACGCGGTGGAGCGCAGGTTCTCCAAGCATCCGGAGGAGTTCGGCAACGGCGCGGTCGCCGGCGTCGCCGGTCCCGAATCGGCGAACAATTCCGCCTCCACCGGAGCCTTCGTGCCGATGCTGGCGCTCGGGCTGCCGACCGGGCCGATCACCGCGGTGCTGATCGCGGCGCTCACCGTGCACGGCATCGGCGCCGGACCTCAGCTGGTCACCGAGCATCCGCAGGTGTTCTGGGGTTTCGTCGCCTCGATGTATGTCGGCAACGTGATGCTGCTGCTGCTCAACCTGCCGCTGGTCGGGGTGTTCGTCAACGTGCTGCGCATCCCCTACGCGTATCTCTATCCGCTGATCATCATGTTCTGCATCATCGGCGTCTATCAGGTATCGAGCTCGATCGTCGACGTGTGGATCATGCTGATCATGGGGGTGCTGGGCTACGGCTTGCGGAAATTCGGCCTCGATCCGGCGCCGCTGGTGCTCGGCCTGGTGATCTCGCCGAACCTCGAGCTCAGCCTGCGGCAATCGCTGATCATGTCCAACGGCGACTGGCTGATCTTCTTCCAGCGCCCGATCGCGCTCGTGCTGCTCATCGCCTGCGCGATCCTGCTCGGCCTCTCGGCCGGCTCGACGATGCTGCCGCGCAAGGACTGGCGGGCAAAGCTCGCCGAGGCCGAGGCGGGCGAGCCGCGCACTTAGAACGCGGCTCGCCCGAGCAAGGCCGCACCGGGCCTGCCGCGAGCGGATGCCAGTTCGCAATCCAAGCGCGGATCGTTCATGCGGTGCGAACGTAGCCGTAGCGCAGGTTGGAGGGTTCCTGGGCGGCGCGTGCGTACTCGGCTCTGAGCCCCGCCAGCCGGTCCTCCGAATAGGCCGGCATCGGAGCGTTCTCGGCGGCTCTCAATCTCAGCCCGTAGAGGCGCACCGCGTTGCCGCCGAAGATGAGCTGCTTCACGCCACTGTTGGCCCCGCCGAGCGGCGCGAAGCCGTGCTTCTTCTGCATGTCCTCGGGGATCTCCAGCCGGCGCATCGCCTCGATCTGCCATTGCGGCGAGCCGTACCACACCGAGTCGGTGCCCCACATGACATGGTCGACGCCGAACCCCTTGATCAGGGTGCCGACCAGGGCGGCGCAGAATTTCGGATGCGCGACGGCGGAGTTGGCGAACGACGTGCCGAGCTCCGCGTAGACGTTGGTCACGCCGAATTTCTGCGGGATCTCCGCAAGATCGGTCGCCCATTTGATGCGGCCGGTCGACTCGAACTCGGCCCAGGCCTGGTCGGGCAGCTCGAGGAAAGGTCGCAACGCCGAATGGTAGACGACGAAGTTCATCTGCGGCCAATCCTTGGCGGCCTTTCCGACATCCCAGACGGTGGCGTATTCCCACACCCCGGCGAAGGATTTTTCGTAGTCCGGCGGCAGCAGGCCCTTGTGGATGCAGATGGTGGTGATGCCGGCTTTCACCGCCTTCTCGTAGAACGGATACATCACCTGCTCGTCGTCGAGCCGCCACGGATATTTGCTCGGCGCCAGCGGATCGCCGATCGTGTAGGACTTCCACGAATCCGGCTTGTAGACCGCGATCGCCTTGTCGACCTCGTCCATCCAGCCCGGCTGCTTCGGCGTGATCACGCTGTGCGCCAGCAGCCGGCGCGAGCCCGCGAACTCGTTGATCATCTCGCGCGCCTTGACGATCTGCTCGTTGGACAGCAGCCACCATGACGGATCGTCGAACGGCGCGCCGCTCAGCAGCGCCAGGCTGGTGTCGCTGTCGTAGTACACCTCCTTCACGTAGTTCTGGAACTTGAAGCGGGCGAGCGAGGAGACGCCCTCCTGTTTCATCTTCGGGTTCCAGTGCTCGCTGGCGAAGGCGGCAAGGCCGAGCAGCTCCTCGTGCTTGAACTCGTCGCGCACGAAGTGGGTCTGCACGTCGAAAATGAACTGGCCCGAAAGGTCCTGGGCGCGGGCGCGGGTGAGCTCGGGATCGCTCGCCTCCGCGGCCTGCACCTGGAACACGTTGCCGTAGACCTCGTTCATCGCGAGGAACGCCGCCGCCATGCCGCATCCGGTCGCCATGAACTGGCGGCGGCTCAAGCCGAGCCGCCTGCCGCCGGTATCGGAAAGCTCGAGGATCCGCCGCTCCACGCGCTTCTGCGTCTCGCTCTGCGGCGGCGGCAGGTATTCGCCGTTCGACACGATCTGGGTCGGGATCGGCGTTGCGGCAGACGCCTCCTCGGCACCGGCGACGAGGCGCTGCTCGCGTTCACTCAGCCAACTACCCATCGACGTCCTCCCTCGCGTTTGTGCAGTGCACGTGTTGTTTCCAAGAAGGAAAATCTGAGCCGGTGTTTGGCCGAAATGATGGCGCCGGGCGCCGTTGCAGATGGGTTGAGCCGCAACGCCAAACCCATCACATGCCGTGCAACCTTGCGCCCCCACCGATGGGATTCGCTGCCCAACCTATCCGCGAGGTGACCATCCTCTTGGCCGGTATCCCGCGAAGCCGGCGTCTCGAACCATGGGGGTGGCGCCCCGGAACCATTGGGTGCATTTCTATTGTCTTCGCACGTTTGTGGTACGATATGCCCGACCGGAGGAAAAAATGGGACAGGGCATCGCGGCTTTCCGGTTGCTCGCCCGCGCGGTTCCATACGCGCTCGTGATCGCGCTCGCCGATGGGTATGGCGCCCATGCGGCTCCGCCGCCGCATGGCTCGTATCTGGCCTCCTGCTCGAGCGTGAATGTGGTCGGCGACGACCTGCAGGCGGTCTGCAAGTCCACGGGGGGCTCGGGCGTCAGTGCCTATTTGCAGAACTGGAAGCTTTGCGACGGAGATATCGCCAACGCCAACGGCGCGCTTAACTGCAAGCGCGTTGCGAGCGCGATCGGTGGCCCGGCCGGGTCGTATCAAGGCTCCTGCCATGATGTCCATCATGTCGACAAGACGCTCTTTGCCATCTGCAAACGCGTAGGCAATTCCTTCGCCGCGGCACGCCTCGATCAAGTCGACCAGTGCACGAGCAATATCGTCAACTATGATGGCGTTCTCGCCTGCAACAAAGAGGCCGTACCGCCGCAGGGCTCCTACCAGAGGACATGCCGTTTCGCCTATGTGGTCGACAACGTTCTGAAAGCCGAGTGCAAGACGCGCGATGGTCAATGGATCTCCACCTTTCTCCCGCTCTCGGATTGCCAGGATCCGGTCAGGAACTTCAACGGGACCCTGACGTGCTTCCGTGGCGATGCGCCGCCGCCGCCCGGCAGCTATCCCGCCACGTGCACGAACCTCGCGGTTCACAAGAACATCCTGTCCGGCGTCTGCGATCCGATACAAAAAGGCGGCGGGGTCACCTGGGGGCCGGTCACGTCGACGCTCAATTTGAGCAAGTGCGTCGGCGTCGTCAGCAACATCTCGGGCTTTCTCACTTGCCCGACCGGCGATCCCCCTCCCGGAGGGTCCTATGGATCATCCTGCAAGAACGTGGTGACCAGCGGCCATCTGGTCACCGCCGAGTGCCTCGACAAGGGCAACAATTTCAAGAACACAAGCTTCGATTTCTCCGGCTGTCCCGGCGTGGTCGTCAACGACAATGGCGCCCTTGCCTGCCCGCCCGGCGCGGCTTCCGGGCCGCCGCAACCCAAGGCGAAGCAGTTCGGCTCGGTGAGGATCTTCAACTGCTCCGCAATGCATCGGCCGCTCAACGTGTGGTTCCGGGATATCGCGAAGGGGGAGCAGTGGACGGGCGGACAGGCTCTCGAGCCCGGGTATCACGACAATGTCTGTCCAACGGGCCAATCGGCATCGCTGGAATTCAAGATGCCCGCCAAGGATTTGTATGGGATCGCGCTGGTCGACCCGTCGCTCACCGGATGCGGCCAGAACAATCCCAACGTCCCGTATTGCGTCCAAAGCTCGATCGCGCTGCAGGGCGGCGGGGCTGCGAACGACCAATATCCGTTTTGGAGCCCGTAGCGACCGGTCAGCCTTCGTTCCAGGTTGGGCGCTTGCTCGCCGAGGCCACCCCGACCTAATTGTTTCTACTTACTCTCCTTACTTTGGTACCTCGAGATTCCGCGGCTGCTTGTTTGACGGAATCCTTCGCTGCCCCGATCACGTTTTATATCTCTTCGCCCCGCCGTATTGCACTGCAGCATAAGATCGCCATATCAGGGCCACAAGCAATCGAGCTGGACCGCACCTGCGGCGCCGGCTGCGAGCGGAAGACAATCGGACCAGCGTTCAGGGCGTCGCGTCCGGAAGTCCAAACAGCAAACGCCCTAAAAAGGAGGAGTCCCTCATGGACACGAACACCAAGACCACGAAACCCGCCGGCTTCGCGAAGACCGACGCCCCGCAGGCGTTCCGCGAGATGGCCGAAAAAGGCACCACCCAGGCCAAGGAGACCTACGAGAAGATGACCGCCGCCACCACGGAAGCCACCACCCTGATCAAGAACAGCTATGCGACGGCGCTCCAGGGCGTGCAGGACTACAACAGCAAGTTCATCGAGTTCGCCCACGCCAACACCAACGCGGCCTTCGATTTCGCCCAGAAATTGACCGACGTGAAGTCGCCGTCGGCGCTGATGGAGCTTTCCACCGAGCATGCCCGCACGCAGCTGGAGACGCTGACCGAGCAGACCAAGGAGCTGGCGGCGCTGGCCCAGAAGGTCACGCTGGCGACCACGGAACCGCTCAAGACCGGCGTTGCCCGGGCGTTCAACCAGGCCGTCTGACCGGGCACCGCTCCCGACCTTCCGCGCCGTGTTGCGGCGAAGCAGATATTGGCGCGGGTTTGCAGTCAGAGGCAGATCCCAAGACGTTCGAAGCCCGGGGCTCGCTCCCCGGGCTTCGACGTTTCGACCATATCCTGTCGCGCCGCGGCGCGACTACGCGGTGCTTCAGCCGCAGATCCAGACGAAGCCGATCGGCGACGGCTGCCAGCATTCGCCGACCCCGTAGTCGTACCACCGACCGCGCCAGAAGTGCCGGCCGGCGCCGTACCAGGTGCCGCCGTGATAGCGCCGGCCGACCACCAGATTGCCGCCGCCGACGCGGTTGACGTGGACATTGCGGTTGACGTTGACCGTGCGATTGACGTGGACGTTGCGGTTGACCGTCGCGCTGCGGTTGACCGTCGCGTTGCGGTGAACGGTCGTGGTCCGGGCCCGATGGGCGCCCGCCATGGCGTCCACGGCGGGGATGAGGATGCTGGCCGCCAGTGCGACGGCGATCGCAATCTTACTGATCATTGGGCGTTCTCTCTGGTTGATGACGATAGGGCTATTCCCCGCCTTCTACGCTGAACGGGGGGTGAATGCGTCGTTCAAGCCGCCGGCATCCGTGGGTTGCGCAGGCGGCCGGCTGGACGGAAGTTTCGGTCCGGGACCGGACCGACGCCTGGACCAGCATAGCCGATGCGCCCGGCGCCCGCGACCCTTCGCGACCGAATCGGCGGCCGTCACGGCTTGCAGCCCGCCGGCATCTTCTTGCGGAAATCCTCGATCGAGGCGTCGAGCTGGGTCAGGTTCTGCTGCTTGCTGGCGCCGCTGTCGCAGCGCCCGAGCAGGTCGCGGAACTTCACCATCGCGGCGTGGTGCTTGCGGTGCGCCGGGCATTTGCCGGCATCCGGACCGGTCGCCGCCTGGTCGACTCCGGCGCGGGTCGTTTGCAGCCCTTTCTGGGTCGCCACCAGATCGCTCTTGCAGTCGGCAAGAGCCGGGCCGCCGAGCATCGCGACGACCGCCGCGAGACCGAAGGCCGTCGCAACAAAGCGTGCATGCGCACTCATCCGAGATTGAGCTCCTTGAAGAAATCGTTGCCCTTGTCGTCGATGACGATGAAGGCGGGAAAATCCTGAACCTCGATGCGCCAGATCGCCTCCATGCCGAGCTCGGGATATTCGACGACCTCGACCTTGCGGATGCAGTGCTCGGCGAGGTTCGCCGCCGACCCGCCGATCGAGCCGAGATAGAACCCGCCGTGGCGGGCGCAGGCCTCGCGCACCGCCGCCGAGCGGTTGCCCTTGGCGAGCATCACCATCGAGCCGCCGGCTGCCTGGAACTGGTCGACGAAGGCGTCCATGCGGCCGGCCGTGGTGGGACCGAACGCCCCCGACGCGTAGCCGGCCGGGGTTTTGGCGGGGCCCGCATAATAGACCGGGTGGTTGCGAAAATAGTCCGGCAATTTCTCGCCGCGCTCCAGCCGCTCGCGCAGCTTGGCATGGGCGAGATCGCGCGCCACGATCATCGGGCCGGAGAGCGACAGCCTGGTCTTGATCGGATGGCGGGAGAGCGCCGCCAAAATGTCCGCCATCGGGCGGTTGAGGTCGATCGCCACCATGGCGCCGCCGAGGCTCTTGTCGTCCACGGCCGGCAGGTAGCGCGCCGGATCGTGCTCGAGCTCCTCGAGAAAAACCCCGTCGCGGGTGATTTTCCCCAGCGCCTGGCGATCGGCCGAGCACGACACGCCGAGCCCGATTGGCAGCGAGGCGCCGTGGCGCGGCAGCCGGATCACCCGGACGTCGTGGCAGAAATACTTTCCGCCGAACTGCGCGCCGACGCCGAGCGACTGGGTGAGCTTGTGGATCTCCTGCTCCATGGCGAGATCGCGGAAGGCGTGGCCGTCCTCCGAGCCCGCCGTCGGCAATTCGTCGAGATAGCGCGTCGAGGCGAGTTTTACCGTCTTCAGCGTGAGCTCGGCCGAGGTGCCGCCGATCACGATCGCCAGATGATAGGGCGGGCACGCCGCGGTGCCCAGCGTCAGAATCTTCTCCTTGAGGAACGCGGTGAGCCGCTCCGGGGTGAGCACCGCCGGGGTTGCCTGGAACAGGAACGACTTGTTGGCCGAGCCGCCGCCCTTGGCGATGAACAACAGCTTGTAGGCGTCCTCGCCCTCGGCATAGATCTCGACCTGCGCCGGCATGTTGGAGCGCGTATTGCGCTCCTCGAACATGGAGATCGCCGCCAGCTGCGAGTAGCGCAGGTTGCGCTTGAGATAGGCATCGCGGGCGCCTTCGGCGAGCGCCGCCTCGTCGTCGCCGTCGGTCCACACCGCGCGGCCCTTCTTGCCCATGATGATCGCGGTCCCGGTGTCCTGGCACATCGGCAGCACGCCG
Organism: uncultured Alphaproteobacteria bacterium; assembly: GCA_963755055.1. Classification (GTDB taxonomy): domain Bacteria; phylum Pseudomonadota; class Alphaproteobacteria; order Rhizobiales; family Xanthobacteraceae; genus AP-16. The sequence continues at coordinate 49,161 of CAVWIS010000010.1, read as the reverse complement.
CCGGCCGCGATGTTGGCGTTCTTCAACAGATCGTAGGCGACGAACTTGTCGTTCGAGGTCGCCTCGGGATCATCGAGGATTGCGGCGAGCTGCTTCAAATGCCCGGGCCGCAGCAGATGGTTGATGTCGACGAAGGCGGCTTCGGCGAGCCGGCGCAGCGCCTCGCGCTCGACCATCAGCACGTCGCGGCCGAACGCCTTTTCCACCCGCACCCCCTCGGCGGCGAGCTTGCGATAGGCGGTGCGGTCGGGCCCCAGCGGAAACAGCGGCGTGTGCCGGTAGGGCGGCACGATGTCGGCGGGCGCGTTCATGGATGTGCACTCCGGAGTAGCTCGCGGCCCTTATAGGCCGTTTCCGCCCCGATTGGCATGGCCTCGCGCATCCGGCGTCGTACGCACCCGAAACAATCAAAAAACCCGGCGTCGAGGACGCCGGGTTTCTTGAAAAGATCGCTTCGCCGGCGAAGCCGGCCGGTGCGGGCGCGCTTCAGGCGGCCTGCAGGTTCGACGCCGCGGTCTTGCCGCGCTCGGTCACCACGTCGAAGGACACTTTCTGGCCCTCGACCAGCGTCTGCATGCCGGCGCGCTGGACGGCGCTGATATGGACGAAGACGTCCTTCGAGCCGTCGGTCGGCTGGATGAAACCGAAACCTTTTTGCATGTTGAAGAATTTCACGGTGCCTACGGGCATGAGCCCTCCTGTCGTTGCACGCTTCCAGTGTCGACCGGTCGGCGCGCGTCGCACGACCGGCAACAATCCGAGTTTTGGGAAATCTTGTAGGCGCAGCCCAAAAAACGGCAGCGTGTCAGCAAGAGATCAGGCCGAAAACCGGTTGCGGCGCGCTCTTGGCACGGATTGGGGGCCGGGTCAAGGTTTTCGCGTTTCGCCGGCAGCGGTTACCGGCTGGCAGGCGCAAAAAAACTTCCGTCCGGCGCAAGCCGGACGGAAGGAACCTCGAGCAAAGCTCAGCTCTGCTGGATCGCCGACAGCGTCCAGTCGCCGCCGTGATCGCGCCGGAACGTCCACAGCTCGGTCGCCTCGACCGGATTGTCGTCGCCCTCGACCACGCGTCCGCTCGTCCGATCGACCAGCTTGTCGATCGCCGAGAAGCGCATCGCCACGGTCGCATAGTCGGTGTCGCCCTCGCGCCAGGCCTCCGCCAGGTCGCCCTGCAGGAGGTGGACGTCGGATACCCGGTTGACCATGCCGCGGCTGGCATTCTTGGCCAGATCGTCGGCCATGTAGGAGACCATTTCCGGCGTCACCCGGGCGCGCAGGGCGTTGAGATCTTCTGCGCCGTAGGCGGCCTGGACCTCCTTGAGCAGCCGCTCGAAGGTGTCGAAATCCGCCTTGTCGAGGGTGATCGGCGTCCCGGCCTCCGCTGCCGGCGCCGCATTGCCGCCGCCGAACCCGCCGAACCCGAAGCCGGAGCCGAAACCGCCGGAACTAGGCGGCGCGTCGCGCGCCATCGGCGCGGCGCCGGCAAGCGCCGGGTGCTGGCGGCGCTGCCACCAGTTCCATACCAGCCGTGCCACGAAGAACACCAAAGCGAGCTGGATCAGCAGCCCGAAGATCGACGCCATCCCACCGAGGCCGCCGAACATGCCATGGCCGAACAGCATACCGAACAGGCCGGCCCCCAGCAGTCCGCCGAGCAGCCCACCCATGAGACCACGGCCGAACATGCCGCCGAACAGGCCGGGGGACGGAGCCGCCGGCTGGTTGACGCCGGGCCGGGTCGGCTGCGTCACGGTGCGTTCCATCGGACGGGCGCTGTTGGGAGCCGTCGTGGTGGCAGGCGGCGCGCTGAAGGTGCGCGAGCCGCGGCTCCCCATGCCGGAGCCGCCGCCGACACGGGCGTCGGCCGCAGTGACGAAGACGAGCACGCTCGCGAGCGCGATGAGCGCTACGAACGGGCGGAAGTCACGCAGGCTGATCATCTGATAACCTCCCAGGTGCCTAAAAGGCATGCCCTATATTGGTATTGGTCGCCCTTTTGGTAAGTACCGTTCAACGCGCCCTGGCCGCCCCTGCGCGGTCGATTAACATTCCGGCAACGAGCGAGAGCACGAGTTCGCATCGGCGCCGGCCATCATAGAGGGAGGAAACGATGAACGCCATCAATTGGTTGCCGGTCGCTCTTGCGGCCGCAGTGGCGGCCGGAGCGGCCGTTCCGGGTGGCGTGGGGCCGGCGCGGGCCGCCGAGGTGCCGCATTTCGCGGTCGAGCCGTTCTGGCCGAAGCCATTGCCGGACAACTGGATTCTGGGCCAGGTCGCGGGCATCGCGACGGATGCCCGGGACCACGTCTGGGTGATCCACCGCCCGTCCACCCTGGTCGACGACGAGAAGGGCGCGACCCTTAACCCGCCAGCGACGAAATGCTGCACGGCGGCGCCTCCGGTCCTCGAGTTCGACGCCGACGGCAACCTGCTGCGCTCCTGGGGCGGTCCGGGGGCGGGCTACGACTGGCCCAAGCAGGAGCACGGCATCATGGTCGACCGCGACGGCAATGTCTGGCTCGCCGGCAACGATGCGTCCGACCATCAGGTTCTGAAGTTCACCCCCGACGGAAAATTCCTGCAGCAGATCGGCAAGGCCGCCTCGACCGGGGGGTCCAACAGCCCGACCCAGCTGGGCCGGCCGGCCCATATCCAGATCGACGAGGCGGCGGGCGAGCTCTACGTTGCCGATGGCTATCTCAACCGCCGCGTCCTTGTGCTCGACGCCAGGACCGGCGCCCACAAGCGGCACTGGGGCGCCTACGGCAACCAGCCCAACGACGACAAGCAGCCGGCCTACGACCCGAAGGCCCCGCTGGCAAAGCAGTTCGCCAACCCGGTGCACTGCGTGCGGCTCGCCAATGACGGCCTGGTCTATGCGTGCGACCGCGCCAACGACCGCATCCAGGTTTTTCGCAAGGACGGCACCTTCGTGAAGGAATTTCGCGTCGAGCCGCAGACCTTGCAGAACGGCTCGGTCTGGGACCTCGTTCTGTCGGAGGATCCGGCGCAAAAATTCATCTTCATCGCCGACGGCGCCAACAACCAGATCGTGACGCTCGCCCGCGAGACCGGCGACGTCGTCGCCTCCTGGGGCCGCGCCGGCCGCATGGCCGGCATGTTCAAGTGGGTTCACAACATCGCCATCGACTCCAAGGGCAACCTCTACACCGCCGAGGTCGGCACCGGCCGGCGGGCGCAGAAGTTCAAGCGGCTGGACTGAGGGCGGATCGCGGCGACGACTTGACCTCCCAAATCAACCGACCTTGAAAACCCTACTCGACGCCGAGCGCTTTTTCGATCGCACCGGCGACGTGGCCGTCTAAGGACGGGAACTCCTGTCCGAAGAGCGCCGCGATTCTGCGGAGCGCGGCAGGCGTCTCGCCCTCCAGCCGCATGGTGATCTTCGGCTCGGTGATCGAGCGCCGCACAAGGAGCCAACCGTCCGGCCAAATCAACCGGACACCGTCAATCGTCTGCGGGGTCGCGCCTGACAAGCCTTCTCCGCATGCGGCGACAATTCGGCCGATCTCATCGGGCGACAGCGCAATACGGATATCTTCGGTCATGAGCATTGGAGGCAGCGCATCGACCAGCCTGGCAAGTTCGAGCTTCTCCCGGCCAAGCCAAGCGGCCAGCAAGAGGGCGGTGAACAGCGGATCGTCTCGGCCATCGATCAGTCGCAGGAAGATGTGTCCCGAGACCTCAAACCCGGCAAGCGCTCTTCGTTCGAGAACGGTCCGCTTCATGAAGGCGTGACCACTCTTGCAGCGTACCGGTTCGCCGCCGAGCGCGGTCACAAGGCGATCGAGATGAAACGAACATTTGACGTCGAGGACGACCCGGTCCCCCGCAGCTGGCTTGAGCGGGCCGCGCAGAAGGACCATCGCGAGTCTCTCCGCGCCCAGCACGCGGCCTCGGCCATCGACGACGTTGATGCGGTCGCCGTCGCCGTCGAAGGCGATCCCCAAGGCTGCACCGTGCTCGGCGGCTGCCGTCTGAAGCGACTTCAGGTGAGCCGGAATGGCGCAATCCGGATGCCGTTCGCGGAACAGGCCGTCGATCTGGTCGTGGAGGGCGACGACCGACGCGCCAAGATCTCGGAACGCCTGCGCCGCTATACCGGAGAGACAACCGTTGCCGGGATCAACCGCGATTTTCAGTCCCTCGATGCCGCGATCCGAGAACGCGTCGTGCAGAGACGCAAGATAGCGCCCGACCTCGTCGGGAACGATCTCGATCGTACCGCACCGTGGCTGCTGCCGAATTGCCGCGGCGCAATCCGTCCTCGCCAGTGTCAATATGTCCTCGGGGACGGGTGGAAAGGCGCCGTTCATGACCTTGAGCCCGTTCCACGAGGGAGGATTGTGCGAGGCCGTGACGATGGCGGCGGCGCGCGCCTTTCGGACCGATTTTGACCAGTAGATGACTGGTGTCGGCACCTGTGCGCCGAGGTCCAGAACATGGACCGGATGGCACGACAGTCCGGCAAGGAGGGACTGCCGGAGGGTCGGTGTCGACAGACGCGCGTCTCCACCGACCACCGCCACTCGGTCGTCTGGTCCGCTGGCGGCGCAGATGTCTCGGCCCAATGCCCAGCCGATCCGCAGAAAAAGCTCCTCGTCGAGCTCGTCTGGATAGACGCCGCGCACATCGCACTCACGGAAGGCAACGAGTTCGTTTCCCACGGTCATGGCTCGGCTGTTCTCCGTTCGTCGCACAGGCCGCGGAAACGAGCGTACTGATCGTCCCAAACGGTGCGTACGGCAGGGTTGGGCTCACATCGGAAGACTTCGTGAACCATCGCGTTTGCGGCCCCCTGCCAGGAGCCGCCGAACCACACGTTCATGGCCGCGACGAGCGCGCTGCCGAAGGCGGATTTGGCGCAGGCCGAGCGGGCGACAGGACGGTTCAGCACATTGGCACGGATCTGCATCCACACGTCGATCTCGGCGCCCTTGCCGGTCGTCCACACTGTACCGTCGCACTCCGCGCCAAGCTCGGCGGCGACCTCGTAGCCCCAACGCTCGATGCATGCGAGCCCTTCCAGGCAAGAGGCATACATCTCCACCGGATCGTCCGGATCCGCGGTCGAGAAGGGGGCAAAAGCGCCGTCAACGAAGGGAAAGCGTTCGCCGACGCCCGGCAGCGGGTAGGTGATCGCACCGCTCGGTCGATCGGCGCGAACCTTTGACTGCATCGAGTTCGAGTGTACCGTCCCGATCCCCACCGGCCTTTGCACAGAACGCCGCGATCCCCCCTCCCCCGGCATTGCCGGCACCACCGGGTAGAAAGCCGCCGCCCGGATGGCGATGGCAGTACAGGCGCCCTTGCGGGTCGCAGACGAGCGAAGACGCGATCACTTTCCAGACGATGGTGGTGCCGAGCGTCGAGGCCATGTCGCCGATCCTCGATGCGCCCGACGCCGCGCAACCAGCGGTGCCGTCGGACATGCCGGCGACCACGAGACATCCGCGTGGCAGGCCGAGCGCACGGGCCGCGTCCGCCGAGACCTGGCCGAGGGTTGCGCCGATCGGCAGGACGCGCGGCAACCGCGCTGCATCGATGCCGACCCTCGAGAGATAATCCGGCCATTTTCTTTCCGCGATGTCGAAACCGGTCTTCAGCGCATTCGACTCGTCGCTGCAGGCCGTCGCACCCGTCAGCCGCGCGGTGATGAAGTCGGACTGATGAAGAATGAGCTCGGCCTTCTCCATCATGTCCGGCTCGTTTTCGAGCAGCCAGAGAATCTTGGGCAGCGCGAACGAGGCATTGAACCGATAGCCGAGCCGCGACAGCGTCGCCGCGCCCAGTTCATTGAGGATCGCGGCCTGGCGCCCGGCGCGTCCGTCGTTGTACATGAAGCCCGGCCGCAGCGGGTTGATTCTCGGCCCAACCGGAACGATCGTCCCGGAAGTCGCATCGACCGACACGGCGGCGATGACAGCGGAGCCGGGCAGCTTCGCCACGGCCTCGCGGATCGCCTGTTCGCTGGCCCTCCACCACAATTCGGCGTCCTGCTCGCAACCGGCGCCGACCGGCACCGGCTTCGGCAGTGCCGCAGAACCACGCGAGAGGATGGTACCGCCGGGCTCGACGGCAAGAACCTTCACTCCTGATGTGCCGATGTCGATGCCGAGAACAACCTCCGGCGCAGGCATGCGGGTCTCCTGATTGCCTCTCTTTCGCCCATCGCCTTCGATGGTGGCGAACTGCGGATCGAAGGAGCTTGCTCTATCTGGCCAGCACGCGCGCCATTGCGGCGACCTGGGCGGTTTCCTCGATGAGCTCGACGATGTGCTGGGCGGCGAGCACGCTCTTGCCGACCCCGACGGACCCGTGGTCTTCGAGAATGAGGGCGCGAAGCGAACGATCACGATAGGCGTCGACGATGTCTTCCGCGCGTTGATTGCCGCCGTTCGGCCCGCAGGGGATCAGCGGAATCCGACCGAGTTTCGCACGCGAATGCACCGTCAGGCAGGGTATCTCCTGGCTGGTGGCTGCCCATGCGGTGGCCCAGGGTGAATGGACATGGACAATGCCGTTGACGTCATCGCGAACACGATAGATGCCGAGGTGGAATGGCATGTCCTGGCTCGGCTTGGCGGTGCCCTCGAGAATCGTACCGTCGAGGGCGACGACGAGGAGGTTGTCCTCGTTGCACTCGAGGAAGCCGACCCCGGTCGGCTTGATGATCACCTGATCCCGGGCGTCACAGCGGATGCTGAGGTTGCCGCCGCTGCCGGTCTGCAGCCCGCGGTCGAAGCAGCGCTTCGCGATCGCCATCAGCTCGCGTTTTCTGGTCGGAATGCTATTCACCACAGCAGCTCCTGTTCATCATGTCCTTCAGCAGCCGACATGCCTCGACCACAAAAGAACGATCGTTGATGTGCGCGTCGATTTCGATGATGTCGACGTGGCCGTGAGCGTGTCTTCTCAGGCTTTCGACGAAGGCAGCATTGGCAGCCGGATCGTGAACCTTGCCTCCCGGCCGGTCCTGATCTGAAAAACCACGTAGCGGAATGAGGACGGCGGTCGGTCCGACTGCCGTGTTCAGCTTGCGGGCAAACAGGCGAGCCACACGACGCATTCCCTGCGCCGGCACCCGCACATGAGTGAAGGACGTGCTGTGTCGGTAGAAGACTCCGGCGCGCTCCGTCCGACTGATGGTCTCCAGCGGACCGCGGCTTATGATGCTGACGCCGCCGGGAACGATCACCTGCGGAATACCCATTCGGCCGGCCGTCTCCATCCGTTCCGATCCAGGCTTGCCGGTGCCGTTGAAGACGTCATCGGTGATCTCGTGCGTGGTCAGATCGAGCACGCCCGGGAACATGCCCTCGCGGATCGATGCCTCGAACGCCTTTCCCCCCATGCCGACGGCATGGAAGGCTGCGACTTCGAATCCATCGGCTTCCAGCACCTCCCGTGCGGTCAGCACCGCCTCGTTGGTGATGCCGAGGCCCGTCAGCCCGATGACGCGTTTGCCCGTAGTCGGCGGCGGTATCGCGCCGGCCATCCCCGCCAGCGCCGCCGCGGCGTTGGTCAGAATGAGCCGAAGTATCGGATTGAGGCCGAGTACATCGACGATCGACGGGATGACCACGATGTCCCTGGTCCCGAGCAGCGGCCGGATGTCGAAGGGCAGCGTCGAGACCAATATTTTCGCCAGGCCCATCGGCAATTCCCGCATGATCGCGGCGGCGATCCATGTGCCGACACCGCCGCCGATCGAGATGACGCCAGCCAGCCGTCCTTCGCCTGCCCATCGCGCCAGGACCTGCGTCGCGCCTTCGGCCATCTTGCCCATCGGAACGACCTTGTCGTCGCAGCCGCGGCGGATGTCTTCGATGGTGCATCCGAGTTCGGCGGCTACCGCCTCTCGCGATACCTCGCCGGCAATGGCGGGCGTCCCGCGGATGCCGACGTCGACCACCTTGACCAGCAGCCCATGTGCCCGGATGCATTCCCGCAGGAACGCGATCTCCGGACCCTTAGTATCGAGGGTACCGATGATCGCGACATGCCGTGAAGCACATCTCGGCGCCATGATCTGCTAGCCCTTCACCGCACCGGCCGTGAGCCCGGTGATGATCTGCTTGGAGGCAACGAATGTGAAGATGAGCGGCGGAATCGCGATCAGGGTCCCGATTGCCATGATCTGACCCCACTCGATGTTGTGCTCGGTGATGTACAGGGAGACCATGACCGGCATCGTGCGCGTGAACCGATTCGTCAGCACCAGGCTGAGGATGAACTCGTTCCAGGAGATGCGGAACGTGAAGATCGCCGCCGCCGCTAGCCCCGGCCGGATCACCGGCAGCACCACGAGAAAGAACGTCTGCAGCGGATTGGCGCCGTCCATGCGCGCTGCTTCCTCGAGCTGCGGGGGACACTGCTGGATGAAGCTCTGCAGAATCCACACCACGAACGGCAGATTGAGCGCGATGTAGACGAGAATGACTCCCGACAGCGTGTTCTCCAGATGGAAGTCGTACGTCCAGATCATGAAGACCGGAACGGTGAGCACCGCCGGCGGAACCATGCGCATGAGGAGCGTCGTCACCGACACCGTGTCGCGTCCCATGAAATCGAAGCGCACGAGCGCGTAAGCCGCCATGCAGCCGACGATCAAGGTGACCGCGCTCGACACCAGCCCGATGATCAGCGAGTTCGTCAGATACTGCGGCAGGCGGGATTTGCCGAACACCGCGAAATAGTTGGTCAGCGTGGGCATGAACAGGAAGGTCGTCTTGTCGTCGAAGATCTGCGTCTTCAGTTGCAGCGAAGTCGCGAGCATGAGGATGATCGGCCCCAGGCACATCAGCGACAGCGCGATCAGCAGCGCGTAGTAGAGCAGCGTTCCGCCGGCGTTGGTCCTTTTGCGCGCTGCCGCCACGGTGTTCTCCTCAGCGTGCCACTCGTCGCAACTGCCGCTCACGTGCCTTGCTGAAGACGAACAGCCCGATCGAAAGCAGCAGCACGATCAACAGCAGCAGGTTGGACAGCGCCGAGGCACGCCCGAGCTGCTGGCTGACGAACGCGGTCTTGTAGATGTGCAGGGACAATATCTCGGTGCTCAGACCCGGCCCGCCGTCGGTCATGATGTAGATCACCTCCAGAACCTTGAAGGCGTCGATCAGCCGGAGCAGCGTCGCGATGACGATGACCGGCATCATCAGCGGCAGCTTGACGTGCCAGATCGCCTGCCACGGGCTGGCGCCGTCGATCCGGGCCGCCTCGAGCGCCGAGGCCGGCAGGCTCTGCAGGGCTGCCATTGCGAGAATGAAGATGAACGGCGTCCACTGCCACACGTCGGCGATGATCACCGAGGGCAGCGCCATGTTGGGCGATGACAGCCAGGGGATACCGCCGAGACCGATCGCCTTGGCGACCTTGTTAAGGATTCCGAACTGCTCGCTGTACATGAAACGCCAGATCAGGCCGACGACGACCGGAGAGATCATCATCGGCAGGATGAAGACGGTACGGAACAGCGACATGCCGCGGATCGGCCGCTCCAGCAGCAGAGCCAGCGCGACACCCAGCACGACCTCCAGCACGACCACGATGAAGGCGAATTTCAACGTCACGCCGGTCGATGCATAGACGTTCGGGTCGCGCAGCAACGACAGGTAGTTCTCCCACCCGGCATAGACGGCGCTCGCCGGCGGCGTGCCGAGCTTCCAGTCGTGGAAGCTGAGCCAGACCGACCGGCACACCGGATAGAACAGGCCGACACCCATGAAGGCGACGGCCGGCAGCAGGAACAGGTAGGGTGTCGAGCGGTTCAGCGCTCGCCGGCCTCGCCGGCGCCGCACATTGCGCCGGCCCGTGCCCGTGTTCCCCGGGGCAGCCCCCCGGGGAAGAGCGAGCGCCGCCGTCGGGTTTGACGGCGAGGGCACGTCACTTGGTCCAGCTGTAGTAGCCCGCCTTGGTCATGATCTCCATGACGCGCGGCTTGACGTCGGCGAACGCCTGCTGGATCGACTTCTTTCCGGTCATGGCGTCGGAGAGCGCGACGCCCAGCGTCGGGGCGTTGAGCTCACCCCATTCGGCGATGAGCGGGCGCCAGTCGTAGGCCGCCGTCTTGAAGGCTTCCGCAAACGTCGCATAGTAGGGATACTTCTTCTGCAGCTCGGGATCGAGAAAGGTCGACATTCGGCTCGGCGAGCCTCCGGCGAGCGCGACTTTCTTGTCGGTGGCCTTGCTGGTCAGCCACTGCACCAGCAGGAATGCCGCGTCCTTTTGCTTGGAGTTGCGCGGAATGGCGATGCCGAACCCTCCGGTTTCCGACGCGTACTGCACCCCCTTCGGATGCGGAGCCCAGGCGACCCTGCCGGCAACCTTCGACTTGGTCGGGTCGTCGACCTCGCCGGCGATCGCCAGCGTGTCGAGATACATCGCCGCCTTGCCCTGCAGGAAGGCGTTCTTCATCTCGTCGAAGCCGAATGCGTTGCCGCCTTCGGGGCCGCACTCCAGAATTTTCTTCAGGTATTCCGCGGCCTTGATTCCGGCCGGGCTGTCGTAGACCGGCTTCCAGTGATCGTCGAACACAGCGCCTCCGAGCGGGTTGAGGTGCAGCAGCCAGGCGTGGCCGACCTGGTGGCCGGCGGAGCCGCGGCTGGTCAGGCCGGACATGCCCGGTTCGAGGTCCTTGAACTTGCACACGAGATCCATCAGCTCGTCGTAGGTCGTCGGCACCTTCAGCTTGTGCTTGTCGAATATGTCCTTGCGATAGCCGAGAACCGACGTCTCGGCTCCGAACGGAACACCGTAGAGCGCGCCGGTGACGCCGGTGAGATAGCCCTTTCGGCCGCCGACGATGCCGACCGGCTCGATATAGGCCCTGAGAATGTCGGCGGCATCGTAATCGGGATCGGCGAGCGCCGCATTGACGAAGAACGGCGCGAGCTCCTGCAGCAGGCCCTTCGCCACGTACTCGGTCTTCCACATGATGACGTAGGAAATGACGTCGTAATCCCCCGTCGGCTTGCTCATCTCCAGCAGTTGCTTGTCGTGCATGCGCATGTACTGCAGTTCGTCGACCTCGACCTTGATGCCGGTCTCCTTGGTGAATTCGGGCAGGAGCTTCTTGACCGGATCGTAGGCCGGATGAGCCGGGAAGTTGACGACCAGCGTGGTGCCCTTGTACTTGTCGTACGGGCCGGCAAGAGCGCTCGCCAGCGCCACGACACAGACCGCCGTTCCCACCGCAAGTCCGGTTAGCAGTCGTTGAAGCCGCCTTGTCATCGCTTCTTCTCCTCAATTGACCGGGATGTCTCTCGACGATTGGACGTCAGAGCATCTCTCCGGTTGTCGCGTCGAACAGGTGGATCGCCTGCGGTTCCACCGAGACGTCGAGGATCCGGCCGATGTCGATCGGCACGTCCGAGCCAATGTCGATGGTCACCTGCGAATTGCCGATTTTCGTCAGCACGACCGAGTTGCTGCCGACATACTCCGACACCTGGACCTCGGCGCGGAGCAGATTGGGCGGTCTCTCGCCGCTCGCGACCGGCCGGAAGCTCGTCGGACGGATCCCGATGACCACCGGAGAGCCGGCCGCAATGCCGTGGTGCGCTGCCGTGGCCGGGTCCAACGTCAGGGAGAAATCCTCGCGGACCACGGTCGGGACATCGTGCGAACAGGACAGCTCGGCATCGAAGAAGTTCATCGACGGGCTGCCGATGAAACCCGCAACGAACCTGTTGGCCGGGCGCTTGAACAGCGCCTCGGGCGTACCGACCTGCATGATGCGACCTTTCGAGATGACGACGATCCGGTCGGCGAGAGTCATCGCTTCGATCTGGTCGTGGGTCACGTAGACCATGTTCTTGCGCACGCGCTGGCGCATCAGCGCCAGCTCGGCACGCATCTGGGTACGCAGCTTGGCGTCGAGATTCGACAGCGGTTCGTCGAACAGGAACGTGCTGGCGTCCCGCACCAGCGCACGTCCCATCGCCACCCGCTGGCGTTGGCCGCCCGATAGCTCCCGTGGTTTGCGCGACAGCAGATCCTGGATGTTCAGCATCTCGGCGACGCGGGTGACGCGTCGCTGTATCTCGTCCTTCTCGTAGTGGGCGAGGCGCAGCGCGAACGACATGTTCCGGGCGACGTTCATGTGCGGATAGAGGGCGTAGTCCTGGAACACCATGGCGACGTCGCGGTCCTTGGGCTCGCAGTGGCTGATGGGCCTGCCGTCCATGTAGATCTCGCCTTCCGAGAGCTCTTCGAGACCGGCGATCATGCGCAGGACGGTCGACTTGCCGCAGCCGGACGGGCCGACCAGGACCGTGAACTCGTTGTCCGGCATGGTCAGGCTGAAGTCCTGGATGACGGTATTGGCACCGAACCGCTTGGAGACGCCTTCGAGAACGATTTCGACCAATGCTGCCCCCTGTCGAGCTTGCGCAGGCTGAACGGCCTCCCCGTGTTCAGCACCTCTGTCCGTAGGATCCGAAATTGAGGAGAACGTCGTCCATCTGGGTATCGGACAGGAGGCGCGGCTCGCCGACGCTCTTCGCCTGCAGGAACAGCCGGGCCATCAGCTCGACGATCTCCGAGGCGGCAAACGCCGATGCCAGGTCCTTGCCGACGGTCAGCATGCCGTGATTGGCCATCAGCACGGCATTGTGCGAGCCGATCGCCCGTGCGGTGACGCGGGCAAGCTCTTCGCTGCCGTAGGTCGCGTAGGGTGCGAGCGGAACCTTCTTGCCGGAGAAGCCGACCAGGTAATGCAGGGCCGGGATTTCCCAGCCCAGACAGGCGACGGTGGTGGCGAACGGCGGGTGCGTGTGGATGACCGCGTTGACGTCCGCGCGCGCGCGGTAGTGGGCGAGGTGCAGGGGAGTTTCCGACGACGGCTTGCGATGCCCCTCGACGATCCTTCCCTCGATCGACACCAGCACCACGTCCTCGGCTCGGATGATGTCGTAGTTCATCCCGCTCGGGCTGATGGCTGCGATCCCCGACGCGCGATTGATCGTGCTGACATTGCCGCCGGTGCCGGTCGTCAGCGAAAAGCTGAGCAATTTGCGCCCGTACTCGACGACCGCTTCTCGTTCGGCCCGCATCTGCATCGACCTGCTCTCCACTCGCGCTTTCGTTCACCACCGAAATGACGGCATCGCGTAGTCGGGTTCGACCCCTTGTCGGCGGCACAGGATGCGAACGGCGTCTTCGCGGGTCTCGCCGATCCCGGAGGTTTCCCTCGCGTGGATTCCGTCGAGAACCAGAGCGCTGTCGAGACCGGCGTTCCGCGCCCCGCCGATGTCGTGAACCAGCGAGTTGCCGACCACCAGAACCCGCTTGCGCGCGGCGCCGCCCAGCGACTCGAGTGTATTCAGGAAGATCTCCGGATATGGCTTGCCGAAATACGTGACCTCGCCACCCCACTGCGCGTAACGCGCCGCCACGGAACCGCATCCGTAGAGCATTCGGTCGCCATCGGGGGTTCGCAGATCGGGATTGGCGCAGATCATGGGCAGGCGACGCTGCCAGGCATGCTGCAGGATTCGCTCATAGTCGGAGAACGTGCGGTTGGCCGCATCGACGCCGACGGCGAGGATGAAATCGGCGACATCCGGGTCGTCGACCGGCTCCAGATCGAGCCCTTCGAGATAGCTGCGGTCGTCATGAGAGAAAAAGAGGCAGCGGCGCCCGACGTCGCGCAGCCACGGAATGGTCCGTTCGGCAAGATGACGCCAGGCGAGCTCGCCCGACGACACGACGGCATCGAAAAGCGCCGAGGGAAAGCCGAGCTCGCCCAGTCGCTTCCGGTTCTCGGCAGCGCGCCGACCGGAGTTGGTGAGAATGGCGATCCGCCTGCCCGCCTCCCGCAGCAGCTTGAGCGCGCCGAGCGCCGCCGCACCGGCTGGTCGGCCGTGGTGCAGCACGCCCCACTGGTCGATCAGGAAGGCGTCATAGGTGTCTGCCAGCGACCCGATACCGGGCAGAAACATGATTCCGGCCACGTTTCCTCTCATCGGCATTGAGCGGGAGCGCTCATCGGGAACGAATTATGTCGACAAGATAGACGTTTTGTGTACAAAAGGGAAGAGGAAATGCAAACCGTGGCACTCATTGTTGCCGCGCTCGGGCATTTCCGACGCCTATGACGCGAAATCGTCGACGAATGTACAATCTCGGGAAGCATCATCGGTGTCGCGTTCCGCTCACGGGCTCTCGCCACGGGGCCGAGGACGGCATTGAGGCTGTTCACCCGGCTGCTCCGGAGCATCCCCGTGAGTGAGGACGAGCCCACGCTCGACACGCGTATCGAGGGCGTCCCGGCGTTCCTGTCCTTGTCGGCGCGTCTCGGACGCGACCCCGCCTTGATCCAGGCGAGCGGCGGCAACACGTCGTGCAAGGTCGGAGATCGCCTGTGGATAAAGGCTTCAGGCAAGCTCCTTGCCGCCGCCGAAACGGAGGCGATCTTCGTCGCGGTCAGGCTTGATGGCGTGCGAAACGCGATCTCGGCCGGCAGTCCCGATCCCGCCTCCGGATGCGTCGTCGGGAACCCGGTATTGCGGCCGTCGATCGAGACCAGCCTCCACGCCGTGATGCCGCACCGATTCGTGTTCCACCTTCACTCCGTGAACGTCCTGGCCTGGGCCGTGCGCGCGGATGGCCGGGAGCGGGTCGCCGAGCGTCTCGAGGGCCTGAAGTGGGCGTGGGTGCCCTACGCCCGCCCCGGCCTGCCCCTGACCTGGGCGGCGGCAGGAGCCGCGCATCTGGGGCCCGACATCCTTGTTCTCGGCAACCACGGCGTCGTGATCGGAGGCGCCGACTGCGCCGAGATCGAAAGCCGGATTGCGGACATCGAACGGCGACTGGAGCAGCCGGCGCCGACGCCGGCCTCAACCGCCCCGACAACGGTCCTGGCGGACCGGCATGACGTCGCGCGATTTCGTCTGCCGGCGGATCCTGGAATCCATGTCCTGGGCCGCGACCCGATGGTTCTTGCGCTCGCGGAACGCGGCGCCCTCTACCCTGACCATGTGGTGTTCCTCGGCCCCGTGATGGACGTCGCGAGAACGCCGGATCAGGCCGGGCAGGTCGCGGACGAATACCGCGACGTCATGGGAGAATTCCCGCCCTGCATTCTCGTCGCCGGCCACGGCGTTCTTCTCGATCGCTCCCCGCGGTTCGGCGTGGAAGCGATGCTTCGTTGCCTGGCCGACGTCCTGTCGCGCGTACCGTCCGACGCCCGCTTGCGTTACCTCACCGACGCGGAGGTCGGCGAGCTCGTCGACTGGGATGCGGAGAAGTACCGCAAGGCGCTCAATCACTGAGGGATTTCAATGCAACGTCGTCGTCTGTCCGCTCGTGGATCCACGAAGCCGCGGCCTGCGCCCACTGTCCCGATCGCCGAAACGATCCTCAAGACGTTGACCCGCGAGATCGCCGAAGGCGATCTCGCCCCCGGTGCCAAGCTCGACGAGCAGTCCCTCGCCGCACGCTTTGGCGTGTCGCGGACCCCGGTTCGCGAGGCCATCCGCATGCTGGCGGCCAACGGGTTGCTCGACAACCGGCGGCGCCGCGGGATCTACGTCACCCAGATTTCCCCCGAAGAGCTCGCCGAAATGTTCGAAGCGATGACCGAGATCGAAGCGCTCTGCGCCATGCTCGCGGCACGGCGCATGAGCCTGTTCGAGCGCATGCAGCTCGAGGAGGCGCATCGCCAGTGCCGGGTTGCGCGTGACGCCAACGATCCGCGCGCCTACATCCGCTGCAACCAGAAGTTCCACGAAATCATCTATCAAGGCACTCACAACCGTTACATCGCCGAAATGGCGCACAGCTTCCGTTTTCGGACGGCGCCGTTTCGAAACGCCCGTTTTGCCGATGCGGAGAGCCTTGCGGTGTCCTATGAGGCGCACAGCGAGATCGTCAAGACGATCAACAGCAGCCAGCCCAACGATGCCTACGCGGCGATGCGTGCACACTCATCCCAATCGGGCCAGAGCGTGTTGCAGACCGGGCTACTGGACGGCCTCCCGGGCGGGACTTTGGACTAATCTTGTCGACATAGCAGCATTTTGGTATACAATAACTGACATTGCGGCCCGCGGCTGGCGGCGGGACCGCCGCCGCAGGTCCGTCCGCTGGCCATGCGCAGCAGACGACGCGGGCGAAACGGAGAACTGGGATGTCTGTCGAGAAAACGCGAATCTACCCGATCAACACCGGCTGGCTGGAAGCCGACCTCGGCACCTACATCTTCTGGAAAGGCAAGGCCGGAGAAAAGATCTGGAATCCGACCCTGTGCTTCTACGTCGATACCGGCGAGCACAAGATCATGGTCGATACCGGCCTCGGCGAGGAGGCACGCGCGACCAGGTATCACCACAAATGTCAGAAGCGCGGCTGCGTCGAGAGTCCGGAAGCCTTGCGCCGTCTCGGCGTCGATCCGGCCGAGATCGACATCGTGCTCTTCACCCACCTGCACTGGGACCACGTCCAGTGCATGAAGGAGTTCAAGAACGCGCGCTACATCTGCACGCCGACGGAATTGCTGTGGGCGCACAACCCGCTGCCGCTCTACTATCGATCCTATGAGTTCCCGGTCCTCGGCGTCGAGGCGCCCTTCATCGGCTGCCATTTCGAGCTTGTCGAAGGCGACGTCGAGATTGTCCCCGGCGTCAGCGTGTTTCCGGTACCGGGACACAGCATGGGCCAGCAAGCAGTGACCGTGAAGACCGTTGCCGGCGACATCGTGATCGCCGGCGATGCGATATTTCAATGGCGCAACATGGAGCCCAACCTGGAGGAGAATTGGCGCTACTGGGTGCCGGCCCGCTTCGTCAATTCCGTCGACGGCTGGAGGAGCATCGAGGAGTTGGACAAGCGCGCCGACTTCTTGCTGCCGTCACACGAAGAGGGCGTGCTGGCCCATCCGGTCTACCCATATGAAGGCATGCCGCTGCGCGAGCGCCGCAAACCGGTTGCCGGAGCGTCCTTCTTTTTTGGAGGGATCTGAACCTCTCCGTCGCCAGGCGTGGTCAGCACAGGCGGCCACGCCGGCATGCTCTCGGTGGCGGGACGGCGCCCAGCGCCAGTCTAGTGGCCATGCGGGGTTCCGCGTGAACGCCTTGAGCTGGGCAAGCTGACCGCCGTCAAAGGGATCGGCTCGGTCTGGGACCTCGTTCTGTCGGAGGACCCGGCGCAAAAATTCATCTTCATCGCCGACGGCGGCAACAACCAGATCGTGACGCTCGCCCGCGACACCGGCGACGTCGTCGCCTCCTGGGGCCGCGCCGGCCGCATGGCCGGCATGTTCAAGTGGGTTCACAACATCGCCATCAACTCCAAGGGCAACCTCTACACCGCCGAGGTCGGCACCGGACGGCGGGCGCAGAAGTTCAAGCGGCTGGACTGAGGGCAGATCGCGGCAACGACGCCGCGGCGGGGCCGATCAGGCCACCAGCCGCGCGTGCTTCAACTCGTGGATCCCGGCCCTTTCGGCGCCATGGCGGAACTTGCCCGGCGGCTCGCCGGCCGCCTGGTTCGGGCGGATCTGCGTCGAGCGCAGGTGCGGCGGGTCACGGAACCACAAGTATTGAAACAGATGGCCGCTGTCCTTGTGGGCGATCGCAATGGTGCGCCCGGCGATCGCCACATCGAACTGCCCGAGCACGCCGGGCCTGCAGATGCTCAGCCGCGGCGAGATCAGCCCGAAGACGCGATGGAAGACATCGTCGATATCGCGCGGATAGAACGGCTTGCGCAAGAACGCCACGGCTCCCGCCTTGAAGGCATCGCGCTCGCGCAGCGCGTTGCGCTCGCCCGAGATCATCACCACCCTGATGTCCGGATCGGCTTCGCGCAGCAGCCGCAGCGTCTCGATCCCGTCGAGCCCGGGCATGTTGCAGTCGAGCAGCAGGATGTCGAATGCTCCGGTCCGGCACAGCTGCAGCGCGGCCTCGCCGCTCGCCGCCTCGGTGATGTCGATATGAAAAATGCTGCGGTCGAGCACGCGGTGGATGACGCTCCTCACCGTCGCCGAATCGTCGACGATCAGCGCGCGCATCGGCGTCGACAGCCGTCCGTATGTCTCGATGACCGTCTCGATCTCGGCGGCGGCGAACGGCTTGGTCATGAACTCGTAGGCATGAAGCTCGCGGGCAAGTGCGATGCAGCGCTCGTCCGGCCGCGACGACATCAGGGTGACGAAGGTCTTGTTGCCGCGCAACCGCACCTTGCCGAGCGCCTCCAGGCCGGACATGTCCGGCATGAACACGTCGACGAAGGCGACATCGATGTCGCCCGAGCCCAGGTACTCCATGCATTCCCGGCCGTTGGCCGCCTCGACGGTCGTGATCGTCACGGCCGAGCGCTGGGCGACCTCGGAAAACACCCGGCGTATCGCGGTGGAAATCGTCCGCCACCAGCATCCTGAGCGCATTCTGCATGATCTGCTCCCGTCTCCCGTGAAAGGCGTCGGTAAAAGGTTGCCGGGCGCGGTTGGTTCCCGCCGATCTGCGGGCGCGGTAAACGATTGCTTGCTGCAATTGTTTGGAATCGATCGGCACGGCCCCGCGCCTACCGGCGCGGCCTTCAAAGTCCAGGCGGAGCTGGATACCGATATGCGGCGGGAGCACGCCGCCCTGCTCAGCCCGCCTTGCGGCGTACTGATGCCGATTTCCCCTTTGTAGCGCCGAGACGTTTGAGCTCGATCGCCGGCCTGCCCTTGAACTCCACCAGCAACCGGACCCTGCCCCCGATCGCCGCCACATACTCCCGGAGGGTCGAGAGCA
The DNA here is from genome assembly GCA_963755055.1 of uncultured Alphaproteobacteria bacterium. Lineage (GTDB taxonomy): Bacteria > Pseudomonadota > Alphaproteobacteria > Rhizobiales > Xanthobacteraceae > AP-16. The sequence continues at coordinate 30,400 of CAVWIS010000010.1, read as the reverse complement.
GCATGTCGCTGCGCTGCTCGAGCCTGGAGACGCTGTCCTGGCCGATGCCGAGCTTGGCGGCGATTTTTTGCTGGGTCTTCCGGTGAGCCTTGCGGAGCGCACGAAGAGAGGTTTCCTCGGCAATCAGCTCCCGGGCACGGGCAGCGACCCGCGCACGGCGGCGCGCCGGCAGATCCGTCATCTTGTCGCGTAACGTCGTCATGTCCTCTTCCTTTCAGACGACCTTGCGCGGATTACCCGGCTTGCGCCCCTTCCATTGGCTGCGCCTCCCGCGCCTTGGCCAGCACCTCGGCCTCGCCGAGCGGGTTCTCCGGGTGCCAGGTGAGGCACAGCGGCGTGCGGATCCTCACCGGCCGCGAAAATCCTTCCGTCGAGAAATAGAATTCCCCGCGCGCCAGCCGGCCGATGTCGTCGCCGCCGCCGCCCTTGGCGGCGATCAGCTCGCGGGCGGCCTGGATGGTCGCCGGCGAGCTCATGCGGCCGTAGAACTGCGTGGTGCAGTTCGACACGATCTTGTTGTCGATCCCCTTCGGGGCCTGGGTGGCGAAGATCATGCCGAGCCCGTATTTGCGCGCCTGGGCGGCCAGCGAGACCGTGCTCTCCTTGCACGGCGTCGACTGCTGCGACGGCGCGAAATTCTGCGCCTCGTCGAGCACGTAGAGCCGGCCGCGCGGGCTCGGGTTCTTCCGGATCCAGCCGAACAGCGACATCTGCAGCTGGTTGACGAAGGCCTGCCGCGCCTCGTCGCCGGGCAGGCCGCAGAAATTGATCACCGAGATCCGGGTGCGGCCGCGTCCCTCGAACAGGAGCCGCGGATCGAGCGCGGGCCCCGCCGACTGCAGCAGCGGATTGGTGGCGACCGCGGCGAGCAACTGGTCGGCGATCGCGGTCGCGAGCTTCGCCGCATTGCCGATCTGGCTCACCCCGTCCGGCAGGTCGCCGAGCAGGCGGATGAGATCCTCGAGCGTGCCGCCGCCACCTTGCGCGAAGCGCCTGAGCGCATCGGCCAGCACGCCTTCCCTGAGCCGCGCCCCTGCCCCGCTGGCGCCGATCCACGGCACCAGGGTCGAGCGCGCCATCTCCACCGCCTGGCCGCGCTCGTCGGGATCGTCGCCGAGCGCCGAAAAATCCGGCAGCAGGTCGAGCGCGATCGGATTGCCGCCGCTGCGCCCCGGCGTCCAGATCGAGACCTCGACCTCGCGCCGATAGGCTTGCGCCTTCGCCGCGTCCTCGTCGGAAAAACCCGGCGGACGCTCGGGCCACGCGTCGCCCAGGCGCACGAGGTCGTTGTTGGTGTCGAGCACGATCGCCGGGATTTTCAGCAGCGCCGCTTCCTCGACGATGCGGCGGAGCAGCACGGTCTTTCCCGAGCCGCTGCCGGCGAGGATCGCGACATGGCGCGGCAGCAGGTCGGCCGGCAGGAACTCCGGCGCACCCTCGACCCCGCGCTCGAAGCGGCGCCCGATCGGGATTTTTTTGCGCGCGTCAGGGGACGGCGTTGCTTCGGCTCTTGAGGTCGCAACAGCGCCCCGTGCCGGCGACCCATCCGCGGCAGCGGGCGCCCCGCTCTCGGCTGCGGCCGGCGGCACTGCTGCGGCGAACGCCGGCACCGCAGCCGGCGCGTCGGACGCACGCTCGGCCTGCAGGAAATCCGGAGGACACAGGCCCGCGGCTTGCAGCAGCGGCGTATCAAACAAGGGCCGGCGCGATGTGAGCCAGGCGTCGAATCCTTGCGGATTGCGACGGCTCATCGCGCGCAGCGCCACGAAGGCGGAAAGATCCTCGTCGGCGAGCGCGACGAACCGGCCGCCGGCCTCCAAGAATTTGTCCACCAGCTCGGCGGTCTTGGCGCCGCGCGGCACCGGGTCGCGGCGCAGCACGAAGAGGTGACGGAATTTCAGCGCCCGGTCGACCCCCGCGGCGGTCATCGCCGAGCGCAGCCGCGACTGGAACGCGATCGCGTTGGAATGGCTGAGGATGCGGAAGCAGTAGTGCTGCTCGCGATCGCCTTCGGCGCGGAAGGTGAACGACAGCCTTCCGTGCAGCGACGGCCGCTTCTGGTCGGGATCTCTCTGCACGGCCGCGTCGATGTCGTCGGGCAGCGCGAGATGGCGGGTGTAGAGGCCGAGCGCGTCGGCGATGAGATCGCGCAGACGCTCCTCGTTCTCCTGGTCGGCGAGACCCGCGATGTCGGCCGCCGCGCGCTCGCGGGCAAATACCTCGTCGAGGCCGCTCTGCGCCGGTAGGTCCTGCGCCTCCACCGGCGTCCTGGCGAACGACAGGCATTCCGACACGTCTGCGGCGGCAATGCAGCGCAGGCGGTGATCCTCGCAGGCCCTGAGCAGTTGCCGCGGCGAAAATCCCGAAGCGGTGGCGAACGCCTTTTCGGCGAACGGCCAGGTCGCATGCGGCGGCGCGAACGACCGCGCGCCGTACGCGGCGGCGAGCCGGGCGAGCACCAGCGATCGCGCCTGCGCGGCGCTGGTCATCGACGCCAGGACCTCCGGGACCTTGTAGCGCGCGGTCACCGCGGCCGTCGCCCTGTCCTCGAACACCTGCCAGGTCGCCTCCAGCGAGGAGACGACGGTCACCGCCCGCCGCTTGACGTCGTGCAGGTCCATGAGGCCGCCCGCCATCGCGTCGATCATTCCCTGCGCCTCGCGCTGCTCGTCGTCGAGTTCCGCCATTGCGTCCCTGGGAACGGACGTTGCCGGCGCTGACGATGGCGTCGATCTGGTCGACCGCGATCATCGTCGGTCCGGCGAGACTCATGATCCAGCACATGCCTCGCACGATGTCGATCGGCCGCCTCCTCGCCGGCCGGAATCCGAGCGGCTGCAGCTCCGCCGGATCGAGCTCCATGCCCTGCAGCCAGCCATGGGCGATGCTGCCGCAATCGAGATCGTCGGGAAGCATCAGGACGAGGGCACGGATGACATCCTCGTGCAGGCGCGTGGCTTGGCGGTCGTGGCGTGCCAGCGAGGAGGTGAACAGGCGCACCAGCTCGGCGACGAGCTCGCGCGGCCGGCCGCGAAACCTTCCGGCGATGTCGAGCATGCGGGGAGACAGCTCGAGCATCGAGGCAAGCCGATGGATCAGCCGGTAGTACTGGGTGTTGCCGTCGGGCATCCGCACCTGCAGCGAGTTGAGGAAGCCGAGCGCGACCGACGACCAGAAATCCGTGATGCCGATGAAATCGAGGAGGACGAACGAGCCGCCCATCTGCCAGACGCGGCGGCGCAGCTCCCCCATCAGGTGCGTCTTGCCGTAGCCCGCCGGGCCGACCACGATGCGGCCGAGCGGCTCGTTGGCCGGATCGGGATCGCGCGTGCTGGTGGCGAAATCGTCGAGAATGTCGTCGGCGGCGCCCTGGTGGAGCAACTCCACGTGGTACGGCGGGTCGCGCCAGATGCTGCGGAGCTGGCGGGTCCAGTCGAAGTCGACGCTGCGAAACGCGTCGAGCTCCGCCGTCATCGCGAGATCCACAGGATGTGGCGCGGCTCGCTGCCGATCTGGACCGCGGCCTCGCGGTCGCTCTCGGCGATGTCGATCGGGTTGTCGAGCCGCATCAGCGACGCCTCGTTGTCGTGCTGCATGCGCCGCAGCGCCTCGTCGAGCATCGCCCGGTCGACGTCGGGCAGCCGCCGGCGCAGATTGCTCAACAGCGCCCGCCTGTTGAAGATTCCGCCGGTCACGTCCAGATAGGCGTTGCGGATGCGCTCGCGTAAGATCGCGTGGTCGCCGGCCGCGGGAGCCGGCGCCGGCTGCGGCCCGAGAATGTCGGCGAGCCCGATGTCGCGGGCGCGCATGAATGCATCAAGGCGCGTCAGCCACTCCCGCAGGATCGCGCTTCCCGCCGGCGAGCGCTCGGGCAATGCGGAGCCGAGATTCTCGCCCGCCCACGCCCAGCCCGCATCGGTGGCCTCGAGCCAGGTCCCGCGCCCGCGCTTCTCCGCGGTGATCATGCCCGCCCTGAGCAGCGCCTCGCGATCGGTCTTCTTGACCTGCGGCTTGAGCTTCGCCTGGCTCTCGCCACCCTTGCCGAGCAGTGCCCAGAGGATCAGAACCTGCATCTCGCTGAGCTTCACCATCAACTCCCCCGCGATTGCCGCATGCGACAAAATCGTACCATGTCCCTGATCTTGTCGACCGCCTTTTCGATATCCTGCGACACCTCGTCGTTGGCGATGCGCAGGACCGAATAGCCGCTCAAGCTCAGCTCGTAATCGCGGTGGCGGTCGTGCATGAACGCCGCTCGCCCGCCGTGATCGGAAAAGCCGTCGAGCTCGACCACCAGCCGGCCGCCGGCCCAGACCAGATCCACCTTCGGCCGCGTGCCGCGCACCGTGTCGACGAGCTGGTTGAAGGCGAACAGCGGCGCGAGCTCGACGTCGCGGGCGATGAGGCTCGCCAGCCGCTGCTCGGTCTCGCTCAGCGGGTGCGGCTTGCCGCGCACCGGACCGAGCCACGGCTCTTCGCCGGCGCCCTCCTCGGCAATCGTGGGCGGTGCCGTAGCGCCGTCCGGCATGATCCGGCGCGCGCCATGGAGGATGCGATCGAGCGGCGTTGAATGGACGGGAACCGCGTCGAGCAGCAAGACGACAGCGGCACCGGCATGATGCGCCATCCATTCCGCCGCATGCACCAGGGCGGGGGAATTGTTGTCCGCCGCGGCGAGGTCGACGACCAGGACCACCCCGGTCCGGCAGATCGACAGGCAGAGCTGCGCGATCTCGATTTCCGGCGGGGTTCCGGCGACCCGCGGCCGCGATCCGCCGAGCGCCAGGAGCGCCGCCGCCTCGGCCCACGGCCGCGACACGCGCGGCGTCGCCTCCGCCGCCCGCCGGATGATCGCCCGCGCCGCCTCGCGTCCGAGCGTGTCGTTGCGGCACCCGAGAAAGCTCGCCTCGCCGAACCAGACCGGCCACAGTCTCAGCGCGACGGCGGCGAGCGCCTCGGCGGCGTTTTCGACGATGCGCTCGGCAGTGCCGCCCGCCGCAAGCGGCAGGAACAGCGCGAGCGGCCCGTCCGGCCTGGCCTCGGCGCCGTCGAGCGCGCGCCGCAACGCCTCCGGCCCGATGCCGAAGAGCACCTGGATGGACGCGGCCGGCCGGGCGAGGACGAAGCCCGCCACCTGCTCCGGCGATATCGGCTCGCCAAGAGAGTCGTGCATCACTGATCCTGAAAGCTCAGGCATGGAGCCGATGACGACAGCGTCGCTGGGATCGGCATGGGGATAATTGATCTACCTCAACGTCGGATCGCGGTTTTCGTGATTCTTGTCCTCAGGGTTGTTGGGATCATTGGGGATAACGCAGCCTGACCCGTGGCCGTGTGCCTGTTTTGACCTGCCGTAGGGGATTGGCCGGCGCGACCATGCACGAGCGATTCGCGGCAGTTGCATGTGGCTCGCCGAAGCGCGTGGCAGGACCTCGGCGCGGCGTGCGCTGGTGGCTCGTCACCGCCTTGTTTCTCGTACCGTCGGTCCTCGTCGCCACGACGGACCTCGCCGCCGGGCAGGACCAGCCCGCCTGGCTCAATCGGCCCGAATGGAATTTCGTCAAGAGCCGGAAGACGATCTCCATCGCACCGGATCCGAGGTTTCCGCCGATTGAGGAAATCGACGCGCAGGGAACCTATCGCGGCCTTGCCGCCGACTATGTACGCCTCATCGAGACCAAGCTCGGCATCCGATTTTCGGTGGTCGATCTGAAGAGCTGGGATGCCGTGCTGGAGGCGGCCAGGACCCGGCAGGTCGATCTGTTGCCGGCGGCGGCCAACACTGCCAGGCGCGAGGAATTCCTGCTGTTCGCCAGCCCGCATTTGATACTGCCGGGCGCCATCATCGCGCGCAGCAACATGCCCGGAGATCTGAGCCTCACCGACCTGTACGGCAAGAAGGTCGCGATCGTTTCCGGCTATGTCTGGCAGGAGCTGATCGAAGCCGACCATCCGGCCATCCAGGTCGTGCCGGTGGAGAATCTCGGCGCAGCCCTGAACATGGTCTCGTTCGGCGCGGTCGACGCCGTGATCGAGGCGCTGCCGGTCGTCATCGACGTGATCCAAAAGGCCGGGATCGGCAATCTTCGCGTGGCCGGTGAGACCGGGCTGTTCACCCGCCTCTCGTTCGCCACGCGCAAGGACTGGCCGCTCCTGAGCAGCGTGATCGAGAAGACGCTGGCGCAGATCACGCCCGAAGAGCGGCACGCGATCTACAGCAAATGGATCAGCCTGCAGCCGGAGTTGCGGTCGGCGTTTGCGTGGCGAACGTTCTGGCGTGCCGCCGCGGCGGTCGCGGTGCTGGCGGCGCTCCTCGCCCTGGTCGCGGCGGTGTGGATCCGATCGCTGCGCCATCAGGTGCGGCTGCGCACCGAGATGCTCGATCGCCAGACGGTGGAGCTGCGCAACAGCGAGGAACGGCTGCGCGACTTCGCCGAGGCGTCGTCCGACTGGTTCTGGGAAATGAACGAGAATTCTTGTCTTGTCCTACTTGTCGCCGAATTTCACCGCGGTGACCGGGGTCGACGTCGCCCAGGTGCTCGGCAGGGATTGCGACAGCCTGATCGCGTCGACCTGCGGCGACATGTCGACCGAGGAGCACAAAACCCGTCTGCGGCAGAGGCTTTCTTATCGCGATTTCCAGTTCGAGATCGCCCTTCCCGACCGCCCGTCGCTTTACGTCTCGACCAGCGGCAGGCCGGCACTCGGTCATGATGGACGTTTCATCGGCTATCGCGGCACCGGCAACGACATCACCGAGAAGCGGCGGCTCCATGCCGCCGTCGCCGTGGCGGAAGCGCGCGCGTATCAGGCGCAGAAAATGGAGGCGATCGGCCAGATGACCGGCGGCATCGCCCACGATTTCAACAATCTGTTGCATGTGATCCTGGGTAACGCCGATTTCCTCGCAAGCGCCGATCCGGCAGGCGGCGACAGCCATCGCGCCATACGGCAGATCATCCTCGCCGGCGAGCGGGCCGCGCGTCTGACCAAGCACCTCCTGGCATTCGCCCGGCGCCAGCCACTGCAGCCGGCGTCGATGAATCTCGTCGAGGTCGTCGAGTCCCTGCGCCCGCTGCTGCAACGGGTACTCGGGGAAACGATCGAGTTGCGCTGCGCGCTGCCGCCGGCGCCGATGCTGGCGCTGGCCGATCGCGCCCAGGTGGAAAGCGCGCTGCTCAATCTTGCGCTCAATGCCCACGATGCCATGCCGGACGGCGGCGCCTTCACGGTCGCGCTCGATGCCGCCGAGGCCGATGCCGTGGTCCGCGCCGGGCGCTTGCTGGCGCCTGGTGCCTATGCACGATTGCGCGTGTCCGACACCGGGCTCGGCATGACACCGGAGGTGATGGAAAAGGCATTCGAGCCGTTCTTCACCACCAAGGAGGTCGGCAAAGGCAGCGGCCTCGGGCTGAGCATGGTGTTCGGGTTTGCCAGGCAATCGGGGGGGCATGCCGAGCTCGACAGCACGCCCGGCCGCGGTACCACCGTGACGATTCTATTGCCGCTGGCCAAGTCGGCGGCCGAAACCGAAACCCCGTCCGAGATCGCGGAAGCGCCGCCGGCCATCGGTCCCGCCACCGTCCTCGTGGTCGAGGACAACGACCTGGTACGGGCCCAGGTGGTCATGGCGATCCAGTCGCTCGGCTACGAGGTGATAGAAGCCGAGGACGGCCCGTCGGCGCTGAAGCAGCTCGCCGGACCGCGCCGCATCGATCTGCTTTTCACCGACGTCGTGATGCCTGGCGGGATGAACGGACGCGAGCTGGCCGCCAGGGCCCGTGCCGGCCGGCCGGGCCTGCGCGTGCTGTTCACCTCCGGCTATGCCGACAACGTTCTCACGCCCGGAGACCAGTTCAACGCCGTCCCGCTGATCGCCAAGCCGTACCGCCGTTCGGATCTCGCGCGGGCGCTGCGCGAGGTATTGGCCGACGAGACGGCGGAGGGCCCGGCCGAGCGCGTGGCTCCGACGGGCTGAGGCGCGAGGTCGTTGTAGACGGTCATGACGGCGGACGGTCGGCCGCGATTGCGGCCGGCTTGCCGGGCGATCGCCTGCTGCGGTCATCGCAATGACACCGGATGCCGGGCATTCCGGCCGGGATCGTCGAGCGGAACCTTGCCGCGAAGCCAGGAAGCGACGTCGGGATCGAGCTCCAGGCGTCCGTCCAGCATTGGGTTGGCCGCCAGCTCCGTTGCCGAGCAGAGCCAGTGGTAGTGCAGGTGAACCAAATGCTCCGGCGCGACGAGATTGTCCCAGTGGTGGAGCGGAACATTGTGGGTGGGCGGAAGAATGCCGATCGAACGGTCGAGGGAGCACGCCGCGAGCGGCAGCACCGCCTGACTCGTGCCCCAGAACAGGCTGCCGGCCTCGGTCACCACTCCGGTCGCGGTCATTTCCCGATGTCCCGCCTCCCGGTGAGGGGTCAAGCCCGCCGAAACAAGCCGGGTGAAAACTTCCGCCGTCCGACCGAAGAAGCCGATGCGTCGCCGCGCGACCACCAGGCCTCCGTTGTAGCTCGCGCGCACGGCCTGACGGTCGACCGTAGTCTCGACGATCGGAATTCTCTCATAATCGACCCCGCACAATCCGCACAGATCGCGCCAGAAGCCGTCGCGCGGATCGCCGGGTCCGCGGGTGCAGATGCCCTTCAGGTCCACCGGCCGCGCCGCGATATCGTGATCGGGCAGCGATAAGTCCGGCTCCGCCACGAACAACGTGTCGCTGTCGATCTGGACGAGGATGTCCGGGCCCGGCCGCCGCTCCGCATCGGCCAACGCCAGAACCTTGTAGGACGGGCCGTAGTCCGGACAGCGCACCTCGATGTCCAGCGCGCGGAGCTCCGCGCCGAGCGCCGCGAGGGCACGCACGGTCGACGCGGAGGGACGCCGGCCCGGTCGCGGCGATACCACCGTGATGGCCAACTCGGCATACCGTCCGGCGAAGCGGCGTATGCTCTCGCAGAGCAGAAGGGCCTGCGCTTCGAGAATGCCGGCCTCGGCAATGACGACGAACTCCACCTCGTCGATGCGAACCGCGCGATCTCCGCGCTGCCGTTCCCTGGTCCCCATGCGGGACTCCTACCCGGGCCGCACGATGCCAAGCCGATAGAGCAGATCGAATCGCGCTTGCCGTCTCAGATAGGCTTGGTACGCCTCGTTCAGCACATTTGAAGCTGCCGCCGGGTCGCCGTCGACGGATCGCCTGCGAACCACCTCACTCTCGCTTTCGCGGATGGCTTTATCGACGTGCGACTTCTGCCTGTCGTGAATGCGATAGCAGGTCAGGAAGATCGGCGCGCGGTGAAATCGAAAGCCCCTCGCTTGCGCCCGCAGAAAGAAGTCCCAGGCGAACACGGAATTGAAGGCATTGTCGAAAGGGCCGACGGCGTCCCAGACGCGACGTCGCCAGAACGCGGTGTCGCTCGGAAGGAAATTCACCCACTTGAAGGCGACCTCGTCGTGCGGCGGAAGGATGCCGCGGCCGATCTCCAGTCCCTGGGCATCGATGTAGATGCGGTGACCGTAGATGACGTCGATCCCGGGCCGATCCACGAGCAGCCGTGCAACATGATGAAGAGCTCCCGGCAGGTAGGTGTCGTCGGCGTTGATGCACGCCATCACATCTCCGGAGATTCTTGAGAAGGCGCGATTGATCGCATCCGCCTGGCCGGAATCCGGCTCGCTACGCCAGGACACCCGATCGCCGTAGTCGGCCAGCAGCTCGGCAGTCCCGTCCTGGGACTCGCAATCCTGAACCGCATATGAGAGATCCGGGTAGTCCTGTTCGAGCACGCTGTCGATCGTGGCGCGCAGGAACCGCCGCCGATTGCGGGTCGCGGTCGCAATCGCGAAGCGCGGCCTCCCGCTGCGAGGCGCAGCGCGAGGGCGCCGCGGCGTGCTCAACGGCCGCGGCGGATGCTGCTGATAGGTCCAGAGAGTGGGTGCTCGCCAGCCCTTGAGCTTCGACAACAGGCTGGCCCGCCCGCGAGGCGTACTTGATCTGGCGGCGGCTTGCGGCTCCCTCGGCACGGCCAGGATCGCGTTCGCAATCCCGACGTAGTGCAGGTGTCCGTTGTCGAGGCATTCCCTTCGATAGGTGTCGTGCAACTGGGCGAGGTCGCCGATGTTCGTCAGGTCGAACTCGGAGCTGTGCCGGGAGAACACCGTCGGATCGTCGATCTTCTGCCCGGCGAAATGAACAAAGCGCAGCGGATGACCGTTCACCAGCCATTGCCCGTCCTCGAGAACGACCTCGCGCTGGTTGAGATTCCAGTACGCGACGTTGTATCCCGGATGCCGCAGGATGTGGGTGGCGGACACAAAGGCGGGAAAGAGATCCGCCCATTTCTGATCCAGGTAGAGGCCCTGGTCGGGCAGCGCCCGGCAGTCGTGGACGGTGCGGCGTCCCCACCAGTCGACCAGCCTGTGGGCCTCGGGCGAGTTGCGCAATCCGAGGAACCCGAGATTGAAGATGCCGAATTGCAGCATCTTGATGTCGCTGATCTCCGCGTGCTCGGCAGGCTCCAGCAGGTGCGGCGTCAGCACGACGTCGCAGCTGCCGGCGAGCGCGAATTCCAGCTCGGGCATCGCGCTGTTCACGTAAATATCGGGGTCCAGATACACGACGCTGTCCGCATCGGCGTGCTCGAGCAGATAGCGGAACACGAACGGCTTGATCGCCGTGTTGAATTCAATGACGCCGTAGCGACGCACCATTTCGCCGAGCTCGGCGATGTCGAGATCGGCGAGGCGGATGAGGGTGAACGGCTCCGCGGAGGAATCCGTACAGGCATGGGGATCGTCGGCAAGCGCCAGGAAGGTCGGGGCGTCCGGATAGTGCCGGCGCAGCGACCGGAACAGCGTTCGCGCCAGCGCCAGGTAGTTCAGCGAGCAGATGGTGAAGAAGACCATCCGCCCGGCGCCTGTCTCCGGGCCGGCTGCCGGAGACGGATCGGCCGCGGCCGGTCCGGGCCGGCCTGCGCGCTGCCGATGGGCGGCGGGCATGGCGGGGCGATCCGATCGATTGGCAAGCTCGTCGACGTCGGCGAGCCATGCCATGGAACGGAACGTCCGTATGCATTCGGCCCAGCGCGCCGCTGCGCCGGGAGCATCGTCCGATCCGCCCGCCTCATCGAGCAGCAGCGCGTACACGTCGCGCACGAGGTCGGGACACGCGGCATCCGATGCCAGCTCTTCCCGGGAGGCGTGATGATGAACGAGCGACGGCCGCAGAAAGGCTGCGTACGCCGCGAGGCCGGCGGCGGAGAGACGAACGCGCTCGTCGCCGACGAGGGTCTCAAGCCTGCCGAGGATCTGCCCCGGTTGCGCCAGCAGGCTCTCGAAGGCGACGAAGGCGCGGCGGGCGCCCGCCGTCAGCCGCACCGCTTCCAGCATGTGCAGCAGCCACAGCCAATAGGACTTGCGGCGGGGAAAATCGTCGCGAGCGGCGAGCGAGCGCACGGTGCTCAGTGGATTGCGGAAGCAGAGAACATAGACCGGCTCACGCTTCAGCCCCGCGATCACGTCCTGCCAGAACGGCAGCGTCCGGCAGGTTCGCGGATCCTTGAAGGCGAAGCAGGCGGAACGCCCGAACTGGCTGCTGATCAAGTCGCAAGCGCGCGATCGAAGCCGGCGCAACCGGGGGTCCTCGGCCGGTGGCAGGCAGGTCACGCGCGACATGTCCCAGCGGGAGCCCGAGAGCGCCAGGATCTCGTCGTTGATGGCGGAGAGACCCGCGTCCTCGAAGAATCCGACCTCGTTGTCGCCCGCCACCGCCGGCTTGAGGTTGGGGCCGAGGTCGATTGCCAGCGCTTCCAGTCCGCGCGTGAGCGCGCTCGTGCCGCTGCGATGCATTCCCAGCACGACGACGACTTTATCCATGCACAGTGGAACCGTAATTCAAACTTTGGGCCCAACCATCTGGTTGGCCACGACCTTCGCGCCTCGGCCGGCTATATGCGACGGCAATGTCGCCCGATCAAGGTCTTCCAGCTCCGCTTCGCAGATCGCTCGCCGTCTCGAGGGTTGCAATGACGATCCGGCCGTTGTGCGTCAGCGCCTCTCGGGCATTGTGCGACAAGGCTTCGGTCGTCGCTGACCGCCGATAACCAGCGCCCGCACAATGGCGTGACCGTGCTTGCTCAAGGCTTCGGCAACTGCGCCAACGGCGCGTGGCGTGAAACGCGGTTGCCGGGCACGGCCAGCACGTCGTAGAAGGTGCCGCCGTCGCGCAAATTGCCGAGCTCGCTCAGCTCGAATTCATCGTGCGTGGAATTGCGGTCGCCGACATTGCGAAAGAAGCGATAGTCGCGCGAGCGAAGGAACGCCTCCACGTCCGCCGAGGTTGTGTTGTAACGACCCAGCTGGTGATCGGCGATCTCGACGTAGAGAATCGGCCGGTCGCGATCGATGATTCGCTGCGCCGAACGCATGACGGGAAGCTCCATCCCCTCCACGTCGATCTTGATGATGGCCACCGGCCTGGGCCAGCCGATGCCCTCGTCCAGCGCGTCGAGCCGCAGGCCTTCGATGAGCTCGCCGCCCGCATCAGGCATGAAGTGCGTGGCGCTGGTATGCTCGGCGTTCCACTCCCTGCGGTAACGGCCATCCTGCCCGCCGGCCAGACCAAGCAGCGGCGTCACGCGATCGGTCAGGCCGTGCCGATCGAGGTTCTGTCGCAGCACCAGGAAATTATCGGCGTCCGCCTCGATTGCGATCACTCTCCCGCGCGCTCCGGCAGCAAGCGCCAACGGGATCGCAAAGGTGCCGATATGGGCCCCGACGTCGTAGACCAAGTCGCCGGGCTCGACGAAGCTGCACAGCATCGCCACCTCGTTGCGCGTATGCGCGCCGAACGCCATGATCTGCCGCGTCGCGAAGTCGCCATCGAACGCGACCATCGGTCCAAAAATGCTCTGCACCAGCACGGTGCGCGGTCCCCGAGCCGGCGATGTTGGCGGATCTGACATGATTGCCTGGATCGCTGCTGCTTCAGGCGTCGGAACGCGAGCGCTCCGGGAGGAGCAGCGGCGCTGCCGCCTCCGGGGCAAGCCGTGTCTGCAGCGCCTGGGTCACCCGGTGGATCTCGCGAAAGAGCTTCACCATCCAGGCCCGGATCGAGGCCCTGGCATTGAGCGCGATGTCTCCGGTGTCGGCCGTGGCGTAGCTCAGCGGCAGCGGCGCCCGCAGGAACTCGCCGAGCGAGAACGTGGAATCCTCGACGAAGCTCGCGGCGATGGGATCGAGCACCGGCATGTGAAGCCTGAGATCGTGGGCATCGAGGGTCCGGTAGGCCTGGCTGATCCGCGTCGGGCCCGCCGCCTGGCGCAGGAAGGCGTTCTCCACGATGACGACGCCGCAGTCGGGGAAGCGCTCCAGCAGCATCAACCCTTCCTCGTAGGAATCGCGATTGCGGTCGGCGATATAGAAGATCACCGGCTCGACGTGGTTGGCGCGCGCCTCGGCGATGAAGTCGATCTCGCGCATCAGGCCGAAGAATTTCCGGAACGCCTGCTGAGTGACGTCGACGACGCGGCTGTCGGGCGAGGGCTCCGCCATGCCGTCGAACAGCGTCATCTGGTGGCGCACCTGGTCGAGCTCGACCACCATGGAATGCCCGGGAAAGCACGAGCTGAGCGACATCTCGATGGCGTCGGTGTCGAACACCACGGGGGTCTGGCCGGACAGGATGAAATAGTCGGTCAGTACCCGGGCCAGCAGCGATTTTCCGGTGCGCGCGTGCAGCGAGGCGACGATGGCGGCGAAGCACGATTCCGACATCACCGGCTCCCCGACGCCCGCGCGCCCGGCTCGCGATCCGGTCGCGCTCTCCCGACAAAGGTGGTCGCGATGTCTTGATGCATCGGAATGGAGGACCGGCATCCGTCGGGATGCATGCTAGCGCCCCGACCGATTCGCCCAAACCGGACGGCGCTCCGCATCGGCGCCATGATCGCCGTCCCGGCGGCGGGTCCGCCGCAACGTGGCCGGAGGGGCCGCGTCAGGCGCGGCCCGACCGTCAGGACGTGAACCGCTCGACGAGGGCGATCCGGTCGAACTCGGCGCTGATCTGGTTGAGCCAGGTCCGCACGTAGCCGCGCAGCACCAGCGAATAGTTGCCGGGCAGCCCCTGCGGGTTGCGGTTGGCGACGAAGGTCGAGAACGGGACGCCGGCCAGCTCGACCTGCTCGTAGGCCATCTCGTTGAGCTTCGGGATGTTCACCTCGACGGCGTTCTTGAGCATGGTGAAATAGCTCTTGTAGACGTCGGGATTCCATTCGAAGAAGCTGGTCTCGTTGATGAAGTTCTTCACCACGAAGTAGTGCTTGTCCTCCGCCAGCGGCAGCACCTCGCTGATCTCGTCGAGCGACGACACCGAGGGCCCGACCACGTGGAGCAGCCCGAAATTGAACTCTCCCGCCTTGACCATGTCGAAGAAGCCGACGTCGGTCAGCGCCTGCAGCGTGTTGGAGAGCAGCCCGGCGCGGATGTCGATCACGCTGACCTTCACGTCGGCGCTGTGCAGCGTATCGAGCATCTTCATCTGGTCCGCCACCTCGGTGATGTCGATCACCTCGGTGGCGGTAGGGTGAAACCGTTTCAGCGTGCCGCGCGGATGCTCGGCATCGAACGCGCGGGCCGACACGTTCTTCGACGCCAGGTAATCGAGCAGCGTGCGGGTGACCGTGGTCTTGCCCACCCCGCCCTTGTCGGCGCCGACGATGAGAACTACCGGCTTGCCGGTGCGGCCGGTAGCCTGGTTGCCGGTCTTCGCTGACTGCATGGTATCGAGCATGCATTTTCCCCTTCTCTGTTCGGGGGATCCCGCCGGTCGGACGCCTTGTCCTTCCTCCGCCCCCGTGACGATGTGGTGACCACACGAACAACGCGCGCCGTTTTTGGATACCGCTACGGCACCGCCCACCCCCCGGTAGCGGTACGGCGCAGCCGACGGCGCACGGCCAACTGGCATCGGCGCAAACGGCCGCTGGCCGCATCGACAATTGCGGCATGATAGATCGGCGATCGTGGCATAATTCCGTCGACTCGCTGCACCGGAAAACCACAATTGCGCGCGCAGCGCCGAAACCGCTCCACCGCACGGCTGACGCTTCAGATTGAAGCCCGAATGCTCTCTATCTGATTCGAAGCCTGATCAGATGCGGAAAACCACCGACTTTCAGCAGCATGCCGGTCCCGCGCGCCCGCCGGCGTCACCAGGTGCGGCGGTTCTGCACGTCGATGGGCGCGCAATTGTGCCGTCCCGACTCGGCGCATTCCTGCATTTTCCGCAAGTCCACCATCTTGTTGACAAGCCATACGCCGGCCACCACCACGACGAGCGCCACCGCCAGCAGGATCACGTTGGTCCTCCTGCGGTCGTCCTCGTCGTTGCGAGGCGTGTCGGGCCGATCGGGGTCCGCCATGCGGTCGTCCAGGAAGATTCCTTGAGGCCGGTCAGCCGGCCAGCGGCGCCGGCATGGTGAGGAAGCCGCGCATCACGTGCCAGAACAGTTCCCGGTTGGTGGCGAGCACCAGCGAATGGGCGAGACCCGGCAGGATGGCGAACTGGCGGTCGCCGTTGGGAAGCTGCTTGTAGAAGGCGTAGAGATCGTCGACCGTGGCAATTCCGTCATGCTCGCCGCGCGCCAGCAGCACCGGCGCCGCGACTTTGGTCGGGTCGACCACCGGCAGGTTCGCCGTCATGTCCAGATAGGTGCCGGTCGGCGCCTGCTCGCCGAATTTCAGCTCGTTGTCGGCGAGCGCCTCGGCGACCTCCGGCTCGGAGGTGCCCGGCCGGTCGCGGGTGAAGATGCTGCGGATCATGTTGCGGTCGCGCGGCCGCGTGTTGTGGGTGCGGAAGAAGGCGACCTGCTCGGCGCGCTTGGCGAGCGTCGGCGAGCCCTCGCCCTTGTAGGTGAAGGCGAGCAGGACCAGCCGGTCGACCCGGTCCGGCCGCGCCATCGCGAAGGCGCCGGCGCGCAGCGCGCCCGAGGATTCCCCGCAGAAATGCATGCGCTCGCGCCCGGTCTCGCGGCGCACCACCTCGGCGGCGGCTTTGAGATCCTCGACCCCGCTGGCGATGTCGGAATTGCCGGCGGTGCGCGACGAGCGGCCGTAGTTCTCGTGGTCCATGGTCCACACGTCGAAGCCGAAGCGGGCGAAGACGTTCATCAGCGAATATTCGCCGCGGCCCGGCACGGTGAGGTCGAAGGTCGGCCGCGACGAGATCGAGGAGCCGTGGACCAGGAACAGCACCGGCCGCGACGCCTCGCCGGGCGCCGGAGCGCCGAGGCGCTTGCGGTAGAGATAGAGCGAGACGTCGCCCTTCTTGGTCCAGTACTCGCCGCTCCACAGCGCGGCTTCCGATGCCGGCTGCTGCGCCGCCGCGGCTTGCGGCACCAGCCCCGACACCAGCCCGGCGCCGGCCGCCAATCCTGCGCCCTTGATGACGCCGCGGCGGCCGACAGGACGGTCAGTCTTGGTCATGGCTCGGTTCCTTCATGTGTGCGATCCAGGCCCATCCGTGCGCCGGACGCTCATTTCGGCCGGTCGATGCTGAGCGCCCCCGGGCCGGCGGCGAACAGCGCGAGGAAGCCGCCGATGATGGCGAGGTTCTTGTTGAAGTGGGTGAGCTGGCCCATGTACTCGGCGGCCGGCACGCTCCAGAACGGATGGCCGATGAAGGACGCCGTCAGGGTGAACAGCGCCATCACGAGCGCCGCCCAGCGGGTCTTGAAGCCGACCAGCACCAGCAGCGACCCGAAGAATTCGACCGCCCCGGCGAGCACCGCGAAGAAATACGGCGCCGGCAGGTGGTGGCTCGCCATGTAGGCGCTGGTCCCGCTGAGGTTGGTCAGCTTGCCGAAGCCGCCGCGGATGAAGATGTAGGCGATGAGCACGCGGGCGAGCAGCAGGACGATGGCGTTCGCCGAGACCGCGGTGCGGTCGAGCATGTCGGACATGGCGTTTCCCCTGTGGCGGCCCCGTGGCGGGCCGAGGCCCGCTCCCCAGTCTCGGGAAGCGGATACAATCGGAAAAACCCCGTCGTCGCAATCGTCGTCCCGGCGCCGCCCGCATGGCACCCCTGCGGCCGGAGCGGCCCGCCGCGTCCCGTCTACGCCGCCATCGTCTCCTTCACGGCGGCGACCAGCTGCTTGAGCGTGAACGGCTTGGCCAGGAAGGCGAACTGGCCGCGCTCGGGAAGGTTCTTCTCGAAGGCGTCCTCGGCGTAGCCGGACACGAAGATGATCTTCATGTCGGGATTGCGCCGGCGCAGCTCCTTCAACAGCGTCGGCCCGTCCATCTCCGGCATCACCACGTCGGAGACGACGAGGTCGACGTCGCCGCCGCGGCCCTCCAGCACGTCGATCGCCTCGACGCCGTTGCCGGCCTCCAGCACCGTGTAGCCGCGCGAGGTAAGCCCGCGCGCATTGAGCGCGCGCAAGCCCTCCTCGTCCTCGACCAGCAGGATGGTGCCGTGGCCGGTGAGGTCGGCGGCGGGTTTGGTCGAGCCTGCCGCGGGCGACGGTTTTGCCGCCGCTTCGGCCTCGGCGAGCTCGAGCGCATTGGGGACGTGGCGCGGCAGGAAGATGCGGAACGTCGTGCCGCTGCCCGAGCTCGGATTCGAGGAAGATGAAGCCGCCGGTCTGCTTGATGATGCCGTAGACGGTGGAGAGCCCGAGCCCGGTGCCCTTGCCGACCTCCTTGGTGGTGAAGAACGGCTCGAAGATCTTTCCGATGATGTCGGGGGGAATGCCGCTGCCGGTGTCGCTCACCTCGACCAGCACGTAGTCGGCCGCCGGCATCGCCTTGTAGGGATAGCGCGCGCAGTCGGCCTCGCCTGACATTCGCGGTGCGGATGGTGAGCCTGCCGCCGTCCGGCATGGCGTCGCGGGCATTGACCGCGAGATTGACGATCACCTGCTCGAGCTGGGAGATGTCGGCCTTGACCGGCCACAGGTCGCGCGCCGTGCACTACTTCGAGCGTCACCTTCTCGCCGATCAGCCGGCGCAGCAGCATGGTCAGATCGGACAGCGCCTCGCCGAGATCGAGCACCTGCGGGCGCAGCGTCTGGCGGCGCGAGAAGGCGAGCAGCTGCCGCACCAGGCTGGCGGCCCGGTTGGCGTTCTGCTTGATCTGCATGATGTCCTGGAACGACGGGTCGGTCGGCTTGTGGGCGTTGAGCAGGAAGTCGGTCGCCATCATGATGGCCGAGAGCACGTTGTTGAAGTCGTGGGCGATGCCGCCGGCGAGCTGGCCGACCGACTCCATCTTCTGCGCCTGGGCGACCTGGTCCTCCAGCTTGCGCTGCTCGGTGGTCTCGATGGCGTAGACGATCGCCGCCTCGCTGTCGCGCTCGTCGTCCTCGACCGCCGAGACGTAGAACCGCGCCGAGCGGTCGCCCTCGCCGGCGAGCGCGCCGTCGACCGGGGCGATGTCGCCCTGCCCGTCCGCCGCCCGGGCGATCGCCGCCTCGAGCGCGGCGCGGTCGCGCTCGGCGACCACGGCGAGGATCGAGCGGCCTTCCGCCGGCAGCGCCTCGCCCTTGGTGCATGCCGTGATAGCAGCCGCGCGAACGGCGCGTTGGTGCGCGCGATCCTGCCCGTTCTTGTCGACGGTGGCGATCGCCATCGGGGTGTTGTGGAAGAAGCGCACGAAGCGCACTTCCGCGGCGCGCTGCGGGTCGGCCGCCGTCGTCGCGGGCGCGGTTGAGCACCAGCGTGCGCGAGGCGCCCGGCGTGCCGTCGGCGGCGAACGCGACCTTGTGGAACAGCCGCACCGGCACGGGGCGGCCGCCGCGGGTCTTGAGGTCGAGGTCGAGCACCTCGGTCTTCACCTCGCCGGGCGACGCCGGCCAGCGTGGTGAGCAGCGCCGCGCCGTCGCCCGCCACGATGTCGGCGAGCCGCAAGCCGCCGGAGCCGACCTGGGCGAGGTCGTGGTCGAGCCAGCCGGCGAGCGTCGCGTTGAGATAGACGATGTCGCCCGCCGGCATCGACCGAGAAGAAGCCCGGCCGGCGCGTGGTCGAGATAGTCGATGGCGTGCTGCAGCTCCTGGAAGACGTTCTCCTGGCGCTCGCGGTCGCGCGTCACGTCGGCGACCGTCCACACCGTCGAGCGGGCATGGCGTCCGCTCGCCGCAGCGGGCGCACGCGGAAGCGCAGCCAGCGCGCCGGCTGGCCGCGCAGGCCGGGCGCGCGCACCTCCTCCTGCAGGCGGCGGCCTTCGCGCGCCGCCTTGGCGAGGCGGTAGACCGCCTCGGAGACGTCGGGATCGCCGATGAACACCCGCTCGACCGGCCGCACGTCGCGGGCGTCGGCGGCGTCGACCAGCGTCAGATAGGCCGCATTGGCATAGATCACCCGGCCGCCCGCATCGGTGACCAGGATGCCGTCGGGGGCGCCGTCGGCCACCGCCTTGACCAGCGCGTTGCCGGCCTCCTTGCCGGAATGCGCAGGATGCCGGCGGCGAACGCGAACAGCGAAAACACCCCGACCACGGCGAGCGCGGAGAGCAGGAAGAGGATATAGGGCTGGGCGTGGTCGCGGCCGATGAACAGGAAGCCGACCGCGGCTCCCACCAGCACCAGCGCCACCAGCAGGACCATGCCGATGCTGCCGCCCTGCCCGCCGGCATCGACCCCGGTGAGCCGCGGCCCCTCGCTCAGATCCTGCGTCGCCATGATGCTCGCTTCGCTCCCGCGGCGTCCCGGTGGCGCCGCTGCACCGGCCGGGAATCAAGCACGCTTTGCCCCGATAACTACGCCGCGCCCGGGTCGAGGCAAAGGTTTTCCACGTCTATCGCGAGGGCCGCGACGCGCTCGGCGGGCGCTCCCACCGCCCAGAGCCCTCTTTCCGCACCGGCAGGCCGGTGCCGACCGCGGCCCTCACCGGGCGAACGCCCGGTTGAGCCGCATCACGTAGCCGATCACCTCGGCGACCGCCTTGTAGTGCTCGGGCGGGATCTCCTGGTCGATCTCGACGGTCGCGTGGAGCGCGCGGGCGAGCGGCGGGTTCTCCACCATCGGCATGTTGGCGCCCTCCGCCACCTCGCGGATCTTCAGCGCGATGGCGTCGGCGCCCTTGGCGAGGCAGATCGGGGCGGTCATGCCGCGCTCGTATTGCAGCGCGACCGCGAAATGGGTCGGGTTGGTGATGACGACGGACGCTTTCGGCACCGCCGCCATCATGCGCTTGCGCATGCGGGTCTGGCGGATCTGGCGGATCTTGGCCTTGATCGCGGGATCGCCTTCGGTCTGCTTGAACTCCTCCTTGAGCTCGCGCATCGACATTTTCTGCCGCTCGTACCACTGGCGGTACTGGAACAGATAGTCGAGCACCGCCACCACCGCGAGCACCGCCACCACGGTGCCGAGCAGGCTGAGCGACAGCGACTTCGTCAGCGCCAGCAGCGCCACCGGATCGAGGCTCACCAGGCCGTCGAGGCGATGGCGCTGCGGCCACATCACCATCGTCATGACGGCGCCGATCAGGGCGAGCTTGACGAGACCCTTCAAGAAATTGGCCAGCGCCTGCGCCGAGAACAACCGCTTGAAGCCGGCGCCCGGCGAGATTTTCGACAGTTTCGGCGTCAATGCCTCGACCGACCAGACCAGGCGGTGCTGGATCGCGTTGCCGGCGAACGCCGCCACGGTGAGCAGCAGCAGCGGGATGCCGATCGCCGCGATGACGGAAATCTCGAGCTTTTCGGTGAGCCGCAACAGGCCGCCGCCGCCGACGTCGATCCGGTGCGCGTTGGCGATCAGCCCGCGCAGCGCTGCTCTGCAGCTCGGCCCCGATCTGCCCGAGAAGGCGAGCAGGATCAGGCTGGCGCCGGCGAGGACGAACCAGGTATTGACCTCCTGGCTCTTGACGACGTCGCCGCGCTCGATCGCCTCGTCGAGCCGTTTCTGTGTCGGGTCTTCTGAGCGTTCCGCGTCGGCGCCTTCAGCCATGGGGGCTGCTCACGAATGATCGCGAAAAGTTGGGGACTTTCCGGACAAGATCATGCGTCAGACAAGATACCTCTACGAATACGGGGCGAGCTGGCGCAGCACATCGCCCACATAGTCGAGAAAGACCCCATCATGGCGCCGATCACGGCGAGCAGGATGAGGAAGCCGACCAGGATCGACAGCGGCACGCCGACGAAGAAGACCTGCATCTGCGGCATCAGCCGCGCCAGCACGCCGAGGCCGAGATTGAACAAGAGGCCGAACGCCAGAAATGGCGCCGAGAGCTGCACGCCGATGCGGAAGGCGCCGGCCACCGTGGTGGTGATCAGCTTGGCGGCGTCGCCGACCGGCGGGATTTCTCCCGGATGAAACAGCCGGTAGCTGTCGTGCAGCGCCGCGATCACCATGTAGTGCAGGTTGGAGACGAAGATCAGGGTGACGCCGAGCAGGGTGAGGAAATTTCCCAGGATGACGCCCTGCTGGCCCTGGGTCGGATCGACCGCGGTGACGAAACCCAGGCCCAGCTGCTGGGCGATGATCGAGCCCGCCACCTGCAGCGCCGAGATGGTGAGCCTGGCCGCCAGCCCGAGCACGGCGCCGACCATCAGCTCCTGGCCGAGCATCAGCGTCACCGGCCCGAACGAGCGCAGGTCGACCTGAAAAGCGTCGCGGTGCAGCGGCAGCAGCACCGCGGTGAGCACCAGCGCCACCACCAGGCGGATGCGCGCCGGTACCGCGAGCTCGCCGAGCCCCGGCAGCAGCATCACCATGGTGCCGATGCGGGCCAGCATCAGCACGAAGGCGGCGGCCAGGGCCGGCAGGAAGGTGACGTCGATTCGCATGCTGGCGGCGACTGTACACGTCGCCTAGGCCGGTGGCGCGTAGGATGGGTTGACGCCCTCGCGAAACCCATCACGCCCTGTGCGCTCCCACTCGATGGGTTTCGCTGACGCTCAACCCATCCTACCCCCCGACGATGCGGGCGGCGAGGCGGGTCATCTCGGAATGCAGCTGGTCGGCCATGAACGGCAGCGCGATCAGCAGCGCTACGAACATGGCGAGAATTTTTGGCACGAAGACCAGCGTCATCTCCTGGATCTGGGTCAGCGCCTGGAACAGCGAGATGACGACGCCGACCACGAGACCGACCAGCATGAGCGGGCTCGCCACCCAGACCAGCGTCAGGATCGACTCGCGCGCCACGTCGAGCACTTCGGGACCGGTCACGGAATGATCCTCTAGATCGGCATCTGCATGATCTGCTGATAGGCCTGGATCACCCGGTCGCGCACCGAGACCAGGGTGGTGATCGCGGTCTCGCTCTCGGCCACCGCGGTGACCAGGTCGACCATGTTGGTGCGGCCGGAGGCGAGCGATTTCACCTGGGTGTCGGCCTTGGCGCCGGCCTCCACCACCGAGCCGAGCGCCTCCTTGACCATCGCGCCGAAGCTCGGGCCGGAGGACTCGCCGGAACCGCCGGGCGCGCCGGCAAGGCCGGCGCCCGGGTCGGTCATGCGGGCGAGCCGCGCATAGGCGCTGGCGGCGGAGATCGGCGTGACCATGGAAAGAACCTTCTCTGTCAGCTGGTGAGGATCGCCAGCGTGCGCTGGATCATGCGGCGGGTGGCGCCGATGACGTTGATTGGCCTCGTAGGAGCGCTGGGCGTCACGCATGTCGGTCATCTCGACCAGCGAGTTGACGTTGGGATATTTGACGTAGCCGCGGGCGTCGGCCGCCGGATGGCCGGGCTCGTAGCGGGTGCGGAAATCGCTGCCGTCGGTGCGGATGCGGCCGAGGCCGACGACGTTGGCGTCGAGCGCGCGGTCGACCTCGGCGCTGAAGGTCGGGATTTTTCGCCGGTAGGGATCGCCGCCGGCGCGCTGGGCGGTGGAATCCGCGTTGGCGATGTTTTCCGAGAGCACCCGCATGCGCCCGGCCTGGGCGCGCAGGCCCGACGCCGCGACGGCGATCGATTTCATGAAGTCCATGCGCGTCGTCCTTGTCTTCGGGCGAGACCCCGACCTCGCTCGGTGGTGTCCGGCGGGCCGGGCCTCCAGGCATTCATGCAGCAAAAGAACACGTGGATCGCCGGGATCAGCGCCGTGATGACGAGGAGAGTGAACATGCCGCTCATTCCTTATCCTTCGGTCATGGATCGTGCCAAAAGCCTGCGAGCGCTCGGCATCATGACTTGTGTTGAGCCATGATCTTGTCCGAAAAGTCTGCAACTTTTCGGGATCATGACTTGCCGATCGCCGTCTTGATCAGGTTCAGCCCGCGGCTGTAGAGCGTCGCCGCGGTCTGGTAGTCCATCTGGTTGGAGGCGACCTTCATCATCTCGTCCTCCAGCGACACCGCGTTGCCGGCCGGCCTGACCTCGAACGGTCCCCGGCGGTTGGCGGCGAATCCGGTGGAAACTCCGGTGCCGGAAAGATGCGCCGGATCGGTGAGCGCCAGCGCCACCACCGGCCCGCGCGGCCCGGGTTTGCCGAAATCCGGCGCCACCAGGTCGTGCGGCTTAAAGTTTGGCGTGTCGGAATTGGCAACGTTCTCGGCCAAAACCTTCTGCCGCTCCTGGTGCCACTGCATGCGGGTGCGCAGCAGCATGGCGAAGATCGGCATGTCGGAGATCGGCATCGACCCCTCCAGGGGCTGTCCGACCGTCGATCGGACTGGGCAGAGTTTGCCGGGCGTATGGTTAATGGACGGTTAATTTCCAAGGCCTTCTGTACCAAGGACTTCCTCGACCTAACCCCCTGAATTCCCACAGAGTCATCGCCTGGGCACCCCCTCCTTCACCAGCCTGGTCGGTGGCGTTTTCGACTGGCAAGGAAGACTTGTAAGCCCCCGCGGTTGTTCTGGGACGACGAACCGCGGGGCTTCTTTTTGGAGAGCCCGCACTACGGTTAATCAAAGCCTGTCGCAGGCCCCGTTCAGCCGCGCGAATGTTGCGGCCCGCGCGAGCGCCCCGTTCTGATCCGGAGGAACGCGCTGCATACGACGGAGTTGATCCCTTGTCGGGCGGTCGCCTTGCGTTCGAGGCGGCGTTCCGGACGGGCGACCCCGGCAACCCCCCTCCGGGTCTCCGCGCCGGGGTCGCCTTGTTCCGGTGACCGGCTGCGCGATCGGCTTCGACCGCCTGGGTCAATCATTCCGCGTCTGCAAGACACGCGAATGTTGCGGTCCTCCCCAGCACGCGCGGGAGGGGCGTACATCGGCTTTAGGCGCTGCCCGCTGTCCCCGAGCGGGGAAGGCCGGAACCGGGCTCTGATCGGACCTGGGCCGAGGCCCGACGCCCGACACGGGGAACGGGGCTCTGACCGGGGTGATCGAGGCGTTCTGTCAGGTTTCCGACAGAATTGCGGGGCCCCCTCCCCGGCGCTCGGACCCCGCCCCGTACCCCTGCGCAGCCCGCCCCTGGGTGGCTCCCTATTGCCGCCCTGCGCGAAAGCAGTCGCGTTGCGGGCCTCTCCGCGGCGCTAACACCGCGCGGATCGTCCCCACGTGCTCTCACCTGCCCCCCGGCCCTCTGGCTTCATTGCTCCCGGTCTGCCGACCTTGGCCCACACCACGAGATCAAGCACGACGGCTATCGGTTCATCGTCCGGGCTCTCTCTCGCGGAGCAGGGTCTCTGGTACTGTTGCTGATTTGCCACGAAACTCAAAATAACGCAGGTCTGGGCAAAGCAGTGCATGATTCTTGAGCCTGAGCCCGGGTAAGGTTCCTCCAGGTTCATGGCGGAAGGGGACGATCATGCGAAGATACCTGGTGGCCGGTGCGCTCGCCGTAGCGCTTCCCGCAACTGCATTGGCGGCGGATCTTCCCGTCAAGGCTCCACCGCCCGTAGTAGCTCCGGTATATTACAGTTGGACCGGCTGCTACATCGGCGGCAACGTTGGGGCCGCCTGGCGGGGGGGCGACGGTTGGACGGATGACAGGTTCGGCTTGACCTTCGGCGGCCGCAACAACGACGGTCGGTTCGTCATCGGCGGTCAGGTCGGCTGCGATTATCAGTTCAACCAATTCGTGATCGGGGCAGAGTGGGACGCTGACTGGACAGGGAGACGCGACGTCAACGCCACGGTCTTTGTCCCAGGTGTTGGAACCCTGGCGGCCACCGGGGGTGCAAGCGGCTTCATATCGACCCTTGCGGCCCGTTTTGGCGTGGCCATTGACCGTGTGCTCCTGTACGGCAAGGCCGGTTTCGGCTGGGTCGGCGCCGAGGGTGACCTCACCATTGCCAACTTGACAACCGGCAACGCGATCGTACTGAGCGGCGGTGGTTCCAGAACCGGTTGGGTAATTGGCGCGGGCGCCGAGTGGGCCTTTACCCCGAACTGGTCGATGAAGTTGGAGTGGGACTATCTGCGACGTTCCGGCGACACGTTCACGGTGCCGTTGGGGGCGCGGTTCTTGGCCGGCGACACGTTCTCCACTGGCGATCGCAACATCCAGGTGGTGAAACTGGGGGTGAACTACCGGTTCAACTGGGGGGCCGCTCCGGGCCGCCCCTACTGATCGGCGACGCTACGGCTGACTTCACCTGCTGTTCAAACAAAGGGGCCGCTCCCTGGGGGGTGGCCCCTTTCTCGTGTGCGAAGTGCTTTGTTGAGCCCTGCATTCCAACGCGCGGCTCCGCCGGCGAGGGCAACCGCTCGGCGCGCTTGGGCGAAAACAGCCCACCATTGTTCGTCTTAGCCACGTTCGTCAGTTGCGCATGCAGGGTTATTGAAGACAGCTCGCAGCCCGGGTGAACTGTCCTGTATGACCCGTGGCGTGGCGGGTGGGGCGGCCCCCGCGGCTCGACGCATCAACCACGTCGGGTTCAAGGAAATGGCCCGGCGCGGCCGCCCCACAATTACACCGAAACCGGACGGCGTCTCGATCGCCGGACCAAAGGTCCGAGCTGGGGTGGGGGTCGGGCCGCACACTCGGAGCAAGAATGGGGCCGCCACCCCAGCCCTCCCCGCAACCAGCCGTCCCCCGCGTAATTTACGCAGGATTTGCGCGGACTCTACTTGGGGTTTATTAAATCTATACTTGAACGCAATGATTGGGTTCGTTATCTCGAAGGCGAGCGGGCCCAATCCGGTATTTTCGGCCTAACGGAGTTCGGCAGCCGACTGCTATCGACGTCGGCCCACTCGGGACCCCCACCAGCATGGCCGCGTCTTGAGCCCTCTTGCGAGCTCATGTGCCGGCTGGGGCTACCTCAGCTTGCATATTCAACATCCACCCCCACATACCAGGCAACTGGAGAACCGTCGTCCGGTCAGCAAGGGTAAGATATCATGAGGTCGGAAAAAAACGGCGTGTCACCGCCATCGGGCCTGCGGCGGGGTCGCCCATTTGCCAAAGGGAACGGAGGCAGAAGGCCCGGATCGAGAAACAAGTCCACCCTGGTCGCCGAAGCTCTGCTGCGCGGTGAAGAAGTTGAGCTTGTCCGTAAGGCGATCGAGCTCGCCAAAGCCGGCGACGCCCAGATGCTCAAGTTCCTTCTTGACAGAATCTTGCCCAGAGATCGGCCGGTCAAGATCGATTTGCCCGAGGTCAAATCGCCGGGCCAGGCAGCCTGGGCTTTGTCGGCCATTGTCCGAGCCGTGGCGGCAGGGGAAATTGCACCCGCCGAGGGCGCCGCGGTTGCGAGTTTGGTGGCTGGACTTCACCGGTTCGTTGATATCACATATCATGAAGAACGCATCAAATTCCTAGAGGCCGCAATCGAGGAGCTGAGACCAGAGGCATGATCCCGCGCAGCGTACGAAGCCGTCTCTCGCGGCTGGAGGATCGTATCACAGATGCTCTTTGCGACAAGCGCTTACGAGGTGCTGTCATAGAGGTTGCGCCCGTGGTCTTCGCGAGAATGCATGCAGCGTCTGTCGTCGCGCTCGTGCGTTACGGAGGCGTGCGGATCGATGAGCCACTTTCGCGAGCTTACAACCGAGCGATCGCCAAGCTTGCTTCTCGATACGGATCGGACATCGCGCAGATCATTGAGCCACCGCAAATTGACAAGCAAGTCATCGGCAAGCTTGTTTCTCTATTCGGACCGGAGATTAAGCCTTGGCTAGAAGAGCCTGAACCCCGTCTATCGCATCCTTCAATTTGTCCTGAGATCGTGATGCTGCTGGACGAGCTCCCAGAAGGACCGGAGCAATTTTCAGGCCCTCTTGCCTCAGCACCCCGTTGGCTTCTGAAATTCACCGGTGTTCAATACGATGCCCGCATCCTCGGATTTGAGCTGCCCGATTTGTCTCGAGCGCCCAAGCTTGGGCGAGAGGCGCGTAAAGATCGTGACAGATGGCCTTTGCTCCCGCACGGAACAATCGACGCAGGCGGTCCCTGTGATGAGCCCGATCTGTATGTCTCAACAGAAGAGCTTATGGAGCGGAATATTTGGTTGGGCCCACCTCCCTACCATCCGCGTAGAGTTTAGGTGGCTCGAATGTTCTCGAGCTGATCGATGAGGTTACCAAATCGCTCTTACTTAAGCAGGCTCATCGTCGAGTAATATCCTCCGGCAGAGCCGGAGCCTTTTAGGACGGGAGCCGCTCAAAGCGGCTGGACGGATCGCAAAGAGCGCTCTGGGTCGCACCACCTGCGGCGGCCCTCGGCCGCCTGACCTGAAGAGCACGCCCGCCCGAGGATTCCGAGCGAAGGCGGCCACCTGTTCCGATTGAAGCCGGCCGTCGAGAGTTGCGCGGCGCGACTGGGTTGTCCCAGCTTCCAAATGGCCAGTCTGGTCATGAAGGATAGATCAGGGCGACCGCTAGCGCGTGTCGGCCTACTCGCGTGGTCGGTGGGGCTTGCGGAGGCGCACGCCGAACCTCGCCCCTTCTCATCGATGAATTCGACACCGGCGGCCTCGGGGCGGATCACGACTGGTTGCCCAGCATACGCCTAAAGCATCCGCCGTTCGCATTCGATAAATTCGACGCCGGCGGCTTCTCACGCGCGGCGGACGGCGAGGTTCTTCGGCGCGGCGCGGACGCGATCAGCAGGGCGGCGGCGGTTTTCCTTATTCGGCCTGACCAAAAGTTAACTTTCGGAAATGACAAGGAAAAATTGGGTTCGTTTTCAAATTCATAGCGCCGGAGCTTGGGCAGTTCAGGGAGCACGCGTCGCAGCGGAGGCGCCCTCGCGGAGAAATTCCGGGTTCGGCACGACTACGAGGTCGGCGTCCGTGGCGGCGCCGAATTGCTGCCAGCTTAGGTCTTTCTTCGTTGGTGCTTGCGCAGACGCACACCGGGGCCGCCACCGTTCTCGTCGATGAATTCGACACCCGCGGCTTCAAATGCGTTGCGTAATACTTGCAAGGTCGCGCGGCGGGGCTGACCCACTTCATTCTCCAGCTGGTCGCAGGACAACTCAATTCTCCCGATACTCGCCCGTTTGTCGGCGGCTGAGGCTCCGGTGCGGCAGAGCCTTGAATTTCTATCAGGCGATCGCGGCGGAAGTCCCGCAGCGGGTCCCCAAAGAAGGGATGTCCCACTGCACCCGAGCACGGCAACATCGACCTTCAATATTCGCTGGATCTGCCCCAGACCACCGATGAAATCGAACGGTTGTTGCGGGAACTCGACGTGCTCGCGCAAACCTGCGGCCTGATTTGAGTAGCTCCTTATCCAGCTCCAGTGTTCGGAATTAACTCGACCAGCCACACGGAAAGGCCTGGACGTCTTGACGCGTCCTGCGGGCCGAGCATCGAGGCCAGTGCGGGACCATGGCGGTACGTTGCGGATCGCGACCGAGTTCAGCGGATCGAACCTGGATATACGTGCGATGGGCTGCTGCCCTGGTCCACCGTATGGAACCTGGGCACCATTCCGGCTGCGATGGAGCCAATCCGCAAAGGCGTCTGTCCTCTCTCGGCCGATGCGAAACGAACCGGAACGATCCGCACGTCATTGGCCGGTTCGGTGGCAGATAGGATCATCGCCGCCGCCGTATCAACCTCCTCCAATGTCCGGATAGGAGAACAGCGCCAAACAGAGTGTCCCGCCCCTCACGTTCGCCCTCCCCGGATGAGTGGGCCCGAAGGCCCCCAGGGGCTGATCTTCGCGAATAGCCATGATGCTCATGCTAGAGACGGTCCGGCGTTTGTGCGCTGCAATAGAGATCTCTGGCAGGGCTTGACACCATACTGCACTGCAATATCAGAGACCGGCATGTGCTTCCGCAGGGCAACTTCTTTGGCACGCACGGGCTAATCCGGGCATTTTTATCGTGCAAAACATTAACTCATGCGTTTGCTTTGATTGCATTGCCATCCGACCCGGTGGCACATGATCAACTATTTCGTTCTTCCGAAAAAAGTTATGAATCCCGTCCGGCTCTCATTGAGCCTGGCGGGAATCGCGGTGCGCAGTCAACGATTAATGGTCGATTTTCTGACACGCCGCCCCGAATTGCGCGGACTGGGCGATACGGCCGGGATAGGACAGGCTTTCCTTGATCTAACCAGCAAGATGATTGCTGACCCGATGTCGATTGCGCAGACGCAGCTAGAGCTGTGGACGGAACATGTGCAACTCTTGCATCGCACGACGGAACGGCTGCTTGGCCTACCCGTCAAATCGCACCAGCGTCCTGCCGCGACCAATCGGCGCTTTCAACACCCGGCCTGGACAGAAAACGCCCTCTTCGATTATATCAAGCAGAGCTATTTGCTTTCCGCCGAGGTAATTCTGTCAGCGGTAAATCGCGTCGAAGGTCTCAATCCTAAAACAGCGCACAAAGTGGATTTTTATACAAGTCAGTTCGTGGATGCTATGGCTCCATCGAATTTTCTTGCTACCAACCCGGAGGTATTACAAACAACCATCGAAACGGGCGGTGAGAACCTTCTCAGAGGCCTGACGAACTTGCTGGATGACCTCGAGCGTGGTCGGGGGCAACTTGCAGTCACTATGACCGATCTGAAGGCCTTTCGCCTCCGTGAGAACGTAGCCACTACACGCGGAAAAGTCATCTTCCAAAATGAGCTGATGCAGCTGATCCAGTACGCTCCCTCGACCGTTGAGGTCAAGCGGCGACCTCTGATCATCGTGCCGCCCTGGATCAACAAATTCTATGTGCTCGACCTATGGCCGGAGAACTCTTTCATCAAGTGGGCTGTGGATCAGGGGCATACAGTATTCGTGATTTCCTGGGTCAATCCAGACGAGCGCCTCGCTCATAAAGGCTTCGAGGATTACATGCTCGAAGGCCCGCTTGCCGCATTGGACGTCATTGAGGTTGCGGCTGGCGAGCGCGAGGTGAACGCTATCGGCTATTGCCTCGGAGGCACGCTCCTCGCTGCCACGCTTGGATATCTAACGGCCCAGAAGGATGATCGGATCCAGTCCGCGACATACTTCGTAGACTCTCGTCGATTTTACCGATGTCGGCGACATGGCGGTGTTTATTGATGAGGAACAGCTGATAGCTCTCGAAAAGCGCATG
>CAVWIS010000009.1:0-120255 GCA_963755055.1 uncultured Alphaproteobacteria bacterium | reverse complement strand
CGTGGAGCACGGCCCGCCGGCCG
Organism: uncultured Alphaproteobacteria bacterium; assembly: GCA_963755055.1. Lineage (GTDB taxonomy): Bacteria > Pseudomonadota > Alphaproteobacteria > Rhizobiales > Xanthobacteraceae > AP-16. Next base: position 120,232 of record CAVWIS010000009.1, on the reverse strand, counting down.
AGCTCTTAACCGATCCGCAAGACCCGCGCACCCGCCAGTTTCTCAGCCAGGTGCTGTGATCAGGACATCGTCGGCTCATTTTCCGATGTGCTCCGATAGATACCGGACGGCCGCCTCGACCCATCTTCTACAGTTGGCGCTTGGGGCATGGGCCGGCGGTTCCAGGTAGGTCAGCAAGCCCGCAAGTCTTCTTGCTCGGCAGGTCGATGGCGCCCTGCGGCCCGGACAGGGCGATCGAGCCTTTCACCATTCGCTTACCAAACAGACAACGAAAACGGCCGAGTAACAAATCATCGTCAAGACGACGATAGCTTGGCGCGAGATTGCTCGAATTGCGAATGGAGTGAGGAAGAATGGCGACGTTCGGAAGGCGAGGAACCGTCTCGCCGCCGTCGGGCCAAGGGCGTGCCATCCCAAATGGTGAGCCCGACCCGAAGGTGGCGCGAATGTGATCTGAGCGAGGTTTCATGCGGATCAAAGGCCCGTTCGGATGGGTGCGGCACAACGATGCGCGCTCCACCGCCTTTCTCTTAGGGTTCGCGTTGCTTTCCCAGCCCATGGCCATGGTCGTGCTGTTCGCGCCGCTGGTCTTCCTCGACCCGACGCACGCCCCCTGGTACGATTGGTCCGGCTACGCCACGCGCTATGCGCCCGGCGTGGCGCTGGCGGCGGCTTGCTACTTCCTCGTCCAGATGTGGTGGCACGTGAACAGCGTGCGCCGGGATCTGGCCTTTCGCTTTGTCGACAAGACCGATGAACCGCGCCTGTGCGCCTTGCTGGAGCCGCTGGCCATCGCGATCGGCGTCCGCGCGCCCTATGTCGGCGTGATCGAAAGCCGGGCGATGAACGCCTTCGCCTGCGGAGCGAGCCGGAGCTTCTCGGTCGCGGTCTTCACGCGCGGCGTGATCGACGGGTTGGATGACGACGAGCTGTCCGCGGTGATCGCGCATGAGCTGATCCACATCCGCAACGGCGATACGCGCCTGATCGCCGCCGCCAACGTCTTCCTGCGCGGCCTGGGCTTGCTGGATCGGGTCAACCTTTTCAAGCCCCGGCGGTATCGCCAGGCAGCTGTCGTGCTGTTCGCGCCAATCCTGTTTCCGGTCTATCTCGGCGTCGCCCTGTTGGCGCAATTTTTCAAACGACTTGGCTATACATCGCGCCTGCTGATTTCGTCCGCGCGCGAGTTCATCGCCGACGCGGAGGCCGTCACGCTGACGCAAAATCCGTCGGCGCTCATCTCGGCCTTGCGGAAGATTGAGGGCAATGGCGCCATCGCCGGCCTTTCGCCCGAGCAGGATGCGATGATGATCGACGGCGCCGCGCAGGGCGCGCTCGCCACCCACCCGACGATCGGCGAGCGGATCCAGGCGATCGTGGCGGCGACCGGGGCCATCGCGTTGGAGACGCGACCGCGGCGCGACACCCGCACCGATCTCGAGCGGCGGCGGGGCGAAGCCGGCGCTGTGTCATCGGATGGGGCGGCGTTGGGGCCCAATCAGCTCCGCAAGCTCGTCCGCACCGCCCTGACTCGAGCCGCGCCCGGGCAAAGCGGCGTCACGGCCTTCTTGCGCTCGGGCGCGAACGGAGAGCTCGGCGTCTTCGGATTGCGCTGGGATATTGCGGCGGCGATGCTCGCCACCTTCTTGACCGCGGCGATCCTGCATCATGGCGATATGCTGGGATTCCTTGGCCGAATGGGCCATGCCCTGGACCGGCCCGACGCGAAGACGAAGCCGCTGATCGACAAGGCGCTCGCCTGCCGGGACGCCCAATGGAAGGTGTTGACGGGCGGCAAGCCTTCGCCCGAAGCCTGCGCCATGACGGAGGATGTCGTCGTCGCCGCCAAGAACTTCGGGATCAATGTGCTGCCCGACGGACGTGTGCTCACGAACAGCCAGCTGGCGATGCTTTCGGATGATGAGCTCGAGGAGGCCAAGACACATGCGGCCGGCGTCAACTCCGGCGCGTTCAGCTCCCTCAACGCGCCGAACCCGTCCAGCTCCATTCACGTCGCGCCGACACAGCCCAGAGTCTTGCGCGCGTCATATCCGCTTGCGTTGCGCGAGGCCATGCGACGCCTGGTCGAAGGGGATTTGGGGCGCTTTCTGCAAAGCCAGCAATGCGGCGTGCTGGTGCACGCTCAGGTCAGCGTCGACGGCGACCGGTCCGTCTCATGGCGCATCACCAGCGAGGGTGAGGAGCGCATCCGCTATACCGTGACGCTCTCGCCTGACGGCGAGGACGCCACGCGCGTGGCGCTGGACATCAGCGACCGGCAGCCTCGCTTCGAATATCGCGAGGCGCGGGAGAACGGGGGAGGACGCAGCTCGGCCGTTTTCCGACCGGCGCTCGACGCGCCGCTGCGCCCGGCGTTCGTCGAGGCGATCAACGCCATGCTGGGGGAGCGGCTGTTCCGTTACGGCAGGCAGTGGAACCAAGACGACTGGCTGCCCGGCGACAGCACCACCGCGGGCCTGTGCGACAACCAGCGCAACCGCTTGATGATGAGCGGCGAGCGTTTCAGCATCCACGATCCGGTGAGGTTCAATTGATCCTGAACCCGTTCTCCCTGCGCTCTGCGCCCTTCAGCGGGCTGCGCTTCGGCGCGTTCATGGCGGGCCTCGCCGTCATCGCCGGCATTTCGCTTCTCCTGGCGGAAGCTCCGGACCGCGCTGGCGACGCCGCGCAGACCGCGGCGGGACAGGCGGCGTCGACCGAGGCGGAGTTTGGCGTCGTGCGGTTCGGGGCGCCGGCCGAGGAGATTCGCGAACAGCTGCGCCAGCTCGGCCTCCCGTGGTTTCTGCGCAAGCAGGGCGCGAGCGGCCAATTCGATTGGGATGGCGACAGCAACGCTGCGCTCAGGGTGATCTGGCGCGGCCAGTCCGTCGGACGCTTCGTGGAGCGGCTGGTCGCGATCGACGCCGACCGCAGCAAGCTCCTCGTCGCATTCGCGCCCGGCGACCCGGCGCTGCTGCGCCAACTCGTGGCGGGCGTCGACACCAAATATGATCCGGTAAGCCTGATGCGTGTCGTCATGATCGAGCACGCGCGCTCCAGCATCGAGGGCGACACCTTCGATGTGAGTGTATTGGAGAAGAGCCCCGGGTTTCTCGCGCGGGTCTTCAGAGGCGTTCGCAGGGACGAGCCGCGGACGGATGACTTTCCATTATCCGACCGCGACCAGGCGGCGGCCAACCTTCGCCGCGCCTACCGCGAAGAAGCCAAACGGGCAGGCGCCAAGGCTTCTCAGCTATAGGCATTGGGCTCGCAAGATGCGTCGCGCGAGCAAAGTTACGACACTACGGCACATTACTGCATCAGCAGGACCGCGCCGCCGCTCGCCGAGCCGGACGAGCCCGGGCCGCCCGCCGCCCCCTTAGCTCTTGGGTTACTTCGCCCAGGTCGATGGCGCCCGTGCGGCCCGGACAGGGCGAAATGTTCCAGCGGCGAAAGAACGAATCTCCGGGGCGCGGCGCCATCCACCGTTCCGCTCGCGGGAAAAGCGCTTTGCCAGAGCCTGGTTTGCATTTTTTCACGGCCCCGCAGGCAAAAGTGACGCCGCGGTGACGCCCCGCTGACGCCGGCGACGACAGCGGCAGGGTCAATTCACGTCACGCAAGCAAGATCCCGGGCAGCTCTACTCCAAGGTCTTGCCAATGCGCAGACGCACGCAGGCGTCGAATTTCGTCGCTTGACGCAGGGCCAGGGGCTCCTCGCGAAACCTCAAAGGAGAGTTGTTGATGTCGACCATCGTGGCAGCTGACGCCGTCGCCACATGTCCGGAAATGCATGCGCTGCTGCGGCTGAACGCGGAACTGCTCGAGCACGACAGCGCAACGCTGACGCTCGAGCGGTGGTGCGATGCCCGTGGCCTGGCTTCGCCGGCGCATGTGGTCGCCGAGCGTCAGCACGGTGTCCATGCCGAGCCTTCTGGCGAGCTGCGCCGGCTGCTCGCCGCGGGCGCGGGCGATCCGATCCGCCATCGCCGGGTGCGATTGCGCTGCGCCGGCCGCGTCCTGTCCGAGGCGGACAACTGGTACGTGCCGTCGCGCCTGACGGACGAGATGAACCGCGTGCTCGACGGGACGGATGTCGCCTTCGGGCGGGCGGTGCGCAGCTTGAATTTTCGCCGCCGCACGCTGTCGTCCAGGCTGCTCTGGTCCCCGCTTTCACTCCAGGGGTGGCCGCACATTCCGCCTCACGTGCTCGAGCATCGCGCGCTGCTGACGCTCCCCGACGGGACGCCGTTCAGCCATCTGGTCGAGACCTATACGAGCGAGGTCCTCGCGGTTGCGGAGCCGCCGTCGCCGGCAGCGGCGACATTCGCCGCAAAGTCGGGAAGGGCCCGCGGAATTCGCCGGGCGGCGGAACGGACGCTCGCCCTGGCAGCGGTGCCGCTGCCGCTCCCTGCATGACCATGGAAACCAGGCGCCCCCTCGCCACGGTCGCGGTTCCGGCTCTCGCGGACCGCGCGGCCCTGGCTCGGATCCGCCATTTGCATCGATCAGTGAGGGATTTTCGCATGATTGCGTCGAGCATCGCGACGACAGCACGCACTCGGGTCGGGGCGTGGCTCCTCATCGGCAGCGGCGTCATCGCCGCCGCACAGATCGGCAAGGCCATCATCTCGGTGCCGATGATCCGGGCGGAGATGGGGCTCGGCCTCGACCTCGCGGGAGCGATCGTGGCGACGTTCGCCACGCTCGGTGCGTGCGCCGGCATCGGCGCGGGCGTGCTGGTGCAGAGAATCGGGCTGCGACATTCGCTGATCGGCGGCATGGGCGCGATCGCGATCGGCAATCTGATCGGCGCCGCGGCACCGGGCGAGCTTGCCTTGCTGCTCGCCCGCGTCATCGAGGGCGTCGGCTTCTTCGGCGCGGTCTTGGCCATTCCCAGCATGCTGGCGCGCATCATCGAGGAAAAGAGCCGCAACTTCGTCATGGCGGCATGGAGCGCCTACATGCCTGCCGGCATCATGCTGATGCTGCTGGTCGGCCCGCTCATGGACGGGCTCGGCTGGCGAAATCTGTGGCTCGCCAATGCGGCGGCGACCGCGGCATGCGCCTTGATTCTTGCCCGGTACGCACCCCGCGTTCGCGAAGGCGGCGAGACGCCCGACCGGTTCTTCGCCGAAGCCGTGCGTGTCGCCCGCAATCCTTTCTGCCTGATGCTCGGCTTCGCGTTCTTTGCCTATTCCTGCCAGATATTCTCATTGGCGTTTGCGCTCCCGCAGCTGCTCACCTCGGCCCACGGCACCACGCTTGGCGCGGCCGGCCTGCTGAGCGCCGCCGTGCTGGCGGTCAGCACCATGGGGCACGTCTCGTCGGGCTTCCTGCTGCGCGCCGGGGTGCCGATCTGGGCCAGCATCGCCGTGGCATTCGCGTTCTTCGCGATCGCAAGCTTCGCGATCTATGCCGGCGCGCTGCCGCCGGCCGGCGTGGCCCTGGTTGCAGCGCTGGCACTCGGCGTCGGGGGACTGGCGCCCGGCGCCCTCTATGCATCCGCACCACGGGCGGCGCCGAGCCCGCATGCCGTTCCGGCCACCATCGGCCTGCTGCAGCAGGCAAGCAACCTCGGCCAGTTTGCCGGCCCGGTCGCGCTCGGCGCCTGGGTCGCGCATTCCGGTTGGCACGCTGCGCCGATCATCGTGGCGCCGGCGGCGTTGATCGGCCTCGGCGCGGCACTGGTCATGCGGGGGGCGACGGGCCGGTCGCGCGCGACGCCTTCGCCCCTCCCGACCGCCATCGTACCGTCGCAGCAGGCGTAACCTTGCTCCCGATCGCGGCGCCCGGACACCTCCGCCAAGTCGAGCGCCGCGGCCTATTCGGCAGCGATCGCCGCAGCCGCGACATCGCCCGCGATCACCTTGCTGTCGCGCAACTGGCCGATCTCGGCGTCGTCCATCTTGAGCCAGTCGGCGAGAATGTTGCCGCTATGCTGCCCGAGCAGCGGCGCCGTACCGACGGCCGGCGGCGCGTCGCCGAAGCGGACCGGCCAGCCGCTCATCGTATAATCGCCGATCACGGGGTGCGCCATGGTCTGCCGGATCTTGCGCTGCGCGAAGGTCGGATCGTCGGCGAGCTCGCGCGTGTCGAGCACCGCGCCGGCTGGCACGCTCGCGTCGCCGACCAGCCGCATGACGGCGTGCTTGTCGAGGTGACGCGTCCAGTTGGACACGAGCTCGTCGACCTCGGCGCGCCGCTCGGCACGCGCCGCCGCCGTGCTGTAGCGGGCATCGCCGATGAGATCGTCGCGGCCCATCGCCTTGATGAGGCGGTTCCAGTGCTCGGGGCTGGCGCCGCCCGCGTAGATATAGACATAGTTGTTCGGTCCGCCGCCCTTGCACGGATAGACGCCGATCGGCGGCTGGCCGCCGCCCACGGTCCGCGATCCGGCGCGCGGCGCCGCCTTGCCGCCGCTGCGGTCCATGTGGGAGAAAGCGTTGCGGATGTAATGCATGACCGAGTTCCTGCATCCCGACCTCGAGATGCTCGCCCTCGCCGGTGCGCAGGCGGCGGACGTAGGCGGCAAGAACCGAGATCGCCATCACCATGCCGGTGCCGGTATCGCCGACGGTGGCGCCTGCCTTGCAAGGTTGCCCGTCCTCCTCGCCGGTGACCGACATCAATCCGCCGGTCGCCTGCGCGATCATGTCGAAGGCGAGGTACTTCTCGAACGGGCTGCCGGTGCCGAACCCCTTGACCTGGCAGTAGATGATCGCCGGATTGATGGCCTTGATCGCCGCGTAGCCAAGGCCGAGGCGATCGATCGCGCCCGGAGCGAAGTTCTCGATCATCACGTCGGCGCATCGGGCCAGGCGCTTGACGAGCTCCAGCCCGCGCGGGTCCTTCAGGTTGATGGCGGCCGAACGCTTATTGGAATTGTACTGCAGGAAATAGACCGCATCGATCTCGGGCGAGGTGCGGCCGATCGAGCGCCCCGGATCGCCCGCACCAGGGTTCTCGATCTTGACCACGTCGGCGCCGAGCCACGCCAGCGCCTCAGTGCAGGATGGACCAGCCTCGAACTGGGTCAGGTCGAGGACCTTCATGCCGGCAAGGCAATTTTCTCCGCTCATATGCAGGCTCCCGCGTTTCTCCTGAAGGCAGTTTAGGCGCCGGTGGTCGGCGCGTCGAGGTCGCATCGCGATGGCATGCGCGCCTCTGGGGCCGTCGCGAAGCTCAAGCGCGCGTTTGACAAGCAGCGGCAGAAGCTTTTGATAGAGCAAGACAGGAGGCTTCTCGATGAATCTCGAAGGCAAGGCCGGAGTCATCACGGGTGCCGGTCGCGGCATCGGTCGCGGCATTGCGCTGCTCATGGCCCGGGAAGGCGCCAGCGTCATCGTCAACGACCCCGGCGCCGGCCGCAGCGGGGAGGTCACGACCGAGCGCCCGGCCGACGAAGTGGTGGCGGAAATCGCCAGGGCCGGCGGCAGGGCGCTCGCCAACTACGACTCGGTCGCCAGCTATGCCAGCGCCGGCCGCATGGTGCGCCAGTGCGCCGATACGTTCGGCAAGATCGATTTCGTCGTCAATGCGGCCGGCGTGCTGCGCGAGCGCATGATCTGGAACATGACCGAGGACGACTTCGACACCGTGATCGGCGTGCACCTCAAGGGCACGTGGAACATGTGCCACCATGCCATCAAGCTGATGCGCGGCGAGCGCTTCGGCCGGATCGTCAACTTCTCGTCGGACGCCTTCAAGGGCTCGGTCGGCCAGTGCAACTATGCGGCAGCGAAGGCCGGCGTCATCGGGCTGACGCGCACGATTGCGCGCGAGTGCGGCCGCTACGGCATCACCGCCAATGCCATGTGCCCGTTCGCCGCTACCCGCATGACAGTCAATGATGCCGTCATTGCCAACTGGAAGCGGCGCGTCGAGTCCGGGTTGCTGACGCAGGCGGAGTTCGAGGCGCGCATGGCGATGCCCGGGCCCGAGTTCGTGGCCCCGATGGTCGCCTACCTCTGCACGGATGCGGCGAAGGACGTGAACGGCCAGATCTTCCACGCCGAGAAATCGCACTACCACACCTACCAGTATGGCGAGGTCGCGCGCTCGATCTACAAGTACGAGAACAATGGCGAGTTCACGGTGGACGAGCTGATCGAGCTCATTCCTGCTTCCCTGATGGCTGGAATCCCGAATGTCGCTCCGGCGGAGACCACCTGATCCGCAGCGCCTCCGCGGCATCGGAAAGGCTGTAGAGCGTGACAGGTGGCAGGCGGACGGCCCGTGCCAGGTAAAGCTCGACAATGCGGTCGAGATGCGCTCGGTCGCGGCCGACGGCCGGCCGCAAGGCTGTCATGTCGCTGCGGTCGGCCTTCGGCGCCTGTGCCCCGGAGGCAATGAAGGCGGCGCGTCCGTCCGGCTTGAGAACCGCGAAGCCAAGGTGGCGGTGCACGGCGCGACCGGCATGGCTGATCCACCACCCGCGCGAATTGACACCCGCCCCCGTCCGTCCCAGCATGCCGCCAGGCACGAGTTTGCCTGCTCCCCCGGCGGGAGCCGAGTGGACCCGGCAGGGAGCGAGGCCAACGAGCGCCGCGTGCTCCCTGCAGACACGAGCCACGAGGAGCCCATGATGCACGCGCGCGTCAAATTTCCGGACGACATCGAGCCATTGGTCCAGTTCATAGAAGAGACGCCCCCTTCCGAGATCCTGGACCGCACGCTGGAGAAGCTGCGTGGCGGCGTCGCTCCGCAAACCATGCTGACCGCCTCCGCGCTCGCGGTGGTGCGCTCCGCCGACCTTCCGCCCGGCCACCACGGCGGGCCGCTGCATCCGCTCGCCGGCCTGCACGCGATCGCCCAGCTCGCCGGCAGGCTGGACGGCGAGGACCGCTTCCTCCCGATCCTTCAGCACGTCGCCCTCTCCAACAAGCACATCCACGACCCGGCGACCTCGCCGTTCGGCCTGCTGGAATTCGCCCCTCTCGGTCCCGATGGAGCCGAGGTGGGGCGGACCGCCGACCTCGCCGCCGATGGCTCGGGCGAGGCGACCGCTGCCGAAGGCATCGAGGCGGCCAAGGCGGCATTCCTCAAGGCCTGCAGCCGCGGCGAGAGCAACAAGGCGGACCACATCTTCCTGTGGCTGTGGGACCACGTCCCGGCGATCGAGGCGTTCGACCTGCTGTTGAGCGTGGCGCTGCCCAAGAACGCGCTGGACGACCACTACTTCCTCTTCCCCGGCTATCTGTGGCGCGCGCTGGAGACGCTGGGGACGGAGCACATGAAGGTGCTGATGCGGCCGGCCGTGCGCTATGTCGCGCGCTTCCCGACCCACAAGCCCGTCGCCGAGGTCGATGCGCTGATCGAGGAGCACGGGCTGCTCGGCCGGGTGCTGCGCCAGCGCACCGGCGACGACGAGACGGCAAAGATCGGCGAGGTCGGCGAGGCCATCGGCCGCGTGAACGACTACGCCGAGATCCCGGCGCTGCTGGCGAAGGCGCTCGCCGAGGGACTGTCGCTGGAGGGTGCCGGCGAGGCGCTGTCGATCGGCGCGGCAGGGCTGTTCCTGCGCTCGCTCACCGGCAATCCGATGGATGTGCATCTTCACACCAGCGCCAACCTGCGGCGCTACCTGGTCGTGCTCGACGGCCTCAGCAAGCGCAACCGGCTGCTGGCGCTGCTGCTGTGGCATACCGGGCCGGAGGTCCGCAACACCCAGCATCGGATGCAGCCGGCGCCGCAGCCGGATCCGCAGGCGGTCGCCGCGCTGCCGCCGCGCTCGCAGGAGGAGCTCCTGGAGGCGATCACGCAGAGCATCTACACGCAGCCGCCGACCGACTGGTCCCAGGTCAGCAACCTCGGCCTGATGCGTGCGGTGCCGGAGGTGCGGACCACGGTGAACCTGGCGCAGCAATACGTGAGCTGCCGCTACGATCCCCAGGTTCTGATCGATCGCCTCGCCCGGATCGTCTGCCACGACAACTTCACCGAGATGCACGCCTTCAAGCACCACCAGGCGGTCCTCGAGGAGTTCCGCGCCACCCGTGAGCCGTGGCGCTGGATGCACCTGGTGTGCGGCTGCCAGGCGGCGGCGATCTCGTTCGGCAAGAACATGTCGATCTACGAGGACGCGCTGGAGCTGCTGCACGCCGCTTAGCTAGCGCATGTTCCGGCGAAGTGGACCCGGTTCGCCGATAAAGAACATGCGCAAAGCAAGAATTTACGGCCGTTTCCGGCCGCAGCAGCGATCAGGTGCGATTCGATACGACCGGAAACGGCTGTAGCGCCACGGCCAGCGCCGTCTCTCAGTTCCGGTACCCCGGGTCGATGCCATCCGCCATGCGCAGGTAGGCGGGCCAGTCGGCGCTGCCGCGGCCGCTGTCGTGGCGCTCGTACTGCTCGGCGGTCTTGGCGCAGATCGCCGGGGGAATCTCGATGAGCTCGGCTCCGGTCGACTGCATCAGCAGCTGGATATGCGCCGCCTCGATGAGATACTTCATCAGCACAAAACCCTCGCGCACCGTCTTGCCGACGGTGAGCAGGCCGTGGCCGCGCATGATCAGCGCCCGGTTGCGGCCGAGATCGGCATTGATGCGCGCGCGCTCGGCGAAATCCTCGGTGATGCCCTCGTAGGCGTGGTAGCCGACCCGCTCATAGAACCGCAGCGCCTGCTGCGACACCATGCGCAGCCCGCACTTGAGCCCGGAGATCGCAGTGCCCAGGTCGGTGTGAACATGGACGGCGCAATTGACGTCGGCCCGCGCGCCCAGCACGCCGCCGTGCAGCGTGAAGCCCGGACGATTGACGCCGGCCTTCTCGTCGAGGTCGTCGTCCATGCTCACCTTCACCAGGTTCGACGCCGTCACCTCGCCGTACAGCAGGTCGTGGCGCTTGATCAGAAACATCCGCTCCTCGCCGGGCACCCGCATGGAGCTGTGGTTGTAGATCACGTCCCCCCAGCCGTAGTGGGCGATCAGCCGATAGGCCGCCGCCAGGTCGACGCGCGCCTGCCACTCCTCGGACGACATGGCGGGCGAGACAGCCCTGGCGGCCGTGGTGTGCTCGTTCATGGGGGCGATCTCCTCGTGAAGTCTCCGACGGCAACCTATCACATCGTCGAGACCGGGGCATCGGTCCGATTCCGGGAGCCGAGACGATCGCGGATCGCGCAGGCTCCCGCGGCAAGCGTACCATGTCGATCTCGACTGGCTCGCCGATGTCCTCGCCAGGTTGCCGGATCACCCGGCCAGGCGGATTTCAGCTTCTGTGACGAACGATATGGTCCGCCACGCGAGCCGCCTCTTTGGAAATTTCACGGAACAGACCCGTCACCACATTCCGGTAGCCCACAAAAAACAGGTTCGGATCCCTATCTTCCTGGCACCCAGCTTTGGGGTCGGGCGGCGGACCACCGCCCATCTTCAGATAGTTTTGGTAGTTTGGAGAATATCCGGTGGCAAGGACGATCGCATCAAATCGACCTGTCTCGCCGGTCTTGAAGACGACGCCATCCTCCGAGATCTCGGATATGCCGGGCGCTATCTTGATCCTGCCGGCGATAATCTCTCTTACGGTGCCGACATCGATGACCGGGATTTTGTCGGAGCTGGCATTTCGATGCAAGATGCCTTGCGGGGGCCGCTCGATGCCATGCTTCGACACGTTGCCAAGAGCGATGTCGAGGATGGGCGGGAAAAGGACATCGTTGACCGCCATCGGCAGCAATTTCGTTGCAAGCATCGCGACAATCTGAATCGGGATGCCGAAAAGCTCGCGCGGAACGATGTGAACGCCGTTGCGCACGGCGATGGTCGGCCGCGCGCCGCCTTCCGACAAATCCAGCGCAATTTCTGCACCCGTATTCCCCATCCCGACCACCAGGATGTCTTGGCCGCTGAACGGCTTCGCGTTGGCGTAGCTCGCGCTGTGGATGACGGAACCCCTGAATTTCCCGATCCCGGGAATGGCCGGAATTGACGGCTCGGCATTGAATCCCGAGGCGATCACGACATAGGGAGCCCGAATTCGAGGAAGTGGCACTCTCGACAACCCACTCGCTACCTTCCCGGCATACGGAGCGCACAGCGTTGCAAAAGCGCGGCCGCAATCCGAATTCATGCGCATAGGTCTCCAGGTACTCGATCATGAGATCCCGGGGCACGTAACGAGGATAATTTTTGGGAAAAGCCAGGAACGGCAGCGAAGAGTACTTCTTGACCGTATGAAGGTGCAGACGCTCGTAGTGCCTGCGCCAGGAGGCCGCAAGTTGGTGCTCCCTTTCAAGAATGATGAAATCCAGGCCGGCTTTTCGCAGACACGCACCCACGGCCAGCCCGGCCGGACCGGCGCCAATGACGGCAACGTGCGTGGTTTCTGTCAATTCTCCTCCCCACGGCCTCACCGCATCATCAGCACCGGCAATCCGGCGTCGCGCAACACGGTCCGGGTGCAGCCTCCAAAGATCACGTCGCGCGCCCAGCTGCGGCTGAAGCATCCCATGACGATGAGATCGGCGCCGCACGTCGTGGCCGCCGCGATCAGCGTTGTGGCGGTCGGCCGGCCGTCGGCGGCGATCGAGCGCGCTTCCGCCTGGATGCCGTGCCATCCGAGATACGCTACGACATCCTCCGGCCGGTCGGCCGCCGCCGTCTCGCCCTCGTCGACCGTGGCGACGAGGACGCGCTGTGCCTTGTGCAGATACGGCATGGCGGCTGCGAGCGCCCGGGCCGGCTCGGGCGCGCTCTTCCAGCACACCATGACCGAACGCAGCAGTGTCGTCGCCGGGGACGGCGCGGCAATCATGATCGGCCGGCCGCAGCCGCGCAGAAGCTGCTCGCTCAGGTCGGCAGGCAACCCGTTGGGGTGGGTGAAGCGGCCGAGCACGACGACGTCGCTGAGGCGCGCGCGCGCCATCAGCTGCTCGGTGGCGTGGCCGACGTGCTCGGAAAAGCTCGCCGACATGTGATCGGCGACGCTCGGAGTATCGGTGATGGGAATGCGCCACTGGTCGCAGAAATCGTGAACATGACGGGCAGCCAGGACGGAACGCGAACGCGCCTCCTGCGCCATCAGGTCGAGCTCGTTGCCGATCGCCTGTCCGCGCGCGAAGTCCGCGTGCGGCGTGCCCAGCACGGCTTCTCCGAGGTCGGGCTCGACGTGGACGAACGAAAGATGCGCCGCGAACGGCAACGCCGCGGCGCGCGCGGTCTCGAGGACCGCGTGATCCGCATCGCTGCCGCAGACCGGCACCAGGATGGTCCGGATCATCTCGATGGACGACGAAGACGTCATGGGGGACCTCATTGCCGGCCTGCCGATCCTCTATATCCGGGCGAGGCCACATGTCGAGCGCCCGAATCCCTCAATCACCTAGCCCCACGTCCCTCTTGGCTCGTGCGGAATATCACGCGCATCCGGCCCCGCCCATCAAGTGTGCGGAAGGTCACAGTCGGGACAGGGGGAGTAGCCCAAGGGTCTCGCGCAGGCTTGCACCGCAGGGGACCCGCATGTCCGCCGAAAAGTTCCGCGTGCTGATCGCGACGACGAACGGCCCGGTCGAGATCCTGTTGCTGACCGAGGAGGATCCGGCGATCTGCCGCTCGGTCGTCTGCATCGGGGGCACGACGGAGACCGCCGGCATCGCCGCGGCCTACCACGCCTTCGTGGCCCGTCCGACCGGCGTGATCGAAAAACTGTTCGGGCATTCCTGCTACCGGCTAGACATGTCGGGCGCGATCGATGCCGGCTCGAGCTGGCAGGTCGGCGTCCTCCTCGCCCATGCGCTCCATGCCGAGGGCCGGCTCGCCCAGGAGAACGACGCGGCCGACGGCGTGATCTGGGCGACCGGAAGCGTCCGGCCGGTCGATCTCACCGTCGGCGGCATCAGTCATCTGGCCGAGAAGATGGCGCATTCGCTCGGCCGCCTGAGGCAGGAGGTTTTGGCGGGACGCCGTGTGCTGATGGCGATCCCGGCGCAGAATGCCGCTGCCGTGTCGGATGAACTTGCGGCCGGCTTCGCCGCCCATGGGATCGAGCTGCTCGCGCTGTCCGATCTTCGGCCCTTGTGCGAACGATTGGAGCTGAAGCTGCCCGAGGGCGCGCGCAAAACGCCCGCGGAGTCGCTCGCGCCGGATCAACGCGACTCCGCCGGCGGGGCCGGCACATGGCGAATTGGCGGCGCGACCGCGGTCCGTCTCCTGGGCATCGCCGGCGTGGCGGCCGCTCTCCTCGTCCGGGTGCCGGCTGCGGATCCCAAGCAGATGCCGCAGCCGCCGCACCACGAGGCCGATACGCTGGTGCCGGAGATGGTGCCGTTCGTCTCGTCGCGCGACCAGGTGGCGATCCGCTCGATCTACCTGCCGGCGCCGGGCCACAAGGCGCTGGCGCTCAGCAGCAACCGCATCGGCCTCGCCACCGCCCAGCCCGACCAGGCAACCGCCGAGACCGCCGCGCTCGACGCCTGTCAGCGGGCGACCGACAAGCTCGGGGTGCAGAGCACCTGCGAGCTCTACGCGATCGGCAATCGCGTGGTCACCCGCCGCGGGCGCCCGCCGATGCCGCCGGCCCCCTGGGTCATCCGCGATCCCTCGACCGAGCGGCCGTTCGTCACGACTGACGTTCCGCTGGTCGGCGAGAAAACCCGAAAACGGATCGCGCGCGGATATGCGAAGAACCGCAAGCCAAAGGCGCTGGCGCTGTCGGAGAACGGCAACTACAGCTCCTACCGCTCCGACTTCGCCGTCGACGACGCCATCCGCCGGGCGCTCGAGCGATGCGGCAGCAATCACGGCGCTGCCTGCATGATCGTCGCGGTCGACGATACCTTCGTCGTTCCGATCCCGAGATCGGCAAAAGCTGTGGGATTCGCCCGGCCGGCCGCGATCAACGCCATCGCGCCCGAGCTGCGCGAGCCGCTGGCGCGCCAGCTGGGGAATTCCACCAGCGGGTGGAACGCGGTCGCGGTGGGGGGAAGCGGACAGATCGGGACACGGCTCGGCGCGGGGACCGAACGGGCGGCGGTCGACGGCGCCATGGCGGAGTGCGGCCGGCAGGATCGCGGGTGTCGCGTCGTGGTGATCGGCCCGTTCCTGGTGGAGCCCGCATCGATGCCGGGCGCGGCACCACCGCCGGCGATGGTCGCCGGCGGCGCAATCGGCCGGGACGAAGCTGCCGGTCGATGAGGTAGAGACCCGATCCGGTCACGGCCTCACATGCTGGTCGAGCCAGGGCCTGGATTGGTTGCGCAAGACAATCGCGAGACTACGCGAATCCGCACAGCCGGGCGGCGAAAAAATGCGTCAAAGCCAATGTGATCTCCAGGGAGACAAGATGGTCCCCCATTTCCTCAGGAGGTCAAAATGATCGGGCCAGCCAGGTTCTACGCAACGACGGACAACTCGCGATCGCCATGCCGCGATCGTTTGCGAGCCTTGGCACATCGCGCTGCGGCCACGATTTGCCGGCTGGCGGTCGCTGTCGCCGTGTCGGCATTTGCCGGCGAGGCGATCGCCGACCCGCTGCCGTACGGCACGCACCGGCAGACGGCCGCGCTCCCCAGCGCCAGCCTGGATATCTTCACGTATCGCCCCGATCGCTGCCGCATCTCCTCGTTGCTGGTCGTCTTCCACGGCCTGCATCGCAACGCCGCCGGATATCTCGACGACGTACGCGGGCTTGCCGATGAAAAATGCATGCTGGTGGTCGCGCCGCTGTTCGACAAGGAGCGGTTCCCGACGTCGCGTTACCAGCTCGGCGGCATCGTGGAGGATGGTGCCGCCCGCGACCCTGCCCAATGGACCGGAAATCTGGTCCTCGAGCTGGTCGAATGGGTGAGGCAGAACGAGTTGCGCCGTCTTGACTACTTTCTGATCGGCCATTCGGCGGGCGCGCAATTCCTCAGCCGGGTCGCCGCGTTCGTGCCGACGGAGGCGCGGCGCATCGTCATTGCCAATCCATCGACCCACGTGGTCCCGTCGCTGAACGTCGACGCACCGTTCGGCCTCGGTGGCCTCTACGACGACCAGGGCTCGCAAGCCGAATTGCGCCGTTACCTCGCGCAGCCGGTGACGATCTTCCTGGGCGAGGACGACACCGGGGACAAGGACCTCAACGAGACCGCCGCCGCAAAGGCACAGGGCGCGACACGTCTCGAACGGGGTCTGAACACATACTTCGCCGCCAAGAAGCTCGCCGCCGCCCAGGGCTGGCCCTTCAACTGGCGCCTGGTGGAGGTGCCGGACGTGGGCCACAGCGCGCGCAGGATGTTCTCGTCATGGGAGGTCTTCGCCGCCCTGCGACCGTGATCTGCCCTACCCGAGCCGCCCCAGTGTCGTGTCGATCAGCGTGCGGGCATCGATCAACGCATCGGCGACGCGGTTGCGCTCGCGCACCAGTTTTGTCTCCAGCATCCAGCGTTGCGGCCCCGCCTGCGCCTGCGCCAGCCTGGCAATGTCGAACAGGCAGGGGATGACGGTCGACTGCGGCGTGTAGGAAAAAGTGTCGTGGCCATAGGTGCCCTTGGCGGTGCTGGCGATCGGCAGGAGAATCCGGCTGAGCTGCTTGATGCAGGCGTTCAGCCGGCCCGCCTCCTCGCCGCCGCGCTTCGGGTCTGCCCGGCAGCGGTCGTTCCACTGGCGGGCTGCCTGGTCGAGCCGCAGCGCGGCGGCCCGAAAAGCCTCGGCGTGCTCGCCAAGGGTTTCGAGCCCGACCGGCCGGCCGGTCTCGGCCAATTCGCCGATGCGGGCCTTGAGCTGGTCGGCGACGCCGGCGAAGGCGAACGGCAGGACCGGGGCCGTGCACAGCTCCCACAGATAGGCCGCATAGATCCGCAGGTGTTCGGCCATCCAGTCCCAGTCGAGCTTGTCGAGCGTCGATTCGAGCGAATGGTGCCACCAGCCGCATGTCGCATTGGCGCTGACCGCAAGCTCCTCCGGCGTGAACCCGCCCTCGGCCCAGAAGGTAGGAATGCCCAGCCCGAAAAACGACAAATCCCCGGTCTTCGGCGCGCGATGCCATTCGGCCACGCGGTTGCGCAGGGTCCGCGCCTCCACCTGCTCGTGGAACGCGCGCAGCTCCAGGGTCGAATGGGCCGACCACCGCGTGGTCCCGAGCATTCCCGGCTGGTCGATCATCATGTAGGCGACCGCATGGTGGCGGAGGCGATCCCAGTTGCGGTCGGCGAACCAGCTGGAGCCCACCATGGTGCCGGTCTCGTGGCCGGTCCAGAAGCCGAGCACCAGGCCGCGGCGCAGCTCGGCGCGGTGGCGGGCGAACACCCGGGCAAGCTCCAGCATGCAGGCATTGCCGGCGGCATTGTCGGGGGCGCCCTCGCCGTACCAGCCGTCCTGATGGCCGCCGATCAGGACGAAATCCTCGCCGGCCCCCGCGAGCTCGCCGATGGTCATCTGGACGTCGCGCCAGCCGTTCTCCACGTGGGTGGTGAGCGAGACCCGGACCGGGCCGCTGGCCAAAAGCTCGAGCAGGTGGCCGCCGGCGGCGCGGGAAATGCCGATGCACGGCATGGTCGGCATCTCGGTCAGAATCGTCTCCGGCGTGGGATTGCCCCAGGCGGGCTTCACCGAGCCGAGCGGCAGCGCGACGTTGTCCGCATGCCCCCAGTTGCGCATGATCTGGGCGGTCGATCCCATGATCCCGGCGATGCGCTGCTTCTCGTGGCGGCCCGGCGAGTAGGACAGCTCCGACAGCGTGATCTTTCCGGCGACGTCCTTGCCGTCATAGTCGGCAAAATGCCCGGACCCCACATAGACGAGCTCTCCCGACAGGCCCTCGGGAAGAGTCTCCAGGCTGTGGCCGAACGTGTTGGCGGGCAGCACCGTCTCTTCGGGCGCCAGAATCTTCAGCTCGGCCTCGCGCGGAAAGCTCACCAGCCCGGGGATCGTCTCGATTCTTCCCGAAAGTCCGGCGGCGCGAATCTCCTGGTTGCTGTACTGCGCCATGCGGGCGGCGTTTTCGGTGCCGGCAAGCCGCGACGGCATCGTCTCCACGATGTGCCTCACATGGGCGCGGACATTGTCGATGGAAAGCTCGCCGAGGATCTCATCTTCCGACATGGGTCCTCCCGGTGCGGCGCACGGTTTCGTACATTTCACCGTGACATGCCGGCGCGCGCCGGGGCAAGCTGGCGCACGCTCCGGCGACCGGGATGCCGCTTCGCCTCAGCCTGCGCCGCTTCGCAAGTCTCGTCGAACTCCAGTCAATCATCCGGAGGTCGCAATGCCGCTCACCAGCCGTGGATTTCCCCTGATGCTGACCTTCGACCTCGACGGCGAGACGATGTGGACCTCGCGCGACCCCGCCGCCGCCAAGCGTCCGATCCTGCTGTCGCAGGGCGCCTATGGATGGAAGACCGGGGTTCCGCGCATCCTCGACCTGCTGCGCCGCTACGACATCCGCTCGACCTTCTTCGTCCCCGGTCTGATCGTCGAGCAGCGCCCGCAGGTCATCGAGGCGATCGTCGACGCCGGGCACGAGATCGCGCATCACAGCTACAGCCATGCCTGGATCGTCAACCTCACCCACGACCAGGAGCGCGAGGAGATGGAAAAAGGTTTCGAGGCGATCCGCCGCGCCACCGGAAAAGCGCCGCGCGGCTACCGCGCTCCGGCCTCGGAGTTCAGCGACATCACCCTCGGCCTGATGAAATCTTACGGATTTCGCTACTCGTCCAATTTCTACGACTGCGACTCGCCGTATCTCCTGCAGATCGACGGCGAGCCGAGCGATATCGTCGAGCTGCCGTTCCGCTGGGCGCTGGTCGACGCGCCCTACTTCCAGTACTCGATCGTGCTTCCCGGCCGCACCATGCATGCGCCGTCGTCGGTGCTGGAAACCTGGAAGACCGAGTTCGACGTGCTCCACGCCGAGGACCGGATCATGACGGTCGCCATGCACCCGCAGCTGATCGGCCAGCCGTCGCGATTGACCGTCCTGCAAGGCCTGATCGAGCACGCGCTCAGCCATTCGGACGTCTGGATCGGGCGCTGCGACGAGATCAGCGACGCAGTGCGACCGCAACTCATGTAGGGTGGGCAAATCGCCTCTCGCGAGATCGCGAGGCGACCAAACATTCGGGGCGATTTGCCCACGCTGTCCGATGGGCCGGTTCGTCCGCGCGTGGGCAAATCGCTCGCGAGGCTCGTGCGGGCGAAGCGCCTTCCGTTGCACGACGGCAAGACCGACCGCGTGGGCAAAATCCACGCACGACCTGCGCCCGCGTTTTCCGCCTGCGCCGGATTTTGCCCACCCTACAACTACAAACCGAGCGCGTAGGATGGGCGCCGCGGGTCGGCGCCGCCCTTCATCACGCCGCTCTCCTGGTCGGCGACGATGGTGCAGACCGCGCCGGCGAGCCAGGTCCAGTCCGGCCACCATTCGACCTTGTGGCCGAGGTGTCCGAGCGCCTCACCGGTCGATTTGTCGATCCGGCTCTCCAGGTTGAGGCGGCCGGGATGATAGGCGTGCGGCTCGAACGATGACGGAAAGCTGTAGGAGGCGACGCGCGGCGCCTCGACTGCTTCCTGCACCTCCATGCCGAACAGATGGATGTTGAGAAACACCTGCAGCATGGCCTGCGTCTGCACGTCGCCGCCGGGCGTGCCGAACGGCATGGCCATTTTGCCTGGCCTCATGGCGATCGCCGGATTGGGTGTCAGCCGCGGCCGCTTGCCGGGCGCCACGCCCGAAGGATGATCCGGGTCCGCCCAGTTCTGGCTGCCGCGCGACGACGGAATGATGCCGAGCCCGGGCACCACTGGCGCGCTGAAGGATCCGTCGCTCGGCGTCGCCGAAAACACGTTGCCGTGGCGATCGATGGCGCAGACATAGGAGGTGTCGAGCTCGGGCGCCTGCCAGGCATGCTCCGGCACCAGAGCGGCGCCCTGCGGCGCCGTTTCTCGCGCCCGCGGATCGCCGGCCGGCGGCATCCCCGGCCAGGCGCGGTCAGGCCGGATCTGTTCGCGGCGCCGCCGCGCGTAGTCCTGCGACAGCAGCGCCTCGATCGGCACGTCGACCATCAGGGGATCGCCGAAATAGGCTTCGCGGTCGGCAAAGGCGAGCTTCACCGCCTCTGTGATGCGGTGCAGATAGCCGGTCGAGTTGTGCCCGAGCCCATGCAGCTCGGCGGCGTCCAGCAGATTGAGCGCCTGCAGCAGCGACGGCCCCTGGCACCACGGGCCGCAGGCATAGAGCTTGATGTCGCCGAACGCGGTCTCGACCGGCGTCTCCACAGCGGAGCGATAGGAGGCGAGGTCCTCGGCCGACATCAGCCCGCCATTGTCCTCATGGAATTTCACCATGCGGCGTGCAATATCGCCGCGATAGAACGCATCGCGCGCCGCCTGCAGCCCCGCCTCGCGGCTGCGGCCTCGCGCGGCCTTCTCCTGGTCCGCCATGAACTGGATGGTGGCGGCAAGATCGGTCTGCACAAAAATGTCGCCCGGGCGCGGTGGGCGGCCCTGCGGCAGGTAGATCGCGGTATTCGACGGGAAGGTGCGGTACTCGGCCTCGTGCTCGGTGATGATCTCGGACATCAGCGGGTAGACGGGAAACCCGTCGCGGGCGAAGCCGATGGCGCTCCCCGCCACCTCGCCGAAGCTCATGGTGCCGAAACGCTCCAGCGCCGTGATCCAGGCGTCGGGGGCAGCCGGCACCACCGTGCGCAGGATTCCCCGGGGAATCTTTCCGCCATGGTGCTTCTGGAAGAAGTCGCGGGTGACCGCCTTGGGCCATGTCCCTAGCCCCGCGATGGTGACCAGGCGATCCTCGGCGGCCGAATAGATCATGATCGGCGCAACGCCGGCAAAATCCACGTATTCGGGCTGCACCACGCCGAGCGCGATCCCGGCCGCCACGCCGGCATCGATCGCATTGCCGCCGGCCTCGAGGATGCGGAAGCCGGCTTCGGCGGCGAGATACTGGCAGGCCGCCACCATGTGGCGGGTCCCCATGATGGTCGGTCGATGGGCCTTCATGTCGTTCTCCGTGCGGCGGATGATCGTTTCTATCACAAGCCGATGGGCGTGGCCGCGGTGCGATCCTTCCGCATCGGGGCTTTCTTGACAAGGCACCGGAATGCTGTTGCGCTCGGCCGAGGGTGCGGGCCGCCACAGCATTTTCCGGAACACGAGGCATGCCTAACGTCGCTGCGCGCTCGCTCTCCGTCGCGGAGCTCGAGGTCCGGGATCTGGTCAAGCGCTACACCGCCCAATCGGTGGTCGGGCCGCTGTCGTTCAGCGTCGCCGCCGGGGAGTTCGTGTCGCTGCTCGGCCCGAGCGGATGCGGCAAGACCACGACGCTGCGCTGCATCGCCGGGTTCGAGACGCCGAGCGCGGGCGGCATCCTCATCGACGGGGCGCGCATCGAAAACCTGCCGCCCAACCGCCGCAATATCGGGCTGGTGTTCCAGAGCTACGCGCTCTTCCCGCATCTCACGATCTTCGAGAACGTCGCCTTCGGATTGCGCCTGCGCCGCCTCGCCGAGGCCGAGCTGAAACGCCGGGTCGGGGAGGTGCTCGACCTCGTCGGCCTCCCCGAGCTCGCCGGGCGCTATCCGCGCAAGCTGTCCGGCGGCCAGCAGCAGCGCATCGCGATCGCCCGCTCGGTCGTGCTCGAGCCGCGCATCCTGTTGTTCGACGAGCCGTTGTCGAACCTCGACTTCAAGCTGCGCCTGGCGATGCGCACCGAGCTGCACGACCTGCAGCGGCGGCTGGGCAAGACCACCGTCTACGTGACGCACGACCAGGGCGAGGCACTGGCGTTGTCCGACCGCATCGTCGTCATGTCGAACGGACGCATCGAGCAGATCGGATCGCCGCGCGAGATCTATGAGCGGCCGGCCAATGCCTTCGTGGCGGATTTCATCGGCAACTCCAATCTGCTCGATGCGATCGTGGTGGCGCGCCACGGCGACGCGACGATGGTGCGCACCGATCGCGGCCTCATGCTGCGCGCAACCGGTGCCGAGGCCCGGCCCGACGACCGCGTGGTGGCGATGATCCGGCCCGAGCACGTGCGCCTGACGTCCGCCGACGAGGCCGCCGGCGAGAACGTCCATGCGGCGAAAATCATCGAGGCGACCTATCTGGGCCAGGATCTGCATCTGCGCCTCGAGGTCGAAGGCGGCGAGCCGCTGACCGCGATAACCCGGGGCAGCGCGGCGCGCCGCCACGCGGCAGGCGACGCCGTCAGCGTCGCGATCGCCGCCGCGGACGTCTTCCTGTTGCCGCGATGAGCGCGAATCGTCCCTGGTGGCTGGTCCTCGTCCTGCCGCTCGCGCTCTATCTCACGGTCTTTCTGGTCATTCCGTTCGCCAATATCATCGTGCTGAGCTTCTACACCTACTCGCCGACGCGGATCTGGACCCCGGACCTCACCACCGCCAACTACCAGACCCTCGTCGACGGCGGGTTCCTGGCGGTGCTGCTGCGCACGCTGCGGCTCGGCCTGATCAGCACCGCGCTTTGCGTCGTGTTTGGCTATCCGCTCGCCTATTTTCTCGCGCGGGCTTCGCGCCGGGTGGCGCTGATCGGGGTATTTCTGCTGGTCATCCCGCTGATGGTCAGCGCGGTGATCCGCACCTTCGGCTGGCTGGTCATCCTCGGCCGCAACGGCCTGATCAACTCCCTGGTGCAGGCGGTCGGCCTGGAGCGGCTGCCGCTGCTATACAACGAGACGGCGGTGGTGATCGGGCTCGCCAACGTGTTCGTGCCGTTCATGGTGCTGCCGCTGATGGCGTCGATCGAGCGCATCAATCCGGCGCTCGAGGAGGCGGCGCGCAATCTCGGCGCCACCTGGCTCGGCAGCTTTCGCCGCGTCGTCCTGCCGCTCAGCCGGCCGGGCCTCATCTCCGGCTGCCTGCTGGTCTACAGCGCGGCGATCAGCGCCTTCGTCATCCCGGTGCTGATGGGCGGCGCCCGCGTGCGCGTGATCGGCCGGCAGATCTACGACCAGCTGCTGATCTCCTACCAATGGCCCAATGCGTCGGCGATCGCCACATTGCTGGTGATCGCCACCACCAGCCTCGTCTTTGCGGCGCTCGCGGTGACGCGCCGCGCCGGCCGCCGCGAGCTCGGCGCATGAGCGCGCGCCTGCCGCTCGGGCTCAAGGCGTTCGTGGCGCTGACCTATGTGCTGCTGCTGGCGCCGCTCGCCATCGTGGTCGCGGTCTCGTTCGGCGCCAGCCCCAATTTCGACTTCCCGCCGACGCAGCTGACGCTCAAATGGTATCGGGCCTTCTTCGACAGCGCCGAGTTCGTCCGCGCGTTCTTCCGGGTCAGCCTCGTGCTCGGGGTCTCGGCGGCGATCATCGCCTCGCTGCTTGGGGTGCTGGCGGCCGTCGGGCTGGTGCGCTTCCGGTTCCGCGGCCGCGAGGCGCTCGAGGCGTTCTTCATGGCGCCGCTGTTCATCCCGGAAATCCTGTTCGGGGCGGCGCTCTATCTGGTCTATGCGCGCCTCGCCATCAAGCCGTCGATGACCAGCCTGCTGCTTGGCCACGTGGTCATCTGCACGCCGTTCGTGATCCGCAACGTGATGGCCGGGCTGATCGGGCTCGATCCGCGGCTCGAGGAGGCCGCCCGGAGCCTCGGCGCCGGGCCGGTCCAGGCCTTCGCCAAGGTGGCGCTGCCGTTGATCCGGTCGAGCATCCTGTCGGGCTTCGTCTTCGCGTTCATCCTGTCGTTTTCCGACATCAACCTGGCGCTGTTCATCTCCGGCGCCAACAGCACGACGCTGCCGGTCTATATCTTCAACCTGCTGCTGTTCGAGGGCGACCCATCGACCGCGGCGGCATCGACTCTGCAGATCGCCGTGGTCGGGCTGTTGATCTGGCTGGTGCAGTCCCTGTTCCGGCAGCGCAATCTGGTGTGATTCAACCCAGAACGTCGCGGCTCCAGCGCTCGAGGTTTTTTGCCGAATTCGCCGTCAGCACGCCGTAGTCGAGGCGCGCGGCGCGCTCGAACACCTGCTCGGGCACGCGGATGTCGGCGAACTCCGGCGGAAGCTTTGCCAGCTTGTTGGACGGCGGATAGCCGAACGTGGTTCCGAGCTTGGCCTGCAGCTCCGGATCGAGCAGGTTGTTGATCAGACGGTTCGCCTCCTTGTAGAACTTGGTGTTCTTCAGGATGACGTGGCCGTTGCCGGTCGAGATCCAGCCCTTCGGATACACCATCTTGACCGGCACGCCGTTGCGCACCATCAGGTTGGTGCGCCCGTTCCAGAACGGCATGGCGATGATCTCGCCGCGGGTGAAGGCCTGCATGCCGGCGTCGGCCGAGCTCAGCAGGATGGCGTTGTTCTTCTTCACCAGGTCGGCGATGAACTGCATGCCGCGATCGACATTGTCATTGGTGCCGCCGAGCGCGCCGTTGACCGCATAGAGAAACTGCGGGCCGAACCAGTCGAACGACGGCACCGCGATGCGCCCCTTGAAGCGCGGGCTGAGCAGATCCTCGAAGGAAGCGGGCTCGGCGGTCTCCTTGGTGTTGTAGGTGAGCCCGATCGCCATCATGTAGCTCGCCGCGAAGTAGTGGCTCAGCCCCTTGCGCGGCGGCTCCTTCGACAGATCCAGAATGTCCTTGTAGTTGGTGGCGATGTCGAGATCGTAGTCGGCGACGCAGCCGCCCTCGGCGAGCAGCACGGCCTGCGAGTTGAGCGCCTCCACGGTGGTGAAGACGGGATTGCCGCAGCTCGCCATGGCCTTGGCGGCGCGGATGTTGTCCTGGGCGTAGTCGTAGGAGATCGTGACGTTGTTCTTCTTCTCGAAATCCGTGCCGGTGATGTAGGTCTTGATCTGCCCCTGCCCCCAGGTCCCGCCGACCAGCGAGATGGCAAAACCGTCCTCGGCGCGCGCCGGGAACGGCAGCGCCAGCTCCGCCAGCGCGATGGAAGCGGCCGCCGTGCGGGCTGCCAGCAGGACATCTCGCCGCGACGGTTGATGGCCCATGGTTCGATCCTCCTGCCCGCCGGAAATGCCTCTTTGATAGTGTTCCGGGACAGAGGTACCGTCAAGGCAGGGGTCGATCGCTCGCCGGCGCCCGCTTGTTCTTCGTCGGCGGGACGCGGGATTCGTCTCAAACCATGTCGTGGCAAGAATTGATCTCGAGAGGATGGACGATGCGGTCCGACCCGAACCGCATCGATCGTTCTTCACCCGATGCGCGGGACTAGGCCGACGCCTGGCCCGACCTGCGCTTTGCCATGAAGGCCTCGAACTCCTCGCGGTCCTTCGCCCGCTTGAGCTCTTCGACGAACTCGGCGAAGCCGCGGGCTTCCTCATCGAGCCGGCGGCGCTCCTGCTCGAGGCGCTCGATCTCGCGTCGGCGATACTCCTCGAAGGCGAAATTGCCGGTCGACGAGAAGTGCGGGCGGGGGCGAAAACTGTCGGAGAGCCGGCTGAAATTCCGGTCGAGGAACTCCTTGGCCTCGTTCGGCACGGGATAGCCCATGAGCTTCCACACCAGATAGGCGAGCGCCAAAGGCCAGGCGTAGAAGAAGCCGAGGATGATGCCGACGATCTCCAGCGCCCTGCCGGGCGGGCCGCAGCGTCGGTGGTGCTGCCAGCCGTTGTTCCAGACGTGCGAGGCATAGGGCATCGGGAGTCTCCGGATGTGAATGTGAACAACATAAACATACGGGCTTTTCCCCAAAACGCAAGAGGGGGCCGCGCGTTTTCGGGCTCCGATCCCTCAGCTGCCTGCCGAGGACCTGTGCACCAGGGCCAGGACTCCAGCGCGCAGCAGCTCGTACTTGTCGGGAATGCCCGGCCCGCGGGGAAGCTGGCCGGCGGCGGCCAGCGTGGCGATCCCGTGGGAAAGCGCCCAGACCTCGAGCGCGATGAAGCGCGGATCGGCCCCGTCGAGGCCGTCGGGAAAAACCATCATCAGGGCGTTCACCAGGATGTTGAAGGCGCCGGCGGGCGCATCCGGCCTGCCCGACGCCGCGCCCCAGGGGCCCCTGGGCTCTCCGCCGTGTGGCGGCGCGAACATCGCCATGTAGAACCCCGGCTCCTCCTCGGCGAACGCGAGGTAGGTCTCGCCCATCCGGGTGAAGCGCTCGATCGGCGTTCCCGGGCCGCGCAACGCCCGGGCGAGACGTTCGGCAAGCTGGTCGAACCCCTTGTGGGCGACCTCGGAGACCAGATCCTCGCGTCCGCTGAAGTGGCGGTAGACGGCCGTCGGCGAAACCCCGGCAAGCTTTGCGGCGTCGGCGAGCGTGAACCCGCCGAGCCCGCGCTCGGCGATGAAGCGGCGCGCCGCCTCGGTGAGGGCCTGCTTCAAGTTGCCGTGATGGTAGCCCCGCTTGTCAAAACGGTCGTGCCAGCTTCGCATTCGGCGATCCGTAGTCCGTGGTCCTCAGAGCCTCCGAGGCTGCGAGCCGATGAGACTTACCACAGGAACCGCCTTGGAGGGCATCCACCGCACGGCGTGAGCGCCTCAGTTCATTCGGCGTGCGGCCTGCATCCCCCGGGATTCGCAGGCACCGGTCAGCGGCGGCCCGACAGGCTCATGATGCTCCGGCGATCCGGATCTCGCCCTCGGTCGGCGGCTCAACCGGATCACTCGACAACCGACACGATCCCCGTCCGAGTTTTGATCCAGATCGAAGCCGGCACTCGAAAACCGCGCTACAAATCAAATCCATTGGTCTTCGCTCGGGAGGATTCCATGCCCACCGGAAACGAGCCCCTCGCGCGCTCCGCCCTCGCCTTCGTTCTCGCCGGGGGGCGCGGTACCCGGCTCATGGAGCTGACCACCCGGCGCGCCAAGCCGGCGGTCTATTTCGGCGGCAAGTCGCGCATCATCGATTTCGCGCTGTCCAATGCGCTGAACTCCGGCATCCGCCGCATGGCGGTCGCCACCCAGTACAAGGCCCACAGCCTGATCCGGCACCTGCAGATGGGCTGGAACTTCTTCCGCCCGGAACGTAACGAGAGTTTCGACATCCTGCCGGCGAGCCAGCGCATATCCGACGGGCAGTGGTATTTGGGCACGGCGGACGCCGTCTACCAGAACATCGACATCATCGAGAGCCACGAGACCAGGTTCATCGTGCTGCTCGCCGGCGATCACATCTACAAGATGGACTACGAGCGCATGCTGCAACAGCATGTCGCCCAGGGTGCGGACGTCACCGTCGGCTGCCTCGAAGTGCCGCGCAGCGACGCCAGCAGTTTTGGCGTCATGCACGTCGATGACAATGACCGGATCCAGTCGTTCCTCGAGAAGCCGGCCGATCCGCCCGCCATGCCTGGCAAGCCCGACCAATCGCTCGCCAGCATGGGCATCTACGTCTTCGAGTCGAATTTCCTGTTCGACGAGCTTCGGCGCGACGCCGCCGACCGGACCTCCAGTCATGACTTCGGCAAGGACATCATCCCCCATATCGTGAAGCATGGGCGGGCCGTGGCGCATCATTTCGAAAACTCCTGCATCCGCTCGCAGGCCGAGATGCGGAGCTACTGGCGCGACGTCGGAACGCTGGACGCCTATTGGGCCGCCAATATCGATCTCACCGATCTGGTGCCCGAGCTCGACCTCTTCGACCGCTCGTGGCCGATCTGGACCCACGCCGAGATCACGCCGCCGGCAAAATTCGTGCACGACGACGAGAGCCGGCGGGGCGAGGCGATCAGCTCCCTCGTCTCCGGCGGCTGCATCATCTCGGGCGCCAGCCTGCGGCGCTCCCTGCTGTTCACCGGGGTGCACGTTCATTCCTATTCGAGGATCGAGAATGTCGTGATCCTGCCCTATGCGGATGTCGGCCGCGGAAGCCGCTTGACCAACGCCGTCATTGACCGCGGCGTGCGCATTCCGGAAGGACTGGTGGTGGGCGAGGATCCCGAGCTCGACGCCAAGCGGTTCCGCCGCACCGAGGCAGGCATCTGCCTGGTCACCCAGCAGATGATCGACGAGATCACCGCATGACGCGCATCCGTGCGCTGTCGGCCGCCTCGGAGGTCTACCCCCTCGTCAAGACCGGCGGCCTCGCCGATGTGATCGGCGCCCTGCCGGCCGCCCTGAAACAGGAGGGGGTCGAGACGCGCACCCTGGTGCCGGGATATCCGGATGTGCTCAAGGCGCTCGGGGCGGCCGAGGAAGCCCTGTTTCTTCCCCAACTCTACGGCGGTCCCGTGCGCGTCCTCGCCGGGTCCGCGGCCGGGCTCGACCTGTTCGTGCTCGCCGCGCCGCATCTCTTCGCCCGTCCGGGAAACCCGTATCTCGCGCCCGGCGGCGCCGACTGGCCCGACAACGCCATGCGCTTCGCGGCGCTGGCGCGAGCCGCCGCCGAGATCGGCCAGGGCGCCATTCCGGCGTTCGTCCCGGACGTCGTGCACGTTCACGACTGGCAGGCCGGTCTGACGCCCGCCTTCATGCACTACAGCGGCC
This sequence comes from uncultured Alphaproteobacteria bacterium, assembly GCA_963755055.1. Classification (GTDB taxonomy): domain Bacteria; phylum Pseudomonadota; class Alphaproteobacteria; order Rhizobiales; family Xanthobacteraceae; genus AP-16. Next base: position 91,882 of record CAVWIS010000009.1, on the reverse strand, counting down.
GGCCGCGGCCGGGCACGATCGCCACCATTCATAATATCGCCTTCCAGGGGCGGTTCCCGCCGGAGATACTGGGCGCCATCGGATTGCCGGCCTGGTCGTTCGCCGTCGACGGGGTCGAGTACTATGGGGCGATCGGGTTCCTGAAGGCCGGGCTGCAATTCGCCGACCGCATCACCACCGTCTCGCCGACCTATGCGGTCGAGATCCAGGGGCCCGACGCCGGCATGGGCCTCGACGGTCTGCTCCGCGCGCGGTCTGCTGCGCTCAGCGGCATTCTCAACGGCATCGACATTTCGGTCTGGGATCCGGCCGCGGATCCGCGCATCGCCGCACCGTTCGGCGCCGGCACGCTGGCCGCCAGGACGGCCAACAAGGCGGCTCTGCAACGGCGGCTCGGCCTGCGCGTCGCGCCGGAGACGTTTGTACTCGGGGTGATCAGCCGCATGACCTGGCAGAAGGGGCTCGATCTCCTCCTGGAGAACCTGCCGCTCGTCCTGGGCGAGGGCATGCAGATGGTCTTGCTGGGCACCGGGGAACCGGACCTCGAGGCACGCTACCGAGCGGCCGCGCAATCCCGCCCGGATCAGGTTGGCGTCGTCATCGGCTACGACGAGAAATTGGCGCACCTCATCCAGGCCGGCGCCGACGCGCTCGTGGTGCCGTCACGCTTCGAGCCGTGCGGGCTGACCCAGCTGTGCGCCCTGCGTTACGGGGCGATCCCCGTCGTGTCGCGGGTCGGGGGCCTCGCCGACACCGTCATCGATGCCAACGAGATGGCTCTCGGTGCCGGCGTTGCGACCGGCATCCAGTTCGGTCCGGCTACCAGCGAAAATCTCGGCGGCGCCATTCGCCGCGCCAAAGCGCTGTTCCACGACGCGCCAGTCTGGCGAAGGATGCAGGAGAATGCCATGACAACCGATGTGTCGTGGCGCAATCCCGCCCGCCGCTACGCCGATCTCTATCGCCAGGTCGCCAGGCGTCAGTCCGCGAGGCCATGATCATGAGCAATCCCGAGGATACGTCCGCAGCGCCTTCCGCCGCGACGAAGATCGTCGCGACGACCCCGTTCGCGGACCAGCGCCCGGGAACGTCCGGCCTGCGCAAGAAGGTGCCGGTGTTCCAGGAGCCCAACTATGTCGAGAACTTCGTCCAGTCGATCTTCGACAGCCTGGAGGGATTTCAGGGCAAGACGCTGGTCGTCGGCGGCGACGGCCGCTATCTACAACCGCGAGGCCATCCAGACCATCGCTGAACATGGCGGCGGCCAACGGCTTCGGCCGGGTCCTCGTCGGCCGGGCGGCATCCTGTCGACGCCGGCGGCCTCGGCGCTCATCCGCGTCGCACCGGCGCCTTCGGCGGCATCGTCCTGTCGGCCAGCCACAATCCCGGCGGCCCGCACGGCGACTTCGGCATCAAATACAACATCGCGCAATGGCGGCCCGGCGCCGGAAAAGATCACCGAGGCGATCTTCGCGCGCAGCCGGGATCATCGACCGCTACAAGATCGATCGATGCGGCCGACGTCGACCTCGACCGTATCGGCATGCGCGACGCTCGGCGGACATGGCGGTCGAGGTCATCGATCCGGTCGCCGACTATCAGGCGCTGATGGAGACGCTGTTCGACTTCGATCGCATCCGCGCCCTGTTCGCGCGTGGCTTCGCCATGCGCTTCGACGCCATGTCGGCGGTGACCGGCCCCTATGCGCACGGCGATCCTCGAACGGCCCTCGGCGCCGCCCCGGCACCGTCATCAACGGCACGCCGCTGCCCGATTTCGGCGGCCATCATCCCGACCCCAATCTCGTCCATGCCAAGCATCTCTACGATCTCGCCATGGGGCCGGACGCGCCGGATCTCGGCGCCGCCTCCGACGGCGACGGCGACCGCAACCTCATCATCGGCCGCGGCTGTTTCGTCACGCCGTCCGACAGCCTGGCGATGCTCGCCGCCAACGCGCACCTCGCGCCGGGCTATGCCAAGGGCCTCGCCGGCATTGCCCGCTCGATGCCGACCAGCGGCGCCGCCGACCGGGTCGCCGAGAAGCTCGGCATTCCGCTCTACGAGACGCCGACCGGCTGGAAGTTCTTCGGCAATCTGCTCGACGCCGGGCTGGTGACGATCTGCGGCGAGGAAAGCGCCGGCACCGGCTCGAACCATGTGCGCGAGAAGGACGGGCTGTGGGCGGTGCTGCTGTGGCTCAACATCCTTGCGGCGCGCAAGCAGAGCGTCGACGACATCGTGCGCGAGCATTGGGCGACCTATGGGCGCAACTACTATTCGCGCCACGACTACGAGGAAGTGCGACGCCGACGGCGCCCATGCGCTGATCGACGCCTTGCGCCATCGCCTCTCCGGGCTGAAGGGTCAGCGCTTCGGTCCGCTCGAGATCGCCAGGCCGACGATTTCGCCTATCACGATCCGGTCGACGGCTCGGACTCGGCGCGGCAGGGCATCCGCGTGCTGTTCGCCGACGGCTCGCGGATCGTCTACCGGCTTTCCGGCACCGGCACGGCGGGCGCGACGCTGCGGGTCTATATCGAGCGGTTCGAAGCCGACGTCGCACGCCACGAGGTCGAGACGCAGGACGCTCTTGCCGACCTCATCGACTTGTCGCGGTCGCTCGCCGAGATCGAGCGCTTCACCGGTCGCGACCGGCCGAGCGTGATCACGTAAGGCCGCGGCGAGCCTGATCGGCCAGGATATTCCGAGCAAGAATTCCTCAGGGGTTCAGGATCAACCTCGCGAGCGAATAGATTATCCCGCCTACTATCAGCAACAATATCACCCATACCAGATAGTCGACCTGTCTCTTGAAGTCGGATACGGCCTGCGATCGCTTCGATCGTCCCATGAACATGGAGCGCAGGAAGAGAACGACCGGTATCAACGCAAGGATGATGCCGATCAGCTTGTACATCGGCTCTCATCCTCTGAGATGACAGGCCACCCAGTGCCCGCCGCGACTCTCCTTGAGCTCCGGCACCTCCTGGCTGCACAGCGGCAGTTTTCGGATCGGGCAGCGGGTATGGAAATGACAGCCGGAGGGCGGATCGAGCGGGCTCGGCACCTCGCCCTGGAGCACGATGCGCTTGCGCCGCGCCCTGGGGTCGGGGACCGGGATCGCCGAGAGCAGGGCCTCAGTGTACGGATGCAGCGGCGCAGCGTAGAGGTCGCGCGCCGACGCGATCTCCACCACCCGGCCGAGATACATCACCGCCACGCGGTCGCTGATGTGCTCGACCACCGAGAGGTCGTGGGCGATGAACAGATAGGTCAGGCCGAACTTCTGCTGCAAATCCTCCAGCAGGTTGATGACCTGGGCCTGGATCGACACGTCGAGTGCCGACACCGGCTCGTCGCACACGATGAGCTTCGGCTCCACCGCGAGCGCGCGGGCGATGCCGATGCGCTGGCGCTGGCCGCCGGAGAATTCGTGCGGAAAGCGGCGCATGTGGTCGGCCTCAAGGCCGACCGTCTCAAGCAGCTCGACCACCCGGCTCTCGTATGCCTTGCGCGAGCCGGCGAGCTTGTGGATGGTCAACGCCTCGCCGATGATCTCGCCGACCGTCATGCGCGGGTTGAGCGAGGCGAACGGGTCCTGAAAAATGATCTGCATGTCGCGGGCAAGCGCGCGCAGCGCCCCGATGCCGAGGGCCGTGACGTTGCGGCCCTCGAACCAGATCTCGCCCGCGGTCGGCTCGATGAGGCGGAGGATGCAGCGGCCGGTGGTCGACTTGCCGGAGCCGGATTCGCCAACGAGGCCGAGCGTCTCGCCGGCCGCGATCTCGAAGCTCACCCGGTCGACCGCGTGAACGACCTCCTGGCTGCGGGCGAACAACCCGCCGCGCACGGCGAAATTCTTGACCAGCTGACGCACGCGGAGAAGGGGCTTTGTCATCGCGCCGGCATCTCCTGGTAGAGCACGCAGGCGACGCGGTGACCGGGCGCGACCTCGATGAGCGGCGGTATCGCCTCGCGGCAGCGTGCCATGGCGTGGCGGCAGCGCGCCGCGAACCGGCAGCCGGGCGGCGGATCGAGCAGGCTCGGCACCGTGCCGGCGATGGCCTCCAGCCGGACCTTGTGGGTGGCGGCCGTGTCGACGCGCGGAATCGAGCGGATCAGTCCTTGCGTATAGGGGTGGCGCGGATCGCCGAACAGGCTTTCCACTGGCGCCTCCTCGATCACCAGGCCGGCATACATCACGACGACGCGCTGCGCGGTCTCCGCCACCACGCCCATCGCGTGGGTGATCAGCATGATCGCCATGCCGAAGCGCGACTTCATCTCCTGGAGCAGTTCCAGGATCTGCGCCTGGATGGTGACGTCGAGCGCGGTGGTGGGCTCGTCGGCGATCAGGAGCTTTGGATTGCACGACAGCGCCATGGCGATCATCACCCGCTGGCGCATGCCGCCGGAGAACTGATGGGGAAAATCGCCTGCCCGGCGCGACGGATTGGGGATCTGCACCAGGCGCAGCATCTCGATGGCCTTGTCGAGCGCGGCACGGCCCGACAGTCCCTCGTGAAGCCGCACCACCTCGGCGATCTGCTCGCCCACGGTGTAGACCGGGTTGAGCGACGTCATCGGTTCCTGGAAGACGATCGCGATCTCCTTCATGCGGATGCGGTTCATCTCCTCGGCGCCGAGCGGGACCAGGTCGCGGCCCTGCCAGAGGATTTTCCCCGCCACGATGCGTCCCGGCGGCATCGCGATCAATTTCAGGACCGACATCGCGGTCACCGTCTTGCCGCAGCCGGATTCGCCGACGACGCCCAGGGTCTCGCCGCGGCCGATGGCGAGATCGACGCCATCGACCGCCTGCACCATGCCGTCGTCGGTGGCGAAATGCGTCTTCAGGCCGCGGATGTCGAGCAGCGCGCCGTTCATCACATCACCCTGCGGGGGTCGAGCGCGTCGCGCAATCCGTCGCCGATGAAGTTGATGGTCAGCACCGCGAGAAAGATCGCCGCGCCGGGAAACAGCGCCCAATAGGGCGCGATGTCGAGATAGTCCTTGGCGTCGAAGAGGATGCGGCCCCAGGTCGGGATATCGGGCGGAAAGCCGAGGCCGAGGAACGACAGGGTCGATTCGGCGATGATGGCGGCGGCGACGTCGATGGTGCCGGCGACGATCACCGGTCCGAGCGCGTTGGGGAGAATGTGGCGCACCACCTGCCGGGTGCGGCTGGCACCGAGCGCGCGCGCGGCCTCGACGAACTCTTTTTCGCGCAATGAGAGGAATTGCGCCCGCACCAGCCGCGCCACCGGCATCCAGCGCAGGCCACCGATCACCACCACGATCAGGATGAAGACGCCGCCCTCGGTGCCGAACGCGGCCTTCAGCGCATCGCGAAACAGATAGATCACCAGGAGCAGCAGCGGCAGCGCCGGCAGCGACAGAAAGAGGTCGGCGAGCCACATCAGCGCCGGGCCGACGAAGCCGCGCGACATGCCGGCGATCGCTCCGATCAGGGTGCCGACCAGGATGGCGACCGTCATGGCGCAGAGCCCGACCGCGAGCGAGATGCGCCCGCCATAGAGGATGCGCGCCAGCAGGTCCTGGCCGAGATCGTCGGTACCCAGCGGGTGCTGCCAGGTGGGTCCGATGAGACGCGCGGAAAAATCGATCTCGTTGATCGGCAAGCGCCAGATCAGCGGCGCGAAGCCGATCGCCAGGATCATCACGGCGAGGATCGCGGCGCTCGCGAGCGCCAGCCGATGCCGCCGGAACCGCCGCCATGCCTCGAGCCACGGCGAGAAATGCCGGGCGCGGCGCCGGACGGCCGGCTCGAGCTCAGCGGAAGGTGATGCGGGGATCGAGCCAGCCATACAGCACGTCCGCGATGAGGTTGAAGATGACGACCAGGCAGGCGAACACGAAGGTCACCGCCATGACCACCGGCGTGTCGTTGGCGAGAATCGAGCTGATCAGCAGCGAGCCGATGCCGGGAACGCGAAAGATCTGCTCGGTGACGATGGCGCCGCCGAAGATCGCCGGCATCTGCAGCGCCACCAGCGTCACCACCGGAATCAGGGCGTTGCGCACCACGTGCTTGGTGATGACGACCCGCTCGGCCAGCCCCTTGGCGCGCGCCGTGGTGACGTAGTCGAGGCGGATCACGTCGAGCACGGCCGAGCGCACGTAGCGGGTCAGCGATGCCGCCTGGAACAGGCCGAGCACCGCGATCGGCATCAGCACCTGCTTGAGGTTCTCCCAGAACCATTGCCAGCCGCCGGCATCGATGTCGCGGTACACGAACGGCAGCCAGTCGAGATGGATGCTGAACACCAGGATGAACAGCAGCCCGGTGAAGAAGGTCGGCAACGAGAAGCCGATGAAGGCCAGCGTGCTGGCGATCTGGTCGAAGATCGAATAGGGCCGCGTCGCCGCGAACACGCCGACCGGGATGGCGACCAGGAGGGCGAGCACCTGCGAGGAGCCGATCACGATCAGGGTCGCCGGCAGGCGCTGCAGGATCAGCGTGTCGACGTTCACGCGGCTCACGAAGGAGAAGCCCCAGTCGCCGTGGAACATCGCGGCCAGCCAGCGCAGGTAGCGCACCGCCACCGGGTCATTGATCCCGAATTTTGCCCTGAGCGCCGCGGCGACCTCGGGCGGCACATTCGGGTTGCTGGCGAGCTCCGAGAACGGGTCGCCCGGCGCCAGCGCCAGCACCGTGAACAGCACCACGCTGATGCCGAGCAGGCTCGGCACCGCGATCAGCAGGCGCCGCAGAAGATAGTGCCCCATGACCCGTCATTCCGATCCGAGGCTAATGCCGGCGCATGATCCGGTCGCACGGAATCATTGAGGGCGTCATGGCCGGGCCTGTCCCGGCATGACGACCGACAGGGTGCGCGTCATCCCTCGCGATACCAGTTGTGCAGGTCGGCGAAATCGTTGTCCCAGCCGCTGACCGCGGCCTTGAGCTTGCTGGAGATCGCCGTGACCTTCGGCCGTGCCACCACCGGGATCACCACCTGCTCGCCGCAGAGGAGATCGTTCATGTGGATGTAGTGGCCGGCCCGCTTGACTGGGTCGAGCTCGCTTTCCGCCGCGCGCAGTGTCTTGTCGTATTCCTCGCTGCGCCAGCGGGGGATGTTGCGGCCCTGCCACTTGTTCTCCTTGGTGGCCACCTCCGAGGAGGCGTACACGCTCATGAACGTTTCCGGGTCGGGCTGCGTCATGTTGACGGTGTACATCTGCATGTCGCAGTAGAAATGCGAGTAGGTGTCGGGATTGGCGACATCGGAGGAGAAGTACACGGACGCCGTGATCGATTTCAGCTCGAGCTCGATGCCCGCCTTCTGGCAGGCCTGCTTGATGATCGCCTGGGTCTTCTGGCGCGGCGTGTTGATCGAGGTCTGGAATACGAATTTCAGCTTCTTGCCGTCCTTGGCCCGGATCCCGTCGGGTCCGCGCTTCCACCCGGCCTGCTCGAGCAGGTCGTTCGCCTTCTCGACGTTGAACTCCCACTTGGTGTTCGGGGAGACGAACTTCTTCGGGTTGTTGAGATAATTCCCGGTGGCCACGCCGGTGCGGCCATAGATGTGGTCCTGCACCGAGCGGCGGTCGATCAGCAGGGCCATGGCGCGGCGCACTGCGGGATCAGAGAATGCCGGATGCGTGGTCTTGATGCTGGAGCGCTCGCCGTCGACCTCGGTCCACGGGTCGGTCCTGTTGAGCTGGATGTGCTCGACATTGCCGCCGTCGGTGATCATCGCATAGCCGCGGCCGTTCTTCTCCAGCCGCTGCAGGATCTCGTCCTCGACCTGCATGTTCCAGGCGTAGTCGTATTCGCCGGTCTGGATCACGGCGCGCGCCGCCGACACCGCATCCCCGCCGCCCTTCATTTCGATCGTGTCGAAGTACGGCCGGTTCTCCATGTGGTAGTCCGGATTGAGCTCGCCCTTCACCATGTCGCCCGGTTTGAAGTCGACGAAACGGTAGGGCCCGGTGCCGATCGGCTTGAGGTTCGTCGGCGCATCCCGCGATTTTGCGCCGATATACTCGGCGAAGAGGTGCTTCGGGATGATCATGCCGCGCGATGCCACGAAGGCGTCCGCCCAGAACGGCGTGGGCTTGGCGAAATGCACGCGCACCGTGACGTCGTCCACCTTCTCGACCTTGATGTCCTTGTAGGTGCTGATGGTCAGCGATGCGGTGGCCGGGTTCGATGCATATTCCCAGTTGAACACCACGTCGTCGGCGGTGAACGGCTTTCCGTCGTGCCATTTCACCCCGCTCTTGAGCTTCCAGGTGACGCTGCGGCCGTCGGGGGCGAGCCCGTTCTCCGGGGTCGGGATCTCGGCGGCGAGGATCGGCACCAGGTTGCCCTCGGGGTCCCAGTTGGCGAGCGGCTCGTAGAAGATGCGCGAGCCCTCCTGGTCCTTGGTGCCGACCGCAAAGTGCGGGTTGAGCAGGGTGGCACCCTGCCACCATAGTACTTTCAACGCCCCGCCCCCGCCGCGCTTTGTCGGCTTGTACTGGAACGCCGGCTCGGCCATCGCGACGCCCGACCACCCCAGCATCTGGGTCGCCATCGGCGCCGTGAGCCCGAGCGCCAGCATCCGCTGCACAAAGGCGCGTCGCGACAGCCTGCCGACTCTTACCTCCGCGATGAGACCACGCAGTCCCTGCTCGTCCATGTCGAGTTCCCCTCTTGGCTTGTCAGGCGCTCTCCTGGCGCCTGAAAAGTATGCACGTTTCGGGATCATGCCCGAAGCAAGTTCCGTTCCTGTGGAATTCGGAAGATGCCGCGTCGCCCGGTTGGACCCGGGACATGCGCCGGCCGGCATGAAGCCGACACTCGTCAAGGAGAACAGGTTCACGCGGGGCGGTCAACAAAGCCGAGCGGTTTCGGGGGTCGCGAAAGGCCGGGCGGGCCCACTGCAGGCCGATCGTGGGCACGGACCCCTCGCGGTGTGGCCGTACCGGGTCGGCTCCGGCGCCCGCAAGCCCGGGCGGACCGCAGGTCCTGGGGCAGCAAGCCGCACCGGCGGTTGACCAGGATCAACGCCAGGAAGGGACGGATTTCATAGACGTCGTGGTGTCAGGTCCGCTGCATCCGGCGGTGGAGGACGAGGGACGAGGAGGGAGACATGGCGACCGACGAACGAGACATCATCGCCCTGCTGTCCGCGGCCAACCATCGATGGGTCGGTCGCGCAGCGGCGGAACTCAATCTCCTGGCCGCGCTGGGAATGGCGGTAACGCGTGCGCAGTCCGTCCCCGATGCCATGCAGGCCTACCAGGATCTGGTGACCGAGCGCCTGGAGATGGTCGCCGAGGATGGTCGCAGGCTTGTCGAGGATGGCGAAATGCTGGCCAGGGCCGTTGCGCGATCGATGACGCCCGGCCGGGCGCCCACCGATCACGCGACGGGTACCTGAATAAAGTAAGAGCCCCGCCGCGGCGGGGCTCTCGAAATCTCAGCGCTTCTGGCTGCCGCCGTGCTGCTGCCCGCCTTGTCCGGGCTGCTGGGTCTGCTGGCCGGGCTTCTGCCCCGGCTTGTGATCCCCTTGCTGACCACCCTGCCCGGGCTGCTGCGTCTGCTGGCCCGGCTTCTGGTCGCCATGCTGGCCGCCCTGATGCTGGGGATTCTTCGGGTCATTGCTCATGAGGCGTCTCCAATGGGCAAAATGCCCATCGCCGCCAACGCACCCGCGAGACGGATTGTTCCATGGACCGGTCCGTTGGCGGCCCACGAGTCCGAGCCAGCGGTAGCCAGATGGCAACGCGGTTTCCGCGTGATCCCGAACAGCACCTCACCGGATCCCCGCACGCATGAAGCTCTGCACGAACTGGCGCTGGAACAACAGGAAGCCGAGGAGCAGCGGCGCCGAAGTCATCAGCGTGGCGGCGCAGATCACCGACCAGTCGATGCCCTGATCGGTGGAGGCGAACACCTGCAGCCCGACGGTGAGCGGGCGCGCCTCGACCGAGTTGGTGACGATCAGCGGCCACAGGAAATTGTTCCAGTGGTAGCTCACCGAGACCAGCGCATAGGCGAGGTAGACGGGCTTTGCCAGCGGCACGTAGACCCGCCACAGCACCTGCAAGGGGCTCGCGCCCTCGACGCGGGCGGCGTCGTCGAGCTCGCTCGGGACGGTCTTGAAGGTCTGGCGGAGCAGGAAGATGCCGAACGCCGAGGCGACGTAAGGCAGTGCAATGGCGGGAATCGAATCGACGAGCCCGAGCCTGGTCATGGTCCGGTAGTTTTCCACGATCAGCACGTCCGGCATGACCATCAGCTGCATCAGCACGAGCGCGAAGGCGATCTCCCGCCCGGCGAACGTGAAGCGGGCGAACGCATAGGCCGCCAGCGTGCACAGGACGAGCTGGCAGCCGAGGATCAGCGACACCAGCACGAAGGTGTTGAGGAAGTAGCGGGCGAATGGCGCCGCGTTCCACGCCTGCACGAAATTGCCGAGCGTCAGCGGGGCGCCGAGGGTAAAGCGCGCCGAGAATTCCGCCGGATGGAAGGCGGTCCACACCGCGTAGATGAGCGGCAGCAGCCACAGGATCGCCAGCAGCCAGGCGGCGGCCGTCTCCAGCGCCCGGCCGAAGCCGCGGGGCGCATAGGGGTCGCGCGGCGCCGCCGCGCTCATCGGTAGTGGATCCGCCGGTCGAGCGCCGCGTACTGGCCGAGCGCCACGGCGGCGAGCACGACGAGCAGCACCATGGTGAGCGCGGCCGCGTAGGTGCGTGTCCCAGAATTTGAAGCCGACCTCGTAGATGTAATAGAGCAGCAGCGCAGTGGCGTTGTCGGGACCGCCGCGCGTCATGACGATGATGTGGTCGACGGTGCGGAACGCATTGATCGAAGGCATTGACGAAGACGAACAGCGTGGTCGGCATCAGCAGAGGAAGCTGGATGCGGCGGAAGAAGGTGAAGCGCGACGCCCCCTCGAGCGCCGCCGCTTCGGCGAATGCTCGGCGGGATCTGCTGGAGTGCCGCCAGATAGAAGATCATGAAGAACCCGGCTTCCTTCCAGATCGCCACCACGATGACGCAGGCGAGCGCGCTGTCGGGCGTCCCCAGCCAGTTGTGCGAGGGCACGCCGACGAGGCCGAGCACCTGCTCGAGCAAGCCGTATTGCGGCGTGTAGAAGAACAGCCAGATGTTGGCGACCGCGATCATCGGCAGCACGGTCGGGGCAAAATAGGCCATCCGCACCGCGGCGCGTCCGGCGATGCGGTCGTTCACCCAGAGCGCCATGACGAGCGCGAGCGCGATCGACACCGGGATGGTGCCGAGCGCGAACCACAGGTTATTGACGACCGACTGCCAGAACACCGGGTCGGCCAGCATGGTGCGATAGTTCTCGAGGCCGACATACAGCGCCGGCCGTCGCGCCTTCGGCGTCGACCAGAAACTGTCGACCAGCGTGGCGAGCGCCGGCCAATGGGTGAACAGGCCGAGCAGCGCGAGCGCCGGCAGCAGCAGCAGCCAGCCCTGCACGCCGTAGCGGCCGCCGCGCGTCATGCCCGGTTGCCCGGCAAGGCCCCCTCCCATGGCTGCTATCGATAGCCTTTCAGCAGCCGTTCGGCTTCGGCCTGGGCGTCCTTCATCGCCTGCTCGGGAGCCTTCGAGCCGGTCAGCGCCGCCTGCAGGCCGTCATTGAGCGCCTTGGTGACGCGCTGGTTGTCGTGGGTCGAGAGCTCGGCGACGGCATATTGCAGCTGATCGCGCGCCACCGCAGCGGCCGGGAAGCCCGCGACGTAGCTCTTCATGGCCGCCGTGTCCCAGGCGTCCGGCCGCACCGCCACGTAACCGGTGTCGATGCCCCACTGGGCCGCGCGCTCGGGAGACGTCATCCACTCGGCGAATTTAACCGACGCCTCCTGCTGCTCCCGGCTGGTCTTCTTGAAGACGTAGAAATTTCCGCCCCCGGTCGGCGTGCCGCGGCGCTTGCCTGCCGGCAGCATGGCGACGCCGAAGGGAAACTTTGCATTGTTGCGCACGTTGGTCAGATTGCCGGTCGTCGTCCACATCATGGCGGTCTTGCGCTCGAAAAAATCCTTCGGCGTGGTGCCCCATTCGACCACGCCGGGCGCCATCACCTTCGCCTTGCGGCCGAGATCGACCCAGCGCTGCAGCGCCTCGATGACCGCCGGCTTGTCGTAGAAGGTCTGGTCGCCTGCCTCGTTCATCAGGACGACGTCGTTCTGGGTGGTGAGACCCTGGAACAGCCAGTAGGGAAACCCCGACGAGGGGATCTGCATGCCCCACTGGGTGGCGTTGCCGGACGCGTCGCGCCGGGTGAGCTTTTCGGCGAAGGTGAGCTCCTCGGCCCAGCTGACCGGCGGCTTGTCCGGATCGAGGCCGGCCTCCTTGAAGGCGTCCTTGTTCCAGTAGAGCACGATGGTGGAGCGCTGGAACGGGATGCCCCAGGTCTTGCCGCCCGTCCGGCTGTTCTCCATGAAGGCGAGAAAAAAGCTTGCGAGCCACTTCTTCTCGCCGTCGCCCCGCGCGAGCTCGTCGAACGGGACGATCGCCTCCTCGTCGATCAGCGAGAACATGTCGGTGGACAACAGCACGGCGGTCGAAGGCGGTGTGCCCGCCTTGTGCGCGGTCAGCGCCTTGACGATCGTCTCCTGGTAGGTGCCGGCATAGATCGGCTTCACCGCGATGCCGGGGTTCTGCTTCTCGAAGTCCGCCGCGTAGCCGTCGATGATCTTGGTGATCGGCCCGCCCACCGCCACCGGATAGAAGAACGAGATCTCGGTCGCGGCGCCAACGATCGCCGGCGTCGCCAGCGTGCTGCCGGCCAACGCCGCCGATCCGATCATGAATTGCCGTCTGTGCATTGGGATCCCCCTGTGGTGGCCGCTGTCGATGCGGCTTATGGTTTTCCGTCCGAAGATGCGGCCGGGATAGAATCTACCCGATGCGACACTCGGATGACACGTCGAACCAATGGGCGTCGTCCGGCGTCCAGGCGAGATGGACCCTGTCGCCCGGCGACCCGGCGTACCGTCCGGGAACGCGGACGATCAGCGTATCCTCGCCGACGCGCGTCTCGACCTGGGTATCGGCGCCGAGATACTCGGACGTCACGACGGTGGCCGGCAAGCCCGCTGGCGCGATCCGCACCGATTCGGGACGCACGCCGACCGCGAGCGTCGCCGCCGCCCGCCCCGCCGGCGCTCCGCTGCCGAGCGACACGTGTCCGGCGAGCAGCGCCGCCGGCATTACATTCATCGGCGGGGCGCCGACGAAGCGCGCCGTGAACAGCGTCGCCGGCCGTTCGTACAGGCTGGCGGGCTGCCCGTTCTGCTCGATCCGCCCGCCGCGCATCAGGATCACCTGATCGGCCATGGTCATGGCCTCGACCTGATCGTGGGTCACATAGATCATCGTCATGCCGAGGCGCTGCTGCAGGGTGCGGATCTCGCGCCGCATCTCGCCGCGCAACTGCGCGTCGAGGTTCGACAGCGGCTCGTCCATCAGGCAGACCGGAGTCTCCGCCACGATGGCCCGGCCGAGCGCGACGCGCTGCTGCTGGCCGCCCGAGAGCTGCGACGGCCTGCGGTCGAGCAGGCGCTCGAGACCGAGCACGGAGGCGGCGCGGGCGAGGCGGCGGTCGCGCTCCGCGCGCGCCACGCGGCGGACGCGCAGGCCGAACACGATGTTCTCGGCGACCGACAGATGGGGAAACAGCGCATAGGACTGGAACACCATGGCGACGCCGCGGCGCGACGGTGGCGCCCGGGTCACGTCGCGGCCGGCGATCTCGATCGTCCCGGCATCCGGCATGTCGAGGCCGGCGATCAATCGCAGCGTCGTCGACTTGCCGCAACCGGACGGGCCGAGCAGCACCACGAGGCTTCCGGTTTCGGCCGCAAAGCTCATGCGGTCGACCGCCGGTTCCGCGCCAAAACGCTTGGTCACCTCGGTGAAGCAGACCTGCGCCACCCCGTCTCCTCCCTCCGACCGGATATCCCCGTGCCGCGACTCCGGACCGGGCGCCTCGCAGCCGCCTGGGGCGCGGACATGTCCCGGCCCGGATCTGATATCACATGGGCCCGTATCCGGCGCTCTCGGCACCATCCCGACCAGCGCAACGCGCAGGCGAGCGCCGCAATCCGGTTCTCGCCGGCGCCGAAGGGCTCCTTTTGGAAGCCCGGCTTTCCGGCTATGATTCGGCCTCGGGCAACGGTGCAGGCAGGCGGAGATCAACGCGATTCATGCTCGACAGGCCCGACACATCGGCCGGGACCGCAGACGGGCAGCCGACCGGGCCGGTCGAGCTTTCGGTGGTGATGCCGTGCCTGAACGAGGCCGAGACGCTCGCGGCATGCATCCGCAAGGTGATGCGCTTCCTCGAAGCCCACGCGGTGAACGGCGAGGTCGTGGTGGCCGACAATGGCAGCACCGACGCCTCGCGGGAGATCGCCGCCAGCGAGGGCGCGCGGGTCGTGACGGTGGCCGATCGCGGCTACGGTGCGGCCCTGCTCGGCGGCATTGCGGCGGCCCGGGGTCGTTACGTCATCATGGGCGATGCCGACGATTCCTATGACTTTCTCGGCCTCATGCCGTTCGTCGAGCGGCTGCGCGCCGGCGCGGACCTGGTGATGGGAAACCGCTTCCTCGGCGGCATCGGCGTCGGCGCCATGCCGCCGCTGCACCGATATCTCGGCAACCCGGTGCTGAGCTTTCTCGGCCGGCTGTTCTTCCGCGTCCGGGTGGGCGATTTCCATTGCGGGCTGCGGGGCTTCAACCGCGATCGCATTCTGGCGCTCGACCTGCGGACGACCGGCATGGAGTTCGCGAGCGAGATGGTGGTGCGCTCCGCGCTCGCGGGCTACGCCATCGAGGAGGTCCCGACCACGTTGCAGAAGGATGGCCGCTCGCGCCCGCCGCACCTGCACAGCTGGCGCGACGGCTGGCGCCACCTCCGATTCCTGCTGATGTACAGCCCTCGCTGGCTGTTCGTGTATCCCGGCCTCCTCCTCCTCGCTTTCGGCATCGTCGGCACCGTGCTGCTGCTGCCCGGCCCGGTCTATGTCGGCACCGTCGGCATCGACATCCACACCTTCATCGTCGCCTGCATCTGCATCCTGGTCGGCCTGCAGAGCATCAGCTTCGCCATCATCGCCCGCCGCTACGGGGCAGCGCGGGGATTCCTGCCGGCGCCCTCGCATTTCGTCTCGATGCTCTCTGCCTTCACCCTGGAGCGCATCCTGCTCGGCGCCCTGGTGCTGCTGATCCTCGGCCTGATCGGTCTCGGCTGGTGCGTGGCGGTGTGGGCGTCCGCGCGGTTCGGACCCCTGCAATATGCGGCGCTGCTCCGCATCCTGATGCTGGCGCTGACCTCGATCGCCGCCGCGATCCAGCTCGCCTTCACGGCGTTTCTCGCCGGCATCATGGACGTGCCGGCGCAGCGGTGATGAGCAACCTGCCCAACGCCCAGTTCAATTTTTCCGCGCCGGATTCGCTCGCCGTGCGGGTGGCGACCACGGTCCGCCACCGCATGTTCGCCAGCTTCATGGCGGAGTTTTCGCCCAGACCGTCCGACCTGGTTCTCGACATCGGGGTGACGTCGGACCAGACCTATGCGAGCTCCAACTATTTCGAGGCGCTGTATCCGCACAAGGGCAGGATCATTGCCGCCGGCATCCAGGACGCCGCGTTTCTCCAGCAATTGTATCCCGGCGTCCGTTATCTGCAGGCGGACGCGCTTGCCATGCCGTTCGCCGACGGAGCCTTCGATCTTGTGCATTCCTCCGCGGTTCTCGAGCATGTCGGAAGCGCGGACAACCAGGCCCGCATGGTCGGCGAATGCCTGCGCGTCGCCCGCCGCGGCGTCTGCCTGACCACACCCAATCGGTGGTTTCCCATCGAGTTCCACACCCGGCTGCCGCTGGTCCACTGGCTGCCCAAGCCGGCCTGCCGCGACATTTTTCGCCGGCTGGGATACGGGCCGCTGGCCGAGGAGGAGAACCTCAACCTGATGACCGGACGCGAGCTCGAGGTGACCGCGCGCCGGTTTTCCGGCTGGCGCTTCCGTCTGGCCGTCGCCCGCCTGCTCGGCTGGCCCAGCAATCTGATCCTGTTCGGCCACCGGCTCGACGCGGGATAGCGGCGCGCGCCCCCCTGCGCTCGTGCTCATTTCTCCGGCCGCCAGAATGTGAGGGCGGCGCCGGCCACCACGCAGGCTGCGCTCGCGACCACCGCCGCGCTCAGCGGCTCGCCGAGGACGAGGTGGCTCTGGGCCACGCCGAATACCGGAGACAGCAGCAGGATCTGGCTTGCCGCGGACACCTTGATCCGCGTCAGCGCCTGGGCCCAGCACCAATAGGCGAGCGCGGTGGGCACCAGCACGTTGTAGATGGTGATCGCGGCGAGCCGCCCCGTCGGCCGGATCGTGTCGTGGCCCTCGAGGAATGCGGCCGCAACCACCATCACGACGGCGCTGGCGGCGAGCTGCCAGAACACCTGCTGCCAGAATGTGCTGCGCAGGCGCGCGCGGCGGTAGAGCACTGAGCCGAGCGCCCATGCGAGCGTGGCGATCAGCGCCGAGAGCACGCCCGGCACCGTCGCCGCGTCCCACCGCATGGCCAGCGGGTTGGTCAGGAGCGCGACCCCGAGCAGGCCGAGCCCGACGCCCGCCACGCCTGCCGCGGTGAATTTCTCCCCCAGCAGGGCGACGCTGAGCAGAAGCGTCCAGACCGGGTTGGTGTAGATCAGCAGGATGGTGTGCGTCGATTCGATCCATACCAGCGAGAGCGTGATAAATCCGGTGAGCACCGCGCCCTGGAGGAGGCCGATGATCGCCAGCCCGGCGCGCTCGGTGCGCGGCGGCATGATCCCACGCGCCCCGTGACGCAACCCCAGCAGGACGCCCACCACGAGCGCGGCGCCCAGATAGCGCGCGGCGTTGAAGGTCCAGGGCCCGACATCGCGCAGCGCCAGTTTGATCCACGTATAGTTTCCGCCCCACGCGAAGACCAGCACGCCCAGCAGCGCGACGGCATGCCAGCGTTGCGACCGGCCGCCTCGGTCCGGCCGATCAGCTGAGTTCGGCTCGCCTTCCACCATGGAGCTCCTGAAGGTCACGCGCGATCGCGTTTCGCCGCGCGCCTCGCGGTGTGGTCGGAACTATGCTGGGATGGCGCGGCGTGCGGAAGCGCGGCGATCGGGATCGCAGATGCTGTATTTCGGCCTGAAATTCCTGCACGTGATCGGCGCGGCGGTCCTGCTCGGGACCGGCGCCGGCATCGCCTTCTTCATGCTCGTCGCCCATCTCGGGGGAAAACCCGCAGTGGTCGGCGGGGTGGCGCGCATCGTCGTGCTCGCCGACGTCCTGTTCACCGCAACCGCCGTGGTCGCCCAGCCGGTCACCGGCACGATGCTGGCATGGAACGTCGGCTACTCGCTGCTCGACGGCTGGATTTTTTGCTCCATCGTCCTCTACCTGGTCGCCGGCGCGTTCTGGCTTCCGGTCGTCGGGATGCAGATGCGCATGCACGATCTTGCCCGGACCGCTGCGAGCCAAGGCTCGGCGCTGCCACCCGAATATCACCGGCTGTTCCGGCTGTGGTTCGCTTTCGGGTTCCCAGCATTCGCATCGGTGCTGGCGATCTTTTGGCTGATGATAGCCCGTCCGCAGATCACCCTCTGGGGCGCCGCCTGAGGATTGCCCGCGTGAAGGCCGCCGCCGCGGCCGTGACGAGAAGATCCCCACCGGCCGCGCAGGTCAGCTCACCTTGGCGGCGCAGCGCTTCCATTCCTGCACCGGCGCGTCGGCTCCGCCCTGGCGGGAATCGGCCAGGAACTCGTTGCGCAGGATGATCGAGACGGTCTCGCCGGCACCCTGCTCGTCCGACGGAACCACGTAGGAGAAGCTGTGGCGCGTGTAGTTGCCGCGCGTCTGCCTGCCGCCCGGCGTCACGATGTCCGGGCCGCGAATGCTCATCTGCAGGCCATCCGCCTTGCACCAGTCGCCGTCGATCGCGTCGGCGCGCGCCGGCAAGGCCGACAGGCAGAGAAGCGCGATCCCTGCGGCGGTTCGCATCGCGAAAAAGCATCGATCCATGGTGGCTCCCGGCTGCGGTTCATCCGGCGCGACGAAGCCGCAAACGTAGCCATCGCGCTGCGACGGGGCAATCGGGAACCACTGTCGTTGGCCGATCCTGGGGGAATCCGGCGAGCCTGCGGAGCGACTTCGGTGATCCGCGTCACACATGATCGGCCGGCCCGGAGCTACTAATCATCCGGACACCCGCAATCGCTCAACGCCGATCAAGGAGCACTCCGATGAGCCCGATGCAGACCACCTACGTCCCCGCGCGGCCCGCCGCGGTCGATATGTCGCCGTCGCTTGCCGTCGCCCTGTGGTTCGGCGTGCTCGGCCTGGTGGTGTCGCTTGCGGTGATCCGCATGTACCGCATCGAGCTCGTCAACCAGGTGTTCAGCCTGCTCGGCTGACGCCGAGTTGCCGGCGGTCGTGGCCGGCCTGCCAGGTGAAGGGCAGGCCGCGTCCGGGGGCGCCGCAAACCTCAGTTTGCGGTCGATGCGACCATCTCCGGGGGCAACTGGCTTCCCGAAGCCCGCCGTTATCGCGCCCGCCGCTCAGTTCGCGTAGCCGGTGATCGTGCGCACGATGCTTCCGGTCGGCCGCGAGTTCGAGTGTCTGTCCGGCCTGCGCCTTGACCATCATGGCGTCGTATTGCGGGAGCGTCGCCACGTTGTCCTTGGCCTTCAGGTGCACGATGCGATAGCCGCCGGCCTTGAGCTGGAGAAGCAGTTCCGGCAGCGCCAGCGCAGTCGAGTGCTGGAAGTCGTGCATCAGCACGATGCCCTTGCCGAGCTTCTTCAGCTTCGACATCACCGACTGGATCACCAGCTCGGGCTTCTTCAGTTTGAAATCGAACGAATCGAGGTCGGCGGAGAAGATGGCGACGTTGCGCTCGCCCAGATAGGCGAGGAGCTCGGGCGTCTGTCCCAGCGTGGGGAAGCGGAAGAACGGCGCCAGCGGCCGGCCGGCGGCCATTCCCACGCCGCTGATGCCCTTCTCGATCTCCTCCTTGGCGTCGGCCATGGGCTTCTTCGCCAGGTTGACGTGCGACCAGGTATGCGAGCCGATCGAATGGCCTTGCGCCGCCACCTGCTTGAGGATTTCCGGGTGCCAGGACGCGTGCTTGCCGATCGGGAAGAACGTCGCCTTGACGCACTGGGCGGCAAGCGCTGCGAGCACCGCCGGCGTGTTGTTCGGCCATGGGCCGTCGTCGAAGGTCAGCACCACCTCGCCGGCGTTGAGAAAGTCGTGCGCCTTGAACTGCTCGAAGCCGAAGCCCGGCCCGCCGGTGGTGTCGATCTCGACCACGCGGGAGACGCCGAGCGCGTCCGGATTTCCCGGACAGGTCGCCGGCGGAGCGGCGGCGACGATATCGTTGCGGCCGGCCATCGGGACGGCGGCCATGCCCGGCGGCAGCGCCAGCGGTTTGGCCGCCGGCTGCGGCGGTGGCGTCGGTGCGGCGGCCTGTTGGACGGAGGGCGCCGGAATCGGGCGCGGCGTGGTCGATCCGGTCACCAGCTCGGGCTGGGTGGGTTTCGCCGGTATCGCGGTCGCGACCGGCTCATGGCTTCTTTGTATCCGCCCGGCGGCGAAGCCGACGAGGCCCACCGCCACGATAGCGGCACCAGCGGCCGCCAACACCGTGATCCTACGCATGACTGTCTTTCCTTACGCAACTCGATCGGGCGCCGTCCGGGCGTCCCGATCCGAGATACGATCGAGCCGGAATGCTTAACTTTCGATTACCTCCACCGGTCAAATGATGCGAAATACTGAAATCTCCGGCGCCGGATTGCCCATCCGTGCCGCCAATCGCCGATGGTATCAAAGAGCTTTCGACCGCAGAGGGAGCGCCAGAGCAATGACCGACCGTTATCATCGCTACACGAGGCTGCAGATCGACTTTCCCGCTCCGCGCCTGCTGCGGATCACCTTCAACCGGCCCGAGACCTACAATTCGGTCGACGCCGAGACCCACACCCAGCTCACCAATATCTGGCGCGACATCGATGCCGACCGCGACGTCAGCGCGGTGATCGTCACCGGGGCCGGAAAAGCGTTTTCGGCGGGCGGCGACTTCGAGCTGATCCGGCAGATCCTCGACGATCCCTCGGTGCGCATGGCGACCTGGAAGGAGGCCAAGGACCTCGTCTACAACGTGATCAACTGCAACAAGCCGATCGTGTCCGCCATCAACGGCGTGGCGGTCGGCGCCGGGCTGGTCGTCGGCATCCTGGCCGACGTGTCGATCGCCGGCCGGTCGGCGCGGATCGTCGACGGGCACACCCGCCTCGGCGTCGCGGCGGGCGATGTCGCCTGCATCATCTGGCCGCTGCTGTGCGGCCTCGCCAAGGCGAAATATTATCTCATGACCTGCCGGCCGATCGCCGGCGAGGAGGCCGAGCGCATCGGCCTCGTCTCGCTGTGCGTGGACGACGACAAGCTGCAGGCGACCGCGCTGGAGATCGCCGGCGAGCTCGCCGCCGGCGCCCCCAGCGCGATCCGCTGGACCAAGTATGCGCTCAACAACTGGCTGCGCATGGCGGGGCCGATCTTCGATACCTCCACCGCCCTGGAGATGCTGGGATTCGCCGGCGCCGAGGTGCGCGAGGGTCTCGCCTCGCATCTGGAGAAGCGCAAGCCGAACTTTTCTCCCGACTGCCCGGTGTGACGGATCGGAGCCGGAACATTGTGCGATCGGGGCGCCATGCGCTACTCTCTCGCCATCGCATCGGCTCCGGGAGTTTTGATCATGGTCAAGGCCCTGGCGCGGCTCGTTCTCCTCTTGTCCTGAGTGACCAGCGCCATGGCAGACAATATTCCATCCGACGTGGTGAAATCGCTCGCGCCGACCGGCAAGCTGCGCGTCGCGATCAATTTCGGCAACACGGTGCTCGCCCAGCGTGGCCCGGGCGACGACCCAAGGGGCGTTTCCGCCGAACTCGCCCGCGATCTTGCCCGGCGGCTCAGTCTGGCCATCGAGTTCGTCACCTTCGACGCCGCAGGCAAGGTGACGGATGCGCTCAAGAACGGCGTCTGGGACATCGGTTTCCTGGCGATCGACCCGGTGCGCGCCGCCGAGATCGATTTCACCGCGCCCTATGTGGTGATCGAGGGCACCTACATGGTGCCGAAGGATTCGCCGCTGCAGACGATCGAGGACGTCGACCGCGACGGAGTGCGGATCGCGGTCGGGCGGGGCAGCGCCTATGACCTCTACCTCACCCGCGCGATCAAGCACGCCAAGCTGATCCGCGGCGAAGGCCCGGCGGCATCGATCCGGATGTTCACGGCAGACCGGCTCGAGGCCGCGGCCGGCGTCAAGCAGCCGCTGGTCGACTACGCCAAGACCGATCCCGGCGTGCGGGTGATGGCGGGCCGCTTCATGTCGATCGAGCAGGCGATGGCCGTCCCCAAGGGCCGCGACGCCGGCTACCGCTACGCGCGGAAATTCGTCGAGGAGATGAAGGCCTCCGGCTTCGTCGCCCGGGCGCTGGCGGCGAGCGGCCAGGCGGACGCCGCCGTCGCCCCGCCCTCGCCGGCCGACTGAGGTTAGCGCATGTCCCGGCGAAGCAGACACCGGTTCGCCGACGAGAACATGCGCCACTCAACGATTCTACAGCGCATCCCGATCACGTCTGATCGGGATGTGCTGTAGTTGCGGGCCTCGAGCGATGCCGCCAGCCTCCATGCATGCCGAGACCGACGTGCTGGTGATCGGCTCGGGCGCCGCCGGCATGTACGCGGCGATCGAGGCGGCGCGGGCCGGTTGTCGCGTGCTCCTCGTCGACCGCAGCCTGATCGGGCGCGGCGGCGCCACCGTGATGGCGCAGATGACGGTGGCGGTGGCGCTGGGGTCGGAGACGCCGGACCACTGGAGCCATCATCTCGACGATACCCTTCGTGCCGGGCGCGGCCTCGCCGACGAGCCGCTGGCGCGGCTGTTGTGCGAGGAGGCGTCCGACTGCATCGGCGAGATGGACACTTGGGGCGTCGGCTGGGCGCGCCGGGATGGCCGCATCGTCCAGGCGATGGCCCCCGGGCACGACCGGCCGCGCTGCGTCTACGTGGATTTTCTCAATACCGGTCCGGCGGTGTCGAAAACCTTGCGCACCGCGGTCAACCGGACGGAGCATATCCGCAAGGCCGGCGATCTCGCGGTGGTCGACCTCGTGCGCGACGGCGACGGGATCAGCGGCGCGGTGGCACTGCATGTGGCCTCCGGCGCTGCGGTCACCATCGCGGCCAAGGCCACCGTGCTGGCGACCGGCGGGCTCACCCGGCTCTACCGGCGCAACAGCGCCTCGGCCAATATGGGCGGCGACGGCTATGCGCTGGCGCTACGCGCCGGCGCGCCGCTCACCGACATGGAGTTCGTCCAGTTCTTTCCGATCGGCCACCTCGCGCCGCGGCTGATCGGCATGGACCCGATCATGTGGGATCCGTTTCGCTACAAGCTCGGAGGCCGCCTGCTCAACGGCAACCGCGAGGAGTTCACCTCGCGCTGGGGTTCTGACGAATCCGGCGCCTATGTGCTCACCCGCGACATCGCCACCTATGCGATCGTCAAGGAGGTCGAGGCCGGCCGCGGCTCGCCCCATGGCGGCGCCTATCTGAGCTTCGAGCACTGCCCGGAGGCGCAGTTGCGCGACGCCTTCGGTCCGGTGATCGACCGCCTCGCCGCCAACGGCATCGATCTCACCCGGATGGCCGTTGAGGTTGCGCCGATCGCCCACTATCACATGGGCGGGGTTGCGGCCGATGCCACCATGGCGACCGCATTGCCCGGCCTCTACATGGCGGGCGAGGCGGTGGGCGGCGCCAACGGCGCCAATCGGCTGTCGGGCAACGCCGTCACCGAGGCCCTGGTGTTCGGCCGCCGCGCCGGACGCAGTGCGGCCGCGTACGCCAGCCGGATGACCCAGGCGTTCCGGCCGGATGCAGCCCGCCCGGCAGTCGATCTCATCGAGTCGGAGCGACCCGCTTCATCGCCCAACACGGCCAAACTGATCGAGACGCTGCAGGCCGTCATGGCGGACGACGTCGGCCCGCTGCGAACCGCCGAAAAACTTGTTCGCGCGCTCGGTACCATTGCGGCGCTCACCGCGGAGCTCGGCGAGCGCCCGTTCGGACAAGCCGCGCCGTTCGATCTCAGCCGGCTCGAATGGCTCGACCTGCGCAACATGCTGCTGGTGGCGCGCACCGTCGCCGAGGCGGCGCTCGCGCGCACCGAAAGCCGCGGCGCCCACCAGCGCGAGGATTTTCCCGGCATGCTTGCCGAATGGCGCCTCAATCAGGTCGCGCGCCTGAGCGACGGGCATCTTGTCTGGTCGAGCACGCCGCGCGCCCCGGAGCTCGCCGCCCAATGAGCGAGACCGCGATCCTGAAGATCTGGCGTGGCGTCGACCGGGCGATAGGCCATTGGGACACATTTGCGGTCCCGTTCGAGCCCGGCCAGTCGGTGCTCGACGGCTTGCGCTGGATCCGCTCGCAAAAGGATCCGACGCTCGCCATCCGGTTCTCCTGCATCAATGCCAATGCCTGCAAGGAATGCATGATCGAGCTCGACGGCCGCACCGTCTATGCCTGCACGGCCCGTCTCGAGCCGCGCGAGATCGTTCTCGCGCCCTTGTCCAACAAGAACTTGCGGCGCGACCTCGTCACCGAGATCGCGCCGCCGGCGGAGCGGTTTGGCGAGCGCTGAAACTATTTGATCGCGAATACCCAGACGGCACCGCCCTGCGGGACGTCGGGATATTTTCCGGGGAACAGCAGGTTCAGGCGCGACTGCATGCGGGCGCCGTCGACGCCCCAGCCGGACTGCACCGCCACGTATTGCTTGCCGTCCACCTGGAACGTGCTGGGCACGCCGGTGATCCCGGACGAGGTCGGGAACTCCCAGAGGATTTTTCCGCTCTTGGCATCGAAGGCGCGGAACTTGTGGTCGCTGGTGCCGCCGGCGAACAGGAGGCCGCCGCCGGTGGCGAGCACCGGGCCCCAGTTCTGCGTCGGCAGATTGGTGGTCCACACGCGTTTGCCTGAGTCCATGTCCCAGGCCTGCAGCTCGCCGAAATGATCGGCTCCCGCCACCATGGTGAGCACGTTCTTGGCAACCCCGACATAGCGCTCGCCCGGAACATACTTGACGTCGCCGCCGGTGAGCTCCGAGCAGAGATTCTCGTTCGCCGGGATGTACAGCAGTCGGGTCTGCGGGCTGTAGGCGACCGGCGGCCAGTCCTTGCCGCCCCACAGGCCGGGGCAGAATTCCACGGTCTTGCCGGTCGCCGGCTTGCGTGCCGGGTCGATGTCGGGCCTGCCGGTCTTCGGATCGAGGGACTTGAACACGTTCTGCCGGACGAAGGGCTGTCCAGCGACGAAGTTGATCTTGTCGGCGGTGCGCTCGAGCTGCCACAGGTAGCCGTTGCGGGCGACGTTCACGAGACCCTTCACGTTGCGACCGTCGTGACGGTAGTCGAGCAGGATCGGCGGAGAAACCTCGTCCCAGTCCCACGAATTGTTCGGGTGATACTGGAAGTGCCCCTTGATCTGCCCGGTCTTGCTGTCGAGGGCGACGACCGACGAGGTATAGAGATTGTCGCCCGGCCGCTGGTCGCCCATCCACGGGCCGCCATTGCCGGTGCCCCAGAACGACAGGTTGGTCTCGGGATCGTAGGTGCCGGTCACCCAGACCGAGCCGCCACCGGTCTTCCATTGATCGCCCTTCGGCCAGGTCTCGCTGCCGGGCTGGCCGGGCTCGGGAACCATGAAGGTCTTCCAGACCTCCTTGCCGGTTTCCGCATCGTAGGCGGCGACGAACCCGCGCACGCCGAACTCGCCGCCGGAGACGCCGACCATCACCCGGCCGTCGACCACCAGCGGGGCGAGCGACAGGTAGTAGCCCTTTTTGTAGTCCTCGACCTTGGCGGTCCACACCTCCTTGCCGGTCCTGGCATCGAGCGCCACCAGGTTGGCTTCGGTCGCCGCAAAGAACACCTTGTCGCCCCACAGGCCGACGCCGCGGCTGGTCGGGTGCAGCTGCGTCATGTCCTCCGGGATCGGCCGCTTGTAGCGCCACAACAGCGCGCCGGTCTTGGCTTCCAGCGCCAGCAGCTGGTTGCCCGGCGTGGCCACGAACATCACGCCGTTATTGACCATCGGAGGCGCCTGATGGCCTTCGACCTGGCTGGTGGTGAAGCTCCATACCGGCGCCAGGCGGCCGACATTCTCGCTGGTGATGTCCGCCAACGGGCTGTAGCCCCAGCCGTCATAGGTGCGCCGGAACAACAGCCAGTTGGCGTCCTCGGGCTTGCTCAGCCGCTCCGCGGTCACCGCCGCGTAGTTCTGCAGCACCGCCGCCAGCGGTCCGGACGTCGGCGTGAGCGAGGCCGGTTGCACGGTCTGTTGCGCCTCGGCGCCGCAGATGCTGGCGCCCAGAACGACGATGCTCGCGCCGACGATCTTGGTGAGTGTCCTTGTCATGTGATCCTCCCCTTGTCTCCCAGCCGGCTTCTTGCCTGGTTGTCGTTGCAGCTGCTCCCAATTTCCATCGAGCCCTATCGTCCACCGTCGATCGTCAGGTCTGGACGATGCCGGGCCTGCTGGTGAACGGCCTCGCCACCACCAGCTTGCCGTCAAGAATTTTCAGCGGCAGCGCCGGCAAGGCGCGCATGGTCGGGCCGTCGATCACCGCGCCCGCCTCGCGCGGGTCGTAGTGAGAGGAATGACACGGGCACTCGAGGATTTTTCGGTCCTCGAGCCAGGCCGTGATCTCGCAGCCCGCATGCGGACAGATCGCCGAATAGGCGAGCACGCCATCGGCGGCGCGCTCCCGCGTGTCGCCGACCAAGGTCGTCGGATCGAGGCGCAAGAGCAGCACCTTGTTGAGCCGGGAGCCGCGGCGCACGATTTTTTCCGCCGGATCCATCGGCCAGGCCAGCACCTGGCGCGCCCCCTCGGCGATGTCCTTCGGCTGCAGCGCGACCGGCGTCTCGCTGTCGAGGGCGACGAGAAGGTCACCCGGCTTGGGTCGCTCGTCCGCCGGCTCGGCATGCGTCGGAACGGATGCCAGACCGAGACCGAGGGCCGAAGCCGTGGCGAGAAACTCGCGCCGGGTCGCCTCCCGGCAAGCAACCGCCGACGGTTGCGCGCCGCGGGCTTTCGCCGCGCTCATGCATCTCCTCCCTTGACGTGGCGGCCGTCGTCGCGCGGCCTGCAGCGAGCGTAGCTCGCACAAGGCGGCGATCACAAGGCGGGTCGCAGCATGGGGGCCACGCGATCCGTGTGGTCAGCGCCCCGGCTTGCGGTCGGTTGCGCTTTCCTTCAAGGCAGTAGTCATGTCGGCTGATCTCGACGTCATCTACCTGGTCCGCAGCGAGGCGCGCGCGATCGCGGCGCGCGCCCGCGCCATCGCGGTCGAGCAAAGCGTGGAGATGCCGGTCGAGGCGATCGACGACGAGCACGTGCTTGCCGAGATCGTCGGCCGCGTTGAGGCCATCGCGCAGCTGGAGGATGGTCTGTTCGAGGTGCGCGTGCGACTGGCCGCGCAAACTGCCGGCGAGGATCCCGGGCAGCTTCTCAACATGCTGTTCGGCAATTCGTCCCTGCAGGACGACGTCGTCCTGCACGATGTGGCGTTCCCGACCGAGCTCGTGAGATCATTCGGCGGGCCGCGACACGGCCTGCACGATTTGCGCCGGAGGGTGGGCGCCGGCCGCCGCGCGCTCACCTGCACTGCGCTCAAGCCGCAGGGCCTGCCGCCGGTCCGCCTCGCCGCGCTGGCAGCGCGGTTCGCCCAGGGTGGCGTCGACTACATCAAGGATGACCATGGTCTCGCCGATCAGGCCTATTCGCCGTTCGCCGAGCGGGTCGAGGCCGTGGCGAGCGCGCTGCGTGCGGTCGCGCGGGCGAGCGGCCGCCTCAGCCGCTATGTGCCGAGCATTTCCGGCGACCTGGATCAGCTTCGCCGCCAGATCGCGGCCGCGCGCAATGCCGGTCTCGACAGCGTGCTCATTGCCCCGATGATCGCCGGGCTGTCGAACATGCTCACATTGGTGCGGGAGAATCCCGATATCGCCTTCATCGCCCACCCGACCATGGCGGGCGCGGCACGCATCTCGCCCCACCTGCTGTTCGGCAGGATTTTCCGCATGATCGGCGCCGACGCCCTGGTATTTCCCAACCATGGCGGACGGTTCGGCTACTCCCCACATATGTGCCGGCTGCTGGCCGAGACCGCGTTGGCTGAGCGCGACGGGTTGCGCCCCAGCGTGCCGGTGCCGGCCGGCGGAATGACGCGCGAGCGGGTGGCCGAGATGCTTGATTTCTACGGGGCGGACGTGATGCTGCTGATCGGCGGCGCCTTGCTGTCGGCGCGCGAAAAGCTCGTCGAGGCGACGGCGGCCTTCGTCGCCGAGGTTGAGGGATATCGCCATGGCTGACACGGCAACCCGCGAGACGATCCACCGGCGACAGCGGGACGGTTTTGGCTGGGACCAGGTGGAGCGCCGGCCCTACAAGGAGGACGAGCGCGCGCTGTTCCGCTCGGTCACCCGGCAGGTGCTGTTCTCCGACGAGAAGCTCGCGAGCGAATTGCGCTATTTCGAGGTGGCGCCGGACGGGTACACCTCGCTCGAGCGCCACGAGCACATGCATGCGGTGCTGATCCTGCGCGGCCGCGGCCACTGCCTGGTCGGCCGCGAGGTCCGGCCGCTGGCGACCAACGATCTCGTCACCGTTCCGCCGTGGACCTGGCACCAGTTCCGCGCAACGCCGAACGAGCCGCTCGGCTTCCTGTGCATGGTGAATGCCGAGCGCGACCGGCCGCAGCTTCCGTCCGACCAGGATCTTGCCGATCTCAGGGCGGACCCGGAGGTCGCGGCGTTCCTGGCCGGGCGTTGAGAGCGCAGCCTGCCGAGTGGTTGCGCAGTGACGGTCAGCTCACTTGCCGCGCGACCGCCAGATCTTCTCGATCTCGGCGGGCGGCGTGCCGGACTTCTCCGCAATGAGCCGATCCTGCTCCTCGATGGCGGCACGAGCCGGCTCATCGAGGTCGAGGCCGCCGAGCACTGTGCTCGGAACCCTGCGGTTGGAGCGCTGCGATCCGTCCTTGTAGAGCACGTCGAACATGATGAATTCGGCACGCGATGCCGGTTTTCTCGCCATGTCGGATCTCCCCAATGAAAAACCCGGCGCTTTTGACGCCGGGCCGCTGCAACTGAAAGACGCTGTCAGACGCTCTGCAGGTTCGCTGCCGCAAGCTTGCCGCGCTCGCTCACCACATCGTAGGTCAGCTTCTGACCTTCATTGAGGTTGCTCATGCCGGCGCGCTCGACCGCGGAGATGTGGACGAACACGTCCTTCCCGCCGTCGGACGGCTGGATGAACCCGAAGCCCTTTTGCACGTTGAAAAATTTCACGGTACCTTCAGCCATATCTGGCCTCCCATAGAAACGCCGAACGGCGTTTGCGGCTGCACGACCATCGCCCAGCCTTATCGTCCGAATTCGGCGTTGTCTTGGAAGCGCCCGCAAGGGCAAGTATCAAGAAACGGCTAAATCGCGAACGCTACGGATATAAGCATTGCCGGCGCAAATACAAGAACTTTAAATGCACCGGTACGATCGCACGGTCGGCGTTGGAACGCGACAACGCACTTTATGCACTTGAATGCGACAGGCCGAAGGCGATGGCACGGCTTTTGTTGTTCCTGCATCGGCGACCTCGACGAGCTGGAGCCGAGCCGGCGAATCTTCTCAGCCTGCCGTCAGGCCGCCGTCCAGGATCAGGATCTGGCCGGTGATATAGCTTGCCTGCGGGCTCGCCAGGTAGCGCACCGCGCCGGCCATCTCCTCGGCGGTGCCGAAGTGGCCGAGCGGAATGCGGCCGAGCATGCGGTCGCGGTACTGCGGGTCGGCAAGCCGCGGCGCCCGGGTCTTGGTTTCCGTCGTGCCCGGGGCCACCGCGTTGACGCGGATGCGGTGGGGCGCCCATTCGATTGCCAGCATCCGGGTCATGTGGCCGATGCCCGCCTTGGCGATGCCGTAGGCCGACGCATTGGCAAAGCCGACGACGCCGTGGGTGGAGGCGAGGCTGACGATGGCGCCGGGCCGGCCGGCCGCGATCAGATGGCGCCCCATCGCCTGCGCCATGAAGAACGTGCCGGTCAGGTTCACCGCCAGCACCGTGTCCCACTCATCGCGCGTGATCGCCGTCACCGGCTTGGCGAGCGACGGCACCCCCGCATTGTTGACCAGGAGGTCGAGCGCGCCGAGCGCGGCGGCGGTGTCGCGGAAGGCCGCCTCGACAGTGTCCTGGCGGCACACGTCGAGCGCGAGCGGCACGGCGCGGCGGCCGGCCGCCTCGATCCCCGCGACGGTCTCGGCGAGATCCTCGAGGCTCAGGTCGGTGACCGCGACGTCGAACCCGTCGGCGGCGAGCCCGATCGCGGTCGCAGCACCGATGCCGTAGGAGGCGCCGGTGACCAGGGCGGTGCGAGTTGCACCAGTCGGTTGCGTCATATCTGCACTCTCCGCATGGCAGTGCCGGAGTTTCCGGCAGGAATTCCCCGTTTGAAAGCGTTTGCGCTCCCGATACATTTGCCGCACCGGTGCCCAGTCCGGAGCCGCAGGGTTCGCTGGCCGTTCGCCACAGGCCGGCCGGCGAGCCCATACGAGGAGCAAGGCGCATGCGATTTGGCCTTTTCGGTAGCGCGACCGCCCGTCACGCCGGCCCGGACGTGGACAGCGGCCAGGGTTACCGGCAGTTCGTCGAGTACAACATCGAGGCGGAAGCGCTCGGCTATCACAGCACCTTCCTGGTCGAGCATCACTTCACCGGATTCGGCCAGGTGTCGGCAAGCCTCACGCTGCTGACCTGGATCGCCGCCAAGACGAAAACCTTGCGGGTGGGGACCGCGGTCCTGGTGCTGCCCTGGCACAACCCGGTGCTGGTCGCCGAGCAGGCGGCGTCGATCGATCTGTTGTCCGGGGGCCGCCTCGATTTCGGGGTCGGCAAGGGCTACCGGCACAACGAGTTCGTCGGCTTCTCCATCCCGATGGAGGAGGCCGACGCCCGCTTCAACGAATCTCTCGACGTCATCACCAAGGCGTGGACCGCCAAGGACAAGCGGTTCTCGCACCAGGGCAAGTACTGGCGCTTCGAGGACATCATCGTCGAGCCGCCGACCGCGCAGGAGCCGCATCCGCCGATGTGGATGGGCGCCGGCAGCCCGCCGTCGATCCGCAACGTCGCCGAGCGCGGCTTCAAGCTGCTGCTCGACCAGTTCGCCTCGTTCGAGACCATCGGCGAGCGCATCGCGCTGTTTCGCAGCGAGCTGGAGAAGCGCGGCCGCAAGTTCGATCCGCGCGACGTGGCGGTCGCCCGCGCCTTCTATGTGGCCAAGGACGAGGCCGACAAGCAGGAGGCGCTGGAGCGCCGCCTGGCGGCGCAACGCCGGCTCACGGACATCTCGCACGGGCCGGACCGCAACAACAAGGCGAGCATCCTGGCGTTCTCCGACACCCGCGAGGCGAGCGAGGAAAGCGCGCTCTACGGCACGCCCGACCAGATCGCCGCCAAGCTCGAGAAGCTGAAGGACCTCGGCGTCGAATACGTGCTGCTCAACGGCGGCGGTCCGTCGCGCGACAACCTCCGCCGCTTTGCCCGCGAGGTGATGCCGGCGTTCGGCGCCGACGCCAAGGTGCTGGTTCCGGGCTGAGCATCCTTGATGGGGCGGGTCGCGATCGTCACCGGCGGGTTGCGCGGGCTCGGCCGGGCAATGGCTCTCGGCCTGGCCGGCGCCGGCCACCGGGTGGTGGCGGTCGGACATCTCGCCGAGGATGTTGCGGCGTTTGCCGCCGACAGCGCCGGCTTTGCCGACCGCGTGCTCGCGGTGGTGGCCGATCTGCGTCGCCCGGCCGAATGCGAC
The DNA here is from genome assembly GCA_963755055.1 of uncultured Alphaproteobacteria bacterium. Classification (GTDB taxonomy): domain Bacteria; phylum Pseudomonadota; class Alphaproteobacteria; order Rhizobiales; family Xanthobacteraceae; genus AP-16. The sequence goes on along the minus strand of CAVWIS010000009.1, from coordinate 60,929 downwards.
CGGGTGGCGGCGGCGACGCGCGAGCGCTTCGGCGGCGCCGAGGTCCTGGTCAACAATGCCGGCGTGACCTTCACCTACATTGCGCCCGACCGGTTCCGCCGTCCTGCTCCGCAAAAATTCTGGGAGATTTCCGACGAGATCGTGCAGACCGTAATGGACACCAACTACGTCGCCGCCGACCAGCTGGCGCGGCGGCTGGCGCCCGTCATGGTGGAGCGCCGGTTCGGCCGCATCGTCAACGTGACCACCAAGCTCGACACCATGAACCGTGCCGGCAACTCGCCCTACGGTCCGTCGAAGGCCGCGCTCGAGATGGCGACCGAGATCTGGGCCAAGGAGGTGGCGGGAACCGGCGTCACCATCAACATCCTCAATCCGGGCGCCGGCGCCAACACGCCGGGCATGGCCGAGGAGATGCGCCAGGCGAGCCGCGAAGGCCGGGTGGCAAAGCTCGTCGAGCCCGACGCGATGGTGCCGCCGCTCCTCTGGCTGGTGTCGGACGCCGCATCCGCGGTCAACGGCATGCGCTTCGATGCCAATCTGTGGGACGCGGCGATCGACCCGGCACGCGCCGCCGCTGCCGCCGGCCGCCCGGCAGGATTTGTGCTGCATCAGTAGATGGTGTAACGGGCCGGCGGTACCGGGAAGGCGGCAGCAGCAAGCCGTTTCCGGGTGACCGCCGGGGCCAGCAGGCCCCTTCGCTCGCTACAGCGCTGTTGGTGGCGCGCTCGCTACGGGGCCTGCTGGAAAGAAGGGCGGTCGTCCCTCAGAATGATGAGCTGGAAAGCGACGGAGTTGGGCGAGCCCGCTCCACATCACGGAGAGACGACCATGGACCATTATGCAGGAATTGACGTTTCGGTGCAAAAGTCGTGCGTGTGCGTTGTCGATGCGGCGGGCAAGGTTGTGCGGGAGAGCGAGGTCGCGAGCGAGCCGGAGGCAATGATCGCCTGGTTTGCCAAGCTCAAGGTGAAGGTGGTTCGGATCGGCCTGGAGGCTGGGCCGCTGTCGCAATGGCTTTGCCGGCACATGCGGGCAGCCGGGCTTGCGGTCGAGCTCATGGAGACGCGGCACGTGAAGAACGCCTTCCAGACGATGCCGGTGAAGACCGACCGCAAGGATGCGCGCGGGATCGCCGACCTGGTCCGGCTTGGCTGGTATCGGCCGGTGCACTGCAAGTCGCTGGAGGCGCAGGAGACGCGGGCGCTGCTGACCGCGCGCAAGCTGGTGCAATCGAAGCTGCACGACTTCGAGATGAGCCTGCGCGGCATATTGCGCAACTTCGGGCTCAAGGTGGGGAAGACGGCGGCGAGGGACTTTGCGTTCCGGGTCAGGGAACTGGTTGCCGGCAATGCGACGCTGGAGATCGTCGCCGAGGGGCTGTTGAGCGCCCGCGAGGCGTTGTTGCGGGAGTTCAACAACTTCGAGCGGCGGGTTCGCGCGATGGCGCGCCGCAACCCGCAGGCCAAGCTGTTGATGACGACGCCGAGCATCGGGGCGATCGTGTCGCTCACCTTTGCGGCGGCGATCGACGATCCCGGACGGTTCCGCTCCTCCAAGCAGGTCGGCGCGTATTTCGGGATGACGCCACGGCGATACCAGTCCGGGGAGACCGACCGCAGCGGCCGGATCTCGAAGATCGGCGACGAGGGCGTGCGCGAGGCCCTGTACCTGGCGGCGCACGTCCTGATCACCAGGACGATCAAGGGCGGTCCGCTCAAGAGCTGGGCGATGCGGCTGGCCAAGCGCGCCGGCATGAAGCGGGCAAAAACTGCCCTTGCCCGCAAGCTCGCCGTGATCATGCACCGCATGCTGGTCGACGGCAAACCGTTCAACTTCGCCGCCGCAGCGGCGGCATGACGAGGAGCTCAATCCTTTTCGGGCGGCGCTGAGCCTTCCCGAAGCGAAGTCCCTCGCCGGGACGACGGACAAGGTCAGACCGCTGCCCACCCAGTCGGATTTACGACCACGTTCTCGTAGATAGGTCGGCCTGTCCACTTCGAACACCATCTGAAGGCGGCCTTGCGCCGACCCCGTATAGAAGCGAGTACCCGGCGAGTGTGATGACGCATCGAGAAGCCGCTGGCCTGCCAAACCACGGGAGCGATAGCCACGAAAAAAGTGAAGGACGACCGAAAGAGCCCTTGACGAGAGGCCCGTTATAGAAGGGTGGGCAAATCGTCCGGCACGACAGGTGAGACCTTGTGATGCGTTGCCCGGCGATTTGCCCACGCGGTCCGACGCGGCAGTGTGGACCGCGTGGGCAAAATCGCACGCGAGGTTATGGCGAGCGGTGAGGCCCGCGCATCGATTTTTCCCACCCTACGGTTCCACCGAGGAATTCGTGGTCGTTGCCGCCGACGTCGAGCTGCGCGCGATCCAGGCCTATTCGGGCCTGCAGGCCGACGAGGTCGACCTCACCATCCGGCCGGAGCATTGCATCGTGCTGCCGTATACGGCGGACCCGCCGGCCGCATGACAGCCATGCCGGCAGGTCGCGCCCGGCAAAATTATGCGTCGACGGGCTTGCCGGTCCGGTCCTATTGTCCGGCATCCCAACGAAGCGACAAGCTCGATTGTCCACATATCGACCGAGGAAACGCCGCCATGCTCGCACCGACGCCGTTCGTTCTCGAAACCGCCGAGCCCGGAAAGCTCGGGCTGCGCCAGGAAGCCCTCGACCGGCTCGGCCGGATCATCGAGCAGCACATCGCCGACAACCACTATCCGGGCGCGCAGATCGCGGTGGCGCGCCACGGCAAGCTGGCGCTGTTCCGCTCGTTCGGCGATGCCCGCATCGATCCGGCGCGCGTACCCGCCGCCGCCGATACGCTGTGGCTGCTCTATTCCAACACCAAGGTGATCACCGCGGCCGCGGTCTGGGTCCTGGTCGAGGACGGCGCGCTCACCTTCCACGACCGCATCGCCGACCACGTCCCGGAATTTGCCCGCCACGGCAAGGGCGAGATCACGCTGTTGCAAGTGCTGACCCACCAGGGCGGATTTCCGAGCTCCGCGATGCAGCTGCCGCAGGCTGCCTGGAGCGATCACGCGCTGATGCGCAAGCTGGTCTGCGACTTCACGCTGGAATGGACCCCGGGCTCGCGGGTTCATTATCACCCGCTCGCCGCGCACTGGACCGCGGCCGTGCTGATCGAGGCGATCACCGGGACCGACTACCGCGACTTCATCCGCAGCCGCGTCATCGAGCCGCTCGGGCTCGGCAACGAGCTCTTTGTCGGCCTGCCCGACCAGCAATCCGGACGTGCCTCCGAGATGCATCAGCCGGCGGCCGACGGCCGCCAGGCGAAGATGGCGGAGGAGAACACCGACGCCTTCCGCCGCGCCGGCATTCCCGGCGGCGGCGGCTTTGCCACGGCGCGCGGCATGGCGGCGTTCTACCAGATGATGGTGCAGAGCGGCCGGCTCAACGGCACGCGCCTGGTCTCGCCGCGCATGGTGCAATACGTCACTCGCAATTTCACCGCCGACCGGGTCGACGCCTATATGGGCATGCCGATGCATCGCGGCCTCGGGCCGCATTCGCGCGGGCTGACGCCTTCGATGCGCGGCCTCGGCACGCTCGCCTCGCCCGCCACTTTCGGCCACGGCGGCGTCGGCTCGTCCTATTGCTGGGGCGACCCGGAGAGCGGCGTATCGTTCGCCTATCTGTCGAACAGCCGGGTGCCTGATCCTTGGCATTCGCGCCGCCTCGACATCATCAGCAACTGCGTGCACGCCGCCATCGACGACGTGTGACGAGACCTGACCGCGCCGCCGGGCAGGGCCGCACATGATGTTGCGACGTACCAGGCACAGCCGCGCCGCGAGTTCACCCTCCCGCCCGTTGGCGGGGAGGGTCGACCACCTTCGCGAAGCGAAGGCGGTCGGGGTGGGGGGACTATTTGTTTCTCCGAACTTGCGGCCCGACCCCCCACCCCATCCCTCCCCGCCGCAAGAGCGGGGGGAGGGAGGAACATGCGGCACGCGAGGCGCCAAACAGAGCACGCGCGCATATCTTGGCACGGTCTTAGTTATATGTGACCGCCGGGCCTTGCCGTTCGTAACAACGCTGTCGAAAATCCATTCAGGGGAGAACAACTCGTGGATCTCGGGCTCAAAGGCAAGAAGGCGATCGTCACCGGCGGGACGCGCGGCATCGGGCGCGCCATCACCGACCTGCTGGTGGCGGAAGGCTGCGACGTCGGCATCTGCGCCCGCAACGAAGGGCCGATCGCGGATGCGGTGGCGGCCTTCAAGCAGAAAGGTGCCAAGGCGTTCGGCTCGAAGGTCGACGTCGCCGACGGGCCGGCGCTCAAGGCGTTCGTCGAGACGACCGCCGCGTCGCTCGGCGGTCTCGACATCTTCATCTCCAATGTCAGCGCGCTCGGCATGGGCAACGACGAGGACGCCTGGCGCCAGGGATTCGAGATCGACATTCTGGGAACCGTGCGCGGCTGCGAGGCGGCGGTCCCGCTGCTGGAGAAATCCGGAGCCGGCGCCATCGTGGTGATCGGCACCACCGGCGCGGTCGAGATAGCCGGGCCGCGCCGCTCCTATTCGGGCGTCAAGGCCGCGATCCTGCCCTACATCAAGGGGCTGGCGTTGAACCTCGCGGCGAAGAACGTGCGCGCCAACGTGGTGTCGCCCGGCACCATCTATTTCAAGGGCGGCGTGTGGAACCAGATCGAGCAGGCGCGCCCCGACTTCTACAAGCAGGCGCTCGGCCGCAACCCGACCGGCCGCATGGGCACGCCAGAGGAGGTCGCCAATGCGGTGGTTTTTCTGGCGAGCCCGCGCGCGAGCTTCATCACCGGGACCAACCTGATCTGCGACGGCGCCATCACCCAGCGGGTGCAGTTCTGATCGCCGCCATGCTCGTTCCGGCAGCGGTGCGGCTGCTTGACAGATTTCCGGGCAGGGCTCAGGCTCGACGCGCTCGGCACACGTCTCTTTTCATGACTTGGCCCAGGGGAGGAAAGATGATGACACAAATCGGTGGAACCGTCGCGCTCGCCGCCGCGGTCGCCATGGTGGCGACGGCCGCATGGTCGCAGGAGGTCAAGCCGGCGACCAAATACGGCGACATGTCGCTGGTCAGCCAGGACCTGCTCGACCGCGCCGCCAGCGACGGCAACAATTTCCTGCACACCAACGGCGACTACACGCAGTCGCGCTTCTACAGCAACCGGCAGATCAACCGCAACAATGTCTCCAAGCTGCGCCCGGCCTGGATTTTCCAGACCGAGGTGAGGGAGTCGATGGAGACCTCGCCGATCGTGGTCAACGGCATGATGTATGTCACGACCTCGTTCAGCCACGTCTATGCGCTCGATGCCCGCACCGGCGAGGAGCTCTGGCACTTCAAGCCCAAGCTCGGGCCGATCACCACCTATTGCTGCGGCCCCAACAACCGCGGCGTCGCGGTCTATGACGACAAGGTCTACGTGGCGACGCTCGACGCCAAGCTGGTCGCGCTCGACGCCAAGACCGGAAAGGTGGTGTGGCAGTCCGACATCGCCGATCCCGAGCTCGGCTACAGCGAGACCATGGCGCCGACCGCCGTGAAGGGAAAGATCCTGATCGGCACCAACGGCGGCGAGTACGGCATCCGCGGCTTCGTCAAGGCCTACGACGCCAAGGACGGCAAGCTGTTGTGGACCTTCAACACGATTCCCGAGAATTCCGTCGGCGTGTGGGCGGAGCGCGACGCCACCGGCCGCGACATGCATCGCGACATCGCCGCCGAGAAGGCGCAGCTCGCCAAGACCGGCGATCCCTACAAGACGCTGGGCGGCGGCGTGTGGCAGAACCCGGCGGTCGATCTCGCGCTGAACCGCATCTTCTTCGTGGTCGGCAACCCGTCGCCCGACCTCGACGGCTCGGTGCGGCCCGGCGACAACCTCTATACCAACTCGCTGGTGTCGCTCAATCTCGACACCGGGCAGTATGTCTGCCACTTCCAGTACATCGCCCACGACGTGTGGGATCTCGACGCGGTGAGCCCCGCCGTCCTGGTCGACGTCAAGGACCGCGACGGCAAGGTCGTTCCCGGCATTCTCCATGCCGGCAAGACCGGGCACATCTACGTCCACAACCGCAATGACTGCAGCCTGATCCGCTACTCCGAGGCCATGGTGCCGCAGGAGAACATGTGGGTGCTGCCGACCAAGGAAGGCGCCCGCATGCTGCCCGGCGCCAACGGCGGCGTCGAATGGTCGCCGATCGCCGTGAACCCCCATATGGGGCTCGCCTACGCGATCAACCTGCACCAGCCGATGAACTATCACGTGGAGAACTCGCCCTATCCGAAGGGCAAGCTGTGGCTCGGCGGCGCCTTCAAGGTGATCCCCGCGGAGGAGCAATGGGGTAACGTCACCGCCGTCGACTACAACACCGGAAAGATCCGCTGGCAGGTGAAGACCCCGCAGCCGATGATCGGCGGCATCCTGGCGACCGCCGGCGGCCTGGTGTTCACCGGCGAGGGCAATGGCTGGTTCAAGGCCTACGATTCCGGCACCGGCTCCGTGCTGTGGAGCTTCCAGGCGGGTGCCGGCGTCAACGCGCCGCCGTCGTCCTACTCGGTCGAGGGCAAGCAGTACATCGTGGTCGCCGCCGGCGGCAACGTGCAGCTCGACTACAAGCGCGGCAACAGCATCATCGCGTTCACCGTTGACTGAAGCGGATAGCGGCGGGGCGGAACCGCCCGCCCGCCGCCAGCATTGACGGACGGGGCCGGTTTTCGGCCCCGTCTTTTTGTCGGGACGAGCGTCATGGCTTTCCGTGCAGCCGCAACAGCCGCGGCAATCGCGGCGATCGTGCTGACCATGGCGTGGCCGGCAACGCCGCGCGCCGGCGCGCTCTCCGACCAGGTCTCGCTGTGCACCGACTGCCACGGCGAGAACGGTCTTCCGCAGGACAAGGCCACCCCGGTGATCGCCGGCCAGCACCAGGGCTATCTCTATCTGCAGCTGCGCGACTACAAGAATGGCGACCGCAAGAACGACGTCATGGAGCAGATCGCCGGCGCCCTCGAGAAGAGCGACATGATGGCGCTCGCGGAATATTTTTCGCAGAAATCGTGGCCGGACCTGCGCCAGCCGCGCCCGTCCGACGCGGCGACGGCGCGGGCCCTGCGCGCCAATGTGTCGATTGGCTGCACCGGCTGTCATCTCGGCGAATATCAGGGTTCCGGCACCCAGCCGCGCCTCGCCGGGCAGGGCAGGGACTATCTGCTGCAGTCGATGCTCGACTTCCGCAGCCGCAAGCGCGGCAACAATCCCGGCATGTCCGGCCTGATGATCGCGGCGTCGGAGGACGACCTCGCCGCGATGGCGGAGTATCTGGCGGGGAAGTAGATTGCTGGTCACCTATCGGGCTTGTTGGTCGACTGCTGATTCATCGCTCCGTCTGTATTTATTGCAAATCCGCATCACCTGGGTCGGTGCGCCTGAGCGCGGTGTCGATCACCGCGGCCCGCCATGATCCGGAATCGCCGGCCGCTGTTGATCGGTTGCAGATCGCATTGTTCCGTCTGTTTTCATTGTATTTGCGCGCGGCGGCACCGCGCCGTCCCTCCGTCGCGGCGCGAGGCGCTCCATGCACAGGCGCAGCGCCGTCGGGTCGCCGGCAAGCGCCAGCCCGATCACCCGACGCACCATGCTCTTGTCCTCGGTGTCGAGCATCGCCTCGACGATCCGCGTCTTCCTGTTGCGTGCCCCGCGCGGTCGTCCCGCCGGATTGCCGCTCTGGCCTTTGACGAAGGGCATTGGGTGCCTCCCGTTTAAACTCTCTCGAGAGTACACTGTAAAATGTATAGTGTCAACACGGGAATGAAGTCAACGGATTACGCCGCCCGGCGCGCGCCGCCGCTATTTGCCGGGGGCGATCTTTCCGGCAGTATCCCGTGGGCCGACCGGCACCGCGAGCGCATTCCCGGCTGTCGAACTTCCGGTCATGCGACGCCACGATCGCGGCCGGCGCACGCCGTTCTGGCGAGAGGCGTCGCCGCCGGGGTGGATCGCGCTCGGGGCGTTGTGGCGAAGCAGCAGGCTTACAGCGAAGGAGACATGAGCCCATGATGGATCGAATCGTTGCCGCGGCCGTGGCTGCGTCGCTCGGAACCTCGCACGCGATGGCCCAGGAGATGCGCCGCGTGGTCACCGGGCTCGACGACAAGAACCACGCGGTGGTTCTGTTCGACACCCGCATGCCGTTGAAGACGGTCGCGCCCGGGATCATCGCGACCAATTTTTGGATCACCGACAGCTATCCGCCGAGCCTCACCAGGGAAGATCCCTCGGGTCGGCCGATCGGAACCGCGCCGCCCGACAACGGGACCAAGTTCCGGGTGGTGGAGTTCGCGCCGCTCGATGCCGCCACCGAAGCCAAATTGCCGCCCGAGATGATCCAGAAGGAAATCGCCAACCCTCCGGCGAAAGGCATTCCGGTCAAGCATCCGCTGGTGCATCGCACGCGCAGCCTGGATTACGCCGTCATCCTGTCGGGCGAGATCGACATGATGCTCGACGATGCGAGCGTGCACCTCAAGCAGGGCGACGTGATCGTGCAGCAGGCGACCAATCATGGCTGGGTGAACCGCGGCACGCAGCCGTGCCGTATTCTGTTCGTGCTGATGGACTCCAAGGAGCCGTAGCGGCGCGCGTGGGGCCGCGGAGGGCGATGCGTTACCGGACTTTGCGATACGCCGCGGGCTCGCTCAGCTGCTACTTGCCCGCCAGCGTCACGTCCTCGTAAGGCGCCGAGTAGCCGTGGCCCGCGATCAGGCCAAGCCCGGATTCTCCCACTCGGGGGCCGGCGCCGTTGATGAATGCCTGTCGCCAAAGTGGCGCGAAGATTGCCCGCTCGTGGACCAGCTGCTGGATCTTGTGCAGCGCCGCTGCGCGCCGCGTGCGGTCGAGCTCGATCGCCTGCTCCCGGAACAGCGCGTCGATGTCCGGATAGCTGCCGTAGACAAAGGCGCCCCCCTCGACGACAAAGGCATCGAGGCGCGTCGCAGCGTTGCCGAACGCGCCGCTTTGGCCCTGCACAAGGTTCTTGAGGCTCTTCTCCGCGTAACGTTTGAAGAAGGCCGCGCGCTCGAGGGGTCGGAGCTTGGTCCGGATGCCCACCTGCTGGAGGCTGTCGAGCACGGCCTCGGCGAGGCTGGCGTATGAGCTGTCGCAGTTGTAATCGCCGGCGTCGAAGCCATTCGGGTAGCCCGCTTCGGCCAGCAATCGCTTGGCCTTGGCCGGATCGTATGTCGGGGCTGGCGGCTGCCAGTAGTAATCGAAGATGTCCGGAATAATGCTGCCGGTGAGCTTGGATTGGCCAAGCGTCAGGGCCTGGTTGATGCCCTCGCGGTCGATGGCGACGTTCGCCGCCAGCCGCACCCGCTGATCATGCCATGGCGATTTCGGGGCCCACTGGTCGGCGAAATAGAGCCAGAACGTGGCCTTGCTGATGATCGGCTTGAGGGTGAGCCCCTTGGTGCGCGCCAGCTCCTCGGCCAACTCGCCGCGGATCGCGTAGATGATGTCCACCTCGCCCCGCTTGAGCGCGACGAGCCGCGTGAACTCGTCGGGGATCACCTTGAACACCAGGCGCTTCACGCTGGGCGCCTTGCGCCAATACTGCTCGAAGGCTTCCAAGGCGAGTTCCTGGCCCGGGGTGAACGAGACGAACCTGTAGGGACCGGCGCCCACCGGCGCCTTCTTGAAGCCCTCCAGGCCTACGGCCTCGACGTACTTCTTGGGGACGATCCAGCCCGCTCCAGTGGCCTCGACGTAGAAGGTGAGGAAGTCGAGCCACGGCTGCTTGAGCCTGAAGCGCACCCGCCGGGCGTCCGCAACCTCCACGGCCGCCACCCGGTCATGCAGCATGCGCTCCGAGATTCCGCGATAGCGCTCGAAGGAGAACTTCACATCCTCCGCCGTCACCGGGTCTCCGTTGTGGAACTTCGCGCCGGCCCGCAGGACGAACTCGTACGTGAGGGCGTCCTCGGACGCGGTCCACGAACTCGGCGAGGCCCGGCGCCAGCGGTTGGCCCGGCATCGGCTTCACCATGGCGTCGTGCAGCGCATACATGACCATGAAGGGGCTGACGGTCCCTCCCGACGTCTCCGCCGGATCGAACCACGCCGGGGCCAAGGAGACGTGCACCCCCCAGGTGAGCTGCCCTTCGGGCCGGGCAGCGCCGGCCGAACCGGTCGAGAGAAAAACGCCCGGGCCAGCCAGCACGGCCGACATTTTCAGGATGTCACGACGACTGAGATCGCCGACGGAGTTGGTCGCCATTTGCTCCCCTCCAGGAGCGCGCGTTGAATGCAACGCAGCGCATGGATATCGTGTAAAGGGGTCGCACCGGAGAAAGCGGTTCGCGTACGCGGGCGGATAGCTGCCGACGGCACCGGTGCTGCCTGTTCAAGCCCGGCGGAGACCTCGGCATGTCCCGTCTCAAAGGCAGCTTCGCGCAGCTTACACGACGGACTTGTCTTCCGCGAGTCGGTTCGGCCGTTCGGTGCTCACACGAACCTGTGCCGGGTCATGCTTGAAAACCTGCCGCCGGCTTCGGTCCAGTCCGCCATTCTCGAAGCCCCGGGGACCAGCGGTGACCGTGACCGGGAGGCCTCTGCGATGTCGCGCAACGTGCCGCGCCTCGGAGTCGATGCGTTACCGGATTCTATGAAATGCTGCGGGGTCGCTCACATAGCCCTCGGCCAGATCCGCCGCCAGCGCGGCGGCATCTCGCTCCTGCGCAGGCCCATGGCCGCCACCGCCCGGCGTGGCGAGCCCGACCGTGTCGCCGCGTTTGAGCACATACTGCCGTTTCGGATCGACCCGCTCGCCGTTGATCCGCACCGCGCCGGGGGCACCGGATTGCCCGCCCTCGATACCGAAGGCCGGAAAAACGGTACGCTCCGCCAGGAACGAGACGGCGACCGGACTGTCGGCCAGGTTCTCCATCAGGATCTCCTGGCCGAGGCCGCCGCGGTGACGCCCGGGACCGCCGCTGTCCGGGCGCAGGCGCTTGTGGTGGAAGCGCAGCGGCGCAATGTGCTCGGAGATCTCGATCGACGTCGAGGAGACGTTCGAAGGCCAGGACAGGCAGGACACTCCATCGCCGCGCCTGTTGCCGCCCATGCCGCCATTGTAGAAGAACATGTTGGCGTACGGCCGGCCGTTGGCGCGCAGGCCCGACTGGTTCATCCCCCACATGGGCGATCCGCACGCCGCCATCACCCGCTCCGGCGCGACCTGGCCGAGACAGCCGAACACCAGCATCGGCAGATAGTGGCCGATCAGCATGCGCGATCCGCCGGAGGCCGGAAACACCGGGTTGACGATCGAGCCTTCAGGGGCGCTGACCGCGATCGGCCGCCAGGCGCCCTCGTTGTTCGGCAGCTCCGGTGTCGTGCACACCTTGATGCCGTACATGGTCATCGCAAAAGTGTAGCAGAACGCGCAGTTGATCGCGCGCTGCACCTGGGCGTCGGTGCCCGCATAGTCGACCGCGATGCGGTCGCCGGCGATCGAGAGCTTCATCCGGATGGTGACCGGGTTCTCCTCGATGCCGTCGGTCTTGAGCTCGCTGCGATAGGTCCCGTCGGGCAAGGCGAGGATCGCAGCCCGCATGGCCTGCTCGCAGCGCGATTGCAGCTCGGCGGCGAGCGCGCCGAGATCCTCGAGCTGGGCTTGAGCCATCAGCGCGAGGAGCCGGTCTTCCATGAGGTCGCACGCCACCACCTGCGCCCACAGGTCGCCGAGCGTCTGCTCGGGCGTACGCACGTTCTTGGCGATGATCGCGATGAGCGACTCGTCGGGCCGCCCGCCGTGGATCAGCTTCATCGGCGGGATCTGCAGGCCCTCCTCAAAGACCTCGCGCGGCTCCGGGCTGCGGATTTTCCCGCCGATGTCGGGCGCGTGCGCGGTCGAGGCGCTGAAGGCGACCAGAACGCCGTCGCGGAAGATCGGCTTGGCGACCGAGATGTCGGGCAGATGGCCGGTTCCCAGCCAGATGTCGTTGGTGATCAGGACGTCGCCGGGCTTAAGCGTCGCGGGCGGGAAGAAGCGCAGGAAATGCTTCACGGTGGCCGGCAAGGTGCCGATGAAGCTCGGGATGCTCTCGGTCGCCTGCACCAGCGCCTCGCCGGCGGCATCGGTGACGATGCAGCTGAAGTCGTAGCTCTCGCGCACCAGGGTCGAGAAGCTGGTGCGCACCAGGGCGGCTGCAGCCTCGTCGACCAGCGAGATCAGCCGCCGCCACAGCAGCTCCAGCTCCACCGCGTCGAATTTTCTGTGCGTTACGTCATGCATGGTGGGGCAATGGTCCGTACCGGTTTATTTAAAGCGGAGCACGACTCGTCTATTCGGCCCGTTGCAGGATACGGATCGACGGGTAGGTGGGGCCGGCGGTGCCCGCTGTCACCAGCACTTCGACGTCCTTGATTTTCCGCAGTGCCCAGAGTTCACGGACCTTCTGACCAGGCTCAGGATTCTGACTCTCCCCGGTGCAAACCATGTCGACGACGTAGACCCGGCCGCGATCGGGGCTGCCGGCCTCGTTCTTCGCCGCTATTGCCTTGATATCGCAGTTGTAGCCCGGCTCATGGTATGTCCGAGGGCCAACGGAGATACCGGTCACCTCGGCCTGGCCCGCGCCATCGTCATTCGTCCAACTGCCCAGGAATGCTTTCGGCAGATCGGAAGCGTGCGCCGGGATCGTCGACATCGCGATCAAGCCAGCAAAAATCGGTCGAATGAGTCGCACCACGGTTCTCCCCCATTGATTGGCTCAGTTGCCGCAAACCAAGACATTTGGTTTACCAGCTGAGCGCTCGATTCCCAACAAGACCACCAGACCAGTCCAGTGCTGGATCACGCCGGCATCTCGACCATGATGGTTCCGTCGGCCAGGATCTCGATGCTGCTGCCAGGGCCGACAACGAATGTGCTCTCATTCTCCTCGAACACCGCCGGTCCGTTCAGGCGCGAGCCGGGCGCCACCGCGTAGCGGTCGTAGACGTCTGCCTCGACCGGGCCGTCCGACCCGAAATGGAGGCGCCGGCGGCCCTTGCGGGCATCCTGCCCGATGCGTTGCGCAGCGAACCGCAGCGCGCCGTCGGCGCCCGGCATCGGCGCGGCGAGCGAAAGCCTGAGCGCGACGAACTGGATGATCGCGCCGGGCGGCGTGCGGCCGAACAAGGCCCGGTAGGCCGTCTCGAAGTTTTGGCGCACGGCCGCGACTTCGAGCGCGGCTGGAAGCGCGACGGTGATCTCGGAGCCCTGGCCGACATACCGCATGTCGGCAAGCCGCCGCACCGAGCGACGGGCGAGATCGGCGCCGGTTGCCGCGACGACTGCCAGCGCCTCGCTCTCCAGCGCCTTAAGCATGGCGTCCGCCGCCATCCAGTCGGCCGCATCGAGGGTGACGTTGAACGAGGTGACACGATCGATTCGCGCGGGCGCCTTCAGCATGCCGATGGTGCTGCCGGCGCCGGCCCCGGGCGGGCAGACGACGCGCCGGAGCCCAAGCTTGCGGGCGACCTGCCAGGCGTGGACTGGCCCCGCTCCGCCGGTTGCGAGCAGAGCGTAATCGCGCGGCACGCGGCCGCGTTCGGCGATCGCCACCCGCGCGGCTCCGGCCATGTTCTCGTTGACGATGTCGTGCACCCCGAAAATCGCGCGCGCCGGATCAAGCCCGAGCTCACGCGCCATGGTGCCGAGCGCGCGCTCGGCGGCCGTGGCATCGATCAGCATCGTGCCGCCCAGGAAGAATTTTGCATCGAGATAACCGAGCGCAAGATCGGCGTCGGTCACCGTCGCCTGGGTGCCGCCGCGCGCGTAGCAGGCCGGCCCCGGCTCGGCGCCGGCGCTTTCGGGGCCGACATTCAGCGTGCCGAGCGCGCTCCCCCGCGCGATCGATCCGCCGCCGGCGCCGATCTCGATGAGCTCGACGGTGGCGATCTGGATCGGCAGGCCGCTGCCGCGCAGGAAGCGCTTTTGCCGGGCCGCCTCGAAACCCCAGGCGACGAGCGGCTCGCCCTCGTCCACCAGCGCAAGCTTGGCGGTGGTGCCGCCCATGTCGAAGGCGAGCACCCGGTCGAGCCCGGCATGGCGGCCGAACCAGGCACCCGCCAGCGCCCCGGCCGCCGGACCGCTCTCGAGCAGCTGAACCGGCGCGCGCTTCGCCTCGGCGACATGGGTCAGCCCGCCGTTCGACAGCATGAGAAAAAATCCGCCGGCAACACCCACCTGGCGCAGCTGTGCCTCCAGCCGATCGAGATAGGCTTCCGCCATCGGCCGCACATACGCGTTCGTCACCGTGGTGACCATGCGCGGATATTCGCGGATCTCCGGCGCCACCTCGCTGGAGAGCGACAGCGACATGTCCGGAAAATTTTTGGCGATCGCCTCGGCGGCCTGCCGCTCGTGTGCCGGATTGGCGTAGGCGTGGAGAAACACGATGGCGAGGCTCTCGACGCCCGCGCGCGCCAGGATCCCCACCTCGCGCAAGGCGCCGTCGAGGTCGAGCGGCGTGACGACCGTGCCGTCGGGCGCGAGGCGTTCGTCCGCCTCCCGGCGCCAGGAGCGGCGCACCAGGGGTTTCGGCATCTCGATGAACAAGTCATAGAGTTCGTACTTGCGCTCGCGTCCGATCTCCAGGACGTCGGCGAAGCCGGCTGTGGTGATGAGGCCGGTCGGAGCGCCCTTGCGCTCGATCAGCGCGTTGGCGAAGAGCGTCGTGGCGTGGACGACGCGCCCGATCGCTCCGGCCGCGATGCCGCCCTGCTCCAGCAGGTGCCTGAGCCCCTGCACGGCGCCGCGCGCCGGATCGTCCGGCGTGGTCAGCTCCTTGAAGATCATGGCGCTGCCATCGCGCGGATCGAGGACGACGAGGTCGGTGAAGGTGCCGCCGATATCGATGCCGAGGGAAAGCGGGGATGATGTCTGGTCCAATGGCAAGCGCCTCAGCGCGGCAGGATGCAGGGAACGATCTGCCGCCCGTGCCGCCGGTAGATACGGAAGTCGGCGTCCGTGGTCAGCAGCATGGGATCGTTCAACGTCTCGGTCATGCGGACGAGGCAGGCATCCGCGAAACCCATCGGCACGTCCGCATATTTCTCCAGCAACTTGAGCACTGCATCCATGTCGTCGGCGAAACGGTAGCGGCAGACGAGAGCGCCGCGGCGGAGCAGTGACGCGAGGCTTCGCGTTCCGCGCCCCCCGAGCAGATGAGATGTCTCCGACACCACCGCCTCGCAGGTCATCCAGGGAGGCGGCAAACGCGGCGCCTGCCCCACGGCCCAGCGATGGTTGGCATCGCGGCGGCTGAGGAGCGCTACAAGAAAACCGGCATCAACGAGGGCGCTTGTTGCCATAGCCCGTCAAGTTCAGGTATTTCTTTTTCCGCGCGCTCAAATCGCGCGGCAGCCGATCGACCGAGCCGACGACGTCGGCGATGGCGTCGAGCAATGCCGGCTGTCGCCTCCGCGGCCTCTCCGCCCTTGTCAGCCGCGCGCGCACGACGTCGGATTTCGACAGCTTGCGTCGGCGCGCCTCGGCTTCGATCTGGGCGATCAGGGTTTCAGGCAGTCGAACTGTCAATGTCTTCATTGTCGCCATCGTATTACATTGTAGACAGCCGCGCAATACGGCGCGATTCCGATGACGCCAATCGAAGGCCTCACAACCGGATCACGAAATCCCGCATGGCCTTGGTAACCGGGCCAGGATGGGAGAGCATTGGATAGTGTCCGGCCTCTTCCATCCGCACGACCGTCAGATCGTCGACGTATTCTTCCAGGCCCTCGAGACATCCCGGGAGTGTCGCAGGGTCGCTCAATCCCCAGATCACCAGGGTCGGGACGCTCACGCGCAACGAGGTCGTTGCCGGCGGCCGTCTCACGCTGGCGAAGAACGACGCGGCAAGATCCGGCCGCTCCATCCCAAAGCTCTCCGCCACGGACGCCGGGATCCTGATGGGATCGGCGCGATAATAGTTGTACCACGGCGGATAGGGCGGAACCGCGGCGTGAAACGCGCGCTCGTACTGTGACGCCTCGATCTGGGCCGGGTTGGCTCGCGCCTCGCGCAAGAATATCGCCGGGTGGGGCGCATTGAGGATGATCAGCCGCTGAACCCGATCGGGGTAGGCCGAGGCAAACACCCAGCTCATGTACCCGCCCCAGTCATTGCCGATCAGGATGCATCGGTCCCGGCCGAAATGATCGATGAGGCCATGAATGTCCCCGAGCAGTCGGGGCATTGCGTAGGATTCGACGGCCTCGGGGGCATCCGAGGGAGCGTAGCCCCGCAGGTTTGGCGCCACCACCAGATGATCGCGCCAAAATTCCCGCATGGACGTCTGGTAGAGCGCGCCGCTGTCCGGATGACCATGGAGGAAGAGCATCAACGGTCCTTCGCCCGCGCGGACGAAAAACAGTCGCGCGCCGTCTCCGACGGCGTAGCCGTTGCCGAATGCTGACCCGACCGTTTCCCGGCCCCGCACCAGGGTGGAGGAAGCGATCCAGGTGCCTGCCAGGAGCAGGCTGCGTCGATCCATCATGACAGTGCGGGATCCATCGTGTGTCAGCTGGCAACGTCAGTCGCGGAAGACCTGCAAGCGACGCGACGTTTCCTCGGCAAGCGATTCGACGAGCATCGCGGCGGTGGTATCTCTGGCGAGCGCAGCGGATTGCCCGGCGAACAAGGCGGTAAGCTCCCTGTCGCCGGTGGTTCCCAGAGGCGCCGTCAGGCTCAGCTGGGCGGGAAACGCGACGGGCTCGAGCCCGGAGGCGATGAGATCGTCGGTGAGCCTGTTCCTGATATACCGGGCCGGCCGGCCGGTGATCATGTCCGTGACGATGGTGCAGTCGTCGCCTGCTTCGCGCAGGGCCGCACGGTGTGCGTCCAGGACGTTCGCCTCCTCGCAACGCAGAAATGCAGTCCCCAGCTGCACGCCGCTTGCGCCCAGCATGAACGCCGCGGCGATCTGGCGGCCGTCGGCAACGCCGCCCGCCGCAATGACCGGGACCTTCACCGCGTCGACAAGCTGGGGCAACAAGGCGAAGAGGCCCGGCTGCATGCTCATCGCTATGCCGGTGAAGGTGCCGCGATGCCCGCCGGCTTCGGTGCCCTGGGCGATGATCGCGTCGACGCCCCTCATCTCCAGTGCCCTTGCCTCGGCCACGGTCGTCGCGGTGGAGATGGTGAAGATGCCCGCGCTCCTGATCGCCTGCATGATCTCGGGCCGGGGCAGGCCGAAATGGAAGCTCACCATCTGTGGCTTTACCCGCAGCAGCATGGCAAGATGCTCGGGACTGACGTCGCTTGCTGCTCCCGCCGGCATGGGGACCGCGCCCAGGCCCTTGGCATCGTAGTGAGGCTGCAGGCGCCTTCGCATTGCATCGCTCGCTTCGCGCGCGATCCTGGGCTCCGGCCAGAGCGGATAGTTGACGTTGAGACTGCCGGCGCTTTGCTGCCGGAAGCCGGCGATGCGGCGTTCCGCATCCTCGGCGGAGAAGCCCCACATGCCGATGCCGCCCAATCCGCCGGCGTTGGTCACCGCAGCGGCCAGCGCCGGGGTGCTGAGCCACCCCATCGGCGCCTGCAGAATAGGCCACTTGAGGCTGAGCCTCTCGGTGAACGCGTTTCTCGACCACATCGGTTCTCTTCCTCACACCACGGACGGTGAGTTCGATCGACCTCCGGTCCAATGGCGAGACCCTACTCGTTCAAAATGATCCGTGTGAGCTCGTCGGGGGCGCTCAGCATCGGGTAGTGGCCGGTGTCGATCACGTGCCAGCGCGCCTTGAGCCGGTCGGCCGCGCGTCTGATATGCGCCTCGCCGGGGTTGGGGGCGCGGCTGCAGTAGAGGACATCGGCGTTCCACGGCTGGTCCCAGAAGCGTTCCAGCGTGACGGGGCGATCGTAGACTGCCGCCGGATGCAGCGTGACGCGGTCGGCCGCCCATTCGCGCATGGCAGGATCGAGGCCGGCAAACAGTCGCCCCACCGCGTCCTCCCGGGTCGGGCCGCGCGCCAGCGGCGTGTCGATCGCGGTCGTCGGCCGCTTGACGATGTCCAAAATCTTCTCGCCGTCGAACAGCGCAAGCGCATCGGCGAAGACGACGCGGGCGACCCGCTCTCTGGCCAGCTCGGCAGCACGTGCCATCACCATGCCGCCGCTCGAGGTGCCCACCAGCACCACATTGCCGAGGTCGTGGAAGTACAAGAGCCTGGCGATCTCGTCGGCGTGCGTCTCGGTGGTGATGCCGGCGCGCAGCTGGGAGGCGCGCTCGCCGCAGCCGTCGAGCGAGGGAGCGAGCACGTTGTGGTTCCTGGCGCGCAGCCGCTCGGAGACGAGCTTCCAGATCCATCCGCCCTGATACGAGC
The DNA here is from genome assembly GCA_963755055.1 of uncultured Alphaproteobacteria bacterium. Taxonomy (GTDB): domain Bacteria; phylum Pseudomonadota; class Alphaproteobacteria; order Rhizobiales; family Xanthobacteraceae; genus AP-16. The sequence continues at coordinate 42,534 of CAVWIS010000009.1, read as the reverse complement.
CATGAATGAGCACGAAGTCGGTCACGTTTCGCTCCTCGCATTGCGCTGTCAGCGCTCTTTCGCGGTCACGCAGTTTTGGCGCCCTCGGCTCGACGATCATCACCGCGTGGGCCAGTTCCGCAGGATAGGCTCCCAGCGGCTCCTGCAAGACTTGGTTGCAACACGGCCATTTAACGATACAATCTGACCTCGAAGGTTAGAAAGCCTCGCCATCAATGCTAGCTACTTTCCGGCGCAGGGAAGTAGCTACGGGGAGATAAGTATTAATTATCTCCCATTAGGTCGGCGGCAGTCTGCGACGGCGACTTGTCGAAGGACGGTCACATGACGAGCTTCGTGCAAGAGAGGGTCATTTTTGGCTGAATAACCCGGCGATCATCATCGTTGCAAGGGATGTCCGCCCTATGCCGAGCAGCGCAGCCGCGATGAAGCGCACGATGGACTCGGAGGAGTTCTGGGAAGACCTTCTGGCGTTCATCGAAGATGGTCGGGTTGTGCCGGTCGTCGGGCCCGAGCTTCACACGGTCGTCATCGATGGTCACGAATTGCCACTGTACCGCGTGCTCGCGGAGCGGTTGTTGCAGAAGTACGGATTGCGCGGCTGTGATGCGGGCAGTTCTGCCCCGCATGCCGACGACGAGGTTGCTCTGAGGAAGCATCTCGAGCTGAATGACGCCGTCAGCGAGCTGTCGCGGCGTGGGCGACGGGTGGCCGACCTCTACCGGCCGATCAACGACCTGCTGCGTGGCCTGCTCGGCGCTGAGCCGGCGATCCCGGACCCGTTGCGCGGCCTGGGCTGCATCACCGATTTCCGTTTGTTCGTGACGACGACTTTCGACGACCTGTTGGCCCGCGCCATCGACGCGATGCGCACCGATCTCGGGCCGCCGACTGATCAGATCGCCTACGCGCCGAATCTGCCGGGCGACCGGGCGCACGACCTGCCCGACGTGACGCCGACCAATTACCGTGCCGTGTTTCACCTGTTCGGCCGGGCATCGCCGTCGCCCTTCTTCGCAATCGACGACGAGGACGTGCTCGAATTCATCTACAGCCTCCAGGCCGAGCAGGGGGGGCGCCCGGAGCGCATGCTCGCGGAGCTCAGGCGGTGCCACCTGCTGCTGATCGGATGCAATCTTGCCGACTGGTTGAGCCGCTTCTTCATTCGCCTGGCCAACCAGGTCCGCCTGTCGGGTGATCGATCGAAGAAGGAGTTTCTCGTAGGCGACGAGGTCGCGCACGATCAAAGTCTGACGCTATTTCTGGAACGCTTCAGCCAGAATACCCGGATCTATCCGGGCGATCCCCGCCGCTTCGTCTCCGAGCTTGTTCGCCGCTGGCGCGAGCGGCACCCGCAACCGGTGCAGAAGGGGACCGCGGAAACACCGGCATCGCCGGAGCAGTTGGGGCGCGGTGAAATCTTCCTGAGTTACTCGCACCACGACATCGGTGCCGCCAGGACGTTGTGTTCCGGGCTTGAGTTCGATCGGCGCCGGCGTGATCTGGCTCGACAAGACCAAGCTGCACCCGGGTGACGAGTGGGAACGAGAGATCAATGCCGCCCTGAAACGCTGTGATCTGTTCTTGCCGCTCCTGTCCGCCAATACGGAAGGACGCACGGACGGGTATTTTCATCGAGAGTGGAGCATCGCCGAGGAACGTCGCCGGCAGGTTCTGGGCCGCCGGTTCATCATTCCCATCGTCGTCGACCCGGCATACACCGGGAATGCGAATGACTACAATTTGATCCCGGACGGGTTTTCAGCCCTGCAGTTTGGCCATGCCCCGGGCGGGCGCATGAATGACGAGTTGCGCGGGATCATGATCGAGGCGCTACGGGGGCTGCGCAAGCGCAGGTCGGCATGAACGAATCCATCGATCGCGTCGTTCTCGATGCCGACAATCCCTGGCCGGGACTTCACGAGTTCGACGAGCGCGGCAAGGACTTCTTCAACGGTCGCGACCAGGAGACTGCGGATCTGCTGCGCCTGGTCAACGACGCGCCCCTGACCGTCCTGTTCGGAGGGTCGGGGCTCGGCAAGACGTCGCTTCTGCTGGCGGGCCTGGTGCCCGGCCTTCGACAGCAAAACAAGCTCTCGGTATACGTGAGGCTCGACCCGCGTGACCGAAGTGCACCTCTCATGGAGCAGGCCGCCGCCGCGTTTCGCGCGGAGCTTGCGGCGCACGACGTCGACCATCCGCCATTTCCGACCGGCGAGTTGCTCTGGGAGTACATCCATCGCTCCGACTTCGAGCTGTGGAGCACGAGGAACCAGCTGCTGACGCCAGTCTTCATTTTCGATCAGTTCGAGGAGATGTTCACCCTCGGCAGCGAGAATGCCGAAGCCGTGCGAAATCTTCGCGAGGACCTCGCCGACCTCGCCGAGAACCGGGTTCCCGTGCTGTTGGCGCGGAGGTTCGAGCATCCCGTCGCAGGCGGGCCGCCGCTTGAGCTGCAAGCCCGGCGTTTCAAGCTGGTGCTCAGCTTCCGCGAGGATTTCCTGGCGGAGGTCGAGGGCTGGCGCAGCACCATTCCGTCGCTCGCTCGCAACCGCTTTCGCCTGTTGCCCATGAACGGGCAGCAGGCCCTGGCGGCCGTGACCAAGACCGGGGGGCGGCTGGTCGAACCCGCCATTGGTCAAGCCATCGTGTCGTTCGTTGCCGCCGCTCACGCCAAGCTTCATGGCAGCGCCGCCCAGGCGATGGCCACGACTGGCGGGGCGCCGACGGGCGAGACCGACGACATGGCGCTGTTGACGATCGAGCCGGCGTTGCTGAGCCTGGTGTGCACCGGACTGAACGAACGGCGCAAGGCCGCGCACAAGGCCGCGATCGATCAGGCGCTGCTCAGCGGCACCGGGGCGGCGATCGTAACCGAATTCTATGAGGCCTGCGTGCGCGATCTGCCGGACCGTGCCCGCCGCTTCATCGAGGACGAGCTGATTACTGAAGGCGGGTTTCGCAACTCCTATTCACGCGACGACGCGATCGCTCAGGGCTACCTGTCCGGTCAGCAACTGGAAACCCTGGTCAAGCGCCGGCTTCTCCGGGTGGAGCGACATCTCGGGACCGATCGGATCGAGCTGACCCATGACCTGCTGACCGCAGTGGTGCGAGCATTCCGCGATCAGGAGCGCGCCCGCAGCCGGCGCGAGCTGGATGCCGCAAAGGTCAGAAGATACAGACGGCAGACGCTGATCGCCGCGTTAGGCGGCATCGTGGCGTTGATCATGGCTTCGAGCTTTCTATACTTGTGGAGAACTGCAGAGAGCGCGTTCGCGAACTACCGGATGGAGGAGAGGCGCCGCCTGAAGCTGGAGGAGAGCAAGAGGGCGATCGAGGAGAGGCTGCTCACAGAGACGACACTGAACGAGAGAATACGGGCGCTGGACGAAGCCGACAAGAAGCGTGCGCAAGCGCTGACCGTCGCATCGCGGAAGGATTACGAGCAAGCCGTTGCCCTGCTCTCCGATCCGCTGTCGGTTTACGAGAGGGTCGGGGATGCGAGCCGGGTGGTACGTGCGCTGGTGGATCGTGGGCGAACCTATGCGCTTGCCAAGAAGATGGATTCGGCCGGCCGGGATCTGGATCAGGCGCTGAACGTCGCGAGACAGACGCGGAGTGCAACTGATGAAGCGCTTGCTCTCGAGTTGCTTGCGTGGCTTCGCGAGCAACTCGGCGAGAAGGATTTGGCGGTGCCGCTGTATGAGCAGGCGCTCGAGAGATACAAGACCGTCGGCGACTTTCTTTCGACCGCCCGGGTCACGGAGTGGATGGCGATCCGGGAGGAGATGCGCCATCAGTTCGGGCCTGCGACCAGTCTTTATCGTGCCGCCGTGGAGAGCTACCTCGTTGCGGGTGAGACGATCGGTGTCACCCGCGTAAAAGAGGCCATCAGCCGCACGGAGCAGTGGGGGTTCCTTGTCGATCTGAAGCGGGGACAGGTGTTCTCGATGCGCGGCGATCGCATCACCGTCGGCCGCGATTCGCCGGACGTGAGGAACGACATCAATTTCACCAACGGGTTTGTGTCTCGTCGTCAGCTGGTGATCAGTCACGAGGAATTTCGAGTAGACGATGTCCGTAGCCTCAATGGTACGACGGTCAATGCGGTTCAATTGCCTTATGGATTGGGCGCGAAACTCTCCGACGGGGATCTCATTTCACTCGCCAATAAGGAGGTCCTGCAATTCACAGTGCAGCCACCGATGCTACCCTCGATACCACCATCAACCTGGGCCATTTTCATCGATGGATCAACGAGGAGCTATTCCTATCTGACGGAACCCATCTATTCAGTCGGGTTGACGCCGGCCGGGCTGCGGATTGAAAAGGGCGACATCGATTCAGCGTTGTTGAAGATCCGCCATGGTCCGCAGAAGTCCGAGCTCTTCGATGCCGTCACCGATTGGTCGGTGGTCGTCGTCTTCAAGGAGAACGATTACAATTACAGCCAGCGGATCCTGCCGGCTGGCCAATGGAGCACTTTCCATGATTTGCCCGCGAGCTTGGTCAAACTGTCCGCCGATCGACAGAACATCGTTGAGCAAGGCCCGGCGTTCCAGATCGTGACAATCACCGGCGATTGATCGCATTGCCGGTTGTCGTCGATCCTCCCGCGGCAATCCTGCCTAGGTACGGCCGATCGCAACCCTGCGGACCGCACGGGCCTTGCGGGCTAATTCTGCGCCAGGCGCTCGCGCACGCTGGCATTCGCCGCGAGGTCGAGCGCGGTCCTGCCCTCGCGGTCGCGCAGCTGCGGATCGGTGCCGCGGCGCAGCAGCAGGTCGACCAGGCTGGCGTGACCGTTCTCGGCCGCGATCATCAGCGCGGTACGGCCGCGGTTGTCGGCCGCGTCGAGCGCCGCGCCGCGGTCGACCAGCAGGCTCGCCACGGCCTCGACATCGCGGATGCCGGCGCCGTCGTCGTGGCCGGCCGCCCACATCAGCGCGGTGAGCTCGTTGCCGTAGCGGGCGTTCGGGTCGACGCCGGCGTCGAGCAGCCGGCGCACGACGGCGGTGTAGCCGAGCGCCGCCGCATAGACGACCGCTCCCTTGCCGGTCTGGTCGAGTGTCTTCGCGTCGGCGCCGCGCGCGAGCAGGAGGTCCACCACCCCGGCATTGCCGCGGTAGGCCGCCGCGGCGAGCGGCGTGACGCCGCTGCGGCCCGGAATGCTGGGGTCGGCGCCCTTGTCAAGCAGCAGGCGCACCACGGCGACGCGGTCGTTCTCGGCGGCGGCGTAGAGCGCGGTGGAGCCCGCGATGTTGCGCGCGTCGACGGGCGCTCCGTGCTCGAGGAAGAGCGCCGCCAGGGCAGTCTGTCCCGACCTCGCCGCATGGGCGAGCGCCATCGCGCCCTCGCGGTCGCGCGACAGCAGCGAGCCGCCATCCTCGACGAGGCGGCGCGCAAGGGCCTCGCAGCCGCGGTCGGCCGACTGGAACAGCATGGTGCTGAGCTCGACCGACGTGATGCTCGCCCTGGCGGTGTCGTACTTGCGCTCGAGCTCCCGGCAGGCCGCGACATCGGCGGCCCGCGCCGGCGCCGGCACACCAAGAGCCATCATCGTCACGGCGAGACAGAATTTTTCGACCAGCCGCATTCTTCGTCCTACCAGGTCAGCTCGGCGATGGTGATGCGGTTCTCGGCGGCCGGCCAGGCTCGTGCCACGATCCGCTCCTCGTTGAACAGGCCGACCACCGGCCGGCCGATCTCGGTTGCGGCGAGGCGCAACGTGGTGGTGGAATTGCCGGGAACGCCGGCGGCCACGTCGGAGGGCTCGCGCCCGTCGAGCAGCACCACGTCTCGCGGCATGCCGAAATAACCGCGCGGGCGCGACATCATGATCACGGCGCCGGCGCCGGCATCCTTCTGGTCGAGCGCCCGCCCCGGCCGCAAGTGCACTATCGAAGACGACCGCGGGAACGGCGAGCGGTAGATGTGCGTGGTCGTGTAGCCGCCGGCTTGCACGACGAGCTCGAGCGGCCAGTCGGGCGCGACCGTCGCCGGCCCCCAGCGCCCATCCGCTGCGGTCTCCCGGCGATGCAGCGGGCCGCCGATCCGCTCGCCCGAGTCGGGTGCGACGCGGAAGACCTCGATCGTCGCGGCGGGGAGCGGACGATTGGTGGACAGGCCGTCCACCAGCCCGGTGACCATCCCGTCGAGCGTCACATCGGGCTCGGCCACGATGCCGACCCGATCGGGCTCGCGCCCGGCGACGAAGCGAAAGATCTCGCGGAACGCGCGCGGATGAAACGCCACCTCGCGATGATCGAGCGGGCCGAGCACCAGGTTGGTGGCCCCGCGCAGCGCCGGCCCTTCGGCGGTCACTCCGGTCGGAGTGCCCGGGCGGCCGATGAAACGACCGTCTGCCTGGGCGTACTTGTCGTTGCCGTCGCTGCGCAAGGTGAGATAGTTGGTGCCGGCGACGACCTCGTCTCCCGCATTGAGGCCCTGCAGGAACGGCCCGGCGCCGTTGAACTCGTTGCCCCGGTTGGTATCCGCCACATAGACGCCGTGGTTGGGAACGCCGCACAGCACGGCGTGGCCGACGTCGTTCGCCCCGCCGTTGCGCAGATAATTGCGGACCGCATAGCCGCCGCGCGAATTGGCGACCAGCGCCACGCGCGCCGCGCCGGTGCGCTGCCGCGTCGCCGCGATCGCCGCCGCGAGCTCGGCAAGCTGGTCGGCGGTGGACGAGCGGCCGGGCTGCGGGGTCGCATCGTCGTTGCGCGCCGTCGGATTGGTGAAATCGATCGCAACCAGGCGGTCGCGCGAAAAGCCGTTCGACTCGAAGCGCCACATCGTGGTCATCCACGCGGCCGCGTGATCGCCGTTGCCGTGAGCGAAGACGAGCGGCGTCGGGCCGAGAGCCTGCGCCCGTGCGGCGATCGGGAACCTGGCGGCGATCGCGCCGCCGAGCGCGGCCTGCAGCATGCGCCGTCGCGACAGGGTCATGCGGAACGTCCTTTGCCGAGGGGTCGTCGGGACCCGCAATTTTGCACCGGCACCGGACCAAGTCCACAAAAGGCCGTCAATTCGTCCAATTCGCATGTCGGATTAGCCCTTGCGACGGCGAGTGCGTCGCTGAACTGGCTTTGGGCGGCTGGAGCATGTTCCGGTGAAGGGGATACCGGTTCACCGGGTACGAACATGCGACACTCTAGTGGGGAGTTGTCGATGAATATCATCAACAGACCAGGACGGGCGACCGACGAGGCGCAGGCATCCGCCACGCAGGTCGAGGGAGAGCTCGGCGACTTGATCCGCCGGGACATCGCGCCATTGCGCAGACCGCAGCTGGTGGAACCGAACGGCGATGCCGCGGTGAGCCAGGTCAATTCATTGATCGATCGTGTATCGGGTGCGTCGGTGAAAGAGATCGAGAAGCTGATCGCCGAGCTGGAGAACCTCCGGGACTATCTGCAGACCGAAGGCCAGCGCGTCCAGCGCGAAATTTCCGGCTATGCGCAGTTGAGCCAGTCGGCGATGAGCTCCACCAAGATCATGGTGGAAAGCGTCGCCAAATGGAAAGCCGCGATCGATGCGGCGCGCAAGACCGGCACGGCCTAACGCAAATGGTTTGAGCGAAGCAAAACCCATGGACTTGTAGGATGGGTTGAGCCGAAGGCGAAACCCATCAGCCGCAGGTCGGGGCCAAGCGATGGGTTTCGCTCGCGCTCAACCCATCCTACTGCAATCGCATGCCCTCGCGCTGCTCGAGCAGCGTCTGCACCTTCTCGGCCGAGTCGGCCAGCACCACCCAGGTCTGGGCCATGCTGAGCAGCAGCGACCGGTATTCGGGATCTTCGGCTTTTTGGGCTAGACGCGTGCACTCGTCGGCATGACTTCGGAATGAACTCGGGACCCATACGCAACTCCTCTACACAAGCCCCGATTGTCAGCGGCGATTGTGGCGAAACGTCTGGTCGGTGACGATTTGTTAAGCGCTTGAGTCCGCTGCGGTCCCGCGGGGCCGCCGCGGCGTGGCGCGGCATTCATGGCGCTGTCGTGGCGCGCGCCGGGCTCAACAGCCTCGTGCCGAGCAGGATGCCGAGCGCCAGCGCCGCGGTGACAGCAGCCACTGCGCTGCCGACCGATGCGAGCGCGGCGGTGGCCGCCCAGGCGATCGAGGAAAAAGCCTCCGCAAAGGTCGCGACCCGCGACGAGGTATGGCGGCGGCGGAACTGGCTGCGCTTCGCCTGGGCGCGGAACCACAGCTGAATCCGGCTCGCCGACACGGCGGCGATCGCGATCCCGGTCGCCGCCACCAGGCCATGAAACGGCGAGGCGAATGCCAGCGCCGCGATCAGCGGCGCAAAGACGAGCGCGACGGCGCCGAGCACCGCCTCGATCTTCGCCCGCGACGCCAGGCCGGCGCGAACCGGCGCCGAGGCCACGAGATCCGGCGCATCCTCTCCCGATATCGCGAGCCAGGCGAGGCCGCCGGCGAGCTGTCCGGCCGCCATCACCAGGACCGGCACCACGACGATGAGCCCGCTGCCGCCCTGCTCGAAGCTGAGCCACAGCAGCAGCGCCGGCGGCAGCAGATAGAGGATCTGCATCAGGGTCTGCGACATCAGCCAGGGATCGCGGGCGAGCAGCGCCCACTCCTTGCGGCGCAGCGCCTGGGCCGCCGAGGTCAGGCGAAACCCGCCGCGAGAAGCCTGGCGCGCCGGGCTTTGCGCGATGCCGGCCGCCGCAACCGCATGCTCGCCGAAACGCGGTGCGAACAGCAGGATGGCGCCGCCGAGCAGGGCGAGGCTCGCGGCGATCACGGCGGCGAGCGCCGGCAGGTCGCCGAGGATCGCCCGCGCCGGCCACCACACCGGGCTGTCGATCGCCGGCATCCAGGCGACGAACGGTTCCGACTGCAGCAGCACCGCGCGCGACATCGTGCCGGTGGACAGGATCGCGGCGGCCTGCAGGCCGATGACGAAGCCGGCGCCGATCACGGCGGCGACGATCTGGGCGATCAGCCGCGTCCGTTTGGGCCCGATCAGGCGGAACAGCCCGACCGTGAGCGCGACCGCAAGCGCCGCCGCGGCGGCACCCATCGCGACGACCACCAGATAGGCGGCGAGCCAGCGCGGCCCGCCATGGACCGCCAGCACGTCGATGAACGGGGCGGCGATCAGCATCGCCATGGCGACGACCGACACGGCGATCGCCACGATCCGCACCGAGAACACGCGTCGGGGAGAGATCGGCGACGTCAGGATGAGGTCGAGATCGGAGCGGGCATAGAACGCCCGGGTCACCGACTCCATCGCCTGCGACAGCATCAGCATGAAGGACAAGAGCGCGCAGCCGGCGATCGCCACCAGCGTGGCCTTGTCGGGATCGATGCCGGCGCCCGCATAGGGCGCGACCATCATGTCGGCCACCAGATGCAGGCCGACCGCGAAGACGACGATCACCACTGCCACCGTCCGCTCGCGGTGGCGCCTGCCGGCGGTCATCATGGAGAGCCAGTCCCGCCAGGTGAGACGGAACTCGTGACGCGCGAACCAGGAGAGCGTTCCGGGCGTGCTCACGCCGCCACCGGCTCGGCGGCGACCAGCGCCAGAAAGGTATCCTCGAGACTGCTGCCGCTCTGGCCGGCATGCCGGCTGAGATCCTCCAGCGTGCCCTCGGCGATGAGCCGGCCCTGCGCGATGATGCCGATCCGATCGGCCATGCGCTCGGCGACCTCGAGGATGTGGGTCGTCATGATGATGGTGCTGCCGGCGCGAACGCGGGCCTTGAGCACGTCCTTGACCACGCGCGCGGCTCCGGCGTCGAGACCAGTGAGCGGCTCGTCGAGGATGATGAGCTTCGGCTCGTGCACCAGCGCTCCCGCCAGCGCCACCTTCTGCCGCATGCCCTTGGAAAATCCCTGGCAGCGCTCGTGGGCATGGGGAGCGAGGCCGAGCCACCCGATCAGGTCGCAGGCGCGGGCTTCCGCCGCCGTCGCATCGATGCCCCACAGCCCGGCGATGAACTCCAGGTACTCGAACGGCGTGAGCTTGTCGTAGATCATCGGCTCGTCGGACAGGAGCGCGACCACCTGTTTGGAGGCCACCGGATCGGCGAGCGCGTCGATCCCCAGCACCGAGATCGAGCCCGCATCGGGCCGCAGCAGCCCCGCCACCATGCGCAGCGTCGTCGTCTTGCCGGCGCCGTTGGGGCCGAGCAGCGCATAGAACTCGCCGGACCGCACCGCGAGGTCGAGGCCGTCGACGGCCGGTCGGTCGTAGGATTTCTTCAGGCCGCGGGTCTCGAGCGCGAAGAGCGGCGTGTGCTGGTTCATGACGCGTCCCGCGGCTCGACAATGCTTCCCCTGGCCTAGCCGAGAGAGGTTTCGGTCGCGTGAATCCCCTGCGTGCAATTGGTGGTCAAGCGCGAGGTGACCGGAACTTGATGTGCCCCGACCACGGCGGGATGCTAATTTCTTAACCATGCGGGCCGGGCGGTGCCGCCCGCAACCCACGTGTTTCGCCGTTCCTTAAGTGCGGGCGGATATACCTGCCGTCGAGTGACCTGAAGTCCGGAGTTGATCATGCGTCACATTGTTGTTGCTTTTGCCGTCGCCGTCGCGTCGCTTGCCGCGACGGGCGTTGCCGGTGCCAGCGTCGTCGTCACCATCGACAAGTCGCAGCAGCTGATGTCCGTCGCCGTCGACGGCGTCACCCGCTACAACTGGCCGGTCTCCACCGCGCGGGCCGGCTACACCACGCCCAACGGCACCTACCGGCCGCAGGTGCTGGCGCGCTCCTGGTTCTCGCGCAAATATTACAATTCGCCGATGCCGCACTCGATCTTCTTTCACGGCGGCTACGCGATCCACGGCAGCTACGAGATCTCCCGCCTCGGCGGACCGGCCTCGCATGGCTGCGTGCGGCTGCATCCGTCCAATGCGGCGACGCTGTTCGCGCTGGTGAAGAGCCAGCAGGGCAGCACGCGGATCGTGGTCACCGGATCGGGTGCCTCCGCCTGGATCGCGCGCCCGCCCCAGCAGGAGCTCAACTACGCGCCGGCGCCTCAGCCCGGAGCCTACTCGCCCTACGGTACTTATCCGGCCGCGCCCGCTCCCGGCGTCTGGTGGCCGAGCAGGTAGCCGAGGCTTTTGGGCGAATCGCCCGTCGCTCGTGCTAGCAACACGCGGCACGGGAGTTGGCCGGAACATGTTTCGCAGTCGACCGATGAATGCGGCGGGGGCGCTGCTCACGCTTTTCCTCGCGGCGTCCGCAGCCGCGCAGCAGCCTGCCGACATTCCGACCTCGCAGCCGCCGAACCTCGGCGATCTCAAGCAGCAGGTCCTCGAATACAAGCGCTCCGGCGCCTATGAGCGCGATCTGGCGGCGGTCGCCGCCGCCGCCCAGGAGCATGTCGAGAAGCGCGCCGGCGAGGTCCAGAAACCTGCCCTGGTGCTCGATATCGACGAGACCTCGCTGTCGAACTGGCCCCAGATGGAGGCGAACGATTTTGGCTACATCCGTCGCGGTCCGTGCCGGCACCTGCCGGCCGGTCCGTGCGGGGTCTCGTCGTGGGAAAGATCCGGGCGCGCCAAGGCGATCGAGCCGACGTTGAAACTGTACAATGCGGCGAGGCAGAAGGGGGTGAGCGTGTTCTTCATCACCGGCCGGCGCGAGGACGAGCGCGCCACCACCGGCGCCAACCTGCGCCACGTCGGCTACCGCGGCTGGGCCGGGCTGATCATGCGCCCCGTCGGATCGAAGACCATCCCGGCGGCCGACTACAAGTCGGCGGAACGCGCCAAGATCGAAGGCAAGGGCTACACCATCATCGCCAATGTGGGCGATCAGCCGAGCGATCTTGCGGGCGGCCACGCCGAGCGGACTTTTCTGCTGCCCGATCCGTTCTACCGGATTCCGTGAGCCACGCGCTGAAGCCCGCCAGGGCGACCGCCAGCCGTCGTCGGTCGATGCGCCGCAAGCGTCAGTTCGCCATCAGCACCGGCAGCATGGCGTGGGTGAGGATGTGCCGCGTGGTGCCGCCGAAAATCATCTGGCGCAGCCGGCTCTGCGTATAGGCGCCCTTCACCACGAGGTCGCAGCCGAGCGCCTTCGCGCGGGCCATGAGGACCTCGCCGGTCGAGCGCTTTTCCGGCGCCACCGTCACCGCCTCGGCGGCGATGCCGTTGAGCCGGAGGTAGCGGGCGAGCTGCGCCCCGGTCGGGCCGGGCACGGTTCCGCCCTCGACGGTGACCACCGTCACCTGGCGGGCATGGTGCAGCAGCGGCATCGCGAAGGCGGTGGTGCGTGCCTGCTCGGTGCTGCAGTTCCAGGCGATCAGCACGTTCTCGCCGAGCGTGGTCGGCGGCGTCGGCGGCGCGATCAGGATCGGCCGTCCGCTTTCGAACAGCGCCGCCTCCAGGGTGATCATGCGCGGGCTCTGCGGCAGATCGCCGGGCCGGCCGAGGACCGTGACGTCGAACACGCGCCCGTAGCTGCCGACGAAATTATCGCCGTCGGGCGCGGTCTCGAGCCAGCCGCAGGAAAGCGACGGCTTTGCCGGATCGGCGCGCGGAACCGCGTGCTCCTGCATGAAGCCCTCGAACAGGCTGCGCGCCTGCTGGGCCGCATCGGCGTCGTTCTGTCTCACGGTCGCCATCGCCATGCTGCTGACCGGGTCCATGGCGACGAAGTTGTCGATCGCCGGTCGCATGGCGAAACCCTCGATGTAGCCGTCGAACCGCCGCGCGACGAGCAGCGCGGTCTGCAGCGTCGACGTCATCAGGTCGTGCTGCTCGGTCGGAACCAGAATGGATTTCATGCTCATGGCCGCCTCCCAGTAGCCTTGCCCGAACGGTTTTGCCGTTCCGCAAGGCAGGCCATTTGTGAGCTTACGACGAATTCTCGCGCGCCGCTAACGCGATTGCGTTCGTCACCGTAAACTTGAGCACGATGTCTCTGCGCAAAGATCGGGTGCGGGACGCTGCGGCTTTTGTTTGGCGCCTTCAGTGCCGCAAATTCCTCCCTCCCCCCGCTCTTGCGGCGGGGAGGGATGGGGGGTCGGGCCGCACGCTCGGAGCAAGGAAAAGTCCCCCCACCCCGACCGGCCTTCGCTGCGCTCAGCCTCCCGCCAACGGGCGGGAGGGTGGACTTCGCGGCACGCAGTCCCCAAAAAGCGGCGTTTGCCGCGTGACGAATCTCGTCGGCTCGGCTCAGCGGACCGCGGCAGTCGCCGGCGGCTTGCCGCCCGGCAGCACCACCACGCGGGTGCCGACCTGCACCCGGCCATAGAGGTCCTCGATGTCCTCGTTGACCAGACGGATGCATCCGGAGGAGACGAACGACCCGATGGTGGACGGCTGATTGGTACCGTGGATGCGGTAGAGCGTGTTGCCGAGATAGAGCGCGCGCGCGCCCAGCGGATTGCCGTCGCCGCCCGCCATGAACCGCGGCAGGTAAGGCTGGCGCTGGATCATTTCCGCCGGCGGATGCCAGTCGGGCCATTCCTGCATCTTGCTGATGCGCTCATGGCCCGCCCAGGTGAAACCCTCGCGGCCGACCCCGATGCCGTAGCGCATCGCCTTGCCGTTGCCCAGCACCAGGAACAGGTAGGTGTTCGGCGTATCGATCACGATCGTGCCGGCGGGCTCCGCGGTGCGGTAGTCGACCAGCTGACGGCGGAACTGCGGCGGCAGCTGTTTTGGCTGGCCGGCCTCGGGCTGATAGTCGGGCGGCAGGGCCGCGACCTGGTCGCGCGACGGCGGCGGCAGCGGCGCTCCGATGACGGCGGGCGGCTGACCCGGCACGGTGCCGACGACGTCGGGCTGCGTCGGCGCGCCGATCATGCCGGGCGGCCGCAGGGCCGGCTGGCCCGGATAATAATCGGGATCGGCGGCCGCGACGCCGGGAAGCGACGACGGCGGCGGCGGCGGGGCGGCGCCGTACGGCACCCGATAGGGCGGCGGGGCGCCGTAGGGAGGCGGCGGCCCGTAGGGCGGCGGGCCTCCGTAGGGTTGCGGATAGGCATCGGCCGTATCCGGCTGAGGCACCCGGCCACCATATTGCGGCTCGACCGGTTGCGGACGGACCGCATAAGGTCTCGGCGGATAGGGCGGCGGCGCCGGATACGCACCGGGCCTTCCCGGGGGCTCGTCCACCATGTCGTCTTCGTCATAGCCGGGAGGAGGGCCCTGGTAGGGAGCGGGCCCGGGCGGCGGAAGGTATCGCGGGCCGGTGGGATAGTATTGGGCGGCGGCCCCGCCCATCGACAGCGCAGTGCCCAGGAAGACAGCAACGATTGCAGCTGAAATGCGTAAGTTCATTTCGAGAATCCCACCACCGATCCGTTATTCCACCCTGCATCCTTCAGGATGAAGGCGCATTGATGACCACCCCTGCGCCCGGCTCTGTCGCCGGGCCTCGGCCCCGCGGCAGAATGACTGTCCGGTCATTTTGCCTTCCCCGGCTGGACTCGCCACCGCGGACATGCCAAGCCGAATCTGGGGGCTCGTGCGGAAGCTCACGGTATGCTCGAATCGCTTAAGAATTTCCTCGCCGACCTTGCCGGCGGCACCAAGCAGCAGGATCATTTTGGCGACGACGACTACCGCCTTGCCGCCGCGGCCCTGCTCATCCACGTGACCACGATCGACGGCAGCATGTCGGATGCCGAGCGCGCCAAGCTCCACACGATGCTGCAGTCGAGCTTCGGGTTGGACGAGGCGGCGACCGTCGAATTGATCGACAAGGCCAGCGCCGCCGATCGCGAAGCGGTCGATCTCTACCATTTCACCAGGCTGATCAACCGCTCGCTCGACGACCAGGGCCGGCTGCGCATGGTCGAGATGATGTGGGAGATCGTCTATGCGGACGGCCGGGTCACCGAGTTCGAGGAGAACGTCCTGTGGCGCGCGTCCGATCTCCTCAGCGTGTCGTCGCGCGACCGGATCGAGCTGCGTCGCCGGATCGCCGCCGAAGTCTCCGAAAAGCCCGGTTGATGCGATCAGCTGTGTGGCGATTCCGACGCTCGCATTCCTTTACCGCATGCTCGCACCTCGGAATCGCATGGTCCGTCGCACGTAATCGTCGAGGGGGTGGTCGATGGCGATCTTCAGGCCCGTGACATTGATCACCGGCGCGTCGTCGGGAATCGGCGCCGAGCTCGCCAAGATCTTTGCCGCAGCCGGCGACGAGGTCGCGCTGGTCGCCCGGCGCGAGCGCGAGCTCAATCGGATCGCCGACGCCATCGCGGCATCGGGACGCCCCCGGCCGCACGTGATCCCCATCGATCTCGGCCGTGCCGACTCGCCGGCCCGCATCGCCCATGAGCTGCTCGGGCGCGGGCTCGAGCCCGCCGTGGTCGTCAACAATGCAGGGTTCGGGCTGCTCGGCGACGCCGCCGATCTCGACCGTGCCGAGCAGCTCGCCATGATCGACCTCAACGTGCGGACGCTGACCGAATTGTCGCTGCGCTGGATCGACAGCGTGACCCGCCATCGCGGCGGCATCCTCAACGTTGCCTCGCTGGCGGGCTTCTTCCCGGGGCCGCGCATGGCAGTCTACTACGCCAGCAAGGCCTATGTGCTGTCGTTCACCGAGGCGCTGCACCGCGAGCTCGCGCCCACGGGCGTGCGCATCACCGTTTTGTGCCCCGGGCCGGTCATGACCGAGTTCCAGGGCCGCGCCGGAATCCGCCCGGGACGGTCCGCGGGGCTCATGGGCTGCACCGCCGAGCGGGTGGCGCGCGAAGCCTATGAGGGCTTGATGAGTGGCCGCCGCCTGGTGGTGCCGGGTCTCGCCAACAAGGTGGTGGCGGCGCTGCCGCGCGTGCTGCCGCGCGGGCTCATCCTGGCCCTGGTCCACAACAGCCAGAAGAGCCGCGCCCGCCCGAAACCCGAGGAGACATGGCCGCGCCGCCCCGTGGAACGGCCTTGAAATTGCATATTAACGGCTTAGGAATTGAATCGTCTTCGGTTTTATCTTGATTCCGGCCCTTGAAGAAGAAGATGCGCAGACCCTTCCTCGTCATCCTGCATCAGGAGCACTCGACCCCGGGCCGCATCGGTTGCGCGCTTACCGCCCGCGGCTTCGCGCTCGACATCCGCCGTCCGCGCTTCGGCGACGAACTGCCCAGGACCATGGCAGATCATGCCGGTGCCGTGATCTTCGGCGGTCCGATGAGCGCCAACGACGAGGACGATTTCGTGCGGCGCGAGATCGACTGGATCGCGGTGCCGCTGCGCGAGGAGAAGCCGTTCCTCGGCATCTGCCTGGGCGCCCAGATGATGGTGCGCCAGCTCGGCGGCAAGGTGGCGTATCACCCGGAAGGCCAGGTCGAGGTCGGCTACTACCCGATCCGGCCGACCGCGACCGGCAGGGCGATGTGCGGGACCTGGCCCGACCACGTCTACCAATGGCACCGCGAAGGTTTCGATCTGCCCCGGGGGAGCGAGCTCATCGCCGAGGGCGGCGCCGATTTCCCGGTCCAGGCGTTCCGTCACGGCCCGTGCGCCTACGGCATCCAGTTCCACCCTGAGGTCAACTACGCGATGATGTGCCGGTGGACCACGCGGGGCCATGCCCGCATGGAGCTGCCCGGCGCCAAGGCCCGCGCCAGCCACTTCGCCGACCGCGCGGTGCACGATTTTCTGGTGCGCGCCTGGCTCAAGGATTTCCTCGACCACCTGATCGAGGGCGCCGAGCCACGCATCACGCTGGCAGCCGCCGAATAGCTTTTCGTCGCAGGCACGAAAAAAAGCCCGGCTGTCGTGCCGGGCTTTCGAGTTCGACAGCTTGCCTTGCTGCGGCGCTACTTGCCGCGCAACGCGTCCTTCAAGCCACCCACCGCGTTCTGTACTTTTCCGGCAGCCTTGTCGGCCTTGCCTTCACTTTCCAGCTTGGCGTCTCCGAGTACCTTGCCGGCGGCTTCCTTTACCGCCCCTTTGGCCTGCTCGGCGGCGCCCTTGATCCGGTCCTTGTCCATAAAAAATCCTCTGAATGATGGGGGATTGATCACCGGGACAACGCGCGAGGCTGCGCTCGGTTCCCGACCGAAAACCGGACGGTCGTTGACGATCCTCCGGTCGGCGGCCTCCTGGCCCTCGCCGCAGCGGCGAGCAGGGCCGCGCGACGGCAGGCGGCCGAAAAAGCCGCTTGACCGCCCGGTCGAACTGTCGGAGTTGCCGGATATGGCGGCGGGAAACCCGTGTAACCGGAGCGGAGCAGTCGACCGATGCTGACCCCCGAAGAGCTCGAGCGATATGCGCGCCATATCGTGCTGCGCGAGGTCGGCGGGCCAGGGCAGGCCGCGCTCAAGGCCTCCCGCGTGCTGGTCGTCGGTGCCGGCGGCCTCGGCGCGCCGGCCCTGCTCTACCTCGCGGCCGCCGGCGTCGGCACGCTCGGCGTGGTCGACGACGATGCGGTCTCGCTGACCAATCTGCAGCGCCAGGTGATCCACGCAACGCCCGACATCGGCCATCCCAAGGTCGAGAGCGCCGAGGCGGCGATCCGCCGCCTCAATCCGCATGTCGACGTCGAGCCGCATGCGTTGCGGCTCGATGCCGCCAATGCCATCGATCTGGTCCGGCGCTACGATCTCGTCGTCGACGGCTCGGACAATTTCACCACCCGCTATCTGGTGTCCGACGCCTGCTATTTCGCCGGGCGGCCGCTGATCACCGGCGCGGTCGGAACCTTCGACGCCACGCTGACGACCATCCGGGCGCACGAATTGGCGGCGGATGGGCAGCCGAACCCGACCTATCGCTGCCTGTTTCCCGAGCCGCCGCCCCCCGGCACCGTTCCGGCCTGCGCGGAAGCCGGAATCCTCGGGGCGCTGACCGGGGTGATCGGGTCGCTGATGGCGCTCGAGGTGATCCGCGAAATCGTCGGCTTCGGGGAAGGCCTGGTCGGCAGGCTGCTCATGCTCGACGCCCGGGCGATGCGCTTCGAGACCCTGGCCTATCGCTGGGACCCGGACAATCCGCTATCCGGCAAGGACCCGTCGATCTGCGATCTTTCGATCCACGTGGCCTGATCGGCGGTCACTTGGTCCAGGACGCCCGGATCGTCGTGCCCTGCAGGATCGACCACTTGTTGTCTCCGCTGGGCAACACCACGAAGCATGCCGCCTTGCTGCCTTTCCAGGTCGTGCAGTACCCGTCCTTGGAAAGCTTCCAGGTCCCCTCGCCGACCGCCCCAGACTTGCCGACCGGGGTTCGGGTCACCTTGCCGTCCGCGGCGAAGACCATCGTGTACTTGACGTTCGCCGGCGTGGACGCCGTGAAGGGCTGTCCGGTGAAGAATGTCGCCTTGATCTCCTCGGGCTTGAGTTCGGTCGGCGGCAAATCCGGTCGCAACGCCGGCAACCAGAATGCCTGCCGCGACGGCCGTGATCGCTGCACGCATCGGATGTCCTCCCCGCTGATTCCATGGTGCATGATACAGATTGCGGCAGGTGGGCGCGGCTGTCCATGTGGCTTCACCGGACAATCCCGGCGAACGAGTTGGGCCGCCGCCGCGAGCCGTGGCGCGCCCGGGGGCTGCCCTCAGGGACACGGGCCGATGCAGAATTCGACGCCGTCGCTGTTGCGGAAGCGGTTCTGTCCGGCGCGCTCGTAGTCGACGCAACGGTGGCGCTCGACGGGATCATGGGCGTTGCGCCGGCAAATTCGTCCGGCATCGATCTCCCACAGCCCGCGCACCAGCGTCCCCGACCCGGCCAGGATGGCGGTTCCGTCGGGCAGGTGGACGGTGCACAGCATCTTTCCGGAAAATGGCCCGGTCGTCGGCGTGCCGCAAAGCGGCAAGCCGACCAGCTCGCGGCGGAACTCGTCGACCGTCAAGGTCTGCGCCAGGGCCGCGGGACTGCCGAGCAACGCGGCGGCAAGAAAGCCGATCTTAATCAGCCGAGTCATGGATATGACGCCTCGGTGGGACAGCGAGCTCACAACATCGACGGGAGCACCCGGTCGGGCGGACGATGTCCGTCCATGAAGGTTCTGATGTTGATGATAACCTTTTCGCCCATATCGACACGACCTTCAACCGTGGCCGAGCCCATGTGCGGCAGCAGCACGACCTTGCCGGCGCGCGCCAGCTTCACCAGCTTCGGGTTGACCGCCGGTTCGTGCTCGAAGACGTCGAGCCCGGCACCGGCGATCTCGCCGGCCTCGATCATGCGGGTGAGCGCGTTCTCGTCGATGACCTCGCCGCGGGCGGTGTTCACCACGTAGGCTTCCGGGCGCATCAGCTTGAGCCGGCGCGCCGACAGCAGGTGATAAGTCCCTGGCGTGTGGGGGCAGTTGACCGAGATGATGTCCATCCGCGCCAGCATCTGGTCGAGGCTTTCCCAATAGGTTGCCTCGAGCTCTTCCTCGGTCTGCGGGGCGACGCGGCGGCGGTTGTGATAGTGGATCTGCAGTCCGAACGCGCGTGCGCGCCGAGCGACCGCCTGTCCGATCCGCCCCATGCCGATGATGCCGAGCCGCTTGCCCCAGATCCGGTGCCCGAGCATCCAGGTCGGGGTCCAACCGGTCCACTCCTTGTCGCCGGTGAGAACGGCTGCGCCCTCGGCGAGCCGCCGCGGAACCGCCAGGATGAGGGCCATCGTCATGTCGGCGGTATCCTCGGTGAGGACACCCGGCGTATTGGTCACGGTTATGCCGCGCTGCAGCGCGGTGGTCACATCGATATTGTCGACCCCATTGCCGAAATTGGCGATGAGCCTGAGCTTCTCGCCGGACTGGCTCAGCACCGACGAGTCGATGCGATCGGTCACGGTAGGAACCAGGACGTCGGCGACCCTGGCGGCCTCGGCGAGCTCGGCGTGGCTCATCGGGCTGTCGTTCAGATTGAGCCGGGTGTCGAACAACTCGCACATGCGGGTCTCGACGCTGTCCGGCAGCTTGCGCGTCACGACGACCAGTGGCTTTTTCCGGTTCGGCATCCTCTAAGCCCTCGGCGTCCGGCGCGGCAGCAGCGGCAAAAACGTACGGGCCGTCGCTCGTTCAGCCCTCTTTAACCGTGCCGACCGACACTGTACCGGCTCATTCGGTGCGGTGCGGGTCGCACGGCCGGCTTCTGTCTATCAGATGGCCGGGCCAAGACAAAGCGGCCGGCGAAGGTGTCGATCCGGCCTGCCGCCGCCTGCAATGCAGCCGGATGCCGCCGATTTCGATCGTTTCCCGGCAACACGCGACATGTAGGAAGATGAGATCCATTCGAGCGTTCTGGGCCATTGCCGGGGTCATCGTCGCGATCGCGCCGGGCACTTTTGCGGCGAGCGGCAACGAGCTGACCCCTACCGGTTCGGCCACCGGCCTGCCGGTGCCCCGCTTCGTCAGCCTGAAATCCGATCGCGTGACCGTCCGCGCCGGTCCGACCAAGGATCAGGACGTGCGCTGGGTGTTCACCCGGGCGGCGCTGCCGGTCGAGGTTACGGCGGAGTTCGAGAACTGGCGGCGCATTCGCGACCGCGAGGGAGCCGAAGGGTGGGTCTACCATTCGCTGCTGTCGGGTCGTCGCACGGCGCTGGTTGAGGCGCGCACCAAGGTGCCGGACGAGCTCATGCCGCTGCATAACGGCGCGGCCTCTGGAAGCGCCGTCATCGCCCGCTTGCAGCCCGGCGTCCAGGGGTCGGTCAAACGATGTACCGGAAGCTGGTGCCGCATCGTCGGCGCCGGTTTCGACGGCTGGATCGAGCAGGATCGGCTCTGGGGGGTCTATCCGGAGGAGAAGATCGACTGACGACGGTGCCTGGCGCGCCTCGTCCGCCCCGGTAAATCCGTCAACGATTGGGGCTTAAGCCCCCTCTCGGTCCCCGGTCCGGCGCAAACGCACGACGACGTCGACGCGCGCGATCTCGTAGCCGTCGGGTGGCGTCGGCAGCTTGTCGACGATCACATCCGAGCCCGGAATGTCGACGACGACGTTTTCGCCCTCCACGAAGAAATGGTGATGCTCCGACGCATTGGTGTCGAAATAGGTCTTGGAGCCGTCGACTGCGACCTGGCGCAGCAGCCCGACCTCGGTGAACTGGTGCAAGGTGTTGTAGACGGTCGCCAGCGATACCGGCACTTTCGCTCGGGTCGCCTCCTCGTACAGCAGCTCGGCGGTGATGTGGCGGTCACCCTTGGCGAACAGGATCCAGCCAAGCGCCATGCGTTGCCGCGTCGGACGCAACCCGACGCGCCGCAGCATCGCCTTGACGTCGTGCCATGGACAGCCGTTGAGCTCTGCCGGCGCAAACGCACCCGGCCGCGGCGGGGCGGTCGGCTCGAGCGTGCTCGAAAACACTCTGGCGCGGTGCTGCGTCATCGCTGGGTCGGTTCCTTCCCGGCAGGAACAGCCGAGAGCCGCCGGATCATAGGCGACCGGGATGGGGTCGCGCAACTCTCGGCCCCGCCGCTTTGCCGCCAGCAGGGCAGGGTCGGCGGATCCGACGACGGCCATCCGGTCACGACATCGCGAGGTCCGGACCGCCGCCCCGCGAGGTGCGACTTTGCCCCTTGGTTCGCCTGTGTTAGGAAATCGCCGAGAGGACCGCGGGCGCGCCGTAGGTGGAGGATCGATTGCAAATGCTGGACCGGCGGGTGAGCTACGAGTACGAGGACCTGCTCGCTTGCGGCCGGGGCGAAATGTTCGGTCCCGGCAACGCACAGCTGCCCCTGCCGCCGATGCTGATGTTCGACCGCATATCCGAGATCGCCGAGGAGGGCGGTGCGCACGGGCGGGGGCTGATCCGCGCCGAGCTCGACGTCAAGCCGGACCTGTGGTTCTTCGCCTGCCACTTCAAGGGCGATCCCGTCATGCCGGGCTGCCTCGGCCTCGACGCCTTATGGCAGCTGCTCGGATTTTTCCTTGCCTGGCTCGGGTCGCCCGGCAGGGGCCGGGCGCTCGGGCTGGGAGAGCTGAAATTTTCCGGCCAGGTTCTGCCGACCATGAAGAAGGTCGTCTACGGCATCGACATCAAACGGGTGATACGCTCGAAGCTCGTGTTGGGGGTCGGCGACGGCTGGCTTTCGGCGGATGGCTCCGTCATTTTCCACGCGAGCGACCTGAAGGTCGGCTTGATTCGTCGCGAGGCCATGCAGGCCGGAGCCTGACGGGGCTTTGGGCCGGACGGCCGCGGCGCGAACCGGCGGGACGCCGCGCGGGCAGAGATGCGGACGAGGCAACAATGAGGCGAGTCGTCGTCAGCGGGATGGGCATCGTCTCATCCATCGGTAACAATACTCAGGAAGTTCTGGCCAGCCTGCGCGAGGGCAGGTCCGGCATCGTGCGCGCCGACAAATATGCCGAGCTCGGCTTCCGGTGCCAGGTCCATGGCGCCCCGACGCTCGATCCGGAGGGCGCGGTCGACCGGCGGGCCCTGCGGTTTCTCGGCGGCGGCGCTGCCTGGAACCATGTCGCCATGGAGCAGGCGATCCGCGACGCCGGCCTCGCGGACGATGAGGTCTCGCACGAGCGGACCGGGATCATCATGGGCTCCGGCGGGCCTTCGACCCGGGCCATCGTGGAAGCGGCCGATACCGCGCGAGCCAAGAGTCCAAAGCGGGTCGGTCCGTTCGCGGTCCCCAAGGCGATGTCGTCGACCGCCTCGGCGACGCTCGCCACCTGGTTCAAGATCAAAGGCGTCAACTATTCGATCTCGTCGGCCTGCGCGACGTCCAATCACTGCATCGGCAACGCCATGGAGATCATCCAGCTCGGCAAGCAGGATATGATCTTCGCCGGCGGTTGCGAGGAGCTCGACTGGACCCTGTCGGTGCTGTTCGACGCCATGGGGGCGATGTCGTCGAGCTTCAACCAGACGCCCGAAAAGGCGTCGCGCGCCTACGACGCCGATCGCGACGGTTTCGTCATTGCGGGCGGCGCCGGCGTCCTCGTGCTCGAGGAGCTCGAGCACGCCAAGGCGCGCGGCGCCCGCATCTACGCCGAAGTGGTCGGCTACGGCGCCACCTCCGATGGCTTCGACATGGTGGCGCCGTCGGGCGAGGGCGCCGTGCGCTGCATGAACATGGCGCTGTCCACGGTGACGTGTCCGGTCGACTACATCAACCCGCACGCAACCGCGACGCCGATCGGGGACCTGCGGGAGATCGAGGCGATCCGCGAGGTATTCGCCGCCAACTGTCCGCCGATCTCGGCGACCAAGTCGCTGACCGGGCATTCGCTGGGCGCGGCCGGCGTGCAGGAGGCGATCTACTCGCTGCTGATGATGAACAACGGCTTCATCTGCGAAAGCGCCAATATCGAGACGCTGGATCCGGCCTTTGCCGACATGCCGATCGTGCGCGAGCGGCGCGACGGCGTCGAGCTCGGCTGCGTGCTCTCCAATTCGTTCGGATTCGGCGGAACCAACGCTTCCGTCGTGTTCAAGCGGCTGGACGCCTGAGGTGTTTTCGGGCGAAGTGGCAGGCGCATCGTCGGTGCCACGACGGGCGCCCGAGTTGTTGTCCGTGTCCTCGCGGATCGATACGGCGAGGTCGTTCCGCGCAGAGGGTCGAGTTGCATGAACCAGCTGATGCACAACAAGCGCGGACTGATCATGGGGGTCGCCAACGACCACTCGATCGCCTGGGGAATCGCCAAGACGCTCGCCGGCCAGGGCGCCACGCTGGCCTTCACCTACCAGGGCGAGGCGCTCGGCAAGCGGGTGAAGCCGCTCGCCCAGTCGGTGGGGTCGAATCTCGTGCTGCCGTGCGACGTCGAGGATTCCGCCTCGGTGGACAATGTCTTCGGCGAGATCGGCCGCACCTGGGGCGCGCTCGATTTCCTGGTTCACGCCATCGCGTTCTCCGATCGCAACGAGCTCAAGGGCCGCTACGCCGACACCACGCGCGACAATTTCGTGCGCACCATGGTGATCTCCTGCTTCTCGTTCACCGAGGTGGCCCGGCGGGCAGCGGCGCTGATGCCGGCCGGCGGCGCGATGCTCACATTGACCTTCGGCGGCTCGACGCGGGTCATGCCGAACTACAATGTCATGGGTGTCGCCAAGGCGGGGCTCGAAGCCTCGGTGCGGTATCTCGCGGCCGACTTCGGTCCCTCGCGCATCAGGGTCAACGCGATCTCGGCAGGTCCGATCCGCACGCTGGCCGGCGCCGGCATCGCCGATGCCCGCCTGATGTTCAATTTCCAGCAGCGTCATGCGCCGCTGCGGCGCACCGTGACGATCGAGGAGGTGGGCGGCGCCGCGCTCTACCTCCTGTCGGACCTGTCGACCGGCGTCACCGGCGACATCCACTACGTCGATTCCGGATACAACATCGTCTCGATGCCGGACCCGGCAGCGCTGAAGACCGTCGACGAGGCGGAGACCGCCGCCGAGGAGCAGACCCGGGACGCCGCGCAGTAGATCCGGAATATTCTCCGGACCAGACTTCCGGAAACAAGAAGGGCGGCCGCGTGGCCGCCCTTTCGACTCGTGCGGGGTCCCGCTCCGCGGGTCGGCTGCTCAGTGTCCGGCGGCAGCGTCCGGCGCCTGACCCTGATCGGCCCCCTCGGCCTTCTGCTTTGCCTCGAGATCCTCGCCGGTCTGCTGATCGACCATCTTCATCGCCAGCCGCACTTTGCCGCGATCGTCGAAGCCCAGAAGCTTGACCTTGACCTTGTCGCCTTCCTTGACGACGTCGGTCACCTTCTGGACGCGTCGCGGCGCCAGCTGGCTGATGTGAACCAGCCCGTCCTTGGAGCCGAAGAAGTTCACGAAGGCGCCGAAGTCGACGACCTTGACGACGGTTCCGTCATAGATGTGGCCGACCTCCGGCTCCGACGCGATCGAGCGGATCCAGTTGATCGCCGCCTTGATCGAATCGGCATTGGCGGACGCGATCTTGATGGTGCCGTCGTCGGAAATGTCGATCTTGGCGCCGGTCTTCTCGACGATCTCACGGATGACCTTTCCGCCCGTCCCGATCACCTCGCGGATCTTGTCGACCGGGATGTTGATCACCTCGATGCGCGGCGCATGGGCGCCGAGCTCGGCGCGCGCCGAGGTGAGCGCCTTGGCCATCTCGCCCAGGATGTGCAGGCGGCCATCCTTGGCCTGGCCGAGCGCCACCCGCATGATCTCCTCGGTGATGCCGGCGATCTTGATGTCCATCTGCAGCGAGGTGATGCCCTGCTCGGTGCCCGCCACCTTGAAGTCCATGTCGCCGAGGTGGTCCTCGTCGCCGAGAATGTCGGACAGCACGGCGAAGCGCTTGTCCTCTAGGATGAGGCCCATGGCGATGCCGGCGGTCGGCCGGCGCAGCGGCACGCCGGCGTCCATCAGCGCCAGCGAGGTGCCGCACACGGTCGCCATCGAGGACGACCCGTTCGATTCGGTGATCTCCGAGACCACGCGGATCGTGTAGGGAAACTCGTGATGCTGCGGCAGGACCGGCCGGATCGCCCGCCAGGCGAGCTTGCCATGGCCGATGTCGCGGCGCCGCGGCCCGCCCATGCGGCCGGTCTCGCCGACCGAGAAGGGCGGGAAGTTGTAATGCAGCAGGAACGTCTCCTTGTAGGTCCCGTGCAGCGCGTCGATGAACTGCTCGTCCTCGCCGGTACCGAGGGTGGCCACCACCAGCGCCTGGGTCTCGCCGCGCGTGAACAGTGCCGAGCCGTGCGCGCGCGGCAGGATGCCGACCTCGGACACGATCGGCCGCACCGTCTTGGCGTCACGGCCGTCGATGCGTCGGCCGGTGTCGAGGATGCTGTGGCGGACCACCTCGGCCTCGAGCTTCTTGAACACACCGGCGATGCGGAGCTTGTCGTAGGCCGGCTTCTCGGCGCCCTCGGGGAAGAAGTGGGCGATCGCCTTCGCCTTCGCGGCATCGAGCGCATTGTGCCGCTCCTGCTTGCCGGCGATCGCGTAAGCGGCGCGCACATCGGTCTCGATGAGCGCCAGCATCTCCTTGGCGATCTCCGCGTTGTCAGGCAGCGAGAAGTCGCGCGGCTCCTTGGCGGCCTTCTCGGCGAGCCGGATGATCGCGTCGATCACCGGCTGGAAGTGCTTGTGGCCGAACATCACAGCGCCCAGCATGATCTCTTCGGAGAGCTCCTTGGCCTCCAACTCGACCATTAGCACCGCGTCGCCGGTGCCGGCGACGACGAGATCGAGCGCGCTCTCCGCCATCTCATCGAGCTGCGGGTTGAGCACATACTCTTTGCCGACGAAGCCGACGCGGGCGGCGCCGATCGGGCCCATGAAGGGGACGCCCGACAAGGTCAACGCGGCCGATGCCGCCACCATGGCGACGACGTCGGGGTCGTTCTCGAGGTCGTGCGACAGCGTCGTGATGATGACCTGGGTCTCGCAGCGATAGCCGCCAGCAAACAACGGACGGATCGGGCGGTCGATCAGGCGCGAGACCAGGGTCTCCTTTTCGGTCGGGCGGCCCTCACGCTTGAAGTAACCACCCGGGATGCGCCCGGCCGCGTAGAATTTTTCCTGGTAGTCGACGGTGAGCGGCAGGAAATCGACGCCTTCCCTCGCCTCCTTGGCGGAGACGACGGTGGCGAGAACGGTGGTCTCGCCGTAGGTGGCGAGCACGGCACCGTCGGCCTGGCGCGCTATCTTTCCGGTCTCGAGGACGAGCGGACGTCCGCCCCAGTCGAGCTCGACGCGATGGATGTTGAACATCTTGGTTTTCTCTCATGGGTTTCGTGGAGGGGCGAAAGCCATGAGCAAGACGGCGAGAGGCAGCCCGTGCGCGCCTTGCGGGCGAATCCGGGCAGCATCCGGCGATCCTGCCATGGCCTTCTGTCTCCTCTGGTTCGATCGGGCACCTGTCGGCCCATCGTCTTCGCTCGGCAGCTCATCGGCTGCCGACACTGGCGGACTGATACTGTCTCATCCGCCGCAGCTCGCGCGGACGAGCCGCGCAAAAAGCCTCAACAACTCTTAACGTCGGATGCCGAGGCGCTCGATCAGCGTCTTGTAGCGTCCTTCATCGATACGCCGGAGATAGTCGAGCAGCTGCCGGCGCTGGGACACCAGCTTCAGCAGGCCCCGTCGCGAATGGTTGTCCTTGACGTGGGTCTTGAAATGCTCGGTCAGGCCGGAAATTCTCTCCGAGAGAATCGCAACCTGGACCTCCGGCGATCCGGTATCGCCGGCAGTCGTCGCATAAGTCTTGATGATCTCCGCCTTACGGCCGGTCGCAAGCGACATCGTCAACTACCTTCCCGAAATGCCGGCGCTGCCGAGCAGGCCGGCGAGGTTGAACACGCGCTTTGGGACAACCTCTCCACGGTCGACTTCGGCAAGGGCTATAAGCCGGCCCGAAGCCGTGACATAGACCGTGCCGCGGAAAATGGGGGCGTCCCGTCCACGCAACAAGACGGCCTGACCCCTCTGGAGCCTGGCCGCGTCGGCCCGACTGACGGCCAGCGCCGGGATGTCGTCCAGCGCGGTCTCGACGGGCCTCAGTGCGTCGGCGAGGCTTGCCTCGCCGGCCGCGGCTCTATGCCACAAAGCCTCCAGGTCTTCCAGTGAAATCATATGGTTTTCGCCGAACGGGCCAACCGCAGTGCGGCGCAACGCCGTGACGTGGCCGCAGGCGCCGAGCAGGCGACCCATGTCGCGGGCCAGTGCCCGAACATAGGTGCCCTTGCCGCATTCGGCCTCGAATACCGCGTGATCGGGGTCGGCGATCTCCACCAGATCCAGCCGGTGGATGTCGACCGGGCGGGCCGCGAGCTCCACCATCTCGCCGTCGCGGGCCAGGTCGTAGGCCCGCTCGCCCTCGATCTTGACCGCCGAATAGCGCGGCGGCACCTGCGCGATGGTCCCGGTGAACTGTCCCAGCACGGCCTCGATCGCCTCCGGCGGCGGGCGCAGCTCGCTCGTGGCCACGACCTTGCCCTCGGCATCGTCGGTGTCGCGCTCCTCGCCCCAGCGCACGGTGAACCGATAGGATTTCCGCCCGTCCATGACGAAGGGGACGGTTTTCGTGGCCTCGCCGAGCGCGATCGGCAGGCATCCGGACGCCAGCGGATCGAGCGTGCCGGCGTGCCCGGCGCGCTTGGCCGAATAGAGCCGCTTCACCGCCCCGACCGCATGGGTGGAGGTCATGCCGACCGGCTTGTCCAGGATGATCCAGCCGTGAACGTCCTGCTTTGGCGGCCGGGTGGCCACGGCGGGACGTTCCGGGTGCCGTTCCTCAATCCTGACCATCGGCGCTCCCGTCGAGATCGCGCTTGACCGATGGCGAGCGCAGCAGCTTTTCGATCCGCTCGGCTTCATCGAAGCGGTCGTCGAGGCGGAATTGTATATCAGGTGCGAACTTCAGGTTCACACGGCGGGCGATGATGCCCCGCAAGTAGCGGGCATGGCGCTCGAGCGCCGACAGCACCTTGTCGGTATCGCGCCCGCCGAGCGGCATCACGAAAATGGTCGCCAGGCGCAGGTCCGGCGACATGCGAACTTCCGGCACGGTGATGAGATGGCCCGCCAGAACCGGATCGTGCACGTCGCCGCGGGTCAGCACCTCGGCTACGGTATGGCGGACGACCTCGCCGACGCGCAATTGGCGTTGCGACGGGCTCGATCCCGTGGTTCCTCGACTGCCGCGCATGACAACACCAAATCCTTCGCGCCGGGCCGCCGGTCATGTCCGGTCCCGGCCATGCGATGTGTTCTGCCGATCGCCGGAATCGTCGCGGCGGCACCGCTCACGGTCCGGCCCAGAGCCGGCGTCCCGAGCTCACAGCGTGCGCTGGACCGTCTCCACGCGGTAGCATTCGATGACGTCGCCCGCCCGCATGTCCTGGTAGCTCTCGAACGCCATGCCGCATTCCTGGCCGGCCAGGACCTCGCGGGCGTCGTCCTTGAAGCGCTTGAGCTGGGACAGCTTGCCGTCGTGGATGACCACGTTGTCGCGGATGAGCCGGACATTGGCACCGCGCTCGACCTTGCCGTCGGTGACCCGGCAACCCGCCACCTTGCCGACCTTCGACACCGTGAAGATCTCCAGGATCAGCGCATTGCCCAGCATGGTCTCACGCAGAGATGGCGCAAGCAGGCCGGACATCGCCTTTTTCACGTCATCCACGAGGTCGTAGATGATGTTGTAGTAGCGGATCTCGGTGCCCGAGCGCTCGGCCAGCTCGCGGGCCTCCTTGTGGGCGCGCACGTTGAAGCCGATGATTGCCGCGCCCGATGCTTCGGCGAGCGTCACGTCGGATTCGGTGATGCCGCCGGCGCCCGCATGGATCACCCGGGCGCCGACCTCGTCGGTGCCGAGCTTCTCCAATGCGCCGAGGATCGCCTCGATCGAGCCTTGCACGTCGCCCTTGATGACCAGCGGGAACTCCTTGCGCCCGGTGCTCTTGAGCTGGGTCATCATCTGCTCGAGCGACCCGCGCAGGCCGGTTGCGCGCGCCACCATCATGTCGCGCTTCTGCCGTGCGCGGTAGGCCGTCACCTCGCGGGCGCGGCCCTCGCTGTCGACCACGGCGAGCCGGTCACCGGCGTCCGGGGTGCCATTGAAGCCGAGCACCTCGACCGGCATGGACGGACCCGCCTGGTCGATCGCGGCGCCGGTATCGCTGACCAGCGCCCGCACCCGCCCCCATTCGGCCCCGGCCACGATGAGATCGCCGATGCGCAATGTCCCGCGCTGCACCAGAACGGTCGCCACCGGACCGCGGCCGCGATCGAGCTTGGCCTCGATGACCGTGCCCTCGGCCGGACGCGCCGGATTGGCCTTGAGGTCGAGGACTTCCGACTGCAGCCCGATGGTCTCGAGCAGCCTGTCCAGGTTGAGCTTCTTGGTGGCCGAGACCTCCACGTCGAGGACGTCGCCGCCCATCGATTCGACCTGGACCTCGTGCTGCAGCAGCTCGGTGCGGACCCGCTCCGGCCGGGCATCCGGCTTGTCGATCTTGTTGATCGCCACGATCATCGGCACCCCGGCGGCCTTGGCGTGATTGATGGCCTCGACCGTCTGCGGCATCACGCCGTCGTCGGCGGCGACCACCAGCACGACGATGTCGGTCACCTTGGCGCCGCGCGCGCGCATTGCCGTGAAGGCCGCGTGGCCCGGCGTATCGATGAAGGTGATCCGGGTGCCCGACGGCGCGGTCACCTGATAGGCGCCGATATGCTGGGTGATGCCGCCGGCCTCGCCGGCCACCACGTCGGTCTGGCGGATCGCATCGAGCAGCGACGTCTTGCCGTGGTCGACATGGCCCATGATGGTCACGACCGGCGGCCGCGACTGCAAGGTCTCCTCGGCATCGGCGGCGTCGAACAGACCTTCCTCGACGTCCGAACTCGGCGACCCGCTTCACCGCATGGCCCATCTCCTCGGCGAGCAGCTGCGCGGTGTCGGCGTCGATCACGTCGGTGATCTTCACCATCTGGCCCTGCTTCATCAAAAGCTTGATGACGTCGACCGCCCGCTCCGCCATGCGGTTGGCGAGCTCCTGGATGGTGATGGTCTCGGGGATCGTCACCTCGCGCACGAGCTTTTCCTTCGGCTCGTCGGCATGGTGGCCCTTGAGCCGCTGCACCCGGCGACGGAATGCCGCGACCGAACGCTGGCGCTCCTCGTCCTCCTTCAGCGCGGTGACCAGGGTCAACCGGCCGCGGCGCTTCTCGGCGCCGGTCCGCGCCGGCTTGGGCGCGGGAGCCGGCCGCGGCGGGCCTGATCCGCGGCGGATCGTGCGCGGCGCCTCTTCCTCGTCGGGCTCCTGCGCGGTGCGCACCGCCAGGGGTACGGCGACGACCGGCTTCGCGGTCTTCGATTCCTCACCGCCGAAGCGCTTCTGCGCTTCCTGCTCGGCCTTGCGCTTGGCCTCCTCGTCGTGGCGTCGCCGCTCGTCCTCCTCGCGCTTGCGCGCTTCCGCGGCCTCGCGCTCGGTCTTCTCGCGGCCCTCGCGCTCGGCGCGGCGCAGCGCTTCGGCCTCGGCGGTCTTGCGCTCCTCGGCCTCGCGCACCTTGGCGTCGGCCAGCGCGTGAGCGCGCGCGCTCCGCTCTTCCTCGGTCAGCGACCGCAGCACGACGCCGGACGGCTTCGGCGCCGGCCCGCTGGGCAGGGGTGTTGCCGCCGCGCCCGGGCTCGCCTTGGCGCCGGCCCGGCCGGTCGCAGGCTGTGCCTCGACCTTCGCCTCGCCCGGGCCGACGACCCGCCGCTTCACCTTCTCGACCACGACCGGCTTGGTGCGGCCATGGCTGAAACTCTGGCGCACGACTCCCTGCTCGACGCCGCGCTTGAGCGTCAGCGTCTTCGTCGGAGTGACGCTCAGCGTCTTTTCGCCAGGGTGCTTCGTCGTCTCACTCATTCAGTTATCGATCCTCGACCGGAATTACCCTGATTGGGGCGGATGCCCGACCAAGGTGATGCTGCAAATCGTTCAAACTCATTCCCGGCATTTGCCATCCACGTTCTCGCGGGACCGGGGACCCGGAAAACGGCTCGCTTCGCCCCGTTCAGCTGCGAGCCGTTATCCCGGGCCGGTTGCCTCGACGGTCCGGAAGCGCTCGAGGCTGCGGCAGCGCGCGAGAAACGCCTCGCTGGCCGCGCCAGCGAGCAGCGCTGCATGTATCACATTTGACCGCCCCAATGCCAAATCCAATTGCAGGGAGGTAAATGCCGCCAGCGCCGGGATCCCGCCGTCGCCGTCGCCGAACCGCCGCCGGGCCGTAGCGGCGAGCTTGCGCACGCCGTCCGGGCCGGCATCCATCGCATGCACCAGGGCGGCGACCCGGTCCTCGGCGAGCGCCGCCTCCACCCTGGCGAAGCCGAGAGCCACCAGCCCGGCCTTTTGGGCGATCGACAGCGCATCGAGCGCCGAGCGCTCGAGCCGCTCCTCCACCATGTCCACCAGGCCCGGCGGCACCCGCACGTCCCGGCGGAAGCCTCGGGCAAAGGCCCTGCGCCGCACCACCTCGGCTACGGCCGCCCGGCTGGCGGTGATCCACAATCCGCGCCCGGGCAGCTTGCGCTTGAGATCGGGCACGACATCGCCGTCAGGCCCGACCACGAAGCGGATGAGATCCGCCACAGGCCTCACCGACCGCGTCGCGGCGCAGAGGCGCTCGGTGCCCGGCGCGAGGCGCTTCGGGCCCGTATCGGTCTCCACGTCGGAAGGGTCGGCCAGCATATCGGATGCGTCCGTTCCTCACGCGCCGGCTTCGCTCGTCTCCGCCGGCGCCTCCTCGGCCGGGCGGGCGAGATCGGCCTCGGTGATCCAGCCGCCCTTGACGCGGGCCTGCATGATGATCGACTTGGCCTCCTCGCGGGTGAGCTCGAAACCGTCGAGGATGCCCGGATTCCGCGTGCTCTCGCCGTCCTTGCGCTCGGTCCAGCCAACCAGCTCGTCGGTCGCGCATCCGGCAAGATCCTCGACCGTCTTGATCTCGTTCTCGCCGAAGGCGACCAGCATCCGGGTGGTGACGCCGGGCACGTCCTTCACCGCATCCTCGACGCCGAGCTCGCGGCGCTTGGCGTCGTATTCGCCCTCGATCCGGTCGAGATAATCGCGGGCGCGGGTCTGCAGTTCCTGGGCGGTCTCGGCATCGAAGCCTTCGATCGAGGCGATCTCCTTCTCGTCGATGAAGGCAAGCTCCTCGACGGAGTTGAATCCTTCGGACGCCAGCAGCTGGCCCACCACCTCATCCACATTGAGCGCTTCCATGAACATGCGGGTGCGGTTCTCGAACTCGGCCTGGCGTCGCTCCGATTCCTCCTGCTCGGTGAGAATGTCGATGTCCCAGCCGGTGAGCTGGGAGGCGAGCCGGACATTCTGCCCGCGGCGACCGATCGCCAGCGACAGCTGCTGGTCCGGCACCACCACCTCGATGCGCTCGCGGTCCTCGTCGAGCACCACCTTGGCGACCTCGGCGGGCGCCAGCGCATTGACCACGAAGGTCGCGATGTCCGGCGACCACGGAATGATGTCGATCTTTTCCCCCTGGAGCTCGTTGACCACGGCTTGCACGCGCGACCCGCGCATGCCCACGCAGGCGCCGACCGGATCGACCGAGGAGTTGCGGGAGATCACCGCGATCTTGGCGCGCGATCCGGGATCGCGGGCCACCGCCTTGACCTCGACGATGCCGTCGTAGATCTCCGGCACTTCCTGGGCGAACAGCTTCGCCATGAACTGCGGATGGGTGCGCGACAGGAATATCTGCGGACCCCGCGCCTCGCGGCGCACGTCATAGATATAGGCGCGGATGCGGTCGCCGTTGCGAAACACCTCGCGCGGCAGCAATTCGTCGCGCCGCACGATGGCCTCGCCGCGGCCGAGATCGACCACGACGTTGCCGTACTCGACGCGCTTGACGATGCCGTTGACGATGTCGCCGATGCGGTCCTTGTATTCCTGGTACTGCCGGTCGCGCTCGGCCTCGCGCACCTTCTGCACGATCACCTGTTTGGCCGACTGCGCCGCGATCCGCCCGTATTCCAGCGGCGGCAGCGCATCCGCGATGGTGTCGCCGATCTGGGCTGCCGGGTTGCGGCGCCGCGCGTCCTCGAGGCTGATCTGGCTCGCCGGATTCTCGACGGCCTCGACCACCAGGAGATGGCGTGCCAGGCGCAGCTCGCCGGTCTTGGCGTTGATCTCGGCGTGGACGTCGGTCTCGCTGCCGTAGCGCGAGCGCGCCGCCTTGGCGATCGCGTCCTCCATGGCGGTAATCACGATGCCGCGGTCGATCGCCTTCTCACGCGCGACCGCGTCGGCGATCTGCAACAGCTCGAGCCGGTTGGCGCTCACAGCCATCAGTCGTTCTCCTCATGCTGGGCGCGGCGCGGGTCCTGGCCCGGCGCGCGCCGAAAATGCTTGCCTCGGCGGGGCTCGCCCGCCGGCCTTTCGGTCGTCCCGTCGCGGCGCTCGGCGCTCTTGCCGCGGCGGAGCGATTCCGCGATCAGCGCCTCGGTGAGCACCAGCTTGGCCTCCGCCATGTCCTCGATCGGCAGCAGAACTTCGGCAGGCTCGCCTTCCACGGCGTCGTCGCGCCGCAGGCGTGCCGCCGACCCATCGGCGCCCAGCAGCATGCCACGGAACCGTCGCCGGCCTTCGCGCGCTATCGCGAGCTCGATCTTGACGACGTTTCCGGCATAGCGCTCGAAGTCCGACCGCCGCACCAGCGGCCGATCGAGCCCGGGCGAGGAAACCTCCAGCCGGTAGGCACGGTCGATCGGGTCGGCAACGTCGAGCACCGGGGACAGGGCGCGCGACACTACCTCGCAATCCTCGATCGTCATGGTCCCGTCCGGGCGCTCGGCCATGACCTGCACGGTGCAGCCTGAAAGGCCGGACACGCGCACCCGGACCAGCCTGTATCCCAGTCCGTCGAGCACGCCCTCGGCAACCGCCGCGACGCGCGCCGCGACGCCCTGCTCGACGATGAGCCGCTGCTCGGAATTGTTCGCCGTGGCGATCGTCTCGACCATCTGGGTCATTCGTTGGCGAAGTGCCCTTCGGGTAACAAAAAAGAGCGGGTCCCGGGGGGCCCACTCTCGATAGCCGTTCGGACTAGCCGATCGTTATGAGATATCCTTGCGGATGGGCCGAATATAGCGAATTATCAAGCATATGCAAGAGGTCGAGTTCGACTTTGTCGAGTCGGGATGGCGACGTCCGGGCGCAAAATTTTTTGTCCTGCGGGGCCGGCGGACCGGTCATCGGCATCGCCCTCCCTCCCGGATGGCTAACCGTTCGTTCAGACTTCCGCCGTAATCTGCGTCGGGACGATTGCGTCGGCGCCGCCGATGGGCGGCCCGGGACCTCTTGCCATGGCGGCACTCGCCTCACTCCTACCAGAGCTCGAAGACGTCCTGCAGCATGGCTCGGAAGCCAAGCGTGCCGAGACGCTGAAACGCATCACCGACCTCTTCGTCGATGGCGCGAGCCAGTTCGAAGAGGACCATGTCGGCCTGTTCGACGAGGTGCTGAGCAGCCTGATCGTCGAGATCGAGACCAAGACCCTTGCCGAGCTCGCTCGCCGTCTGGCGCCGATCGGCAATGCGCCGCTCAAGGTGATCCGCCGGCTGGCGCGCAACGACGACATCTCGGTGGCCGGCCCGGTTCTCATGGAATCCCGGCGGCTTGCCGAGACCGATCTGCTCGACATCGCCAAGACCAAGAGTTCAGGCGCATCTGCTCGCCATTTCGGGTCGCTCCGAGGTCGGCGCGGCGCTTACCGACGTGCTCGTCGGGCGCGGCGACGGCGACGTCGTGCGCAATGTCGCCCGCAATCCGGGCGCCCAGTTTTCCGAGGCGGGATTGTCGGTCCTGATGAAGCGGGCCGAGAAGGACGATTTGCTGGCCGAAAGGGTCGGCCAGCGGGCAGACATTCCGCCCCACCTGTTCCGCGGCCTGCTCGCCCAGGCGACCGAGGTGGTGCAGCAGCGGCTTCTCGCCACGGCGCGCCCGGAGACCCAGGTCGAGATACGACGCATTCTCGCCGAGGTGTCGCAGGAGATCGCGGCGAAGAACGCGCCGGCACGCGATTATCTGGCCGCCCAGCGCGCGGTGCTGGCCATGCATCAGAGCGGCGGCCTCGCCGAGGCACAGCTCGTCGATTTCGCGCGGTCCGGACGATTCGAGGAAACCATCGCGACGCTGTCGGCGCTGTGTGCGGTGCCGATCGACGTCGTCGACAGGTTGATGAGCGGCGACCGTGCCGACCCGGTGCTGATCCTGTGCAAGGCGGTTGGCTTCGAATGGCCGACCGTCCGCGCCATCATCCAGGTTCGCGCCGGTGCCCGCCGGGTGTCGAACCAGGCTCTCGACGGCGCCATGGCCAATTTCGAGCGCCTGTCGCTGGCGACGGCGCAGCGCGTTCTGCGCTTCTGGCAGGCCCGGCAGGAGGGTCCGCAAGCGGTCGTCTAGACGGGTTTCGACCAGCCGGACGCCGCTTCGCCGATCCAAACACCCCACGCTGAAAGATCCAGCACCCCCCCCTGCGTCCCGTTCACGCAGCCGCAGTGAAAGCTGTGGACCTCACGCCAATACGCAGGGCCGATCGCCGCGCGGATTTGACGCGGGACTCGGCGGTCTTCATTCTGGCCATGGTTCGTTCTTCGACTCCGAACCTTTCAAGCAACGTCGGGGGTGCCATGGAACCGCTGCGTTTCCCGGACGACAAGCGCACGAGCCGCCTGCGGGCGCTCTCGTTGATCAGGGAGCGTTCGTTTTTTCGTGCCAGGATCACCCTCGCGTCGGGCAAGGAAAGCGACTTCTACTTCGACATGAAGCCGTCGATGTTGCATCCCGAGGGGGCCAATCTGCTCGCCGAGCTGATCCTCGAAAAGCTCGGCGGCATGGCGGTCGACTATGTCGGCGGGCTGGCGCTCGGGGCCATTCCGCTCATCGGTCCGGTCAGCATGTTGAGTCATGTCAGGGGCCGCGGGATTCCGGGCTTCTTCGTGCGCAAGGACGTCAAGGATCACGGCACGCGCCGCAAGGTCGACGGGCTCGCACCGGGAGAAACGCTTGCAGGAAAGAAGGTTGCGATCCTGGAGGACGTCACCACGACCGGAGGCTCGGCCATGATCGCCGCCCAGGCGGCCAGGGATGCCGGCGCCGAGATCGCCATGGTGTTGTCGGTCGTCGATCGCCAGGAAGGCGCTCGGGAATTCTTCGCGGCTCATGGCATTCGCTTCGATGCCGTGTTCACGGCCGGCGAATTCCTCAACGGAGCCTGAGGCGTCGTCCGGTCACGACGCGACGCCGATCCGTCACCGTCGTTCGAACACCAGGTAGCAGGGCGCTCGCCCTTCGCGCATCGCCTTCGCCTCGTAACGCGTGCTGTCGAAGCCCGGCCAGGGGCGCCGCCAGTCATCGGCACATTCGGCAGTCCACACGAAATCGGGCGAGCGCAGCAACCGGATCAGCGTCCAGGCTGCGTAGTCCGCGCTGTCGCTGGCGAACCGGAACATGGCGCCCGGGCGCAGGATGCGGGCGAGATCGCGGACGCGCTGGTCCTGAACGAAGCGTCGCTTCCAGTGCCGGCGCTTCGGCCAGGGATCCGGATAGAGCAGATCGATGCCGCCGATCGAGCCCGCCGGCAGCCAGTCGATGACAGCCGTGGCATCGCCGTGATGAAGGCGCACGTTGCGGACGCCGCGTGCCTCGATCTCGGCCAGCGTCTTCGCCATCCCGTTGACGAACGGCTCGCAGCCGATGAAGCCGGTGCGGGGGCTCGCTTGCGCGGCGGCGATCAGATGCTCGCCGCTGCCGAAGCCGATCTCCAGGCGCACCTCCGCGACCGGGACGGCAAACATCGATGCAAGGTCGGATGGCGCCGCATGGTCGAGGTCAAGCGCGAGGCGCGGCAGCAACGTCTCGAGCAGGCCCGCCTGGCGGGGACGCAGTCGATGACCCTTGCGCCGGCCGAAAAATCCGCGTCCCGACGCGCCGGAAGGATCGTTCTCAGGCATCGTCGGGCCGGCGGCCGTCGCCGACGGCCCGATCGTCGGTCAGGTCACCGCACCGCGGATCGCCTCGACCAGGTCGGTCTTCTCCCATGAGAATTCGCCATCGGCTTCCGGCGGGCGGCCGAAATGCCCATAGGCCGATGTGCGCGCATAGATCGGCCGGTTCAGCCCGAGATGCTCGCGAATCCCGCGCGGCGAAAGGTCCATGACCTCCCCGAGCGTCCGGGCGATGCGATCCTCGGCGAGCTCGCCGGTGCCGTGAAGATCGACATAGAGCGACAGCGGCTTCGACACCCCGATCGCATAGGAGAGCTGGATGGTGCAGCGTCCGGCCAGCCCGGCGGCGACGACGTTCTTGGCCAGATAGCGTGCCGCATAGGCAGCCGACCGGTCGACCTTGGTGGGGTCCTTGCCGGAAAATGCGCCGCCGCCATGGGGCGCGGCCCCGCCATAGGTGTCGACGATGATTTTTCGCCCCGTCAGGCCGCAATCGCCATCGGGTCCGCCGATCACGAACTTTCCGGTCGGATTGACGTGCCAGACGGTTTGCTTGGTGATCCAGCCCGGCGGCAAAGCCTTGCGGACATAGGGCTCCACGATGGTCTGGATGTCGTGCGACGACAGATGCACGTCGAGATGTTGCGTGGAAACGACGATCTGGGTTGCCTCGACCGGCTTGCCGTTCTCGTAGCGCACCGTGACCTGGCTCTTGGCGTCCGGCCCGAGCGCCTCGGTCTCGCCCGAGCGCCGCGCGTCGCACAGAAGCTTCAGGATGCGGTGCGAGTAGTAGATCGGCGCCGGCATCAATTCGGGGGTTTCCCCGCACGCATAGCCGAACATGATTCCCTGGTCGCCGGCGCCCTCGTCCTTGTTGCCGGATGAATCGACGCCCTGGGCGATGTCGGACGACTGGGCGTGGAGATGGACCTCGATTTTTGCCTTCTCCCAGTGGAACCCATCCTGCTCGTAGCCGATATCCTTGATCGCCAGGCGGGCGATGTGGGACACGTAGTCCCGGGTGATTGCCGCCGGGCCGCGCGTCTCGCCGGCGATCACCACCCGATTTGTCGTCGCCAGCGTCTCGCAGGCGACGCGTACCTGACTCGGATCCCACCCGTAGCGCGGCGCAAGGTCGAAAAACGCATCCACGACCTCGTCGGAGATGCGGTCGCAGACTTTGTCCGGATGACCTTCGGAGACGGACTCGCTGGTGAAAAGGTAGTTCGTGTGGGACACCGTGCACACTCCTGCGGACCATGGCCGCAGGTGCGGCCCTTTGGGTCGCGGCGTTTCTTGCAGCGTCCCGTCGCGGGGTCAAGGAGGGATCGCGGCCGCGCTCGACGCCGACGCTCGCACACGCATCGATGGCGATCGAAGCTGATCGAGGTGCGAGGTCGCGTCGTGCCTTGCGGACGAGCGCCTAAGGTGCGTTCTGCCCGGCAATTCCCTCGACCAGATCGACGATACGACGCCGGAGCTTGGAATCCTTGATCTGCATGAAGGCCTTGGTCAGGGCGAGGCCATCGGAGGTGGCGAGGAAATCCGCCACATAGGCCGGAGATGCGTCGGCGCCGTTTCCGCCAGTCGAGCCGGGCGATGGCGGAACGCCCTCGAAAAAGAACGCGACGGGAACCTGCAGGGTCTGGGAAATCTGCTGCAAGCGGCTGGCACCGATGCGGTTGGTGCCTTTTTCATATTTTTGCACCTGCTGGAATGTCAGGCCGATCGCGTCGCCAAGCTTTTCCTGGCTCATCCCCATCATCATGCGGCGCATCCGAACGCGGCTTCCGACGTGCTTGTCGATGGGATTGGGCACTTTGGTGGGCATCACAGCCTCCTACGCCACGTCGCTACGCAATACCGGACCGCCGAAGGGAGAGGCGCTGCTGGTGGATGCGCCCAGGAAGCGGTGGAAATCAGGCCTCGTGAGGGAATGACGGTAGTTCGGTACAATAATTTAGGAAATACCCCGGTTAAAAGTTTTGATCGATTAGCCACCGAAATATCGACAACCATAAATCGTTATCTATCATCTTCGCACTTTATGCCCGATTGCTCAATCGACGGCGCAGCACGAGCAGGCCGGCGGCGGCGAGCATCACGCCAAGCACCCAGTCTCCGAATTGGACATAGGGCGGTGGGTCGACCGGCTGCGGCAGCGGAGCATCGATCACCCCTTCGGCTCCGAGGGGCAGCTCCTTGACGATGCGGCCGAGCGCGTCGACGACCGCCGAGATACCCGTATTGGCGGCGCGCACCAGCGGCAGTCCGTGCTCGATGGCGCGGACGCGGGCCTGCTGAAAATGCTGGTAGGGTCCGGTGCTGTTGCCGAACCAGCCGTCATTGGTGAGGTTCAGCAGCCAGCCGGGCCGCTCCCCGCGCGGCACCGCCTCGTCGGGAAACGCGATCTCGTAACAGATCAGGGGCAGGACCGAGGGCGCCCCCGGCACCGTCAAGGGACGGCGCCGGTCGCCGGCAACGAAGCCTCCCGCCACCTTCGTCAGCTGCATCAGCCCGATGCTCTCGAGGATGCGCTGGAACGGCAGGTATTCGCCGAACGGCACGAGGTGAACCTTGTCGTAGACGCCGATCAGCGAGCCCTGGCGATCGATCACATAGGCCGAGTTGTAGGCGCGGCTTCCCCTCCCGCCGCCGGCGGGCTCGGCGGGACGCACTCCGCCGGTGATCAGCACGGTACCCTTGGCGAGCAAGCCCGCGATCTGCGCCAGGGCGTCGGGTTCGCGGGTGAGGAAGAACGGGAATGCGGATTCCGGCCAGATGAGATGCGTCACGTCGCCGATGCCCATGCGGTCTGGACCGGTGGCGCGATCCGACAGCGCCAGATACCGGCTCATCACCTGTTGCTTGGCCGAGTAGTTGAACTTCTCGTCCTGGGGCAGATTGGGCTGCATGATCCGCAGCCGAACCCCGGGGACGAAGCTTGTCGGCGTCTGCCCCAGCCGCACCGAGCCGTAGACCGCAAACGCCACCAGGATCGCGATCCCGGCGGCCGGGGCGAGCCAGCGCCGCGGCGTTTCCTCAGGCTCGTCGGCGAGCGAGGCCGGGCTCGCGAACACGAACACCGCCAGAAAGGTGAGACCCCACAGGCCGACCAGCGAGGCGCTCTGTGCCAGCCCGAGCTGGCCGGTGAGCGCATAGCCGTAGGCGTTCCAGGGAAAGCCCGTGAACAAGTGGCCGCGCAGCCATTCGGAGATCGTGAGGCAGAGCGCCAGCGTGACGATCCGGGTGGCGCCGCGGGTCCACAGCAGCCGGGCCAGCGCCAGACCAAGCCCGGTCAGGACCGCGAGGCCCGCGGGCAGCGACACGACCGCGAAGGGCATCAGCCAGGCGAAGGTCTTGGCATCAACCAGGAAGGCGATTCCGATCCAGTAGAGGCCGGCGAGAAAATAACCGAATCCGAACCACCACCCCGTGGCAAAGGCCGCCGTGATGCCGCCGAGGGTCCCGGCGACCGCCCCGTCGAGCAGCCAGACCAGCACCGGAAAGGTCAGGAACATCACCGGCCAGAGATTGAACGGGGCAAGCGCCAAGGTGGAGAGCGCGCCGGCCGCAAACGCGATTGCGGCGCGCCGCCATCCCCAGGCGAGCACCACCGCATGGGCGACGGCCTTGAGCCTCACTTGGGGCGCGGACGTGGTCAGGGTCACGGGCGGTCCGGCGGATCAGGACGAAAGGACGTCGGGCGAAGGCCGGATCTGGTCAGGCCGGCCGGCGCCGTGCTCCCCTCCCACGGCCGCGGGGCCGGCTGTTTCGGGCGCGCTTTCACCTTCGGGGCGGCCGTCGCGGCGTTTGGCGTTGCGATCCCGCCGGTTCCGATCCCTCCCGCGATGGATCTTGACCTTCTTGACGCGTCGCGGATCGGCATCAAGCACCTCGATCTCGAATCCGGCAGGGCCTGGAATCAATTCGCCGCGCACCGGCACCCGCCCGAACTGCACCACCAGATAACCGCCCAGGGTGTCGACCTCGTCGGCAACCTCACCGACGTCGAAATCCGGACCCAGCGTCATCGTCACGTCCTCGAGGCTGGCGCGCGCATCGGCGAGGAACGAGCCGTCGGGCTGGCGGACGACCGCCGGACTTTCGTCCTCGTCGTGCTCGTCCTCGATGTCGCCGACGATCTGCTCGACGATGTCCTCGATCGACACCAGACCATCGGTGCCGCCGTATTCGTCGATGACCAGCGCCAGATGAATGCGCGTCGCCTGCATCTTGGCGAGCAGATCGATTGCCGGCATCGACGGCGGCACGAACAGGATTTTTCTGATGATGCCGGTCGACGACAGCGATACCGACAGGTCGACCGCCTTGAAGTCGAGGCCGGCCGGAAACGGTTTTCGGCGCCTGGCATTGATCTGGGCATTCACCGCCGCGCGCGATGCCATGAACACGATGAGATCGCGGATATGGATCATGCCGGCGGGGTCGTCGAGCGTATCGTTGTAGACGACGAGCCGCGAATGTCCGGCTCCCTCGAACACTTTCACCAGCTCGCCGAGCGCGATGTCCTGCTGTACCGCTACGATGTCGGCGCGGGGGATCATGACATCCTCCACCCGGCGCTCGCGCAAGCCCAGGATGTTGCGCAGCATCGCGCGCTCTTCCGGCGAAAAGCCGGTTTCCCCGGGTGCGCCCGCTTCCAGCACGACCTCGAGATCGGCGCGGATCGAGCCCGACTTCCATCCGAACACGGTGCGCAGCAGCCGGCCGATCCAGCTCGTGCCGTTCTCGCGCGCCACCACGCTCGGGCGCGGAACCGGTACCGGAAGGTTCGACTGCTCGCTGCGGACTGCGTTCGGCTCGCTGCGACTTGGCGCGTCGTTGTCAGGCATGGCAATCAGCGTCGACATCACGCGCGGCATACGGATCGGGGATGCCGAGGCGTGTCAGGATATTCCGTTCGAGGCTCTCCATGGCGTCGGCCGCATCGTCCGACTCGTGATCGTGGCCCAGAAGATGCAGAAATCCGTGCACCGCCAGATGCGCCAGATGATGCGCGAAGGGCTTGCCATGCTGTGCGGCCTCGCGCGCCACTGTCTCGTAGGCGATCGCGATATCGCCGAGCAGCACGGGAGCCCGCTCGCCGGCGGGAAACGACAAAACGTTGGTGGCCGCGTCGATGCCGCGCCAGCGACCGTTGAGCAGGCGGATCGCCGCATCATCGCTCAGCAGCACGG